>NZ_CP053857.1:1397500-2082477 GCF_013285525.1 Agrobacterium pusense
TAGTGGCGAGCGAACGCGGACCAGGCCAGTGGCAATGATGAATAAAGCGGAACGATTTGGAAAAGTCGGCCATAGAGGGTGATAGCCCCTTACGCGTAGAACAGTCATTGTCCTTGAGTAGGGCGGGACACGTGAAATCCTGTCTGAACATGGGGAGACCACTCTCCAAGCCTAAGTACTCGTGCATGACCGATAGCGAACAAGTACCGTGAGGGAAAGGTGAAAAGCACCCCGACGAGGGGAGTGAAATAGAACCTGAAACCGGATGCCTACAAACAGTCGGAGCCCGCAAGGGTGACGGCGTACCTTTTGTATAATGGGTCAACGACTTAGTGTAACTAGCAAGCTTAAGCCGGTAGGTGTAGGCGCAGCGAAAGCGAGTCTGAACAGGGCGATTGAGTTAGTTGCATTAGACCCGAAACCGAGTGATCTAGCCATGAGCAGGCTGAAGGTTGGGTAACACCAACTGGAGGGCCGAACCCATAACTGTTGCAATAGTTCGGGATGACTTGTGGCTAGGGGTGAAAGGCCAATCAAACTCGGAAATAGCTGGTTCTCCGCGAAATCTATTTAGGTAGAGCGTCGACCGAATACCCTCGGGGGTAGAGCACTGGATGGGCTATGGGGACTCACCGTCTTACTGATCCTAACCAAACTCCGAATACCGAGGAGTACTAGTCGGCAGACACACGGCGGGTGCTAACGTCCGTCGTGAAAAGGGCAACAACCCTGACCTCCAGCTAAGGTCCCCAAGTCATGGCTAAGTGGGAAAGGATGTGAGGATCCCAAAACAACCAGGATGTTGGCTTAGAAGCAGCCATCATTTAAAGAAAGCGTAACAGCTCACTGGTCTAAATAAGGGTCTTTGCGCCGAAAATGTAACGGGGCTAAAGCCATGCACCGAAGCTGAGGATTTGCGAGTAATCGCAAGTGGTAGCGGAGCGTTCCGTAAGTCTGTGAAGGCGGACCCGTGAGGGCTGCTGGAGATATCGGAAGTGCGAATGTTGACATGAGTAACGATAAAGGGAGTGAGAGACTCCCTCGCCGAAAGACCAAGGGTTCCTGCTTAAAGTTAATCTGAGCAGGGTTAGCCGGCCCCTAAGACGAGGCGGACACGCGTAGTCGATGGGAACCACGTTAATATTCGTGGGCCTGGTGGTAGTGACGGATCTCGTGTGTTGTTCAACCTTATTGGATTGGTTGGGCGGCGAAGAGGTTCCAGGAAATAGCTCCACCGTATAGACCGTACCCGAAACCGACACAGGTGGTCAGGTAGAGTATACCAAGGCGCTTGAGAGAACTATGTTGAAGGAACTCGGCAAATTGCACGCGTAACTTCGGAAGAAGCGTGACCCTTTTGTACGCAAGTATGATGGGGTGGCACAGACCAGGGGGTAGCGACTGTTTATCAAAAACACAGGGCTCTGCGAAGTAGCAATACGACGTATAGGGTCTGACGCCTGCCCGGTGCTGGAAGGTTAAAGGGAGGGGTGCAAGCTCTGAACTGAAGCCCCAGTAAACGGCGGCCGTAACTATAACGGTCCTAAGGTAGCGAAATTCCTTGTCGGGTAAGTTCCGACCTGCACGAATGGCGTAACGACTTCCCCGCTGTCTCCAACATAGACTCAGTGAAATTGAATTCCCCGTGAAGATGCGGGGTTCCTGCGGTCAGACGGAAAGACCCCGTGCACCTTTACTATAGCTTTACACTGGCATTCGCCAAGGCATGTGTAGGATAGGTGGTAGGCTTTGAAGCAGGGACGCCAGTTTCTGTGGAGCCATCCTTGAAATACCACCCTTATCTTCGTGGATGTCTAACCGCGGTCCGTTATCCGGATCCGGGACAGTGTATGGTGGGTAGTTTGACTGGGGCGGTCGCCTCCGAAAGAGTAACGGAGGCGCGCGATGGTTAGCTCAGACCGGTCGGAAATCGGTCGTCGAGTGCAATGGCATAAGCTAGCCTGACTGCGAGACTGACAAGTCGAGCAGAGACGAAAGTCGGTCATAGTGATCCGGTGGTCCCGTGTGGAAGGGCCATCGCTCAACGGATAAAAGGTACGCCGGGGATAACAGGCTGATGACCCCCAAGAGTCCATATCGACGGGGTTGTTTGGCACCTCGATGTCGACTCATCGCATCCTGGGGCTGGAGCAGGTCCCAAGGGTATGGCTGTTCGCCATTTAAAGCGGTACGTGAGTTGGGTTCAGAACGTCGTGAGACAGTTCGGTCCCTATCTGCCGTGGGTGTAGGAATATTGACAGGATCTGTCCCTAGTACGAGAGGACCGGGATGGACGTATCTCTGGTGGATCTGTTGTCCTGCCAAGGGCATAGCAGAGTAGCTATATACGGAATGGATAACCGCTGAAGGCATCTAAGCGGGAAACCAACCTGAAAACGAGTGTTCCCTATCAGAGCCGTGGAAGACGACCACGTTGATAGGACGGGTGTGGAAGCACAGCAATGTGTGAAGCTTACCGTTACTAATAGCTCGATCGACTTCTTCGTTCCCATTGTTCATGCTCATCAAGCAAAGCTTGATGATCTGTTCTGTCTTCACGCTGACGTGGCCTTCGGCCACTACGCTGCAGACGGCGCGCCAAACGATTGGCGACGGACTAGCGTCCTGTATGGGCGCCACGCTCAACCTCGAGCAAGGCAACATACGGATAAGTCACGGAAACGACGTGTAAATTAAAACGAAGCGCAAGCTTCCCAGCTTCTCGAAAACAACGTTCATGTGAAAACATGAACAATGTTGCGTTTTGCCGACCTGGTGGTTATCGCGGGGCGGCTGCACCCGTTCCCATTCCGAACACGGCCGTGAAACGCCCCAGCGCCAATGGTACTTCGTCTCAAGACGCGGGAGAGTAGGTCGCTGCCAGGTCTGCAAAACGCATCAAAATCTTCTCATCACATCCCTCGGCCCAGCCGACAAAAAAGGGCCGCCAAAAGCGGCCTTTTGCAGTTTAAGACAAAACTTAAGGAAAACGCCAAGCGCGTCCCTTACAGGAGATAAATTGCTCCGCAATTTACTCCGGCAAAGATCCGTCGTCGCTAAAGCAACGACGTAACCGCGACATTCGGCCTTGCCGAATGCGCTGGACGCGGGGTGGAGCAGCCCGGTAGCTCGTCAGGCTCATAACCTGAAGGCCGCAGGTTCAAATCCTGCCCCCGCAACCAGATCAAGACCATCAAGACTTTAACTGAAAGCTCCTCCGCATACGCGTCGAGGAGCTTTTGGCGTTCCTGCGCACTGTCAAGCTCGCCGGCCCGCCGCTTCTCCAGATAGTCGTGCTGCTTCAGCGCCTCGAACTGCTTCTCCAGGATCGTTGCTGCTTCCATCGCGGCGAGGATACTGGCGATCCGGCCGTGGACCCCGAGGCATGCCAGTTGGTGCCCCGGCGGCTTGCCGATCCTCAGGGCTGGAATTATGTGGTTTGCGAGAGCACCTATGGCGACCGGGACCGCATCGACACGACCGATGAGATGCGCAGACGGATCTTGCAGGCTGAGGTAAACGCCGCCGCCCGGCATCAGGACGGGGCTCTGATCATTCCCTCCTTCGCCGTCGAGAGAACTCAGGAGCTTCTCGCCGATCTCGTCTTCCTCATAGAGCAGAAGAAGATCCCCGAATGCCCTGTCATCATCGACTCTCCGCTGGCAACAAGGGCGACCGAGATCTTCAAGTCTCATTCCGGCGAATTGGACAATGGCGACCTTCTGGAGCGCGCGATCCGCTCGCGCTTTGTACGCTTCACCGAAAGCGTTGAGCAATCCAAGGCGCTGGACTTCGTGAAGGGCTTTCACATCGTGATCGCAGCAAGCGGCATGTGCGAGGCAGGGCGCATCCGACACCGTTTGAAGAACTGGTTGTGGCGCGAGGAGGGGACAGTGCTTCTCGTCGGCTTCTAGGCTGCGGGAACGCTCGGGCGGATACTCCAGGACGGTGCAGCGTCCGCGAAAATCCAGGGCGACGAGATTGCTGTCAGGGCGAGGATCCGCTCGATCGATGTTTACAGCGGACATGCCGATGGAGCCGAGCTGGCGGACTGGCTCTCTTCTCGAAAGCCGATCCGCCAGGCAGTTTTCCTGGTGCATGGTGAAGATCAGGCACTGGCCGCCATGAAGGCACGGGTCGCCGCTGTTGTTGGGGAGGAACGGATATTCATCCTACACATCGACTCGGCCATTCGTCTCGAAGCCGATGGCCCTGTCGATATCTCGACCTTCCTACCACCGCCTCGCATGGATCCTGCGCAGGCGGGTCATCGCGACTGGAACAAAGACTATCAGGGCCTGATCCAGGATCTCCAGGCTAAGCTTCGCATGGCTGCAGACGACAAGACCCGCCGCGCCATCGTCCGCAGCAAGATCAGGCGCGCCCTCGAGACCTGAGATCTGCGCGATCTAAGACGCCGCCGCAGGCCGAGCGCAATCCTGAACCGTTCAGTGAGCCTGCGGCAGAGCCCGGGAACCGGTGCCTCAGATTGCGGCGACGGCGTCTTGCAGGAGAGACCGCACCTGTCCGGCGACTGTCTTGAGATGCGGGTTATCGATCGCCTGCATCGAGGCGACGGGATCGATGGCGCTGACCATGATGGTCCCGTCCTCCAGCGATCGCACGATCACATTGCAGGGCAGCATGGCACCGACCCTGGGTTCATCTTCATCGCCTCGAGCGCCATTTTCGGATTGCAGTTACCGAGAATGAGATAGTCAGCCACATTGACGTCGAGCTTCTTCTTCATGGTCGCTCGTACATCAATTTCGGTCAGCACACCGAACCCCTTCGTCGAAAGGGCGTCCTTGGTGGCCGCGACCACAGCGTCAAATGGCATGCCTTCGATTGTCTTATCGAGTGTATAGGTCATGATCTCACTCCCTCGCGATCGGCGACTAACGGTCCTGTTGCCGGTGTGGGATCCACACGGAGGCATCGCATCTAAGCGTTACGCACCACCTAGAAGGCGGTTCCGACCAGCGCGCCAATGCCTGCCGTCAGCGCCATGGCAAAGGCACCCCAGAAGGTGACGCGGATTGTGGCTTTTAGCACATCTGCCCCGCCAGCCTTTGCGCCGATGGCTCCAAGCAGTGCGAGAAACAGCAGCGACGCGGCCGAGACGAGCCATACAAGCTGGTCTGCGGGCGCCAGCCACACCATGGCAAGCGGCATCATGGCACCGACAGCAAAGGTCAGCGCCGATGTCAGAGCAGCCACGATCGGTCGGGCGGTGGTGATCTCGGAAATGCCGAGTTCTTCGCGGGCATGCGCTTCGAGCGCATCCTTCTGCATCAATTGCTCGGCCACCCTTCTGGCCAGATCGATATCGACACCGCGCTTGACATATAGCTGTGCAAGTTCTTCGCGCTCCAGATCGGGTTGGCTTTCAAGCTCCAGCCGTTCGCGGGTGAGATCGGCCTGTTCGGTGTCCGCCTGGGAGCTCACCGAAACATATTCGCCCGCCGCCATAGACATGGCCCCGGCAACCAGTCCGGCGATGCCGGCGATCAGGATCTCGGAACTCCCCGCCGCAGAGGCTGCCACCCCGACGATCAGGCTTGCGGTCGACACGATGCCGTCATTGGCGCCGAGAACGGCGGCTCGCAGCCATCCAATCCGGGAAACGAGATGCGTTTCGCTGTGAAGGCTCCTCATGAGGCCCTCCGGATGACGCCATCAAGGCGGGTCGCGAGAGCCACGGTGTTGGAGATCGTGCCGTATTTGCGGACGTTCTTGTGCAGGAGTTCGAGCCGCTGGTCGCTCTCTTCGGTATCGACCACGAGTTCATAGTCGATGCAGACGATACGTGGCGGATCATCCTGCCGAACCGCATGAAGCATCCCCTCGATGCCATCGAGAGAGAAATCGAGGAGGGGCAGGACACGCTCGATCCCCTTGATCATGCAGGCTGCAACAGATGCCAGCAACAGTTCGGCCGGATTAAAGGCGTCGACCGGACCGGTCAGTCCGGTGGCGAGCCTGACCTGCGCACTCCCGCTACGCGCAACGCTCTCCCTTGGATCAATCCGCCGTGCCGAGATCCTGTATTCAAGCATTCCAACACCTTTAATCCGGACACAATCTGCCAGACCTCATGCTGAAGGTAACACGCGGTTTTCTGCGTCAATTGACCGGTATCAAGTGAGCTAGACAATTCTGGAGGCGGCGGTCCTAACAGAAATACCAGTCATGGGCGCAACTCATGAATCTGTTAGGCAGATGCTCAACTTGAGCGTAAGCTGATGAGATGTTGACCGTGTCGAGCCGGCGTAGGCCATTCGATCGCGGATACCGCAGAAGTGCTGAACCCAAAAATGGTTGAGATAGCCGCAGGTTGCCCAGGCACCGTCAACGTTGCTTTGCAATGTTCTGCCTAGTGTCAGTATAAGGCCGGGAGGCCAAGGCAAATCTCGTGTGCAGATGATCGCCGGAGTAACCTCCATGTTCATTCGGGAAATGACACACAACGCCTGCATTGAAATGATAGCGGACCAGCGACTGGCGAGGATGGCGTGCGCCAAGGACAACATTCCTTACGTCATCCCCATATACTATGCCTACGAGGGGACTCACCTCTACGCATTCTCTATGCCGGGCAAGAAGGTCGACTTCCTGAGGGCTAATCCCCATGCCTGTTTGCAGTTGGATAGCTACCAAGAAAAGCATCACTGGATGAGCGTCATCGTGGACGCCACTTATCGCGAGTTGCCCAACGACGAGCGTCACCACGATGAACGGCTGCGAGCCTGGTCGCTTCTTGAACAGCACTTTGATTGGTGGGAGCCAGGCGCTCTGAAACCAACTCCACAACCGATCCGCTCAGCGTCACCCCACGTGTTCTTTGCGCTCGATATAGCGAATGTCTCGGGGATCGAAGCTGGCGAAGAAGAGGACGGTTCATCGCCCTGATCACTCTGACTGTGCCGCCTTAATCTTGGTTCGCCAACTCTCGATCGGATCTTTGGCGGCTACCTTTCCCTCAATGCTAAGAACACTGTCAAAAAAATCGATGCCACGCGATGATCGAATTGGCGATACATCATGCATTACGGCGATGACGATTGCATTCTGACACTGTTTCTTGATTGCCTGGTGAAATGCGTGTGCTGCTTCCGTGTCCAGTGCGCTTGTCGCTTCATCGAGAAAGATGAGCTCCGGTCGTAAGAGTAATATGCGGGCAAGCACGAGCTTTTGCTTCTGTCCTCCCGACAGAAGCTGATCCCAGGTCTGTCCGTCACGGCCATCATCTGACAGGGCATCACATAGCGTTCCCAGCCCCGACTGCTCCAGCGCGGACCTGATACTCGTTTCGGAATGAGCACTTACCGGATCGGGAAGACAGACGAGCTCTCGCAGAGACACGTTCTGGAGCCGCACCTCCTGCGCTGCATAGAGTGCCCTGATGTGCCGCGGCATCAAAACGGAGCCCCGGCCATGGGCCCAGAGTCCATTGATTGCCTTTAGAAGCGATGTCTTGCCACTTCCGGACGGACCGACGATGAGTGTCCATTCGCCGGGAGTGAACTGCAATCGGTCCGCATTCAGGAAAGGTTGTTCAGCGCGGGCATGCAGCAGTTCCAGATTTTTGATCGTCAGTCCAAATTCCGGTTTCTGCTTGCTGTATTCGAATTCGCAAGGACCACTGCGCGCGTAGAACTCCTGCGGGCTTTGAACGCACTCGATAGCGACTGCAAGATCTGTGATCCGTCGTGCATTGGCCCGGAGCGTGGCAATGTCCGGCATCACATGGATGAACCAGGAGCAATCGTTGATCAGAGCATTCGTGAGCTCAGATCCGGTGATATACTGCTGCAGGCTAATATTCCGGTTAACATAGGGAAGGAGGTTGGGCGCGTAAGCTACAATCCTCGCACCTATAAAATTGTGCACGAGTTCAAAGCCCAGATAGACAGCGGTGACCCGGTTCTGACCGGCCCAGGTCTCGTCTATGTCGCGATACCTGCGCGCATTGACGGCTTTCTGAGCCCTCTCGGCATGGAGGACCGCGACATGAAAACTCCGGTGCAGGAACGTGTTCAACTCGTTTCGGTAACTGCCTTCAGCCCATTGCATACGCACCGAGAGACGCTGGAGCATTCCGCCCAGCTTGGCCGCGAGCAGCGTGTTGAGCGGCACATAGATTGCGATGGCAACGAAGGCGAGGCCCGCGCTGCCATAGCTGCCGAGGAATTCCAGCCCGTTCACGTCGGTTGACGTCTCGATCACTTTGCTGCCGACAAAACCGAGGGATAGTAGAACCCCTGCGATACCCATGGCCAATCCTATGGCGCCACCGGTCATGCCTTTGATCGATTCCTGGATTCGCTGGTCGATATTGTCCGGCGCCGGAACGGACAATCCGTCAGTATCTGATCCGATCTGCTGAAGGTGGAAATGGGTGTGATTGGAGTCGAACAAGGCCTCGTTGAAAGTCTTGTCGAGCCAGGCCCGCCACTTGCGATGTAGTGTAGTCGACAGGAAATGACGGCTCGCCGTGAAGCCCGCGTCCTTTAGGATGGCGATGGCGGCGAGTGTTGCGAAGGTCGTCAATAGTGCGTCGAGCGTTGTCTGCGTGGCCGGATCATGAAAGAATGCGATCCGGTTAATCAACTCACCCGACGTCACTGCAAACCATACGCTTGCGTTGGCGGACAATGCGGTGAGAACAACGATCGCTATTGTAAGCCCCCAAGCCTCGCGCCACTGTTCGGAAAGCCAGTAGGCGCGCATCAATCCCCAGAAACTCCGCATCGAGGCAACAGGGCTTGAAGGCGCCGTACTGCCATGACCATCGCCCGAGAGCTTGCCTATGGACAGACTCTCCGGGCCGGGTCGTTTCGGTGTCAAGACTTCACCTCTCCGATCGCATGACGGGCTCGCGCTGCCATCGCCCTCGTCGTCCCAGGCGCATGGTCAGCAATCCTCAAGGCCTATGCTGACGCGGTACGCCAGTGGTCGGGAGCGCGCTAACGGATACACAATACCATAACGGTGTGAATAGCCCCTAGATTTGTAGACGCCTTCTTTCCTAATTTTGAGGCAGGAAGAGCATCATGAGCAAATCGAATTTCAGCGAAGAGTTTAAGCGCGACGCGGTGCGTCAGATCACGGAGCGAGGCTATCCGGTTGCAGAGGTTTCGCAACGTCTCGGCGTGAGCCAGCATTCCCTCTACGAATGGCAACGACGAGGCCGAGGAGATCAGGCGGCTGAAGAAGGAACTGGCTCGCGTCACCGAGGAGCGAGATATCCTAAAAAACGGTCACGGGCTTCGATCCGCCTGTGCGCGTTAGAAACTGGTCGTGCTACGATAGCTGCCGGAGGGGAGTTGCCGACTGCTTATTGGAGGCGTTCGACCCCGTTAAAAAACGTGGCACATGGGCTGTTGCGAACTTGAGAGTGGTGACGCGGCTTTGGCGGCGATCCCGGTTAGGAAAATGACGAACTTGCGCGGCCCAGCCCCTCCCGCACCGAAGGAGGAGAAGCCATGCCCAAGACAAGATCATATGCCCCGCAGAACCTCACCCGCACGAACCCGAGCGCAGCCGCGATCGACATCGGGTCCACAATACATATGGCGGCGGTCAATCCGGACAGCGACGACATGCCGATCCGCGCTTTTGGCACCTTCACCCATGACCTGCATGATCTCGCCGCCTGGTTCCGATCCTGCGGTGTCACAAGCGTGGCTATGGAGTCGACCGGCGTCTACTGGATACCGGCGTTCGAGATCCTCGAGCAGCATGGGTTTGAGGTGATCCTTGTCAATGCCCGCTACGCGAAGAACGTCCCAGGGCGGAAGACCGACGTCAATGATGCGGCGTGGCTGCGCCAGTTGCATTCCTATGGCCTGCTGCGTGGAAGCTTTCGGCCGAACGCACAAGTCGCAACGCTGCGTGCTTATTTGCGTCAACGAGAACGGCTGTCGAATATGCCGCAGCCCATATCCAACACATGCAGAAGGCTCTGATGGAGATGAACCTGCAGCTTCATCATGTCGTCTCCGACATTACCGGCGTGACGGACATGAAGATTATCCGGGCAATCGTTTCCGGTGAGCGCGATCCTGACGTTCTGGCATCATTGCGGGATGTCCGTTGCCACTCCTCTGTCGAAACAATCCGATCATCCCTGATCGGTAACGACCGTGATGAACACGTGTTTGCGCTTTCCCAATCGCTGGAGCTTTACGACTTCTACCAGATGAAGATGTGTGAATGCGACCGCAAGCTGGAAACGGCGATCGCCATGATGACTGTGGGAGTCGAAGTGCCGCTCGCGCCGCTGCCAAAAATCCGGACAAAGACCAAGCAGACGAATGCACCGTCCTTTGATGTCCGGGCCGCTCTATACGGCCTTACGGGTACCGACTTAACCCAGATTCACGGCCTCGGCTCCTCGCTCGCCCTCAAGCTCATCGGCGAATGCGGAACGGATCTGCGAGCATGGCCCACCGCCAAGCACTTCACATCATGGCTCTGTCTGGCTCCCGGCAACAAAATATCTGGCGGAAGACTTCTCTCACCGAGAACGCGCCGATCATCGAGCCGGGCAGCCGCGCTCTTGCGGTTGGCGGCCACTACTATTGGCCGAAGCGACACGGCACTGGGTGCATTTTACCGACGTTTGGCAGGGCGCATCGGAAAGCAGAAAGCCGTGACGGCGACGGCACGCAAGATCGCGGTTCTCTTCTTCAATGCCCTTCGGTCCGGCATGGCTTATCGTGATCCTGGTGCGGCAGCATATGACGAGCGCCATCGCGATCGAGTCTTGGTAAACCTGCAGCGCAGTGCTCGCTCTTTGGGATATCAACTTCATCCCATCCCCGATGCGGAGAGTGTTTCTTAGGAAAGCGGCCGCGTATTTAGCCAAGGATGCAAAATGATAGTCAAGCGTTCATTGTCCTGCATCGCCTGCAGTTTTCGGTGCGCCCGATGTGCCGCCTTCTGCGAATTCATCCCAGTGGATTTTACACCTGGCTGAAGAACCCGCTGAGCAGGCGCGCCAACGAGGACAAGCGGCAAACCGATCTACTCCTGAAGGCATGGGAAGAGAGCGGTAAGGTTTACGGTTATCGCAAGCTGCACGACGACCTTCTCGATCAGGGAGAGATGTGCTGCCCGAACCGGGTCGCACGTCTGACCCGTCTCGCCGGGATCAAGGCGCAGATTGGCTACAAACGCCGTCCCGGCATCTATGGCGGCAGGCCTGCCGTCGCCATCGACAACACGCTCGACCGGCAATTTGATGTCGCGGCTCCGGACAAGGCCTGGGTCACGGACATCACCTACATCCGAACCTGCGAGGGCTTCGCTTACCTTGCGGTTGTAATCGACCTCTATTCCCGCCGTGTCATCGGCTGGGCGATGCAGAGCCGACTGACCACGGACGTCGTATTGCAGGCTCTGCTTATGGCGGTGTGGAGGCGAAAGCCGAAGGACAAGGTGCTGATCCATTCGGATCAGGGTTCGCAGTTCACCAGCATGGACTGGGCCTGTTCCTCAGGCACCACAATCTGGTTCACTCGATGAGCCGACGCGGCAACTGCCATGACAATTCGGTGGCCGAGAGCTTCTTCAATCTTCTGAAGCGAGAGCGGATACGCCGCAAAGTCTACCGTTCACGCGATGAAGCACGCCAGGACGTGTTCGACTACATTGAAATGTTCTACAACCCGAAACGCAAACACGTCAGGAACGGAATGCTGTCGCCCGTCGAGTTTGAGAAGCAGCAGAAAATCTAACCCGAGGGTGTCTACAAAATTGGGGGCTATTCATGTTGCCTCGTTTCTGCTTGGCTACGCCGTGCTGACAACCATCGTAAAAACCTGGTTCATCAGAAAATGGGGAGTTTAGCAGTGGAGGTTGTCGAGACTACTGTTTGGAACTCCCGGCAGCCTTTGGTCAGTCGCTGTATTGTGTGGTCATTCTCAGAATTGAGCCTCAACCTAAAAGGATTGACGCAAGGTTGTTCGGAAACCGGGTTCCCCTAAGTCCGCGTCCAAGGGATCGGTTCGTGCCACTTTGACAAGGGCAAACGATTCAATCTGATTATTATGGCCAAGTGGAACAACGAGGCGTAGTATTTTATGACGTGCAGGGTCGGAGGTCAATTGGGATCTTTCGCTCTGCGTTGGAGGGATAGCCGATGCAGCAATTCGGGGACCCGAGTGACGCGAAAAGGCTCGCGCTCGCTATCGTTGAAAGCATACCGGAACCCTTCGTCGTTCTCGACAGTCATTTGCGGCTGGTTGCGGCGAACGGTACCTTCTTCGAGACGTTCGAGATCGATCCAGGACATTCGCATGGCGTCAGCCTGTTCGATCTGGATGAGCGGCAATGGGATATCCCCGTGCTTCGCCAGCGCCTTGCTGCTGCCATCCCGGATCACCCGGAGATATCCGCCTTCGAGTTTGACAGGGATGTCGCCAAGATCGGACGCCGCGTGCTCCTGATGTCGGCGCGAACCGTCGATTATGGCGGATCATCCGCCCCGAACACGTTGCTTGCATTTCGCGACATCACCGAAGCAAGGCGGGCGGAAGCTGAGAAACAGGCTCTGCTGGAGCGTTCGGAGGAATTGCTCGTCCAGCAGCGCGTTCTCTTCCAGGAAATGCAGCACCGCGTGGCCAATAGCCTGCAGATCATCGCCAGCATTCTGATGCTCACGGCGCGCTCTGTGACGTCCGAGGAAAGCCGCCGCCATCTCGAAGACGCCCGCCAGCGCGTCATGTCGGTCGCATCGGTGCAGAGTTACCTCCACCTGACGGATGGCGTCGACGAGATCGAAGTTTCGGCCTATCTGCAGAAGCTCTGTGACGGTTTGGCAAAGTCGATCATTCTGTATAGCCGGCCGATCTCAATTGATCTGCGTGCCAGTGAGAGCACCCTCCCGTCACGCAACGCCGTGAGCATAGGCCTGATCGTGACCGAACTCGTCATCAACGCCATCAAGTATGCCTTCCCGGTATCCACGGGGTCCGAGCGAGTTCTCGTCAGCTATGAGACACGTGACACGGACTGGCGCCTGGTCGTCGCTGACAACGGTGTCGGTCGCAGCGTGACGGAGAAGCCGACTGAGCCCGGATCGGGTCTCGGATCCTTGATCATAGAGGCTCTGGCGAAACAACTCGATGCACGGGTGGAGATTGCATCCAGCGACAAGGGCATGAGTGTCACCGTCGCCCATGCGACGTTTCATTCGAATACGAGCACCGCAGCCTGAGGCTTCTCCCGCTAGACGGTGGGGTGACGCTGACGAGCTCCTCCGTTCTGAATGCGGGGATGGATCGGAACGCCGACGCGCCTCAACCTTTGCCATGAACAGATAGGTTTGGCGACATTGCAGAAGGACGGTGGCATGAAGATTTGCGCAGGGTTTTCCATCGAATACGAGTGTCAGAACGAGACGCCGATGTTGCTCGTTCTGAAAATTCACCCGTCGCGAGAACGGGATCTGTGCAGCGAACAAAACCTCGCCTTCAGCCGATCGATTTCCCATCGCGACTATCTCGATGGCTATGGCAACGCCTGCAGCCGGATCCTGGCACCTCCCGGCAGGACGATGATCTCCGCCGAGTTCGAAGTGAGCGACAGCGGGCTGCCGGACTTTCTACCCGAGCAGGTCGTGCAGCTTCCGATTCAGGATTTGCCCGATGACGTGCTGGTCTTCCTGCTGGGCAGCCGTTACTGCGACACGGACCGCCTGGCCGATTTTGCCTGGAAGCAGTTTTCCGCGACGCCTCTGGGCTGGCCGCGGGTGAAGGCCATCCTCGATTTCGTCCATGGCCATCTCGCCTTCGACTATGACAAGGCCGATCCGACCCGCACGGCTTACGGCGGCTTCATGGACAGGACAGGCGTCTGCCGCGATTTTGCGCATCTCACCATCACGCTCTGCCGATGCCTCAATATCCCTGCCCGCTATTGCACCGGCTATCTGGGTGACATTGGCGTGCCGAAGGATCCGCATCCCATGGATTTCAGTGCCTGGTGCGAGGTCTATCTCGGCGGTCGCTGGTGGACCGTCGACGCGCGCCACAATGTCCCGCGCATCGGGCGCATCCTGATGGCGAGGGGGCGTGATGCCACGGATGTCGCGCTCTCGACAGCCTTCGGACCAGCAACGCTGACGCATTTCGAAGTCGTCACGGAAGAAGTCGACTGACGACCATCAAGCATCTGGCGCGATGGACCAAGACCTCGACCTATCCCATTGGCTGAGGGCGGAGCCGACAAGAGGAAGATGCCAAATGACCATCCAGCGAGCAAGCTTCTATGTCCTGCTTCTCATCATCACGATCGCCTTCGTGTGGCTTCTCATCCCCTACTACACAGCGGTGTTATGGGCCGTCATCCTGGCGATCCTTTTCTTCCCCGTCCACAAGCGGCTGGAGCGGTGGCTGGGTGGTCGCCCAACGGTCGCGGCATTGCTGACGCTCCTTCTTTGCATCTGCCTCGTCATCCTGCCGGCTCTCGGTATCCTGGCATCCCTCATTCAAGAAGGGACGAGCCTTTATCAGCGCATCAGCAGCAACGAGATCGATCTCAACGCCCATCTTCTGCGTTTGCAGGCCGTGCTTCCAGCCTTTGTAGGCACCTGGCTGACCTCGCTGAAGCTTGATGGTTTTGACGAGTTATGGGCAAGGCTTTCGTCCGGTCTGATGGAGGCGGGCCAGTCTATTGCAGGCGGTCTGTTGAGTTTCGGTCAGAACACGCTGCAATTCTTCATCAGCATGGGGCTGATGCTCTATCTTCTGTTCTTCTTGTTCCGGGATGGCACGTCCCTTGGAAAGACCCTGCGCCACTCAATTCCACTGAGTGATGACTATACGCGACAGTTTGTCGACAAGTTCGCGGCTGTGGTCCGTGCCACGGTCCGCGGCAATGTGATCATCGCAATTGTCCAGGGCATCATAGGAGGCTTAACTTTCTGGGCCCTCGGCATAGAAGCAGCCCTGCTCTGGGGCGTGGTGATGACGTTTCTCTCGATGCTCCCTGCCATTGGCGCCGCGATCGTCTGGTTGCCAGCCGCCATCTGGCTTTTCCTCATTGGTGCCTGGATCAAGGGGCTCGTTATGGTCACGGTCGGCGCTCTCGTTATCGGTCTGATCGACAACCTTCTGCGTCCTCCCTTGGTCGGACAGGGCGCGCGACTGCCAGACTATGTCGTCCTCATTTCGACCGTCGGTGGGATCTCGCTCTTCGGCCTCAGCGGGTTCGTCATCGGGCCCCTGATTGCCGCACTCTTCATTTCCGCATGGTCACTCTTCATGCTGCAGCAAAAGGAAGCGCCATCCAGTTCGGTCGGGCCAGGCATGAAGAAGTAGGCGAGCCGGGGCGGAGGAACCGGTTCAAGCAACCAATCTCGATCGGCAAGCTGTATATGTTGACGGTGAAAGAGAACCGCAGAGCGGCTGCTATTCAGCGAACGATAATCAAACCGGACAATCCGCTTTCGGCCCCAACTTGGTCATTTATTCCCTTACATGGCGATGTCCGCTCTTGGCGGTTCATAGCCGACGACGGCAGAATGGGAATTGTTTTCGCCAATGCGCTGCTTAACTCGCAGAATTTACAAGTCTCCATGGAGTCAGGCCCCCGCAACCAAAATTACGAAGAAATGCAACATGAAAGCCCTCTCATTGCAGAGGGCTTTCTTGCGTTTCGGGCATGGCACAACGCCACACAAAACCGCCCCGAGCACCCGCGGCAAGTGCGTGTACCCACCCTTTATGTTATCCGTCGCCGAGGTTGCTGATCGCTCACCTTGATACCTCTGTTAACTAACCGTCTTCTGCGATTACGCGCGGTCGGGTTCGCGTTCGCGCAACTGCCGGTGCTTACAGCAATTAAGGATGGCGTCCGGCTTTCCAAAATCGAACTTGCACGTTGGGCAAAGGTAGAGAAGCCCATCATGGCGCAAATGCTGCCGCAGATGGAGCGGGACGGCTTGATCAAGCGTGAGCCTGATCCGCAAGATAGGCGGTCCAGCCCGTTATCGTTGAGGGGGGCGGCACTCGCACGGTTGCCAGGTGGCCGCGCTGTTTTGCGTAAGGGCAATGCGGAAACGACCAAGGGATTATCGCGGGAAAAGGTCGACACACTGGTGTCTTTGCTTCGGCGGGTGCTTGATACGTGGAGCACTTGAGACGTAGGCAGCTCTCCAACCGCCAATATATGCACATTGATGAAGCATGTAGTGCAATAGGATTACCCATGAGGCCGAGATCGTTCCACAAGAGGTCTCAATGTGTCATTGCGCCGACTGACAGGAGATTAACGGGTGCTACCTAGAGAGTACCCGTCACCAGACGGCGCAGCTAGGTTGCGATAACGCCGGAGAGCCCAGATTCTACGGCAAGACCGCCGATAACGATTGCCGGCGTTCACAGTTCTTCCGATCCGATTGCTGATCACTCATCTCGCAACAGGAGAACAAGAAGATGCCAAGCACCTTAAAATAGGGCCAAGTCGGTCGCTCCGCGCCGGCAGCTCAAGGCCTACTCGTGGATCTAGCGCTCTTCGGCGTCGGGATGGGCGAAGACCGAACTCCGGTCGAGCGGGCGATTGATCATGGTCGCAGCCGAGGGGTACGAGGCAAGGATGGGGTGTCTCGAAGGACACCCCAGCGAGAACAGAGTGAACTGAAAAACATGTGGGAAGTCATATGGCTGTTTTCCCGCATTCCCGGCAGGTTGCAGCCTTAATCCACTACGCTACTCCGCGAAAACCTTTTTGCGTTGTCGACGTATTGATGGAAGAACCATCAACGTCAGGACGACAAGCGCGATGAATAGGAGTGTCGCGCTTAATGGGCTGGAAACGAAAGTAGCTGGATTTCCCCTTGAGAACATCATGGCTCTTCGAAGGTTTTCTTCGAGCAATGGGCCAAGAATGAAACCCATTAGAAACGGCGCAGGTTCGCAGTCCAGTTTTAAAAGGATGTAGCCCAGAAAGCCGAACATCGCCACTAGTCCCAAGTCCAGACTGTTCATGTTGGTCGAGTAGATACCAATCGCGCTGAACAGGAGAATGGCAGGGAACATAAAATTGTAAGGCGTGGACAAAAGTTTTACCCATATGCCCACGAGAGGTAGGTTGAGCATCAGCAGCATGAAGTTGCCGATCCACATTGAAGCAAGCAGCCCCCAAAATAGGGAAGGATTTGTAGTCATAACGCTGGGACCAGGCTGGATCCCCTGAATCATCAGGGCCCCGATCATAATAGCCATGACTCCGTTACCTGGGATACCCAAAGTCAACATCGGAATGAACGATGTCTGGGCTCCCGCATTGTTCGCCGACTCCGGTCCTGCTACCCCTTCAATCGCCCCTTCGCCAAACTCTTCGGGACGTCGGGATAGCTTCTTTTCTAAGGCGTATGACGCAAAGGAAGACAGCGTCGCTCCACCGCCCGGCAAAACACCCATGACGGATCCAAGCCCCGTACCTCGAAGAATCGGAGCGATGGAGTGTTTTATTTCGGACCAGGAAGGCAGCAGCCCTTTTGGTTTGGCGACTTTGCTTTTCCGGCTCGGATCATCCTCTGAACTGCCCCCCATTTCGACCGGACAGTCGGCATAAGCAGAAAGGCTCAAGCACAGGCTTGGGTATAGGCTTATGTCTAACGACTATCGACACGTTGAATTGCTGACGGGTGATGTTCGCCGCAGGCGGTGGACAACCGAGCAAAAGCTGACAATCATTGAGCAGAGTTTCGAACCAGGCGAGACGGTATCGTCCACCGCTCGCCGCCATGGCGTCGCGCCCAATCTGCTTTATCGGTGGCGCAGGCTCTTGAGCGAGGGAGGTGCTGCAGCTGTGGATTCTGACGAGCCGGTGGTCGGCAATTCGGAAGTGAAGAAGCTGGAAGATCGCGTCCGCGAGCTGGAGCGCATGCTCGGCCGCAAGACGATGGAGGTCGAAATCCTTCGGGAAGCCTTGTCCAAAGCAGACTCAAAAAAACGGATATCGCGGCCGATCTTGTTGCCGAAGGACGGTTCGCGATGAAGGCCGTCGCAGACACGCTGGGCGTATCCCGTTCCAACCTCATCGAGCGGCTGAAAGGCAGATCGAAGCCGCGCGGCTCCTATCACAAGGCCGAGGATGCAGAGCTTTTGCCCATCATTCGCAGGCTGGTAGATCAAAGGCCAACCTATGGCTATCGGCGGATCGCCGCGCTCCTCAATCGCGAAAGGCGAGCCGCCGATAAGCCTGTCGTCAACGCAAAACGGGTTCACCGCATCATGGGCAACCACGCCATGTTGCTGGAGAAGCATACGGCCGTTCGCAAGGGCCGCATCCATGACGGCAAGGTCATGGTCATGCGCTCGAACTTGCGCTGGTGCTCGGATGGGCTGGAGTTCACTTGCTGGAACGGCGAGGTCATCCGTCTCGCCTTCATCATCGACGCTTTCGACAGGGAGATCATCGCCTGGACGGCGGTCGCCAATGCTGGCATCTCCGGCTCGGATGTGCGTGACATGATGCTGGAGGCGGTCGAGAAACGCTTCCATGCAACCCGAGCCCCGCACGCTATCGAGCATCTCTCGGACAACGGTTCGGCTTATACAGCACGGGACACGAGGCTGTTTGCGCAAGCACTCAATCTAACGCCCTGCTTCACGCCGGTCGCCAGCCCGCAGTCCAACGGCATGTCAGAGGCTTTCGTCAAAACCCTGAAGCGGGATTATATCCGCATCGCAGCACTACCGGACGCAGAAACAGCGCTCCAGTTCATCGACGGATGGATCGAGGACTATAATGAAATCCATCCACATTCCGCGCTCAAGATGGCTTCCCCTCGGCAGTTCATCAGGGCTAAATCAAACTAGCCGACTTGTCCGGCGAAACGGGAAGCACTCCATCCTCCAAGTTGGAAAGAATTTCGGAAATTCCGTAGATACCTGTTGCGAAGGCTACAAAATTAATGCCGTCCATTAAGGAGACTTGCCCAAAGGTGAAACGCGGAATGCCAGTGTAGATGTCGGCACCAACCAGGCCAAAGAGCAGACCCAAAATAATCATCGCCAACGCTTTGATTACGGAGCCGCTTGCGAGCGTCACAGATAAGATCAAACCGAGAACGATCAGCGAAAAGTACTCAGGAGGCCCAAAGCTCAGCGCGAGCCTACTAAGAGGCGGCGCAAATATAACGACAACAACCGTTGCCACTGTACCTGCGACGAATGAACCGATGGCAGCAATCGCAAGGGCAGCGCCCGCCTTGCCTTTCTGCGCCATCTTGTAACCGTCAATGGCGGTGACCGCCGATGAGGCCTCTCCTGGCAAGTTCACGAGGATCGCGGTCGTAGACCCGCCATATTGCGCACCATAGTAGATGCCCGCCAGCATGATCAATGATGTCGATGGATCCAGGCCAAAAGTGATTGGGAGAAGGAGTGCAATGGTAGTTGTGGGGCCCACCCCTGGCAACACACCAATGAGAGTACCCAGTAAGCAACCGATTAGACAGTAGAGCAGGTTTTGCAGCGTCATTGCTGTTTGTAGTCCTAGAAGGACGTTGTCAAAGAGTTCCATCGTTTAAGCCCTCACCGCACCAGAACATAGCCGAACAGCGGCAAGGGAACACCGAGTGCCCAGATGAATACCGCGGTACATCCAGTTGCCAGACACGCTGCCGAAAGAGCACGGTGCTTAACACTCATGACCGGCGCGGCAATGGTTGCCCCCCAGGAAGCAAGAGCAACCGCAGGCACAAAGCCCAGTGGGCGCAGTGTTAGGGCGAAGACAAGCGGCGTGGCGAGCACCGCGATAAGTGCGGTAGGCCGAACAAAGATCAGTCGAACCGACGGCTTTCGGCTGCCTGTAACAGTTAAGGCTATGCCTAGGAAAGCGAGGGCTCCAGAAAGAAGGGCAGGATAATAGCCAGGTCCCATTTGAGCCGCGCGACCCACAGGGTAAAAAGTTGACATATACCCGAATGCGGCAGCAAAGCCGAAGAACAGGACACCTGCAACGACATCCTTGTTGATCGAGACTGCGAGTTGGTTCGTTTGATTTTTATACATTATTTCCCCTCAAATTGTTTCGCCGCGTCTCGGCAACGCGGCGATTTTTCACTGTGCGAGTTTAAGGCGCCCGATTAGATCAGTGTATCTCTCAACTTCGACATTCATGGTTTCCGCTGCCTCCTGCGGCGAACTTGCGACGATTGTCGCGCCCAGGCTTGCGAGCCGTTTTGCAACGTCTTCGCGTGCAAGCACAGCAACGACCTCCTTGTTTAGGCGATCAACGATTTCGTTTGGGGTTCCAGCAGGTGCTAGCAGTGCGCTCCAGGAAGAGGCATCGTAATCAGCAAAACCAGACTCTGCTATTGTTGGAATATCCGGAAATTCGGGGTGGCGTTCCGCTCCCGCCACAGCGAGAAGTTTGAGACGCTTGTCGCTAACGAGACCCTTGACGGAGGCCAAAGTATCGAATGCCATAGTTGCCACACCGCTAATCAAGTCCGGATGCGCCGCGGCGCTGCCGGCGTATGGAACATGGATCATGTCCAGATCGGCAGTATCCAAAAACCACTCAGCGAAGACGTGGGCGTTGCTGCCGTGGCCCGCGGAGGCAAACCCCAGTTCTCCTGGGTGCTGTTTTACATGCGCTACAAACTCCTGGAGGTTCTTAACTGACAGACTTGCAGGCACGACCAAACCGAGCTGAGTTCGGGTCATGAGGGAAATCGGCGCAAAATCCTTGACAGGATCGTAAGTCAGATTGGGCATGAGTGCTTTTCCAAGGACGTGCGATTGAACGACGACCTCAAGAGTGTAGCCATCAGGCTCTGACTTTGCGACGAATGCACTGCCAATGGAGCCGTTCGCACCCGGCCTGTTCTCAACAACCACGGGCTGACCCAACGCAGGACTGAGATGCTGCGCAATCAGCCGCGCCGTGATATCGCCCTGGCCTCCGGGTGCGTAGGGCACGATCAACTGAACCGGGCGGGTTGGATAGTCTTGTGCGGCGGCAGGTTGCGTTACGGTCAGTGCTGTACCAACCCACAAAAGGCCCGACAGGATGGTCTTGAAAATCATGGCTTAGCTCCAGCAATCTGTTTCATTTTTCCGTGGGAAAGTCCGCGATCTGGTTCAGCAATATTTACGCGAACCATGTCCCGTAAAAGTTGAACGATTGCCATCCCACTCTCGCCCTCAGCGCCATCTACGATGAAGCGGTTGGTGCAATAGCGCATTTCCCACCCACCGGAATCGAGGCAGGCTGTGACAATACGTTTTTCGAGCTCAGGAGTTTGGACGAGATCCTTATCTTTTAGAAGGAACGCCAACATTGCCGCGATCCCGTATGCACCCCAATTTGAGATCGACGCAGGGAGGAAAATGTCTGTGGGCGTTACTGTAATAGCTCCGCCTGGCTTATCGGTCTGGGTCTCGCGTCCATATGGATGGAAATCCTGCATGAAAGGATGGATCCGTCCGAAACCAATCTCGTTTCCGTTATCGCCAACACCGATCGATAGAACTCCTCGCTGGGCTGCTTGATCAAATAACGGAGCGATATTGACACATCCTTTCGGCGCTACGCCGGTAGAGTAGTGTACGATCCCATTTTCATTGGGGCCTAGCCTTTCGATCGAAATGATTGCTTTCGGCGCGGTTTTATCGAGGAGTTTACCGGCCCAAGCCTCAATCGCGTCCTGATCTTCAGGTGCAGTCTCAATCGCTGCTCCCATCCTTCGGTTCTTTGCGAGATCGAAGTCACGGATCATCAAGTGAGCCGCCTCGCTGGAGGCTACCATCGGAGGCGCGTGGCAGACTTCGGTTACAAAAACCGGAACTGCCTTCAGGCCCCAGTAAATCGCTCTTGCCAAGGCAGCAGCGCCGGGAGGGCCGTCACTTTCGCCCCACGGCGCTTCAGGTGCGTAGCCGGCCCCCGTTACAATAAGGACGACATCTCCGGCCCCGACGTTTTTCACCAAAGCTTCAGCCGCTCTCGCGGTAATAGGTCTTCCACCCCCTTCCCGCCGCGCTTCGTCATAGATTGGCGCGATGATGTTGTGGTTCATACCGCGATTACGTATTTCGACAGTCACCAGACGGTCGATGTATTCTCCAATTATATCAGGCATTTTGCTTTCCCTCTTCTTTTGAAGGAGAACTTACGGGAGCCCTTTGATCTCATCCAATAGAAAGTTGTCATGCCCCATAAGGCTTTGTTATGGAGTGATGAGCATGTACGAGGAGATGATAATATTGGTCGCCAATAACCCTGCTTTGATCAATCCAAAACACTTGTCGGCCTTCCGTGCGGTGATGGTTTCGGGCAGCATGACGGGAGCAGGCAAAATCCTACACGTCACGCAGCCCGCTGTGACGCGCTTGATCAAAGATTTAGAGGCAGATCTTGGCCTGACCCTTTTTGCAAGACATTCTGGAAGGATCACGCCAACCAGTCATGCGCATATCTTATATCGTGAGGTAGAGCGCTATTTTTATGGCCTAGACCGAGTTTTTGAGTCTGCCCGGACGCTAAGAAATAACAGAGGCGGGCAATTGCGAATCGCCGCGATGCCCACCCTTTCGTCTCGGACGCTTCCAGAAGCAATTCGTAGGTTCAGGCAGAAGAATCCCGACATTGATATCATTATTGAGTCCGAAGTGTCAGTCCACATACTCGATGCTGTTCGAAACAACGAAGTCGACTTGGGGATTGGAAGAGTGCCGAAAGAACGCGACGAGATCGCTCGCTTGAGTATGCCGACATCATACGCGATTTGCATTCTGCCCAAAAATCATCCGCTTGCAGAGAAGAAAACAGTTTCCGTGACTGATCTATCCGGAGAAGCTATGGTGACTCTCGGCAGCAGTAGTCTCCTGCGTCTACAACTCGACTCCGTACTCCGCCTCGCAGGCGTAACTGTCGGCAGTACAATTCAGACCCTCTTCTCAAACACGGCGAGCACGTATGTTTCGAACGGTTTGGGCATTGCCATCGTTGATCTATTTTCTATTCTCGGTGCTGATCTCAGCAGGATTGAAGTACGCCGTTTCTACCCGGAAATAGCGTTCGATTTCGCAGCTATCTACCCCTCCGGTGATAGATCGCCAATGGTGGTGGAGTTCGCGCAAGAACTCAGACAGGTAGTTTCTGACGAGATTACTGCGATGGATAAGCAGATGTTTGAGATATCATCTTCGATAAATCAGTCGGCGTGTTAGGCAAGAGCGCTGCCTGTCGTTTGCAGTTAAATATGAGATCCCGCCAGCCGTGGAATTTGCGTGCACCGGATACCTAGCCCGAGCCGCTAGCCTTCACTTTCCGGATGACACTGGGCTCGAATTGGTCACTGACGGCAGGCAGACGTTGGGTGATAAGTGCAAGCGGCTACACATCGATCGGGGCGACGGCTAAAACCGCTCTTCAGGATTTGGTGTCAAGACCGACGTCTGCCCCCACAATCGGCAATGGAACTCGATCCTCCGAGCCGGTCCTTTCGCGCTATGAACAACGCCTATCGGGAACTCCTTCCACTGCTCATTCGTTCACGGGTCAGTTTTCTATGATCCGCGTTCTCGCCCCTTGATGCGAAACCCTTGATTTCTTCTATCGATGAAGTGGAACTGGCCATGCCAGGCACCAGCATATTTGAACTTTCACGCCGAAACTTACTTATATCTTCGGCCGCGACCGTCGCTGCCACCACTGTCACCAGGGGAGCGGCAGCCCAGTCAGGAGGAGAAACCATGAAACACACGTCAAGCGTATCGTTGAAGGTCAACGGACAGGTCCGAGACCTCGATATTGACAATCGCACGTCCCTTCTCGACGCTCTCCGCGAGCACCTTCAACTGACCGGAACCAAGAAGGGTTGTGATCACGGGCAATGCGGGGCCTGCACCGTACTGGTCGGTGGACGCCGCATCAACTCGTGCCTCTCGCTTGCCGTGATGCATGACGGTGACGACGTGACGACGATCGAGGGCCTGGGACAGCCCGGCAATCTGCACCCGATGCAGGCGGCGTTTGTCAAGTATGACGGCTTCCAGTGTGGCTACTGTACCCCGGGCCAAATCTGTTCCTCCGTGGCGGTGCTTGAGGAGATCGCGGCAAACATTCCGAGCCATGTCACGCTGGATCTTAATGCGCAGACATCGGTGAGTGAGGGCGAAATTCGCGAGAGGATGAGCGGCAACATCTGTCGCTGCGGCGCCTATTCCAACATTGTCGAGGCTATCGTCGAAGTTGCGGGGACAAAAGCATGAAAGCCTTCACCTACGAAAAGGCCTCATCTATCGAGGCTGCAATAAGGTCCGCCTTCTCGAACTCGCGAGCAAAGTTCATTGCAGGCGGCACCAATCTCCTCGATCTGATGAAGCTCGAGATCGAGACGCCGACACATCTGATCGATGTGAATGGTCTCGAGCTCGACACAATAGAAAAGACGTCTGAGGGAGGCCTGCGCATAGGAGCGATGGTTCGCAATACCGACCTTGCTGCCGATCCAACTGTTCGACGTGATTATGGGCTCCTGTCGCGCGCCTTGCTTGCAGGCGCTTCGGGCCAGCTTCGCAACAGGGCAACAACCGCAGGTAACCTCTTGCAGCGCACACGATGTCCATATTTCTACGACACCGCACAGCCCTGCAACAAGCGTTCGCCGGGAAGTGGCTGTTCCGCCATTGGCGGCTTCAGTCGCCAGCACGCCGTGGTGGGTGTGAGTGATAGCTGTATCGCCACGCATCCCAGTGACATGGCCGTTGCCATGCGCGCACTCGATGCGGTTATCGAGACGGTAAAGGTCGATGGTAGCCGCCGAACAATCCAAATCGCCGACTTCCATCGCTTGCCGGGCGATACCCCTGAGATCGAAACGGTTTTGGAAAAGGGTGAGTTTATCACCGCAGTGGTGCTGCCGCCGCCAACTGGAGGAAAACAGATCTACCGCAAGGTCCGCGACCGCGCTTCCTACGCGTTTGCTCTGGTCTCTGTGGGTGCAGTCATTCAGCCTGATGGTACTGGCCGGGTGGCAATCGGCGGCATTGCTCATAAGCCGTGGCGCGTGGAAGCTGCGGATGACGAACTCTCAAAGGGAGCGAAGGTCGCAGCGAAAGCTCTCCTCAACGGCGCTCGTCCGACCGAGCAGAACAAGTTCAAGATCGATCTGGTGGAGCGCACACTCGGCGCTGTAATCGCCGAAGCGAGGGGGTAATTGCCATGAAGTTCGATACACCCGCAACGACCAATCCGATCGACCAGCTGAAAATCGTCGGTCAGCCCGTTCACCGCATCGACGGTGAGCTCAAGACAACGGGGAGGGCCATGTACGCCTATGAGTGGCATGATCCGAACCTAGCCTATGCCTATGGTTATCCCGTCGGATCGACCATCGCCAAGGGCCGCATCATCTCGATGAATATCGAAGCTGCCGAACGCGCGCCAGGCGTGCGTGCCGTGGTAACGACGCTTGACGTCGGCAAACTTGAGAAGGGCAAGTACAATACCGCGATACTTTTCGGTGGCGATGAGATCCAGCACTATCATCAGGCGATTGCCGTGATCGTCGCCGAAACCTTCGAACAGGCACGCGCAGCGGCAGCTCTAGTAAAGGTAGATTACACGGAAGAGCAGGGTAGTTACGATCTCGCCGAGGCGATGGGCTCGGCAGTCAAGCCGGAAGATGCGGGCGGCGCCCCGCCCGATACCGCCGTGGGAGATTTCCAAGGTGCGTTCAAGTCCGCAGAGGTGACATTGGACGAGACCTACACAACGCCGGACCAGTCACATTCGATGATGGAGCCGCATGCTTCCATCGCCGCCTGGGATGGTGACGAGTTGACGGTCTGGACTTCTAGCCAGATGATCGACTGGTGGCGGTCCGACCTTGCAACGACGCTCGGTGTCGACACGGAGAAAATCCACCTCATGTCGCCATTCATCGGCGGCGGCTTTGGCGGTAAGCTGTTCCTGCGTGCCGACGCTGTTCTGGCCGCTTTCGGTGCGAAGGCTGCAAAGCGGCCTGTAAAGGTCGCACTGCCGAGGCCGTTCCTCGTCAACAACACGACACATCGTCCAGCAACGATTCAGCGCATCCGCATCGGTGCAGCTCGCGATGGAAAAATAACGGCAATCGCCCATGAAAGCTGGTCGGGCGATCAGCCCGGCGGCCAGCTTGAAACGGCTGCCATGCAGACCCGTCTTCTCTATGCCGGTGAAAACCGCATGACGGCGATGCGACTGGCGACGCTGCACCTTCCCGAGGGCAACGCGATGCGCGCACCCGGGGAGGCGCCCGGACTGATGGCGCTCGAGATCGCCATAGATGAGATGGCCGAAAAGCTCGGAATGGATCCAGTTCAGTTCCGTATCCTCAACGACACACAAGTGGATCCGGAAAAGCCCGAACGTCCGTTTTCGCATCGCGATCTTGTCGGTTGTCTCAAGCTTGGAGCGGAACGGTTTGGCTGGCCGGGGCAAGCTCAACCCGGCTCTCGTCGCGAAGGCAACTGGATGATCGGTTCCGGTGTTGCGGCTGCGTTCCGCAACAACCTTCTGGTGCCATCGGGCGCTCGCGTCCGTCTGGACAAGGAAGGGGTCGTCACCGTCGAGACCGACATGACGGACATAGGCACCGGGAGCTACACGATCATCGCCCAAACCGCGGCGGAAATGATGGGCCTACCAATTGACAAGGTCGCCGTGCAGCTTGGCGATTCTCGCTTTCCCGTATCTGCAGGCTCCGGCGGGCAGTTCGGCGCGAACTGCTCGACCTCAGGCGTCTACGCAGCCTGCGTCAAGCTTCGTGAAGATATCGTCAAGAAGCTCGGCTTCAACGAACAGGACGTCGTCTTTGAAGATGGTCAGGTCCGTTCCGGTTCGCGTTCGGTTCCGCTTGCCGAAGTGGCGGGCGCCGACGGCCTCGTTGCCGAAGACAAGGTTGAGTGGGAGAAGCTTTCAGACAGCCATCAGCAATCGACCTTCGGAGCGCATTTCGTGGAGGTGGGCGTCGACGTTGCCACGGGCGAGACGCGGATTCGCCGCATGCTTGCGGTATGTGCCGCCGGCCGCATTCTCAATCCGATTACGGCCCGCAGCCAGGTGATTGGCGCGATGACGATGGGCGCCGGTCTGGCGTTGTCAGAGGAACTTGCCGTCGACACCCGTCGCGGGTTTTTCGTCAACCACGATCTGGCCAGCTACGAAGTGCCGGTTCACGCGGACATCCCGCACCAGGAAGTCGTGTTTATGGATGAGACTGATCCGGTTTCCTCGCCAATGAAGGCGAAGGGCATTGGCGAACTCGGACTATGCGGAGTTTCAGCAGCGATCGCGAACGCGATTCATAACGCGACCGGCATCCGCCTGCGACACTATCCGATGACCTTGGACAAGCTTATTGGGGGCCTGCCAGACGTTGCGTAACTGCGCCATGCCCCCTGGAATTCGCCATGCTCAAGTCGCTTGGCGAACAGGCATACGCCGCTGCCATCCCCAAAAGATTAGCTTGATGCGGTCGGCTCGCTTGGCCCACAACGACGAACGTCGCCGCCCGTTTGATTGCCGAGACAACAAATAGACTCCTTAGCGTGGTGCGCAAGAATGGCCAGAACAACTGCCGCTCAGCTGATGATTGTTTTCGCGCAGGGGCGGCGGTTTGATTTCAGTCACGGCGGACAGAAATTACACCTTGGCTTAGCCGTTCTGAACTGGATGGCGGCGTTGGGCGTGGAACTCGCTCGATGGCATCATCGTCTACGCGCATCTCGGCGAGACCATCAGTTTTGGCCACGCTGGCACGCGAGGCCGAAATCCCGCTGGTCCCGTGATGCCACTCACTGCAAGAGAGGCAGCAGGCAAGCAGTTCGGACGAAGGTGGATATCAGAGACGCGACCGGCCCACGACGATAGGACAGCACAATATTTTACCCGGGTATAATTGACGCGGTCATTTCATCCGGGAAATAAACGCGCCTCTATCCTAAGGAGTGCGCAATGTCCGATCCTGCTGCAGAGACCTTTACGGCGTTTGTCGGGAAAAGATTGCTGCTGAGCGGCCCATTGTCTGAGGTGGCTTTTGTGGAAAAGCGCTCTCCGGATGAGGTTGGTGCAGTCCTCGTCTTCGATGACACGACGGGGCGCCCCATTGATCTTGATTTGCGCGGAACCGATGCAGAAGTTCTTGAACGGCTGTTGCCTCAGAAGGCGTACCCGGCACGCTATCGAACCAAAGCTGAAACCGCGACCGGCTCGGCGGACTCGGAGGAAACGCATAGCAAGGCACTGCGTGGCCGACCGAAGCTCGGTGTCGTCGCCCGAGAGGTGACCTTGCTGCCGCGACAGTGGGAATGGCTGGCGGAGCAATCAGGTGGTGCGTCCGCAACGCTAAGGCGTCTCGTCGAAGAGGCGCGAAAAGGGGCGGCTTTGCGCCAACAATGGCAGGCAGCACAAGACGCCGCCTACCAGTTTATGCATGCAATCGCGGGCGATCTGCATGGGTACGAGGAAGCGACGCGCGCCCTTTTCGCCGACGACCGACCGGCACTGAAAAAACGGGTCGCTGCATGGCCTGAGGACATTCGCACTTATGCGCTGCGTCTCGCATTTGGGGCGGACGACGATCAAAGCGCATAACCCGTCGCTCAATGGATAACTGATGACAATAACTGAGACCATTTTCTACCTGGAGCCGACACAGGACGCCGGTCGTGCGTTGGTAAAACGCAATCTCGATGGGCCTGTGTCGATCAGCGGGTCTGAGGCTTTCGATCGCTATATCGAACACACGCTTCCACTTTTACGTGGGGCCAGCGGTGATATCCTGTTTCTTGGTCGTTCCGGCTCCTTCCTGATCGGTCCAAGCGACGAACATTGGGATCGTGCAAGGCTCGTCAGGCAGGCAAGCCTCGATTCGTTTCTCTCCTTTGCCGGTCATGCCGGCTATCTGGCTGGCCTCGGTCACCGCACGGCGGCAGTGAGGGACTCTCGGCTCCTCCCGCTGGCCGAAAAGCCGCCAGCGCTCGCAGCCACAGGAGCGAAAGAATGAATATCGCAACAACCAACGGCATCGAACTCGCGTGGGACAGTTTCGGCGAGGCCAATGCGGAACCGATCCTGCTGATCGCGGGGCTCGGGACCCAGATGATCCGCTGGTCAGAGACCTTCTGCAATAGGTTGGCCGCCAGAGGCTATCGCGTGATCCGCTTCGACAACCGGGACGCAGGCTACTCGACGCATTTCACCACGTCGGCCACGCCGGATTTTGCCGCGCTTGCAGCAGCGCTCGGGGAGGGGCGCAGACCCGACGTGCCCTACACGCTTTATGACATGGCGGCCGACGCGATCGGTCTCCTCGATGTCCTCAAGATAACAAGGGCTCATGTCGTCGGACGCTCGATGGGCGGCATGATCGCGCAGATTCTCGCGAGCGATCACGCCGACAGGGTAATTTCCCTGACGTCGATCATGTCAAGCACCGGCAATCCTTCATTGCCGCAGGCGACGCCCGATGTCATGGCGATGATGATCCGCCCCGCGCCCGACCCGGCCGTCGATCCCGAAGGCTTTCTGGCGGTACGTCTTGCGTTTGCGCGCAGGATCTCGGGGACGGGGGGGCCATTCGACGAAACGGCCCATCGCGCCCTTATCAAAGAAGAAGTGCAGCGTTGCTACGATCCGGGCGGGACGATGCGGCAGATCGCCGCCATGGCGGTGGCCGGCGACCGGCGATCGCATCTTGCAAAAATCACGGTGCCGACGCTCGTCATCCACGGAACACAAGATCCTTTGATATCGCAAGCCTGCGGGCAAGACACGGCGCTATCGATACCGAATGCGGTTTACCTGTCGATCGAAGGCATGGGGCATGATCTGCCGCGCAAATTCGAGGGTCCCGTCATCGACGCGATTTGCGACGTGGCGGGAAGCGGGTCACGCCCCGAAAGATCCTGAAGGTTCGTGGAATCCAACGATGACGTCTTATGGTCATCGCTCACATCGCTCATCCCCGATCTGCCGGATGGAACTCATCCCAAGCAAGCCCATGTCGCGTCGAAGTTCATCCTTTAGAATCGCGGCGGCCTTTGCAGCCCCTGCCTTGCCGCCGACGGCCGCCGCATAGAGAAATGGTCTTCCTACGAAAACAAACTTTGCGCCAAACGCCAGGCCCTTTACGATGTCGGTGCCTCGCCGAATTCCACCATCCAACATGATGGGAACGGCGTCGCCGATACTCGAGACAATACCGGGCAATGCTATAAGCGGAGCCATTGCTCCATCAAGCTGACGTCCCCCGTGGTTCGAAACAATGATACCATCGACACCGCGTTCAACTGCGATATTGGCATCGTCAGGGTGTAGGATGCCTTTGATGACAAGGTTTCCAGTCCACCTTTTGCGAATTCTGCTGACGTGGCTCCAGTCCAGGTGATCCTTCTTGCCGAAATCGCGCATGACGTTCGAAGCAATGATTGGAGCGCCACGTGTGGCGTAGGAGTTTTCAAAATGCGGAACACCATGATTTATGATCGTGCGCATAAATGTTCCGATCGTCCATGCGGGATGGCTGAGCCCTTGCCAGGCGAGACGTAGGCTGGGCCGCAATGGTGTTGAGAAACCTGCCCGGACGTTGTTTTCGCGGTTCGCCAACACTGCGGTATCGACTGTTAGGACCAAGGTCTTGAAGCCTGCTTTAGCGACGCGATCAACAAGAGCATCGATTTTCTCAGGCTCTCCTGGCAAATATGCCTGAAACCAGGATCGGGGTGCCGCCGCCGCAACCTCTTCGAGGCGGATAAGTGACGATCCACTCATAATCATCGGAATAGCAGCGTCCTGTGCTGCTTCTGCAAGAACCAGATCGCCGCGATATGCCATTAGAGCGCTGATGCCCATTGGCGCGATACCGAACGGCGCTTCCCACCTCTCTCCAAAGAGAGTGGTCGCAGATGTGCGATCTGAGACGTTTCTGAGGACGCGTGGCTGAAAGCTTATTGCCTTGAAAGCATCTGCGTTCATTTTGAGAGACGCGTTGGTTTCGCTTGCACCCGCGATGTAACCAAACAGGGGCGCGGGAAGGTGGCGCTTTGCCAGAGCTTCGAAATCATCGAGGGCAAGAACGTGTTTCAAGCGCCGTGCGCTTCGTGTCGCTGATAAGGGGGATGTCATCCGAATTATCTCTGGCTGAAGAGAAGCAAAACGCTCCTTGGAACTTCGCTGGATGGACAGGGGCGCCTCGCGGCGCCCCAACTTCAGTCTTCGCTTTCTTCAAAAGCGGCTTTTCTGCTTCTGCGAATCGTCGGCAAAATCAGGGTCAACAACATGAGCGCTGTTACGGCTAGCAGTACGGCGCTTATCGGTCGCTCGAAGAAGACCAGCCAGTCGCCTTGCGAAAGCAGCATGGCGCGGCGCAGATTTGTTTCGAGCAATGGGCCTAGAACAAAGCCCAGCAGGAGCGGACCCGGTTCGCACTTCGCTTTGCGCAGAACATATCCGAGAACCCCGAACAGGATGACCAGAGCTACGTCGAAGCCCCGGTTGCTGACGCTGTAGACGCCTACGCAGCAGAATAGCAGAATGGCTGGGTACATGATGCGATAGGGTATTTGCAGCAGCTTCACCCAAAGCCCGATAAGCGGCAGGTTGATGACGAGAAGCATCGCATTGCCGATCCACATCGATGCGACCAGTCCCCAGAACAGACCGGGCTGGTTCTGTATGACAGATGGTCCGGGCGTGATGCCGTGGATGGTCATTGCTCCGAGCATCATGGCCATGATGGAGTTGGAAGGAATTCCGAGTGTTAGGAGCGGAATAAACGAGGATTGCGCACCGGCATTATTCGCCGCTTCCGGTCCCGCAACACCGGCGATAGCGCCGTGACCAAACTTCTCCGGTGTCCTGGACATGCGCTTTTCAACCGAATAGGCGCTGAACGCACTTAATGTCGCACCACCGCCCGGCAATACGCCGAGGATAGTGCCGACGCCTGTGCCACGCAGAACCGCAGCCCAACTTTGCTTAAATTCCTCACGCGTTGGCCACAGCCGCCCGATCTTGCTCTGAAGGACACCGCGAACCTCCTTTGACTCAAGGTTGGTCGCAATCTCAGCTATTCCGAACAGGCCGACGGCGATGACCACGAATTCGATGCCGTCGTAGAGATCCGTCGATCCGAAGGTCATGCGGGCCGAGCCGCTGTTAACGTCGATGCCGACCATGCCAAGAACGAGGCCGAGGCAGACCATGCCAATCGCCTTGAAAACAGAGCCATGCGCCAGGATAGTTGCCGCGAGCAAACCGAAGATACACAGTGCTACATACTCAGCAGGCCCGAAGGACAATGCGAAGGAGGACAGGGTAGGACCGGCCACGGCTAGCGCGATCGTTGAAACAGTTCCGGCAAAAAAAGAACCCAGCGCCGCAATCGCCAACGCTGCGCCTGCCCGGCCTTTTCTCGCCATTTGATAACCATCGATCGCGGTGACGACAGCTGAAGCCTCACCGGGAAGGTTCACAAGGATCGCTGTCGTCGAGCCGCCATATTGCGCGCCATAAAAAATGCCGGCCAGCATGATCAGCGCGCCAAGCGGCGGCAAGAAGAATGTGACTGGCAGGAGAATTGCAACGGTCGCCGTAGGGCCAATGCCGGGCAATACACCGATCAGGGTGCCAAGAAGCGCCCCGATGAAGCAAAACATCAAGTTCGTGGGTGTCAGTGCTTCGGAAAAGCCAAGCATCAAGACGTCGAGAAATGCCATCGAATTAATCCGATCAGAACAGGGCGGCGGTCACAGAGGCCAGATAGGCATCTGGACGCCAAGTCCGTAGATGAAGAGAAGCGCCCCGAGCGTGGTCAGGATCGCGGTCGAGATAAAGATTTCCCGCCATCTTGATTCAGAGTCGGCAAGACTTCCGACGACAAGAAGCCATACGGTGGCGACCACGAAGCCAAGCCCCTCGGCAGCGAACGCAAATCCGGCTATCCCCACGACCAGAATGATGAGTGGCTTGGGGTTAACGGCGTCGAGTGCTTCGTATGGCTTCGTCAAAGCCTTGATGAGGACAATCGCCCCGATCAGTGCGATCATGACGCAGAGCGACCTCGGCAGGAAGCCGGGTCCCATCATCGCCGGTGTGCCGTATGACAGGTCACGCCCGGCCCAAAGGCCAAGCGCTCCCAGAAACATCATCAGACAACCAGCAAGAATATCGGGAAAGTCCCGGCTATTGGCTGCAGGCTTCAAGCTCATTGCTGCACCCACGGGGTCTTGTCCCAGATTTCCTGGAAGCGGGCGAGACGATTTGGCATTTCCTTTTCCCAGTCGGGGCCGCTCAGATAGGCCAGCGGCAACGCCATCTGTTTCGCCTGCTTCTGGAACTCCGGATTGTCGAGCGTCGTCTTGACGGCCGCAGCAAAGCGATCGGCAATTTCCGCCGGCACTTCCCGGGGGGCGGCAATACCACGTTCGGAGGTCATCTCGACATTGAAGCCGGATTCGATGGCCGTCGGGACGTCAGGAAGCTGAGGCGAGCGCTCCTTGCCGAAAGTGTTGATCATGCGCAGGCCGGACGTGTCATTGCCCGCGAACTCACTGACATTAAGGCCGCCGCCAGTGACCTGAGAGCCGAGGATGGCCGTGCGCGTTTCTCCAGCCCCATTGAAGGGAACGTGCGTGATCGTCGTGCCGGACTCCGAGCCAAGAAGTATAATTGCAAGATGGTCGTCGGTGCCGATACCAGAGGATCCATAGGACACTGCGCCCGGTTTTGCCTTTGCGGCTGCAACGTAATCAGCCAGCGTTTTGATCTCCGACGCCGCTGGCACGACGATGGCAGCCGGATCATCAACTATGCGTGCAACGGGTTTGATCGTCTTTGGATCGTATCCCAGCTTTCGCTGTACTTGCATGGAAAGGAAGCCAGGCGTGTTGATGAAGGAGAAGGTGTATCCGTCAGGCTTGGCCTTTGCGAGGGCTGTATAGGCGATTTCCCCCGATGCTCCCGGGCGGTTCTCAATGACGATATCAGCGCCAAGTTCCTTTTCGAGGAAAGGCTGCATCGCGCGCGCCATCACATCGGTGCTGCCTCCGGGTGCGAAGGCCACAATCATCTGGATTGGGCGATCCTGAGGCCATTCGGCGTGGGCGAGTTGGACCGTGGCGCTAAGCGCCGCAACGGCGAGCGAGAGAGCAAACAGGTTTCGTTTCATATCCAATCCTCCTTCGGATGGGGGCCGTCAATTGATGCGAAGGCGTGTTTCGCCTGCGGGCGCTTGGCGACCGGTCAAGAGCTGCTTTGGTAATGTTTGAACAATGGAGCGGGCGCCGCGTGAGTGAGCACGGACAATCAGCGCCGATATTTTTGTAAGTTTCTCAGACGTTGTGTCGATCCGCCGAAGCTAGGCGCTGTGATCTGGCTTTGAGCGTTGTCGCTGGTCCAATCTCACGTTCCCTGGCCGGTTGCGACAGGATCGAAGAAGACGTCTTGCCACCGGGCCAGTTTCGACTTCAACAGACCCGTTTCAGTCATGAAGTCTGCGAAAATCATCACACCTTTAGGGTGGATACCCCACTCGTCCTTCACCGACTCCAGCATTTTTTGGATCTGGTCGGCATTCAGAGACGATTTTTCCGAACCGAGAAATATGTCGGCTGCTTCCTTCGGGTTGCCACGGATGAAGTCGTCGGCCTCCTCGATCGCTGCGACGATGGCGAGCGACGCGTCCTTGCGCTCGTTGATGAATTTGCCGGTCGTTGCGAGCAATCCGCTTGTGACCTGCTGCCCAAGATAGTCCGAGAAATTGAAAAGCTTGTGGATCTTGGAGTTGGTTTCAAGCACATCGCTGTAGGGATGTGGAGCAACATAGGCGCTAATGGTTCCACCGGCGAGAAGGCCGCTGGTGGCGTCCGGATGTGGCAACTGTACCATCATCGTATCGAAATGCTTTGCATCCCCGAAGGCCTTTTTCGCTGCCATTCGCACCAGCAGACCCTGCTGTCCGGTCGTCGATGTGACGGCGATCCGGTCATTGGCCTCGAGATCCTTCAGATCCTTGATTTCCGACTTGTTGGTGTAAAAACCGTTGTCACCTGCGACAAGAGCTGCAAGTCCGCGAATCTTGATTGATGATTTGGTCTTTTCCGCAGCGATCAGCATGCCGGGCAGACCGTAGGCGCCGATGTCGATAGTGCCGCTGATCAGCGCGTCATTGATCGCCGGCGCGCCGCTGATTTTTTTGATTTCGACACTCGTGTCGATGCCTTTGGCAGCCAACTGCTTTGAGAAGAACCCCTTTTGATCTGCGACGACAACGGGCAAATAGGCATATCCATACTGGATCGCAATCGAGATCGGCTTTTCTTGCGCGGCACTCGAAGCCTTGGGCGAAACAGTGAAAATCGATAAAGCGGCGATGGCAGCGAGAGCTGCTCGCCGGTGAAGTTTCTGTTGCATACTTCCTCCCGAAGTGCTTTTTGAAACGGCGTTGCAAAAATAATGAGGTCATCTCGGCTATGCTGTCAACCGCTTTTTCAAATCACTGACGATTGCAGCGGCCAATATTGAATTCGAGGAGGATCGATGGCTGGAAATTCACCCCACATCGCCGTGCGTGAGGAGTGGCTTGCGTTGGAACGGGAGGAGGTTCTTTTCCCGGAGATGCCGATCATTGATCCGCATCATCATCTTTGGGACAGGCCCGGCCAGCGATACCTGTTCGAGGAACTACTGGCCGACGCCCGGCAGGGCCATCACATTCAGGCAACCGTCTTTGTTCAAAGCAGGTCGATGTACAACGTCGACCAACAGGATGATCTGCTGAAACCCATTGGCGAAATTGAGTTCGCGAACGGGGTGGCCGCGCGGTCCGCTTCGGGTCTCTATGGATCATTCAGGGCATGCGCGGGGATCGTCGGGTCTTGCGATCTTATGGCTGGTGACCGGATCGAAGCGGTTCTGGATCGTATGATGGCTGTTGCTGGAGAGCGTTTTCGGGGCATCCGCAATCAGACAGCCTGGCATGGAGATCCGGCGATTGCGACTAATCCTGTTCCGCCGGTAAAAGGCATTCTCTTGGAACCCGCTTTTGGCGACGGCGCTCGACGTCTTGGCGCGCGCGGTCTGACATTGGACGTCTGGGCCTATCATACCCAGCTCTCAGAATTCGAGAATCTGGCGCGCTCCTGCCCGGATACAACGATCGTCCTCGACCACCTTGGCGGGCCGCTGGGCGCAGGATCCTACAAAGGACAGCGCGCCGAAGTGCTGGCCGAATGGCGCGCTTCCATGGAGAGGATCGCCGATCTGCCGAACGTCTGCGTCAAGCTGGGCGGCTTGGCGATGGGAGCGGGCGGATTTGACTTCCATCTTTCCAATCAACCGCCGTCCTCCGAGCTGCTCGTAGCGGCCTGGGACCCGTATATCTCCTTTGTTATCGAACGCTTCGGCACAAACCGCTGCATGTTCGAAAGCAATTTCCCGGTAGACAAGGGCATGGTTTCCTACCGCTCGCTGTGGAACGCCTTCAAGCGTTTGTCCCAAGATTTTAGTGCGTCCGAAAAGCAGGATCTTTTCTTTTCGACGGCTGCGCGGGTTTACGATCTTGCCATCGAACCCGAAGGAGAATTCTGATGTTCTTTGCACCCCCTCCAACCATTAGGACGGAAATCTTCTCGCGCATGCCGGATCGCTTCCGGCAACCGCGCAAGACGCGCTGGGCTGACGTCAACCGTTCCGGCGCGGCGATAGACTCGTTCCTCGAAGGGCCCTGTTTCGACGGCCAGGGCAATCTCTTCGTCACCGACATTCCGTTTGGGCGGATATTCCGCGTCTCGCCCGAAGGAGAGTGGGATCTGGTCAGCGAATATGATGGCTGGCCGAATGGCATGAAGTTTCACAGCGAAAACAAAATCTACATCACTGATTACAAGCGTGGAATTCTTCAGCTCGACGTTGCGACAGGTGGGGTATCGCCCGTCATCGAAGAGTATTTTTCGGAAGGGTTCAAGGGTGTCAACGATCTGGTCTTTGCCGCCAATGGGGATCTCTATTTCACCGATCAGGGGCAGAGCGGCCTTCATTCCCCAACCGGTCGGGTTTTCCGCTGGTCTTCGGCCGGGAAGCTGGACTGCGTCCTGTCAGGCATACCCAGTCCAAACGGGATCGTCATCGCCAAAGACATGAGTTATCTCCTCGTTGCAGTCACGCGTGCACAGCAGATCTGGCGTGCGCCTCTGCATGAGGGTATCGCAACGAAAGTGGGCGTTTTTCTGCAGTTGCATGGCGGCATGGGCGGACCGGATGGTCTCGCGCTTTCGGAAGACGGTGAACTCTTTGTTGCTCACACCGGATTTGGCTCGATTTGGCATGTGTCCGGCGTCGCTGAGCCGTTGCATCGAATTCAGTCCTGCGCGGGCATTTCGACCACCAACCTGGCATTTGACCCGAAGAATCGTCACGTCGTCTATATTACGGAATCTCAGACAGGCAGTATCTTGAGGGCAAAGCTACCGGTTCGGGGCGCGGAATTGTACATGGCCTGATGGTAAGCTAACGATGAACTGAAGGGTTCATAAGGAAGATGGTGCACATGGACGACGAATATGAGCAACAGTTGCCTCGGGTGAAAGGCGTGGCGTCTGCCGATCGGCTTCTCACAGTCCTATCCGCATATCGTCGAGGCGACGATGCGCTGGAGCTGACGGAGCTTGCCGAGAGGACAGGACTGGTCAAAAGCACGATCATGCGCTTGTGCGTCTCGCTGCAAAGTTTCGGTTTTATCGAGCGGATGCGCGACGGGCGGTATCGGCTTGGGACGGAGATCGCCAGGCTGGGTTCGGTTTACCTGCAATCCTACGCGCTCGAATCCGAGGTGATGCCGGTCCTGGAGCGGCTTGTTGCGATATCGGGTGAGACAGCCTCGTTCTATATCCGGCGCGGCGATCAACGTCTCTGCCTGTTCCGCCACGATTCGCCGTCACCGTTGCGTATGCATGTCAGGCCTGGAGATCTCAGGCCCATGGATGAATCATCGATTGCGCAGGTTCTGCGCGCATTCGAAGCAGGCCAGTCAGCCAGCGTCGAAGACATTGCTCTGCCTGTGTATTCCAACGGCGTCACGGACCCGCACGTTGCCTCGATGGCCGCGCCGGTGTTCGGGGCCGGCCAACGTCTGTTGGGAGCGCTCGCGATCACGGGTCCCTCATCGCGGCTGACCGCTGAAAAGTCGGCGCAAGTCGCTCAGCAATTGCTCAGTCTCGCGAACGGGTTGACGAAGTCGCTCGGAGGCGAGCAATAAAAAATTGAAACGGCGTTGCATTTTTTATTTGCAACGCCGTTTCGAAATGCTAACAAGTGGCTGCTCATCGGGAGGATGGGTACGCGCTCATGATTGTCGTGAACCCTCCGAGAGCCTGTCGCAGACGCGAAACTCGTGGAGGAGTTCATGATCAACCTGACAAGACGTCAATCTCTGGCCTTTGCCGGAATTGGCCTGTTCGCGGTGTCTGGGGCGCCGTTCATTGCGCGGTCGCAAGAGAAGAAAACCATAAAGGTCGCCACACAGTACGGTACGAGCCACCTTGCGACGACCGTCGCGGAAAAGCTCTCACTCTTCCACAAGCACGCAGAGAGTAACGGGATCGCTGGAACCGAATTTCAGATTCAGCGTGTCAGTGGCTCAACGGTGATCAACGACGGCATTTTCAGCGGTAGCCTTGATATCGGCGCCTACGGATCCACCGCGCTGATCGCGGCCTGGGCCAAGACCAAAGGTTCTTACGACCTTAAGGGGATCGCGGCGTGCAACGAAGCGGTCTTGACGCTTTACACGAACGATCCGTCGATCAAGTCGATCAGGGACATCAAGTCGACCGACCGTATCGCCGTGACCAGTACGACGTCGCCTCAGGCCATTATGCTGCAGATGGCAGCCGAGAAGGAATTCGGTAAAGGCGAGGCTAAACGCTTCGACAAGCAGATGGTCCAGTTGCCGCACCCCGACGCAACGACCGCATTGATCTCTGGAAACGGATTTACCCTTTATTTCGCCGCACCGCCTTTCATCAGCACGCTCGAGGCCTCTAAGAAATGCTTCAAAGTCGTCGGTGGTGAAGAGATTATCGGTGGGCCTTACTCCGGCGCTCTCTATGCTTCGACCCAGAAGTTCGCTGACGCGAATCCAAAAGTGTTGGCAGCATTCGTGGGTGCGCTGAAGGAAGCGATGGATCTCATTCAGGGCGATCCGGGGAAAGCTGCCGAAATCTACTTAGCGGCGGAGAAGACGAACCTGTCCCCTGTTCAGGTCGAAGAGGCGATCCGGGGTCAGACCTTCACCATCGAGCCTCGCGGAATGCAAAGCTTCGCGAATTTTCTGGCCGGGACCGGCGCTATCAAGCAGGCGCCCGCGAGCTGGCGAGACATGTTCTTTGAGCCCATAAGCAAAGGGAACGGCAGCTGATGGATATGAATAACCAGTTTGCAAAAGGCACACCGGGCATGGATACGTCCAACCCCTTGCTCTCGGTCAATGGCGTTACGCTCCAGTACAAGACTGGCGCAGCCATTCTCACAGCAACCTACAAGGTCAGCTTCAACGTCCAGAAGGATGACCGTTTCATTTTGCTTGGCCCGTCGGGCTGCGGAAAATCGACGCTTCTGAAAAGTGTTGCCGGCTTTCTTGCGCCGGTAGAAGGCGACATCAAGCTCGCCGGCAAGCCGGTTCGAGGACCAGGTCCCGATCGCATGATGGTGTTCCAGGAGTTCGATCAGTTGATGCCGTGGATGACGGTGATCGACAACGTCATGTTTCCGATGCGCCGCTCGGGACGCTTCCCGAAAGCCGAAATACGCGATCGGGCACGGCGCGTGATCACCAAGGTGGGGCTGTCGAAGTTCGAAAATTCCTATCCCCACATGCTGTCGGGCGGCATGAAGCAGCGCGTGGCCATTGCACGCGCGCTCGCCATGGAGCCGGCGATGCTGCTGATGGACGAGCCTTTCGCCGCGCTCGATGCTTTGACGCGCCGGCGCATGCAGGAGGAGCTTCTGGAGCTCTGGGACGACGTGCGTTTCACGCTTCTGTTCGTCACGCACTCCATTGAAGAGGCAATTATCGTCGGCTCACGCATTCTTGTTCTCTCTCCGCATCCCGGCCAGGTTCGCGCCGAACTGGACGCGACCGCCTACGGGCATCAGCATCAGGGTGATGCGGATTTCATGGCCTTTAATCGAAAGATCAACCAGATGCTCTTCGGCGATCAGGAGGTGGCTCATGACTAAGGTTCTCACGGTGCCGGCGACCCTCCCGGCCAGACCAGATCTCGAATACAAGACCCTCGATATTTCCCAGATCGGCAGCATCAAGCGGGATGTCGGCTTTTGGGAAGGCCTCTTCAACATCACTGGATTTCGTCGTGCGCTCGTCCTGATCGGCCTGTGCATTATCTGGGAGGCTTATGCCCGTTATCTCGGTAATCCGCTGATGTTTCCATCTTTCAGTGAGACCGTCACGACGCTTTGGGCAGACATCGTTTCCGGGCGGCTACCGTCAGCGGCTTTCACCTCACTCCAAGTTCTCATAACCGGGTATGCTACCGCGATCGCACTTGCCGCCGTGATGACAACACTTGCGATTTCCACCCGCTTCGGGACCGATCTGCTGGCGACGCTGACGGCAATGTTTAACCCGCTGCCAGCCATCGCCGTTCTTCCGCTCGCACTGCTGTGGTTTGGCCTCGGTACCAGCAGCATCGTCTTCGTGATCGTTCACTCCGTCCTTTGGGCTGTATCGCTCAACACGTTCACGGGTTTTCTTTCCGTCAGCCAGACCCAGAAGATGGCCGGACGGAACTATGGTCTTGGTGGCCTGCGAATGGTGTTCTTCATCCTTATTCCTGCAGCATTCCCCTCGATCCTGTCCGGTTTGAAGATTGGCTGGGCGTTTGCCTGGCGCACACTGATCGCCGCCGAACTTGTCTTCGGGGTTTCAGGAAATGCTGCTGGTCTCGGCTGGTATATTTTTGAGGCCCGTAACGCGCTCGAGACCTCCGGTGTGTTTGCCGGCCTGCTTACCGTCATCGTCATTGGCCTTGTGGTGGAAGGACTTGTCTTCCGTACGATCGAGCTTTTGACGGTTCGCAAATGGGGTACGCAGAACGGCTGATGGCAACGCAGAGGCCAGCCGGCACCTGAACGGATTGGTGCCGGCGGCCAGTCTCAGAGAGATCGCGATTACCCTAGCTTGCCGAAGGCTCTCGTTCTCTCCCGATTAAAAGTAATTTGTAAAACGAGGCGCACAAATGAATGCGACTGAACTGACGGACGAGCAGGTTCGGGGCCGTGTCATGGTCACAGGAGCTCAACTGGTTTCCGAAGCCATGCAGCTCCTGGCGGACCACCGGCTTGAACCGATTTTTGCTCCCGCCTACTCGACCCCTAACGATCTTGCAGCCATTGCACGGGACAATCAGGTCGATGCGATACTGGTGCGCCAGGGGTCGATCGATCACTCAGTGATCACCGCGTCGCCTCGGCTGAAGGTGATCGCCAAACATGGCAGCGGAGTAGATAATATCGACCTGGCGGCGGCAACCGAGGTCGGTGTGCCAGTACTTCGAGCACTTGCCGCTAACGCCCAGTCGGTCGCAGAACTCGCGATTAGTCTGACGGTCAGTTTGATGAAGGATGTTCTATCGCTTGATAGCCAGGTGAAGGCTGGTGGTTGGCCGAAAACGAAGTATGTGGGTCGCGACCTCGCGGGTGCCGTGTTCGGTGTGGTCGGTTTCGGAGAGATCGGTCAGCGCGCTGCTGCCCTTGCGCGTGGCCTTGGCATGAAGGTCATCGCCTATGACCCCTTCGCGGCGGACACGTCCGACGTCACGGTCAGTCGCGATCTTGGCGAGATATTGAGAACTGCAGATGTCGTGAGTCTGCATTGCCCGCTCATGCCTCAGACACATCATCTCATCAACGCAGAGCGCCTGTCCCTGATGAAGCCGGATGCCTTTCTGATCAACACCGCCCGTGGCGCCGTGGTGGATCAGGCAGCGCTAGTTACAGCACTGCAAACCAAATCGATCGCCGGCGCAGCGCTCGACAGTTACGAGGAGGAGCCCCCTCCAGGCGACAGCGTGCTTTGGACGTTATCCAATCTTATCGCGACGCCGCATGTCGGCGGCGCGAGCCGCTCTGCCCTTCGAAACATGGCGGTACAGAGTGCTACCCACATCATCGGCGTCCTTGAGGCAAGGGGCTATGACAGCCAAGCCCTCGCCAACAAGAACCTCGCTTCGGCTGCCTGAACGTATTGTTATTAGGAGAAAACACAATGATTGGATTCCGCGTTTGCAAGCGTGAGCGTAAAGTCGAGGCGAAGTGGGTTGAAGCGTTTCGCGCTTTGCCCGTTGCCAACATCAGTGATGTTATGAGCCGCATGACGGCAGGCGGCGCAGCACTGCGTCCCTACTACACTGGCGGAATGATGGTGGGTCCGGCAATCACTGTGAAGGCTCGACCGGGCGACAATCTCTTGGTTCACAAAGCGCTTGATATCGCGGAGCCTGGTGACATCGTGGTTGTGGACGCTGGCGGTGATCTTACCAACGCGATTATAGGGGAACTGATGGTGGCCCACGCCATGCAGCGCCGTCTTGGGGGCATCGTGATCAATGGTGCCATTCGCGATAGCGCCGAGCTCTCAGCCGGTTCCTTCCCGGTTTTCGCGCTAGGCGTAACCCATCGCGGCCCCTATAAGGACGGGCCGGGCGAAGTGAATGTCCCGATCTCGATTGGCGGGATGGTCATCAATCCCGGAGATCTTGTGTGCGGAGACCCGGACGGCTTCCTGAGCGTCCCTGTTGACGATGTGGACACTGTTTTCGAAGCAGCGACGAAAAAGCATGCCGCAGAAACGAAACAGATGGAAGCAATCCGAGCGGGGCGGAATGACCGATCGTGGGTTGACGCTGCACTGTCGAAGCTAGGTTGCATCACGGCCTGAAGATGTAATAGCCGCCGTAAACTTAACGGCGGCTGGAACCTCAAGTCGTAGGATATTGGCGTTTCAATCCGTGCAGGTGGTCATCAGTTCGCTTGTCATCAAAAGCTTAAGAGCGGCCAGCGACCGGCATCAAACACTGCATGTCGGTCATTCTCTTGCAAATTCGCGAGCAGCCTTAATGAATGCGGTGAAAGCTGCGGGCGGATTTTTCCTACCAGGATAATACAACGCCAGGGGGGGCAACGAGGGCGTCCAGTCCTCCAATATGCGCACCAGTCGTCCAGCCGCAATGTCGTCACGGACGTCAGCTTCCATCACGTATCCGAGGCCCGCACCGTTTTGCGCTGCAATCCTGACCAGACTCGGCTCGTCGAGCGTCATTGCGCCCTGAACGTCAATCTGGGCTGTCTCGCCGTTTTTCTCGAATTTCCACCGGAACAGCGCGTTGTTCGGAAGGCGCGCGCGAATGCAGCGAAACCTGTAGAGGTCGGTTGGTACAATTGGCTTTCCATGTCTGCGCAGGAATTCCGGTGATGCGACGACCGCATTGCTGCGCTTCAAGCCCAAGGGCACGGCGATCATGTCGGCAGGAACGAGATCGGCCGGTCTCAGACCAAGATCGAAACCCGCCGCGACGATATCGACGATCCGTCCCTCCGTGACAAGGTCGATATGCACTTGCGGATACTTCTCCAGAAATGACAGGACGAGCGGCGCCATTACTTCCCGTGCTGCCGTGGCAAAGGCGTTGATGCGGAGCGTTCCGCTCGGGGTCTCCTGGAGCGACTGGGCCGCGAGCATGGCGTCGCGGATATCGGTCACCGCGGGTCCGACCCGTTCTACAAATGTCTTCCCCGCATCGGTCAGGGACACGCTTCGCGTCGTCCTGTTGAACAGCCGGATGCCGAGGCGCTGCTCCAGCTTCGCAATGGAGTTGCTCAAGGCCGTTGTTGACATTCCAAGGTCGAGAGCCGCTGCGCGGAAGGTTCCAAGGCGGGCGATGCTGAGGACGGCATCAAGGTCAGCAAGGACGGAACGGGTCATTTATCCCTCTTTTCGCAATGCTTCATCCTTATTTATCCCGCTTATCCCGTCAATAAGCATGATCTATCTTCCAGCCAGTGGATTTCGCGAAGGTCCGAGCCACAGCCCAAGAGACCAAAATGACGGGAGATACTAAGATGATCGAACTACCCAGCGCTATCGAAGCCTATTTCGAGGCCGACAGGTCAGGCCGTCCGGACGCCATCGCTGCCACCTTCACCGCAAACGGGGTCGTCAAGGACAAGGGGAAGATTCACATCGGCCAGGAGGCCATCCGGGCGTGGATGACCGATGAGGCCCAGCAGTACAGCTACACGGTCAGGCCTTTCCTGATCGCCGTCGAGAATGGCAGGACCCAGGTGATGGCCCACGCAGCCGGCAACTTCCCTGGAAGTCCGATCGACCTTCGCTTTATCTTCGTCCTTTCAGGCGACAGGATTGCTGAGCTGGAGATCACGCTATGACGCCGTTTCTGACACTCGAGGGCCGTCGAGCTCTCATCACCGGCGGGACGTCGGGCGCTGGCGCTGCGACTGTGGCTCAGTTCAAGGAGCTCGGCGCCCGCGTGCTGACAACCGCACGCAAAAAGCCGGAGGACTTTTCCGGCGCGGCCTTCGTCGAGGCCGACCTGACCACGATGGATGGTGTCCAGACAGTTGTTGACGCTGTCCACCGGGAGCTCGGCGGACTCGATATCCTCGTCAACGTGTTGGGCGGATCCTCAGCACCTTCTGGCGGCTTTGCGGCGTTGACTGAAGAGGAATGGGAAAAGGAATTCAACCTTAATTTCTTCCCTGCAGTGAGGCTGGACCGCGCCCTTATCCCCGGAATGATCGCGCAAGGAAGCGGCGTCGTCATTCACGTAACGTCGATCCAGCGCGTCCTTCCGCTGCACCAGGCGACGACAGGATACGCCTCAGCAAAGGGCGCGCTCAACACCTACAGCAAGAGCATCTCGAAGGAGGTTTCTCCCAAGGGTGTACGGGTGGTTCGGGTTTCTCCCGGCTGGATTGCAGATCCGGGCTCCAACGGTCTTGCGCTTCGTATCGCGGAGGAAGCCGGCATCAGCTACGACGAAGCTGTGCAGACGATCATGGACTCGCTTGGTGGTATACCGCTTGGCCGGCCGGCCAGGCCTGGAGAAGTCGCCGACCTGATCGCGTTCCTTGCGTCGGATCGAGCGTCGTCAATTACAGGTACAGAGCATGTGATCGACGGTGGGACCGTACCGACCGCCTGAGTATTGAGGCGATTTACCACTATCGAAGGTCAGGCGGGTGCGTCCCATCCGCCGATCTGGGAATAGATCGCGTTACGGAGATACCGGACATCGCGGTTGAGAGCAGCGAGTTCCTTTGGCGTCTGTGTAGAGGCCGCGAGCAAAGTGTCGCTGAGGCAGCCGGCCTTGTGCTGCAAGGCACGGCCGTCGTCGGTCAAGGCGATGACTACCTGCCGCTCGTTGCTAAGGTTGCGCGTCCTGCGCAGCAAGCCGGCGGTTTCGAGTCGCTTCAGCAGCGGTGTCAGCGTGCTGGATTCCAGAGCAAGGGCCTGGGCGATGGCGCCAACCGTCTGTCCGTCCTGGCTCCATAACACGTTGAGTACGAGATATTGCGGATAGGTCAGGCCCAGTTCATCGAGAAGAGGCTTGTATGCACGCTGGATCGCAATGGCCGCGGTGTAGATCGCATAGCATAGCTGGTCGTGCAGGGGCGGCGGATCGTTATGGCGTTTGGTCATTGTGAACTCCTGTTGCGTCAAATGTAACGAACGAAATCGCGAAAAACAATATCGCGATAATAATTATGTTGACGCACAGTTCGAAATCTGCCAGCTTTAATATATCGCGATAAATGTTATTGCGAATAAAAGAGGTGAAAGTCATGACACGCAAGACCGCGCCCACCGTCGCAGCAATTGCAGCCGCAGCCACATTAACTGCCGCATTGCCGGCAAACGCAGCCGATACCATCCCCAGGGAGCAGTCCGTCAGAAACGTTGTCCTCGTTCATGGAGCCTTCGCGGACGGCTCCGGCTGGAAGGGGGTTTACGATAATCTGACCAAGCGGGGTTACCGCGTGACCATCGTCCAGAATCCACTGACGTCTCTCGCTGATGACGTTGCCGCGACTGCCCGCGCGCTTGAGCGTCAGGATGGTCCGGTCATTCTTGTCGGACATTCCTGGGGTGGCACTGTCATCACAGAAGCCGGTATCGATCAGAAGGTTGCCGGCCTCGTTTACGTCTCCGCGCTTTCTCCGGATGTCGGCGAAACGACGGCTCAGCAATACGAGGGTTTTGCTCCTGCATCGGAGTTCGTCATCGAAACCACGAAGGATGGATTTGGCTATGTCAGCCTGGATAAGTTCAAGGCTGGGTTTGCCCATGACGTCAGCGACGCCGATGTTGCGTTCATGAAAGATGCCCAGGTCCCGATCAATATGTCGGCGTTCAGCACGAAGCTTGAACATGCTGCCTGGCGTATGAAGCCCAGCTGGGCTGTTATCGCAACCGAAGACAAGGCGTTCGATCAGGCAATGCTGATCCATATGGCAGAGCGCATCAAGGCAAAAATCACAAAGGTCTCGGCAAGTCACGCACTGTTCATGACCCAGCCGCAGGTCGTGGCCGATACCATTGATCAGGCCGCCAAGGCCGTCTCCGCGAAGAAGTAATGCTGGGCACGCCGACCGAAAACCCGCTTTTAATCTGCAAGCGAAGTTTCCGATCCAAGGCACTGGTGATGATGATCAACGGCCGGGCGCTTGGTCTGGCGCGCCGCGGCCGTAGATTTTTAGAACTCCTCCCAGCTGTCTTGCGCAACCGCGGCAGCCGAACCACCCACGAACGCGTTCGCAATCTTGCGGCCAAGGGCTCTAGCCGGTGATGCGGCAGGTCGTGAAGCTGGTGATGCCGAGCGAACGGCCGCAGGGGCTACAGACGAACGACTTGTGCTTGCGCCATCGGCTAGATTGAAACGCGATAGCAGCTGGTTGAGGGATGCCGCCTCCTTGGCGAGGCTGTGGCTTGCGGCTGTCGACTGTTCGACCATGGCGGCATTCTGCTGTGTGCCCTGGTCCATGGTGTTGACGGCCGTGTTGATTTCCTGAAGGCCAACCGACTGTTCGCGTGAGGATTCGACAATCGCGGCGATATGACGGTTAATCTCTTGCACTTCCGTGACGATCACTTCGAGTGCCCTGCCGGTTTCACCCACCAGTGTCACGCCGGAGCGAACGTGTTCACCGGATGTCGTGATCAATGCCTTGATCTCTTTCGCAGCCTTTGCAGACCGCTGGGCAAGTTCGCGGACTTCCTGTGCGACGACCGCAAAGCCCTTGCCGGCTTCGCCGGCACGGGCGGCCTCAACGCCTGCATTCAAAGCCAGAAGATTGGTCTGGAAGGCAATTTCATCAATGACGCTGATGATGTTGGTAATTTCACCGGATGAACGTTCGATTTCGTTCATAGCGGTAACGGCCTGACGTACGACTGCTCCGGACTTTTCCGCACCATCACGGGCCCTCGCGACCAGATGGCCGACTTCTTCGGCGCGGTTGCTGCTGTCCTTTACGGTCGTGGTGATTTCTTCCAGAGCGGCGGCTGTTTCTTCGACTGAGGCAGCCTGCTGCTCAGTGCGCTTGGACAGGTCGTCGGCGGCAGAGCGAATTTCGTTGGCACCGGCATCGATGCCGCGAGCGTTCTCGCCGACGGCGCGCAACGCGTCATTCAGATTCGCGACCGAGCCGTTGAAGTTGTTGCGCAGAGTATCGAGATGGGCAACAAACGGTGTCTCGATGCGATACGCGATATCACCATCGGCGAGACGGTCGAGCCCCTTGGCCAGTTGGTCAACGGCAAATTGGGTGTCGGCAGCGTCCTTCGCCTTCTGGGCCTCGCGTTCCATTCGTTCCTGTTCAGAGAGGCTGCGATTGGCATCAGCTTCTTTTTCCAGACGGATTTTCTCAAGAGCATTGTCGCGGAAAATGGAGACGGCTTTCGCCATCTGGCCTACTTCGTCCTTGCGATCCTGACCATCGACGTGTGCAGCAGTCTCTCCCTGCGCCAGGGTGATCATGCGCTCGCGCAAAGAGGCGATAGGTGTCGTGATCCCCTTGGCGGCAACAACGAGTGACGCGATGATGCCGAGTGCGAATGTGATGCCGACAACCATCAGCGAGGTAAAGATGGTGGAGTTTGTTTCGTCAGTCAGTTCGTCACTTCTCGCAGCCACGGATTTCAAGACCTGGTCCAGAAACGCTGCGTTGTCGGTCGTCAGGGGAAGAATTAAAGAGTCCGCTTTTGCCAGGGTCGCCCTTGCGGGTTCGTCCTGATCAGCTTTACCCAGCTGGACGGCCTGGTCAGTCAAGACGATGACTTCTTTCGTTCTCTCAATGATTTTGTCTATCGCAGCGCTCTCACGTGGAAGAAGTTCTTTCGTATTCTGGAGACGCTCAACGAGCTTGCCTTTGCTATCGCTGTAAAAATCGATGGCGGTTTTCATGGCCGGATCGTTTTGGCGGTAGGTCAGGATTTGATAGGCGGCGTAGGCGGTTGCGACGACATTTCGGTTTACGCGTGACATCTCGACACTGGCGCCAGCATCATTGGAAATGAAATCGGAGTAGCTCGTATCTGCTGCTTTATATCGGGTTGCGATAAATGCTGTGGCACACAGGCCCACCACGCACAGAGGTATGATTAGGGATAGGATTTTCGTGCGAATGCTCGCATTTTTAAGAAACGACATAATTCCTCGCGGTTCTGTTTTGAAATCGCGAACACGAAGCAGGGAGCATTGCGACCGGGAACTGGTCGAATGAAAAAAGAACTCTGCTGCAGGGGATTCGGCATGGACATGAAGAATTACAGAAGGTGCATGCCGTCATGGCAACCTGATTTTGCTCTGTCTGCTGCTATAATAAATTAGTTATCGTTTAAATGTAATTAATGAAGTCTCGGCGCTCGTAACAAAAGCCGGGCAGACAATCACCGCTACCTCGGTCAGACGAGTTTTTAGATCAATAGCAATGGCGGGCCCGCTCACTGGCACGCAAGAATCGCTGCCCGGCGACGCTTCCCATTCTGCGGCTCAAGTGGGATCTAGGCTTCTGAAATATTGAGCCTTTTGTTTTAGGTTTCTATGGTTGTGTTCCATTCACGACCGAGGATTTGCCGAAATTCGGAGAGGGACCGTCGCTTTGTTAGTATGTGCGTCGATGACGATCCGTCATGCCCGGTGGTTCGCTCAAGCGGCCTCCGACGCTGCTGAGTACGATAATGGACCTGCCAAAAATAAAAACATTGATCGATTTGTCGGAAAGTCGACCGTTAGTAGTCTGTCCGTGACAAAAGGCGGTGTCACGGTCCGCATAGTCAAAACGGTAGGTGACCCCGCTGAAGTGACGCAAGGCCACGAGTGCACCAAGCTCCAGCAACTGAACGGCGCTGGCGACCAGCGCGCCGTTTCACGTCGGAGATTCCGACGACGCTTTCGCTTTTCGCTCTTTCCGCGTCACTTCGTTGAAATCCAGGTGCTTTTCGGGCGATCGACCGACGGACGGATGGGAGACAGAGGAAAGCGAAGACGCCTGAGCTGCATCACAGGCGGTCCATCGCGTGGCACGCCGCCATCCTGGGCCAGTCTCACCACGGTTAATTCAGTCTCAGGCCCGATCCGGGATCAAAGACGTGAATATCAGAAGAGGCGACTTCGACTCCGATTATTTCGCCAATTGCTGGTCGTATCTCGGCGGGCACGGAAATGTTGATCTCGTGGCGATCATTCTTGACGCAGATAAGGCGTGTCTCGCCGTGGAACTCATTGCGCTCAACGGTTCCGCGAAACGCCTTGGCGTCGTGGTTCAAGCGGAATGATCCCGGCCTGATCCCGACGGTGACCTCACCGGAGCGCAGACCGGCAGGGGTTGCAAACTTCACGACATCGTCGCCGACGCCCTCCGGCGTCATCTGCAATTGCAGGAAATTCATGTTCGGAGTGCCGATGAAGCCTGCGGCAAATATGGTTCGGGGTGTCTGGTAAATCTCTTCAGGCGTGCCCATCTGCTCGATCCGTCCGTCTTTCATGAGGACGATACGGTCGGCAAGCGTCATGGCTTCGAGCTGGTCATGAGTGACGTAGATGCTCGTCGTTTTCAGGTCCTTGTGGAGCCGTGCGATCTCAACACGCAGACTGCCCCGCAGCTTGGCGTCGAGGTTCGAAAGCGGCTCGTCGAAGAGAAAAACTTCCGGCGTCTTGATCATGGCGCGGGCAATCGCCACACGCTGTTGCTGTCCGCCCGACAGTTCCGTGGGCTTGCGCGCAAGGTAGACGCCAAGTCCCAGCGCATCGACCACGGGTGCAAGACGCTGATCGATTGCAGACTTTCCAATACCGGCCCTCTCGAGCCCGAAGGTGATGTTGTCCCGTACGCTCATATGAGGGTACAGCGCATAATTCTGAAACACCATGGCGATGCCCCGGTCGCCGGGGTCGCGGTCGTTCATCCGCTCGCCGCCGATGAGAAGATCTCCGCCGGAAATTTCCTCAAGCCCGGCAATCATTCGCAGCATGGTGGATTTCCCGCAGCCTGACGGTCCGAGAAAGACGACGAATTCGTGGTTATCGATCTTGAGGTCAAAATCCCGCATGACCTCCAGCGAACCATAGACTTTCCGGATTCCCCGGCACTCGACGGTGGCCATCAATGCGTCTCCCCATTCATCACGATCTGCAGCTTCACATCTTCAGGCCGGCCTTCGGCCGCCCTCTCGAAAGCGGCAATCGATTGATCGAAGGCATAGGTGCCGGAGACCAATGGTTTCAGATCAACCTTGCCGGCGGCAATCAGCGCCAATGCGCGATCGAATACGTTGGCGTAGCGGAAAACCGTCTCGATACGGCATTCGCGGAAGCAGGCTGCTGCAAGGTCCACGGCGACTGGTTCCGGCGGCAGGCCGACGATAACAACCGTTCCGCCTGGGCGGACGACCTTGAAGAGATCGCGGACCGCAGCCGGCGCACCCGAGCATTCGAAGACGATGTCCGCCCCCCAACCTTCGGTTTCCTCATTGACCGTCTGAACGAGATCGACCTCCTTCAGGTTGACGCCGGTAATGCCGCCATAGCTTTCGGCAAGTTTGAGCTTGGTCGCAGAAATGTCCGAAATCAGAACCCGCGAGCAGCCGCCGGCCAGAGCGGCGAGCGCCACCATGATGCCGATCGTCCCGCAGCCGGTAACGACCGCGGTATCGCCAGGCGTGATGTTGGCCCGGGCGGCCGCCTGCATGCCAACGGCAAATGGTTCGACCATCGCGCCTTCGGCAAAGGAGACATTTTCCGGCAGTTTGTAGGTGAAGCTGGCCGGATGAACTGTCTCGGGGCACAGTACGCCGTGCACGGGTGGCGTCGCCCAGAAGGTGACAGCGGGATCTACATTGTAGAGGCCGAGCCGCGACGCGCGCGATTTCGGATCGGGAATGCCGGGTTCCATGCAGACGCGGTCGCCGGGCTTCAAATGCGTTACGTTGGCTCCGGTCTCGATGACAGTCCCCGCGGCCTCGTGGCCGAGCACCATTGGCTCATTGACGACGAAGTCACCAATGCGCCCGTGCGTATAATAATGCACGTCGCTGCCGCAGACACCGACGGTGTGCAGACGAATGCGAACGTCATCCGGCCCCAAGTGCTGAGGAATTTCGATGTCGCGCAGGGAAAGTTCGCCGACACGTTCGAGGACAAGTGCTTTCATGGGTCAGTCAACCTTGATCAGTTTTCTTGGAAAATGCGGCATTGAGGCCACCTGCAAGCACGCCGAGCAGGATCAGTGGCGGCAGTGACAAGAGGACGACGGCAGCGTTGAGGATGCCCCACGGCACGTTCATGCCGAGCTGCGACATTTCGGACGCAATGATCGGCAGGGTCTTCGCCTTCGAGGTCGTGAGCATCATGGCAAGCAGGAACTCGTTCCATACAAGAACGAATGAGAAGGCGACCGCGCCAAAGACCTGGAAACGGGCAATCGGCAGGGCGATGCGGAAGAACGTCGCATAGGGACCAAGTCCATCCACCCGGGCAGCCTCTTCAACGTGAAGGCTGACGCGCTCAAAAGCCGGCACGGAAAGCCATATGGTTATTGAAGCGGTGACGATGAGATAGGTCACGATCAGGGACAGTCTCGTGTCGTAGAGATCAAGACCAAGCCAGATGACCAGCATGGGAATGGCGATCGCGACGGGCGGCAGGAAACGGAGCGACAGGACAAAAAACTGCGCCTCCGCCGTGATCCTATTCTTGAATCGGGCAATCACATAGGCGGCGGGCACACCGAGTACTGCGCCGAGGACGACCGCACTCGAGCAGATGATCAACGAGTTGGTGAGTGCGCGCGCGACCGAACGGCGATTGAGCACATAGCTCATATTGTCGAGGACAGGCTGGAAGACGAGTTTGGGCGTCGATACCAGCAGGTCGGCATTGGTCTTGAAAGCGTTGAGCAGGGTCCAAAGCAGCGGCAGCACCACGAGCGCGGCGGCCAGAACCAGCAAGAGCCTGAGCAGGAAGGTGGAAATCTTCATCGATTCAGCCTCTTCCACGTAAAGGTAAAGGTGACGATGGTCAGGACCATCATGATGACAGCCATGGAGGAGGCGTACGAAATCTTGCCGGCTTCGATGAAGCCCTGGGAATAGGCGTACATGTCCAGCGTCTCGGTGGAGATGCCGGGACCACCGCGCGTCATGACGTAGACGAGATCGAAGGAACGCAGGCTCTCGATAGCCTTAACGAGGAGCAGGCTGATCAGGGGCGCTTTCAGCATCGGAAGCGTTACAAAACGATGGATTTCGAAGCGGCTCGCGCGATCGATACGTGCGGCTTCCAGCGGCTGCGGCGGCAGGGATTCCAGAAGCTTCAGGATGATGACTGCGAAGAACAAACCCCACTGCCAGACATCAACGAAGGCAACGGCAAGAATGGCGCCGAGGGGCGTCGACAGAATATCGGGCGTAATGCCGGTGAGTTCCCTGACCGGCCAGGTCAAGGCCCCGTAGAGCGGATGAAAGGCGAATTTCCAGACGAAAGCGGCGCAAACTCGTGGCAAAAGAACGGGAATGATGAAAAGCACGCAGAGAACGTTTCGTACGCGAGGGCTTGCGGCCTCGAACATCGCAATTCCGAGAGCAAGCCCGGTCACCATGGTCATTGAGACGCTGATGACCTCCCACTTGAAGGACACCCACAGCGCGTTCAGAAAACGTGCATCTGAAAACAGCGCGGCGTAATTGGCAAACCAGACATAGTCCGCGTCGGGCGCAGACAGCGTGCGGTTTTGCAGGGAGATATTGATGGCATAGACCGTGGGCACGAGCGCCAGAATGATCAGGATGCTGAGAGTGGGTCCAAGAAAGACGTAAGGCAGCGAGCGGCCGCGGCGCATGGCAGATCCTCGGGTGGAAAGAAGGGGGGCGCGTCACTGGACGCGCCCGTCAGACGGCTTGGGAGGCGTCAGAGTTTGGCGGCGAATGCTTCAAGTTCGTTGAGCGTCGCCTTGATATCGGTGCGGCTGCCGGTGATCAGCTCTTCGAGCATGATACCCCACTGGTTGCCCAGTTCCTGCCAGCGCGCATCCTGCCAGAAGGTCACGGTGGTCTTTTCACCGGTCGCGGCCATGGCATCGGCAAGATTCTGGCCGAAGGTCTTGGCATATTCCGGGCTCTGGTAGGTGCTGGTGCGCGTCAGTTCGCCCGGCTGGCCGGCGGCCAGGCGGCGCGCCTCCTGTTCCTTGGACGTCGCCCAGGCAACGAAGAGACCGGCGCAGGCCTTATCCTCGTCCGTCTTGTTGGCCTTGGAAGCGATCGCAAAACCATGGGCGTAACCGGCGCCCGGCAGTGGCGACGGCGGAACCGAGAAGGCGACCTTGTCTGCAACCTGGCTCTGGGCCTTATCGACGGACATGCCACCGAGTGGTGCGGATTCGATGATGATCGCCACCTTGCCGGAGCGGAAAGCGCCGGTGGACTCGTCCCAGGAGCCGGTCTGCGTGCCCGGTGCGGAATATTTGAAGAGCTCGAGATAGGTCTCGGTCGCCTTTACGGCCGCATCGGAATTGAAGGCAGGCTTGCCATCCTTGAACCACTCGCCGCCATTTGCCTTGAAGAAGGGCATCCAGCGCCAGACATTGGCGCCTGAACCGCGCTGACCGCGCAGGGCAGTGCCGTAGACGCCATTGGCCGGGTCATGCAGCTTCTTCACGGCGGAAAAATATTCGTCCCATGTCTTTGGCGGGGCGATGCCCGCCTTTTCCAGAAGGTCGGTGCGATAGACCATCAGGTCGCCGCCGCCCTGTACCGGTGCAAACCACTCCTTGCCGTCATAGGTCGCGGCAGCGCGCATGCCGGCGTCGAAGTCCTTGTAGTCGTATTCTGCCGGGTAAAAGCCTTCGAGCGGAACGATCCACTTGGACGAGGCAAAAAGCGCCAGATTGGCTTCGTCGACGTAATAGACGTTGAAGCTTCCGACCGTCGAGGCGTCCGCCTGCGACTTTGCGCGGCGATCATTCTCGTTGAGATAGCTGATCTCGAAGCCTGCGCCGGACAGTTCTTCGAACTCGTCGACATATTTTTCGAGAAGGGTCAGTCCGTCGCGCGGCTGTGCCAGAACACGCACATCGCTCGTGCATTGTGCGGCGGCAAACGCGCTGGACGCGGCAAATAGGGCAACAACCGCGCAGCCTGCGCGGAGAGCATTGAGTGTCATGATGTCCTCCCTTGGTGGCAACTCCCGTGCCATCGACGCGTCCAGATTTGCGCAAGCGACGGGCGCAAACTAGTTGGCGTCAGTCACAGAACTGGTATTATCTTGACATTTGTACGCTATAACATGAGCAGATGAATGCGTATTGCATCAGACTTTCCTCAATCAGTATCTGAGACCTTCACCGCCACGCGCGAGCAGATCGTCTTGCCCAGAGGCGCTTCCTATCTGATCCGCCGGGACGACTATCCCAATCCGATCTGCATCTGGAACTATCATCCCGAATGGGAAATTCACTTCATACCTGATGCTACCGGCTTCGCTTATGTGGGAGATTACATAGGGCCGTTCCGCCCGGGGCATCTGGTGCTCACGGGGACAAACCTTCCCCATAACTGGATTACACCGGGCGCGCCGGCCTTGCCCGGCCGTGACATGGTCCTGCAGTTCGACGCGGATGCCTTGATCGGCGTCCGCTCGGTCTGTCCGGAGTTTGACGTGCTCTACCGACTGAAACCCCTGGCGCAACGCGGGATCGAGGTTCTGGGCGAAGACGCGTTTACTATCGGGGCGAAGATCCTCAGGCTACATTCGGCGGGACACCGCGGCGGACTGGGCCTTTTTCTGGAAATCCTTGAGGATATCGAAACAGCCGCCGAGAAGCGGCTGCTCGCCAGCGAACACTTCATATCCGTTTATAATCAGGTGTCTGACCGCAGACATCGCAGGATCGATCAGGCGATCCAGATACTGCAATCGAATCCTGCCGCGCAAATGCAGGAAGTGGCAGAACTGGTCGGCTTCGAGCCCTCCGCATTTTCGCGTGCCTTCCGGCGCCTGACCGGCATGAACTTCTCCGACTATAGCCGTTCGGTGCGTGTATGGCGGGCGAGAACCCTGCTCGCAGAGACCGAGACATCGATTACGGATGTCTGTTTCGAGGCGGGCTTCAACAACCTGTCGAACTTCAATCGTTACTTTCGGATGGAAATGGGGCTTACACCTCGAGCCTACAGGAAGGCCGCTCGTATCAGGGCGAAATCCGTTATTGCAGGACCATCAGCGAAATAGGGTTTGCCGATGGCGTGATCGGGCCTGCATGTGCAACGCTTTCTGACGCGGATGCGTTCTATGCCGCCAGCGTTCGTCTTTCATCGCTGTGGGGTATGCCGCAAAGGCGGGCGGATACCTGGACCTATGGGCGCCATCAACAGGAGGAGTTCATGCACACAGGTATCAAGCAGCTGATCGGAGCGCTAACGCTTGCGGTTGCGCTATCGGCGCAATCCGCTTCCGCCGCCAGCCCAAAGCCGGTGCCGGTTGGGAGCGATCATTACCGCGGCAAGTGGCTTGAGATTGGCCGTATGCCGATGCTGCTCACGGACGGCTGCGTCGCCGGCTATTCGATATACCGGCAGGGCAGGGCTGCAAACGAGGTTCTGGTGGAAGACGGCTGCCGGGTCGACACTCCGCAGGGCCGGCTGAAAACCATCAGGGGCGTCGGCAAGATAGAGGACTTCGGTTCTGCGAATGCAAAGATGCGCGTTCGCTATCCGCTCCTCATCACTTTCAACTATTGGGTCCTGTATAAGTCCCCGGACAAATCGTGGTTCATCAGCGCCAATCCCTCCACGGATGACGTGTGGATCTACGCCAGAAGCGTGCCCTCCAAAAGCAAACTTCAAAGAATGATCGCAGAAACGCGCAAGCTGGGTTACGACGTCAACAAGCTTGAGTTTCCAGCTCAGCGCTAAAGGACCCCGACGATGCTGCATTCCCTCTCAAATGGTTACAGGGCGATCGTGATAGGGGCATCCGGCGGCATAGGAGGGGCTTTGCTGTCTCTCCTTCAGACAGATCCTCGCTGCGCGCTCGCCCTGCCACTCTCGCGCAGCGGAGGTGATCTTGATATCACCGACGAGGCGAGTGTCGCCGGGGCTGTCAGCCATCTGTCAGATCAGCGCGGATCGTTCGATCTGGTCTTTAATGCAACGGGTGCGCTGACGATCGATGGCGTCGGACTGGAAAAGACGATCAAGGCGATTGATCCTTCCCAAATGGCCAAACAGTTCGCTGTCAATTCGATCGGACCAGCCCTGCTGCTGAAGCATTTTGCGCCGCTTCTGAAACGGGAGGAACGGTGCGTTTTTGCCTCGCTGTCCGCACGCGTCGGATCGATAGGAGACAACAGACTGGGCGGCTGGATTTCCTACAGGGCATCGAAGGCCGCCCAGAACCAGATAATCCGAACCGCGGCGATCGAAATCGCGCGTACCCATCCGCAATCCATCGTGGTGGCGCTCCATCCGGGCACGGTGGATACTGACCTCTCGCAGGCCTTTTCGAAGGGCCGGGAGCGCTTCACACCGAAACACTCCGCAGCAAGTCTCCTGGCAACGATAGATGGACTTACGCCCGCCGAGACAGGGCAGTTCTTCGCCTATGACGGCCGCAGGATAGAGTGGTAGGGCCGTGACAGCGGCGAAGGGAGGCGTAAAACACCTTCGTCAAGTGATTAAACTCTGCCTCCCGGGGGGCGCTGCAGCCGATCATAGGGAGTGGCAGGTCTCCCTTACCGGGACGCCAGGAGATCATCTGCTCCCCGGTACCTGTCCGTGTGAAAGCCCAGCTTGATCAAGCCACGGCTGACCTCCGCCGCATTCATGAATAAATCCCAGATCAGGCCGCTGCGATGGTTTTCCATCATAGCAACCACCGGCCCCTGATCGATGGCGAGATGGGTTTTTGAAACCCAGCCGGTGGAAGGCTGGAAGGAATCCATCAGGCCGAAACGGCCCCTCAGCGCGCCGCCACGCCATTGCAGAAAGCGCACCGCCGCCCGTATTGATCGAACCGGCAGGAACGGTATGCTGGAGAGTGCAGCCGTCGTGGCAATGATGCCATGATCATCGGTTGGAGAATTGACGGCATACCCCTTCGGCCCGTCGCAGGCCGATAGACCCCATCCATCTTCCGGCGCGTAACGGGTGCTGCAATAGCGATAGTTGATGAGGCTATGGGCATGGACCTGCTCGAGATAATCACTGCAATAGGCATCACGCAAGCCGCGTGGATCGAGAGTGCAGAATGAATATTGCGACAGGAAGAGCGGACCTCCATACGGCTCGCCGAGCGGCAGCCTGACGCCAAGATATCTCGCGCCGTTTCTGATCTCGCCATCGCGCGCCCAGCCGGAGTGGTAGGAGACCGGGTTTATTGCATGCGCGGCCGATCCTGCCGCAAGAACGTAAGTGACAAGAGCCTCGTTCCATCCCACAATCGGCAGGTTCTTCGCCCAGCCGAAGCGGGGGCTCCAATGCCAGTAGAGAGGGCCGGGCTTTCCCTGTGTAAACCAGTTCCACTCCACTGCCTCCACGATGTGGGTAACCGACCGGCGCAGATCCATTTCCGTTGATGTCGGCTCGTCAAAGAACTCGCGGGCGCAGATCAGCGCCTGAACCAGAAGTGCAGTCTCAACGAGATCGCCGCCGTCATCGAACTTCGCAAATGGAATTGTCTTTCCGCCGGAGCTGTGGACAAAATGCGGAAAAGCGCCGTGAAATCGTTTCACCGCGCCGAGAGATCGCAGCATAAGGTTCGCCCGATCGATCGCCTCCTGCCGCGTAATCCAGGACCGGTGAACGCCGACAATGAGCGCAAGAAATCCGAACCCCACCCCCGATATGGATGTGATTTCGTAGATCGGCTGACCATCTGATCCCATGCGGTCCCTGGGAAGTCCGCTCTCGGGATGGCTGCCGGACCAGAAGTAGTCGAATGTAGTGCGATGCAAGTCATCAAGTTCAGCAGAAAATTCGTCCGTCACCTCAAACCTCGAATGATCCGCAGCAAATCGCAACCACATCCGCAAACAGGCTTATCCGACTTGGCCATTGATTCCAAATATCCGTGGAAGTGGTGGACATCGGATTGGTAGACAAAATCGGGGCCGGCTTCTCTCTCGCGCCAAGGGAACATCGTCGGGTCAGCTTGGTTGAAATCTGTGACCACATCCGATCATATAAGATCAGTTAGAGACCGAAGCTCCCATGATCCTATCAATTTCCGGCCTCAGAAAGACCTATCAGACCGCCGAAGGGACGATACCGGTTCTCAATGGCGTTGATCTGAGCGTTGACGCAGGAGAGAGCCTTGCATTGACGGGAGAATCCGGCAGCGGGAAAAGCACCCTCCTCCATCTTGTCGGCGGCCTTGATCTGCCCGACAGCGGCACCATCCTGGTGAACGGCCGTACGATCACCGATCTTAACGACAGAGACCGGGCAATATTTCGCCGGCATGACGTCGGTTTGATTTTTCAGCAGTTCAATCTGATTCCGAGCCTCGATGTCGGCTCCAATGTCTCTTTCCACGCAAAGCTCGCGGGCCGTTTTGATCGGACGTGGGAAAAGACACTGGTCGAAGCCCTGGGAATTGCGGCGCTCCTCGACCGCTATCCCGAGCAGCTCTCGGGAGGGCAACAGCAGCGGGTTGCGATCGCAAGGACGCTTGCGGCCCGGCCGCCGCTGATCCTTGCCGACGAACCGACCGGCAACCTCGACGAGAACACCGCAGATATCGTTATCGACATCATGCTGCGACTGACGACGTCAGCGAAATTGGCGCTTCTGCTCGTCACCCATTCCAGCCGGCTCGCCGCAAAACTCGATCGGCGCATTACCCTCAGCGGCGGGAAGGTGTCGCAATGAACGCGACCGCTTTCAGTGCGCTGCTCTCGCACTGGCGCCACAGACCCCTGCAATTCTTGATGCTCGTCATGGGCGTGGCGCTCGCGACAGCGCTATGGTCTGCCGTACAGGCCATCAATTCCGAAGCGCGTGCCAGCTATGACAGGGCGGCCTCGGTATTGTCTCAAAACCAGCTGGATCAGCTGGTAGCCAAAGACGGCGGCATGATAGCCTTGGAAACCTACGCCAGACTTCGCCGGGCCGGCTTGGATGTCTCTCCGGTGATCGAAGGTCAACACCGGTTCGGGACGACGCGTATCAGGCTGATCGGGATTGACCCGTTGACGATGCCCTCGGATGGATCGGTACTTCCCCCTTCGGACCGATCCGGCCTTATCGACTTCATGACGGCGCCCGGCGTTATGATCGTCTCACCGGCGACGGCCAGCGCCTTAAAGGATACAGCGGGTCTTGCCGTCAGACCGACGGCCAATATTCCCGACGGGGCGGCTTTCGTCGACATTTCCACTGCCGCCCGCATCCTCGAACGCAAAGGAGATCTCAGCCAGATCGTCATTTCACCCTCACAAGCAGTGGATCGTCAGGCGATCGCGGTTGCCGCACCGGACCTGACAATAAGAGAAGCGGGCGGGCGATCGGATGTTGCGCGGCTCACCGACAGTTTTCATCTCAACCTCACGGCATTCGGCTTCCTTGCCTTTGTCGTTGGTCTGTTTATCGCCTATTCCGCAACCGGTCTGTCATTCGAGCAGAGGCGAGGCACCTTCAGAACCTTGAGATCGCTCGGCATCTCGCTCAGCTCACTCACGCTGATGCTTGTTTTTGAAATTACGCTTTTTGCCCTCTTGTCCGGCGCCTTTGGCGTCGTTCTCGGCTATGTCATCGCTTCTGCACTTCTGCCAGGGGTTGCCGCAACGCTCAGTGGGCTTTACGGGGCGAGCGTTTCAGGCTCACTTTCCATCAGGCCTGAATGGTGGCTGGCTGGTCTAGGCATGGCGCTGATCGGGACGTGGCTTTCCTCGCTGCAACATCTATGGCGTGTCTGGCGGATGCCGATATTGTCCGCAGCGCATAGCCGGGCATGGACAATGGCATCGGTCAGGGGGCTGGTGCTACAGGCAACAATCGGCACATTTCTGATCGTGCTGTCCGGCCTGCTTGTCTGGACTGGCAGTGGGCTCCTATCCGGATTTGCGGTTCTGGCCGCGCTCCTGCTCGGCGCGGCGTTCATTCTCCCTCCTTTTCTCTCCTTTGCCATGAAGGCAGGCGAACACGTTTCCCGACACATACTGGTGCGATGGTTCTTTGCAGATACGCGTCAGCAATTGCCCGGGCTCTCCGTTGCTTTGATGGCATTGCTGCTTGCGCTGTCGGCCAACATCGGCGTCGGCACGATGGTCTCGAGCTTTAGAGAGACATTTCTGGGTTGGCTCGATCAGCGACTGGCAGCAGAGGTTTACGTGACAGCGCGAGACGAGACGGAAGCCGAGAAGCTACGCCAGTGGTTTCCTCAACATACGCGCGCGGTTCTGCCCATCTGGAGCAGCCGTGGTGACGTTTCAGGCGAACAGGTGCAGATTTTTGGTGTCGCCGATGATCCTACCTACAGGGATCATTGGCCGTTGATCCTTCGCTCGCCGACGACCTGGAATGAAATTGCGAGCGGCCGGGGCGCAATCGTCAATGAGCAGTTGTGGCGGACCGGCAAGGCTTCACCTGGCCAGAAAATCCAATTGCCAGGTGGCTGGAGCGCTATCGTGGTCGGCGTATTTTCGGATTACGGCAATCCGTCCGGACAGGTGATTATCGGCATTGATGCTCTTGTTGAGCACTATCCGGATGTCGAAAAACTGCGATATGGCCTTCGCCTTGCGCCGGAGGAGGTGGCGGATTTCCGACGCAGCCTGATGGACGAATTCGGCCTGCCGGAAGCCAATATCGTTGACCAGGCATCTCTTAAGCGGCAATCCGCAGCCATTTTCGAGCAGACCTTTGCGGTGACGGGCGCCCTGAACGTCCTGACGCTCGGCGTTGCCGGTTTTGCGATGTTTTCAAGTCTCTTGACGCTCGCCTCACTCCGGCTGCCGCAACTGGCCCCGGTCTGGGCGCTCGGACTTCGCCGTCGTGATCTGGCGTGGCTGGAGTTTATCCGCACCCTCGCTTTGTGGTTCATAACGTTCGTGGCCGCCATTCCCGTCGGGCTTGCTCTGGCCTGGGTTCTCCTCGTGATCATCAATGTGGAAGCGTTCGGATGGCGGCTGCCGATGATCCTTTTCCCGATGGAATGGCTGAAACTGGGCCTTGTCGCCCTCGTCGCCGCCATCATGTCGGTTTTGATCCCGGTCCGGCGATTGGCGAAAACGACGCCCACGGACCTTCTCAGGATATTTGCCAATGAACGCTAGGCCCATCATTCGTCTTTTTTTCGTCTGTTGTCTTCTCGCACCGGCGGCATCGGTAGCGCAGGGTTTCGCCGGACTGGGGTCGAATGCGGAAGGCTTCAGCGTTCCACGACGAGGGGTGCCGCTGGTTTTTCCACGGGAGCATGGGCCGCATCCGGACTTCAGGATTGAATGGTGGTACGTCACCGCAAATCTCCAGACCGCCGACGGTGAGCAGCTAGGAGCTCAATGGACGCTTTTTCGTTCGGCGCTTAAGCCCGGCGAGCGCGCCGGCTGGGCGGATCCGCAGATCTGGCTGGGCCACGCCGCCGTGACAACCGCCAGCCGCCATTATGTTGCCGAAAGACTGGCGCGCGGCGGCATTGGACAGGCGGGTGTCGGGGTCGCTCCTTTCAAGGCGTGGATAGATAATTGGGAGATGAAGACGGCAGTGACTGGACATGCCGACCCTCTCGATAAAATTGAATTGAACGCCAGCGGTAAAGGCTTTCATTATCAGCTCGAACTTCAGGCAAACGGCCCCTTGGTTCTGCAGGGGGACAGGGGCTTTTCGGTCAAATCAGCCGCCGGGCAGGCCAGCTATTATTATTCCCAGCCCTTCTACGAGGTCAGCGGCAACGTCGTTCTTGAGGGCCGGGTCCTGCAGGTGACAGGCAAAGCCTGGCTCGATCGTGAGTGGTCATCCCAGCCCCTCGCTTCCAATCAGACGGGATGGGACTGGTTTTCGCTCCACCTCGCATCCGGCGAAAAGATGATGGCGTTCCGGCTGAGAGATGACGAAGGAGGTTATACTTCTGCCAACTGGATTTCGGCCGATGGCACGACGTCGCCGGTCGATCCCCGGGAGATACAGATTTCGCCCTTGCGGACCGCAACGGTGAACGGCAAGGCGGTTCCGGTGGAATGGAACCTCAAGATTCCAAGCCGGGGTCTCGACATCAAAACGACGGCGCTGAACGAGCAGGCATGGATGGCGACTTCGACCCCTTACTGGGAGGGACCAGTCGAGTTTACGGGAACGGCCTCGGGACGAGGCTATCTGGAAATGACCGGTTATTGAACTCGGCTCTAAAGCGTCCGGGGTCTCACCCGGGGGAAAGGGCACCTATCTCTCTTCAGACTATTTAATCAGGCGGTCCTTGCAAGCCGCCTGATGGTTTGCGGCGGTTGTCCATACTGCCGCATGAAGGCATCGCGCATGCGCCGAAGATCGACGAAACCACTTTCGCGCGCGATCTGATCCATCGGGTGCCGGGTCTCCTCGATCATCAGGCGAGCTGCCTCAAGGCGGATTTGCTCCACGGCCTTGGCGGGTGTCTGGCCGGTTTCGGCATGGAACGCACGACTGAACTGGCGGGGCGAGAGTGCCGCGACCTCAGCCAGTTCCTCGACGGTCAGCGGGTTGGCAAGATGTGTCTTTGCATGGATCAGCGTCTTCTGGATGCGGTCACTGCTGGGTGCAAGTTGGAGCAATTCTGAATGTTGCGACTGACCACCGGCCCGGCGATGATGCATTACAAGTCTTCGGGCTATCGCGCCTGCCACATCGCGTCCCAGATCTTTTTCGACCAGTGCCACTGCGAGATCCAGGCCGGCGGTCAGGCCGGCCGATGTCCAGACCGGTCCCTCGTTGATGAAGATGCGGTCGTCTTCAACGCGCACCTTCGGGAAGGACCTGCGCATCTCCTGCGCATAGGACCAGTGAGTGGTTGCGCGCCGTCCGTCGAGAAATCCCATTTGCCCAAGCAGAAACGATCCGGTGCAGAGCCCTGCGACCCGCCGCGATGCCCTGGCCATTGCGCGCAAGGTGGCAAGCGTTGCTTCATCCTGCTGCGGAGGCGGAAGGAGGCCTGCCAGAAGAAGCAGTGTATCCACCTGTCCCACCTCATCGAGTTTTGTGGTCGGCACGGAAAAACCGCTGGACGACATGACGGGGCCACCTTCGACCGAGGTGATTGAGAGCGTATAATAGGTTTCATCCCTCAACACATTGGCCAACTCGAAAGCAGCCTGGACGCCCAACGCGAGAAACTGGAAACCCGGCGTCAGCACCATGGAAATATGAGGCACCCGTTCCTCCTATCCTGTGTCTTAAAAACGTAGTTTATACGTCATATCGGACAAAAGTCTTTTGGTCCATAACGTCCTTGTCGAAAGCGATGGCGCTTTTTCCCGAACAAGGAACAGACCAATGACCACAAAGGGAACTGCACTCATCACCGGCGCCTCAACCGGCATCGGCGCGATCTACGCTGACCGTCTAGCCGCGCGCGGTTATGACCTGATCCTTGTAGCCCGCAATAGGGACAAGCTGCAGTCGCTCGCCTCTGAGATATCGAACAAGACGGATCGTGTGGTTGAAGTGCTTGCCGCCGATCTGGGCGATACGGCCGATCTTGCCCGCGTTGAAAAAGTGCTGCGTGAAGACGCCGGCATCACGGCGCTGGTCAACAACGCCGGTATCGGCACCCACACGACGTTGCTGGAAAGCGATGTCGATCGTATGGAAGCCATGGTCCGGCTCAACGTGACCGCTTTGATGCGCCTGACATACGCGGCAGTGCCAGGCCTGGTGGCGCGCGGCGGCGGCACGGTGATCAATATTGCTTCGATCGTGGCGGTTGCGCCAGAACTGCTCAACGGCGTGTACGGTGGTACCAAGGCTTTTGTGCAGGCGTTTACCACATCGCTCAATCACGAACTCGCGGACCGTGGCATCCGGGCGCAGGCTGTCCTGCCCGGTGCCACCCGCACCGACTTCTGGGCAATCGGAGGCCTGCCGGTCGAACATCTTCCCGACGAGATCGTCATGCAGGCCGAGGATATGGTCGATGCCGCGTTGGCCGGGCTCGATCAGGGGGAAACCAGCACCATTCCCGCGCTCAGGGATGTCGAGCTATGGCACGCCTATGAGGCGGCACGTCTCGCGCTCGGCCCTCAGCTTTCCGCCACCCGGCCGGCAACGCGTCTGATCGCGGCAGCCTGAAACGTCCGCGCCTTTATGGTTTGAGACATTCCGAAATCTTCGTCGCAGCGTATCAATCGGTGAACGGCACGGTGGCCTCGCTTGCCCAGGGACCACCGAGATATCTCCACAGGTCAAGCCCTACAATCGTGATGTCGCGGGGCGAGAAGCCATCTGCAAGCGTGTGGTAAAGCTCGTTCGCCTTCGCTCGCGAAGCCTTGTTTTGAACCGTGATGTGCGGTCGCCACGCCTGCATGTCTTGGGAGCCAAGCCATTGGACGAAATCGCTCCGCAGGGCAGCACGAACCGAGTTCAGCGTCGCGCTTTCAATCGTGAACGCGACGCCAGCACCGAGGTGACGGACACCGCTGACTTGGGCCGAAATCACGCTGGTACCTTTCGCAATGGATCGAAGGCTTTCGCCAATTACGTCCACATATTCGCCTGGCAGGCGGTAAAACATCGTCAGATGCGCCCGCAGGAAATTCCGGTCCTGGGGGAAATATTGCTGACGAAGCAGGTCGAAGGGCATGAGATCGTGCTCTGCGATGCGGGCTGTCAGGATCATCGGATGGCGTGTCTTCAAATTAGCGGATCCGGGCTCGTCGCCCGGATTTCCGAAGCGATCTCGGTGGCAGTGGCATCCCGTTGCAGCTCCTAGAACTCGATGACCTGGCGTACCGCGCTGCCGTCATGCAGGCGGTCGAAACCTTCGTTGATATCCTCGAGCTTGAGCCTTGCACTGAGCAAACGGTTCACCGGCAGCCGCCCATCACGGTAAAGCGCGATGAACCGTGGAATATCGCGGACGGGCACACAGGTGCCGATATAGCTGCCTTTGAGTGTCCTCTCCTCGGCAACCAGCTGCACGATGTTCACCGGCAGGGTCGCGGACGGCGGCGGCAGGCCTGCGGTCACGGTCGTGCCGCCGCGTTTGGTCATCCTGAAGGCATTTTCGAGAGCGCGAATGGAACCGGCCATCTCGAATGCATAGTCAGCGCCACCGGAGGTAAGCTGTCGAACCTGTTCGACGGCATCTTCATCGCGTCCGCTCACCACTGCTGTCGCGCCAAGTTCACCGGCAAGCGCCAGCTTTTCCTCTGAAAGATCGACGGCGACGATCTTGCTTGCGCCAGCCGCCCGGGCTCCCAGCACCGCGGCGAGGCCAACGCCACCCAGCCCGATGACGACGGCGGTCGAGCCGGCCTTGATCTCAGCCGTATTCACGACTGCGCCCACGCCCGTCAGAACCGCGCAGCCGAAAAGCGCGGCTTCCACAAATGGCAGGTCGCGGTCGATCTTTATAAGCGAATTGCGCGAAACGACGGCATATTCGGCAAAAGCGGATACCCCGAGATGATGATGGACGGTTTGGCCGCGATAATTCAGCCTCATCGCGCCGCCGACAAGTGTTCCTGCTGCGTTGGCCGCAGCACCCGGTTCGCAAAGCGCTGGCCGACCTTCCGCACAAGGCAGACAATGCCCGCAGCTCGGCATGAAGACCATGACGACGTGATCACCCGGTTCGAGGTCCCGGACGCCATCCCCAAGGGCCTCGACAACGCCGGCAGCTTCGTGCCCCAGCGCCATCGGCATTGGCCGGGGCCTGTCACCGTTGATGACGGAAAGATCGGAGTGGCAAAGGCCGGCGGCGCGGATGCGAACGAGGACTTCGCCGGGGCCGGGCGGCGAAAGTTCGATTTCCTCAATCGCAAGAGGCCTGCTTTCGCGGTAAGGAGGAGACACATTCATCCTCTGCAACACAGCTGCTTTGACCCGCATTATTCCCTCCTTCACCGAGTTTCCCCAGAAATACACGATATCCGTCCACCAGTAATGCAAGGAGTGGCATAAACTGTTTTGAATTGGATTGACCAACCCGTCCGGAGTGCAAAAACCGGCGAGGAGCGTCGTCCTGTCCCTATAGCCAGCGCGGTCTGAATGCGATGGTGTCGAAAGCGATACGCGCTTCGAGCGATCTTTGCGCGTGGACGCGAAAGCAATGGCCAGATGCTACAGACCTGCTCTGGAGCAACGCTGTGAACACTCCGCTCGATATCGATGGAATACGGCGGAGAACTGGGTGCGCTCGATCCCGCAATGAGCGCCCGCTCAATCGCGAGTTTCGAAGGACAGTGGCAAGATCAGGATTTGCTCTTCACGAAAATCGCGCCGATGGCAGGAAAACCATTCGATACTCTTTGAGACCAGGGAGGGCGCCATGAGAGCTGCTGCTTGATCACGGAAACTGCGTTGCTGATTTTCGATCGGTGGAAACACGGAAGGCAACGCCTTCACCACGTGGATCGTGGGATCCAAGAATCGTTTGTTGATCCTGGATGCAGATGACGCCCGCCTGTCCGAAAATCGGCGACAGTGCCGGCAGTGGCAAGACGTCATGCCCAAGCGCAGTCAGTCCCCCGATAATGTTCGCGCCAGGCGACTGCTCGACTTTCAGGCTGTGGTGCACGTCGGAAAAGGTCTTGCCAAGCAGAAAGCGAGGTTGCGCCAAAGCCTGTTCGGGCGTCATGCCGTAGTCGAGCAGGCCTGTGAGCACCAGCGACAATGTCTGCGGCTGGCCATCTGCCCCTTGCGTTCCGTAAAGCAAATAGGGGGATCCATCCCTGAACGCGATGCCCGGGTTGAGGGTATAGAAGGGCCGCTTTCCAGGCTTTATGGCGTTCGGATGGCCGCATGCAACCGAAAACGCCGCGCCGCGGTTCTGCCAGATGACGCCGGTGTCGCCAACGACCACGCCGCTGCCCCAGTCGAAATATGTGCTCTGAAGCACGCTTGCACAGCGCCCCTGCTCGTCGGTTGCCGCGAAGAAGACCGTGTCACCATGCTGGTAAGCATGAGGCCATTCGAGCGCCCGCTCGTGGTTGATGGCCTGAGCTTTCTTCTCAAGCCGGGTTGGGTCAAGAAAGCCGGGAGTGTTGCCGTCGGCGACATCCGGGTCGGCGATATACTCGCGATCGAGGAACGCCTGTTTCACGGCTTCAACCAGAAGGTGGTAACGCGCTGCGCTTGATGGCGATAGTGACGCCAAATCCAGCCGGGACAGAACGCCAAGGATTGCAAGTGTGGAAACCCCCTGCGTCGGCGGGGGCGGCGCGAAAAGCGTTACGCCGCGATAGTCCTGCGACACGGGTTCCGCATCGCGGGTGCGGGTGAGCTGCAGGTCGGCAGCGGTGATCGGCGAGCCCAGCGAAGCCATCGCCTCTCCAAGGCGGCGCGCCAACTCTCCCTCATAGAAAGACCGGTAGCCATGCTCGGCGATGTGTCGAAGGGTTCGAGCAAGCGGACGTTGCGTGAAAATGCCCATGCTTGCTGGATGATCAAACGCGACTGCGAAACCCGGCCATTGGGCTATTTCGGTGCGTCTGAATTCAAGCCAGAAATCTTGTGTGCTGCCCGGCTGGTATCCGTTTTCCGCAAAAGCTATTGCGGGCATGAGAAGATCGGAAAGCTGCTCGCGGCCTTGCCAATGCTGCTGTCCAAACGCCAGGGCATGACCCCAGCTATCTACGGCGCAGGCGGTCGTGATCATGGAAGAGGGGCCGCGCAGCGGGATTGCCGTCTGATAGTCGGGAAGGACCGCCGCGGCCTGACCTATTCCCAGAAAGGACCGGCGGAGGCCCTGCCTGTCGGCGACCAGCCATACGGCATCGCCGCCCAGACCGCAAAAATGCGGCATCACCACCGCAAGTGTCGCAGCGATCGCAACGGCCGCCTCGATAGCATTGCCGCCACGACTTAGTACTGCTGCGCCGGCTTCGCTTGCCAGGGGATGTGGACTCGTGACCATTCCCGGCAGGGCAGCTTCCGGCACACGTAGCGACATGATATTTCCTCTCTTGACCGACTGGCCGGAAACTTCCGGCCAGGGATGTACATCGTGGCCCGCTCAGTCGATCTTGTAGGCGAGCTTGCGGTCGTCCAAGGACGGCAGGAACTGGCGGGTGAATACCTGTTCGGGCCTTGGCTTGGAGGGCAGCTGATAGCCTTCGGCGACGATATCGATCGAGCGCGCAAGACGAGCGTCATCAACGTCGCCGAGGCCGAGCCTTTCGACTTCCGGCGAGATGATCAGGTTCTCGTAGGAGAATTTCATGCGCGCAAGTTCGAGTTCTTCCTTGGCAAGATTGTCGTAGGCCAACACGGCCTCTATGCCTGCCTTGGAATTCTCGGCGATTTCCCTGGTGGCCTTGTTCACCGCGCGTACCAGTCCTTCCACCGCTTTCGGGTTTTCCTTGACGAGTTTCTGCGACACCATCATGCCGTTGGCGTAGAGATCAAGGCCATAATCGCCGAAGGACAGCCAGTTATAGTCCTTTGCCGGGTCCTGGCGGTTATTGATGAGGTTGAACCAGCTGGTGATGTTGAACACGAGGGCTCCGTCGATATCGCCCTTGATGAGCATCGGCTCCTGCAGGTTGGGACCCATGTTCTCGATCGCGACCTTGGTCATGTCAACCTTGTTGATCGTACCCAGCACGTTGACGAGGCGGGTTGTAGGTGTGCCCTGCGCGCCGCCCAGCTTCTTGCCTTCCAGATCGGTCGGCTTGGTAATGTTGGTTTCCTTCTTGCTGACGATGGCGAAGGGCGGCTTGCTCCACAGCTGGTAGACCATGATGGGCACGTCGTTCGGCCGCGTGGCGGCATTCTGGATGATGGCATTGATATCGCCGAAGCCGGCATCGTAGACGCCCGACATGATACGCGTGACCGTTGCCGCCGAACCTTCGCCCTGATCGATGGTGACATTGAGGCCCTCGTCCTTGAAGTAGCCCTTCTGCAAGGCGAGCAGGAAGGGGGCGTCCGAGCCTTGCGTCTTCCAGCCGAGCGTGAACTTGATATCCGTGTCAGCCCGGGCGACACCGCCGAGGCAAAGGCTAAGTGCAAGAGTCGAGATCAGTTTCTTCAGCATGTCTGGCTCCATTTGTTTTGAGTAGATGTTCAGGCGGCAGTGAAATCCTGGCCGCGGGCGGCCCAGCCCGTGACGCGTGCCTCGATAAGGGAGAAGGCGACGTAGAGAAGCACACCCAGAAGGGCGAGGATGAAAAGGCCGGCAAAGACCAGCGGCACATCGAAATTGGACGAGGCCGACATCATGACATTGCCGATCCCGCGGTTGGAGGCCACGGTTTCCGACAGGACAGAGCCGACGAAAGCGAAGGTGACGGCGATCTTCAGCGAGGCGAAAAAGAAGGGCATCGTACGCGGCAGTCCGACATTCCAGAGGATGTCGAGCTTGCTTGCGCCCAGCGATTTAAGCACGTCCTCCAGCTCCGGCTCGGTCGTTGCAAGGCCGGTAGCGATGTTGACTACGATCGGAAAGAAGCACATGGCGAGCGCAGTGAGGATTGCCGGCACGGAGCCGGAGCCGAACCACAGAACGAAGATCGGCACGACCGCTACCTTGGGGATCGACGAAAAACCGATCAACAGGGGGTAAGCCGTATCGTAAGCAACGCGCGACACGCCGATTGCAGCCCCAATGGCAACGCCGACCGCCACTCCGAGGACAAAGCCAACCATCGTCGTCCAGAGTGTCTGGATTATATGTGGCACGAGGATCGGAAAGCGCTCGACAAGCGTCTGGAAGACCTGGCTTGGACGAGGCACGACGAGATCGGACACCTGCAAGGCGATACAGAGGATTTCCCAAAGGACGAAGAACGCGAGGATGAGAGCGGCGGCCCAGAAGCGGCGGCGCAAATCATAGGTCATGGGTCAGGCTCCCTGGATAGCGGTGTCAGACCGGGCATCGATGATGAGTTCGCGCAGGCGCTGGTTGAGCGCGACGAAATCGTGCTCGAAGGTCATTTCGATTGTGCGGGGGCGGCGGAAATCGACGGGGCTATCATCGATAATGCGACCGGGCCGCGCACTCATGACGCAGATGCGGGATGCCAGGAAACCTGCTTCCTTCAGGTCATGGGTGATGAGCAGGACGGTCGGCTTGCGCTTCATCCAGAGCGACTGCATCGTGCCCCATAGTTCTTCGCGGGTAAATTGATCGAGCGCGCCAAAGGGTTCGTCGAGCAGAAGCAGCCTGGGTTCGTGAACGAGCGCACGGCAGAGATTGGCGCGCTGGAGCATTCCACCGGAGAGCTGCCATGGGTAATGGCTGGCGAACCTGTCCAGGCCGACATCTGCAAGCAAGGCGCGGACCCGGTCGCGGAATTCACCGTTCTTCTTCGCTCGGTATTCGGCACGGAATGGCTTCACGATCTTGAGTGGCAACATCACGTTGCGCTCTATCGTCAGCCAGGGGAGCATGGTCGGGTTCTGGAAGGCCATGCCGATGCGCAGCGCCTTGGCGCCAACCTCTCGCCCACCAACGATGACCGCGCCCCTGGTCGGCTGCAGCAGGCCGGCGGTAAGCCGCATGATCGTTGACTTGCCGCAGCCGGAGGGGCCGACGAGTGCCACAAATTCCCCGTCCGCAATGCGCAGATTTGTCTCTTGCAGCGCAACGACTGCCTGTTCCTTGCGGCCGAAGGAAACCGCGGCTTGCGAGAGCTCCACGGCGGGAGCGGCAGATGTCGTCAGTTGAGGCACAGTCAGCATTAGGTCACCGTGAAAAGCGTTTCGATAACTGTATGCAATCTGCGTGCCAACATACATGCATACTCAATTGTCTTATTCTGCGTGCGATATCTTTGGCGTGTAAAATGAATGCACTAACTGTATGCATCTGTTTTGGGCATTTTTGATTTGCCTTGCATTTAAATGCGGCAGCGCGCCGAGTTGATTTTCCCCGTCGCCTCGCTTATCGATTGGCCGGAGAAGAGGGTTGGCGATGACCGGCAGTAAACGTTCGGTAAGAGGTGAAGGGGATCGCGTCGCAGCGATTTGTACGGCTCTGCGCCGTGCCATCATCGAGCGGGCGCTGCAGCCGGGTGACCGGCTGCCGGAGGATGCGCTCGGTGAGCGATTCGGTGTCAGTCGCACTATTGCCCGTCACGCGCTCGGCCAGCTTGCGGCCGAAGGTCTCGTCGACCTTCGGCGAAACCGTATCGCCGTGGTCGCTACGCCATCCTTCGAGGATGCACGGGATATTTTTGACATCCGCCTCGATCTGGAAAAGCAGGTGGTGAGACGTCTCGCGGGCAAGTTGACGGACGCGCAGGCCAAGCAGTTGAAGGCAATCGTCGAGGCCGAGCATGAGGCCCGGCACGGGCCTGAGGGCGCTTCGATCCGTCTCGCCACAGGCTTCCACGTGCTTCTGGCAGAGATGACCGGCAAGCCTATCCTGATCCGATATGTCACGGAAATCTGTTATCGTGCAGGCCTGTCGCTTGCTGCCTTCGGGCGGCCACACTCTTCCGACTGCGCGGTCAGCGAGCATCTTGACCTGATCGAGGTGATCCGCACCGGGCCGGCGGAGAAGGCTGAGGCGATGATGGTCGAGCATCTTGAGGCGGTTGCCTCGCGGGCGTTGTTGCAAAGCTCAGGCGCCAAGCCACGCGACCTGATGGATATCCTGGCGCCTTATGCAGACTGAAAGGAGCCGGGCTCCTCTAACGTTTAGCGGGCGACGGATGGGTCGAGTATCCATTCGGCGCTGTCGTTCCAGACGTCTGTATCCAGGATCAGGCCGTCACGCACGGTGAATCGGTCGATATATCGGTTGTTGTCGAAAGGGGTGCCGTCCGGCCATTCGCCGTAGAGATAGCCGAGGCTATAGATGATGGTTTCCGTTTCGCCAGGCACGACGTCGTAACGCTCGATACGCTTCTTCACCCATTTATAACGAGCCGCGTTGAAGTCGGTTGGGCCGCTCGGTGTGTCAAAAAGCCGATTGCCGGTAAAGCGGCAGATGAAGCCCGGGGCGACATAGGTCGCGGCGCGAGCAGGATCGCGCGCCATTGAGGCGGCGAGATAGTCCTTCACCGATTGCAGATCGCGTTCTGTTGCCTCGTTCATGGGAATCTCCAAATCTGTTGCGAATGTTTCGTCAAAAGTGCATACATTTATTGTTACGCAAACTACCCATCGAGTTGCAATATGTCATTTCAAGAATCCTTCGATCTTGTGCTGCGCGATGCACGCGTGAACGGATGCGCCGCGCTGCAGGATATAGGCGTCACCAATGGCCGCATTGCCGCTATCGGTCAGATCGCAGCGGGAGCAGGCCGGAAGGATGAGGCAGTCGGCGGGAGGCTGGTGCTGCCGGGTTTCGTCGATACCCATGTTCATCTCGACAAGTCGTGCCTCTTGTGCCGTTGCAGCGATGCAGGAGGCGGGCTGAAGGGCGCGATTGCCGCGGTTGCCCGTCTGAAGCGGGACTATACGGTCGAGGACGTCTATGCCCGCGGAGCCCGGACGATAGAGATGGCAATTGGCAAGGGTACGATGCACATGCGCACCCATGTGGAGGTTGATCCGCGGGTGGGCTTGCGCAGTTTCGAGGCGATGAAGCGGTTGAGACAGGATTATGCTTTTGCACTCGATCTTTCCATCTGCGTGTTTCCGCAGGAAGGGCTGACCAATGATCCGGGCACGGAGGAATTGCTCGAGCAGGCGCTTGTCGAAGGTGCGGACCTTCTCGGCGGTTGCCCCTATACCGACAGCGATCCGTCCGGCCAGATGGAACGGCTTTTCGCCTTGGCCACGCGACATGACGTGGATCTGGATTTCCATCTGGACTTTGACCTCGATCCAAGCTGGGGGCATCTTGAGGAGATTTGCGACCGGACGGAAAAGGCGGGTTGGGGCGGGCGGGTGGCTGTCGGCCACGTGACCAAACTTGCAACCATGAATGAAGCAATATTTGAACGTCGGGTCGCGCGGTTGTCCCAAGCGGGCGTCGCGGTAACGGCGCTACCTTCGACCGATCTCTATCTGAACGGCCGGGAAGCCGGTTTTCGCGCCGTGCGAGGCATAGCACCCGTGCATATCCTCAAGGATCGGGGTGTCACGGCATCGATCGCCAGCAACAACATACTCAACCCGTTCACGCCTTTTGGCGACTGTTCACTTCTGCGCATGGCCAATCTCTACGCGAATGTGATGCATCTCGGGCCAGAGGATTTCGCGGCTTGCCTGGATCTCGTCTCGGAGGATGCAGCCCGGCTGATGCGGATCGACGGTTACGGGCTGGTTGTCGGCGCGATGGCCGACATCCTCGTAATGGAAGGCGAAGACGAGACCGAGGTCTTCGGCGGGTTGGGCGAGCCCGTCATGGGTTTCAAGCGGGGGCGCAAGAGTTTTGTCAGGCCAGCCGCTACGGTGCTCCGGCCTTGACATTTTTGGAGCACCGCTGCGTCGTTCTGGTTCTCCTCCGACCTGCGGTCCCGGTGGGCCGGCTCCGAACAGGATACTATCCTGCGAAGCGCTCTGATTCCGCTTTAAGATTGTTTTCCCGCACGCAATAGCACGAGGCTACGGTCGATCAGAACATATTCGGCGGCTTCGATTTTTCGGTCAGTCGCTTCGGGATCGACTGTCGTGAGGACTTCCACCCATCCTCCGCTCACCTCCGGAAGAGCGAATGGAACGGACCCGTCATGGGGATTGAACAGGATGAGGATATCATCCCAACCTTCTTCCTCATCGTGATCGCGGCGAACACGCAGCCCGATGGTGGTGGCACCGGGATCATCCCATTGCTCCCGGGTCTGCTCGCTGGCCGCCGGGTTGTACCACGTTATGACCATTCCGTCGCGCCAGTCGTCGCGCCTCAAAATCGAGTGTTCATGACGCAGCGAAATCAATCTGCGGGCGAAATCGCGCAGTTGTGCGGCGCTTGCGGGTAGATCCTCCCAATGCACCCAGCTCAGTTCGTTATCCTGGCAGTAGGCATTGTTGTTGCCCATCTGGCTGCGGCCAAACTCGTCGCCAGCCAGGAGCATCGGTGTTCCGTGAGAAAGAAAAAGCGTTGCAAGAAAATTTCGCTTTTGACGGTCGCGGAGAGTAATCACTCCCTCGTCATCGGATGGCCCTTCCACACCAAAATTAAAGCTTCGGTTGTCGCCATGACCGTCCTTGTTATCCTCGCCGTTCGCCTCATTGTGCTTGTCGTTGTATGAAACGAGGTCGTTGAGCGTGAAGCCGTCATGCGCTGTCAGGAAATTTACGCCGGACCAGGGACGACGACCGCGCAAGTCATAGACATCGCCGGAGCCGAGGATACGGGCGGCGAAATCCCGGGTCGTGCCATCCCTGTTTCTCCAGTAATCCCGCACGGTATCGCGGTACTTGTCGTTCCACTCGGCCCAGCCTGGGGGAAACCCACCGACTTGATAGCCGCCTGGCCCAATGTCCCATGGTTCTCCGACAAGCTTCAGACGTGACAGCACGGGATCCTGCCCGACGGCATCGAAGAATCCGCCGCGCTGGTCGAACCCTTCCGGCTCGCGTCCCAGGATCGTGCCGAGATCAAATCGGAACCCGTCGATCTCCATCTCCTGCGCCCAGTAGCGCAACGAGTCTGTAACCATCTGCAAAACACGCGGGTGGGAAGTGTTTACCGTGTTTCCGGTGCCGGTGTCGTTGATGTAGTAGCGCGGCTCGTCCGGCATTGTGCGGTAATAGGAGAAGTTGTCGATGCCTCTGAAGGAGAGGGTTGGTCCCATCTCATTGCCTTCGGCGGTGTGATTGTAGACGACGTCCAGGATGACTTCGATCCCGGCGCCATGGAAAGCGCGAACCATGTCCCGAAAGCCCTGGACGCCCCGCGGACCCATGTAGCGGTTCGCCGGAGCGAAGAAGGCAAGCGTATTATATCCCCAATAGTTTTTCAGACCTTTTTCCAGCAAATGGGCGTCGTGCGGAAACCAGTGTACCGGAAGCAGCTCAATGGAGGTGACCCCCAGACTTTTGACGTAGTCGACAATCTCTTTCTCCCCAAGGCCCTCAAATGTGCCTCGGAGAGCTTCCGGAACGGCGGGGTGAAGCTGCGTGAAACCCTTGACGTGGGTCTCATAAAATATTGTCTTCGACCAGGGAACGTCGGGGCGCTGTTGACCCCTTGGCGCATCGGACCTGGCGATCACGCGAGCCTTTGGCACAAACGGCGCGCTGTCAGTGTCGTCGAAGGACAAGTCCTTGTCCGGACTGTCTGTCACGTAAGCAAATTGCGGCTGGCCCCACTCTATGTCGCCTACGACTTCGCGCGCATAGGGATCGAGCAGAAGCTTGTTAGAGTTGAACCGGTGCCCGCTTTCCGGTTCGAACGGTCCGTAAACGCGGTAACCGTAAAGTGCGCCTTCTTTCAGGCCCGGCACATAGCCGTGCCAGACTTCGTTAGTGTATTCCGGAAGCTCGATGCGTTCGATCTCCGCGGTCCCGTCGCTTGAAAACAGGCAGAGTTCCACCCGCTCCGCATGGGCGCTGAACAGCGCGAAATTTACGCCATCTCGGTCCACAGTCGCGCCGAGTTGACGGTGGTCACCGGCGAGAATACGGGAGTTTCTGCTGATCATGGATGCCTCTGGAAAACGCGTGGGATATTGCGGGTGAGTGGAGACGCGGTGTTTTCGTCGCATGAGAAACACGGATGCGTCAGGAACGTTCCCTCCCGTATGGCGACAATCTTGCAGCCAGAGGCATGGGCCATTCCGTTTCGCGAGTGAGTTCTCCGATGTCGGCCGGAACAGACAAAGACCGACGGGCGCTGATATTATCGCCCCGGCGATGAGCGACTGTTCAGGACGTTGCGCCGCTCCTGAACAGTCTGGCAGTTTTGTGGTGAAATCGAGCTTCTGTTACGTTTGCGGTGACAGGTTGTCCTCCGCTGCGCCGTCCGGGACCGGGGCGTCGACCGGACCGAATTCATTCTCCCACTCGGCACTTGCGGCATGCCACTGCTCTTCGTCCTGTCCTTCCGGACGACCGGCCTGCTCCCACAGTTCGTAAGCGCGCTTCGAAATCCATTCCTCGCGATCGGTGCCCATTTCGTTCTCCCTTTGAGGTGTGAAGCAATATTCTCCTGCCCCAACCTTCGCCACCAGCGAAAGTTCCAGTCGCGCCGCGTGGGCATCAGGCAACCGTCACCACTGTTGTCCGCGAATATGGCGATCTCACTGAGGCTGACGGCGCGCCCGGTATTTTGGGAACAGGGCGAGTCCGGAACGGCGGAAGCAGCCGGAGCGTGTGAGGATGATCCCAAAGGCGGGCAAAGCGTCAACGACGCGGCGGCTCAGTCCGGATTTAGATGGCGTTGCAGGCCTTGTGTCGGATGATTTCCGGACGGCGGATGCCGAGGGCTCGCTTCACGAAACTTCGAGCGTCCTGACGAAGTCGGCAGTCTGATGCGCGTGAACACGCGTGAAGCGGATCAACTCATCGAAGTGCCGCTGCATCTTTCGGATGGATTCGGCATTGTTCAGCACGAGATACATGCCGCCGACGAAAATCGCAGCGCGTTGCGATCCGAAGATCGTGTAGGGCACGGAAAACCGCTCTTTCTCATTAAACAGGAATAATCTGAACGACGGATAGAGTTCATTGATCAGGTTTGACATGTACTGAAGCTGCTCGGCACGTATCTCCCTTTTCAGTCCCCGCCACATGCCGCTCCCCTGGGCAAAGGCCTCAAGTGTCTCGCGTGGCATACACACTTCCATGTCCGTGCCGGGTTGACGATTGTAATCGAGCCTGAATGCCGTTTCGCTTGCTTGTGCCTTGACGCTTTGATGCGCGGATCTCGCCTCGAAGGCGATGATCTGTGGCGTGCGGAGCAGGTCGGGAATGCGGGCCGGCACGTAGCGTATCTTGGAGCCGGCGGCCTCTGCATGCCATTTCATCAGGAGGGTGTCGGTGTAGTCTTCGCCACCTTCCTCTATCTCGAAGCTCGGGCGCAGTTCGCCCATCAGCCCGGGATCGTGCGAAATGCCAAGCAGCCAGTCCAGTGAAACGGAATGACGTTCGGCAATATTCAGAAGCGTTTCAACGCGCGGCAGCCGCGCCGAATCGCTTGATAGAAGCTGCGACAGAGCCGATCGGTCGATCCCGATTTCGGCTGCAAAGGCCGAATGACTCAATCCAGAGCGGGAAACCAGCTCCGTCAGCCTGATGCGAAACAGGTTGGAAAGCGCGCGCTTGTCCACTTTTCACCTCGTTGTTTACAATTATCACCATATTCTACTTTTTGTGATCAGAATCAACGGTCGGTAACCATAATCCCGTTGTGTGCCGCGCCCTGGGGTGAAAATCTCTCGTTACCTTTCCAATAGAGGGATATTATGAGTGACATTGCCAGTGAATCCAACGCAGTAAGCCGGCCGCGCCCGAAGTCGCTCAGGATCGAGTGGCCGACGATAGGATTGCTGATCGTCTGTTACGGTCTCTGGGCCGGCGCTGGTTACGCCCTCTATCCGCTTTATCCGTTTGCAGCGCTTGTCTTGATGGGCATCGCTGTCGCGTTGCATTCATCACTTCAGCACGAGGTGCTGCATGGGCATCCGACCCGCAACGCAAGGCTCAATGAAGCGCTGGTGTTTGCACCGCTTGGCATTTTCTATCCCTACCGCAGCTACAAGCGGACACATCTGCAGCACCATGCGGATGAGCGGCTGACGGACCCGTTCGATGACCCGGAAAGCTATTACCGCGCCATGGGCGACTTTGAGACTTTGCCCGGGTTTTTAAAGACATTGCTCGGATGGAACAATACGCTCATTGGACGCCTTCTCATCGGTCCGCCGCTGATGGTCGTCGGATTCACGATATCGGAGTGGCGAAAGATCGCCAAAGGCGACCGGCGGGTCATCTATGCCTGGGTCCTGCATGTGGCTGGTCTCATTCCCACGTTGCTGGTCATATCCCTGCTGTTCGGTATTCCGCTCTGGCAATATATCGGTGTCGCTGCCTATCTCGGCATTTCCATCATCGCCATCCGCTCCTATTGTGAGCACCAGTGGGCCGAGCGGCCGGACGGGCGAACGATCATCGTCGAGAACTCCGTTCTGGCCCCCCTGTTTCTCTACAACAACCTGCATTTCGTGCATCACAAGCTGCCGACTGCGGCGTGGTATAAGCTGCCATCGCTTTATAAGGCCAGACGCGCCGAATGGCAGACGATGAACGAGGGCTATGTTTTTGCCAATTATTTCGAGGTTTTCCGCGCTTTTGCCTTCCGTGCAAAAGAGCCGGTAGTGCATCCCGTACTGGGACGGCCCGAATTAGTTACCGCAACACCGTCCGTGGCCTATGTGCCAACTGATTTCGTAGCCTACGTGATGCCCGATAATTCCTTGAGATCGGACGCCTCAACGTGACCTTGATAGCGGCGCTGCCGATGTATGACTGGCCGGAATTGCGTGTGGAGACCGATGCTGCGTGGGCGGAAATGCGCGTAAGACTTCTTGCGCAGGGCATCGATGCTCCCGAGAGTCTTGTCCGGCGCAACGCAGATATGCCACCCGTTCCCGGTGGCATTCGTGATGAGGCAGGATCCGTCATCGCTCCGGATCCTGCCACGCTTGATCCTATCTCCCTCGATCTCGCAGTCTTGTGGCGCCATCCGAACCTTCTCGTTTCCCAGACATGCTGGGGTCCCATGGAGCTTGGCCTCGAAGACCACGTCGAAGTCATCGGTCAAGGCAATTATGACGGGATCACAGGCGGTGCGGGTGCATTTTACTCAAGTGCCCTCATCGCCCGGATTGGTGAAGGCGGCGACGATGTCGCCCCGTCCGAGGAAGGCGAGGCGATTCTGCCGCTCGGATTTTTCAGTCAGAAAAGGCTGGCGTTTAATGAGCACCGGTCCCTCTCCGGTTATCTCAGCCTCAAACGCGATTTACAGGCGGCCGGTCGAGGCCTCGATATGTTCCGGGAATTGGTCGAGACTGGCTCGCATCGCGCTTCGGTGATTGCCGTTGCCCACGGTGATGCCGATATTGCCGCGATTGATTGCAAATCCTGGATGATTGCCCAACGATATGAGCCGGCAGCAGCAGGCCTTCACGTTGTCGGCTGGACCGCGCGGCGCAGAGGCCTGCCCTTCATCCGCGCTAAGGGTATGGATATCAAAATCGCGATGTGACGGAGAAGCTGGAAACAGTGTGGCCGCCAACGGTTTTGCATGTGCCTGTAGCGCCGCCTGATATCAGTTTGGCGGCGTGTTTTGCGACATAAGGGATCGGATAGCCTCGATGTCCGCCGAAGGCGGCCGGTCATCCGAGTAAGGGGCGACATGGGTGCGGAGCAGGCCGTAGAGCGCGTCGGTACCGGACGCCCTTGCCGCAACGGATTCAATGAAATCATGCGCCTGTGTCGCCGCCATCCATTCTATCGACAGGATATATTCGGCATTTTCGATAATTGCGAGGAGCTTGTTGGCGGCGGCGGTCGGATGGGCCAGGAAGTCTTCCTGCAGAGCGGAGGTCAGTCCGCCATCGGTGGAAGCGGGCGCCGCAAGCCGCCGGTTTTCGTTGGACAGCGCAGCTGCGGTATATTGCGCGATCATGAAACCGGAATGGCTGCCGGGATCGGAAGCGAGAAATGGAGGAAGCCCGCTCACCAGAGGGTTGACGAGCCTGTCGATCCGCCGTTCGCTCATCGCCGCGATCTGGGAGAGTGCGATGGCAAGACTATCGGCTGCCTGTCCGAGGGCCGGGGCCACCGCGTGAGCCTGCGACCATACGATGGGCTCTTCCGGTGACCCGGCGAGCGCCGGATTGTCTGTCACGGAGGCCAGTTCTCGGTCGATGATGGTCGCGCAGCTATCGAACACATCGCGTGCCGCGCCATGCGCGTGGGGAATGGCGCGCAGGCTGAGGGCATCCTGTGTACGCTTGCCAAGCGACGCTTCGATGAGACCGCTGCCTTCAAGACGCGTCCTAAGGGCTTTTCCCACCGTTGCGATGCCCGGTGAGGAGCGTAGCGAGAGCACGGCTTCTCCGAAGGCCGACATCTGGCAACCGACCGCTTCCAGCGTCAGCGCGGCAATGGCATCCGCCCAATCAAGCAGTCGTGCCGCGCGTGCCAGAGCGACACTGGAGAGGCCCGTCGCGCATGACGTGCCATTGACGAGGCTCAAGCCTTCCTTGGCGCCAAGAACGAGTGGTTGAAGGCCCATTTCCGCCAGAGCGTCCCGACCGCTGAATGGTTTGCCACCGAGCTTTGCCCTGCCTTCGCCAATCAAGACGAGTGCAATATGGGCATTATGTATCAAATATCCGGCTGACCCTTTTGACGGCACATCAGGGATACAATCGCATTCCAGGAACCTCGTCAGATGGGTAACGATCTCCCTGCGGACACCGGAGTAACCATGGGCAAAGTTGGCTATTTGTGAGGCAATGATTGCGCGTACCTCGTGGCGGCCAAGCAATGGGCCGACGCCGCAGGCGTGACTGAGGACGATACTGCGGGAAAGCTTTCCCTGGGCAGCGCGATCGACCACCGTGTCAGCCAGAGCGCCAACACCGGTGTTGACGCCATAGGCACGGATACCGTTTTCAACGATGCCGTCGACAATTCGGCTTGCCCTTTCGATCCGTCGGTAGGCTTCGTCCGAAAGGGCGAGATGATCGCCTTGGCTCACAAGGGCGACATCGTGCCAGCTCAGGGCTTTGTCCAGCATGACCGTCATGAGGTTCTCCTCGGGAACGCCGTCTGGACGGAAGACGACGACATTGTGTTGCCATTGACTGATCCGGTTTGTACGCCTGTCTGTGTATCAGGTGCTGTACAGGCGGTAGCGGCTTCCGGGATAGAGCAGGCGCACCGACGAGATGACGCCAACGTCAGACCATGTCCGGCGTCGCACCAGAAGGCAGGGCTCTGCTTTGGAGATCGCCAAAAGCTTGCATTCCCAAGGCTGCGCCGTAACGGCCTCGATATGTTGTTCAGCCCTGATGATCGGTGCCACGGCGGTGAGATAGCCGTTCGGCGTTCTGGTGCTGAAGTCCTGATTGACGTAATCCGGGACGATCCCGTGGTTTACGAAACGATCTTCGATCTGCATCGGGACGGAATCTTCCGCGTGGACGATAATCGAATGAGCAACGGTCGCGCCCACATCGACAGAGAGCGCTTCGGCGAGTTCGGCATCGCATGTCTCCGTGCGAAGTAGAACGATCTTTGCCGTGTGAATGCCGCCATTCTGGTTGATCTCGTCGGCAATATTGGGAACACTTTGGAATTGGGACGTTCGCTTTTTACTTGCAACGAACGATCCCTTGCCTCGGACACGGACCAGAAATCCCTCGTCCGCCAGTTCGCGCAGTGCCCGGTTGGCGGTCATGCGGCTGACACCGAGCATGTCCACCAGTTCATTCTCCGATGGTACACGCTGGCCGATCGACCATTCGCCCGTTTCGACGCGGCTGCGAACGTAGTCCTTGAGTTTGACGTAAAGCGGCGGGGGAATTGCCGCTTCATCCTGCCGATTTTCGACCTGTTTCTTTACCGTGTGCATGGGTTCCAAGTCGCTTGGTCGTCACAGCCCGAAATCTCGGCGTCTGACATACGGAAATGCATGGATGCGGGTATGGGTGTGCCATACCCGCAAATGATGGTCAGTTCAACTTGTGGGCCGTGAGCCACTCTTCGGCGACGACGTCGAAGCTGTCATGATTGGCCAGTCGACCGTTCATGACGATGAGATCCTTGGTGGTCAAGGCTGAGGATACGGCGTTGAGCGTCGTTGTCACGACATCGCTGACCTTTGGCGTCGCGATAACCGGGACAATGTTCTGCGCGGGGAAGAGGTTCTTCACATCTTCCAGAATGATGAGATCATTGGCGGCAATGGCGGGATCCGTCGAGAAAAGGTTTGCCGCCTGTACCTGATCGTTCACCAGCGCAGACAGCGTCAAGGGACCGCCGACATCGAGGGACTTGAAGGACTTGAACTCCAGGCCGTAAATGTCCTTGAGGCCGATGATGCCTTCTTTACGGGTTTTCCATTCCGGCGGACCGCCGAGCACCAATTCTGAGGCGACCGGTGCCAGATCGGCAATTGTCTTCAGCTTGTATTTCTCGGCGGTTGCGCGTGTCACGGCGACGCCGTCCGAGTCCTGTGCTTCAGATGGCGTCAGCATCGACACGCCCTTTGGCAGAGCGGCCTTGAGCGCAGCCGCCACGTCCGCCGGTGCGTGCGCTGTGGCGTTTTTGTCGAGATAGCTCAGTGTCGCACCCGCATATTCGGGCAGGAGATCGATCGAGCCGTCGAGCAGGGCGGGGATGTAGACCTCACGGCTGCCGATGCTGAGTTTCGTCTCCACCTTGATGCCCTTTGCAGCAAGCGCCTTGGCGTAGATGGTCGCCAGAAGCTGGCTTTCGGGGAAGTCGGCAGAACCGACGATGATGGTCGAGGTGTCCGTTCGCGCCGCCGGGGCCGCGCCCAGCGGGTCGGTCTGGCCGAACGATGTGGTCGCCGAAAGCGCCATGAAGGCCAATGCGCCAGCGGCTTTTAAAATCCTGAATGCCATGCAGCTGCTCCTCTTGTTTTTTACTTGGGTGAAAATGCGTCGGTCTTTCAAGCATGTCGCGCCTAATGGCGGCGCGTCAGTCCGGGTGAGATCGTCAGCTTCGAGATGATGCCTATCGTCAGGTCGACGGCCAGCGCCAGAGCGCCAACAAGCACGGCGCCCGCTGCCATCTGATAATAGTCGTTTTGCGCCCGCCCATCGATGATCAAGCGGCCCAGTCCGCCGAGTGACACGTAAGCGGCGATCGTTGCGGTTGAAATGATTTGCAATGTGGCGCTGCGCAGACCGGAAAAGATCAGCGGCAGTGCGCATGGCAGTTCCACGTCGAAGAGAATGTCGAGCGGGCGTTTGCCCATGCCACGCGCCGCATCAACCGCGGCCGGATCAACCGCCGCCACGCCGGCATATGTGCCATTCATGATGGGCGGCACCGCCAGAAGCACCAGAACGACGATGCTGGGGAGAATAAAGGCCATGTCTGACGAAAAGACGGGTCCGAACAGGATTACCAGCAGAACAATCAGGCCAAGGCTCGGAAGTGCACGCAAGGCATTGGCGAGACCGGCAATCAGGAAAACGCCACGGCCGGTGTGTCCGACATAGAGGCCGACCGGCAGGCCGATCAGGCACGCAAAAAAGAGGGCGATGGAACTATACACCAGGTGCTGCACAATAAGTGCGAAGACACCGTCATTGCCGGTCCAGTGTGCCGGGTTTGAAAACCAGTCGATCATCTTTCAGCACCTCCAGCCTGCCACGGTGTGAGACGACGCGCGATGAAAAGCACAATGCCATCCAGAAGGACCGCCAGAACAATACACAGGATAATGCCTGCAATGATGGGTGTCAGAAAGCGCAGTTGCAGTCCCTGTGTGAAAAGCAGGCCAAGCTGGGGTGTCCCCACCAGCGCCGCGACCGAGACGATGCTCACATTCGAAACCACGGCTACGCGCAGGCCCGCTGCAATGACGGGAACGGCGAGGGGAAGCTCGACGAAGAGCAGACGATGCATGGGGCGATACCCCATGGCATTTGCGGCCTGGACAACATCCGGCGACACCGACTCCAGTCCGTCGCTGACGGTTCGCACCAGAAGAGCCAGCGCATAGATCGTCAGCGCGACGACGACGTTCAGAGGATCGAGGATGCGTGTACCCAACACGAGCGGCAGAAGGACGAAGAGCGCCAGCGAAGGAATGGTGTAAAGCAGCCCGGCTGCGCCGAGCATTGCGGAGCGAAAAAGACCTGCCCGCTGCGCGAGCCATCCGAGGGGCAGCGCCAGGATGAGTCCGATCACAACGGGGATGACGGAAAGCCATACGTGCCAGGCGAACAGTTCGGCGATGCGGCCGGATTCGCGGTATAACCAGTCGAACCTCATGACCTCGTCCCCTGACGGCCGTTGCGCGTGGCCTCAATCGCGGCCACAACATCAGGCAAGGTCACAGTGCCAACGAGTTCGCCGGACGGCCTCACAATCACGCCCCGGCCTGAAGGTGAACTGAGCGCCGCGTCGAGGACGTGGCGCAGGCTGCTCCCCTCGACAGCGAGGGTTCCGCTGAGATTAAGGTCGCCTTCGCGCACGGTATTTCCGGTGCTTTCGACGTCCACCCAGCCGAGCGGACGATTTGCGGCGTCGGTTATCAGGACCCAGCGGTCTGTAGCAATCTGACGGAGTGACTCGGGACTGGTGCCGAGGGCCGCCGTCGGCTCCTTGCCAAGAGAAATGCCTTCCTTGAACTCGGCGAAACCGAGGATCCGGTAGCCGCGATCGCGGCCGATGAAGTCTGCGACGAATTCATCCGCCGGCCGCGCAAGCAACTCCCGTGGCGTGGCAATTTGCGCCAGCGTACCGCCGGTGCGCAGCACCGCCACCTGGTCCCCAAGCTTCAGTGCCTCGTCGATATCATGTGTCACCATGATGATGGTTTTGCCGATTTCGCGCTGAAGACGCAGGAATTCATCCTGTAACTGTGCGCGAACGACCGGGTCGACCGCACTGAAGGGCTCGTCCATCAACATGAATTTCGGATCCGACGCCAAAGCCCGGGCAACGCCAACACGCTGTTGCTGTCCACCGGATAGCTGCCACGGATACCGATCGGCAAAGGCAGCCGACAGTCCTACGCGCTCCAGCAGATCGTGCGCGGTGCGAAGCGCCTGCTGCTTGGGGGTGCCGTTCAGGCGCGCTGTCGTCGCTATATTCTGCACCACCGTTCGATGGGGAAAGAGACCCGCATTCTGGATGACGTACCCTATCCGACGCCGCAACAGCGCTACGTCCATCTTGTCCGTGGGTTCGCCGTCAAGAAGGATCGACCCGGACGAAGGCGTGATCAGCTGGTTGATCATGCGCAGCGATGTGGTCTTGCCGCAGCCTGAGGGGCCAACGAAAATGGTCAATTTTCCTGTCGGCGCGGTGAGCGACAACCTGTCTACAGCCGTTGTCGCGCCACGATAATGCTTGCTGACCTGATCGAACGTAATCACGCACACAATCCTTTGTAGCCGGGGTTTTTGACCACCCTCTATTGCTGCCCTCAAGTTGTCTATACAATCACGAAGTTTTCGATTTCGCAAGCGGGTGTGCCTAAAGATTTCGCGTGTCGCGATTTTGATAATTCTTTGGGCGATTTGCGTGGAGTGTTGGGAACGTGACCGTTTGAAATTGAAAGAGAAATCGCCCCGCACTGTCTTTCGCCCAAGTCGGTGGAAAGGGGGACTGCCCCAGTTAGCAATCACGATGTCGAGAAAAAATTCTGCCCGGGCTGAGCGCGGGGGGCGACGGTTAACGCTGGCTTCGTTTCGGAAACTCAGCGGCAGACATTGTGTGTTGCCCGTGAATGATGCCGCTCGCATCGTTCCCGCAGATGAGCCGCTGGAAGCTCGCCCCCGGGTCGTGGCCCGCTGGCTGGAACGGCGCGGCTTTGAAATTACTCTTCATCTGCATCGTTCCGAAGCCGCTGCCGCATAAGCTCTTCTCTTGCACTCGGGTCAGCGCCCGGCGAGCTCTCTGGCTAGCCTGTACGGCGCTCCCGCCCGGGGGGCGAGTGGCGCGAAGTGAACGGTGAAAACTTGGCGTTGCAAGGCACCCCCTACCTTCCGTTAGTGTGGAAATGATCCGTGGAAGCGAGGGGTGATGGTCGAATACAATCCGGGCGCGTCTTCGATATCGTTTCAGGTTTGCGTTATTGGGGCGGGGCCGGTCGGGCTCGCGCTGGCCTTTGCCCTCGAAAGGCAGGGCGTAAGTGTTCTGCTGGTGGAGGCGGGCCGAAATGGCCATCATAGACGGCTTGCCAGCGTTACAAACCACCACCATGCGCCTCTGGCTTCTTCGACGGCAGGAGGGCTTGGAGGAACCACGTCACTTTGGGGCGGGCGTTGCGTGCCGTTCGATGACATTGATTTTCTCGAGCGTGCGCATGTTCCCAACTCCGGATGGCCGATCGGGCATGAGAGTATAAGCCGCTATTATGCCGATGCCCTGCACTTCCTGAATGTCAGGGCTTCGCCTGTCTCGCCGGGCGTCGGTGCTTCACCGGCGGGAGATGTCCATCTTGACTCTATCGAGTGGTGGAGCAGCCAGCCGGACCTTGGCGTGACATGCCGGGAGCGAATTGAAAAATCCCGTTTGATACATTTTCTTTCGGATACATCCGCAACGACAATCGATGTCGACGCCACGGGGGCGGTTACGCATATCCGGCTCAGCAACGGGCATGGCGACATGCGTGTTCCGGTAAAGACCCTGGTGCTGGCCTGCGGCGGCGTGGGCAATGTCCGCTTGCTTCACGAACTGCGCAAGAAACAGCCCGAGCGTATTTCTCAGACACTCGGGCATTATTATCAAGGCCATCTTACCGGTTATATTGCGGTGATCGAGCTTGAGAATGACGCCACGGTGGAACAGCTGTCTTTTCAAAGAGCGCCTTCCGGTGGAATTTTCCGTCGAAGGTTCCAGCTTTCAGGCGATGTCCAGCAGCGTCTGGGTCTGCTCAATTCCGTCTTCTGGCTCGATACCATCTCCATATCGAACGCCATTCACCATTCTGCCGGTCTTTCCGTCCTCTTTCTCGCCCTGCAATTAACCGGACTTTATGGGCTGCTGGCCAAGGGTAAGGCCGCAGGGTCCCGCCTGACTACAGGCGTTCGTTATCGCGAGCATTTCCGGAATCTGGTCCCTACATTGTCGGCTTTTCGCGATCTGCGGGCCACAGTCGGCCAGTTCCTCCGCCGCCGCGATCGCAAAACACCGCTCGTGAATCCGGCACGGCGCTATCTCCTGCGTTATCACGCAGAGCAGATACCTGATCACGCCAGCACGGTTCTGCCGCCTCCCGCCGGCGTGGAGGATCGGCCTGCCGCTGTTGCGATAGACTATCGGGTCAGCGAGGAAGATCTGGAGTCGATCGAAAAATCCCATGCTTTTCTGGATCAGTGGCTGCGGGGAAATGGGGTAGGGAAGCTCGACTTTCTACACCCGTCTTCGGAGCGGCGGCAGGCTCTTCGTGTTCAGGCCTATGACGGGTTCCATCAGATCGGCTTGACCCGGATGGCCGCAACAGCCGATGCGGGCGTGGTCGACAGTGACTGCAAGGTCCACGGTGTCGCCAATCTCTATGTCGCCGGGAGCTGCGTGTTCCCGACGGGCGGGCACGCCAATCCCACCTTGCCGGCCGTGGCGCTTGCCATGCGGCTTGCCGACCATCTGGGCCAAAAGCTCAAGGGCCACGAGCCAGCGTTCCACGCCGGTCCCTGAAATACGTCCTCACGAAATGTTAAATCTCGGAACTCCTTTCGAGTCGCGCAGTTCGACTGGTGCGGGCCATGAGGCGCGCGAGTGATAAATCACCAACATGAGGAGACATACCATGGCAAATCAGGGTGGTACGCACGAACAGCACGTGAAAGCAGGCCAGCAGAGCCATAAAGGCAGCGATAAGCGTTCGCAGTCTGCGTCGGCCTCCGGCAGCGGTGACAACGGCAAAACCCGCGGCGGCACGCATGAGCAGCATGTGAAGGCCGGCCAGCAGAGCCATAAAAACTCCTAGTGACTACCGATAGCCGAAAGATCCCCGCGCGCGCCGCGGGGATTTCTTTGTTTATTTTGTGAAAGACAGGAAAGCTCCATGACCGGTTACCCGCAGCCCCCTTTTCCAGAACAGCAACAGAAAATCCCGGGCCGTACCAATGAGATGTCACCTGTTCCTGATCACGGTGAAAAGACCTATGTCGGGTCTGGCCGACTGGAAGGAAAAAAGGCGATCATTACCGGCGGCGACAGCGGTATCGGACGGGCAGTCGCCATCGCTTATGCACGCGAGGGCGCCGATATATTGATAGCGTATCTCGACGAGCACGACGACGCTGAAGAAACGAGGCGTCTGGTGGAGGAAGCCGGACGCAGGGCGGTTCTGGTGGCGGGCGACATCCAGTCATCCTCCCATTGCCGCCAGATTGTCGAGAAGGCCCGTACGGAACTCGGCGGCATCGACATCCTCGTCAACAACGCGGCCCATCAGAACACCTTCACCGAAATAGAAGACATCAGTGACGACGAGTGGGAGATGACTTTTGCCGTCAATATCCACGCAATGTTCTATCTGACGAAGGCAGCCGTTCCACATATGAAGGCCGGGGCGGCAATCATCAACACCGCCTCCGTCAATTCCGACAGTCCCAATCCTACTCTCCTTGCTTATGCGACCACAAAGGGCGCGATCCAGAATTTTACAGCTGGCCTGGCGCAGCTGCTGGCGGAAAAAGGCATCCGGGCGAATGCGGTCGCACCCGGCCCGATCTGGACACCCCTCATACCGTCCACCATGCCCGCGGAGAAAGTAGCCGAGTTTGGCAAGCAGGTGCCGATGAAGCGCCCGGGCCAGCCGGCCGAATTGGCGACAACCTATGTCATGCTGGCCGATCCTCTTTCGAGCTATGTGTCCGGCGCAACCATAGCCGTGACCGGCGGCAAGCCGATCATCTGAACCCGGTGGGCAAGCCGTGTGGAGGGGCGCGTGCCTGGGTGACGGGTTTGCTGCCTTGGGGCTCGCTTCGGCCGCCTCGATGACCCCGACAGCGTCGTATCGTGGAGCCGAATACAACTCTCTTGAAAAATGAGCATCCCGACCGCAATCGGCGGGGTGCGACAGGAGCGAGGAACGGACAATGACCACAGCAGCCGATATTCTGGTGGAGACATTGATCGCATGGAACGTCGATACTGTCTTCGGTCTTCCGGGCGATGGTATCAATGGCGTGATGGAAGCGCTGCGCAAGCGTCAGGACGCCGTAAGGTTTATCCAGACCCGGCATGAGCAGTCTGCGGCCTTCATGGCGACGGCCTACGCCAAATGGACGGGAAAGCTGGGGGTCTGTCTCGCGACCTCGGGACCCGGCGGCACCAATCTGCTGACAGGCCTCTATGATGCCAAACTCGATCAGGTTCCCGTCCTTGCGATCACCGGGATGCAATATACTGCGACACGTTGCTGATTGTCGGATCGACTTTTCCCTATATCGAATTTTATCCCGATCACCGGGCAGACAAGGCAGTCCAGATCGACCTCGATCCGCCACGCATTGGGCTTAGTCATCCCGCGCAGTGTGGCCTTGCTGGCGACGCGCGTGAAAAACGCCTGGCAGGGAACAATTGCCGCAGTGCCCGGTTCGAGAGCGGCCCGTCCGATGGGCTTTGTGGCCAAGCGCTCCGAAACTGCCCCTGGCTTGGTCACCGTGGACGACCTCCCCAACTGGCCTCCTCCAAGATGCTTTTGGGGAGGTCTCTTTTTGAGATATCGCAGTTTCAACCTGTGTTGCCTGCCAGCCCGGGATTCGACCTCGCACACCACAATGTCCTATTGGCCCGCCGCCTTGATGATTTCGGGAGAGGCGCCGTATTTCTGCTTTGCGTGACGGTGATAGGCAAGGAATTCGCTGGCGGGAAGCGCTTTCGCAAACAGCCATCCTTGACCGAAATCCACACCCTGACCTTCCAGATAGTCCCGCTGGTCTTCCGCCTCGATACCTTCTGCCACGGTGAACAGGCCCAGCGCTTTCGCCATGCCGATGATGTGTGATGTGACCGAACTCGTTGCGGTATCCTTGCCCACCGTGTCGACAAAGGATTTGTCTATCTTCAACGCGTCCAGGGGGAGGCCCTGCAAATATTGAAGGCTGGAGTAGCCGGTTCCGAAATCGTCGATCGCCACCGAATGGCCGCGCTGGCGCGCCTCGGCAAGGGTGACCTTTGCAGCGTTGATGTCGATGAAGCCGCGCTCGGTGGCCTCAAGCCAGATCTGCTCGGGCCGGATGTCCGTATGCCGAAGCTTGCTGGCGATGACCGCAAGAACACGGCCAGACTTGATATCGTCGGCGCAGAGATTAATGGCGATGTGCAGGGTTCGGTCCTCGACAAGCACCTTGCGAAGATCGGCAATGACGGCGTCGATGACCTGATCGGTGATCGGCATGATCAGGCCGCTTTCTTCCGCCAGGGGGATAAACAGGTCGGGGCGGACAAGCGTACCGCCCGGCCGCCTCCATCGCACCAGCGCTTCCGCCCCCACGCAGATGCCCGTCTTCAATTCCACGATTGGCTGGTAATGAACGATGAATTCCCGTTTGCGAACGGCGATCTCAAGCTCCGCGAGTGGCGACAGGCGCTTCTTCGACAACCACGCCACGATGCCGACCACAAAGGCAGCGACAATCGCCCCGGCGGGAAGAAACAAGATCCGTTCACGCCGCACCTGCTCTGCGACGTTGGAACGTGGCTCCATCGCAATCGCTACCAGATCGTCACGGCGGCTGACAGCATAGATGGTGTCTTCCGTCATGCCCTTCTCGGGCTTGCCGACCGGCGCCGGCACCAGGGCGCGGTCGGGTGCATTCAGTTCATTTATCAAAATGCCCCGCTCGTTCGTAAGAGCCAGGGACATGCTGTCATCCATAAGGATGTCGACAAACCGCGAGGGTTTGACAAGTGCGCCGTGCGCGCCGTGGTGAAGGGCGATCATCCGTGTGCCGCGACTGGCGCTTGGCTCCACGCGGATAGCCACCTCTAATCCCTGACCGGTCGTAAAATCGATCGGCGATTGGCGTATCGTTTCCTGGGCAATTCCCCAGGAGGTGCATTTCAGGACGCCGTTTTCGAAATATCCGATTTCTTCCACTGACGGTGCATTTATCGTCAGTCTGCGCATCAGTTCTATGTGGTCGTTGGAACAGGAAGGCAAGCGGGCAGCTTCCACCTCATCGAGCGCATTCTCTGCGTCCCTGAACGTGTCCGACGCCCGTTGAATAGCCTGATCGGCAAGCGTCTTCAAAATGTCCTGGTCCTTCCTGACCGCGATGATCCATGACGCATAGGCCATGGTGGCGATCGGTATCATCGCGCCGAGAAGCCCCAGAATTATTCCAGTCGTGATGACGCGGTTTCGTCTTGTTTCCATCACCGGTCCTTCGGCATGTGCAATGCTGGCCCCATAGCCATCAACCCCATGAGATATTCCTGCCGCAGATGGTCGCCTGCCGATGTGCACCCGGAAGGGGCGTCCGAAGGTTTGACCAAATGGCTGCGCTGATCGCTGGATACACGTTTTCGTTGAGCGGGTCTTGATCCGATCTGATCCCTCGACGCAATTTCTAAGCTTTGCCGGAATTATCTCAACGATCCGGCCTGCCGTTACGCCGGATTCTTACGGGTGGTTTCTCGGGCTTTGTTAAAGGTCATCGTTCATCTGAGGTTCATGTTCAGGAGGCGAATTTGTCTTCGGTCGCTCCGCCAAGCGGCACGATAGAGGCTCGTTGTTTGAAAAGAACAACGGGCCTCTCTTGGTTCTGGGGCGAAACTGCATTGCGTTCATCCAAAAGCCGCGCGAATGCGGTGGCCTTGGGTGGAATGTATCAAGGGGTCAAACCTGGAAGAACGGCACGGATGTGATCACCCAAAGCCCTGGCCGCCGGGGAGCTCTGCGGGCCGGAGCATTCGATTGCTATGCCGAGTGTCGGCAGCGGAGGCAGCCAGCTTTTAACGACATGCAGATCCGGTGGGACAGCGGTTCTCGTGAGCACGCTGATGGCATGGCCGGATCGCGCAATTGCGATGAGACCCGAAAGGCTGTTGCTGGCAAAGGCGATCCTGTAGCGGCGATTGGCTGTTTCCATGGCGTTGCACGCTGCGCGATGATCCAGCGTCGCCGGCGCCGAAAGAGCGAGCGGCAGCACATCCTTGGCAAGAAGTTCCGTGTCCGGCCTGTCCGCCACCCAGACGAAGCTTTCCCTTCGAAGAACCTCAGAGTGATCCGGTTCCGAGCGCGAGACCAGCGCCATGTCGATCTGACGGCGCTGAAGGAGAGGGCGCAGCTCTATCGTCGGCGCGCAGACCATACGCAAATCGACTTCCGGATAGGTGGCGCAGAAGCCCCTGAGCAATTCGGGAAGAAAGGCGATGGAATAATCTTCGGGACATCCGAGGCTAACCGTGCCCTGAACCGTGGCGCCGTTCATGTCGGCGAGGATTTCGTCATGACGGGCAAGCAGGGTGCTGGCATGGGCCAGCAGTTTTTCGCCCGCTGCCGTCATCCGCACGCCCGCACCGGTTCGTTGCAGCAACGGTTGACCCACCTGTTCTTCCAGCCGCTGCATCTGTGTGCTGAGCGCCGATTGCGTGCGCCCCACCTGCGTCGCTGCGGTGCTGATGGAGCCTGCGCGGCAAACGGTGACAAAGTTCTTCAGAAGTGTGAGATCAAGCATGGCGATATCAAGATTATCTATATCCGCTTGAAATACTATCAATTGGACTGCCGCTGCAAGAGCCTGTTATTGTCCGGCAAAATCAGACACAGGGAACCTCGGCATGGACGATCTTTCGAAGAACTTCACATCGTTGAATGAGGAGCCGGCCTTCTGGGCGGCGGCCAACAGACATCTCACCCGTTATGGGCCTGCCTTCGAGGAGATCATCGTTGAGCGGGCCGAGGGGAGTTTCGTTTATGATGCGGATGACCGTGCCATCCTCGATTTCACCTCCGGCCAGATGAGCGCCCTGCTCGGGCACACCCATCCCGACATCGTCGCCACCGTCAACCGGCAGATGGCGTCGGTTGCGCATCTGTTTTCCGGGATGTTGTCCCGTCCCGTGGTCGAGCTCGCGGCGAGGCTGGCAGCCCTCGCGCCGGGTCTCGACCGGGTACAATTGCTGACCACGGGCGCCGAATCCAACGAGGCGGCCATCCGTATGGCGAAGCTCGTCACCGGTGGCCACGAGATCGTCGCTTTCGCCCAGAGCTGGCACGGAATGACCGGCGCTGCGGCTTCCGCAACCTATAGCGCCGGCCGCAGAGGCTATGGCCCTGCAACGGCTGGCTCGCTCGTCATCCCAGCGCCGAATGCCTATCGTCCGCGATTCAGGAATCCTGACGGATCGAATGACTGGAAGGCAGAGCTGGATGACGCCTTCGAACTGATCGACCGCCAGTCCACCGGCAATCTTGCCGCCTTCATTGCCGAACCAATTCTGTCGAGCGGTGGCATCCTCGAATTGCCCGTCGGCTATCTTGCCGCGCTCAAGAAGAAGTGCGTCGAGCGCGGCATGCTGCTCATCCTGGATGAAGCCCAGACAGGGGTCGGAAGGACCGGGCACATGTTCGCCTTTCAGCGGGATGGCGTTACACCCGACATTATGACGCTTTCAAAAACGCTGGGGGCCGGCCTCCCGCTCGCCGCGGTAATGACCAGCGAGGAGGTGGAGCAGAAAGCCTTTGAGAGAGGTTTTCTCTTCTATACGACCCACGTGTCGGATCCGTTGCCTGCCGCTGTCGGCGTTACGGTTCTCGACGTGGTGGCCCGCGATGGCCTTGTCGAGCAGGCAATCGCCCGTGGCAACCGCCTGAAGGAAGGCCTTCTGTCACTTCAACAGCGGTTCGAGTGTGTCGGCGACGTGCGCGGCCGCGGGCTTCTGCTGGGGCTTGAGGTCGTGGCCGACAGGCATACGAAAGCGCCCGGTTTCGAGCTGGGCGCCCGCATCATGCAGGAGGCGATGCTGCGAGGGCTCAGCATGAACATCGTCAAGCTGCCCGGCATGGGCGGTGTTTTCCGCATTGCGCCGGCGCTCACCGTATCCGATGCCGAGATCGACCTTGGGCTGGAAATACTGGCGGACTCAATCGAATCCGCCCAGGCGACGCGGTAGCATGTCGATGCCGGGCTTCTTTCCTGAAAGTCAGGCGAGAAGCGCCGGCGTTTTCCGAAGTGCTTCCGCCCAGACCGCGTAACCTGCGGTGTTAAGGTGAACCAGGTCGGGAAGATAATAGCGGAACATCGGCAGGCCGTTTTCCCCCATGAGGCCAGCATTCGGGTCCAGCCAGACGGCGTCGTTGGAGTTTTCGCACCAGTCCTGCGCCATGCGGTTGAAAAGGTCGAATTCGCCACGATAAATCCAGCGCGCGGGGCTGTGCTTGATGGCCAGAACAAAAACCTGCGTCTGCGGCAGCGCCTGCAGGATGCGATGCCTGAGCGCCTGCAGATGTTGCAGCGCCGTGGCCGCCTTGAGGCCATCGCTGGCTATGTCATTCTCGCCGAAATAGAGCGCCACTCTCCGGGGTCTCAGCGGCAGCAGGAGTTTTTCCATGTAGTGAACGGCCGAGAGGCAGGTGCCGCCGCCAAAGCCGAGATTGACGATGTCGAGCGTGCCCAGATCCTCGGCTATGGAGTTCCATATCCGGAAAGATGAGGAGCCATAAAAGGCAATCGGGTCCTCCGGCAGCCCGAGGCGCTGAAGGCGCGTCAGGATGGTGAGGATATCGTTTTCGTGGCGGCTGGTGCCGATGCTGGCCGGGTAATCGTACATGTTGGTCCCTGGTATTGTGAAGGCCGGACACCGGGTGTCCAGCCGGCGTTTCCATTCAGGAAAGCGTCTTCTGCAGAACCGCCAGGGCTCCCTTCGTCAACGCGTCGTCATCGCCCATTGATGTTCTGAGGCCAAATACGCCTGCGGCAATCAGATAGAGATCGTTCAGCCCGTCGTTGCCCACAATCGCCGCATCGTCTCCCTCCGCGTACCATCCCGCATCGCGGGCCTGCCGAAATTCCTGTCCGATGACCAGCCCACGGACATAAGACCGCAGCTGCTGTGCCGACAGTTTGCCGGCGAGCCCGCCTGTGCGTGCGGAAAACAGCAGCGACAGCATGGCTGCGGATTTTTTGGCCTCTTTCAAACCCCACAGATATGCCTCCGGATCGTCGACCGGCGGCTGTGCGGAACCGCGCGCGATGAAGGAGTGATTGATGAGGAGGTTGAAGATTTCGCCGGTCACGAATGTCTGGAAACCGTCGATCCGCCCTGCCTTCACCCGCGCCCATTTGCTGTGGGTTCCGGGGATGATGAGGGTGGCGTCTTCCGTAAGGCCGTGGCCGACGATCTGGGTTTCCTCGCCGCGCATGACATCCGGAAACGGCTGGCGGCCGGGGCCGTTCAGGCCGGGCAGGAATACAAGGTCGGACCCGTTGGGCAACGTCCTGCGCACCGTGCCGGCGGCAAGTTCCGCCGGTCCCGCCGGGCAGGGGACATAGGCCACCTCGACCCAGCCGTTGCGGCTGGTGATCATACCGAGCGCGGCCACGGGCAGAGCGCCGTGTTTTGAAAACCAGGGGGCGAGTGCGCTCATGAGGGCGGGCTCATGTTGCCCTTCGGCAAGGCTCGAAATGCCGTCGGCGGTTTCCAGATGTTCAAGTTCCGCCCCGTCGTTACCGACGAGCGCCGCTCGCAATGATGTCGTTCCCCAATCGACGATGATCGATGTCGCCCGTGCTGCCATTTCCCTGAACCTCCTCGTTCATTTCATCTGGGGGCTTGTCATAGGGCTCAAGTCTATGTAGTGTCAATTAGTGAATTCAAGGTATCAACATATGATACTTAATTGGGAGGAGTAAGATGGTGGCTGGCCTGAAGGGGATTTTGCCCGTTTTGCCAACGCCTTTTCTGGCGGATGGCGGTATTGATGAATCGGGTATGGAGCGACTGGTGATCTTCGCGCTCGAAAAGGGCGTGGATGGTGTGGTGTTCCCGGGTTTTGCCAGTGAGGTTGAGACCTTGGATGCTGCAGAGCGTGCGTCGCTGCTGAAGATCGTTGTTGATGCTGTTGCTGGCCGGGTGCCGGTCGTGGCGGGCGCGAGCGCGGCAGACTGGAGAGACGTGGTTGAGCATGGCCGCGCCGCATCTGATCTCGGTATTCGCCACCTGATGGTTCAGCCGCCAAAATCGGTCGGGACGGATGCGCCGGCGTTGATCGAGTTTCTGGGTAAGGTTGTCGAGGCGCTGCCCGGGGTTGAAATCATCCTGCAGAACGCGCCTGCGCCGCGCGGGTCTGATCTGTCGCCGGAGGCGATTGTCGAGATCGTCCGGTCTCTGCCGCAGGTCACCTACGTCAAGGAAGAAACGCTGCCGGCCGGTCCCGCCATCAGCCATATCATCGCCCATGCGCCCTCGACATTGAAGGGTATCATCGGCGGCGGCGGCGCCCGTTACATTCTGGATGAATATGCGCGTGGCGCGACAGCTGCCATGCCGGCGCTGGAGATCGTCGAGGAACACGTGGCGATAGATCGCGCTCTCCGCGCGGGCCGTCAGGATGAGGCCCGGAAAATCTATGTCCGCACTCTTCCGCTTCTGGTTCTGCAGGCGGTTTATCGCATGCGGCTGACCAAGTACGTGCTGGCCCGCCGTGGGGTGATCGAGGGTCTCGGTGTCCGCGCGCCCACCCCGGAGCTCGACAAGGCGGCGATTGCCGATATCGACGCCAACCTCGTCGAACTCGGCCTTGTCGCCGCGGAGGCCGCATGAGCAGCCCCGTTGCGACAATCGAAGTCTTCACGCTGACCCAGCCACGCAAGGTTCCCTATCTCGGAGCGCTGCGGGAAGGTGAAGTGGTCAACCCCAATGGATACATCGTCAGAAAGGGCAACCGCACGGTCTATCCAACCTTCGACCGCAGCGTGCTTCTGCGCATGACGACGGAAGCCGGCACTGTTGGCTGGGGTGAGACCTATGGCATCGTTGCGCCCGGTGCGGTGGCGGCTCTCATCAACGACCTGCTGGCCGGTTTCGTGATCGGCCGCGATGCATCCGATCCATCGGCGATCTACGACGATCTTTACGATATGATGCGCGTGCGCGGTTATACCGGTGGCTTTTACGTGGATGCGCTTGCTGCAATCGATATCGCTCTCTGGGATATTGCCGGACAGGAAGCCGGAAAACCCATTCGGGAATTGCTGGGTGGCGGCGTGGACAACTTTTCGGCCTATGTTTCTGGCCTGCCGGAGAAGACGCTGAAGGCGCGCGGGGAACTGGCGAAATACTGGCAGGATCGTGGCTTCGACGCCTTTAAATTCGCCACGCCCGTTGCCGATGATGGACCGGCGGCGGAACTTGCCAATCTCCGGCAAGTGCTCGGCCCGCAGGCGAAGATCGCCGCCGATATGCACTGGAACCAGACACCGGAGCGGGCGCTGGAGCTCATTGCAGAAATGCAGCCATTCGATCCATGGTTCGCCGAGGCCCCCGTCTGGACGGAGGACATTGCCGGGCTGGAAAAGGTTTCGAAGAATACCGACGTGCCGATCGCGGTGGGCGAGGAATGGCGCACCAACTGGGATATGCGCGCCCGCATCGAACGCTGCCGCATTGCGATCGTGCAGCCGGAAATGGGCCATAAGGGTATCACCAATTTCATCCGTATCGGCGCTCTCGCAGCCGAACACGGCATCGACGTTATACCGCACGCTACCATCGGCGCCGGCATATTCCTTGCCGCCAGCCTGCAGGCATCGTCGACGTTGCCGACGCTGAAGGGGCACGAATTCCAGCATTCGATCTTCGAGCCGAACCGCCGCCTGCTGGAGGGCGACATGGATTGCCGCGAAGGCAGGTATCACCTGCCGTCGGGTCCGGGACTGGGTGTGAGACCGTCGGAGGCGGCGCTCGCCCTTATTGAACGTATCTGATTTGGTTCTTTGGAGGAGGAAACCATGACCAAAAGAATGAAGAAGCTGGCGCTGGGTACGGCGACCGCCGTTTTGATGACGATGAGCGCCGTTGCCCCTGCTATGGCCGATACCGTCCTGAAATTCATTTCCTGGCAAACGGATGACGCCGGAACGGGAGAATGGTGGCGTTCCGCAATTGCCGCCTTCGAGAAGCAGCATCCCGGCGTGAAGATTGAGTTCACCAAGGCGGAGCGCAGCTCCTACGCGGATACGATGACCACGCTTTTCGCTGCCAACCAGCCGCCGCAGATCGTGCATCTCGCATCCTTTGAGTTCCAGATGTTCGCCGACAGCGGCTGGCTGGAGCCGCTCGACCCGTGGCTTAAGAAGGACGGCATCGACATGACCGGCTGGGCCGGTCAGCAGAAATGCGAATGGAACGGTGAGACCGTATGTATCATGACGAACTACTTCGGCTTCGTCATGGCTTATAACAAGAAGATCCTGGATGAGGCGGGCGTCGCGGTTCCGAAGACCTATGACGAGTTTCTGGCGGCCGCGAAAGCCACCACCAAGGATTTGAACGGTGACGGTATCATCGACCAGTTCGGGACCGGCCACGAGACCAAGGGCGGTCCCGGGCAATATCTGACGGAGATGCTGAACTATGTCCTCGATGCCGGCGCATACTGGACCGACAAGGACGGCAACATAACCATCGACACGCCACAGATGGTGGAGGGGTTGACCCGGTGGAAAACCGTGATGAAGAGCGGTATCAGCCCGGTCGACATGAGCGCCAGCGACGTGCGCAAGCTTTTTGCCGATGGCAAGATGGCGATGCGTCTCGACGGGCCTTGGCTTTACGGCACCACCGAGAAGGGTTCAGCCAAGGCTGACATCGTTTACGCGGCACCCCCGCTTCATCCGCCGCTGGGTGGATCGTCCAACGTGCTCGCCATGCCGGCCGATATTCCCGACGACCAGAAGGCGCTCGTCTGGGATTTCATCAAGCTGACGATGTCGCCGGAGTTCCAGCGCAGCTATGCCACCCTTGGCGGCAACACCCCGCCAAGCCCAAAGGCCGACGTGTCGGGTGTCGAAAAGACAATCCCGCATTTTCCGGTATTGATCGAGACGATGAAGGCCGCATCCGAGGCGGGTATCGACCGCATTCCGACCGGACTTGAGCTCTTCTACAATGAATTCAGCAAGATGGTGATGGAAGAAAGCCAGCGGATGATCATTCAGGACCTCGATCCCGCGGAGGTGGCAAAGACCATGCAGGCGAAGGCCGAGGCCATCAAGGGCTGATCCCGTTTTGCCATGGCCCGCCTGGCGGGCCGTGGTTACCATCCGCATCCGGCAGGAGGACCATCCATGACCGCACCCGCTCGGGCCGGGCGCCGCAAGTTCTTTGATCTTGCGCGTCCCAGCCGGCAACATCTCCTCGGCTATATTCTGATCGCACCCGCGGTCCTGATGGTTGCCGCCATCATCGTCTGGCCGCTTGTGCTGGCCATCGACCTGTCTTTCCAGCAGGTCAAGATACCGCGGCTCGGTGGCGCAAGCCGGCCGTTTTCGCTGAGCAATTACACATGGCTTTTCTCATCGCCGGAATTCTGGCTCGCCTGCTGGGTGACTCTGAAGCTGGTTGTCGTCGTCACCGCCGGCAGCGTCGCCGTCGGTCTCAGCACGGCGCTTCTGGCCAATAACCGTTTCAAGGGCCGCACCGTCGCGCGGCTGGGAATGGCGCTGCCCTGGGCAGTGCCGGAAATCATCGCGGTCGTCATCTTTGCGTGGATGTTCGACACCTCCTTCGGCCTGTTCGGCTGGCTGGCGATAAAGCTCGGTTTCACCGACCAGATGATCCCGTGGGTGAGCAGTTCGACAGCCGCCTTCTGGGCTGTCGCTATCACCATGGTCTGGAAGGGTTTTCCTTTCGTGTCGATCATGTGCCTCGCTGGTCTGCAATCCATTCCGGCCGATTATTATGCGGCCGCCAAGGTGGATGGCGCGAGCGTCTGGCAGCGTTTCCGCTGGATCACCATGCCGCTTTTGATGCCGGTGCTGGGCGTGACGCTGGTGCTGACGCTTCTGTGGGTGTTCCGCGACTTTTCCATCATCAAGGTTCTGACCGGTGGCGGCCCGCTGCGATCAACGCAGACCCTGTCGATCATGACCTATGACCAGGCCTTCCAGTATCACAATTTCGGCCGCGCCGCCGCCGTCGGCGTACTGACACTGGTGATCTGTATCGTCGCGAGCCTTCTGATGCTCGGCCGGCGTTCGAAATCGATCTATTGAGGAGGCTTTGATGAAACGGACATTTTTACAGAGCCTTGCCCTTTACGCGACTGTCATCTTCACGCTGGTGATGATCCTGTTCCCGGTCTACTGGCTTCTGGTCACGGCGCTCTCCACCACCGATGAACTGTACCGCCTGCCGCCGACCTTCTGGCCGGATGATGCGCAATGGGACATTTTCGCCAGGGTCTGGGCGGCGAAGCCGATCCTGCTATGGCTTTGGAACTCGATGCTTGCGGCCGTCGGCTCGGTGGCGCTGTCGATGCTCGTCTCCGTCAGCGCCGGTTATGCGCTGTCGCGTTATTCCATGCGGGGTGGCGCGACCATGGGTCTCTTCGTCCTGACGGCGAAGATGCTGCCCGCGACCCTGCTGGTCATTCCGCTGTTTTCGATTTTTTCAAGCTTCGGCCTGATCGGCAGCCTCTGGACGCTGGTTCTGGCGCATTCAACCATGATCATTCCTTTCGCCACATGGATGCTGAAAGGCTATTTCGACACCATTCCGAAGGAACTGGAGCAGGCCGCGATGGTCGACGGTTGCTCGCCGATCGGTGCAATGGTCCGGGTCGTGCTTCCGATCGCCACACCCGGTCTTGCTGCCACGGCACTTTATGCCTTCGTGCTCAGCTGGGCGGATTACGCCTATGCCCGCACCTTCCTCGTCAACTCGCCGGACAACTGGACGGCCAATCTCGGCATCACCACGATGCAGGGCGAATACGTCACCTACTGGAACGACATTTCCGCCGCATCCGTGTTCATCGCGCTGCCGATCATCGCAATCTACCTGTTTCTGGAACGCTATTTGGTCGGCGGACTCACCGCTGGCGCGGAGAAATAAGCATGGCCAATATTTCCATTCGCAATGTCAGCAAGTCCTATGGCGCCCTCAACGTGCTCAGGCCCTTTTCGCTCGAGATCGAAAACGGCGAGTTCGTGGTGCTGGTCGGGCCTTCCGGCTGCGGCAAGTCGACGATGCTGAAAATCCTTGCGGGCCTCGAACCGGCAAGCGAAGGGCAGATATTCATCGGCGAAAACGAAGTCACGGATCTGGCGCCGGGTGACCGCGACATCGCCATGGTGTTTCAGAATTACGCGCTTTATCCGCACCTGACGGTCCGGCAGAACATCGGCTTCGGCCTGAAGATGCGCGGCACGGACAAGACGGAGATTGATCGCCGGGTGGATGACGCGGCGCGCATTCTCGAGGTAACGCCCTATCTCGATCGCAAGCCGAAGGATCTGTCGGGCGGGCAGCGGCAGCGCGTGGCGCTCGGCCGCGCCATCGTGCGTCAGCCGCAGGCCTTTCTGATGGACGAACCGCTGTCCAACCTCGATGCAAAACTGCGCGTCCACATGCGTGCCGAAATCGGCGCGCTGCACAAGCGTATCGGTGTCACCACCGTTTATGTGACGCATGACCAGGTGGAAGCCATGACCATGGCGGACCGGGTGGTTATCATGCAGGGCGGCATCATCCAGCAGATCGCGGCGCCCGATGAGCTTTTCAACAATCCGGCCAACCTCTTTGTCGCCGGTTTCATCGGATCGCCCGGCATGAATTTCCTCAACGCGGAACTGCGTGACGGCGCACTGACTGTTTTCGGCCAGAAGGTAAACCTGCCGGCGGCATCTGCCAGGCAGGGTAGCGTGATCGTGGGCTTGCGGCCGGAGCATCTCGTTCTGGGCGATGGGCCGGTGACCTTCAGCGTTCGCCCGACGCTGGTGGAAAGTCTGGGATCGGAAAAATATGTCTATTTCGATGCGGAAGGCGCAAGGGTCGCAGATGGCGAGGAGGGCAGGTCCAAGGGGCTGATCGCCCGCGTCTCGCATAGCGGCAACCTTCGGGCTGACGAAGCGCTTCAGCTCGGCTTCGATCCGGCACAGCTTTACCTTTTCGATGCAAAGACCGGAGTACGGCTATGATCCTCGTCACCGGATCGGCAGGCCGTGTGGGTCGTGCTGTCGCAGATGCCTTGCGTATGGACGCTCGGGTGGTCCGCGGCTTTGACCTTCGTCCGTCGGGTACGGGCGGTGAGGAGGTCGTCGGATCGTTGGAGGACGGGCAGGCGCTGTCCAAAGCCATGGAAGGTGTGAGCGCCGTTCTTCACCTCGGGGCCTTTATGTCATGGGCGCCGGAGGACCGGGACCGCATGTTTGCGGTCAATGTCGAAGGTACGCGCCGTCTTCTGGATGCGGCCGCAGCCGCAGGTGTGCAGCGGTTCGTCTTTGCCTCTTCAGGAGAGGTCTATCCGGAAAACCGTCCCGAATTCCTGCCGGTCACCGAGGATCATCCGCTTCGCCCCAATTCGCCCTATGGCCTGACCAAGCTTCTGGGCGAGGAACTGGTTCGCTTTCACCAGCGGACTGGCAGCATGGAAACCGTGGTCCTGCGCTTTTCTCATACGCAGGATGCGGCTGAGCTGCTGGATGAAGACAGCTTCTTCTCCGGCCCGCGTTTTTTCCTGCTGCCGCGCATTCGACAGCAGCAGAATTTAGGGAACGTTGCGATTGCCGAACTGCTACAGTCCCGGGATATCGGCGAAGCGTCGCATATATTGGCGCGCAATGAAAACGGCCGGCCATACCGCATGCACATAACCGATACACGCGATATGGTGGCCGGGATCCTGCTCGCCCTCGATCACCCTGACGCGGCGGGCTGCATCTTCAATCTCGGCGCGGATGAGCCGTCCGATTTCGCTGAGCTTTTGCCGAAAATGGCCGCGGTGACCGGCCTCCCCATCGTGACTGTCGATTTTCCAGGCGACGGCGTTTATTACCATACGTCCAACGAGCGGATCAAAAACACCCTGGGGTTTGAGGCACAATGGACGATGGACCGGATGCTGGAAGAGGCGGCCGCCGCAAGGCGGCAGCGTCTCGCGAAGGAGACGCGATGAAACCCGAGACACCGGGCGGCACCGCTGCGCTGGCGAAGGGGTTGACCCTGCTCGACATGGTGGCCGATGCGCCGGAGCCGCCGCGTTTTGCAGAACTGTTGCGCGCCTCCGGCCTGCCCAAGCCGACTTTTGCCCGGATACTGCGCACCCTCATAGCCTATGGGCTCGTCCGTCAGGATGAGGCGCGTGGAACCTATGTTCTGGGCCAGCGCTTTCTCGAAATGTCCCACAAAGTCTGGGAGAGCTTCGATCTGGTATCGGCTGCGACACCCGAACTCGAGAGGTTGGCTGCCGAACTGGGCGAGACCGTAGCGCTCTGCCGGCTGGACGGTATCATGACGCAATATCTCGCGGAACGTTCTCCAAACGGTCTCTCCGTGCGGGTAGAAGTGGGACGCCGGGTTCCTTTGCATTGTACCGCGCCGGGCAAGGCGCTGCTTGCCTTTCAGGACCCTGCTGTCGGCCGTTCCCTGCTCGATCGGCTGACGCTCGATGCGCAGACGCCGCGGACGATTACCACGCTCGATGCACTTCAGGCCGATCTGACGCTGACGCGGGCGAGGGGTTACTCGATCTCCTATGAGGAGCACCTGCCAGGGGTGAATTCCGTTGCCGCACCCGTCATGGGCCGTGACAATACGCCGATGGGTGTGCTTGTCGCGCTCGGGCCGTCGTCGCGGCTCGATGCGTCCAACATTCATCCTGCCGGGCGTGAACTGATTGCCGCTGCGCGCCGGATTACCGGCGCCGCCGGTGCTGTCGCCATCAGCTCGCGGCCACGACCGCGTTCGGCAACAGGACGCCCCAGCGCCGAACTCAGCTGCATTCTTCCCTGGGGGGCGCAGCTTGGGGAAAGCCCGGTCTGGCATGAAGGCGAAAACGCGCTCTACTGGGTGGATATTCTGCACCCCGCCGTCCATCGTTTCGATCCCGCCACCGGCCGCAACGAAACCTGCGAGACAGGCAAGCTGGTCAGCGCCGTCATTCCAGTCTCCGGAGGGCGATTGCTGGTGGCGTCGCAGGATGGCGTCGAATGGCTGGACTTCACTTCGGGCCGGCTGACACCCTTCGTCAGCCCGGAGGCTGGCATTGGCGATAACCGCTTGAACGATGCCAAATGCGGGCCGGACGGCGCCATCTGGGTCGGGTCGATGCGCATCGATGCCTCCAAGCCCACCGGCGCGCTTTATCGGATCAATGCCGATGGAGCATTCGAACGCAAGGAAGGCGGCATCGTCGTCTCCAACGGTCTCGGCTGGAGCCCCGATGGCAGGACCTTCTATTTCGTCGATACGGTGCCCGGCCTTATCCATGCCTATGATTGTGATCCGACGACGGGCGCCCTGTCGCAGCGTCGCGAATTTGCCCGTATTCCCGTGGCCGACGGCCGTCCGGACGGCCTCGCCGTGGATGCGGAAGGCGGGGTGTGGTGTGCGATCTGGGACGGCTGGTGCGTGCGCCGCTATCTTCCGAACGGCAAGCTGGATCAGGTGATCGAGATGCCGGTGCCGCGCCCGTCGAGTGTGGCCTTCGGCGGGCCGGACCTGTCGACGCTCTTCATCACCAGTGCCCGCACGCGCCTGCCGGCATCCACGCTCGCCGACGCCCCGCTGTCTGGTGGCCTGTTCTCCTGCCGCCCCGGAATTGCCGGCGCGCGCATTTCACTGTTCGAAGGATAAATTATGCGTCTTGAAAGCGTCTTTGGTTTGAAAGGCCGCACGGCGCTCGTCACCGGTTCCAGCCGCGGCATAGGGGCAGCCATAGCGGAAGGGCTGGCGGGGGCCGGCGCGCATGTCATCCTGCATGGCGTGAAGCCGGGTGCCACAACCGCCGTGCGGCAACGCATCGCGGACGGCGGTGGCTTGGCCCAAGAGCTGGCGGGTGATCTCTCCGAACCGGGCGCCGGGCGCGATCTTGTCGAGCGCGCCGAGACGATCGCACCGGTTGATATTCTCGTCATCAATGCGAGCGCCCAGATCAATGCGGTACTGTCGGAGCTGAACCCCGATGATCTGGCGTTTCAGCTGGCTGTCAATCTCGGGTCGACAGTGGACATGCTGCAGACGATCCTGCCGCGCATGGCGTCGCGAAAATGGGGAAGGGTGGTTTCCATCGGCTCGGTCAACCAGTTGCGGCCGAAGGGCATCGTCACCGCCTATGCCGCCACCAAGGCTGCGCAGCATAATCTGATCCAGAGTCAGGCGCGCGACTATGCGAAGGACAATGTTCTCCTCAACACTCTAGCGCCCGGCCTGGTCGATACGGATCGCAATGCCCATCGCCGGGACGAAGACCCCGAAGGCTGGGCTGAATATGTCCGGACCCTGAACTGGATGGGACGAGCCGGTCAGCCGGAGGAAATGGTGGGCGCCGCCATCTTCCTGTCTTCGCAGGCCTGCAGCTTTATGACCGGCGAGAGTATTTTCCTGACGGGCGGTTATTGACTTCTCCGCATATCCTGCGCGGAGAAGCGTTTTTGAAGCGTCTACTCATGAGAAGCGGTGCGGTCCGTCCGTTTTAGTGTCCGCCCGCCCGGATCATTCGGCGGGCTGCGCTGCCGGAGACCCACCCGGATGCCTGCGCTCCGCCGAGAGGCTGCGCTGACCAAGCCCAATGATCGTCACCGTTGAAAGGCTTGCGGCGACCGACACCCAGAAGCCATTGTCCGGGCCGAAATTGTCGATCACCCATCCCGAGACGAAAGCGCCCAGTGCCATGCCGATACCGATACCGGTCATGACCCAGGTCACGCCTTCCGTCAGCATCGATTCCGGCACCCGGCGTTCAATCAGGCCGAAAGCGGTGATGAAAATGGGAGAGATTGCCACACCGCTGAGGAACACGGCAAAGGCAAGCAGGGCGACACTGGATGCCGCGACGAGGAGCGGCAGCGCCGTCAGGGCAAGAACGCTGACAGCGATCAGCAATTGCCGCTGCAGCGGCGTTTTCGGGTTGAGCGCACCAAGAAGCAGGCCGACGACGAAGGAGCCAATGGCATAGACGCCGATGACGAGGCTGGCCGCTTCCGGCTGGCCGAGTTCCTTGGTGATGGCGACGGCGCTCACCTCGGCGGTGGCGAAAGTCGAGCCGACAAAGATCAGCGCGACCGTGATGATCTGTACCGGACGCAGCCATATTGCAGAACGCTGCCGACGGCCGCCCTCGACCGGACGCACTTTGGGTTCTGTGGATCGCTGCAGAAGAAAGGCAAATGTTCCGACCGCCAGAAATGCCGTGCTGATCATCATGCCCGCTTCCGGGAAAAGCGAAACCGCAAGCCCGACGGAAAGCGATGCACCCGCAATGTAGACAAGTTCGTCAGCCGCGGATTCAAAGGCAAAGGCCGTATTCAGTTCCGGCCGGTCCCGAAAGAGTTCCGTCCAGCGGGCCCGCATCATGGCGGGGATGCTTGGCATGGCGGCGGCGAGGAAAGCGGAAAGAAACAGCGTCCACGCCGGCCATCGCTGATTGGTGGCGATGATCAACGCCGCAAAGGCGAGGACGGATAGAATGGTCGCGGGGATGAGAACGCTGCTTTGGCCCCGGCGGTCCACCAGCCGCGAGATTTGCGGCGCGACGGCGGCATTGGTCAGCGCGAAGGTTGCCGATACGGCGCCTGCCAGCCAATATTCGCCATGCGTTTGCGACAACATGGCGACGATGCCGATCGGCGCCATGGCGATGGGGAGGCGGGCAAAGAAACCTGCAGCTGAAAAGCCTTTGGCGCCTGGAACCCGGAAAATTTCGCTGTATGGATTAGACATCGGATGCACCTTGCTTGGGGAGTATCCACCACACACATACGTGGCGTATGTGAATGAAATAATTGCATACGCGGCGTATGTCAACTAATATACGTGACGTATGTGGATGCTGGAGCAAAAATGCGCAAACCTCGCAGTGAAATGATTGCTGAAACGCGGGCAAAGCTGCTGGCTGCCGGACGCAGGGCGTTTGGCAGTATTGGTTATGCTGAGGCCTCCATGGATGATTTTACCGCCGAGGCAGGGCTGACCCGTGGTGCGCTCTATCATCATTTCGGTGACAAAAAGGGTTTGTTGCTGGCGGTGGTGGCCGAGATCGACGCGGAGATGACAAAAAGGCTTTGCGAGATTTCTTCGAGAGCCTCGACGCGTTGGGAAGGGTTCGTCGAGGAGAATGTCGGCTATGTCCGCATGGCGCTTGAACCGGAAATCCAGAGGATCATGTTTCGCGATGGACCGGCCGTCCTTGGCGATCCATCCCGCTGGCCAAATGCCAATGGCTGTATTTCCGCTGTTTCACGCAGTCTCGATGCGCTCAAGCAGGAGGGAACGATCGCCGATATCGATTCCGAGGCGTGTGCCCGTTTCATCAATGCGGCGAGCAGCAGCGCAGCCCAGTGGATTGCCAATTCTGACGATCCGGAAACAACGTCGGAACGGGCCGTAAGGAGTTTCCGGACCTTTCTGGATGGATTGCGCATCAGCAAAGGCTGATACGCGCACCGGTGTCCCGATACCCGATCCTGCAATTTTATCTCGCCTGCCCGGCATGAATCGGGAAAAGCAGCTGCACCCTTGCGCCCTCCCCGGGCTTTGAATGGATGTGGGCTTCGCCACCGCTCTGGCGCACGAAACCATAGACCATGGCAAGTCCCAGGCCTGCGCCTCCATGGTCCCCCCGGGTGGTGAAATAGGGTTCGAAGGCCTTGTCCACGGCCTCCGGCGTCATGCCGATGCCCTCGTCCGAGACGGTTATCGCCAGAGTATCTTTCTCGCAGCCCGCCTCGATTGAAATCCGGCCGCCCTCCGGCATGGCGGCCGCGGCGTTGAGGCAGAGATTGAGGATGGATTGCTCGAAGAGGGCGGGGTCGAGCGGGATGGCCGGAAGATCGTCATCGAGGTCGAGTGCAATCCGGCATTTGGGGCCAACCGCGATCTCGAGAATATCGGCCATGCCGCGCAGGAGATTGGCCACATTAATGCAGCTTGGATGGATGGGCTGCTGGCTGCCGATGGTCAGCATGCTGCTGGCCAGGGAGCGGCCGCGATCAGCTGCCTTGCGAATGCGGGCAATATGCCGGTTCTGGCGTTCATTGAAACCGGTCTCTCGCTCCAGAAGTCCGAGGCTGCCGGTGATGATGCCTATCATGTTGCCCACCTCGTGGCTGACCTGGTGGGTCATGCGCATGATGCCGTCCAGCCGCTGGGCCTTGACTGCTTCCGCCTCCTGCCGGTCTAGCGCGGTGACATCGCGGGCAAGCAGCACGATGCCGCCATCCGGCTGGCGCGACATCGATATTTCTATAACCCGCTGGTCGGCAGTTCGATGCCGCACCACGGCGCGCTCCAGCAGGTTCCCATGCCCACCATCGAAGGGCAGCAGCGTCGAATCGATTTCGGGAATGGGCTCGACGAACCGGCGGATCGGCAGCTTTCGGGACGAGCCGGAACGCCCGACGAGTTCGATGATGCGGCGGTTCATGGTGATAGGCCGCCCGGCCGGATCGAACAGCGCTATTCCCTCATTCATGTTGCGGAATGTGGAGCGGATGGTGCGGGCTGCGGCTTCGGCCGTACGCCTGAGGCGAGAGACGCGGTCGACGCTGTCGTGGAAGGCGCGAAACGCGTCGAGCAGGCGGATGAGCTCCGTCTCGGGACCCGTATAGGAGGGCGGCCCGACATCCGCTTCCCCCTTGGCGAGGGCATTCATGCCGTTGGAGAGCGTCACGATCCCGCGCGAGACACGCATCACAGACCGGATCGAAAAGATCGCCACGATGAGAACCAACAGCGAGGCAACGGCGACAATGATCAGCAGCCTGTTGAGAGCATCGGAGGTGGAGATAAGGTCTTCGTTCAGACTGCGCGCGACCGCATCGCCCTGCGTTTCGGTCACATGCGAAAGATCGCGCGAGACGGTGTGAAGGCGCGAGACCGAGGCGCGGATCGCAAACATTTCCAGAAGGTAACGGCTCTGGGCCTCGAAAACCCGCTCATAGGGCTGAAGCTCGGCAATGGGCAGGCGCTCGCCGGGATAACCCTGCTGACGCGCCGTTGTTTCCGCCACATAGCGGCGGCGCAGTTCGCCAAGCTGAAAAAGACTGTCGGACGCGGACGCGGCCTGTACGATGCCGTTCATCCGCCGGCGCAGCTCCGGATCGAGGATACCCTGACCGGTGGCGATTTCGCCGAGCGCGGCTGCCGCCTCCGCCTTGTGGCCCTGCGCGGCATCGGCATCCTTAGCGAGATCGAGTGTCTGCGCTCGGATACGCTGCAGCAGTTCAACGATACGCTCACTCGCAAAGCCGCGTGCTGCCCGCTCGCCGCTGCCCGGGTCTGTCATCTGCAGAAGCAGGTCGACCTGCTGGACCACGGAGCGGCTTTCGCTGGAAACGCGATAGGGCGAGGCGGCATTCATCAGGAAAGGTGCACTGGAGACGAGATCGGAGACCTGCCGAGAGACCAGCGAGGCCTTGGCGAGACTGGAGAAGGCCTGCAATCCATAGGCCGCCATTTCATCGCGGGCGCGCTGCAATCCGTAAATCGCGATGGCGGACAGGCTGAAGACGAGGACGCAGGTAAAGACGATCGCAAAGGGCAGGCGAAAGGCGATGGAGGAAAGGAAGGAGCGGCTGATCACGGGTAGGGCTCGCCCTCATCGGTGTGGAGCACGTAACCCTTGCCGCGCCGGGTCTTGATATGGCGCGGCAGATCGGGGTTTATCTCGATCTTGCGCCTCAGCCGCAGCACCAGCACGTCGACATTTCTGTCGATATAACGGTCGCTCTCCGAACCCAGCCTGTCGAGAATCTGGGAACGGCTGACGGGCTGGTTGGGCGTCTCGGCAAGAATTTCCAGAAGCGCGAATTCGGCGCTCGTCAGTGTCCGGCTGCGGTCCGAGAGGCAGACAGCGCGGCGTGCATCAAGATCGATCGCCCAGTCGCCAAGCCGCAGCGCCGCGCGCCCGTGGTCACGCTCGCTGTCCTTTTCCTGCTTTAGCGAGGGAATTGTCCGGCGCAAGACGGCCTTTATCCGCGCCGTGAGCTCGATTGGTTCGAAGGGTTTGACCACGTAGTCATCGGCGGCGGTTTCCAGGCCGAGCACCCGGTCGGCGGCACTGCCGGCGGCGGTGACCATGACGATGCCGATGTCGATCTGGCTGCGCAGCCGCTGGGCGAAGGTGCGCCCGGACGTGCCAGGCAGATTGTGATCGACGAGGACGAGCTGCATCCTGTCCTTTGCCAGTATCTCGTCGGCCTCCTCTGCGGAGCGCGCACAGGTGGGCAGCCAGCCCTCGGCCTCGACGAGATCCGAGATAAGCTCGGCCATATCCGGATCGTCCTCGACGATCAGAATGCGAACCTTCTGATTAAGCACTGCAACTTCCTCCCGCCACCATCATAGGCATGGTGGCGGCTATCTTCAAAGGTTCGCTGGTTATCTCTCCTGTCATAATTGTAATATCTGTAATCTTGTTCGGCAGTGCGGTGAAAGATTGGTAACCATTCTTCGATTGCGGTGCGGACAGGATGTGACATGCTGTTGATGGAGACTGGAACGGGGAGGTTCCAGGCAGGGAGGCATAATTGAAAGCATTGACCGCACTTGCGGCGAGCATGGTCCTTTGGCTGTGCGGCGCAGGGCATGGCATGGCCGAGCCGAAGTTGAACGTCCTGTGCGGCGTCGATGAGGCCTGGTGCGTGACCATGCAGCGGGCATTCGAAGCCAGGACCGGCCTTGAAATTTCGATGGTTCGCAAAAGCACCGGCGAAATTCTCGACCAGATTCGCGCCGAGCGATCCCATCCGACCGTCGACGTGTGGTGGGGCGGCACCGGCGATACTCATTTGCAGGCAGGTTCCGAAGACCTGCTGGACGAATATCGGCCCGCCAATCAACAGGATCTGTTGCCCTGGGCGCAGAACTTCAATGCGATGTCCGGGTCGAAATCGGCTGGAATTTATGCTGGCGCGCTCGGTTTTGCCTATAATTCGGAACTGCTTGCCAAAAACAGCTTACCCGCACCCACCTGCTGGAAGGATTTGGCCAAGGACGTCTATCGTGGCCATATCCTGACCGGCAATCCGAACTATTCCGGCACGGCCTTCACCATGCTCGCCACGTTGGTGCAGCTGTTCGGCGAGGAAGAAGCCTTTGGTTTCATGACGAAGCTGAACCTCAATGTCGTGGGTTATACCAAGGTCGGTTCGGCACCCGTCAAGGCAGCGGCGCGGGGTGAGGTTCTTATCGGGATTTCCTTCATGCATGATGCCGTCACCCAGAAGATCGAGGGTTTCCCGCTGGTCATCGTCGCGCCCTGCGAGGGCACCGGCTACGAGATCGGAGCGGTCAGCATTGTCAAGGGCAACCACAATACGGCGCTTGCGCAGACCTTCGTGGAATTTGCGCTGAGCCCTGAAGGACAGGAAACCGGCGCCATAGCCGGCCAGAACCAGGTGCCGTCCAACGCCCGGGCGACATTGCCGCTGACGGCACCTGATATATCGATGATCAAGATGGTGGATTACGACTTTGCCACCTTCGGCCAGCCGGAAGAGCGAAGTCGATTATTGAGCCGCTTCGACAGCGAGATTCACCCGAGCCAGACCCAGTAGGGCCAAATACCAAAACCCCGAAAAGACATCACGCGCGCCACAAGGTGCCGCGACCGGCAGCGCCATGTCTGCGCGTGACCCGAAATTCAGACGCAAGCTACAGGAGGATAACCATGCGACTGACGATACTTTCCACTCTGCTTTTTGCCGGTACGGCACTGAGCGCCGTTTCCGCGCAGGCGGCCGGCGAACTGAACCTGATCTGCTCGGCCGATGTCGTCATCTGCGAACAGATGAAGGGTGATTTTGAAAAGTCTCATGACATCAAGGTCAATATGGTGCGCCTGTCTTCGGGCGAGACCTATGCCAAGGTGCGCGCGGAAGCCCGCAACCCGAAAACCGATATCTGGTGGGCCGGCACCGGCGACCCGCACATGCAGGCAGCCTCGGAAAACCTGACGCTCGAATACAAGTCGCCGATGCTGGATCAGTTGCAGGACTGGGCGGTCAAGCAGGCGGAAAGCACGGGTTACCGGACTGTCGGCGTTTATGCCGGTGCACTGGGCTGGGGTTACAACACCGAGATATTCAAGTCCAAGGGTTACAAGGAGCCAAAGTGCTGGGCCGACCTTCTGGCGCCGGAACTCAAGGGCGAAATCCAGATCGCCAATCCGAACTCTTCGGGTACCGCCTATACCGCGCTTGCCTCACTGGTGCAGATCATGGGCGAGGATCAGGCCATCGATTACCTGAAGAAGCTCAACGCCAATATCTCGCAATATACCAAGTCCGGCTCGGCACCGGTCAAGGCGGCGGCGCGCGGCGAGACGGCGCTCGGCATCGTCTTCATGCATGATGCGGTGGCCCAGACTGCGGAAGGTTTCCCGGTCAAATCAATCGCTCCGTGCGAGGGCACGGGTTACGAGATCGGCTCCATGTCGATCATCAAGGGCACCCGCAACCTCGACAATGCCAAGACCTGGTACGACTGGGCGCTGAAGCCGGAGGTCCAGTCGCGCATGAAGGACGCCAAGTCCTTCCAGCTGCCGTCCAACAAAACGGCGGAAGTGCCGAAAGAGGCACCGAAGTTCGAGGACATCAAGCTCATCGACTACGACTTCAAGACCTATGGCGATCCTGCCAAGCGCAAGGCGCTGCTGGAACGCTGGGATCGCGAAGTTGGCGCGGTCGCCAACTGATCTGAACTCCGGCGATCGGCATCCCGGCTTTTGAAGCCGGGGTGTCCGCCACTCTTTCATCGGCATGAAACAAGCGAGGTCGGCCATGACACGTGGCAATCGCAGGCTGGACATCGTCCTGGCGTTCGGGGCTTTTGCCCTCATTCTTCTTCCCTGGTATCGCATCGAAGGCGGCTTTTACAGCTTCCGCTGGCTGTCCGGGTTTTTCTCCTCCGCCAGCAATGCGCCAGGTGTGTTGCAGATACTGTCTTATGGAAAACCATGGCTGGTCGGCACTGTCATTTTCTTCCTTGCCGCATGCCTTGTCCGGCTGATCCGTGATCCGATGCGCCGGGGCGGTTTACTTGCATTCATTGGCGCTGCTGGTCTCGTCTTTCTTGCCTTGCAGGGGCTGGCCATCGGCTTTACCGGCTGGACCTGGACAATCAGCGAAAATCTTTTCGGCATGCTCGCCGATGGCCAGCCGTCCATGGGGGCGGGGGCCGTCGTCATGTCGTTCGTCTTTGTGCTTCTTTTTGCCTTCGGGCTTGCCGAACGTGGTGTCATGAAGGGCGATGCCTTTGTCGTCGGCGCCATTTCCGTTCTGGTTTTCCTCGTTGCGGTTTTTGTCTTCTATCCGATCGGCAGTATGCTGGTTGCGTCCGTTCAGGATTTTGACGGCTCCTTTAATGCCGATGGATTCATTCGCAATATCAAGGATCCCGGCATATGGAGCCTTGGCTGCGTCTTGGGTGAGGAACGCTGCGGTGTTGCCTGGCGCACGCTCTTCCTCGCGCTGATGACCGCTTTCGGTTCGACCGTGCTCGGCCTTGGCTTTGCCCTGATTGCCACCCGCACGCGCTTTCCCTTCAAGAAGGGGCTGCGGCTCCTGACGGTGCTGCCAATCATAACGCCGCCTTTCGTTATCGGTCTTGCCCTGACGCTGCTCTTCGGCCGCGCCGGCGTCGTCACCGAATGGCTTTCCTATCTCTTCGGCATTGAGCCAGGTCGCTGGCTTTATGGCATGACCGGCATCTGGATCGCGCAGGTTCTTTCGTTCACGCCCATCTCGTTTCTGGTGCTGATCGGTGTAGTCGAAGGGGTGAGCCCCTCCATGGAAGAAGCCTCTCAGACGCTGCGCGCCGACCGCTGGCGCACTTTCTGGCGGGTTTCCCTGCCGCTGATGAAGCCCGGTCTCGCCAATGCCTTTCTCATCGGCTTCATCGAAAGCATGGCGGATTTCGGCAACCCGCTGGTGCTTGGCGGCACACACGGCGTCCTGTCGACGGAAATCTTCTTTGCTGTCGTTGGTTCGCAGAACGATCCGTCGCGCGCCGCGGTTCTGGCGATCATCCTGCTGTGTTTTACGCTTTCGGCCTTCCTTGCCCAACGCTTCTGGCTGGCAGGCAAGAATTTCGCCACGGTGACGGGAAAGGGCGACAGCGGCGCGCATATCGCGCTTCCGCGTGGCCTGTCCATCGGCGTTCATGCCGTTGTCGTGCCGTGGATGGTCTTCACAATCGTCGTTTATGGCATGATCCTTGTGGGCGGTTTCGTGAAAACCTGGGGTCTCGACAATTCCCTCACCTTCGACCATTACCTGCGCGCATTTTCCGTGAGTTTCTCCAACGGCTCCATCGCGTGGACCGGCGTTGCCTGGAACTCGTTCTGGACGACCATGAAGATCGCGCTGATTTCCGCTCCGCTCACCGCCGCAGTCGGTCTTTTGACGGCCTATATCATCGTGCGGCAGAAATTTGCCGGGCGGAACCTGTTTGAATTTGCGCTGATGATGAGCTTTGCCATTCCCGGCACAGTCATCGGCGTCAGCTACATCATGGCCTTCAACCTGCCGCCGGTGGAAATGACCGGCTCGGCGCTGATCCTGATCGCCTGCTTTGTGTTTCGCAACATGCCGGTCGGTGTGCGCGGCGGAATCGCGGCGATGAGCCAACTCGACAAGAGCCTCGACGAAGCCTCGCTGACGCTGCGGGCCAACAGTTTCCGCACCATTCGCAAGGTCATCCTGCCGCTCCTGAGGCCCGCGATCACGGCGGCACTGGTCTATTCCTTCGTGCGCGCCATCACCTCCATCAGCGCCGTCATCTTCCTCGTCAGCGCCGAATACAACATGGCGACGTCCTACATCGTCGGCCTCGTCGAAAACGGCGAATATGGGGTTGCGATTGCCTATTCCTCCATGCTGATCGTGGTGATGATCACCGTCATTGCCGGCTTCCAGTTCCTCGTTGGCGAGCGTCGGCTGCGGCGCGAAAACCGCGTCGCTGGCCTACCATCCGCTTCCCCCGTTCCTCTTGCCCAGGAGAAAACCGCATGATTTCCGTTAAGCCCGGCTCCGTTACCTTCAAGAATGTCCGCAAGACCTTCGGTGCTTTCACCGCCATACCGGACCTATCGCTCACCATCGAACCAGGCACTCTGGTAACCCTGCTCGGCCCATCCGGCTGCGGCAAGACGACGACGTTGCGCATGCTGGCGGGCCTCGAACACCCGACGTCCGGCCGCATTCTCATCGGCGATCAGGATGTCACGATGCTGCCCGCCAACGAGCGCGATGTCTCGATGGTCTTCCAGTCGTATGCGCTGTTTCCGCATATGACGGCGCTCGACAATGTTGCCTATGGCCTGCAATCCTCCGGGCTACGCAAGGCGGAAGCGTGGGAAAAGGCGGAAGAGGGGCTGAAGCTTGTCGGCCTTGCCGGCATGGGGCATCGCCTGCCTGCCGAACTTTCCGGTGGGCAGCAGCAGCGTGTCGCGGTTGCCCGTGCTCTGGTGCTGGAGCCGCAGGTGCTGCTGCTGGACGAACCTCTTTCGAACCTCGATGCCCGCCTTCGCCGCCGCGTCCGCACCGAAATCCGTGAATTGCAGCAAAGACTTGGCTTCACTGCGGTTTACGTGACGCATGATCAGGATGAGGCGCTCGCCGTCTCCGACCGCATCATCGTGATGAAGGATGGAGAGATCGCCCAGTCTGGCGCCCCGCGCGAGCTCTATGAGGCTCCAGCCTCCGCCTTCATTGCCGATTTCATGGGTGAGGCGAATGTCGTGGGCTGCGAAGTGGTAAGGCTGGATGGACCGGACGCAATGGTCCGCGTTGGGGGCATCGATTATCGGCTTTCCGCAGGCAACGCCAGACTGGGGCCGGCGAAGCTTGCGGTCCGCCCGGGCTCGATTTCAATCGGTCAGCCCGGGGGGCAGGGGGTTGCTGGGCGGGTGCTGCACAGCGCCTATCTGGGCGGCCACGTGGAATATGAGGTGGAAACCGAGATCGGCACGCTTTTCATCATCGATCATATGGCGGAAACCGGCCTGCCGCCGGCAAGCGACGTCACACTCGGCTTCAGGAACCGCGGTATCGCTTTGATCCAGGCCTGATCCCCAGGCAAGCCAGATGCGGTTCCGGCCTGCTTCTGCCTGTCGACGCGCGGTCAGCACGCCGCATTCCAGATCGCCGCCGTGCCGGGCGAATAGCTCCGGCAGACGAATCAGTCCTCATGTCCGGCTCGGGAAAGGACACGACATCGCGCCAGTGATGAGAAATTGCAGGCTCCTCGATACAGTTTTTCCTGTGTGAAGAAAAACCGGTTGTTCCGGCGGATTTCTGTTTACTTTTGCCGAGGTTGCGCGCCATCACGCTGACTGAATTCGCTGCCAGGCGTATCGCAAACCACGGAGGATCAGATGAAGGCACTGGTGCTGGAAGAAAAAGGGAAGCTCGCGCTCAGGGACTTTGACATTCCCGGTAAACTCGGACCGAAGGATGTGCGTATCCGCACCCACACGGTCGGCATTTGCGGCTCCGACGTCCATTATTATACACATGGCAAAATCGGACATTTCGTCGTCAACGCCCCGATGGTGCTCGGGCACGAGGCCTCTGGAACGGTGATCGAAACCGGCGCCGAGGTAACGCATCTCAAGGCTGGCGACCGTGTTTGCATGGAGCCGGGTATTCCCGACGCAACGTCGCGCGCGTCGAAGCTCGGCATCTACAATGTGGATCCGGCCGTCCGTTTCTGGGCGACGCCCCCTGTGCATGGTTGCCTGACGCCGGAAGTCATTCATCCCGCTGCTTTCACGTACAAGCTGCCGGACAATGTGTCCTTTGCCGAAGGCGCCATGGTGGAGCCCTTTGCCATCGGCATGCAGGCGGCGCTGCGTGCCCGCATCCAGCCGGGCGATGTCGCCGTGGTAACAGGCGCCGGTCCGATCGGCATGATGGTGGCGCTTGCCGCGCTCGCGGGCGGCTGCGCGAAAGTCATCGTCGCCGATCTTGCCCAGCCCAAGCTCGATATCATCGCCTCTTACGATGGCATCGAGACCGTCAATATCCGCGAGCGCAACCTCGCCGAAGCGATCGCTGAGGCGACGGACGGCTGGGGCTGCGATATCGTCTTTGAATGCTCGGGCGCAGCCCCTGCCATTCTTGGCGTTGCAGCCCTCGCACGACCGGGCGGCGCAATCGTGCTCGTCGGTATGCCGGTCGATCCGGTTCCGGTCGATATTGTCGGCCTTCAGGCCAAGGAACTTCGGGTCGAGACGGTTTTCCGCTACGCCAATGTCTATGATCGCGCCGTGGCGCTCATCGCATCCGGCAAGGTCGATCTGAAGCCGCTGATTTCTGCGACCATTCCCTTTGAAAATAGTATTGCCGGTTTCGACCGTGCGGTGGAAGCGCGGGAAACGGACGTCAAACTGCAGATAGTAATGCCGCAATAAGTGCCAGACATTAGCTCGCTGATGCATAAGCGGCGAAACGTGCGCGGAAAAGTATAAGTAGGGCCTGCCTGTGGCAGGCAGGCCCTACTCCAAAAATTCATCACAGATCGCCTCCTGTTGAGAATTGTTTGGGCGCATCACGGCAAATTGAGCAAAAAAAACAGGCTCTCCGCAACGTTGACTGTCAATCACGTTGAGGCACTATTCAATTTCTGGCAAAAAACAGTCAAAAAAGTATCGGTAATTTCTCCGGCGTGATGTGGATGTTTAGCCGCGGCCCGCCCTATGCTCCTCATCAACGCCTGGGACGAGCCATAAAGAGGAATGGCTTCGCTTCGCAAATGCGGCGGACGTGACTGATGGGAGGAACCATGATGCAGCCCGATCTGGAACTGGTGCACATCCGCAAGGGCGAATCTTTCGCTGCCTGGCGGCATGGCTATCCGTTCCGTACCGTGCGCTGGCATTATCATCCCGAATATGAAATTCATCTGGTCGTCGCGACGTCAGGCACCTTCTATATCGGTGATTTCGTCGGCCGTTTCGGCCCCGGCCAGCTTATCATGACCGGCCCCAATCTCCCCCAGAACTGGATCAGCGAGATCGAGCCGGACGAAATCGTGCCGACACGTTCCCTCGTGATCCAGTTTCCGGAGAGCTTTATCGAAGATGCCTGCGCCTCCATGTCCGAGATGGAAGTGGTGCGCGCGCTTCTGGATCGCAGCCGCCGCGGTATTCTCTTTGACGACGAGACGAGCGATCGGGTCCGCCCGCTGATCCTGCGGCTCATCGAGGCGCAGGGGCTGACGCGTCTGGCGCTTTTCTGGGAAATTCTTGATCTCTTGGTCAATGCGCCGACATCCGAGGTGCTGGCAAGCCTGAGCTACGAGCTTGATCTGACGGGCATTGGCGATAGCGGCATAAACCGCGCCTTGTCGCATCTGCGCGAGCATCTGACCGAACAGGTCGAGGAAATCGATCTGGCCGACATGGTGGGCCAGAGCCCGAGCGCCTTCTCCCGGGCCTTCAAGCGCCATACCGGCACGACGCTGGTGCGCTATCGCAATCAGTTAAGGATCGATCTTGCCTGCCAGATGTTGCTGGCGGATCAGGATGTGAAGGTGGCCGAGGTCTGCTACGATGTTGGCTTTTCCAATCTTTCCAATTTCAACCGGCATTTCCTGAAACTCAAGGGAATGTCACCGTCGAGGTTCCGAACCATTTTTGCGGCCCAGAAGGCAGCTGTTATGGCGGAGTAAACCAGCGACACATCGTCGATTTTTACCAATTCGGGCAGAGGTCTGCCCGGAAACGGGCACTTGTTGCCCCAACTTTCCTAATGGGAGGAAGAGTGAGATGAAAATGAAATCCAAGTTTCTGATGGCGACAGCCGCAATTGCAATGATGGCCGCTCCGGCGCTGGCGCAGGAAAAGCTGAAGATCGGCATGACCTTCCAGGAGCTGAACAACCCCTATTTCGTGTCGATGCAGGAAGCGCTGAAGGAAGCTGCGGCAAGCATCGGCGCTGACGTTGTCGTGACCGATGCCGGCCACGACGTGGCCAAGCAGATTTCCGACGTTGAAGACATGCTCCAGCAGAAGATCGACATTCTGCTTCTCAACCCGACGGATAGCGCCGGCATCGAAGCCGCGGTGCACGCTGCCAAGGCTGCCGGCGCAATCGTCGTTGCAGTTGACGCCAACGCCAATGGCCCGGTCGACACCTTCGTCGGCTCGAAGAACCGTGACGCGGGCTACAAGTCGTGCAAGCATCTCGGTGACGCGCTCGGCGGCAAGGGTGAAGTCGCGATCCTCGACGGTATCCCGGTCGTGCCGATCCTTCAGCGCGTCGAAGGTTGCAAGGCAGCTCTCGCCGAATTCCCCGAGATCAAGCTGGTCGATACACAGAATGGCCGTCAGGACCGCTCCGTCGCTCTGGGCGTCGTTGAAAACATGATCCAGTCGCGTCCGAACCTCGCCGGTATCTTCTCGGTGAATGACGGCGGTGCCATGGGCGCTCTGGCTGCGATCCAGGGTTCCGGCAAGGACATCAAGCTGACCTCGGTCGACGGTGCTCCGGAAGCTGTGAAGGCGATTGCTGAGGGTGGTCCCTTCATCGAAACCACCGCGCAGTTCCCGCGTGACCAGGTTCGCGTTGGCCTTGCCATGGCGCTCGCCCAGAAGTGGGGCGCTCGGGTCGTGCCGAAGGAAGTCCCGATCGACGTTATGGTCGTCGACAGCAAGAACGCCGGCGAGTTCAGCTGGTAAGAACTCCTCCCAAGCCCCGTCCCCATCTCGTATGGGGGCGGGGTTAAATCCCGACCATTGAGGAGGGTGAAATGCTGGAACTGAATGGAATAAGAAAAAGCTTTGGCAAGATCGAAGTCCTGCGTGGCGTCGACCTTGAGGCGCGCGCCGGCGAGGTGCATGCGCTTCTGGGCGAAAACGGCGCCGGCAAATCGACGCTGATGAAAATCCTGTGCGGTATTTTGCAGCCATCCGAGGGAACGATCCGCATTGACGGCAAGGATCGCCGCTTCGCCAATTACGATGAGGCGATTGCCGCCGGTGTCGGCATCGTGTTTCAGGAATTCAGCCTGATCCCTTATCTCAACGCCGTTGAAAACATGTTCCTCGCCCGCGAAATCCGCGGGCCACTGCGCCTTCTGAACAAGGGCGCGATGCGCAAGCGCGCAGCCGAAATCATGGGCCGGCTCGCCGTGGATGTACCGCTCGACGTGCCGGTGCATCGCCTGTCCGTCGCCCAGCAGCAATTTGTCGAAATCGCCAAGGCCTTGTCACTGGATGCCCGCATCCTGATACTGGACGAACCCACCGCCACGTTGACGCCTTCCGAGACGGAGCACCTTTTCAAGGTCATGCGCGAGCTGCGCCGGCAAGGCGTCGCGATCATCTTCATTTCGCACCACCTCGAGGAAATATTCGAGATCTGCGACCGCATCACCGTTCTGCGCGATGGCGAGCTGATCGGCTCTTGCCTGACGTCGGAGGTCGACAATGACCGCCTGGTTGAAATGATGGTCGGCCGGCGCATCGAAGCCAGCTTCCCGCCGAAGCCGCAACTCGATCCTTCTGCCGCAAAGGTGATTGAAGTCGAGGAGCTGCAATTGAGGAAGGGCGGCCCTGTCTCGCGTTTCGCGCTGCGCAAGGGCGAAATCCTTGGTTTTGCCGGGCTCGTTGGCTCAGGCCGCACGGAAACAGTTCTCGCCATGCTCGGCGCGCATTCCGCGACGCGCCGCAAGATCAAGCTCGATGGCGTCGATACGCGTTTTTCCGGCCCCGATGATGCGCTGATGCGAGGCATCGGCCTGCTGCCGGAAAGCCGCAAGGAGGAGGGACTGATCACCAGCTTCTCCATCCTGCAGAACATCTCGCTCAACAATTACGGCAAATACCGCAAGGCGCACTGGTTCCTCGATCTCAAGAAGGAACTGGAGCACACGACAAAGGCCATGGCGCAGGTGCAGGTGAAGGCACAAGGGCCTTACGCCCGCGTCGACACGCTGTCCGGCGGCAACCAGCAGAAGATCGTTATCGCGCGCTGGCTGAACCACGACATGCGCGTGCTGATCTTCGATGAGCCGACACGTGGCATCGATGTCGGAGCGAAGGCAGAAATCTATTCGCTGATGCGCGAATTTGCAGCGAGGGGCCATTCGATCATCATGATCTCCTCGGAACTGCCGGAAGTCATCGGCATGTCCGACAGGGTCTGCGTTTTCCGGTCCGGCGGCATCGTCGCCACGGTCGAGGGAGACGACATCAATTCAGAAACAATAATGACAAACGCCACCACCGGGAGAGTTGAACATGTCGCTTGATGCAAACACCGGCGTTGCCGCGAAAACGGGCGGTTTCAGTCTCAGTGCCATGCTGCGATCGCCGCTCGCCCTGCCGCTGGCGGGTCTTATCGTCGTATCGATCCTCATGGGGCTTGCGAGCGACAATTTCTTCAGCCTCAACAACATCATGAACGTGTTGCGGCAGGTTTCCGTCGTTGGCATTCTGGCCGTCGGCATGACTTTCGTCATTCTGACCGGCGGCATCGACCTGTCGGTCGGGGCGGTCATGGCGCTTATCGGAACGCTGTCCGCTGGCCTGATGGTGAACACCGGCCTCTCGCCTGCAATTGCGCTGCCGGCCGGCCTGTTCATCGGTCTCGGCATCGGCATCTTCAACGGGGCGCTTGTCGCCTGGGGCAAGATGCCCGCCATCATCGTCACGCTCGCCACCATGGGCATGGCGCGTGGCCTTGGCCTTATCTATTCCGGCGGCTATCCCGTCAGCGGTATTCCGAGCTGGATTTCCTGGTTCGGTGTCGGCCGTATCGGTGTGGTTCCAGTCCCTGTCGTCATCATGGTGGCGATCTACGCCATCGCCTGGGTGCTGTTGCAGCGCACCGCTTTCGGCCGTCACGTCTATGCGCTCGGCGGAAACGAACTGGCAGCCCGTCTTTCGGGCGTGAAGACCCAGCGCGTCAAGCTTGCCGTCTATGGCATCTCCGGCGTCACGGCAGCATTTGCCGCACTGATCCTCACCGGCCGCCTGATGAGCGGTCAGCCCAATGCCGGTGTCGGCTTCGAACTCGATGCTATCGCGGCCGTTGTTCTTGGCGGCACGGCCATTGCCGGCGGCAGGGGCCTCATTCTCGGCACGCTCATCGGCGCGGTGCTGCTTGGCATTCTGAATAACGGCCTCAACCTGATGGGCATCAACCCCTATCTGCAGGATGTCATCAAGGGCGGCATCATTCTGCTGGCCATCTATATCGGGCGCGAATGGCGCTGAGCCGGCCCGGAAATATCTTCATAAACGCAGGAGAATTAAATGTCTGAATCGCTGCAAGGCAAGATTGCGGTCATCACCGGCGCCGCATCCGGCATCGGGCTTGCCACCACAGAAGCGCTGTTGGAACAGGGCGCGACCGTGGTCATGGTCGACTGGAACGAGAAAGCCTTGAATGATCTGGTCGCCAAGCTCGGCGACCGCGCCATCCCGCAGGTCACCAATCTGCTCGATGCCGACAGCTGCAACGCGATGATCCCTGAGATCCTCAAGAAGGTCGATCATATCGACATTCTCTATTGCAACGCCGGCACCTATATCGGCGGCGATCTTACCGAGACGACGCCGGAAGCCATCGACAAGATGCTCAATCTCAACGTCAACGCCGTCATGAAGAATGTTCATGCCGTCGTGCCGCACATGTCGGAGCGCAAGACCGGCGATATCATCGTCACCTGCTCGATTGCCGGCCACTTCCCGACCTATTGGGAGCCGGTCTATTCCGGCTCTAAATGGGCGATCACCAGCTTCGTGCAGGGCATGCGCCGCCAGATGATCCCGCACGGCGTGCGCGTTGCGCAGGTCTCCCCCGGCCCGGTCGTTTCTGCACTGCTGGCCGATTGGCCGGAAGAAAACCTCCGCAAGGCCAAGGAATCGGGCAGCCTCATCGATGCAAGCGAAGTGGCCGATGCCGTTGTCTACATGCTGACACGCAAGCGCACCGTCACAATCCGCGACATGCTGGTCTTGCCGACCAACTTCGACCGCGTTTAAAAAATCCCTGGGCGGCGGAAAGACCGGACACGGTCCCGCCGCTCAATCCTTTCCAGCATCGGATGATCCCCCTCCGAGGAGTATCGCAAATGGCTTCCTATCTTGTTGGCGTCGATGTCGGGACCGGCTCGGCGCGGGCCGGTGTTTTCGACGTCTCGGGCAAGCTTCTCGCCACCGCCAAGCGTCCGATCAGCATGCATCGCGAAGATGGCGGCATTGCCGAGCAATCGAGCGCGGAAGTGTGGCAGGCGGTTTGCGACAGCGTCCGGGAGAGCGTCTCACGCGCTGGTATCGATCCTAACGATGTTGTCGGCATCGGTTTCGATGCCACCTGCTCACTCGTCGTTCGCGGGCCGGACGATGAGACCCTGCCGGTTGGCGCTGCCGATCATCCCGAACGCGATATCATCGTCTGGATGGATCACCGTGCCGTTGAACAGGCGGAGCGCATCAATGCCGGAGAACATGCGGTTCTCAAATATGTCGGTGGTCGCATCTCTCCCGAAATGCAGACGCCGAAGCTTTTGTGGCTTCGGGAAAATCGACCGGATGTCTATGCCCGTGCTGAACACTTCTTTGACCTGACGGATTTTCTCACTTGGAAAGCCTCCGGTGCACTTGATCGATCCGCCTGCACGGTCACCTGCAAATGGACCTATCTCGCCCACGAGAACCGCTGGGATTCGGAATATTTCAACGATATTGGCCTTGGCGATCTGGCGGAACAGGGCTTCCGCCGCATCGGTGAAAGCGTCGTCCATCCGGGCACGGCGCTCGGCACCGGTCTGACGGAAGACGCCGCAAAGGCGATGGGGCTGGTCGCAGGCACCGCCGTTGCTGCGGGCCTGATTGATGCCCACGCCGGCGGCGTCGGTACGGTTGCTGCGGGTGGCGATGCTTCGAAATGCCTTGGTTATGTTTTCGGGACCTCGTCCTGTACCATGACGACGACAGCCGAACCCGCTTTCGTGCCTGGCGTCTGGGGACCTTATTATTCGGCCATGGTTCCCGGTGCGTGGCTGAATGAAGGCGGCCAGTCTGCTGCCGGTGCGGCCATCGATTATCTGGTTCAGCTACATCCGGCAGTCCCCGAAGCGAAGGTGCTTGCTGAGAAGGATGGCAAAGCCTTACCGGTCTGGCTTGCCGACCGCGCCCTCGGCCTTGCCGAATCCGCGTCCGCCGCAGCAAAGCTTGCAGAGGATTTTCATGTGGTGCCGGAATTTCTCGGCAACCGCGCACCCTTCGCCGATCCCCATGCCCGCGCGGTCATTGCCGGGTATGGCATGGAAACCGGGGTGGATTCCCTTGTCGGGCTTTATGTGGCCGGGCTTCTCGGCCTTGGTTACGGGCTTCGTCAGATCATCGAAACGCAGGCACGCAACGGCGCGCCGGTGGAAACCATCAGCGTCAGCGGCGGTGCGGGTGCTCACCCGCTTGCACGGCAGTTGCTGGCCGATGCGACCGGACTTCCCGTCGAATTGACCGAATGCGAGGAGCCGGTGCTTCTGGGTTCCGCCATGCTGGGTGCCGTCGCCGCAGGGACTTATCCGAACCTGATGGCCGCGATGCCGGCAATGTCGCGTATTGGCAGCAGTGCAACGCCCGATCCTGGTTTTCAGAGGGTTCACCAAGCGCGTTACGACGCGTTTCTGACGCTGCAAAATGCGGCCCGCGCCATTCGTTCCGCCAGCCATTCCTGAGCGCCGTCAAAATTAGATCATCCGGCCGCGTTGGCCGCAAATAACGAGGATTCCATGCAGTTTTCCGGAAAATCCGTCATCATCACCGGCGCAGGCAAAGGCATCGGCCGCGCCTGCGCGCAGCTGATGGCCGCACGCGGTGCGGAGGTCGTGGCGATCAGCCGCACGCAGTCCGATCTCGACAGCCTCAGAAGCGAAATCGGCGGCCGCTCGATCCGTGCCGATCTTGCCGACGTAGCCGCCACCCGCGCCGCCATGGCCGAAGCCGGCACTTGCGATTTCCTGATCAACAGCGCCGGCATCAACGTGCTGGAAAGTGTGCTTGACATGAGCGATGCAGGCTACGAGGCCGTGCTGGGCATCAATCTGCGCGCAGCCATCATCACCTGCCAGGAATTCGCCCGCGCCCGTGTTGCAAGGGGCGGCGGCGGCGCCATCGTCAACATCACCTCGATTGCAGGGCATCGCGGCTTTCAGGATCACCTGTGTTATGCGGCGTCCAAGGCCGGGCTTGAGGGCGCAACCCGCGTGCTTGCCAAGGAACTTGGCCCGCATGGTATTCGCGTCAATGCCGTCGCGCCCACCATCACACTCACTGAACTGGCTGCGGAAGCATGGAACGATCCGGTCAAAAGCCAGCCTATGATGGTGCGTCATCCGCTCAACCGCTTCGCAGAAGCCGAAGAGGTGGCGCAGAGCATCGCGCTGCTGCTTTCCGATGACAGCAAGATGATTTCCGGCGCCGTATTGCCAGTGGACGGCGGCTTCCTCGCCGTTTGAGCGAAACAACAGCTGCTCTCGGCGCAGGCCGATTGAAACCTGAAAAAATCGATGCGCGGACTGCGATACGCATTGCCCGCGCATTTCATCTATGGCGGATGGAGTCAGTTCAGGTCCGGGTGCCGGCCGACGAGCTGACTGCGTTTCGCCTGCAGAATTTCTTTCTGCTGTTCCAGTTTGAGAAGCTCCTCGTCAATCTCTTCAACGCTTTTTTCGATGTGCAGATATTGCGCCGCGAGAAGCGATTTGGCCTCCTTGCGGCTGGAGGCGTTGGGCGTGTCGCCATAGAGAGGCCGGTTCGCCGTCTCTTTCAGGAAGAAGGTCGTGACAATGCCGAAGACAGCGGCGACCATGAGGTAATAGGCCGGCATATAGATGTTGTCCGTCGCCTCGACCAGCCAGGCCGTGACCGTTGGCGTCAGACCGGCGACGATGATCGAGATGTTGAACGCGATCGCCAGGGCGCTATAGCGTATGCGCGCCGGAAACAGAGCGGGCAAGGTCGAGGCCATGATTCCGATCAGGCAGTTCAGCGCGACGGCAAGAATAAGCAAGCCGAAGAAAATCTGGACCACCTGTCCGCTGGCGATGAGATGAAAAGCCGGCAGCGAGAGAAAAAAGATCGCCGTGCTGCCGACAGCGAGGAAAGGTTTGCGGCCTATCCGGTCGCTCAAAAGCCCGATGGCCGGCTGGACGAACAGCATACCCACCATGACGGCGATGATGATGAGGACGCCGTGATCCTCGCTGTAATTCAGCGTCTTTGACAGGTATGTGGGCATGTAAGTCAGCAGCATGTAGTAGGTGACATTGGTGACGAGAACCATGCCGATGCAGATTGCCAGAGAACGGAGATGTTTGCTGGTGATCTCCGCGATGGGGACCATGGGCCGTTCCTTCAGCGACTGGCGGTCCTCCTCTTCAGCGCGGTGAAGGCGTTCGGTGAAAGCCGGCGTCTCCTCCGCGGCGTGGCGAAGATAAAGGCCGATCAGTCCGAGCGGAGCGGCAAGGAAGAACGGAATGCGCCAGCCCCAGTCAAGAAATTTCGCCTCGCCCATGGCGGTGCTGAGCAGCACCACTAGTCCCGCGCCAAGCACGAAACCGGCAATCGAGCCGAAATCAAGCCAGCTGCCGAGATAACCGCGTTTGCGGTCGGGCGCATATTCCGCCACGAAGATGGCCGCACCGGTATATTCTCCGCCCACGGAAAAGCCCTGAACGAGCTTGCAGAGCAGCAGAAGGATGGGGGCCCAGATGCCGATGGTCGCATAACCCGGAATGAGGCCGATGCAGAAGGTGCTGGCCGCCATGATGATAATGGTGAGAGAGAGGACTTTCTGCCGCCCGAACCTGTCGCCCATCGCCCCGAAGAAAACGCCACCTAGCGGACGAATGAGAAACGGCACCGAAAATGTCGCAAGTGCCGCCACTGTCTGCACGGCGGGGGCAGCCTCCGGAAAGAAGACCTTGCCGACGGCGTAGGCGACAAAGCCGTAAACACCGAAGTCGAACCACTCCATGGCATTTCCGAGTGCGGCTGCCGTCACGGCTTTTTTGACCTTCTCGTCATCGATGACGGTCACGTCGTCAATGCTCAGCGGGCTGGCCTGAATCTGACTGTTCAATTGTTGTCCCCTTGAATGCCTTGCAACCATTTATTGCGCGCCTTGAAAATGCCTGACAGGCGCAAGTGTTCCATTGCCGGCGGAAGCGGTGCGGGGGCGGGGTGTGCCCCAATAAACGAACGCCCGGCAATGGCCGGGCGCTTGTGAAGTCTGGTGGGATGTATTCAGTGACGATGCTCGGGCATGTCCTTCAACTGATCCTTCGTCCATGAGGTCACCGCGTGGACATCGCCGTCCTCATCGCGCATGAAGTCAAGGTCACTGAGCGGAACTGCAACGGGCTTTGCGCCGATGCCGAGAAAGCCGCCGACATCAATGATCGCCGTGCTGCCGGCGCCGACGCCGTGTACGTGGTCAACCTTCCCGACCTTGTGGTCATCAGCGCCATAGACGGTCGCGCCTTCTAGAACCGACGGCGTCAGTTCGGTTTCAACCAGACGTACGTGATTGCTGTGATCCATTTTTTCCTCCTGTCGTGGTTTACAGGAACGAAACTCCCGCGGTGCAAAACCGTTCCATTGGCTCTTGGTCGCAGTCATTGCGCTGCCTTGCGAACTGACCTGCCAGCTACCGGAATGAACATGCCGTTACTTTGTCATTTGATAGTTAAGTTTGACCGAGAAACCCTCTTGAAATCAGTGGACGCGTGTGCAATATGAACACGCGTTCACTCAAAAGAAATGGTTTTGCGCATGGACTCGATGCCCCATCCGGATACATTGGCAGCTCGCGCTGAACTGTGCCGCAGCGTTATTTTATCCGCCGGCGAACTGGTGCTCAAAGGTTTTCAGGGTGAGGCGACACGAAGCTTCTCCATGAAAGGGCCGCAGGATTTTCTGACTGTGACCGATGCGGCTTCCGAGGCGCATATTCGCGGGGCGATCGCGGCTTGTTTCCCAGACGATAGTTTCTTTGGTGAGGAAGGTGGCGGTGAGATCGGCGATCGGGTGTGGGTCGTCGATCCCGTCGACGGCACCGCGAATTTCGCGCGTGGCATCCCGCATTTCTGCATCTCCATTGCTTATGTCGAAAAAGGGCGAACCGAAATCGGCGCGATCTATAATCCTGCGCTTGACGAGCTTTATTTCGCGCGTCGCGGTGAAGGAGCAACGCGCAACGGGCAGCCGATTCAAACCGCGGAAACGACGCGCTTTGATGCGTCATCGATCGAGATGGGCTGGTCGACCCGGGTCGCGAATTCCACATATCTCGATATCGTCAGGAACCTGCTCGATATGGGCAGCAATGTTCGTCGTGCAGGCTCTGGAGCGCTGGCGCTTGCCTATGTGGCCGACGGTCGTTCCGACGCGTATCTCGAATTACATATGAATTCATGGGATTGTCTTGCGGGATTGCTACTCGTCAGCGAAGCTGGCGGCGATGTCTGCCCATTTCTGGAGATTGGCAGTCTTCGGGATGGCGGGCCTGTTCTGGCTGCGGCCCGCGGTGTTGCCGGAGGCGTCAGCCAGGCAGCGAATATACCCCTTGCCGAAAGGACGCCGTCGGACCGGCAGCGCGCCGCCTCGGCCTGATTTCAGGCGAACATCTGTTCGGGGTGTTCGCGCATGTGGAGGAATGAAATGGATGGACCCGTTTATGCCCGCCCGGCAATCAGCCTGATTGCGGAAGGGCTTGGTCCGCACAATGCCGCCCTTTACATAGGCGGCAGCGACGGTGCTGGCGACCGGGAGCTTCTGCGCCGGCACGGCATTACGACCGTCGTTAATTGCGCCGTCAATCTTGATATCAATCTCGTGCAGACGATGGCCGAAGACGGCGACCGGCGGGCTGTGGGTTATGGTGACATCCGCTATTACAAGCTTGGCCTGATCGATGGCGATGGCAGCCCGGACACCATGATGCTGGGCGCTTATTACATTCTCGATGGCGCACTTCGCCAGACCATGCCGAAGCGGGAGACTTATCCTTTTGTCGATGGCGGCAACGTGCTTGTCAACTGTCGCAGCGGCCGCAGCCGTTCCGTCTCGCTGGTGGCGCTTTTCCTGCACAAGCAGCAGCCCGACCTCTATCCGACCCTCGACGATGCGCTGGCCGTGATCCGCACGAAACGGGAATTGCGGCCTGACGAATGGTTCGAGACGCCGAAACCGATGCTTTATGCCGCCGCTCGCCGTGCTTCCGAATGGATCGACTTGGTTGAGGGCAGAAAGATCGCGCAATCATGCTGACACATATGCTGCCTTCCGTTGCCGTCATTGCCGATGCGCATTTTCATGATACTTCAGCGGATTTCGGGTTTCCCGGCATCGAAATCGATGGCGAGCGCATCACTATGCGCAGCTGGTCGGAAACGCGTGAATCCACCCGGGTTTTCAACGAGAGCGCGGATGCATTGCATGCGGCGCTGGAAGAGGTGCGCCAGCGTGGCATTCGCCATGTGGTGCTGCTCGGCGATTACACCGATGACGGCCAGCGGGTGACGACTGAAACGCTGAAGGGCATTCTGGAACGCCATCGCGATACCCATGGCACCGCTTTTTATGCGCTGCCCGGGAACCATGACATTTTCGGCCCTTGCGGCCGAAATCACACCAAGGAATTCCTGACGGAGAACGGCAAAGGCGTCCTGGTTTCCAGCGATGCGCGCCGCACCGGGGAAGGGGTCGTCGTAACCGACCGCATGTACTGCGAAGGTTATCCCGCCGGCCTCGATCCGATGGCGACTTTCGGTTATTTCCGCCAGCCGGATTATCTGCATTGGGAGACGCCCTTTGGTGCGTCCGACGCGCCGGAAGACCGGCTCTACGACGTGCGCTCTCCCGATGGGCGGAATGTCTATCGCTTGATGGACGCCTCCTATCTTGTCGAGCCGGAAGAGGGTCTCTGGCTCCTGATGATCGATGCGAATATTTTCGAGCCTCTCGACGGTGTCTTTCAGCGAGGTGAGGAAGCCGCCTTTACCGACAGCACTTCGGGTGGCTGGAACGCGCTCCTGCGTTGCAAGCCCTTCATCATTGACTGGATTGCCGACGTGCGCCAAAGGGCGGAGCTGCTCGGCAAGACCTTGCTGGGCTTTTCCCATTATCCGGTGCTCGATCCCTTCGACGGAGCAAGCCGTGCCGAAGGTGCCCTGTTCGGTGAAACCAATGTCGTGCGCCGTACGCCACGCAAAGCGGTGGAAGACGCGCTGGTGCGGGCTGGGTTAACCGTCCATTTCAGCGGGCATCTGCATGTCGAGGGCGTGACGCAGGGTGGGAAGGGTGATAGGTCGCTCACCAATATTGCCGTCCCTTCGCTCGTCGCCTTTCCTCCCGGCTTCAAGGTCGTCCATCCATCCCGGCAGGACATCAGCGTGGAAACGGTGGAAATGACCGCTCTGCCGGTCAATGACCGCATTTGCCAGGGTTACGCGCAGGAGACGGTACTGGCAGGTGAAGAGGACGACCCGTCTTTTGCAGCCGGTGATTATGGTGGTTTCCTGCTTGGCCACAAGCGGGCGCTGATCAGGCATCGCTATTTCAGCAAGGAATGGCCGGCAGAGATCGTTGCGGCAATCTCCGACAAAACCGTGCAGGAGGTTCTCCTCCTGCTTGGGCAGGAAGACCACGAACTGTCTTATGGACTTGCGCTGTCATTCGAATTGCCCATGTTCGAGCTGATTGCCGACTGGTATTGCCTGCGACAGGCGGCGGGTCTAGCCCTGCCGCATATCCCGCATGAACGGCTCTGCCTCTATCGGAAACTGGCGCAGCGTTTCGGCCGCGCGCCGGATCGTCACGACGGGTCCGTCAGGAGTTTTATCGAAATCTTCCTTGGAGCGCTCGAGCTTTTTCTTGAGCGTGCAGAAGGCAGCCCGCGCGACATTACGCTTCGGCTCGGGCCGCAGCGTGAACGCGTTGCGGTTTGATCCGACGATTTGCGGAAGGGGCGGTCTATCATGGCTGGGTTGATTGCTGTCCGGCCGCCGGACGGCAGGCGGGGTGTTTGAATGGAATCGGTCGTTGTCGGCATCAACCTGTTCGGCGCCGTGGCTTTGCTGCTTTTCGGGCTTGCGCAGATAAAGGATGGCATGTCACGCGCCTTTGGTGCGAGGCTCCGCATCGGTCTGGCCGCCGGCACGCGCGGCCAGTATCGCTCCTTCTTCGCTGGCCTCGTGGCAACAATCGCCTTGCAGAGTTCCACTGCCACCGCGCTGATGGTCGCCTCTTTCGTCGAGAAGGACCTCATCGCGCCGGCCATGGCGCAAATCGTCCTGCTCGGCGCCAATGTCGGAACTGCGATGACGGCGTGGATTGTCGCTCTCGGGCTTGGCTGGCTGTCGCCGTTGCTCATCCTTGCGGGTGTCATCCTGTCGCGTGGCAAATCGGTGCAGCGGCAGGGAGGCGGGGCGGCGGTGGCCGGTGTCGGTCTCATGCTGCTGTCCCTTCATCTTCTCTCGGCTGCAACTGATCCCATCAGGCAGTCGCCAGCACTGGGTCTCTTTATCGGCATGCTCGGTGATGCCTGGCCTGTGGCGCTGATCTTCTCCGCCGTCCTTGCTGTTCTTGCCTCCTCCAGTCTCGCCATCGTCGTTCTGATCCTGTCGCTTGCCGCCAGCGGCGGCATGGAAACGAGCCTCGTGATCGTTCTGGTGCTCGGCGCCAATCTCGGCGGCGCGGTGCCGCCGGTACTGGCGACGCTGAAAGCCCCGATCGCGGCACGCCGGGTGACGGTGGGAAATCTCGTCGTCAGGGCCATCGGCTGCCTCGCAGCGCTGCCGCTCGCCGGATATGCCGCGGCCCTGCTGGACATGTCACCCTTTTCGCATGCGAATCTAGCGGTGGATGCGCATCTCGCCTTCAATTTCGCTGTTGCCGCCTTCGCGTGGCCGCTCTCGCCAGTGCTTCTGCGAATAACGACGATGCTGCTGCCGGACAGAGAGAGCACCGAAAACAATCACAGCTATCTCGACAGTCACGATCTCGATCAACCGGTTGCGGCGCTTGCCGGCGCAAGCCGCGAGGTGCTGCTGGTCGGCGACCTGATCGAGCTTATGCTGCGGCAGGCGAGTGAGGCCATGCGGGACAGCGATGCGGCAAAGCTCAACGATATCAGCAGCCTGGAGGGCCGGGTCGACCGCCTGCAGCATGAAATCAAGGTTTATGTCTCGAAGGTCGGACAGAATGGCCTGGCCCGCAAGGATCAGCGCCGTGCGATGGATATTGTCGAATATGCCATCAATCTCGAACATATCGGCGATATCATCGAGAAAGGCATCCGTCCGGAGATTGCCAAGAAGATCGACCTGGGCCTCCGCTTTTCCGATGATGGGAAAAGTGAACTTGAGCGTCTTTTTGCCGTCACGCTCGATAATATCCGCATGGCACAGTCCGTTTTCGCCACTCGCAACGCCGATCTTGCCCGTCGGTTGGTGGAAGTGAAGGAAGATGTGCGGCGGCTGGAAAAACAATCGTCGGAAAGCCATCTCCAGCGCCTGCGCGACGGCCGGGTTGACAGCATTCAGACCAGTTCGGTGCATCTGGACATGTTGCGCGATCTCAAACGCATCAACGCCCATCTTGCAGCCGTTGCCCACCCGATCCTCGATGAGAGCGGGCTGCTGATCGAAAGCCGGATCCGGCAGGCGGCGGGTTAGCGTGCGGTAATGCGCTCCACCATGGAAACGGGCACGACCTGGAGCCGCGTTTCCGGCTCGTCGCTGTCAAGCGCGGTCAGGACCTTCTCCGTCAACGCGTCGAAGGACTGGGCAACGGTCGTCAGCTGGTAGCTTTTCCAGCCTGCCTGCGGAATATCGTCGAAGCCGACGATCGAGATGTCTTCCGGCACCCGGCGGCCCATTTCGAGACGCGCGGCGTCCATGAAGCCGAGTGCGAGCAGATCGGTCACGCAGAAGGCGCCATCGATGGACTTGTCCGTCAGCAATTCGCAGCCGGCCTGATAGCCGCTGTCATAGCTGGTCGGACCACCGGACCAAGGCACGACCTCGATACCTTCAACCGTCATGCGCTGGGTGAAGGCACCGGCGCGGCGCAGCTGAGCCGGCGTCTGGCTCCCGCTGGAAACGACCGCGACTTTCCTGCATTTCGCCGCCACAAGCCGCATGGCGGCAAGATCGGCGCCATGGGAATCGTCGCTCAACACCATATTCGTGTCGGTGCGATCAAGACGCTGATTGATGAGAATGAGGCGCACGCCGTTGGCGATGCATTCATCCACGATCGAGGCCGGCGGTTCGCCGGAAAGGACAACGATGGCCTGCGCGCGGAATTCGAAGAGAAGCTCGATCAGCGGCGCAATGTCCTTGCGGGCATCTGCCGCGTTCAGCAACAGGCATTGCAAGCCCCGGCGCAGGAGGCCGATGCTGAGGAGATCGAGCTGTTTTGAAATGAATGGAGAGCTGAGATTGGCACCGACGACCCCGATGAGATTGGAACGGTCGTTGTTGAGGCCCTGCGCCAGACGGTTGACGCGGTAGCCGAGTTCCTGCGCGGCTTTCAGCACCTTGCGCCGGACGGCCTTCGATACGCTGCCGCCGGGTGTGAAGGTACGAGAGACGGCGGAGCGCGAAACCCCGGCCTTTTTCGCCACCTCTTCGGCCGTCACGAACCCTCTTGCCATCCAACTCCCCCGGTTCCGAAATCCTATGCCTGATATCACAGGCTACGGGATGTCGGCTATTCCAATTTCACCCGCACCCCGTCACCCTTGAGAAAAGCTCTCTGGCGTTTCAGGAACTATCCAATCCGTTCCACAGGCGCCGGGACAGGAAAAACAATTCCTGCCCGGCGCCGTTCAAAAATTACAGTTTTGTGACAAAAACACGTTTGAAAACAAATAAATAAGTTAATGATCACGTGTGCATTTTTTCATTGACAAAACGTCTTTTAAGACGGATCATGCATTCCAAGGTAGAGCGAGATATGGAATTTTTATTCCATAGTCGCTTTGCCCGCGATGTTTTCGGGAGGAGCTGGGATCATCGTTGTCAGCGGGTGAAACACCCGCTTCTGAAGCATTGATGCATTGCTGAAGGTTACGCACGCGCCGCCTGTTTTGCGGGTCGCGCGAAGGCAGGTGTTTGCCAGCGCGTGAGGGCAAAGCGTGGCCATATGGGGAGAGAGAATGGCTCTTTTAAGCGAATCGACGAAGGCGGAGGCGCTGGGAAGTCCCCCGACGACCGCGCCTTCGGCATGGCAGGCCTGGCGGTATCGTCTCAAGGTCGCACTCAGGGAGCCGACGACGCTGATCGGCGTTCTGACGGCTCTGCTTTTCACCTATCTGATCGTCGTTCCGATCATTTCGATCATTCTCGATGCCGTCCGCGTCCAGTTCGGCCACGAACGGCGCCTCGGCAAGGATGTCGGCGATCTCACGCTTTATTATCTCGACAGGGCGTTTTTTTCGCCCGTCGCATCGGATCTTTTCTGGCGTCCGCTCTTCAATACGTTGACCGTCGCATTCGGGGCGATTGCGCTTTCGCTCGTCATCGGTACCGTTCTTGCCTGGCTTATCAGTAGAACGGACATGTTCGGCCGCCGCTGGTTCGCCACGGCCTTGATCGTGCCCTATATGCTGCCGGCCTGGACCTTCGCGCTCGCCTGGACGACGTTGTTTAAAAATCGCACCGTTGGCGGCCAGCCCGGCTGGTTCGAGGCGATAGGCCTCACGCCGCCGGACTGGGTGGCTTACGGGCGTTTCCCGATCACCATCATCCTTGCCCTGCATTACACGCCTTTCGTCATCCTGCTGTTCGGCTCGGCGCTTCGCCGCTTCGACTCGCAGCTCGAAGATTCCGCCCGCATTCTCGGTGCCCATCGTTATCAGGTCGCCTTGCAGGTCATCCTGCCGCTGATGCGCCCGGCGTTATTGTCCTCGATGGTGCTGATCTTTGCAAAATGCCTTGGCGAGTTCGGCGTGCCTTATGTTCTCGGGCTGCCCGTGAAGTTCGAGGTTCTCTCCACATCGCTGTTCCGCAGCATTGCGTCGCGCCAGACGGGCGTTGCCGGTGTCGTCGCGGCCTCGATCATGCTCATCGGCATCATCACGCTCATGATCGACGCCCGCCTCGTTCGCGAAGCCCGCCGTTTCGTGACCATTGGTTCGAAAGGCTCGATGAACAGGCAGAGCCGTCTCGGCAAGATGCGGCTTCCGGCGACGGGCTTCGCGGCCGCCATCTTCGTCCTCAGTGTCGGCCTGCCGCTTCTGACCCTGGCGCTCTCGACGGTCATGAAAATGCCGGCCCGCTTCACGTTCGACAACTTCACCCTCGATTACTGGATTGGCAGCAACCTCAATACCGTCGCCTTGCAGACCGGCGTGCTCCTGAGCCCCGACCTATGGGCTGCCGCAAAAAACACGATGATGATCGTCGGGCTTGCCTCGCTCACATCGGGCATTCTTGGCCTGCTCGTTGGTTATGTCGTCATCCGCACGCCGGTGCGTGCCCTGTCAGTCTACCTGCGACAGGTGACGTTCCTGCCCTATCTCGTGCCCGGCATTGCCTTTGCCGCCGCCTATCTGTCGCTCTTTGCCGTTCCGCGTGGGCCGATGCCGGCGCTCTATGGTACGGTGACGATCCTCATCCTGGCGCTGATCGCTGACCAGATGCCCTACGCTTCGCGAGCCGGCATTTCCGCCATGACGCAGCTTGGAAAGGACCCGGAAGAGGCTGCCCAGATCGCCGGTGCAGGCTGGTTCCGCCGCATGATCTCGATCGTCATCCCGATCCAGAAAGGATCGCTGGTGACCGGGGTTCTCCTGCCCTTCATTTCTGGCATCAAGGGTCTCAGCCTCTTCGTGATCCTCGCCGTGCCGAGCACGGATGTTCTGACCACCTATTCGCTGCGGCTGGTCGACTACCACTACACGCAGGCTGCCAACGCCGTGGTGCTGATCATCGCCGCCATTGCCTATTTCGGCACGCTGTTGGCCCAGAAGCTGACCCGCACAAATCTTGCAGAAGGACTTGGAAGCTGATGCCTACCATCAACCTGCGCGGTGCGCAGAAAAACTACAGCGTGAATTCCGCGAATGCGGTTTCCGATCTCGATCTCGAAATCCGCGACGGCGAGTTCATGTGCCTGCTCGGGCCTTCCGGCTGCGGCAAGACCACCACGCTTCGCATGATAGCTGGCCTCGAAAACCTCTCCGGCGGAGAGATCCGCGTCGGCGACCGGGTGATCGATTCCGTGACCGAAGGCATTTTCGTGCCGCCGGAAAAACGTGAAATGGGCCTCGTTTTCCAGAGCTACGCGCTATGGCCGCATCTGACCATCGAGCGCAATACCGATTTTGGCCTGCGCCTGCGCAAGCTGCCAAAGGCCGAGCGTGAAGCCCGTGTCGAGCGCGTCATGCAGGCGCTCGACATCGCCAAATACCGCGACCGCTATCCGTCGCAGCTTTCCGGTGGTCAGCAGCAGCGTGTGGCGCTTGCCCGCATGCTCGCCGTCAATCCGGGCGTTCTGCTTCTCGATGAGCCGCTCTCCAATCTGGATGCCCGGCTGCGGCTTGAAATGCGCGCCGAGCTGAAACGGCTGCACAAGGAATTCAAGACGACCATCGTCTTCGTGACGCATGACCAGTGGGAAGCCATGACACTTGCCACCACCATTGCCGTCATGAACGAAGGCACGCTGCAGCAGATGGGCACGCCGAACGATATCTACGACCGTCCGGCCAATCGTTTCGTCGCCGAATTCGTCGGCAGCCCGCCGATCAACATACTGACTTTCGGCCAGCCCGGGGTGTCGGACATAGCGGACAGGGCGGAAGCCTATTTCGCAACCCGTTATCCGCAACTGCGCGGCATTGCCTCGATCGGCATGCGGCCGGAAGCCATGGGCTATGTGATGAAGCCCGAGGATGTGCCGCAAGGCAGCTTCGCCGGCGAGATGACGGTGACAGGCGTGCTGCCGACCGGCGGCAGCTGGATTCTCGAACTCAGAAGCGAGAACCACACGCTGTTCCTGACCACCCACTCCCTGCCGCGTATCGACAGCGGCGACCGCGTGTTCTTTCACGTGCCGCCCGAAGCCCTTCACGCCTTCGATGCCAGGGGGCAGAGGATCAACGAGGCGGACGCCGTTCTGCGCCACAGCACCTACAACTGAAAACGCCGCCGAGACGGCTGAAGGAGAAGCAGGATGAAGCGGACAACAGCGGGCCTGAGCCGGCTCTTATGCGCAACGGCGATTGCCGCAACGCTTGGCGGCGTGGCGAAAGCGGGAGAGCCTTTCGACCTCAATGCCCTGATAGAGGCGGCAAAAAAGGAAAAACCGATTACCGTCTATGACAGCACGGGAAAGATCGTTGAAATGGCGAAGAACTTCGCCGCGAAATACGGTGTCGGCGCTGAGGGCGCGAAGGTGAAGGCCTCCGCCCAGCTGGAGATGATCATCCGCGAGGCGCGCGCCAACAATATTCAGGGTGACGTCTCGATCATCAGCGATGCGCCGGCCGCGATGGCGCAGCTTATTCCGCTCGGTTTTGTCGAAAGCTGGCTGCCGCCGGATATGGCCGGCAATATTCCGCCGGAATATCAGGACCCGCTGACCGTCGTCACCAGCGCCAATGTCTGGGCTTATAATAGCGAACTCTTCTACAAATGCCCCGTTTCCAATATCTGGGAACTGACCGACCCGAAGTGGAAGGGCAAGGTGGCGATGCAGGATCCGCTCGGCAAGGCATCCTATGTCGACTGGTTCAACCAGATGGCCAGCCACGGCGACGGTGACGTGAAAGCGGCCTATAAGGCGCTTTACGGCAAGGATCTCGAAACTGGGGAAAAGAGCGCGACGGCAGCCTGGGTGAAGGCTCTTGCCGCCAATGCTCCGCTTCTGACCGACGCCGATGCGGCTGCTGCCGAAGCCGTTGGTGCTCCCGGTCAGAAAGAACCTTTCATGGGCCTCATCAGCTCGGCCAAGTTCCGCGACAATGCCGAGAAGGGCACGAAACTCGGCCTCTGCAAAGAGCTGAAACCGTGGGTTGGCTGGCTCTATCCGGGCGTGGGGCTGATCACCAAGGGCACGAACAGCCCGAATGCGGCGAAGCTTTTCATTCACTACATCATGACCGCCGAAGGCATCGCGCCGCAGGCGATCGACGGCAAGATGTCGACCAACAGGGAAGTAAGTCTGCCCGCGGACGAGCCATCGGGTATTGGCGCCGTCCTCGATCACATTCTGCCCTACAGCATGGCGACCAGTCTTGAAGACTGGGATGCGCGTGAAACCTGGCAGGACTTCTGGCGTGTGAACTACAAAAAATAATGGGGGACCAACGGGTGACGATCATGGCTAGGAATAATAATGGCAACAAGCGCAGGCGGCGGGGTACCGCCTCCGCACTTTGCCTCGGCGTCTCGCTGGCACTTAGCGGGGCCGCGCATGCGCAGGAAGCCTTCAATCTCGATGCGCTCATCGCTGCCGCGAAGAAGGAAAAGCCGATTACGGTTTATGCGGTAACCGGTAAGATCGTGGACACCGCGCAGGCGTTTACGGCCAGGTATGGCGTGCAGGCCAGCGGCAAGAAGGTGAACGAGGCGACGCAGGTCGAGTTGATGATCCGCGAACATCGCGCCGGCAATGTCGTCGGCGATGTGAGCGTGGCAACGGATGTCGCCTCCGCCATGGGCGAGCTTCTGCCGGCAGGTATCGCTACCAGCTGGACGCCGCCTGATATCGAAGGCGATATTCCACAGAAGCTGCGGGATCCGCTCGTGGTCGTCTCAGACCCGCATGTCTGGACCTACAACACCGAGAAATACGACACATGCCCGGTCACCAACATCTGGCAGCTGACGGAGCCGCGTTGGAAGGGCAAGCTTGCCATGCTCGATCTGTTCGACAAACCGCTTTATGCCGACTGGTTCAACCAGATCGAAACCCACCACGATGCCGATGTCGCCAAAGCCTACGAGGACCTCTACGGCAAGAAGCTGGAAACGGGCGAAAAAAGCGCAACGGCTGCATGGGTGAAAGCCTTTGCCGAAAATGCGCCGCTCTTGACGGATTCCAGTTCGGTGGCGGACGCTGCCGGTGCTCCGGGACAGACCGATCCCTTCTTCGTCATCACCTCGGTCGCAAAGTATCGTGATAATGAAGCCAAGGGGCTGAAGCTCGGTCTTTGCAGCGGTGTAAAGCCATTTTCCGGATTCCTTTATCCCGGTTTCGGCCTGATTGCCGGGCAAACGAAAAGCCCGAATGCCGCGAAACTCTTCCTGCATTATCTGATGACGGAAGAAGGCATCGCGCCGCAGACCGCTGACGGCAAGCTTTCCGGCAATATGAAAATCGCCCTGCCGGCGGACGAGCCTTCGAGGGTCGCCGAGCATCTCGATGAGCTGATGGCTTTCGACGCCGCAACGGCGGCCGACGATCTCGACAAGCGCGAAGGCTGGCAGGATTTCTGGCGTGTGAATTACAAAAAATAAACGGAAGGCGGGGTGCAAACCCGCCTGTCTTTTCCTTGGGAGGGGAAACGATGCGAAAAAAATTGAAATTAAGGGCTGCCTCGGCCATGGCCGCAGGTGCAATGATTATAGGCGCTTCCGCTCTGGCCGCCGCGGCTGAAGAGCCCTTCGATCTCGATGCCGTCCTTGCGGCGGCAAAGCAGGAGAAGCCGATCAACATCTATGACAGCACCGGCAAGATCGTTGAGATGGCGGATAAATTCAGCGCCAAATACGGGCTGAAGGCGACGGGCGTAAAGGTTTCCGCCAATAGCCAGCTGGAGATGATCATCCGGGAAAGCCAGTCGAACAATGTGCAGGGGGATGTGGTGTTGATTACCGATGCGCCCTCTGCACTTGCCCAGCTTCTGCCGGCGGGTTTTGTGGAAAATTACCTGCCGGGCGACATGACCTCGAAAATTCCGGCGCAGTTTCAAAACCCACTGGCCATTTCCACCAACGCCAACGTCTGGGCGTATAATACCGAAGCCTATGACAAATGCCCCGTGACGAATATCTGGGAACTGACCGAGCCGAAATGGAAAGGCAAGGTCGCCATGGTCGATCCGCTCAGCAAGAGCACCTATACCGACTGGTTCAACCAGCTTGAAGCCCACGGTAATGAAAAGGTAGCGGCGGCCTACAAGGCTCATTTCGGCAGGGAGACGGAGGAAAAGAGTGCCGCAGCTGCGTGGATAAAGGCGCTGGCTGCGAATGGCCCGCTCGCCACCGATGGGGACGACCCGGTTGCGGAAGCGGTCGGCGCGCCCGGCCAGAAGCAGCCCTTCTTCGGCCTGCTGAGTTCAGCCAAATTTCGCGACAATGCCGACAAGGGCTACAAGCTCGGCCTCTGCACCGACCTCGATCCCTGGGTCGGCTGGACCTATATCAAGCTCGGCCTGATGGCCTCCAAGACCAAAAGCCCGAACACGGCCAAGCTCTTTATCCACTATATCCTGACGGAGGAGGGCATCGCCCCGCAGATGAAGGACGGTAAGCTGCCAACCAATACCGACATCAAGATGCCGGATGATGAGCCTTCGGGGCTGATGAAGGTTGCCGACCGGCTGATGGGATACAATTCTGCTACGGGTCTCGATGATTTCGATCGGCGCGAGGCGTGGCAGGATTTCTGGCGCGTCAACTACACGAAGTAATCCCGGCTGGCGCGGTCCTAGCCGCGCCTCCTCCTCCTTTTTTTCGAATGAACGGAATGGATATGCTGATGCAGACCTCATTGAGCGAACGAAATCCTGAAGATGAGGGCGCTTTTTCCCGCTCAGTGCGGTTGATGAAGATCGCCGAAACAGCGGCGCGTGCCGTGCGTGATCCCCTGCTTGCGGCATTCCGATCGGATATGACGGTGGACTACAAGGTCGATCTCCACGATATCGTGACTATCCACGACAAGCGCGCTGAGGCCGCCATTCGCACCATCATTCTCGAACGGGAACCCAACTCGGCCATCATGGGTGAGGAGGGCGGCCAGATCGGTAGCGGTGAGGTGCAATGGTATGTCGACCCCATCGACGGCACGGCAAATTTCGCCCGCGGCCTTGCCTTCTGGTGCGTGTCCATTGCCGCCGTTATCGACGGGAAGGTTGTTGCCGGCGTGGTTTATGACCCTGTCGCGGAGCAGATGTTTTCGGCCGATGTCCAGGCATCTTATGTGAACGGCGAAAGGCTGCGCTCGCGTAGCGTCTCGGACGAGACACGGGCGACGCTCATCACCGGCTATCCCGTCTCGCGCGATTTCCGGCTGGATGGGCGGGAAGCAGCGCTCGCCAATTTCGGTACTCTTACTGAGACCTTTTCTACATTGCGCCGGCCCGGCAGTGCTGCGCTCAGCATTGCTCACGTCGCGGCGGGCTGGACGGATGCGGCCGCTGGTTTCGGCGTCAACGCCTGGGATGTGGCAGCCGCCATCCTCATTCTCAAAAATGCCGGCGGCGCCTATGAACCTCTCACTCTTGGAAAAGTGGCGGAAGGCGCCGCCGAATTCCTTTGCCCGGGTTATATAGCCACGGGTGAGGGGGCCAACTATCCGACATTGCAGCGGGTGGCACGAGCCATATCCGCAAGCCGCAGCGCCAAGACGTCGGTGCAACACGGGCCAACCGCCGCAGAAAACTGAAAAAGCAAAGATATGACGGCTGCCGTACCGGTGCCGGGGAGACATGACATGCCGCAACCGCAACAGACCATAGCCCGAGAGCAGGAGAGCGGCGAACTGCCGAAGCTCAGCCGCATCTATGAACGGCATCCGCTTTATGGTGTCGATCTCTTCATTTCGGGCAAAGAGGGTGCGAGCGACCTCAATCTTCTGCGTCAGAACGGCATTACCACCGTCGTCAATTGCGCCGTCAATTTGGACTTCAATTTCGTGGAACAGTCCGATGTGGTTTCAGATCATGAAGGCAGCGTCTACGGGCCGGGCGAAATCCGATATTACAAGATCGGTCTGATCGACGGGGCCGGAAATCCTGATACCCAGATGGTTGCCGCCCATTATATTCTGCGGGCGGCGCTGGAGCAGATTCTGCCGGAAAAACCATCTTACCCCCGCCGGGAGCGCGGCAATGTACTCATCAATTGCCGGGGCGGTCGTTCCCGCTCTGTCGCCGTCGTCGCGCTCTTCCTCCATCTCACACTGCCGGCGGAGTTTCCGTCCCTGGACGACGCGATAAGCTTCGTTCGTCTGAAACGAGAACTGCCGGAAAATGAGTGGTATAAGGCTCCGAAACCTGTCCTGGCCGAAGCCGCCCGCCGGGCTGCCGGCTGGATCGCGATGATCGACGCGGCCCACTGAAGAAGGCGCTCATTCGGGCCGCGCTTCCCATTCCGCACAGGCATCTCGTTTTTTGTCGATCTGCAAAAAAAGAAGGGTCGCTGGGCGACCCTTTAGTCGGGGATGGGAAAGAAGTATCAGGCAAGTCCGCCGATATGAAACGTCTTTATTTCCAGATATTCTTCGATGCCGACCTGCGCGCCTTCGCGGCCAAGGCCGGATTGCTTGACGCCGCCAAAAGGCGCGACCTCGGTGGAAATCGCGCCGGTGTTGAGGCCCACCATTCCGAATTCCAGCGCTTCACCCACGCGCCAGGCGCGTCTGAGGCTTTCAGTGTAGAAGTAGGCCGCAAGCCCAAACGGGGTGCCGTTGGCGATGGCGATCGCCTCTTCTTCCGTCTCAAAACGGAAGAGGGGAGCGACCGGGCCGAAGGTCTCTTCGCTTGCCAGACGCATGCCGGTCGTTGCGCCGGTCAGCACAATGGGGGCGGTGTATTGCGGACCTTCCGGTAGAGGGCGGGGTCTGGTGATGATCTTCGCGCCTTTGGCCACGGCATCTTCCACATGGGCGCGGATCTTCGCGATGGCCGGCGCATTGATCATCGGGCCGATGGACACACCGGCCTCCGTTCCGGGACCAACGCGCATGGCATCAACGCGATCCGCCAGTTTTTTTGCAAAGGCGTCATAAACGCCTGCCTGAACGAGAATGCGGTTGGCGCAGACGCAGGTCTGCCCGCCATTGCGGAACTTCGAAACGAGCGCGCCTTCCACGGCCAGATCGAGATCGGCATCGTCGAAAACGATGAAGGGCGCGTTGCCGCCCAGTTCCAGCGAGAGGCGCTTTACACTGTCGGCAGCGCCTCGCATCAGGAGTGAGCCAACGCGGGTCGAGCCCGTGAAGGAAATTTTCCGCACCGTCTCATTCGCCATGATTTCGTTGCCGATATCGGTCGGCATGCCCGTCACGATGTTGATGACACCAGCGGGAATACCTGCCCGTTCGGCGAGAACACCGAGCGCCAGTGCCGAATAGGGCGTGAATTCGGAAGGCTTGATGACGACGGTGCAGCCGGCGGCAAGCGCGGGTGCAACCTTGCGTGTGATCATCGCGTTCGGGAAGTTCCACGGGGTGACGATGCCGCAGACGCCGACCGGTTCTTTCAGCACCACGATACGCCGGTCCGGTGTCGGTGAAGGGATGGTGCTGCCGCCAATACGGCGAGCTTCTTCCGCGAACCATTTGACGAAGGATGCGCCATAGCGGATTTCTCCCTTCGCCTCCTCAAGGGGCTTGCCCTGTTCCGTGGTCAGGATCAGCGCGAGATCGTCGATATGCTCGATCATCAGGGCGAACCATTTTTCGAGAAGGGCCGCCCGCTCGGCATGGGTCTTTTTTCTCCAGGGGCCGAAGGCCGCATCGGCGGCCTCGACCGCCGCCCGGGTTTCCCCTCCGCCCATATCCGGTACGCTGCCGATGACTGCTTGCGTTGCCGGGTCGATCACGTCGACCGCCTTGCCCGATGCCGCCGCCTTCCATGCGCCGCCGATCAGGCCGGTCTGGCGAAAGAGATTCCTGTCCTTCAAACCTTGCATCATCTGTCTCCGAAATCAGTCGAGCGCTGCGAGAACAGCAGCCGTTATGGCGTCCGTCTTATCCCTGCCCGGCACCGTGCCAATACCCCGGCCGGTCGTCGTTTCCAGTGCGGCCATAATCCGAGCCGCGGCATCCTTTTCCCCGAGATGCTCGAGCATCATCGCTCCCGACCAGATGGCGGCGATTGGGTTCGCGATGCCGAGATGGGCGATGTCAGGCGCTGAACCGTGCACCGGCTCGAACATGGAGGGCGCGCTGCGGTCGGGATTGATATTGGCGGAGGCGGCAAATCCGAGACCACCCTGAATGGCCGCGCCCAGATCGGTCAGAATATCGCCGAAGAGGTTGGAGGCGACGACGACATCGAGGCTTTCCGGCGCCATCACCATGCGCGCCGCCATGGCGTCGATGTGGTAGCTGGAAACCTCGACACCGGGATATTCGGCGGCAAGCCTGTGCGTTACCTCATCCCAGAACACCATCGAATATTTCTGGGCATTGGACTTGGTGATGGAGGCCAGCTTGCCGCGACGTTTCTGCGCCTGTTCGAAGCCGAAACGCAGGATGCGCTCCACGCCCGTCCGTGTGAAGATCGAGGTTTCCACGGCCACCTCGTCGTCCGTGCCCTGATGCACCCGGCCACCGGCGCCGGAATATTCGCCCTCGGTATTTTCGCGAATGCAGAGGATATCGAATCCGTCGGCTTTCAACGGTCCTTCGACACCGGGAAGCAATCGGTGCGGTCGGATATTGGCATATTGCACGAAGGCCTTGCGGATCGGCAGCAGCAGGCCGTGGAGAGATGCCGAATCCGGAACTTCGGCCGGCCAGCCTACGGCCCCGAGGAGTATGGCGTCAAAACCGCGCAGCGTCTCAATACCGTCCTTGGGCATCATCGCGCCGGTTTCCTGATAGAAGGCGCAGGACCAGGGGAACTCCGTTCCTTCAAGCGCAAAACCGGAGGTTCTGGCGGCGGCGTTGAGGACCTGCCATGCGGCATCAGTGACGCTCTTGCCGATGCCGTCGCCGGGAATGAGTGCGATGCGATGCGTTTTCAAGAAATTTCCCCTGTCACAGTCCAATCAGAACGCTCTTGCTCTTGCGGTTGGCGAGATAGGCTTCCCGTCCGAGATCCTTGCCGATGCCGGAACGTTTGTAGCCGCCGGTAGGCAGAATGTGGTCGCGCGAGCGGCCGTAACGGTTGACCCAGATCGTACCCGCCTGGATGGCGCGGGACAGGCGCATGACGCGTGAGACGTCACGGCTGAAAAGACCCGCCGCCAGACCGTAGGTCGGATGATCGGAAAGCGAAAGAGCCTCTTCTTCCGTGCGGAAGGTCTGCAGCGTCAGTACCGGCCCGAAGATTTCCTCGGTCACGGCGGGGGAGGTCTGGTCGACATTGGCGATCAGTGTCGGCTGGTAGAAATAGCCGGGGCCATCCATAATCGCGCCGCCGGTAAGGCATTCGCCGCCATGGGAGACCGCCGCCTGCACGATACCGTCGATGCGCTTGCGCTGAACCTCGGAGATAATAGGCGAATATTGCGTTGCCTCGTCCCAGGTGGGCCCGGGCTTCACCGTCTTCATGCGGGCGATGATCGCGGCGGAGAGGGCATCTGCCGCACTGTCCTCCACGAGGATGCGTGAGCCGGCCACACAGGCCTGCCCGGCATTGGAGAGAATATTGCCGGCGATGGCCGTCGCCGCCTTTTCGATATCCGCATCGGCGAAGACAATCTGTGGGCTCTTGCCACCAAGTTCCAGCGTCATGGGCTTGATCCCTGTACGGGCGATATTGGCCATGATGGCGGCTCCCGCGGCGGTGGAGCCGGTGAAGCTCACCTTGGAAATCTCGGGATGGCCGGTGATGGCGTTGCCCGTGACGGGACCGTCGCCCAGCACGATGTTGATGAGGCCGGCGGGTAACCCGGCCTTGATCGCCAGCTGCGCCATGAAAATACTGGAGAAGGGCGTCATCTCCGAAGGTTTCAGCACCACGGCATTGCCTGCCGCGAGCGCCGGGCCGAGCTTCCAGCCAGCCATGGAGACCGGAAAATTCCACGGTGTAATCGCACCCACCACGCCATAGGGCTCCGTCATGATCATGCCGAGGCTCGTGTCGTCGGTCGGCACCAGATCGCCGCCTTCCTTGTCGGCGAATTCGGCGAAGAAGCGGATTTGCTCGGCGGTAACGGCGATATCGCCGGCGATCAGTTGGCCCACCGGCCGGGTCGAGGACAGCGCCTCGATCTTTGCCAGCGTCTCGGCCTCCTGCTCTATCAGGTCAGCCCAGCGTTGCAGGACCCGGGTGCGCTCGCGCGGGCGCACGCCGCCCCAATTGCTACTTTTCAGTGCGGCCTTGGCCGTTTGCACCGCTTCATCCACCAGGTCTGCATCCGCCTTCGGGCACCCGGCATATGGGGCCCCGTCCGATGGGCGGTGCATGTCGATACCGTTTTTAGCGGTGACGAGCCGGTTGCCGATGAAGTGGCCGATCGGCAGGGACAGGCTGTCTGGATCGAAGCTGAGTGTCATGGGAAATCCCCTTTGGATATGCCCTCAAAGCTAATTCCTGTCGGCAAGCGAAATCGACCGACTGCAGCCGTGGCAGTGAACGAAAATCCCGTTTTACCGTTGCCAGACAGCGCAATCTTCGGTGCGTGCTGCCTGTGGTCTCTCGCCGGTTCCCGTTATCGCGGGCAACCTGGAAAACCGGCGAGATACGCCTCATCCGTTCACTGTGACGTAGATTTTGCGCACTGTCTCAATGGTCTTCCAGACGCCGACGAAACCAGGTTTCATCACGAAACTGTCGCCCGCCGTATAACGCTGCGGTTCGCCGCCATCAGGGGTGATTTCGATGACGCCGGCCAGAATATGGCAGAACTCGAAGGTCTCACCTTTGATGGAACGGCTTTCACCCGGTGTCGCTTCCCAAATGCCTGTCTTCACGGTTCCGTCGCGAGCTTCGTCAAGCGCCCAGGTCTTGAACGACGGATCGCCTGCAATGAGGCGTCCTGGCAGCGCCTTGGAGGCCTTGGGCTCGAAGTCGGGGTTGGTATCGATGGGCTTGAGAAGCGGCATGGATTTTCCTTTCTGAAACAGGCTTGATGATCAATATCCGCGGCGGCGGTCGACAAGGCCGAGCGGTTGAAGACCGGACTCGTGGCGTTTGATGTTTTCGACAACGGTGCGTGCCGCGGAATGGGGCTGAGTGACGCTGGCGATATGTGGCGTCAGGAGAATCTTAGGATGGGTCCAGAAAGGATGGTCTTCGGGCAACGGCTCCGGGTCCGTAACGTCGATCACTGCACCCAAGAGCCGGCCTTTATCGAGCGCATCGAGGAGCGCGCCGTGATCGAGCTGTCTGCCACGTCCGGCGTGAACAAGTCCCGCGCCATCGGGTAAGAGGCTCAGGCGTTCGGCGTTGAGAAGCCCGGTGGTCTCGTCCGTCAGCGGCAGCAGGCAGATGAGGATGTCGCTGGTGGAGAGGATGGCTTTCAGCCCGTCGTCGCCATGGTGACAGGTGACGCCATCGATCTCTCGCGGCGAACGGCTCCAGCCGGCGAGCGGAAAGCCGAAAGGTCTCAACCGCTCCAGCGCTGCGACGCCCAGCATGCCGAGGCCAAGAACGCCAATCCGGCAGTCTTCTGCCTGCCGTTGCGGCAGCGCCTTCCACAACTGCTGCCGCTGCTGTTTCAGATAGGCGGGGAGATTGCGGTGAAGGGCGAGCACGCCGAGGCAGATATATTCCTGCATCATGCGGATGATCCCCTCATCCACCATGCGTACGACTTTCACCGTCTGCGGGACCGTATCGATGTGAAACTGGTCCACACCGGCCCCGATCGAAAAAAGGATTTCGAGGTTGCGATAACGCGCTATATCCTCCGGCACCGTCCAGGTGATGAGGTAACGGACCGCATCGGGATCGACCTTGGAGGGATCCATTGCGAAGGGCAGATCCGGCAATTTGTCAGCCAGGGCCTGCCGGAAGATTTCGCCGCGTCTGGCGTCGGAGTTAAAGAGAAATGTCATCTGATCCGTGGTCTCGAGTGTTCAAGCCGTGCAGCGCCGGCCGAGCGTTTCCAGCATGGACTGGCAGGCGGAAAGTTCGCCCGCTGTTATGAATTCGTCCGGTTTATGGGCGCGGCCAATATCACCGGGGCCGCAGATGATGGCGTCGATGCCCGCAGCCTGAAAGAGCCCGGCCTCTGTGCCATAGCTGACGGCCGCGAGACCGGGAGTGCCGGTCAGTTCCTCCAAAAGCGAGGCGAGCGGGGCCTCGGCGGGAAGCGACAGCGCCGGATAGGCGCTCATCGGCAGCCATTCGATATCGACACCTGTCGCGGTGAGTGCCTCCACGCTACGTCGTACCGGCTCCAGCAAGGCGATTGGCGAGACACCTGAAATAGCCCTTGCCTCCAGTTCGATGGCGCAATGATCGGGAATGATGTTGATCGCCTGTCCGCCGTTGACGGTACCGATCTGCACGGACGAGTAGGGCGGCTCGAATGTCTTCTCGAAAGGACCCCGGGTCAACGCGTCTGCCGCCTCCACCGCCGTCGCGATGATGCCTGCCATCAGATGAATGGCGTTCACTCCCTGATCGGGCCGTGAAGAATGGCCTGACCTGCCACGGATGCTGACCCGCGCCGCGGCTTTTCCCTTGTGGGCGCGCACGGAACGCAAATTGCTGGGCTCGCCGATAATGGCGCCCGCCGGTGGCGCGCACAGTTCCGGCAGGCGCGCGATGAGATGGGGAACACCGCGGCAACCTGCCTCCTCGTCGTAGGAAAAGGCGATATGCACGGGGCGCTCAAGCGTCATGCGCGAATAGGCAGGCGCTGTGGCGAGGACGGTTGCGAGAAAACCTTTCATGTCGGTCGTCCCGCGTCCGTAAAGCTTGTCGTTTTCCGTTCTCAGCCGGAAAGGATCGGAAGACCATTCCGGTTCTCCGGCGGGTACCACATCCATGTGCCCGGACAGAATGTAACCGGCCCGATCGGCCGGTCCGAAGGTGGCGAAGAGATTGGTGCGGTCTCCCTCCGGCCCCGGAATCACGGATACTCTTGCGCCATGGCTTCCCAAATATTCGGCAATCCATCCGGCAATGTCGCCATTGGCCGTTCCCACCACGGACGGAAAGGCGACGAGACGCTCAAGGATTTCGATTGCGTTCATGGTCGTCCCCGTTGGCCCGTTATGATGGCCGCATTGCTCATTGCAAAAGCTTAGAACGGCCGAAGGCGTTTATCTGCTGAAAAGCGAGGTATTTCGGTAGATTGTTGTGTCCTTCCAGTGCTTTCAGAAAATTCGTGCTGGCATGGCTCGTTATCCTCGGACGTCATGGCTTGGACGCCGGGAACGCTGGTTCCTCGCGCTGGAGGGAGTGAGAGCCGTTTGCGATGGAGCTGCTCAAAGTCGATAGTTTCGAGTTGCGGACCGTGGATATTGCCGATGTCGAGGCAGATCGTCTGCACGCCCTCTCCATGGCGGTCGGATGGCGCTATCACGCCAATGAATGGTGTTTCCTGCGGCAATGCGGTGTCGGTCTCGCTGCGCTGGACGAGATCGACCGTGTTGTCGCGACAGCGATGCTCTTTCCCTATGATCAGGGTTTCGCGACGCTCGGCATGGTCATTGTATCGCCACGTCTGCAGCGGCATGGCGTGGCGCCCTGGCTGGTGCAGCAGCTTCTGGCAAAATACCCGGCAACCGTCTTGCGGCTGAACGCCACGGGCGTGTCACGTCGTCTTTTTGCAGGGCTCGGCTTTTCAGGAGATGCGGAAAAGGTGCAGCTGTTTCGGGGCAGGGTGCGCTCCCCCGTGCAGACACCGGGGCTTGGCAGAAAACAACGGATCGAGCCCCTCTCGGAAGATCATTTGTCGGCGGTCATGACGATTGACCGGGCGGCTTTGGGCGTATCGAGGCGGGGCGTGCTGCAACCTCTTCTGCGCGGCAATACTGGCTATGGCCTTTTCGAGGTCGATCGCCTGGTGGCTTTCGCGCTACGGCGGGCGGCCGGGCGAGGTCACATCGTCGGTCCGGTCGTCGCAGTTGAGGAGAAAGATGCGGTCGCGCTGGTGAGGTGGCATTTTGCCGATCTGGACGATCAGCTCGTCCGTCTGGATGCCGTGCAAGACCAAGGCGTATTGACCGATTTTCTGACGCAATCCGGCCTGGTCGTGATCGAAACTCTTACCACCATGTCGAAACAGGCGCCGCAGCCTGCCGGTTCGGGTCCGGCGAGGATTTTCGCCCTTGCGGGTCCATCGCTGTGCTGAAGCGCAGTTTTGAACCGCCTCAATCGACTGATTATGTGATGGTCCTGTTTCGGGCGTCGCCCGACGCGATGCGTTCCGCTGCGCTGGAAACATGCTTTGATGATTGACGCACTGCCCCTTGACCCTTATGTGAGAAAGCGACGGTTCCTGCAGCCGAAGGGCGAAGGGATTAATAGGGAACACGGTGCGGGTGATGATTATCGCCCAATGCCGTGGCTGCCCCCGCAACTGTAAGCGGATTGCCGCTCATCCTCGTGACGCCGATGGCGTCATGCCACTGCATTCTCCGGAATGCGGGAAGGCAGATGAAAGGCGCAAATCCGCGAGTCAGGAGACCTGCCGTCAAAATATAAACCATCGTTACGGGCGGGGAAGCCCGGAAGAGGAGATTGTAATGTTATTTCATAACATTTGGTTTGCGTCCTGTTACCGTTCTCCGTACAAGACGTTCCGTGGTTGCTGCGCGTTCTGACGCCGCTGCTCTGGAACAAGCGATTTCATTCGATTGGAGAACACATGTTTCATTCTGGACGCCTGCCGGTCCGCGCCGGCTTTCTCGCTGCTGCGCTTGCAGTTCTGCCCGCCGCCACCGCCAATGCTGCGGAAACGGCATATCCTTTGACAATCAAAAGCTGCGGTCACGACATCACCTTCAAGCAGCCGCCCGCCCGCGCCGTCTCAGTCGGCCAGAGCACGACTGAGGTTCTTTATCTGCTCGGGCTGGCCGACAAGGTCGTTGGCACGGCCCTGTGGATCGGCCCGGTCCTTGCGGGCTATGAGGAGGCCAATGCCAGGGTGGAGCGTCTGGCCGACAATGATCCAAGCTTCGAGGCCGTCGTTGGAAAGAGGCCGGACCTCGTCACAACGCAGTTCCAGTGGCAGATCGGCCCCGAGGGCGTTGTCGGTACGCCTGCGCAATTCGCCGAACTCGGCATTCCCGTTTACACCTCGCCGGCAGATTGCGTCGGCAAGGACAATTCCGGGGGCGGCGACGGCGTGCGCAAGACCGGCTTCACAATGGATTTGATCTATCAGGAAATCCGCGACCTCGCGCAGATTTTCAACGTCCAGGATCGCGGCGAAGAAGTGGTCAATGATCTCAAAAAACGGGAAGAGGCTGCCCGCGCAAAGATTGCTTCCGCAAACGGCAAGCTTTCCGCCGTGTTCTGGTTCTCCAGCGCGGAACTGGATATCGACCCCTATGTGGCGGGCCGCAACGGCGCGCCCGGCTACATCATGTCGGCGCTCGGCCTGAAGAATGTGATCGAGAGCGACGAAGAATGGCCAACGGTCGGTTGGGAAACCATCGCCAAGGCCAATCCTTCGGTGATTGTGGCCGGAAAGATGGACCGCCGCCGTTTCCCGGCTGACGACATCGCCGTCAAGCAGAAATTCCTCGCCACCGATCCCGTGGCCAGCATCATGCCAGCTGTCAAGGAAGGTCACGTCTTCGAGATGGATGCCCAGGCGATGAACCCGACCATCCGGACGATCGAAGGCATTGAAACGCTGGCTGAGGCAATTTCGGCTGCCGGTCTCGCCAAGTGAGCGGGTTTTCAATCCATCTCGGCAGAGGAGGGCTGGTTTTTGTCGCGCTCGCCCTGCTGCTCGGCGCGCTGATGGCCGGGGCGGCCATTGGCGAAACCGCCATTCCATTGGATGTGGTGGCGAAAACCATCGCCAACCGGGTGTTTGACGCCGGTTATCCGCTGGAGCCGCTGGATGAGGGAATTGTGTGGAGCTATCGTCTCAGCCGCGCCGTCGTGGCCGCCTGCTGCGGGGCTTCGCTGGCGCTTGCTGGCGCGGTTCTACAATCGCTGCTGCGCAACCCGCTTGCCGACCCCTATATTCTCGGTATTTCCGCGGGCGCCTCCACCGGAGCGGTGGGCGTCGCCCTTCTCGGCTTTGGGGCGGGCTTTCTGACAATGCCGGCGGGGGCACTGATCGGTGCCTTCGTCGCATTCTCGCTTGTCAGTCTTCTGGCGGTGCGTGCAGGGCACGGCAACAGTGCCATCATCCTGGCCGGGGTGGCCGGTTCGCAACTGTTCAATGCCATGACGTCCTTCATCGTCACCAAATCCGCCAATGCCGAACAGGCGCGCGGTATAATGTTCTGGCTGCTGGGGAACCTCTCGGGCGTGCGGTGGCCGGATGTGTGGCTGGCCCTGCCGGTCAGTGTTGCCGGTCTTGCGGTTTGCCTCTGGCACGCCCGGGCGCTTGATGCTTTTGCCTTCGGCGGGCAGGCGGCTGCCTCGCTCGGCATTCCGGTGCGGCGGACCTATGCAGTACTGATCTCGGTTTCGGCGATCATGACGGCGGTGATGGTCTCGCTGGTCGGGTCCATCGGCTTTGTCGGCCTCGTCATTCCCCACGCGGCACGCATCTTCGTCGGCGTCCGCCATGGGCTGCTGCTGCCGGTGACAGCATTGACCGGTGCGGTATTCATGATCATCGCCGATATTCTCTCCCGCATTGTCATTCCCGGGCAGGTGCTGCCCATCGGTGTCATCACCGCGCTTGTCGGCGCGCCCGCCTTCGCCTTCATCCTCGGACAGAAGAGGGGACGTTCGTGAAGCTATCCGCTCATGACCTGAAATTCCGCGCAGGCAATATCGACATCGTACGCGGTGTCTCGCTCGATGTCGGCTCCGGAGAGTTTCTCGGCATAATCGGCCCGAATGGGTCCGGTAAAAGCACGCTGCTCTCCATGCTGGCCGGCATCCGCAAGCCGCGCCAGGGTCACGTTATGCTCGGCGGCGAGCCGCTCGCCTCCCTCGGACGGCGTGAACTCGCCCGCCGGCTGGCTTTTGTGGAGCAGCAGGCCGAAACCACCGAGCGCATCACCGCACGACAGGCGGTGGAATTGGGGCGCACGCCCTATCTCGGTCCACTTTCTGCGTGGTCTGCGCATGACGACGCGATCGTCGAGGCCGCGCTCGATAATGTCGACATGGCCGACAAGGCGGAGCGCAGCTGGCACCACCTTTCCGGTGGTGAGCGCCAGCGACTGCATATCGCCCGCGCATTGGCGCAGGAGCCCAATATTCTGCTGCTGGACGAGCCGACCAATCACCTCGACATCGGCCACCAGATCGGCTTGCTCGATCTGGTGCGCCGGCAGGGATTGACCGTTGTGGCGGCCCTTCATGATCTCAATCACGCCGCCATGTTCTGCGACCGCATCGCCATTATGCATCGCGGTGAGATGATCGCCATCGGCGCGCCGCGCGAAGTCCTGACGCCGGCAACAATAGCGTCCGTCTTCGGAGTGGAATGCGTTGTGACGGTTGATGGAAGCGGCTTTTCGCACATTCGTTTTCTGCCGGCCCACGGACGGGTCGATCATGCAAGAAAGGTCATGGCATGATGAAATTGCTGAGGCTTGCAAGAGTTGCAGGCGTTGCCGTGCTCATGGGGTCGGGTTTATCCGCACATGCCTCGGCAGAAACCTTCGAGGTGAAAATGCTGAACAGGGGCAAGAAGGGCCCAATGGTGTTCGAGCCCGATTTTCTGGAGATCACCGCCGGTGATCGCGTACGCTTCGTGCCGACCCACAAGAGTCACAATGCCGCGACCGTTGAGGGGATGGTTCCTGAAGGTGTGGAAGGTTTCAAAAGCCGGATCAATGATGAATTCGAGACTGGTTTCGACAAGCCGGGTTTCTACGGTATCAAATGTTCACCGCATTATGGCATGGGCATGGTCATGCTGATCAAGGTCGGCGATGCGACCCTGCCGCAGAGCTACCGGACGGTCGACATGCCAGCGCGGGCAAAACCGCGTTTCGAGGAACTTTTCGAGCGCGCGGAAAGATAAGGGGCCGGTCAGGCCGTGCAACAGGGCCGGGAATGATCCGCCCCCAGTCACCGTTGCGCATTGGTCATCAGAAGACAGTCTTCTACGGTCAGCGACTTGACGCTCTGGATCTCACGGTCAGGCCTGAGGACACAGACGGAGCCTCAGGTTTTGCCTGTGATGTCCGGCTTCACCGCGCAGACTGCATAACGATGCTGCAGCCCCCGGAGTATACCTTTCAGCAGGCTGAAATTTTTCGCCTGGGCGCGGTGAATGGCTTGGAGTTCCTGATCGATTGCGACAGGTTCGAAACCCGTCTGTCGCAGAAGCGCTGCAACCTCGCCGGCTCTCGCACCGTTTGAAAAATAGACACGCGACAGGATGCTGGTGAAGGTGTTTTCCGGATCCGCTGGCTTGTGCGGCTGATCCGGTTTGACCAACCCCAAGCCTTCGAGACCTGCCGCAAGTTTCTTTACCAGTTTTTCGCGCCAGCTGGTATTGACGAAATCGCCATCCACAATCAGCAGGCGTCCACCCGGTTTCAGCACTCGGAACCACTCCGCGAAACTTGCCCGTGGATCGACCAGCGTCCAGACCAGATGGCGGGTAATGATAACATCGGCGCTCTCATCCGGCTCCATCGTGTTTTCGGCATCGCCGACGAAGAAACGGATGCTACGCCCACGGCTTTTTGCTTTTTCACGGGCAAGCGCCAGCATCGTTTCGGACCAGTCCATGCCGGTAACCTGAAATCCGAGATCGTCCATGAGGTGAGAGATGACGCCGGTTCCGCTGGCAAGATCGAGCGCGCTGCGCCCCTCACCCGGACCAAGATGTTTCAAGATCAGCGCGTGCCACGCCTCGCGCTCCTCTTCGGAGAAAATTTCATGGCCGGGGGACAGGTCGAAAGTCGCGGCGCGGCCGGACCAGTAGGCTTTGATTTCGTCTCTCAGGCTATCGTTTTTGCCATATTCTATGGTGTCGATCATTGGTCTTCAGCTCATGTGCCGGTCAGTTAAGAATGGCTCTAAAACATAAATGTTGACTAGTACAGTCAGAAAATAATACAGCCGCGCCAGTCAACACTGGAGAGCAATATCCGATGCGCATCTCAGCCAAATCTGCGGCATTTGCCCTTGGCCTTCTCGTATCTGCGGCATGGCCGGCATTGGCCGAAAAGGTTACCGTCAAGGACGTTACCGGCCGGGATGTCGAAGTCAACGTTCCCGTTTCGCACGTCATTCTCGGCGAAGGCCGGCAAATTTACTTCCTGGCGGCGCTCGACAAGGAAAACCCTTTCCAGCACGTGGTCGGCTGGCGTGACGATCTGTCGAAGGCCGATCCGGAAACCTACGACGCCTATCTCGCCAAATACCCCGATATCGCCAAGCTGCCGACTTTCGGCGGCATGAAGGACGGCACCTTCGATGTCGAGCAGGCCGTTGCCCTGAAGCCCGACGTCATTCTGATGAACATCGACGCGAAGACGGCGACCGAAGAGGCAGGTTACATCGAAAAGCTCGCAAAGGTCGGCATTCCGCTGGTCTATGTCGACTTCCGCGAAAAGCCGATGGAAAACACCGAGCCGAGCATGCGTCTGATGGGCAAGCTGATCGGCAAGGAAAAAATCGCGGAAGACTTTATCACGTTCCGGGCGGAATCCATCGCGAAGGTAACGGACACGCTTGAAAAGGCAAATCCGAAGAAACCTGTAGTGTTCATGGAGCGTGCCGGCGGTTACTCCGACGATTGCTGCATGTCTTTCGGCAACGAGAATTTTGGCAAGATGGTGGAGCTGGCGGGCGGCATCAACATGGCCAAGGATATTATTCCGGGCACCTTCGGCACCGTCAATCCTGAGCAGATCATTGCCTCCAACCCGGAGCAGATCATCATCACAGGCGGCAACTGGAACGGTTATGTTCCCGGCGGCAACTGGGTCGGCGTCGGTTACGGCGCGGATGTGAAGGAGGCCCGTCGCAAGCTGGAAAACCTGACCAAACGCCCGGCTTTCACAGGCGTCCAGGCCGTGAAGGATGGCAATGTCCACGCCATCTGGCACCAGTTCTATAACAATCCCTATCAGTTCGTGGCCATTCAGGAAATCGCCAAGTGGCTGCACCCTGATCTCTTCAAGGATCTCGATCCCGAAGCCACGTTCAAGGAACTTCACGCCCGCTTCCTGCCGCTTGACTACAAGCCCGGCTACTTCGTTTCGCTGAAGGACGCGAAATAAGACAGGGACGGTGAAGGAGGAGCGCCGGTCCACTCGATGGATGAAGCCGCAGCCACGCGGCTTCATCGTTTTGTTTTGAACTTGATGAGGACCTTCTCATGCGGCTCAACGCCCTCAGGCATCTTGCGATGCTGGCCTTCTCCCTTCTCACTGTCGCGGCTCATGCGGGGGAGATCACCGATGTCACCGGACGCAAGATCGAGCTGGACCTGCCGGCCAAGCGTGTCATCGTTGGCGAGGCGCGTCAGGTTCACGTCATCGCGGCGCTGAAGGGCGACCGGACGTTCGATACCATTGTTGGCTGGCGTGACGACCTGCTCAAGAAGGACCCGGACAGCTACGCCGCCTACGTCGAGCGTTTCCCCGAGATCGAGAAACTGCCGCGCTTCGGTTACGTGCCGCAGGGGGATTTCAGCCTCGAGTCGGCCATCACGCTTTCGCCTGATGTCATCACACTCAATCTCGAAGCGGAGAAATCAGCCAAGGAAAGCGGTTTCGAAGAAAAAGCCGAAGCTGCCGGTATCAATGTCGTCTATCTCGATTTTCGCATCGATCCCGAAAAGAACAGTGAAGCCTCGGTCGAAATCCTCGGCACGCTCTTCGGCGCCGAAGAGCGTGCGAAGGAGTTCATCGCCTATCGCCGTGCCGAAATCGCGCGTGTGACCGACCGGCTCGCCAGCGTCAAGGACTTGAAGCGCCCTAACGTCTTCATTGAGCGTTCGCCCGGCATTTCTGGTGAAAACAACTGCTGCCGCACTTTTGGCCCGGCCAATTTCGGTGCCATGGTCGATCTCGCCGGTGGTCGCAATATTGCCGATGGCATCATCAAGACGACCTTTGGCGACCTCAATCCCGAACAACTCGTCGTTGCCGATCCCGAGCACGTGATTGCCACAGGTTCGAACTGGGCGGCTGAATCCGACATCAATCAGTTCGTTCCCGTAGGGCGCGGTGCGGATATGGCTCTTTCCCGTGAGCGACTGGCCAACCTGATGAAGCGCACGCCGTTTCCGGAACTGACGGCCGTCAAGCAAGGCAATGTGCACGCCGTCTGGCACCAGTTCTATGGCGCGCCTTACGAGTTTTTCCCGATCCAGCAATTCGCCAAGTGGTTTCACCCGAACCTCTTCTCCGATCTCGATCCGGAAAAGAATTTCGAGGAGTTTCACCGGAAATTCCTTCCCGTCACCTACAAGCCCGGCTATTTCGCCTCGCTCGAAAAAGGTTTGAACCAATGAGTTCGCTGAATGAAAGCGTCGTTGCCGTCAGCGGGCGCGATCAATATCGCGCCCTTGCCGCGCGCAGGATCGTCATCCTCTTCGGGCTTTTCATCGCCCTATGTTTCAGCATGGCCGCAGACATGGCGCTCGGTCCGGCTCGCTACACCCTCTCCGAAGTGCTTGCGACCATCGCCGATCCGGCTGCGGTGGGAAACCAGCTGCGTGTGGTCATCTGGGACATCCGCATGCCGATCGCGCTGATGGCGGTCACCGTCGGCGCGTCGCTTTCGGTGGCGGGCGCTCAGATGCAAACCATCCTGTCGAACCCGCTCGCCAGTCCGTTCACGCTCGGCATTTCGGCCGCCGCAAGCTTCGGTGCGGCGCTGGCGCTCATCGGAGGAGTGGCGATCTTTCCCGGCGCCGTGCACTACATGGTGCCGATCAATGCCTTCATCATGGCAATGGTTGCGGCCCTCTTCATCCATTTCGCGTCGACCCTTCGCGGTGTGACGGTTGAAACGATCGTGCTGCTTGGCATCGCACTTGTCTTCACCTTCAATGCGGCGCTGTCGCTGCTCGAATACCTCGCTTCCGAACAGGCTCTTGCCGCCGTCGTCTTCTGGACCATGGGCAGCCTGACGAAGGCGACCTGGGACAAGGTCTACGTCACCGCCGCCATTCTTCTCGTTACCGTGCCGATGTTCATGCGCAATGCCTGGGCGCTGACGGCGCTCAGGCTTGGCGATGACAAGGCGGCCAGCATGGGCATCAATGTGCGCCGTCTGCGGCTGCAGACGATGCTGACGGTCAGCCTGCTGGCCGCCATTCCGGTTTCTTTCGTCGGCACAATCGGTTTTGTCGGGCTGGTGGGGCCGCACATCGCCCGCATGCTGGTGGGTGAAGATCAGCGCTTCTTCCTGCCGGGCTCGGTGATCTGCGGAGCATTGCTGTTGTCTGCAACCTCGGTCATCAGCAAGATACTCATCCCGGGCGCTGTTCTGCCGATCGGCGTCATCACGGCGCTGGTGGGCGTACCTTTCTTTTTCGCGCTTATTTTCGGTAACAGGAGACGCGCATGGTAGCCCTCGCATTAAAGGATGTTGGCGCGGCCTATGGGCGCACCACGGTTCTCTCCAAGGTGGGCATCGATACGCTCGAAAGCGGTAGCGTGACGGCGGTGATCGGCCCGAATGCCGCCGGCAAGTCGACGCTTTTCAAGCGCATCGCCAGCCTGATCTCCGGTCCCGGGCTGGTCGAACTTTCCGATACCGCCCGTGGAGACCGCGCCATCTGCTACATGCCACAGGACACCGGCGCAAACGCGGTGCTGACGGTCTATGAATCCGTTCTGCTTTCCGCCAAGCAGGGCGGCGGCTGGCGTGTTCAGGATCATGAGTTGCTCGAGATCGACGCCATTCTCAAGGCGCTGAAAATCCATGACCTTGCCTTCCGCGGGCTTGGCGAATTGTCAGGCGGCCAGCGCCAGCTGGTCTCGCTGGCACAGGCGCTTGCCCGCAAGCCGGAGGTGCTGCTGATGGACGAGCCGACTTCCGCACTCGATCTCCACCGGCAGATCGAGGTTCTGGGCTTCGTCACCGAACTCGCGCAGAAGACAGGCATGATCGTTCTGATTGCGCTGCATGATCTCAACCATGCGCTGCGCTATTGCGAGAAGACGATGGTGATCGCACAGGGCGAAATGGTGGTGAGCGGCAGCACGGAAGCGGTGATAACATCCGACATGCTGCGCGAAATCTATCGCATCGATGCACGTATCGAACCCTGCTCGCAGGGCAGGCCAATGGTCATCGTCGACGGGGCAATCTGACGATGGAAGAGCCCGGCTGCAAAAATTGCCGGGTTCCCAGGTAGCTCGGGCCATGGGCCCGCGTCGGCGCACTAATTCTCGATGATGAGGATGGTACGGAAAGCTCGATGTATCCGCCTGGGGCGCAACATCGGTGGACGATTTGTTGTGGTATGATGATAATGGAAATGCCGTTATCCTCTCGGCCATAGACACGTCCGTCTCAGTCACGCTGAACGGCGTCGATGTCAATGTACTCGACGCATCGGACTTCATTTTCGCCAGCGCATCGGCGCTTGCCGCGTAAAGGAAAAACCGGCTGTGGGCTTTCAAAACCAGCAGCAGACACCGCCGCAGTCCTTCACTGCGGCGGTCGTTTCGCCCCTCAAGACTACGTTTTTCGGCCTCACGCTCGTCAGCGGTGTTGTCAACATATTGGCGCTGACGTCGCCGCTTTTCATGTTGCAGATCTATGACCGGGTACTGGCAAGCGGCAGTCTGCCGACCCTGGTCGGGCTCGCGCTTCTTGCTCTCGGGCTTTATGGTTTCCAGTGCCTGCTCGATATCATCCGTGCCCGTGTCCTGATCCGTATCGGCGAAGACTTCGACCTGCGCTACTCCCGCAGAGTGCATGATGCCGTGGTGCGCCTGCCGCTCGTCAACCGCATGCCGGGTGACGGCCTCCAGCCGCTGCGTGATCTCGACAATGTACGCGGCTTTTTATCCGGCACGGGTCCGACTGCCTTTTTCGACCTGCCGTGGATGCCGCTTTATCTCGGCATATGTTTCCTGTTCCATTTCTGGATTGGTGTAACGGCGCTCGGCGGCGCTGTGCTGCTGGTCTCGCTCACAATTTTCACCAATATCTTTTCTCAAAAACCAATCCGCGACACCATGCTGGAAAACATGGTCCGCAACCGGCAGCTGGAGGCCTCCCGCCGCAACGCAGAGGTGGTGCAGGCCATGGGGCTTGGTGGCCGGCTCGGTAAACGCTGGCAAAATTCCAACGAGGCCTACCTCGCTGCCAATCGCAGGGCGGGCGATGTGGCAGGTGGCCTCGGCAATATCGCAAAATCGCTTCGGGTCGTTCTACAATCGGCAATTCTTGCTGTCGGCGCTTGGCTCGTCATTGAGCAGGAAGCCTCCGGCGGCGTGGTGATCGCCAGTTCGATCATGATGGGCCGGGCACTGGCGCCTGTCGATCTCGCCATTTCCAACTGGAGGTCCTTCGCGGCCGCCCGGCAGAGCTGGGCACGGCTGAGAGAGCTTTTTTCGCAAATGCCGGCCGATGCCGCTGCCATGGCCCTGCCGAAGCCAGAGAAGGAGTTACGGGTCGAGAATGTCACCATCGTTCCGCCGGGCGGGAAAAAGCCCATCGTTGCGGGGCTCGGTTTCGTCGTGACAGCCGGAAACGCGCTCGGCATCATCGGTCCGTCAGGTTCGGGCAAATCGACGCTATCGCGCATTCTCACCGGCGCGTGGATGCCCGCCGCCGGCAAGGTGCGGCTTGATGGCGCAAGCCTCGATCAGTGGGACCGGGAAGCGCTTGGCCGCCACATCGGTTATCTGCCGCAGGGTGTGGAACTTTTTGAAGGCACCATCGGCGAGAATATCGCCCGTTTCGCGGATAACCCAGATCCCGAAGACGTCATCGCTGCAGCTAGGGCTGCCGGCGCACATGAGCTGATCCTGCGCTTCGAAAAGGGGTATGACAGCGATATAGGCGAGGCGGGTTCAGCTCTCTCCGCCGGACAGCGCCAGCGCATCGGTCTGGCCCGCGCTCTTTATGGCAATCCCTTTATCGTGGTGCTGGATGAACCCAACGCCAATCTTGACGCGGAAGGCGAGGCGGCAGTGGTCCGGTCGATTACCTCCGTCAAGGCGCGCGGTGGTATTGCCGTTGTCGTCGCCCATCGGCCAAGTGCCATCGGTGCGGTGGATTTCATCCTGATGATGGAAGAGGGTAGGATGAAGGCCTTTGGCCCGCGCGACGAGGTGCTGTCCAAGGTGCTGCGTGTTCCGCAGGGGCAGGGCGGCAAAGGTTTCACCGCATCCGCGCAAACGGTCTCACCGCTGCGCGTCGTGGCCAATACCCAGGCCCGGCCCGCCGGGCTGGAAGACGGCCGTGAAGAGAACAGCCGGCAGGGAGAGACGGATGTCAAAGATTGATCAGCGCAGCAGCGTTTCCCGCTCCATCCGCAAGCATCTCTTTGCGGGACTCGCCGCAAGCATTGCGCTTCTGGCCGGTGTCGGCGGCTGGGCCGCGACGACCCGTCTTGCCGGTGCAGTCGTTGCCTCCGGTCATCTGGTGGTGGATTCGTACACGAAAAAGGTTCAGCATCCGAGCGGCGGTGTCGTCGGTGAAATTCTTGTGAATGAGGGCGAGAGGGTGAAGGCCGGCGATGTGGTCATGCGTCTTGATGCGACGCAGACCCGTGCCAATCTCGCCATCGTGACCAAGCGCCTGGACGAACTGACTGCACGCATGGCGAGACTGGAAGCCGAGCGGGACGATTTGCCTGAACTTGTCTTTCCGCAGGCTCTGGTGGCGCGCATGGATGACCCGAATGTCGCTTCTGCCATGCGCAGCGAAACGAAGCTGTTCGAATTCCGCAAGTCCTATCGCGAGGGCAGGAAAGCGCAGCTGTCCGAGCGCATCACCCAGTTCGAACATGAGATCGAAGGTCTGAAGGCGCAGGAAGTGGCCTATGATAACGGGCTTGCGGTGTTGCAGGCTGAAATTGCCTCGCAGAAATCCCTGCGCGAACAGGGCGTCGTCTCCGTGCAGCGGCTGAACAGCCTGCAGACTCAGGCCGCGACGTTCGGCGGGGAGCGCGGCGAAAAAATCGCCTATCAGGCACAGACTGCGGGGCGCATCACCGAAACCAAGCTGCAGATCCTTCAGATCGATCAGGAATTGCGGACCGAGGTCGGGAGCGAACTGCGCGAAATACAGGCCCAGATGGGCGAATTCGTCGAGCGCAAGGTTGCCGCCGAAGATCAATTGAAACGCATTGATATCGTCGCGCCGCAATCCGGCACTGTGCATGAAATGGCTGTGCATACGGTGGGGGGCGTCGTAACGCCGGCCGATCCGATCATGCTGATCGTACCTGACGGAGATGACCTTGCGCTCGAGGTGCAGATTCTGCCGAAAGATATCGACCAGCTTCAGGTGGGGCAAAAGGCCATGCTGCGCATGACCGCCTTCAACCAGCGTGTCACGCCGGAGCTGGAAGGTCATGTCAGCCGCATTGCGGCGGATATCACGACAGATCAGCGCACCGGGCTCTCCTATTATCTGGCACGGATTTCCGTGCCGGTTACCGAGCGGAAGAAGCTGAACAATGCGCCGCTGGTGCCGGGCATGCCCGCCGAGGCCTTTATCCAGACCAGCGAAAGAACGGCACTGTCCTACATCGCCAAACCGCTGACGGACCAGATCAGCCGCGCCTTCCGGGAGGACTAGGAATTCGAACCCGACCTGAGGGCGTTATCCACCTTCGCCAAAGCGGAAGCCGGCGAACCCCCTCGTTTGCGTCGGGATGGCCCAGACGCCGCCCGAAAATGGCGCTTTCTCAAGCCGGTCTTCGGACATGTTGTGGCGGTGCGATGTCAGGAAAAGGATGCTGAAATCAGGCCCTCCAAAGCAGGGCATCGTGGGGTGCGGTACAGGAGCTGCGATCACGTTCGCCAGCTTGCCATCGGGCGTGAAAATGTTCACCACGCCGGCGGAAACGCCCGCGCTGTAATAGTTGCCGCTGCTATCGAGACAGCCGCCATCGGGTCTTCCTGTTTCTTCGGTCATCCGGGCCACCTGTACGCCCTCATCGAAGCTGCCGTTCAGGCGGTCGAATTTTCGCCGGCGTATCCATTTCTGGACGGAATCGCTTTGCCACATGATCGATCCGTCGGAAGAAAAAGCGAGGCCGTTCGGGCATGTCAGCCCGGTCTGCATGCGCTCGGCGCTTTTTTCGGTGATCCGCCAAAGCTCGCCATGGGGCTCCATGTCCGAAAGCGGCACATTGTGCATTGTTCCCACCCAGAAAGCGCCGTCGGGGCCGATCCGTCCGTCATTCAGCCGGCAGGGGATGCCTTCGGGTGCCGGAATGGAATGGAGGAGACGCGTTTTGCCGCTGTCCGGATCGAGGATGACGATGTCCATGCCACAAGCGACGATGAGTTCGCCGTTCTGGCGAAGGCCGAGACTTGAAACCGTCCTGGGGAACGGCCATTCTTGATAGAGGCCGTGCTCAAGACCTGCGCACCGCACGGTCTTTCCGAGAATATCGCACCAGAAAAGCACCTGTCGCCGCTCGTCCCAGACAGGAGATTCCGCCAGTGTACTCATCGTGTCGCACAGAAGTTTCGTTTGCGACATGGCAAGCGCTTGTCCGGGATTTGCCGTATTCATGATGTTCGAACCGTTGAAAAAGATGCCGCAGAATTACTCGAAATAGTCCTGGTGGTTCTCGAAGACTTGCGAAAGAATGCCGAGGACACGTCTCAGATGTTTGCGCAAGTTATCGGTCGCGCGGACTTCGTCTCCTGCCCTGATTGCGTCATATACCGCCTCATGTTCGGAAAGCAGGCGTGCCATGTGCGCTTCGTCGGTTATGGCGAGTGCGCGCAGTCGATCCAGCCCGGCCTTCTCGCGGATCAACAGGGACTCCAGTCTTTCAAGCCCCGTCGCGGCGGCAAGCGCGCTGTGGAACTGGTCGTCATGAACGCGGAAAGCCTTTCTGTCTCCATTGCGCATTGCTGCCCGCTGGCCGTTCAGGGCGTGTTCGATCTCCTGTTCCGCTTCCGCAGTCAGGCCGATCTGGCACAGCCTGCACACTGCCGCCACCTCAAGTGCCTCGCGGATGAATTGCGCGCTGCGGATGTTCTTTTCCGATAATCTCGAAACATAGGTGCCGCGGCTTGGCAGCGTCACGATCAAACCATCGTCGCGCAGACGGCTCAGCGCCTCCCGCACCGGGGTTCGGCTGGACTTGAACGACTGTCCGATTTCGTTTTCCGAGACTGCCTGACCGGGAAAAAGCTCCCGCGAAAGGATGGCGGATTTCAGCGCGGAATAAATCTGGTCCACGACCGGACGGTTGAGGTCCAGTCGCTCCATTGTCGGCACGGTGCCGCCTGTCACGGGAATTTTCGGCATATACCCTCCAGCGTTCTCGTAACCGGTATACCGGAACACAAGTCTGTTGACAACCGGCATACCGGTATGCAAATAATTGCACATTGGGAAGGAGGCTCCCGAAATGCAAAATATCAAGACCTGCGTCATCGTTGGTGCCGGAATGGTAGCGAAGACGCATGTGCTTGCCTGTGCGGCAAGCCCTGAGAAAATTCGCCTTAAGGGCATCGTGGATGGTGGTTCCGGCCGCGCCAAGGCGCTGGCCGCCGAAGCGTCGAAACATACCGGATATGAAGTGGTCGTTTACTCCTCGGTCGAGGAAGCGGCGCGCGATGCGGATGTCGATTTCGCCATCATCGCGACACCGCCGAATGCTCGCATCGATATCGTTGGGCGGCTCGCGAAAGCCGGCAAGCACATCCTGATGGAAAAGCCTGTCGCCAGAAATACGCAGGAAGCCGACGGTCTCGTCGCCCTGTGTCGTGACGCGGGTGTCACGCTTGGCATCATCTTCCAGCACCGCATGCGGGCTGCATCGCAAAAAGCCCGTGAGCTCGTTGATGGCGGCACGCTCGGAGCGATGGGCCTCTGCGAAATCTCCGTGCCGTGGTGGCGCGCGCAATCCTATTACGACGAACCGGGTCGCGGCACGCTGGCACGCGATGGCGGCGGTGTTCTGATCTCCCAGGCAATTCATACGATCGATCTGGCATTGAGCCTGACGGGGCCGGTGGCCCGTGTTCAGGCCATGGCTGCGACGACGCGGTTCCATCGCATGGAAACCGAAGATTATGTTTCTGCCGGGCTGCGGTTCAAGAACGGTGCTGTCGGCTCGCTCGTTGCAAGTACTGCAAGTTTCCCCGGCGCTGCGGAATCGATCCTGCTGCATTTCGACAATGCCAGCCTTCGGCTCGCTTCGGGTCTGTTGCATCTCGACTGGCGCGATGGCCGGCAGGAGACTTTTGGCGGCGCTGCCGCTGGCACGGGCGGCGGCGCCGACCCCATGGCTTTTACGCATGAATGGCATCAGGGCGTCTTCGATGATTTCGCAGACGCCATCTCTTCAGGACGCCCGCCGGTCGTCACCGGTGAAGCGGCTCTTTTGTCTCACAGATTGATCGACGCGATCATCAACTCGGCCGACACCGGCAAGGAAGTGGAACTGCAGGATGAGTAAAGCAATCAAGTTCGTCGCTCTCGGGATTGAGCACCGGCACATTTTCGGCATGGCCCAGAACCTGCTGGATGCCGGCGCCGAATTTGCCGGCTGGTGGACAGAAGGCGAGCCCGATGTCGTGGAAGGTTTCGTAAAGCGTTTTCCGAATGTTCCGCGCGCCGCTTCGAAGGAAGCCCTGCTTGCGGATGGCACCGTCGATCTCGTCGTTATCGCCGATATTCCCTCCAAGCGCGCCGATCTCGCGATTGCCGCCATGGAAGCCGGCAAGGATGTCATGTCGGACAAGCCGGGCTGCACCACATTCGAACAGCTCGACCGCCTGCGCCAGACGGTGGCAAAGACCAAGCGCATCTGGACCGTGGATTTCTCCGAGCGCTTCGAAGTGCCGAGTGTGACCAAGGCCGCTGAACTCGTTGCCCAGGGCGCCATCGGCCGTGTCATCCAGACTGTCGGCCTCGGCCCGCACCGCCTGAACCGCCAGATCCGCCCGAAATGGTTCTTCGAGCGCGAAGCCTACGGTGGTATCATCACCGACATTGCCAGCCACCAGATCGACCAGTTCATGTTCTTCACGGGTTCGACCGAGGTTGAGATCGTGTCTGCCACCGTCGCCAATTACGCCAACCCAGGCGATCCGGGCCTGCAGGATTTCGGCGAAGTTGTGCTGCGCGGCGACAAGGGCCACGGCTATATTCGCGTCGACTGGTACACGCCGGATGCGCTGCCGACCTGGGGCGATGGCCGCCTGACCATTCTCGGCACCGAGGGCTACATCGAACTGCGCAAATATGTCGATGTCGGCAACACCGAAGGCACGGATCGCCTCGTTCTCGTGAATGGCGACCGTTGCGAATATATCGATGCCTCCGGCGCTGGTCTGCCCTATTTCGCCCGTATCTGCGACGATATCCGCAACCGCACGGAAACGGCGATGACGCAGGAACATGTCTTCAAGGTCTGCGACCTGTCGCTGCAGGCACAGGCCAAGGCTGAGGGGGCCTCGAAATGATTGGTGTTGCCATCATCGGCGCCGGCATCGGCGCCCAGCATCTGAGCGGCTATCGGGCATTGCCCAATCGCTTCGTCGTCAAGGCAATCTGCGATCTCGATCTGGAGCGCGCGCGCTCCGTCGCCGGCGATGATACCTCCATTCATCTCACCACCGATCTCGATGAGGTTCTGGCCGATGAGAGTATCCAGCTGATCGACGTCTGCCTGCCGCCGCACCTGCATTTTCCGGTGACTCTGAAGGCGCACGCGGCGGGCAAGGATGTGGTCTGCGAAAAACCGTTGGTCCGCTCTCTGGAAGAAGCCAATGCGCTGATCGATTCCGTCAAGAAGACCGGTCGCGGCGTGTTTCCCGTGTTCCAGTATCGCTTCGGGCACGCCATGCGGCAGCTGCGCGCGCTGATCGATGCCGGTCTTGCCGGCAAGGCCTTTGTCGCTAGCTCGGAAGTCCATTGGAACCGTGGCGCGAGCTATTACGACATCCCCTGGCGCGGCACCTGGAAGGGTGAGTGCGGCGGTGCAATCCTCGGTCACGCCATCCATGCCCATGATCTTCTCTGCCACGTCCTCGGCCCGGTCGAGGAAGTTTTCGCCATGGCCGATACACGCGTCAACAAGATCGAAACCGAAGATTGTGCAGCACTCAGCTTCCGCATGAAAAGCGGTGCGCTGGCAACCAGCTCGGTGACGCTTGGTGCCGCCGAAGACACGTCGCGCCTGCGTTTCTGCTTTGAGGGCTTCACGGCGGAAAGCGGCACCTTGCCGTATCGTCCGGCGGAAGACACCTGGCGTTTCATTGCCCGCGCCCCGACGACGCAGGATCAGATCGACTCTGTTCTGGCGACCGTAGCGGATGGCGAAAACGGCTTTGCCGGTTTTGTCGAAGCCATTGCCGACGCGCTGGAAGGACGCGGCGGCAAGGAAGTGACGGTTCATGACGGCTTGCAGTCCATCGAACTCGTGACGGCCATTTACCGGTCGGTCCGGGAAGGAAAGCCGGTTCGCCTGTCCGACGCCGCCGAAGGCGATTGGATCAAGGGCTGGGCTCCGAGCGCATACGCCAACGCATAATCATCTAACGGGAGGAAACCAGATGACCAGAAAATACAGCATGGCACTGGCGCTCGCCATTGGCGCGGCGTCCTTTGCCGGTGCCGCGCAGGCGGCCCAGGAAGTGCGCTTCACCTGCGCTTATGACGGTAACGGCTGCGAAATCCTCAAAGATATTCTCGCGCGTTACGAAAAGCAGCATCCCGATGTGAAGATCGTCACCGATGTCGTGCCCTACAAGGCGCTGCTGGAAGGTCTGCCCGTTCAGCTCGCCGGCGGCAGCGGCCCTGATTTCGCAACCGTGACCGATCTTGGCGGCCTCAACCGCTACTATCTCGATCTGACGCCCTATGTGGATGCGAAATATTGGGAAGACAACTTCTCCAACGTGCTGAAATGGTACCGCAGCGGCCCTGACGACAAGGGCATCTACGGCATGCACACGCAGCTGACCATCACCGGCGCCTTCATCAACCGCACCCTGTTCGATCAGGCAAACGTCGCTGTTCCCGGCAAGGATGCAACGCTGGATGACTGGGCAAAGGCCGCCACGGCCGTCGCCAAGGCAACGGGCACACCTTATCCGATGGCGATTGACCGCTCCGGCCACCGCATCGCCGGCCCGGCCATTTCTTACGGCGCGAAGATTTTCGATGCCGACGGCAAGCCGATCCTCGTCGATGAAGGCTTCACGACGTTCGTGAAGAAGTTCGTGGAGTGGAACAAGGACGGCACCATGGCGCGTGACGTCTGGGCCGGGCAGGGCGGCAATACCTACCGTGACGCCGCGCAGGAATTCATCAACGGCCAGCTGGTCTATTATTATTCCGGCAGCTGGCAGACGGCGCGCTTCGACAGCCAGGTGGGCGATGCCTTTGACTGGGAAGTCGTGCCGCAGCCCTGCGGTGGCGCAGCCTGCACCGGCATGCCTGGCGGCACCGGCATCGTCGGTTTCAAGCAGACCAAGAATCCGAAGGTCGTTGCCGACATCCTGAACTTCCTTGCTCAGGACGAGAACTATCTCGACTTCACCGTGCGCACTCGCAACGTTCCGGCCAACAAGTCGGTGGCTGACAAGGGCGTGACCTATACCGGTGCGACGCCTGCGACGCAGAAGGCCATGAATGCATGGCTGGACCAGATCCCCGGTCTCAGCCCGATTGCCTACGCCTACCAGGGCTACAAGAACAACCGCGCCATGTTCAACATCTCAGTCCAGCGCATCACGCAGGCGATCGTCGGTGAAAGCACCGTTGATGAGGCCATGGCCCGTGCGAAGACGGACCTTGAGGAAGCGTTGAAACAGGCGAAGTGATCCATCGCCTTCCGGCGCGATGTATGCCGCGCCGCGCCGGATCGAAGGAGGACCCTCATGTATAAATTTCTTGCGCCCGTCATGGGCATTGTCGAACTGCCTTTTTCCTTCCTGCAGAAGGTCCTTGGCCACAGGCGGATTGCGTGGGTGTTTCTGACGCCCAACCTGATCCTGTTTGCGGTCTTCGCCTTCCTGCCGATCCTGCTGAACATGGCCTATTCCGTGACCGGCAGCGAACACATACTGCTTTCCGAGCGCCCTTCGGTGGGCGGCGAAAACTTTTCGGTCCTTCTTTCCTGTCAGAATTATCTTGATCCCAATTCCTGTGCGCGCGACCTGTTCTGGCGCTCCGTCTGGAACACGCTGTTCTTCGTCGTGCTGCAGGTGGGTTTCATGGTCGGCTTTTCGCTGATCACGGCCATCGTGCTGAACCGCGATATCCGGGCGCGCGGCTTTTTCCGTGCGGTATTCTTCTTCCCGGTTCTGCTGTCGCCCGTCGTGGTCGCGCTGATCTGGAAGTGGATTCTCCAGCGTTTCGGCGTTCTCAATGCGGCGATGGAAGGCTTAGGCCTCGGTTCGGTGGACTGGCTGCTCGAGGCCAATCTTGCCTTTGGCTGGTCCGTTTTCTTGTCGGTCTGGGCGCATATGGGCTTTTACACGCTCATTCTCCTCGCCGGCCTTCAGGCGATCCCGCGCGATGTCTACGAGGCGGCGCAGCTGGACAAGGCAAGCCCATGGCGCATCTTCCGGCGCATTACCCTGCCGCTGCTTGCGCCCACCATGCTCGTCGTTCTTGTCCTGTCGGTCATCAAGGGTGTGCAGACTTTCGATGAAGTCTTTGCCTTTACCGGCGGTGGCCCGGGTTCGGCGACGACCTTCATCATTCAATTCATCTATCAGACCGGCTTTGCCGGGACGCCCCGGAATTTCGGACTTGCGGCCGCCGCTTCGCTGCTGCTCGCCGTGGTGCTCGTGGTGCTGACCGCCCTGCAATTCCGGGCAAACAGGAGCAAGGTCGATGGCTAGGATTGGCGCATTTCTGACCCGTACCCGCGGCCGTAACGGCAAGCTGCATTGGACCGACTGGCTGTCCTACGCCTATCTCGGCGTGGCCGTGCTGATGATGTTCGGTCCTGTCGTTTGGCTGGTGCTCTCGTCGTTCAAGACGGAAGCCGATCTCCAGCGCTTTCCGCCACGGCTGCTGCCCTATAGCCAGGAAACCATGGTGGTGGACGGGCAGCCAAATCCGCTGCCGGCCTATGTCGACAAGGATGGCCGCAAGCTCGGCGTGATCAGGCGTATCGGCCTCGTGGCGCAGGTGGTTGATCCCGCCAAGCCGGCGGAAGTGCTGAAGATGCAGTTCAACGAACTGAAGCCGGCTGAAAAAGTGGCGCTGGCGACGGAAAACTACACCGAGCTTTTCCAGCGCTTCAATTTCCCGCTCTATTTCTGGAACTCGACCTTCATCACGGTGACATCGACCATCATCATGCTGATCGTCAATTCCATGGCGGCCTTCGCGCTCTCGAAATATCAGTTCAAGGGCAGGGGCGCCGTGCTGGCGCTGGTGGTCGGCACGCTGATGATCCCGCAGACCGTCGTGCTTGTGCCGCTGTTCCTCATCACCAGCCAGCTCGGTTTGATCAACAGTCTTTGGGGCGTCATCATTCCCGGTGCCGCGACACCCACGGGCGTCTTCCTGCTGCGGCAATACATGCTGACGATCCCGGACGAGATCCTCGATGCGGCGCGCATGGACAAGGCCAGCGAGTGGAAAATCTACTGGCGCATCATCCTGCCGCTTTCAGCACCGGCGCTCGCGGTTCTCGCGATCCTTGCGATCATGTGGCGCTGGAACGACTTCCTCTGGCCGCTGATCGTGCTGACCCGCAACGACAACTTCACCCTGCAGCTGGCGCTCAACTCCTTCCAGGGCGAGATGACGACGGAATGGAGCAATCTTCTGGCCATGACGGTGCTGACACTCGCCCCGATCGCGCTGGTCTTCATGTTCCTGCAAAAATATATCGCCACCGGCATTGCGTCCACGGGCGGCAAATAATCCTCAGGGAGGAAATACGACAATGGCAAGTATAGAGCTTCGTCAGGTCAAAAAGACATATGGCGCCCTCGATGTGATCAAGGGCGTCGATCTCGATATCAAGCACGGCGAATTCTGCGTGTTCGTCGGCCCATCCGGCTGCGGCAAGTCGACGCTGCTGCGCATGATCTCGGGCCTCGAAGAGTTGAGCGGTGGTGACATCGTCATCGGCGGCGATGTGGTCAATACGGTGCCGGCTGCGGACCGCGGCCTTGCCATGGTATTCCAGTCCTACGCCCTCTACCCGCATATGACGGTCCGCGAAAACCTCTCTTTCGGTCTTGAGAATATAGGCACGCCGAAGAAGGAAATCGCCGAAAAGATCGCCCAAGTCGCCAAGATGCTGCAGATTGATCAGCTTCTCGAGCGTCGCCCCAAGGATCTGTCGGGCGGTCAGCGCCAGCGCGTTGCCATCGGCCGTGCCGTCGTGCGGGAACCTCGCGTGTTCCTCTTCGACGAACCGCTTTCCAACCTCGATGCGGAACTGCGCGTCGATATGCGCGGCGAAATTTCCAGCCTGCACCGTCGTCTTGGTAATACCATGATCTATGTGACACATGATCAGGTGGAGGCCATGACCATGGCTGACAAGATTGCCGTTTTACGCGCTGGCAAACTGGAACAGTTCGGCGTGCCACTCGATCTCTATAATCGCCCGGCCAATATTTTCGTTGCAGGCTTCATCGGCTCGCCGAAGATGAATTTTTTTGCAGGGGAAGTGACTTCGGACGCGACACCTGCGCTTAAAATCGCGACGGGCGAGACTATCCCGCTGCCACAGACCGGCTTTGCCTATAAGCCCGGCCAGAAGGTGACGCTCGGCATCCGCCCGAACCATGTGGAGCCGGGCGAAGGCGGCGCTTTGACGATGTCCGTACGCACCGCAGAACAGCTGGGCGGGGAGTCCTATCTCTACGGTAATCTCGGTGACGGCACCCCGGTGACACTGCATCTTTCTGGCCAGACCTCGACATCGGCGGGCGAAGTCATCCGCCTGTCGGCGCCACTTCAACACGTCCACCTTTTCGACACGACGAGCGGGCTGACGCTCCGGCAGGACTGACAGCCTTAGGCACCACCCGCAACGTAGGACCAATGACATGACCGATAAAAAACTCCGCTCCGACCGCTGGTTCGCACCCGACGACCTGCGCAGCTTCGGCCACCGCTCGCGCATGATGCAGCTGGGTTATGCGGAGGAGGATTTTATCGGCAAACCCGTCATCGGCATCCTCAACACCTGGTCGGAGCTGAACACCTGTCACTCGCACTTTCCGGAGCGGGTGCAGGATGTGAAACGCGGCGTGTTGCAGGCGGGTGGTTTCCCCGTCGAAATGCCGTCGCTTTCCGTCGATGAGAGCTTCACTAAGCCGACATCGATGCTTTATCGCAACATGCTGGCCATGGAGACGGAAGAAATGATCCGCTCGCATCCGCTCGATGGCGTGGTGCTGATGGGCGGTTGCGACAAGACGACGCCGGGCCTTGTCATGGGGGCAATCTCGGCCGGCGTGCCGATGATCTATCTGCCCGCCGGCCCGATGCTGAGCGGAAATTATGCCGGCAAGGTTCTGGGCTCGGGTTCGGACGCCTGGAAATATTGGGATGAGCGCCGCGCAGGCAATGTTACGGACGAGGAGTGGCGTGGCGTGCAGGGCGGCATCGCCCGTTCTGCCGGTGTGTGCATGACGATGGGCACGGCCTCGACCATGACGGCCATTGCCGACGCGCTCGGCATCACCCTGCCGGGTGCCTCCTCCATTCCGGCAGTCGATTCCGAACATCAGCGCATGTCCGCAGCCTGTGGCCGCCGCATTGTCGAGATGCTGTCGGAAGACCTAACACCGAACCGCATCCTTACGGCGGCAGCTTTCCGCAACGCTGCCATCGTCGCCATGGCGACAGGTTGTTCCACCAATGCCGTCGTCCACCTCATCGCCATGGCGCGCCGCGCCGGCGTGCCGATGACGCTGGACGAGCTGGACGAACTTGGCCGCGTTACACCGCTCATCGCCAATGTCCGCCCCTCCGGCAAGGACTATCTGATGCAGGACTTCTTTTACGCCGGTGGCCTGAGGGCGCTGATGAAGCAGCTGGAAAGTCGTCTCGACTGTTCCGTGCTGACCGTGACCGGCCGCAGCATGGGCGAAAACCTCGAGGGTGCAAAAGTCTATAATGACGACGTGATCCGCTCGCTTGACAATCCCGTTTATGCGGAAGGTTCGCTTGCGGTGCTGCGCGGCAATCTCTGCCCTGACGGCGCCGTCATAAAGCCCGCCGCCTGCGATCCCAAACTCCATGTCCATCAGGGTCCGGCGCTGGTGTTTGACAGCTACCCGGAAATGAAAGCCGCCATCGACGATGAAAATCTCGATGTGACGCCCGATCATGTGCTGGTGCTGCGCAATGCCGGTCCGCTCGGCGGCCCCGGCTTCCCGGAATGGGGCATGCTGCCCATTCCAAAGGCGCTGATCAAAAAAGGCCACCGCGATATGCTGCGCATCTCAGACGCCCGCATGTCCGGCACGTCTTATGGTGCGTGTGTGCTGCATGTCGCACCGGAAAGCTTCGTTGGCGGTCCCTTGGCGCTTCTGAAAACCGGCGATATCGTCCGCCTCGATTTGCCGCAGCGACGTCTCGACATGCTGGTCAGCGAAGAGGAAATCGCAGAGCGCAGGCGGGCATGGCAGGCGCCTGCGCCGCGTTATGAACGCGGCTATGGCTATCTCTTTTCGAAACACGTCACGCAGGCCGATCAGGGCTGCGACTTCGACTTCCTGCAGACGGATTTTGGCCGTTCCGCCGGCGAGCCAGATATTTTCTAAGAGGCGCCATCATGTTGAAGCGATTGCTCATCACCGGTGCCGGCGGCAAGCTGGGCAGCATGCTGCGCGGAAGGCTTGGCCATGTTGCCGAAACCATTCGCCTGTCCGACGTCGTTGATCTCGGTTCGCCAGCGCCGCATGAAGAGCTCGTCCGCTGCGCGCTGGAGGATGAGCAGGCAGTTTACGATCTGGTCAAGGATTGCGACGGCATCGTCCATCTCGGCGGAGTTTCCGTAGAAAGGGCGTTTGATCCCATCGAGGCTGCCAATCTGCGTGGTGTCTACAATCTCTACGAGGCGGCGAGGGCGCACGGCAAACCTCGCATCCTGTTCGCGTCCAGCAACCACACGATCGGTTATTACCCGCAAGGGCAGCAACTTAGCCCTGAGACGCCTTTTCTGCCTGATGGCCTCTATGGGGTTTCGAAGATTTTCGGCGAGGCCATGGCAAGCCTCTACCATTCCAAATTCGGACAGGAGACGGCTATCGTGCGTATCGGCTCCTGTGACGAGAAACCCACGAACTGGCGCATGTTGTCGACCTGGCTCAGCTATGGCGACTTCGTCTCTCTGATAGAGGCGACCTTCCGCGTACCAAAACTCGGCTGCCCGGTCATCTGGGGCGTTTCGGCCAATGACGACAGCTGGTGGGACAATTCCCATGTCGATTTTCTCGGCTGGCAGCGGGGCGACAATGCCGCGCGCTACCGGGCTGAAATCGAGCGCGACGTACCGCGCCCCGGCCCCGAGGCAGCAATCGCAAAATATCAGGGCGGCATTTTTATCGATGAGCCCATTCACAGGACTTGAAACACATCCATCCGGCCATTGCGAGGAAACAGACATGAACAATGAAACGCGCGAAAAACTGATGACGATTTCCGTCGCCACGCTGGCGACAGCGCTTTACAAGCGCGGCCTGCGAAACCAGGTCATTCAGGGCGTGCGCCCGCTGGGTTACAAGGGCAAGAACATGGTGGGCCCGGCCTTCACCCTGCGCTACATGCCGGCCCGAGAGGATCGCAACCAGCTCGTTGAATTCCGCAATCCCGCCCATCCGCAGCGCGTTGCCATCGAAACCTGCCCGCCGGGCCACGTGCTTGTCATGGACAGCCGCAAGGATGCCTCTGCCGCCTCGGCCGGCGATATTCTGGTGACGCGTCTGATGGTTCGCGGTGGTGCGGGCATCGTTTCCGATGGCGGTTTCCGGGATGCGGCCACCATTGCCGAGCTGGACATTCCGGCCTACCACACCCGCCCTTCGAGCCCCACCAATCTGACCAAACACGAGGCTATCGAGATCAACGGCCCCATCGGCTGCGGCGATGCACCGGTCTTTCCCGGCGACATCATCGTGGGCGATGCCGATTGCGTCATCGTCATCCCCGCGGGCATTGCCGATGAAGTGGCGACGGAAGCGGTTGAAATGACAGCCTATGAGGATTTCGTGGTGGAGCAGGTCAAGGCCGGCCAGACGATCATCGGTCTTTACCCCTGCACCAAGGAAGAGCACCAGACGGCCTTTGCCGAATGGCGCAAGAAGAATAACCGCTGAACCTCATAACCAGCCCAGTGCTTTCGCGGCGCGGATCGCCTCCGCGCGGCGTTTGCAATCCAGCTTGCGGAACAGGTTGCCAAGGTGAAACTTCACGGTCACTTCCGAGATGTTGAGCGTCTGAGCAATCTTCTTGTTCGACATGCCGCTGGCCAATAGTTGTAGCATCTGTGCTTCCCGTTGAGAAAGGCCGCCATGCAGCGCTCGGGCCTGCGGTGAGTTCACCGAGGCGGCGAAAATAGACAGCGCGGTGCGGACATCGGATGAGGTTTCGATGAAACTGCGGATGCGGCGGTTGTTGAGAAGCGGCGAAAGGAAGACGCGCTCTTCCGACAGCACACCGTTGCAGCCAAGGCGGGTCGCCGATTCAAGCGCAGTCAGTATATGCGCGCGGGCGGCGGCGTTGTCACGGCGCTGGTGCGCGGCATAGCTCTGCCAGATTCTCAGTGCGACCGTCTCGCGATTGGTGACCTTTGGATTGGCGATCATCGCATCGATCTGCCGGGAGAGATAGGCGCGGGGTGTGAACAGATGCACTGCATCGCGCAGCCAGGCCATGACATAGGCGATTTCATCACGACGTGTCAGGCGGGAGAGGTCTTCGTGGGCGCTCTCCACCCAGTTTCGGCCCATGGGCATGCGAACTGCTGAAAGCGTCGCTGCGGCATCTGCCCAACGGTTGGCGTTCTGATAGGCGATAGCCGTTCTGATCTCCATCATCGCATGAAACTGCAACCCCTCCGACAGATGAATCCAGAGTCCGTCCAGAAAACCCGGGCGAACGGTCATCGGAAAATGGTCGATCAGCACCTGCGAGGCGTAATGCAGTGCAAACTGCATCAGACTCGGCCAGATTTCGGCGGCGGCGAAATGATCGAAATCATGTTCGACGAAATGCAGCAGGTCGCGCGGTTTTCCGGCCTCATAGGCAAGGCAGGCTTCCGCCAGTCGCAGCATCCGGAACTCCTGCACGGCATCATGCGGCACCTGTTCCAGCCGTACGCGCGCTTCCTGCGCCGCCCGGCGCGCCAGAAGCACATCGCCGCTCATCAGCCGCAGCACGATCTGGTGCAGATGGATGAAGAATTCGAGCAGAGGCTGTCCGCCCATTTTGCGCAGATAGATGAGCGCGCGGGCGGCGGCCGCCTCTGCCTCGCGGAAATTGCGACGGCGGATTTCGAATTCGAGCAGCGCATTGTAATAGGCCGCCCATTTTCCGTGATCGTCCATGGGGTAATCCGCCATGAACTCGCCAAGCCGCGTTATCACCGCGTCATTGGGCGTCAGGTCCTCGGCGATCATCAGGTTCAGCCGGAAGGTGCGGGCGGCGAAGGAAAACCGCGAGCCGCGGGCTAGCACCTTCAGCGGGTCAAGGTAATCCGAGCCGAGGCTTTTGCCGAGCAGATGGCGCACGCGCTGCAATTCGCCCTGTTTCAGCAAGGCGCGGGTAACCGCGAAAAGGACGGTTTCATTGGAGGTGATCATATCCTGCGAAAACCGCATGATGATTTCGCGAAACCTGTCGACGCTGCTTCGGTAGATCAGTTCCCGCCCATGGGCGCGTTCGAGGATTTGCGCGGCATGGGTCTCGTAACCGCGATCGAGCAGCATCGCCATGGCTGCGAGCGAATGCCCTGCCTTTTCGAAGGCCGAGGCGACCTCCACCACGGCGCTGCCGGCCTGCAGGGTGGCGAGGCGTTCTCTTGCCGCGATCGTTAGGAGCCGTATCAGTGTGTGGTGATTGTCGGGTTTTCCCGTCAGAAAGGGCGGAAGAAGCGTGGCCCAGTCAGCATCTGGGGCGGCGGAAGGGTTTTCGAGCCAGAAGGAAAGCTCGACGGTCTGGGCGGGCGTGAGATGGGGCAGATAGCTTTCGCGCAGATAGTCGGCGCATAACGTGTCATCCGGCAGGCGCGCCAGCGAAAGAAAGGCCGGCCATCCCGCGTAATCCTCGAGCGCCAGCCGTCGTTGCCCGGGCGGAAGGTCGTCCGCCTCATCTGGCCGTAAGGCGAGTTCTTCCGGTCCAATGGTGAGCGAGCCGTGATGCAGGATGTGACGCGCCATGCCGCTGATCCTCTGGTCCGGCCGGCAGGCGATGACGACGAAACGCACCGATTCCAGAATGGGGGCTGGCATGCGTACCGCCCTTGCAAAAACTGGAATGTCCCACAGCAGGTTGCCATTGACCGCGTCATCGCTTTGCGGCTGGTGCGTGCGGCATATCTGGGCTCCGAGTTCCTTTGCCAGCGTCTCGAGCAATACGCTTTTTCCCGCACCCGCCGGTGCGCGCAGAAACACCACGCCTGCGGTTTCGCTGGCGATGCGATTGCAGAGGTGGGTCCGGGGCAGCAGCGTCATGGGAAAGGGATAGGATATCAGTCTCAAAAAACCTATACTCATTCTTCAAAAAACTATACCTTTCAGCGATTGTTCGAATGGCCATGTGGTGAAAACTTGTGCTCAGGCAACCGATGCACAAGGAACGTTCCACCGATGCAGCAACATCCGCTGATCGCGATTTTGAACAGGCTCGGCACTTTCGTGATGGTCATGATTGCCCTGTCCATCATGATTTTTGTGCTCGCCCGCGTGGTGCCCGGAGACCCCGCCCGCATGGCGCTGGGTCCGGCGGCTACGCAGGAGCAGGTGGATGCGCTGCGCGGGCAGATGGGCCTCGACAAGCCGCTCGCCGTTCAATATCTCGATTATATCGGCAACGCGCTGCACGGTGATCTTGGTTTTTCGCTGGTGTCGCAGCGTCCGGTTACGACCGATCTCGCGCAGACCGTTCCCGCCACCGTGGAGCTGGTGCTGGTCTCGGTCATCTTCATGTTCCTCGTCGCCATCCCGCTCGGCGTCATCACGGCGCATTATCGCGACCGGCCGCTGGATCATATCGGTCGCATCCTGTCGCTTACCGGGGTCACGATCCCAAGCTTTCTCTTCGCCATCACGCTGCAATTGCTGGCAGCGCGCTTTCTCTCCGGCTGGCCGATCATCGGCAGGCTCGACCACGCGCTCGGCTGGCAGGGCGGCCCGACCGGCTTCATCCTCGTCGACGGCGTGCTGGCCGGACGTTTCGACGTCGTGCTCGATGCGTTGAAACATCTCGCGCTGCCGGCTTTCGCGCTTTCCATGGCCGGCATCGGCCAGATCACCCGCATCACGCGCTCCTCGATGATCGAGAACCAGCGCAAGGACCATGTGCTGACCCTGCAGAGCTTCGGCGTGCCGGAGCGGGTCATCATCTTCCGTTACCTGCTGAAGCTCTCTTCCATCGCGCCCCTGACGATCATGGGTCTCGAATTCGCGTCGCTGATCGGCAATGCCTTCGTGATCGAGATGGTCTTCGCCTGGGGCGGTTTTGCTTCCTATGGGCTCAACGCCATCCTGCAGAAAGACCTCAACGCCGTGACCGCCGTGGTGCTGGTGGCCGGCCTGTTCTTCATCGTTGCGAACCTGATCGTGGATGTTCTGATCTCGATCATCGACCCGCGCCTGCGCCGCAAGGAGGCTCGCTGATGGCCGATATGAAAATGCTTGAACCCACTGATCGCGGCTTAAGCGCCGGTTACATGATGTGGTATCGCTTCAGCCGCAATCCGGCGGCGGTGATCGGCTCGTTGATCCTTCTCTCGGTGCTGGTACTGGCGGTCTTTGCACCCTGGCTTACGCCCTATCCGAAACATATCGGCGCGGTTGTCGATTTCCGCGCCCGCCACATGCCGCCGGATCTCGAACACTGGTTCGGCACCGACAAGGCCGGGCGCGATATCTTTTCCCGCACCATCTTCGGGCTCCGCGTCTCTCTGCTTCTCGTCATCGGCGTGCTCGGTATTTCGGTTCCCGTCGGCACGGTGCTTGGCCTGATCGCCGGTTATTTCGGCGGCTGGACCGAAAAACTCATCAGCGGCCTGACGAATGTGATGCTGGCCATGCCGCCACTGGTCATGGCACTCGCAGTGTCCAACCTCCTGGAACCGACGCTGACGAACGCCATGATCGCAATCACGCTGCTATGGTGGACCTGGCATGCGCGGCTGATCTATTCGGTGTCGAAGTCCATCGCCTCGGAAGACTATATCGAAGCGGCACGTCTTGCCGGTGCAGGCCCGTTGCACATCCTCTTCCGCGAAATCCTGCCCAATTGCGTTTCGGTCATATCGGTCAAGACGACGCTCGATGCCGCCTTCGTCATCCTGTTCGGTGCGACGCTGAGCTTCCTGGGTTTTGGCGTCAAGCCGCCGACCCCTGATCTTGGATCGATGGTCGCCGACGGGCGCCAGTTCATGCCGGATTTCTGGTGGGAAGTGCTCTGCCCCGGCGCGGCCGTGCTTTACGTGACGCTGGGCTTCAATCTGCTGGGCGACGGCCTGCGCGACATGTTCGACGTGGAAAGCTAAAACCATGACTGAACCGCTTCTCAAGCTCGAAAATCTCAACGTCACCTTCACCAACTATGGCCGCACCCGGCAGGTGCTGCGCGATGTCGCCTTCACGGTTGCCGCCGGCGAACGCGTAGCATTGATCGGCGAAACCGGGTCGGGCAAGTCAGTCACGGCGAAGGCTATCATCGGTACGCTGCCGAAAAACGCCGCGATCACGTCAGGTGCCATCGTCATTGATGGCCGGGATGTGCTGTCCATGCCACGCAGGGAGCGTGAGGCCCTGAAGGGGACCGCGTTTTCACTGATCATGCAGGACCCGCTTTCCTCCTTCAATCCGGTCTTCAAGATCGGCACGCATCTCGATGATGTCATGCGTTTTGCCGACAAGCGCGATGGAATCAACTCGTCCAAGGCCGAGCGTCGCAACCGCATTGCTGCCGTTCTACGCCGGGTGCAGCTTGCCGACACCGAGCGGGTGATGAACGCCTATCCCTCCGAACTTTCGGGCGGCATGCGCCAGCGCGTGCTGATCGGGCTTGCCCTGCTGCACCAGCCGAAGCTCCTGATCGCGGACGAGCCGGGCACGGCGCTTGATGTGACGACGCAGGATGAAATCCTCAATCTCATCAACGAGCTGGTCGCCGAAGAAAACATGGCGCTCTTGATGATCACCCACAATCTCGGCGTCGTGCGCAAGGTGGCGGATCGGGTCGTGGTCATGCATCATGGCGATATCGTAGAGACCGGACCCTGCACGCAAATCCTCCATAGCCCCGCCAAGGATTATACTCGCTCGCTTCTGGATGCCGTGCCGCCGCTTTATGGCCCGCGCGTCACCGATCTGGTGCAGAGCACGCGGCAGCCGATTATCACCATTGAAGGGCTGAACAAGATTTATGGCCGGCGCAATGGCTACCATGCCGTGCGGGATGTGAACCTGACGCTGAAGCAGGGCGAGGTTTTTGGCCTTGCGGGCGAATCCGGTTCCGGCAAGACCTCGGTCGCGCGCATGATCATGGGCCTTTCGCGCCCGACCTCCGGCAATCTTGTCATTGACGCCCCCGCGCCTGCGCGCGGCAAGCGACTGACGCAGATCGTCTATCAAAACCCGGGCACGTCGCTTAATCCGAAACGCACGGTGAAACAGACGCTTGCCTTGCCGCTGAAATCCATCGGCATGGATGGGCAGGCGCGGGAAAACCGCATGCAGGAACTGATGGGGCTGGTGCGGCTGCCGCAATCCTATCTCGGCAAATATCCGCATGAGCTGTCAGGCGGCCAGAAGCAGCGTGTGGCGATTGCCCGGGCGTTGGCGGCCGAGCCGAAAATTCTCATCCTCGATGAGCCGACGGCCGCACTCGATGTGTCCGTGCAGAAGACGGTTATCGACCTTCTGCTGCAGCTGCGCGAGGAGCTTGGCCTGACCTATCTGATGATCTCGCACGACCTGTCGCTGATGCGCAATTTCTGTTCGCGCATCGCCATCATGCTGCGGGGCGAGATTGTCGAAGAGGGCGTGACGTCGGCGGTCTTCGCCGAACCGGCCCATCCCTACACCCGCGCCCTGATCGCGGCCATCCCCGTCGTCACCGACGAGGAAGAACGTCTCAAACCCACGGTGACCGAGGAGGAGCGCATGCGCTTCCTCGTCAAAACGACCGATTGATGAAAGAGGAGCCTGACGTGTATCGCGTTGGAATTGACGTCGGCGGCACGAATACCGATGCCGTTGTGTTGCAGGATAAGACCGTTCTGGCTGGGGTGAAGGCCTCCACGACAGAGGATGTGACGTCAGGTGTCATCGAAGCCCTTGAAAAGGTCATCGAGGCATCGGGCATAGACAGGGCGCGCATCGGTGCGGTGATGATCGGCACCACGCATTTCACCAATGCGGTGATCGAGCGCCGGCATATGGACGAGGTTGCAGCCATCCGGCTCGGCCTGCCGTCCGGTGCCGGCCTGCCGCCCATGGTCGACTGGCCGGATGACCTCCGGGAAATCGTCGGCAACCACGGATATCAAGTGCGCGGCGGTTACGAATTCGACGGTCGCGAAATTTCGCCGCTCGATGAGGACGAGATCGTTCGCATCGCCGCCGATATCCGCGCCAAGGGCCTGAAGGCCGCTGCCGTCACCTGTGTCTTCAGCGGCATCAATGATGCGATGGAGCTGCGGGCGAAAGAAATCCTGCAGGAGCGCTGCCCCGGCCTGCCGGTGGTGATGTCCAAGGATATCGGCCGCCATGGCCTGCTTGCACGCGAAAGTGCGGCAATCATGAATGCCAGCCTGCTGTCGCTTGCCGACCGCACGGTTGCGGCTTTCGGCGAAGCGCTGAAGGCTGCGGGCATCACCTGCCCTTTCTACATCACCCAGAACGACGGTACGCTGATGGCGGCTGACGTGGTGCGCGGTTTCCCCGTGCTCACCTTTGCTTCCGGTCCGACGAACTCCATGCGTGGTGCGGCCTTCCTCACCGGTCTCAGGGATGCCGTCGTCGTGGATGTGGGCGGCACCACGTCGGACGTTGGCTCGCTTTCCCACGGTTTCCCGCGTCAGGCCTCGACCACGGTGGACATTGGCGGCGTGCGCACCAATTTCCGCATGCCTGACGTTTTCTCCATCGGTCTCGGCGGCGGTTCCCTCGTGGTCAATGGCGATCACGGTCTGACAGTCGGACCGAAATCCGTCGGTTACCGCGTCCGCCGCGAGGCGCTGTGCTTTGGTGGCTCGACCCTGACAGCGACCGATATCGCGGTTGCCTCCGGCAAGGCCGATGTTGGCGAGAAAAAGCTGGTCTCCAGCCTTGATAAAAAGCTCGTGGATGCTGCCGTGAGCAAAATCAACGACATGCTGGAGGCCTGCGTGGAGCGCAGCCGCATTTCGTCGTCACCGGTGCCGGTTATCGCCGTTGGCGGCGGATCCATCCTGATGCCGGATCGCATCGGTGATCTTGATGTCATTCGGCCTGAGAATTTCGCGGTGGCCAATGCCGTTGGCGCGGCCATTGCGCAGATCAGCGGTGAGACCGACCGGGTCTTCTCACTCGTCGATGGACGCACGCGCGAGAGCGCACTGGCCGAGGCAGAAGCGGAGGCCCGCGAAAAGGCGGTTGCCGCCGGCGCGATTGCCGCGACGCTCGAAGTGATCGAGCGCGAGGATATGCCGCTGGCTTACCTGCCCGGCAACGCCACCCGCATTCATGTGAAAGTTGTTGGAGAAATGGGAGCCAATCATGGCTGAGACACGCAAGCTGAAATATGACGACGCGGCATTGCGGACGCTGACCCGTGAAGATCTCGACGCGCTGGAAATCGGCGCCGGCATTCTCGGCACGGGCGGCGGCGGCAATCCTTATCTCGGCAAGCTTCTGGCGCTGGAGGCCATGAAGGCCGGCTACGAGATGAAGATCCTCGCAACCGACGCGATTGAGCCGGACGCGCTCTGCATGTCCATCGGCGGTATCGGCGCACCCGTCGTCGGCGTCGAGCGCATTCGCGAAGGTCGCGAAGGCCTGCGCTGCCTGCGGGCGATGGAAGAGCTGATCCGCACGCCAGTTGACGCCATCGTCTGCGAGGAGATAGGGGGTTCCAATTCCATGAACCCGCTGGTGACGGCGGCGCTGGGCGGCCTGCCGATCCTCGACTGCGACGGCATGGGCCGGGCATTCCCGGAAATGCAGATGACCACCTTCTCCATCTATGGCCATAGTTCCACGCCGTCGGTGATGTGCGATCTGCATGGCAATGCCGTCATCTTCAGCCATGCCGTTTCCGAGGTCTGGCACGAGCGCATGGCACGCGCCTGCGTCGTCTCGCAGGGGGGTGGCGCGATGCTGGCGACCGCGCCGATGCAGGCGCACTACGTGCACCAGTATGGCATTCCGAAAACCTACACCAAGGCCATTGCCATCGGTGAGGCGGTGATCCGCGCCCGCAAACAGCAGGAAGACCCTATTGCCGCAGTCTGCGCGCTCGAAGGCGGGCGGCGCATCTTCAACGGCAAGATCACCGATCTGAAGCGCCATCTTCGCGGCGGTTTCGCCGTCGGCGATCTCACGCTTTCCGGCTTTGATGATTGCGCCGGCCAGACGGCAGGCGTCGCCATCCAGAACGAATTCCTGCTGTTTTCCCGTGACGGCAAGGTGGAAGTGACGGTGCCCGATCTGATTGTTCTGCTCGATGTCGACACCGGTTATCCGATCACCACCGAAGTGCTGCGCTACGGCCAGCGCGTGGCCGTCATCGCCATTCCCTGTCACGACCTGCTGCGCAGCGCCCGCGCGCTTGAGGTCGTTGGCCCGGCGGCCTTCGGTTACACGGACATTCCTTTCTCACCGCTGCCCGTTCCGGTCAGCAAGGCTGCCTAACCATAAGCGGGCCAATGACCCGCAATAAAGAGGAGAACAAAAATGAAAATGCCTGTACTTTCTTCCCATCTCGCTGCGCTGGCACTCGGCACGGCGCTCGCGTTGCCGCTTGTTTCTTCCGCAGCCCTTGCGGAAGACAAGGTATCGGTCGCAGTCAATACCATGCAGATATTCAGCTCGCTCGACCCTGCGAAAGTGACTGATTACACCGGCTACATGGCCATCGTGAATATGTATGATGGCCTGACCACGGTGAACGCCAAGGGCGAAATCGTGCCGCATCTGGCGAAATCCTGGGAGATTTCCGAGGACGGCCTGACCTACACCTTCCACCTGCGCGACGATGCGAAGTTCCAGGACGGTACGGCAGTGAAAGCGGCGGATATCGCCTGGTCGATCCAGCGCCTGCTCGGCATCAACAAGGGCCCGTCGAACCTCATCGTCGGCGTGCTGAAGCCTGAAAACGTGACCGCGCCTGACGATGCAACCCTGGTCATGAAGATCGACCGCCAGTTCTCGCCCTTCATGGCGGCGACGCCGCTGATGATGGCGATGAACAAGACGCTGATCGAAGCCAATGCCAAGCCCGAAGACAAATGGGGCGAGGCTTATGTCGGCGAACATTCCGCCGGCTCCGGCCCCTACAAGCTGGTCAGCTACAACCGTTCTGCCGACATGGTCATCGCCCGCAACGCCGATTATTTCCTCGGCTGGACGAAGGGCAAGCCGATCGATGAAGTGCGCTTCGTGCAGACCAGCGACGACGCCACCGTCAAGGCGTTGGCGGAAAAGGGCGAGCTCGGCCTTTCCTCGCACGGGCTTGGCAACGACACCTATGAATCCATCGGCCGGATGAAGGGTTACAAGCTGATCCAGACCCGCACCGCCGGCGGCTTCGTCATCAAGCTCAACACCAAGGTCTATCCGACCGACGACGTCCACGTTCGCCGCGCCATCGCCTATGCGACCGACTACAAGACGATCCAGGAAGTGATCTATCCGGGCTTCGATATGAAGGGACCGCTTTCCGACGCGTTCAAGGACGCGCATAATGCCGATATACAGCCGGGCGTCTACGATCTGGAAAAAGCCAAGGAAGAGCTGGCGAAGTCGAAATATGCGGGCCAGAAGATCACGCTCGTCAACAGCTACGTCGCCTCGCTCGCCTTCGAGGCGGAAGTGGCGCTGCTGTTGCAGTCCAGCCTCGAGCAGATCGGCATCACGCTCGATATCAAGCCCGAGCCGTGGAACCGTATCGTCGAGCTTTCTTCCAAGCCCGAAACAACGCCGGCATCGACGCAGGTGAATATCTCGCCGACCTATCCGTCGCCGGATTCGATGTTCTACAACCAGTACCATTCCAAGGCTTCCGGCACCTGGATGTCGATGGAATGGCTGCAGAACGCGGAAATCGACGGCTTGATTGACAAGGTTCGCGCCACCACTGATGTGAACGAGCAGAACGCTACCTACAAGGAACTGCAGACGAAGATCGTCGATCTGCAGCCTGACGTCTGGGCCGTTGCGCCCAACCGCCGTTATGCGGCGAACAAGTGCCTGCAGGGTTACGAGTTCATCCCCATGCAGAGCTGGGACCTGAACTTCTCCAACTTCCATTGGGACTGCAAGGCGGAGTGATCTTGACCTCATGAAAACCGGCCCCGCCCAGATGGCGGGGTTGGCAGACTTTGAACTTCAAAGGGAAGGAGCATCGCCTGCGGCCGGAAAGGCTGCGGCATGCCCGAGGATGACGCATGATCCAGGAATTTTCGGAAGACGATATCGAACCTCTGGCCACCGGTGCCTGGATTCTGGGAACGGGTGGCGGCGGCAATCCCTATATCTCGACGCTCAATCTGCGGCGTCTCTATGCCGAGGGGCGACGGGTCAAGGTCATGGATCCCATGGCGCTTGCCGATGACGACATGGTCGCCGTCGTCTCCAAGATGGGTGCGCCGCTTGTCGGTCAGGAACGACTGGGTGATCCCGTGCATCTCGCCCGTGCCGTCGAGGTTATGGAGGATTATCTCGGCAAGCCGTTCCGGGCGATCATGAGTGTGGAGATCGGCGGCTCCAACGCGCTCTCGTCTTTCCTCGCCGCCGCCGTTCTCGACCGGCCGGTCGTCAATGCCGACGCCATGGGACGCGCCTATCCCGAAGCGCAGATGACATCTTTCGCCATCGGCAACCTGCCGATGTTTCCGCTGTCGCTGGTCGATGTGCGCGACAATGAGGTGATCGTGACCCGCGCAGCCTCCTGGAAATGGATGGAGCGCATCTCGCGCAAGGTCTGCACCGAAGTCGGTTCCACCGCCGCCACATGCAAGGCCCCCCGCACCGGCAAGGAAGTGAAGGAGTGGGGTATTCATTACACCGTTACCAAGGCGACCGAACTCGGGCGCGCGGTGATGGAAGCCCGTGCACGCCATGACGATCCCGTTCAGGCGGTTCTCGACCACGAGGGCGGCAAGCAGCTGTTCCGCGGCAAGGTGGTGGACGTGGCCCGCGAGACTACAGGTGGTTTCCTGCGTGGCAGCACCACCATTGAAGGCATCGATGCCGACCGTGGCTCGCGCATGGAGCTCGCATTCCAGAATGAGTGGGCCGTTGCCTTCCGCGATGGCCAGCCAGTCGCGATGACGCCGGACCTGCTCTGCCTTCTCGATACGGTTTCCGGTGGCGCCATCGGTACGGAATCGGTGCGTTACGGCCAGCGCGTAACGGTTGTCGCCCTGCCGGCACCAGAGCTTTTGACGACGCCTGCCGGCATCGCCGCCGTCGGTCCGCGCGCCTTCGGTTATGACATTGACTTCAGATCGGTATTCCCATGAAACGCATCGGTATTGACGTTGGCGGCACCAATACGGATGCCGTTCTGATTGATGGAGACACCATTGTCGCCTCCATCAAGGTTCCGACCACGCAGGATGTCCTGTCGGGCGTAAAAGCAGCGCTCGCCCATGTGTCTGGCCATGTCGGCGCGGCGGACCGACCGATAGATGCTGTAATGATCGGCACCACCCATTTCACCAATGCGGTGGTGGAGCGCGCCCGGCTGGAACGGGTTGCAGCCATCCGCATCGCTCTGCCGACCGGTTCTTCGCTGCCGCCCATGTGCGACTGGCCAAAAGATTTGTACGATGCTGTCGATCCGTTGATCTTCATGGTCCATGGTGGCCATGAATATGACGGCAGCCCGCTGGTGCCGATGATTCCCGATGAAATTCGGGAGGCGGCGATGAAAATCCGCGATGCGGGCATCACTTCCATCGCCATTTCGGCAACCTTCTCGCCGCTGACAACTGAATGCGAAGTGCGGGCGGCGGAAATCGTCCGTTCGGTCATTCCCGATGCACGCATCACGCTTTCCCATACGCTTGGCCGCATCGGGCTTCTGGAGCGGGAAAACGTCGCCCTGCTGAACGCGGCACTGCAAACCCTTGGCAAGACCACCGTTCAGGCATTTTCGGATGCGTTGCGCGAAGCAGGTGTGAAGGCGCCATTCTATCTGACCCAGAATGACGGCACGGTGGCGCTCGCGGATGTCGCCGCTGCCAACCCGGTGCACAGCTTCGCTTCCGGCCCGACGAACTCGATGCGGGGTGCTGCCTTCCTCACCGGGCTAACCGATGCCATGGTGGTGGATGTCGGTGGGACGACTTCCGATATCGGCTGCCTTGTCGGCGGTTTTCCGCGCGAGGCGAACAATATCGTCCATATTGGGGGGGTGCGCACGCTCTTCCGCATGCCCGATCTTCTGCCGATTGCGCTCGGCGGCGGCACCATCGTTGATCCTGAGACGGGCAAGATCGGTCCGCGCTCGGTCGGTTATCGCATCCTGACGCAGGCCCGTGTTTTCGGCGGCGAGACGCTCACGACATCGGACATCGCCGTAGCGGCGGGCCTGATCGAGATGGGTGACCGCGACCGTGTCAAATGCCTCGATCCGACTTTCGTGCAGGCCACACTCCAACGCATCCGTGACATGGTGGCCGACAGTTTCGACCAGATGAAGACCTCGGCCGAAGATGTGCCGCTGGTTGCCGTCGGCGGCGGGGCGTTTTTGATTCCCGAGACGGTTCCGGGTGCGTCGGAAGTGCTGCGTGTGGAAAATGCCGGCGTTGCCAATGCGCTGGGCGCGGCGATGGCGCAGGTTTCCGGCGAGGTTGACCAGGTCTTTTCCGGCCTGAGCCGCGAGGAGGCCCTTGCGAAAGCAGAGACCGAGGCGCAGAACGCGGCGATTGCTTCTGGAGCGGAGCGAGCGAGCCTGAAGACGCTTGAGGTGGAAGATATCCCGATTGCCTATCTGCCTGGCGGCGCGCGGCGGGTTCGCGTGCGGGTCATCGGCGATATCGCCTTTCATTGATGGTAAGAGGCCCTGCGGTTGGCGGGGCGACGAGGGGAGAGAACATGACGAAGATCGCACTGGCCATTCACGGTGGTTGCGGCGTTATGCCGGAAGACAGCATGAATTCAGAGGAGTGGACCGCTGCGCGCGATGATCTGGCAGCGGCGCTGCGTGCCGGTTATGGCGTATTGAAGGCTGGCGGAACCGCGCTTGAGGCGGTCGAGGCGGCGGTCGTTGTCATGGAGGACAGCCCGCATTTTAACGCAGGGCATGGTGCCGCACTGAACGAGAACGGCATCCACGAACTCGATGCCTCGATCATGGATGGTGCCACATTGGCAGCGGGCGCGATCAGCGCGTCCCGCGCCATCCGCAATCCGGTGAAAGCCGCCCGCGCACTGATGGCGGATGACCGTGCCGTCTATCTGACGGGGGAGGCGGCCGACCGCTTTGCGGAGGAAAAGGGGCTCGCGACCGAGCCGCAATCCTATTTCACGACTCAAAAGCGCCGTGAAGCACTGGCGGCGATGAAGCGCCATGCCGCCGCTGGCACGGAAGCGACGGAAAACGAGAAACACGGAACCGTGGGTGCGGTGGCGCTCGATGGAGCGGGCCATCTTGCCGCGGCCACCTCGACAGGTGGCTACACCAACAAGCCCGATGGCCGGGTGGGTGACAGCCCGGTGATCGGGGCAGGCACCTATGCACGGGATGGAGCCTGCGCGGTTTCCGGCACCGGCAAGGGCGAATTTTTCATCCGCTACGTCGTCGGTCACGAGATCGCATCCCGCGTCGCCTATCTCGGGCAGGATCTGGAGACTGCTGCTGGCAATCTCGTCCATAAGGATCTGGCGCCCTACGATATTGGCGCGGGTCTTGTGGCTATCGATGCCGAAGGCGGGATTGCAGCGCCGTATAATACCCCCGGCATGTTCCGCGGTTGGGTTACCCCCACGGGTGATGCTTGCGTGGCCACCCATGACACCGTGTATTCGGTGGAACTGTAGGCAGTTGCCGCGTGCGAGATAAAAAACCGGTGACATGAAGCGTTATCGGCGGCAAAACGTCAGAACCGAAACCGGCTTGTCTCTTAATCCATGGTGCTGGCCTCATGAACATCAAGCAGCTCGAAGTTCTTCGCACGCTTCTTTCCACCGGCTCGACCATCGCCACGGCCAAGGCAATGGGGCTTAGCCAATCCGGTATCAGCCGGCTTCTGGCGCAGCTTGAGGCCGACCTGTCTCTGACGCTGTTTGCCCGCGACAAAGGGCGGCTCATTCCGACACCGGAGGCGGTGCTGCTTGCGCGGGATGCGGAAAACGTGCTGCTTGCGGTCGACCGCATGTCCGGTCATGCGGAAGATTTGCGGAATGGTGCGGCCGGTCCGGAAATCGTGCGCATCGGGTTGCCGAGCAGTATGTGGGAAAATTTCGCGCCCGCCATGCTGATCGACTATGTCCGGGATTTTCCCGGCGTTCGCATCGAGACTTTTTTCGAGACGACGACCGCCATCAACAAGCTTGTCGGCGAGCGGGTGATTGATCTCGGTTTCCTGCGGATGGAAGGTGAGATCGGGCCGGGCATCGATGTCGAGCGTGTCGCGACCGGCAAGAGTGTGTGCGTGGTCCGGGAGGATCATCCGCTGGCAGCGCTTGACGAAATTACCGTGAAGGACCTGCGCAACATTCCGCTCATCCTGATCGGCCGCCAGCGGCCAAATCGCATGGCGCTCGATCAGGTGTTCAAAAAGGCTGGCGTCAAACCGATGGTGAAGATCGAGACTCACACCAACAGTTCCGCCTGCGCCTATGTGGCGCACGGGTTGGGGGTAACGATCATCAGCAGTTTTTATGCCAACCTCTATCGGCACCTGCCCGTTGTCGCGAGGCCGTTCGTCCCGCAGGCGACGCAGGAATTCGGTCTTGCCCGCGCCTCCGGCGCGCCGCTCTCCATCGCTGCGCAGGCGCTGAGCGATGCCTTGAAGCGGGAAATCCAGCTCTCGCAAAAGATCGTCTGAAGCGGGATTTTTTGGCGGAAGATGTCCTTGTCCTCATCAGGATGACCGCGCCGTCATTCTGCATAGATGTATGACGTTTATGCATAATATTGCGTGATATTTCTCAATCCGTCATAGTCGCCAGCAACGAAACCGATAGAGGTGGGTTGTCATTACCTGCCATCAATCGTGGGGAACCGATGATAAGATTCATACTGAGCCGTCTTTTGATGGCGCCACCGACGATCGCATTCGTGTCGATCACGGTGTTTGCGCTCATCCGCTTCATTCCGGGCGATCCGGCTGCCCTGATGCTGGGCGACATGGCGCAACCGGAACAGATCGAAGCCATGAGGACCGAGCTCGGCCTCGACAAGTCCATGCCGCAACAGTTCGTCATCTGGGCCGGCAATGTGGTGCAGGGCGATTTCGGTCGCTCCATCGTCAATGACGAGCCGGTGCTGCCGCTGGTCGTCTCGCGCTTTCTCGTCAGCGCCGAGATCGTCGTGGTTGCGGTGCTTCTCGCCAGCCTGATTGCTGTTCCGGCAGGCGTGATCGCGGCCTGGAAACAGAACAGCCTGACTGATCTTGCGCTGGTTGGAACGGCGACGCTGCTTCTGTCCATTCCCACGTTCTGGCTTGGCCTTCTGCTTCTTCTGTTTTTCGGCCTGAAACTCGGCTGGCTGCCGGTGCTCGGATATGTGTCGATCAGCGACAATCTCGTCGGCGGCATGCTTTATCTCGTCCTGCCCGTCATGACGCTGGTAATCCACGAAATGGGTGTTCTGATCCGCATGGCGCGCGCCTCGACGCTGGAGGTTCTGCGGCTGGATTACATCACCCACGCCCGCGCCAAGGGCCTTTCGGAAAGCGCCGTTCTCTGGCGGCACGCCTTCAAGAATGCCTTCGGTCCGACCTGGACAATGATCGGCCTCATCCTTGGTAATCTTCTCGGCGGCATCGCCGTTATCGAAACGGTGTTCACCATTCCGGGCCTCGGACGGTTGATGGTCGACAGTATTTTTGCCCGCGACTATCCGGTCATACAGGGCTGCCTGCTGTTCGTCTCGCTCTCCTATGTTCTGGTCAACCTGTTCGTCGACCTTCTCTATCCCCTCTTCGATCCGCGCGTGGTTGCCGAATGAAAAAGTTCACACTCAACGGGCTTATCGGCGGCTTTCTCATCGCCCTCCTGCTCATTACCGCCGCAACCGGCCTGTTCTGGACACCTTATGATCCAATGAAGCTCGGTTTCGCCTCGCGTCTGGCCAGTCCAAGCGCCAGCCATCTTCTCGGCACCGACGAATTCGGGCGTGATGTTTTGAGCCGCCTGATGGTCGGCGCACGTGCCAGCGTCTGGATCGGTTTCCTGACGGTCAGCTTCGCGACGATCTGCGGCACGCTGATCGGCCTTGTCAGCGGTTATGCGCGGGGCCGGGTGGATGGCGTCATCATGGCCATCAACAATGCGCTTCTCGCCTTTCCCGGCATTCTGCTGGCGCTGGGCCTGCTCGCGGTGTTCGGCGCAAACCAGTATGGCATCATCTTCGCTCTAGGTATCGCTTATACGCCATCCATGGCCCGCGTGGTGCGCGGTGCCGTGCTTTCTCTGCGTGAGCGTGAATTCATCGAGGCGTCGCTGGTGATGGGCAATGGTGAAATCTACACCATGTTCCGCCACATCCTGCCCAATTGCGTCGCGCCGATCACGGTTCTTGCCACCTCCATGTTTGGCTGGGCCATTCTGTCGGAAAGCGCGCTCTCCTTCCTTGGTCTTGGCGTGCCGCCGCCGGCTCCCACCTGGGGCAACATGCTGGCCGCCGGCCGACCCTTCATCCAGCAGGCGGTGTGGCTGGGTCTTTTCCCCGGTCTCTGCATCGCGCTGACGCTGCTCGGTATCAATCTTTTGGGCGATGCCCTCCGCGACAGGCTTGACCCGCGCATGAGAGGTCTCAAATGACTGATAATACACTTCTCACCGTTCGCGGCCTTTCGCTCGAAGTCGCCAGAACCGGCCATCGGGTGGTCAAGGATGTTTCCTTCGATATAGCCGCGGGCGAAATCTTCGGCATCGTCGGTGAAAGCGGTTCGGGTAAAACGCTCGCCACCCGCGCGCTCATCTCGCTTCTGCCACCGGCCATCGCTGTCACCGGCGGATCGATCGTCTACAAGGGGCAGGATGTGATGTCCCTGCCGGTGAAGGCGCTTCGAAATCTGCGCGGCGCAGAGATCGGCGTGGTGTTTCAGGAGCCGATGACCTCCCTCAATCCATCAATGACGATAGGCCGGCAGCTGGAAGAGGGGCTGATCCTTCATACGAAACTGTCGGGAGAAGAGCGCCGCGCGAGAATTCTCGACATGCTGCGCCGGGTCGGCATCCGCGATCCCGAAGGCGCGTTGACGGCCTACCCGCATGAGTTCTCCGGCGGCATGCGCCAGCGCATCATGCTGGCCTCGGTCATGCTGTTGAAACCCGCTTTGCTGATTGCCGACGAGCCGACGACGGCACTTGACGCTGTCATCCAGCGCGATGTCATGGAACTGATGGTGGAGCTGACACGTGCGGAAGGCACCGCCGTTTTGCTCATCAGTCACGATCTGCCGATGGTGGCGCGTTATACCAGCCGCATCGTGGTCATGGAAAAAGGCGCGATTGTCGAGCAGGGCCGTACCGAGGACCTGCTGGACGCGCCGCAGCACCCATATACCAAGAAGCTGCTTTCCTCCCTGCCGTTCCGCGGCGAGCCGCGCCGTATCGACACCTCCAAAGCGCCGATGGTTTCGGCTCGCAATATCGCTGTCGATTATGCCGGCCGCAAATCCCTGCTGAAGAAAGCCAAGCCAAAGCGCGCGCTGCATGGCGTCAGCATCGATATTCATGAGGGTGAGGTCGTGGCGCTGGTTGGCGGCTCCGGCTCCGGCAAGACGACGCTCGGCCGCACCATCGCCGGTCTCGTCAAGGAAAGCGAAGGACACATCCGTTTTCAGGGGCGCGAGCGCAATGAGGATTGGAACGATTACCGCCTGAACTGCCAGATGGTGTTTCAGGATCCCTATTCCTCGCTTGATCCCCGGATGACCATCCAGGCGCTGGTGGAGGAGGCGTTGCGCCTCGTGCCGGGCCTCGATCAGGGCGCCAAGCGCAAGCGGGCGCTGGAAACACTGGAGGAAGTGGGGCTCGGCGCTGACTACGCCTCCCGTTATCCGCACGAGCTTTCCGGCGGCCAGCGCCAGCGCGTGGCGATTGCCCGCGCCATTGCCCGCCGTCCGCGGTTCCTGATTGCCGACGAACCGGTCTCGGCACTCGACGTCACGGTACGGGCGCAGGTGCTCGATCTCTTTTCCGATCTGCAGAAACGTTACGGTTTTTCCTGCCTGTTCATCAGCCATGATCTCGGTGTGGTGGAGCAGGTGGCCGACCGTGTCGTCGTCATGCAGGACGGGCGCATCATCGAAGAGGGTGACCGCGACACGATTTTCGACAGTCCTAGAGAGGCCTATACGCGCCGGCTGCTCTCGGCCATTCCCGCCCTCGACCAGAATGAAAAGGGCGGCGTGACACTGAAATGGCGTCTGGAAGATGAAGTTTAACAGGAAGATGACAATGACAGTGGCTGCCCGACTGAATGCGATCTGTGATGCACAGCCTTTCGTGACGCGCTTCATGGTGCGCAATCTCCTGACCGGTGAAGAAATCGGGCGGGGAGAAAACGAGGAGACGCCATCGGGCAGCACCCGCAAGACGTCGATCATGATGGCCGTGCTCAAGGCCGCCAGCGAAGGGCGGATCGATCTCGACCAGCCCGTCATCTACGAAAAGAGGCTGGCGGAAGAGGTGGCGAGTGGCATGTTCCGCTACATGACCCCGGGTATCGTGATTTCGCTACGCGATGCCGTCGCCGGCATGATGGTGCTGAGCGATAATGTCTGCACCAAGATGGTGCTGGAGAGGCTGACGCTGGAAGAGGTGGACGGCTATTGCAAATCGCTCGGCATGTCCAACACCCATCATCGTTTTCTCATTCCGCCATTGGCTCTGGCGGCGGACCATCCGCTTAAAACCGTCACCACGACGTCGGCCGCGGACCAGGTGTTGCTGTTGCAGACCATTCTCGATGCCCAGTCTTCGCGGCAAGCGCAGGCGAAGCTCGGATGCAGTCCGCAATTGTGCGAATGGGCGATGCAGACGCTGAAGAACCAGATTTTGCGTTATGGAATTCGCTCCCGCCTGCCGTTCGAGGCCGTGGTGGCGAGCAAGAGCGGTCGCGGCAAACGTGGTCGCATGGATGCGGGCATCGTCTACAGAAACGGCGCGCCGTCCTTCATCATCACCACCTATACCGATGAGGTGCCGCAAACCATGCCTGACGGCACGCCGGGATACACCATCGCGCTCGAAACAATCGGCCGGCTGGCGCAGGCGTGCTGGGATGGCTTTCATCAATAACAATCAACGACAACAAAGAGGGTAGAACAATGAAAAAACTTCTTCTCGCAGGCGTTGCCCTGCTCGTGACCGCCAATTTGGCCGCAGCACGCGACATCACCATTGCGCAGAGCTCGGATTTGCGCAGCAACAACCCGGGGGTGAACCGCGACGGCAATACGGATGGGGTCATCCTGCATATCGTCGAGGGTCTCGTCGGCTATAACAATGCCGGTGAGGTGAAGCCGCTTCTCGCAGAAAGCGTCGAGGTCGCCCCTGATGGCCTGACCTATACGTTCAAGCTGCGCAAGGACGTGAAATTCCACAACGGCAAGCCGCTCACCGCAGAGGATGTCGTCTGGAACTGGACGCGTTACCTGAAGCCGGAAACCAAATGGGCCTGCCTCAACGATTTCGTCGAGGGCGGCGCAGCACACGTCACCGGCGTCAAGGCCACGGACGCTTCCACTGTCGAGATCACCCTGGAAAAACCATCCGGCGTTTTCCTGGGCCTCATGTCACGGCCGGAATGCGGTTATACGGGCATGATCTCACCGGAATCGGTTGCCTCCGATGGCAGCTTCGTCAAGCCGATCGGCACGGGGCCCTTTCAGTGGGATGAGTGGAAGAAGGGCGAGTATATCCGTCTCGCCAAGTTTGCCGACTACGTTTCGCCGGCAAATGACGGCAAGCCTGACGGCATGGTCGGCTCCAAGCGGCCGCTGGCCGATGGCGTCAAGTTCATGGTCATCCCCGATGCCTCGACCGTGAAGGCGGGTCTTGAATCCGGCGTGCTCGATACGGCCGAGATTTCTCCCGATCTCATTCCGGAGTTCAAGACCAACGAAAAGATGCAGCTCATCGTTTCCCGCAACAACGGCAAGAACCTGTTCTACATCCAGACCCGTGACAAGGTGCTGAGCAATCCCGGCGTGCGTCGCGCCATGGCGATGGCACTCGATCTTGATGAACTGGTTGCCGCCGCATCCAACGGCACGGGCGAGGCCAACGGTTCGATGGTTTCGCAGGATTCTGTATATTATGGTGAGACCCAGAAGAAGCGTCCGGCCTATGACATCGAGGCCGCCAAGAAGGAGCTTGAGGCGGCCGGTTACAAGGGCGAACCAATCTCGATCATCGCCAACAAGCGTGGCAACGTGCCGAGCTTCCCGGCCGCAGTCATGGCGCAGGCGATGATGCAGCAGGCGGGCCTCAACGTGCAGATCGAGGTGCTGGACTATGCCACCCAGGTGGATCGCCGCCGCTCCGGCAATTATCAGGTGATCTCGCAGTCGGTCGCTCCGCGCCTCGACCCGGCGCTGATGTATGCCTTTTATGTCGGCAACAAGGACAAGAACGCTTCCCTGATGTGGGATGATCCGAAGGCGATCGAACTGATGAAGGCCGCCTATGTTGAGGCCGATCAGACGAAACGCCAGAAGATTTTCGATGAGTTCCATGAGCTGATGCTGAAGGAAATGCCGGGTATCTTCCTCTACGACATGGTCGATGTCTGGGGCGCGACGAAGAAGCTGAAGGGCCAGCCTGTCTGGCAGTCGAACGCTCGCCTCTGGGAGGTCTCGGTCGACAACTGACCCACCCTTGCCCGCGCCGGCGGCTGACCCCGGCGCGGGCTTTCCATTATTAAGCGCGGTAATTTGGCGGTGCCTCTGCCGAAGCGCCTGCGCGTGCCCGAAAAGGGCGAAATGCGAGGAAAAGCCATGAACCGTGATGCCGTGATGTCGATTGCCGCCGAAATCGAGGCGATGAAGCCTGATTTCACCACTTTGAGCGACAGCATCTGGGATTTTGCCGAACTCAAATTTGAAGAACGGCAATCTGCCGGCGTTCTGGCCGCCGCGCTTGAGGAAAATGGCTTCGCGGTTCGGCGTGGTGTGGCGGGCATGGAAACCGCCTTCATCGGCGAATTTGGCAGGGGCAAGCCCGTTATCGCCTTCCTCGGTGAATTCGATGCGCTGGCCGGCATGAGCCAGGTGGCTGATGTGGCGAAGGTGCAGCCGCGAGAGCAGGGCGCCACCGGCCATGGCTGTGGCCATAACCTGCTCGGCGTCGGCTCATTGATGGCCGCTATTGCGCTCGCCCGGCATCTGAAGGCCAATAATATGCCCGGCACCGTCCGTTATTACGGCTGCCCCGGCGAGGAGGGCGGTTCCGGTAAGACCTTCATGGTGCGTGCCGGCCTTTTTGACGATGTCGATGCTGCGCTGACCTGGCACCCGGCACCGTTCAACGGGGTACGCTCGACCAATAATCTGGCCGTGCTGGAATATTTTTACCGTTTCAAGGGTGTTGCGGCCCACGCTTCCAATGCAGCCCATCTCGGCCGCTCGGCGCTCGATGCCGTCGAACTCATGAATGTCGGCGTCAATTTTCTGCGCGAACACATGCCGCAGGATTGCCGGGTACATTATGCAATCACTGACACCGGCGGAAAGGCGGCCAATGTGGTGCAGGCCAAGGCGGAAGTCCTTTATCTGATCCGCGCCCCGGAAATGCGTCAGGCGCTTGATCTCGCCGCGCGGGTGGACAAGGTGGCGCGCGGTGCGGCACTGATGACCGAGACCGAGGTGGAGATCGTCTTTGATACCGCCTCCACCAATCTCCTGCCCAACATCGCGCTGGAAACAGCGATGCATGAAAACATGGTGGCGCTTGGCCCTGTCGCTTTCGATGAAGCGGATATCACTTTTGCCAAACGCATCCAGGACACTTTCACCGACGAGGCGATCAAAAGCAGCATCCGGCTCTACCAGATAAAGGGTGATGTCTTTTCCAACCGTAAGATCGACGGCTCGACGCCTTTGCATCTCGGCTTGCGGGATTTCGAGGGGCATTCGCATTTTCGGGCCGGCTCCACCGATGTCGGTGACGTCAGCTGGGTGACACCGACGGCACAATGCTGGACACCCGCCTGGGCGATCGGGACCAATCCGCATACCTGGCAGGTGGTGGCACAAGGCAAAACTCCTGCCGCCCACAAGGCCATGGTGCATGCCGCCAAAACGCTTGCAGCGACAGGTCTTTCACTGATGACATCGCCGGAACTGCTCGCCAGTGCCAGGAAGGAATGGCAGGAAAAGACGGAAGGCAGCAAATATGTCTGCCCGATTCCCGCCGATGTCATGCCGGGCTCCCACCGGTAAGGCGCTACGCACCACTTTTGCCGCTGCCCCGTGCCGCCGTATTTCCACAGGTGGCATGGAAGATCCCCTGGCTGTTTCGAGCGGAATAAAAGCTAATGCGCCGCCGGCCTTCTCCAAGGAGAGCCGGTGAATGCCGGTTTGGAATAAATCTTCCATCTCAGTCGAGTTCTTCCCGATTTCGAGCCGCAAACCATAATTTCAACGGCTTATGGATCCCGGCCTCCCGGTTGGGAACGAGGCCGGGCGAGCCTCTGCATCTTCCACGGCTATGCGATCCCGAAGGCGCTTTCTCCGCAATTTCCCATCATCACAGCCTTGTGCACCACTCCGCTGCGGGGCTGCGAAGAAAACATTGACGTTCGAACCAAAAATGGAATAAATATATCGAACAGACAGAAAATCGGTTTCATTATTCCGTTTTCTGATGTGAGGAGGTTGCGGCGGGCTTTCGGGTTCGCCTCCGGCTGGGAGAGGCGGCGCCGGACGCCACGGAGGAGAAAAACAATGAAGAAATTTATCATCGGCGCAGCTATGTCTGCGCTTCTCGGCACGGCGGCACATGCGGAAACCGTAGGTGTCTCGATGGCGCTGTTTGACGACAACTTCCTGACCGTGCTGCGCAATGGCATGCAGGATTATTCCAAGGAGCTGAAGGGCGTCACCCTGCAGGTCGAGGATGCGCAGAACGACGTCGCCAAGCAGCAGAGCCAGATCCAGAACTTCATCGCTTCCAAGGTCGACGCAATCATCGTCAACCCTGTGGATACGGATGCGACGGCGGCCATGTCCAAGCTCGCGGCCGACGCCAAGATTCCGCTCGTTTACGTCAACCGCCAGCCGGTGAACGTCGACAGCCTGCCGGACGGACAGGCGTTCGTCGCCTCCGACGAAACGGTGGCTGGTACGCTTGAGGCGAAAGAGGTTTGCCGCCTCCTCGGTGGCAAGGGCAATGCCGTCATCATGATGGGCGAGCTCTCGAACCAGGCGGCGCGCATGCGCACGCAGTCTGCGAAGGATGTTTTGAAAACCGACGAATGCAAAGGCATTTCCGTGGTTGAAGAGCAGACCGCCAACTGGCAGCGCACGCAGGGTTCCGACCTCGTGACCAACTGGCTGTCGAGCGGCATCGAGTTCAACGCCGTCATCGCCAATAACGACGAAATGGCGATCGGCGCCATTCAGTCTCTGAAGGCCGCTGGCAAGGACATGAAGGATTATGTCGTCGCCGGTGTGGACGCCACGCAGGATGCTCTCGCCGCCATGCAGGCGGGCGATCTCGACGCCACGGTCTTCCAGGATGCGGCAGGCCAGGGCAAGGGCGCACTTGATGCCGCGCTGAAGCTCGTCAAGGGCGAGAAGGTCGAGAAGAAGGTTTACATTCCCTTCCAGCTCGTCACGCCTGAAAACGTCAAGGACTACGTGGCCAAGAACTAATGGCCGCCTTCCGGCATCTGCGCCCGTTCAGATTGATATTGGAGGCAGATGCCGGTTCCCGACGGCGCCGAACAAGCTCCGGCGCATGAGCGGATCGTGATTGAATTCCAGTGAATTCAAAGTGTTGCAGCGCCCTGCATATTGTGGTGGACATGGCGCTGTAAGCCTCCCCGGAGGCAAGGTGCGCCATTCGGCGAAGCCTGTTTCCGGTCAATTTTGTCTATTGTGGAGGATGAGATGGTCGTCAGTCCATCGACAATGGCCGCCGTGCGCGCCAGCGGCGCCGTGCCGAATGCGGAATACCTTCTCGCCGTGGAAGGCATACGCAAGGAGTTTCCCGGCGTGGTAGCGCTCGATGATGTGCAGTTCAAGCTAAAGCGTGGCACCGTGCACGCGCTGATGGGCGAGAACGGCGCTGGAAAATCGACTCTGATGAAGATTCTGGCTGGCATCTACCAGCCAGACAGCGGCGAAATTCGCCTGAAAGGCGCCGACATTCGTCTCGATTCCCCGCTTGATGCGTTGGAAAACGGCATTGCCATGATCCATCAGGAATTGAACCTGATGGCTTACATGACGGTCGCGGAAAACATCTGGATCAGACGGGAACCCAAGAACCGGCTGGGCCTTATCGACCATGGCGAGATGTACCGCCGTACCGAAGCCCTGCTGGATCGCCTCGGTATCGATCTCGATCCGGAAACGCGGGTCGGTGAGCTTTCCGTCGCCAGCCGTCAGATGGTCGAGATTGCCAAGGCGGTTTCTTACGATTCCGACGTTCTCATCATGGACGAGCCGACATCCGCGCTGACGGAGCGCGAGGTGGAGCATCTCTTCCGCATCATTCGCGATCTCAGGGAACGCGGTATCGGCATCGTCTACATCACCCACAAGATGAACGAGCTGTTCGAAATCGCCGACGAGTTCTCTGTTTTCCGGGACGGGAAATATATCGGCACGCATGCCTCTACCGATGTAACGCGCGACGACATCATCCGCATGATGGTGGGCCGCGAGATCACGCAGATGTTCCCGAAGGAAGAGGTTCCTATCGGCGACGTTGTCCTGTCAGTCAAAAACCTGACGCTTGATGGCGTGTTCCACGATATTTCCTTCGACGTTCGCGCCGGTGAAATTCTCGGCGTCGCGGGCCTGGTCGGTTCCGGTCGTTCCAATGTTGCAGAGACAGTCTTCGGTGTGACGCCCGCGTCTTCCGGGACGATCAGCATCGATGGCAAACCCGTTTCAGTCACCAGCCCGACGGAAGCCATTCGTCATCGCATGGCGTTCCTGACCGAGGATCGCAAGGACACGGGATGTCTGCTGATCCTGAATATTCTGGAAAATATGCAGATCGCCGTTCTGCAGGACAAATATGTCGCCAATGGTTTCGTGCAGGAAAACGCGTTGTCGGACGCCTGCGAGGAAATGTGCCGCAAGCTGAGGGTGAAAACCCCGCATCTTTACGAGCGCATCGAAAATCTTTCGGGCGGCAACCAGCAGAAAGTGTTGATCGGTCGCTGGATGCTGACCAAGCCGCGCATTCTGATCCTCGATGAGCCGACGCGCGGCATCGATGTGGGCGCCAAGGCAGAAATTCACAAGCTCGTTTGTGAGATGGCGCGCCAGGGCGTCGCCGTCATCATGATTTCCTCCGAAATGCCGGAGGTTCTGGGAATGAGCGACCGCATCATGATCATGCATGAGGGTCGGGTGACCGGCTTCCTTGATAGAAGTGAAGCCACGCAGGTTAAGGTGATGGATCTCGCATCGCGGTGAGGCGCGCCGGGATTTCTCGAGGAGGAACAGATATGAATAGCAACGCCGCCGCCACTCCGGAGCTGGATTCCAAATCCGGACGCAAACCGCACCGGCGCATACCGCCGGAAGCCAATATTTTCTTCATTCTGATCGGCATAGCGCTGATTTACGAGATTCTCGGCTGGATATTCATCGGCCAGAGCTTCCTGATGAACCAGCAGCGACTGACCATCATGATCCTGCAGGTCTCCGTGATCGGCATCATAGCCGTAGGTGTGACGCAGGTCATCATTACCGGCGGCATCGATCTGTCCTCCGGGTCGGTCGTCGGCCTCACGGCGATGTTGTCCGCCAGCATGGCGCAGTCCTCAACCTGGCCGCGGGCCCTTTATCCCGGGCTCACCGACCTGCCGTTCATCATCCCGCTTGCTGTCGGCATTCTCGCCGGCATGTTGGCCGGTTTCATCAATGGGCAGCTCATCGCCCGCACGAAAATCCCGCCCTTCATTGCCACTCTCGGCATGATGGTGACCGCGCGCGGCATTTCCAAGTGGTATACGAAGGGTCAGCCGATCTCCGGCCTGACCGACGGTTTCAATTTCATTGGCACAGGCATCTGGCCAGTCGTGGTGTTCCTTCTCGTGGCAATCATTTTCCACGTCGCGCTGCGTTACACCCGCTATGGCAAGTTCACATATGCCATCGGTGCCAATGAGCAGGCCGCACGTGTATCCGGTATCAATATCGAGGCACATCTGATCAAGGTCTATGCCATTGCCGGAATGCTCGCCGGTCTCGCCGGTGTTGTCACCGCTGCCCGCGCTCAGACCGCGCAGGCCGGCATGGGCGTGATGTATGAACTTGACGCCATCGCCGCGGCCGTCATCGGCGGCACCTCGCTGTCCGGCGGCGCCGGCCGCATCACCGGAACGGTAATCGGTACGATCATTCTCGGCGTCATGACATCGGGCTTCACCTTCCTCCGGGTGGACGCTTACTATCAGGAGATCGTCAAAGGTCTCATCATCGTCGCGGCCGTCGTCGCCGACGTCTACCGGCAGAAGAAACGCGCCAAGCGTTAAATCCTCCTCCCAGACCTTGGGGCAGGCCTTCAGGCTCGCCCCTTTTTTGTGTCCTCCTGCGGCGATGGGATCAGCAGCGGCTCATGCTTTGCTGTTTCGATAGTCGTGAACGGCTTTGCCGAAGGCCTCGAACAGGGCGCGGGAGGGCGCGTCCGTCTCGGCCCAGTATTCCGGATGCCATTGCACCCCGACAGCAAATCCTTTTGCGTCAATGACAGACACCGCCTCGATTGTACCATCGGCGGCCGTCGCCTCCACCTGCAGGCGCGGCGCGGTTTCGGCAATGGCCTGCCTGTGCAGCGAGTTGATCTGGATTTCGCCCGACATGCCGAGATGCTGTGCAATGCAGGAGCCTTCGCGCACATGCACAGGCTGGCGGATGGCAAAGGCGACGTCGCGGTCGTCATGTTCCGGCTTGCGGTGGTCCCATATGCCCGGCTGCTCCTGAATTTCGGACGCCAGCGTTCCGCCCAGCGCCACATTCAGTTCCTGTATTCCTCGGCAGATGGCCAGCATCGGAACGCCGCGCTCGATCGCACGGCGAATGAGCGGCAGGCTGGTGGCGTCGCGGGCCTGGTCGAACGGGCCGTCGCTCTCCCGCGCCTCCTTTCCGTAGAGGGAAGGGTGCACATTGGTGGCGGAGCCGGAGACGAGCAGGCCATCCACCCGGTCGAGAATAGCGTCCACGTCGTTTCCGTCCTCAAAGGCCGGCACGATGAAGGACATGACACCAGCCACTTTCAGGGCGGCGGAAACATACTGGTTCTGCGCGGCGTGCCAGTCGGCTCCGGTAAAATGCCTTATGTCGGCGGGGACGGCAATGATGGGTTTTGGCATGGCGGCTCCGGAACGAATCTTCGAAATATGTGCGACCGCCGGCGAACCAAGTCAAGCATGCCTTTGCCTCCTGCTGATCCGGCATGCGCCTAAAGTATAAGGCGATGCCGAGATATTTCAGTTGAATATAAAATGCGAAGAAAATTCCCGGAAACACCGCGTTTTTCCGCGATTAATTCTTGGTGCGGGTGCTTGTCAGTCGGGCGATAACCGTGCTTACTTCGCTACAATGCCTGAACAGCAACGAGGGGAATTCAAAGCTGCAGGCAGCGTTCATATCTGGGAGGATATAGATGGATCGCCGTTCCTTTATGAAAAAAGGTGCGCTCGCGGGAGCTGCCACTGCAGCCCTTGCCGCACCCGCCATTGCGCAGCAGAATACCAAGATCAACTGGCGCCTGACGTCGTCATTTCCGAAATCGCTTGATACGATCTATGGCGGTGCCGAGGATATTGCGAAGCACGTCGCTGCCGCCACCGACGGCAATTTTACCATCCAGCCCTTTGCCGCCGGAGAAATCGTTCCCGGCTTGCAGGCGGCCGATGCCGTATCGTCAGGCACTGTGGAAATGTGCCATACCTGCTCCTATTATTATGTCGGCAAGGATCCGACCTTCGCGATCGGGACGGCGATACCCTTTGGCCTGAATGCCCGCCTGACCAATTCGTGGTTCTATGAAGGCAACGGCAACAAACTGCTCAATGAATTCTACGCCAAACATAATCTCTACGGCATGATTTCGGGCAATACCGGCGCGCAGATGGGAGGCTGGTTCCGTAAGGAAATCAACACGGTTGACGATTTCAAAGGCGTCAAGATGCGCATTGCCGGCCTTGCCGGCAAAGTGGTTGAAAAGCTTGGTGTCGTGCCGCAGCAGATCGCCGGCGGTGATATCTATCCGGCGCTGGAAAAGGGCACCATCGACGCAGCCGAGTGGGTCGGCCCTTATGACGACCACAAGCTTGGCTTCCAGAAGGTCGCAAAGTACTATTATTATCCGGCCTTCTGGGAAGGCGGCCCGGTCATTCATTCCTTTGTCAATCTGGACAAGTGGAACAGCCTGCCCAAGAACTACCAGACGGCGCTGCAGGACGCCTGCGCCTTCGCCAATACCAGCATGATGGCGAAATACGACGCCAAAAACCCGATTGCCATCAAGCAGCTCGTTTCTGAAGGCGCGGTACTCAGACCCTTCAGCCAGGAAATTCTGGAAGCGTGCTATAAGGCGGCCCTTGAGGTATACGCCAATATTTCGGCTTCCAATCCGGACTTCAAGAAGATTTACGAGGACCAGGTCGCCTTCAAGCGCGAAGGCTATCTGTGGATGCAGCTGGCGGAATACACCTTCGATACTTTCATGATGATCCAGCAGCGTAACGGCAAGCTCTGATTATTCAGTAACGGCGGCGGACCGGGCAAAGGCCTCGGAGATTTCGGTCTCCGGGGTTTTTGTTGTGCGCGTACCCTCATGCATTCGACAACAAAGGATGGTTTATGATCGGGTCCTTCAGAGCACAATCGCAGGATGGGCGACCAGCCGGAGTGCCGGCTGAGATCGGCGCCCCCAGCCCCGGCCATTGGTCTCAATTGTGGACGTGACGCGATGTGGAAAACGCTGAGCGTTGCATTCGTCATCAAGAAGAACCGGACAGGCAGTTCAGTGACTGCCCGGGTCCGTTTCTAAAGAGAATGAACGGAAGGCGGGGGCATACCCCGTCTTCGCAATCACAGGCGTTTCCGCGCCCTTACAGGATGCCTGTCAAGGCCCGATCTTCGGCGGCTCGCCCAGATTTGGCATGCCCGGCATTCCTCCTGGCTGGCCTCCTGGCAAGCCGAAATTGGGCATGGTGTTGCCACCCTGATTACCGAAGGCGGGCACCTCGATCTTGATGGAATTCAGATCGACGTCGGGAGCCTTGTCTATCCAGTAGGTGACGGATTCCGGCCAGAATATCACGATGGCGACGAGGATGAGCTGCATGCCAAGCCAGGGAATGGCGCCCATGTAGATATCCGATGTCTTGACGGTGCGCGGTGCGATGGAACGCAGGTAGAACAATGCAAATCCGAAGGGCGGGTGCATGAAGCTTGTCTGCATGTTGATGCAGATCAGCACGCCGAACCAGATGAGGTCAATGCCGAGCGACTGGGCTATCGGCGCCAGCATTGGAATGACGATGAAGGCGATTTCGAAGAAGTCGAGGAAGAAGGCGAGGAAGAAGATGAAGATGTTGACGAAGATCAGGAAGCCGATAGGACCGCCCGGAATGCCCGACAACATGTGCTCGATCCAAAGCGAACCATCCATGCCTTGGAAAACGAGCGAAAAGCAGGTCGCGCCGACCAGGATGAACACCACCATCGACGTGATGTGCATGGTGGAATGCATTCCCTGCTTGACGAGGTCCCAGCTGAGCCGCCGATGTGCCGCCGCCAGCGCCATCGCGCCGACAACGCCGAGCGCTCCGGCTTCCGTCGGTGTTGCGAGGCCGAGAAAGATGGTGCCGAGCACGAGGAAGATGAGCACGATGGAGGGGATCATGCCCGCCAGCACACGCAACACCAGCGCCCGGTCAAGCTCACCACGTGCCTCCGGCGGCAAAGCCGGAAGATCCTTCGGCCGCACGATCGACATCAGCAGGATGAAGAGCATGAAGATCGCCACCTGCAGGATCGACGGACCGATCGCGCCGAGATACATGTCGCCAACGGATTTACCGAGTTGGTCAGCAAGGACGATCAGCACCAGCGAGGGCGGAATGACCTGTGTGATCGTGCCCGAGGCGGCGATGACGCCGGTGGCAAGTCGTGGATTATAGCCGTATTTCAGCATGATGGGCAGCGAGATGACGCCCATGGTGATGACCGAGGCCGCAACCGTGCCGGTGATCGCGCCCAGGATCGCGCCGACAATGATGACGGCATAGGCAAGTCCGCCCGGGATAGCGCCGAAAAGCTTCCCCGTTCCTTCGAGCAGGTCTTCCGCAAGGCCGCAACGCTCCAGAATGGCGCCCATGAAGGTGAAGAAGGGAATGGCCAGCAGAAGGTCGTTCGAAACGATGCCGAAGATGCGCAGGGGCAGGGCCTGAAGAAAAGCAGGTGAAAAATGCTCGGTGAAGATGCCGATGACGCCAAAAACGAGGCCGACGGTGGCAAGCGAGAAAGCCACCGGAAATCCGTAAAGCATGAAGATAATCATGCCGATGAACATCAGTGGCGGAAGAATACCGTATTCAAACATGGGAATATCCTGAAGGTTCAGATCGGCGCGATCATTGCAGGGGTTTTTCGTACTTCGTATCGAGCGCATAAAGCCCGTTGAGGGCGCCTATGCGCTTGATGAGTTCGGAAAACCCCTGAAGAACCAGAAGGGCAAAACCGGCGAAGATGATGAGTTTCACCGGCCAGCGGATCAGGCCGCCGGCGTTGGAAGACATTTCGCCCTGATTCCAGGACAGGGTGAACATGGGCCAGGACAGCCATGCTAGATAAAGGCAGCCGGGCAGCAGGAACAGCACAATGCCGATAATATCCACCCAGATGCGGCTGCGCGGCGAAATCGCACCATAGATGATGTCGACCCGAACATGCTCGTTCATGCGCAGCGTATAGGAAGCGCCGATCAGCACGATGAAGGCGAACATGTACCACTGGATTTCGAGCCAGCCGTTGGAGCTGTAGTTCAAGGCGTAACGGACCATCGCGTTACCGGCGCTGACGAGGCAGCAGATGAGCACGAGATAACCGGCAACCTTGCCCAGTGCCTCGCTCGCAGAATCTATCAGCGCACTTATTTTTAAAAGCGATTTCATGACTTTCCCCTCTTCCCTTGCCGGGCCCTTTGCGGGTTTATGGCGGAGAGCAAAGCCCGATACCCCTGCAACGGCCACGCCTCCACGCGCGTCCGCACCCATCGGTTCCGGAGTTCCTCCCCACAGAATCCGTGTATGGGCAGGCGGTTCGAAAAGCAACCGAAACCGCACGCGAAGAGCAAGAACGGTGGCCCTTTTCAACTATTAACGAAAGAATGTTGCCGGAAGGCAAGTATTGTCCTTGAGAACCGGTCAGGCGGATGGCGGCGTGACACTTTCGTGCGGAACGCATTGCGCTTTTCGACGACTTCATGTTACCTCTGGCAACGGAGAATCCGGCATGGCCCGTGATCGTCCGCGGGGCAGATTTCCCCGCATGACGGGAGTGGCGGATGGAGCAAAGGGGAAGTGGAATGAGCGAACACCATACAGGTCCGGTCGAACTTGGCGCTGAAATGAACTACGCCGAACACGAAAAGACCTATAACGGTTTTCTGGCCTTGACCAAATACGGAACGATGATGCTGTGCGTGCTGATGCTGGCCATGGTTGCCGGTTTTTTCACGTCCGCGGGCTTCCTTGGCGGTCTCGTTGTCTTTCTCGTTCTGTCGGCGGCCGGGTTCGTTCTGCTGCGCTGATCGAACCGTTTGCGAGCTGTTGCCCTTACGGGTAACGGTTCTGCCGGACAACCGGGAAGGCCGGGCATGAAACGCCTTTTATCCTGTCTGTTTCTGTTTATTGCGGTTGCATGTCCCGTCTCCGCGCGTGATCTCTCTCCTGCCGAGCAGGAGAGGCTGCGTGCCCAGATCGAGCGTTTCACTACCGCCCTGAATGCGCAGGATTTCGAAACGGTCGGCAAGACTGTGCCACCGAAAATCTTCGAGTTCATCGCCAGTGACGCGGGTGTCACCGTGGAGCAGTTGCGGAGCGCCTTGACGGCGCAGATGCAGATGGCGCTCGCGGCGGTCAAGATAACCGAATTCACCATGGACGCGCGGGCGATCAGCCTGACTGAGACGCCGGATGGCACGCCCTATGCGCTCATTCCGACAAAAACCGTGATGGAAACCGGCGGCCAGACCATAGAGGCGAAGTCCCACACGCTGGCGCTGATCGACGGTTCGGACTGGTATTTGCTCCGGGTGAGCGATCAGCAGCAGGTGACCATCCTGCGAAAGGTCTACCCGTCCTTCGCGACGGTGGAGTTCCCTGACGATTCCACGCAGACGGTGAAATAACCGTATTGCTGGCGAGGCCAGGCCCTGGCGTCGCCAGTGCTACCTCATTTCAGGAAAACCGTCCCGGGCGGAAGGGATCGACCGAGATGGACGTTTCGTCGCCGTTTGCCATCTGCGTCACCAGCCGGGCTGTGGCTGCCGACTGGGTCAACCCCAGATGACCGTGGCCGAAGGCGTAGATAACGGAGGGTGTCGTCCGCGCGGTGCCAATGACGGGAAGACAGTCCGGCATGGAGGGGCGGAACCCCATCCATTGCCGTCCGCCTTCCAGTTTGAGGCCGGGAAGGAAACGTTCCGCTTTTTTCAACATGGCTTCCGCGCGGCGGAAGTTCGGCTTCAGGTCCAGCCCGCCGAGTTCGACGGCGCCGCCGACGCGGATGCCAGTCGACAAGGGGGTCACGACGAAGCCGTGGTCGTTGAAATAAAGCTGGCGTGTCAGGTTGAAAGCACCGACAGGCAGGGTCGTGTTGTATCCTCGTTCCGTTTCCAGCGGCACGATGTTGCCAAGCGTCGCCGCAAGTTTTTTGGACCATGCTCCACAGGCGATCACCACTTTGTCGGCGTCGATCTTGTCGCCGTTCTCCAGCGTGACGATCGTACTTTCGCCCACTGCGTCGATGCGCTGAGCTTCGCCTTTGCGAAGGCTGGCTCCTCGTGAGATCACAAGATCAAATATGGCGCGGGTGAAATCATAGGGATCGGAGACCTGCAGGCCATCCGCCGAAAACACCGCATGGCGGAACTGCGGCGCCAGGCCCGGCTGCAGCTCTTCGATTTCGTTGCGGTCAACGCGCTGGAATGCGAAGCCGGCTTTTTCCTTTTCGTCCCAATCCCTACGGGCGGCGTTGAGGCTCGCCTCGCTGTCATAGATATCAAGCGTGCCGGTTTTTGAAATGAAGGGCGAGAGCTCGGGCACGGCAGCGATGTGGGCCATTTCGATGGCCGCCAGCCGGTTGATTTCCGTGAGTGATTTCAGCCCATGAAGGAAATTGCGTTCGGCGCTGGCGCGCCAGAAACGCCAGAGCCATGGGGCGATCTTCGGTGCATAGGCCGGCGGCACGCTGAGCGGTCCGAGCGGATCAAAAAGCCAGCGCGGGGCTTTTTTCATGATACCGGGCGCGGGAATGGGGATGATTTCCGGAAAGGCCAATATGCCGGCATTACCGGAACTCGCACCGCGGGAGATGTCGCCACGCTCAAGAAGCACGACGTCACGCCCGGCATTCTGCAGATAAAGCGCTGCCATGGAACCGATAATGCCGGTGCCGACCACCAGCACGTCGCATTTCAGGGTTTTGGTCATCGGCGCTCCTGCAATACAAATCTCTCAAGCCCGCCATAACAATGAATGCAGAGATTATGAAAGGTCGCATCACGCTGCGACGATAGAAATATCAGCACTGTGGCAAATAAGCGGTTCCGCGGTGGGGGAGGCCGCCATGCACATCAGTGCGTTTTGCCCATCGGCCACGTCACGGGTTAGATAGTTATGGGTCATTATTAATCGCTATTTAACAGTGTCTGGCTAGTTTCGCGTGCAGTCAGGCCTATACATGTTCATCCTTTCTCATTCGGAGGGGCAGTGGGTCTGCGCAGCGGTTAATTTGGGGGTTTTAAAGGCATGTCTCACTTTTCCAAACTCGGTCTGGATGCATCTGCGGTACTTGACGCCCTGAACCGTTCGCAGGCCATCATCGAATTCGATCTGACCGGGAAAATTCTGAAGGCGAACGACAATTTCTGCAAAGCGGTGGGTTATCAGCAGTCCGAAATCATCGGACGGCACCACAGCATGTTTGTCGCTCCCGAAGAGGCTGCCAAAGCGGAATACAAGGCGTTCTGGGCGAAACTCTCGCGCGGCGAATATGATCAGGGTCAATATCGGCGCCGGGCAAAAAACGGCGACGAAATCTGGATCGAAGCTTCCTATAATCCCGTCTTTCGTTTCGGCAAACCTTACAAGATCGTCAAGGTTGCAACCGATATCACCGTGATCAAGCGCAAGAGCATGGAAGATGACGGCAAGCTGGCCGCTCTCTCCCGCGCGCAGGCCATGATCGAATTTACACCAGATGGGAAGATCCTCAGCGCCAACGAGAATTTCCTAGCGGCGGTTGGTTACACGGCGCAGGAAATTGTAGGCAAGCATCATTCGATGTTCTGTGAGCCAGCTTATGCCCAGTCCCAGGAATATCGCGATTTCTGGCAGGAGCTAAGGAGCGGCCGTTTCGCTGCCGGGCAGTTCATGCGGCTCGGCAAGGACGGCAAACGCGTTTTCATCCAGGCATCCTATAATCCGATACTGGATGAGCAGGGCCGTCTCCTGAAGGTGGCGAAGTTTGCCTTCGATGTGACGGACCGCATGTATGCCGTGGAAGAGCTTGGCGCAGCGCTTGAACGGCTCTCCCAATGCAACATCCGCGTCACGCTGGACAAACCGTTCGTGGGTGAATTTGAGAGCCTGCGGCGCGATTTCAACAAGTCCATCGCCGAATTCCAGAAGACGCTGGAGAATGTTCTCGGCCAGACGGGCGATCTCACCCGCAGCAGCCAGGAAGTCAGCGAGGCTTCCGTCAATCTGGCCGAACGTTCGCGCGAGCAGGCCGTAGCGCTCGAAGAAACCTCTGCGGCACTGGAGGAAATCACGGCGACGGTTCGTTCTTCCACGGAAAACATGAAAGAGACGCGCAAGCTGGTTCAGAGTGCACGCACATCCACCGCGGCCTCGACCGAGGTCGTTGAGCGCACGGTCAAAGCCATGCAGCGCATCGAGACAGCATCGCGGGAAATCAGCCAGATCATCGGTGTTATCGATGAGATCGCATTCCAGACCAACCTTCTGGCGCTGAATGCGGGTGTGGAAGCCGCCCGCGCGGGTGAAGCCGGCAAGGGCTTTGCCGTGGTGGCGCAGGAGGTGCGCGAACTTGCACAGCGTTCCGCCGGTGCCGCCAAGGAAATCAAGGCGCTGATCAACAATTCCGGCAGCGAGGTCCTCGAAGGGGTCAGGCTCGTCGGTGAAACGGGCGAAGCGCTGAAGCAGATCGACGCGCTGGTCAGACATATTGACGGCAACGTTGACATGATCGCCAAGGCAGCGGACGAGCAGGCCGTCGGCATCAGTGAGATCAACAAGGCGGTCAACCGGCTGGACCGGATGACGCAGGAAAACGCCGCCATGAGCGCACGCACCACCGTAATCAGCACCACGCTCGCGCAGGGTGCGGATGCATTGGCCCAGCTTGTCAGCCTGTTCAAACTGAACCGCCGCACGGTTCAGCGTGAGGATGGCGCCTCTATACGGTCTGATTTTTCGACAGCCGCTCGGCAAGATCAGGAAGTCGGGCGCGCCGCAGCATGAAGGGAGCCGGCTTTCGCCGGCCCCGCTTATTGCTGATCATCAATTGAGGCGGATGCCTGTGATAGGGCATCTGCGCGCGGTTATCCCCGCAAGGCCGGGCGCGTGATGCCGAGGTGGTCGCGCAATGTGGAGCCCTCGTATTCCCGTCGGAACAGGCCGCGTTCCTGCAAGAGCGGTACCACCTCGCGATTAAACTCCTCCAGACCGCCGGGGAAGAAGGGCGGCATGACGTTGAAGCCATCGGCTGCGCCGTTTTCGAACCATTGCTGCATCCTGTCGGCAACATCGCTCGCCGTTCCCATGACGATATGGTGGCCACGGCCTGCCGCGACGCGCAACGCCAGTTCTCGGATCGTGAGCTTTTCGCGCCGTGCCAGCTCGGTCAGCAACTCGGCGCGGCTGCGCAACTGGTCGGAGATGGGAAGTTCGGGCAGAGGCCCGTCGAGATCATAGTCGGCCAGGCTGTGGCCTATGCGCTCTTCGAGCAGCGGCATCGCGCTCTTGATGTCCGTCCAGCGGTTCAGTTCCTTCAGCTTTTCACCCGCCTCCTCGAAACTCCTGCCGATGATCGGCATGAAGCCGGGCATCACGGCAACGCTGGCCGGGTCGCGGCCGAATTTTTCGACGCGCGCCTTGAGGCTCGTGTAGAAAGCCTGCGCTTCGGAAATCGCCTGCTGGGCGGTGAAGACGATATCGGCGGTGCGTGCGGCGAGATCCTGACCCGGACCGGAGGAACCGGCCTGGATGAGAACCGGATGGCCCTGCGGCGAGCGCGGAATGTTGAGCGGTCCCTTGACGGTGAAATATTTGCCTTCGTGGTTGAGAACATGGACTTTCTCGGGATCGACGTAGCGGCCCGCCTGCTTGTCCTTGATGAAGGCGTCGTCATCCCAGCTGTCCCAAAGGCCGCGAACCACGTTCACATATTCTTCCGCCACCGCATAACGCTCGTCATGCTCCGGGTGGTCCTTGGAGAAATTCGCTGCCGTTCTTGCGTAGGAGGTGGTGACTATATTCCAGGCCGCTCGACCATGACTTAAATGGTCTATGGAGGCGAAGGCGCGAGCCGTGTGATAGGGCTCGCCATAGGTGGTGGAGGCGGTTGCGGCCAGCCCGATCTTCTCCGTCACCATTGCCAGCGCGGCCAGCAGGGTCAACGGCTCGAAACGTGCGATCATCGAAGGATGGGCGTCGACGCCGCTGGTCAGGCCGTCAGCCAGGAAAACCATGTCGAATTTCGCCGCTTCGGCCATTTTCGTTACGCGGGTGAGCAGATCGAGGTTTTCGCTGCCGGCCTCCGCATCGGGGTGACGCCAGCCGGAAACGTGGTGTCCGGCACCCTGCAGGAAAAGGCCGAGATGCATCTGTCTTTTGCGGGTCGTGGTGGTCATGGGAATCATGCCTTCATGTCAGTCGAGTTATATTGGCGATACCAGAAGCATTTCGAGCTTCCTGAGGTCGGCTGCGGTTTTCATGGACCGCACCAAGGCCGGGATACCGGCGAATTTTTCACTGCCGCCGGTCGCGTCGGCAAATTTTTCGGCCGGGTCATCAATGCCGGGAAGCCCGTCGACGCGGCGCGATAGCACCGTACCATCCTTCTTCGTGACATCTATTACCACGAAACGGGTGGTTGGGTCTGGCGACAGGCGGCGAGCGGTCTCGTCATGCCGGCGCGAGACTTTCGCAGAAAGGCCGAGCAGGTCGGCGCGTGCCGGGCGTTCGTCGAAATGGCCGATCCCCAGTGACCCATCCGTCAGCGCCGCAGCGAACACATATTCGGGGCTGAAGCGCGCGTCTATACCGGTTGCGGGCGTGGCAGGGCCGACAAGCGCGGCATCGCCGCCGGGCGGGAAGGTGATGGTGACTGCCTCGATTTCTTCCGGCTGCAGATCATGGGTGCTGCGCAGCGCCAGCGCGCCCACGGCGACGGGGTGTGCCGCGGTACAACACGGGAAGGCCTTGAGAGTCAGGCCCGGCGAGACGATCTGCCAGGGTGCGCCCCAGCCGGAGAGAACACGCTTCGGCTGCTCGGCGCCGAAGGCGAAGGCCGAATAAAAGCCGATGGAATTTTCCATAAAATCCGGCGCGCCCTGAAAGCCGGATCGTGCCAGCCGTGCTGCGGTGAGGCCGGCACGCGTGGCGAGCCCCGCATGGAGCGGCTTGGCGTCATAACCGAATTGCAGGCGAAGCCCGGCCGATTGCGTGGCGGCGAGGCCGAGCGCCACGGCCGTTGTCTGCGGATCGAATTTCAGCAGATGGGCGATCGCCGCCGCGGCACCCATGGGGCCAAGTGTGGCGGTGGCGTGGAAACCATTTTCGTAATGTCTGGTGCCGAGCGACAGGCCAATGCGGGCCATGGTTTCCAGCCCGACGATATAGGCGGCGATGAATGCATCGGCCGTCGAGCCTTCCTCGACCGCAACAGCCAGCAGGGCTGGAACAATGGCGACGGTGGGGTGGCCGCGCACACTGCCATGGACATCGTCGTAATCAAGCACGTGACCGGCATGGCCGTTGATAAGGGCGGCGGTGAAGGCATCCGTACGCAGATCGTGGCCGACGATGCCGGCTGCGCCTTGCGTGCCTGAGGTGAAGGTGTCGATCAGGATTTTCGTGCTCCTGTCGGCAGCGCCGCCCAGCACGCAGGCAAAGAAATCGATCAGTGCCGTGCGGGCAATGGTGACCGCCTCATCATCGTGTAGCGGATCGGAAGCGGCAATGGCTCCGGCAAGACGAAGTGTGAGTTTTTCCTCCGCGACCATGGCATCAGATCCCTTCGCCGTCATTCACGCGCGCGCCCTGTCCGCCGAGACCCTTGACGAAGGCGTTGATGCGCGGATTGGTCGACTTGTAGAATATGTGCTCCGGCGTGCCCTGATCGACGATCAGGCCGTTTTCGGTGAAGACAATTTTGTCGCTGATTTCTTCGGCAAAGCGCATTTCGTGGGTAACGAGAATGCTCGTCATGCCATCGTTGACGAGGTCGCGGATGACGGCGAGCACTTCCCCAACCGTTTCGGGATCGAGTGCCGAGGTGACTTCATCGAACAGCACCAGCTCCGGCCGCATGGCGAGCGCGCGGGCGATCGCCACGCGCTGCTGCTGGCCGCCGGAAAGCTGGCCGGGATAGGCGTCGACCTTCTGGGACAGGCGGACCTTTTCCAGCAATTCGCGGGCATGGCGCTCCGCTTCCGTTTTTGGCGTACCAAGTATCTTGATCGGCGCGATGGTGATGTTTTCCATCACCGTCAGATGCGGGAAGAGGTTGAACTGCTGGAACACGATGCCGATCCGCTTGCGCAGCGCGATGCGCTCGGCCTCGGTCTTCAGCTGGTCTACTCGCGTGCCGCCAACGGTGATCTTGCCCGATTGCGGAATGAGGAGGCCGTTGATGCAGCGCAGGATGGTGGATTTGCCGGAGCCGGAAGGGCCGATGATGGAGACGGCGTCCCCCTTGTTGACGGTGAGATCAATGCCTTTCAGGACCTGGTTGTCACCAAAAGCAAGATGGATTGCTTCGAGTTCAACAAGCGGCTGGGCGTTTTGGGCGATGGATGCGGACATGGCTTGTTCCAATCAGCGGGAAGCGAAGCGCCGCTCGAGGCGCTGCGTGAAACGGGAGACGGGATAGCAGAACAGGAAGAACGCCATCAGAACGGTGAGATAGACCACGACGGTGAAATCGTTGCGCTGCACGGCGGTGCTGGCGTCGGTCGCGGCGTGAAGAAGCTCATGTACGCCGACCAGCGAGGCAAGCGCCGTGCCCATGGTGATCGATGCGTAGAGGTTCATCCACGGCGGCAGGGAGCGTTTTATGCATTGCGGCAGGATGATCCAGCGCAGTGTCTGGTTGCGCGAAAAGCCCAGCCCCTGAGCGGCTTCCCATTGCGCTGTCGGAATGGACTGGATGGCGCCGCGGGTGATTTCGGCGATATGGGCGCTGGCCGGAATGGCAAGGCCCACAACCGCCTTGATCCAGTCCGGAAAAGGAATGTAGTTGCCAAAGGCCACGATCTCGAAGGGGAAGATGTAAGTTGCGGCAAAGATCAGCACCAGATGCGGGGCATTGCGGAAAATCTGCACATAGGTCAGTGCCGGTGCGCGAACCAGACGGTAGGGCGCAAGCTCCATGATGCCGAGAAGAACGCCGATAAATGTGCCGATGGCGATTGCCAGAATGCTTATCAGCACGTTCATGGCAAAACCCTTGGCGAGATAGGGCAGCCATTCCAGCAGCACCTGGCCGAGCGACGGATCGAGGACCAGCCACAGGATGACGGCAACCAGGACGCCCAGCAGCAGAATGGTGCCGAAAGGCGGCTTCTTCACCGCCCGTGTTGGAGAAACCACCGCACTCATTGACCGAACCCCGGAACCGCAAGACGCCGCTCAAGCCAGAGACCGGCCCTTGCGACGATGAAATTGATGACGCTGAAGAAAACGAGGATAACGATCATCAGCTCGACCACATTGTCGCGCTGCGTCCAGATCAGGATGGAAGCATAGGTGATCTCACCCACGGCGATTGCAGAGCCGACCGTGGTGAGCTTCACCAGATTGACGAGATTGTTGATGATGGAGGGCAGCGCTGTGCGGATCGCCAGTGGAAACTCCACATAACGCAGAATCTCGAAGGAGCTGAAACCGATTGCACGCGCTGCCTCGATTGTGGTGCCGGGCACCGCCTCAATGCCGCCGCGCAGCGCTTCGGCATGGAAGGCGGCAATGTGCAGCCCCGTGACCGCAACGACCCAGAAAAACGGTGTCAGCGGATTGTTCTGCGCGCCACCCAGCGCATTGGAAATCAGCATGTTGAGCACGAGGAAACCACACATCAGCTGTACCAGCGTCGGCGTGTTGCGCGTCAGTTCCACATAGGCGCGCACGGGACCGGCGAGCCAGGTCTTCCCGGACGTGAGCATTGCGGCGAAAATGAAGCCGAAGACGAGGCTGAGCGGCAAGGTGACGGCAACGAGGATCAGCGTCATCTTCATGCCGTCGAGCCAGATCTGAACCTCATAGCCGCTGTTCAGAAAATCATAGTTGAGGCCAAGATGCGCGGCCAGTTCTATGAAGCGCGCTGTAAATGAATTCTGCATTGGAAATCCATGCTGTTATTGCGGGTGCCGCCACGCGGGCGGCGCCAGAATGGCCTGCCATTATAAAGCAGAAAAGAACGGCAGGTGAACCGGCCGTTCCTGATGATCATGCGAACCATCTCTATGCCATCGTCCTCGCCACGTTGCGGCGTGACGGGGGATGACAGGAAAGCCCTGCGCCTGACCTTTACTGCGCGGCGGACAGCTTCTTCTGCTGTTCTTCCATATAGCCGATGCTCGGCAGACGGTTTGCCTTGGCGAATTCCAGCATCTTGCCGGAAGCGTGCAAATCCTTGACGATCTTGTCGAGAGCGGCCTGCGTGTCGCTTTCACCCTTGCGCAGCCAGATCACGGAATCCGACGGTATGAGATCTGTGGGGATGAGGATGCCGTAATCCTTCCACTCATCAGCGCGGTCCTGAAGCATCAGGCTCAGCGTGCCGTTGACGTGAACGGACACATCGCAATTGCCACCCTTCAGCGCCAGCAGCGATTCCGGCTGGCTCGGCAGCGCCTTTACCTGCGCGCCATATTGCTCGATCAGCGGCTGAGTGTAGTTGGAACCCTGAGACACGCAGGCGATCTTGCCTTTCAGGTCGGACCAGTCCTTGATGCCAGAGTCTTTTCGACCGATGGCGGCGCCGCCCTGACGGTCATAGGGAGTGGGCACGTAGTCGAGCGTTTTCGCACGTTCTTCGGTGTACTGCATGTTGGCGATAAGAATATCGACCTTCCCCTGCTGCAGGAACTGCACGCGGTTTGGCGGGGTCACGGTCTCAGTCACCAGTTCAACGCCGAGACCTGCGGCGAGCGCCTTGGCGACGTCGATGTTGAGGCCCTTCTGCTCCTGCGTTTTTGGATCGATAAAGCCGAAAGGAGCACCGGAAAGAATGACGCCGACGGTGAGCTTGCCGCGACCCTTGATGCGGTCAAGCGTTGCATCCGCGTGAGCGGTGGTTGCCAACGAGGCGATGACAACGGTTCCGGCGATGAGTTTCGCGGCAAACTTGGGGAGGGAGAAGGCCATGGGTATTTCCTTTTGCTTGTGGCTGGAACCTACATGACGGACTTGCAGAGAGCGAGAATTGGCATTGCGCAAAAAATACTATGAATAGAAACGAGTTCCAATAATGTTGTCGGGCAGAAAAAATATCCTAATAATTTAAAATCGTAGAATCTTGTTCTTTAGGTTTCAGCGGTGTGCGGCTTGTTTCAACCAAGAGGCGAGAAGCAAGCCGCACTGCGTTTCAATTATCGTCCGGCATTATAGGCCGCGATTGCTGCCATGTTGACGATATCGCTGTCCTTGGCCCCCATCGAGGTTATCTGCACCGACTTGTCGAGGCCGACGAGAAGAGGGCCGATGACGGTCGCACCGCCCAATTCCTGCAGCATCTTGGTGGAGATGGAGGCAGAATGGATGGCGGGCATGACCAGCACATTGGCGGGGCCGGAAAGGCGCGCGAAGGGATACTGGCTCTGCATGCGGTGATGGTTCAGCGCCACATCCGCCGACATTTCGCCATCGACCTCGAAATTGACGTTGCGCTTGTCGAGAATTTTCACCGCCTCGCGCACCTTGTCGGAGCGTTCGCCGACCGGCTGGCCGAAGGTAGAATAAGCGAGCATGGCAACGCGCGGCTCGTAACCGAAACGGCGGGCGAGGCCGGCTGCCTCCTCGGCGATATCGGCAAGGTCCTCGGCATTTGGCATGTCGTGCACGGCCGTGTCGGCCACGAAGACGGTGCGGTTGCGCGAGACAACCAGGGACACGCCGATGACGCGATGGCCGGGCTTGGTGTTGATGCAACGGCGGATATCTTCCAGCGCCGTCGAATAATTGCGCGTCACGCCCGTTACCACCGCGTCAGCATCGCCCATCGCCACCATGCAGGCGGCGAAGTGGTTGCGGTCGTTGTGGATCAGGCGCTGCACGTCGCGCAGCAGGAAGCCGCCGCGCTGCAGCCGCGCATAGAGGTAATCGATATAGGCATCGACCCGGCTGGAGAGGCGGGCATTGGTAATTTCGATATTGGCGCGGTCGAGATCGATACCGGCCCGCTCGGCATTTGCCTTGATGATATCGTCACGGCCGAGCAGGATGGCGGTGCCAAGCCCTTGAGCGGTAAACGAAATCGCCGCGCGCATGACCTGTTCTTCTTCCGCTTCGGCAAAGACCACGCGTTTGGGCGAACGACGCACACGCTCGTAAAGGCGTTGCGTGGTCGAGGCCATCGGATCACGGCGGGCCGAAAGCTCGCGGGCATAGGCGTCGAGATCGGGAATTTCGCGCTGGGCGACGCCGGTTTCGATAGCGGCTTTTGCCACGGCGACAGGAATGGCCGAGATCAGGCGCGGATCGAACGGTACCGGAATGATATATTGCGGCCCGAAGCGGGGGCGGTTGCCCTGATAGGCAGCGGCCACGTCGTCGGGCACGTCTTCGCGAGCCAGATCCGCCAGCGCCTGCGCGGCGGCGATCTTCATGGCATCGTTGATCTGGCGGGCACGCACATCGAGTGCGCCGCGGAAGATATAGGGGAAGCCGAGGACGTTGTTGACCTGGTTCGGGTAGTCGGACCGTCCCGTCGCCATGATGGCGTCATCGCGGATGCGGGAGACTTCTTCCGGTGTGATTTCCGGGTCGGGATTGGCCATTGCAAAGATAATCGGCTTCGGCGCCATGGAGCGGATCATTTCTTCGCTGAACGCGCCCTTCTGTGAGAGGCCGAACACCACGTCAGCACCCTTCATGGCTTCCGCCAGCGTGCGATTGTCGGTTTTCACCGCATGCGCGGATTTCCATTGGTTCATGCCCTCGGTGCGGCCCTGATAGATGACGCCCTTGGTATCACAGAGCGTGATGTTTTCCGGGTTGAAACCCATGGCCTTGATGAGGTCCATGCATGCGATTGCGGCCGCACCCGCGCCGTTGCAGACGAGCTTGGTGGTCTTGAAGTCACGTCCGGTCAGTTCGATGGCGTTGATCAGGCCGGCGGCGGCAATAATGGCGGTGCCGTGCTGGTCGTCATGGAATACGGGAATATCCATCAATTCGCGCAGGCGGCTTTCGATGATGAAACATTCCGGTGCCTTGATGTCTTCCAGATTAATGCCGCCGAAAGAGGGGCCGAGGTAACGCACGCAATTGATGAACTCATCGGCGTCTTCGGTATCGACCTCGAGATCGATGGAATCGACATCGGCGAAACGCTTGAAGAGGACCGACTTGCCTTCCATCACCGGCTTCGAGGCCAGCGCGCCGAGATTACCCAGCCCGAGGATCGCGGTGCCGTTGGAGATGACGGCCACCATGTTGCCGCGTGTCGTATAATCGTAAGCGGTCGCCGGATTTTCGGCGATGGCTTTCACCGGCACGGCCACGCCGGGCGAATAGGCGAGTGACAGATCTCGCTGTGTTGCCATCGGCTTCGTCGGGGTGATTTCCAGCTTGCCCGGCCTGCCTTCGGCGTGGAAATCCAGGGCTTCCTGATCCGTAACCGATGTTCTTGTGCTGGCGGGCTTGGTCGTGTCGGACATGGGCTGTGTGTGCTTTCGTGTCTATAACAATGTAAAAATATCCGCCGTTGTTATTGTATTTTTCGCGCGCCTGCCAAGCCTTGAATGTTGTTCAGTGCAGCAAATTTAAGCGGGATGAAATTTGCGGCCGATTCAATCGATTAATTCCGCGTCCCGCTTGTCAACGGCTCAGTCTGTAGGCTCGGCGGGCCATATTCACGAAGGCTTCGACATGCAGGGCAAACGCGCCGCGCCTGACGAGCAGCACGCAGTCGGACCATGCCTCCGCGCTATCGAGTGACACGGCGGCAGTGCCCCTTGCGGAAAGCACCGTGCTTTCCGGCAGGATGGAAATGCCCGCACCGGCCTCCACGAGCGCGAGAATCGTATTGACGTTGGCGATGCGCATCCCGACTTGCGGCGTGCAGCCGGCATCTTCGAAAAGCGAAAGCGCGCTGCTGCTGAGGCCGAGGCCAATCTCGTCAACCGGCAGCAGCAGTTTTTCGTGCAGGATATCGCTGACGGAAACCTGCGGGCGCTTGGCGAGTACGTGACGTTCCGGCAAAGCGACGCAAAGCCTCGAGCGGTCGAACGGCATGGTTCGCAAGGACTGCGGCAGCGTGGGAAGAGGCGCGCGGATGAATGCAACGTCGGTCTCGCGGGTCGTCACCTGCTCGATCAGCTGTTCCATTGTCATGCCGGGCAACAGTTCAAGCGTCACGTCTGGGTGCTCGTCACCATAGAGGGTAATGAGCGCGGGTAGTTTACGCTCGGCCATGACACTGGTGCCGTAACCGATGCGCAGCGTGCCAAGCTGGCCGCGGCGGATCTGCTGTGCCCTTTCCAGCGCACTTTTGGTTCGTGCAAGGATTTCTTCCGCCTCGATGAGCATGGACTGACCGGCCGGGGTAAGTTCCACACCGCGATTGATGCGGTGAAAGAGCTTGAAGCCAAGATTTTCCTCCAGCTGTCGAATGCGCTGGGTGACGGCGGGCTGGGCAATGCCGAGCTGCAGGGCGGCGGCACGAAAGTTTCTCGCCCTTGCCGCTTCCACGAATATCGTGAGTTGACGAATATCCATCCGGAGATTTCTTTGTTTTGTCGGGTGTGATGTGATATAAGCATAGCTTATCGAAATTGCCCAGCTTGCGCATTGTCATCTTGTCGCAGGCGACGTTATACCGCAGCCAGTGTTTCGATCGTCTTTGCCGCTTTGCAGGCTTTGATGGGAGAAACCGGGGAGGATTTGTTCAAGCATCTTGCCCGCCGTCCATGGGGCCGGCGGTTACCTGCAGTGAATGGGTCACGCATGACAGTCACGACGGAAGTCTTCCCCACCATTGTTCCCCGTTCAGCCGCGCCGCCATCGGCGCATCTTCGCCTGGCCATTGCGGCCGCAGGCTGTCCCGGCTTCGCCGGACACTGAACAATCACCGGGCTTCAGCCTTTTGGGGCAGCTCTTCTAACCGGACATTCTTTCATGGATAATCCAGCAACTTCTTTATCGCTCCCGGCCAGATTGTGGCTGTTGGTGCTCGGCGCTGTCATCGTTGCCGCAGGCCTGTTCTTCGCCATTGGCGGTGGCCAGCTTGTGGCCCTCGGCGGCAGCCTCTATTTCGTCACGGCGGGCATCGCGCTCATCGTCTCGGGCCTGCTCATCCTGCTGCGCAAGCCTGCCGGTGCGGTTCTCTTCGGCCTTGTCTTCGTCCTCACCGGCATCTGGGCGGTGTGGGAAGCCGGATTGCATTTCTGGCCGCTCATTTCACGCCTTCTCGCGATGGGCGTCGGTGCCATTGTCGTTGCGCTCTCCTATCCTCTCTTGCGTCGCGCGGCCGGCAAGGCTCCGGCATACGGCGCCTCTTTCGCCATTGCCGCCATTCTCGCCATCGCCACCGGCGCGGGTTTTGCCGGCATGTTCGTGCCGCACCCCACCGTCGCCTTCAATGGTGAACCGGCAGCCCTGACGCCTGTCACACCGGAAACGGAGCAGAAGAACTGGGAACATTACGGCAATACATCCGGCGGCAGCCGCTTTGTCGCTCTCGATGAAATCACGCGCGACAACGTCAAGAACCTCGAAGTCGCATGGACCTACCATACCGGCGACACTCCGATCAGCCCCGGCGCGAACGGTGCGGAAGATCAGGAAACGCCGCTGCAGGTTGGCGACACCGTGTTCCTGTGCACGCCGCATAACAATGTCATCGCTCTTGATGCAGATACCGGCGCAGAAAAGTGGAAGACGGAAATCAACGCGAAATCTTCCGTCTGGATGCGTTGCCGCGGTCTTGCCTATTTCGACGCCAAGGCGCCGCTGAAGCAGCCGACCGCACCGGGCTCGACGCCGGTTACCCCGGCGGTGGTGGCCGAGGGCGCGCTTTGCCAGCGCCGCATTCTGATGAACACCATCAATGCGGAACTGATAGCGCTCGATGCCGACACCGGCGCGTTTTGCCCTGACTTCGGCACCAATGGCCGCGTCGACCTGAAGATCGGTCTCGGCGATGCGCCGGACCCGCAATATGTGTTGACCTCCGCACCTACGCTTGCCGGCACGACTGTCGTTGTCGGCGGCCGTATCGCCGACAACGTTCAGGTCGATATGCCCGGCGGTGTGATGCGCGGTTTCGACGTGGTGACGGGCGCGCTTCGCTGGGCCTTCGACCCCGGCAACCCTGATATTACCGGACTTCCGCCCGAGGGACAGACCTACACGCGTTCCACACCCAACGTCTGGGCGTCCATGTCCTATGATCCGGAGCTGAACACTGTCTTCATGCCGGTCGGCAGCCCTTCGGTGGACTTGTACGGCGCGACGCGCACACCGCTCGACCATAAATATGGTGCTTCGATGCTGGCGCTCGATGCCACCACCGGTCGCGAAAAATGGGTCTACCAGACGGTTCATAACGACCTCTGGGACTTCGATGTGCCGATGCAGCCAAGCTTCGTCGATTTCCCGAAAGCGGATGGAACCACTGTTCCGGCACTGGTTTTCGGCACCAAGGCGGCGCAGATCTATGTTCTCGACCGGGCGACAGGCCAGCCGCTGACCAAGGTTGAAGAAGTTCCGGTCAAACCCGCCAATATTCCCAACGAGCGCTACGCGCCGACACAGCCACGCTCGGTCGGCATGCCGCAGATCGGTGCGCAGACCCTGACGGAAGCGGACATGTGGGGCGCGACCCCGTTTGACCAGCTTCTTTGCCGCATTGCATTCAAGGGCATGCGTTATGAGGGCCTTTATACGGCGCCGGGCACGGACCTCTCCCTGTCGTTCCCGGGCTCGCTCGGCGGCATGAACTGGGGCGGTCTTTCGACGGACCCGACCACGAACACGATCTTCGTCAACGACATGCGCCTCGGTCTCTGGATCCAGATGCAGGAAGCGGCACCGACCAAGGCTGTCGCGAGTGGCGGCGAAAGCGTCAACACCGGCATGGGCGTCGTTCCCATGAAGGGCACGCCCTATGCGGTGAACAAGAACCGTTTCCTGTCGGCTCTCGGTATTCCCTGCCAGGCCCCGCCCTATGGCACGATGACCGCTATCGACATGAAGACCCAGAAGATCAAGTGGCAGGTGCCCGTGGGCACTGTCGAGGATACCGGTCCGCTCGGCATCAAGATGGGCCTTCCGATCCCGATCGGCATGCCCACGCTCGGCGGCACGTTGGCCACGCAGGGCGGTCTCGTCTTCATCGCCGGCACGCAGGATTATTATCTGCGCGCTTTCGATACGGCGACCGGCAAGGAAGTCTGGAAGGCCCGCCTTCCGGTCGGCAGCCAGGGCGGCCCGATGAGCTACAAGTCCCCGAAGACCGGCAAGCAATATATCGTCATCTCAGCTGGCGGCGCACGCCAGTCTCCTGACCGCGGCGACTATGTCATCGCCTATGCATTGCCGGGCTGACGCTTGCGTCATGCCTCACTTGAAGCCGGCCCCGGGAGCAATCCCGGGGTTTTTATTTGCTCTGCATCGATCCGCGCGAAGAAATCAAGCGGAACCTCACCTGTCGCGTGGCGTTAGGAAAGTGTGCCGGGGCAGACGCCCAGCCGTTCACCAAGCTTTCACAAGGGGGATTTATGAGCTTGCGCTTGTCCGCCCATGAACCGATGATGGCGGTATTGGGAAATATGTATATTGTCCGGCGCGCCGGGAAATTTTTTGACGTTGGAAAGGTTTTATTGTGAAGGAACAATCTCGAAAGATCACGCCGGTTCTTCTGGCCGGTGGTGCTGGCTCCAGGCTATGGCCGGTCTCGCGCGATCAGTTGCCCAAGCAGTTTCAGCCGCTGGTCGGCAATCTTTCGACCTATCAGCAGACCCTGCAGCGGGTGGGTGACGAAACGCTTTATTCCGAGCCACTTGTCATCACCAACGAGGATTTCCGTTTTTTTGCCCGCCGTCAGGCGGAGGAGATCGATCTGCCGGCCACCGTGGTGCTTGAGCCCGCCCGCCGTGACAGCGCCGCCGCCATGGCCGCCGCCGCCGTGCTGGCCGAGCGCCGCGAACCCGGATGCCTGGTTCTGGCGCTTGCTGCCGACCATGTGGTGCTCGATGCCGACAAGTTTTCCGATGCCGTGAAACTCGGCGCCAAAGCCGCCGATCAGGGCAATATCGTCGTCTTCGGCCTGGTGCCGACCGAGCCGCGCACCTCCTATGGTTACATCAAGCCGGGCGAGGCGATTGATGGTGAAAAGGATCTGAGCAGGGTCGAGGCCTTCGTGGAGAAGCCTGACATGAAGACGGCGATCTCCTATCTCGAAAAAGGCTATCTCTGGAATTCCGGAAACTTCCTGTTCCGCTCCGACGTGATGATTGCCGAACTGGAGGCCTTTGCGCCGGAAATTCTGGCCGCGGTAACGCAGTCCGTCGAGCAATATGAAAGCGACCTCGGTTTCGTGCGCCTGCATCAGGAAAGCTTCGAAGCCTCCCCCAAGAATTCCATCGACTATGCCGTGATTGAGAAGACCAGGCGCATGGCTGTCGTGCACGGCCATTTTCGCTGGTCGGATATTGGCAGCTGGGACGCGATCTGGGAGATCGCCGACAAACACAGCAATGACAATGCGCTGGAAGGTAACGGCGTCTTCATCGATTCCGAAGGCTGCCTCATCCATTCGACGCAATTGCTGACGACGGTGGTGGGCGCGAAGGACATGGTGGTGGTGGCCACCAAGGATGCGGTTCTCGTGGTGCCGAAGAACCGGGTGCAGGACGTAAAGGGTCTGGTGGAGACGCTGAAGGACGGCGAACATGCGCCACAGACGCAGACCCACAAGCGCGTTTACCGGCCTTGGGGTTACATCGAGCACATGTATGTGGACGAGCGTTATCGGGTTGGTCATATCACCGTCGATCCGGGCCACCGCATCTCGTTCCAGAAGCACTATCACCGCTCGGAACACTGGATCATCGTTAAGGGAACGGCCACCGTGACGATTGGTGACGAGACCCGGCTGCTGACGGAAAACCAGTCGGTCTATATCCCGATCGGCCAGCCGCACCGTCTTGCCAATGAGGGGCAGATCCCGCTCGAACTGGTCGAAATCCAGACAGGAGCCTATATTGGCGAGGACGATGTCATCCGCATCGAGGACGATTACAAGAGGCAATAGGCGTTACCTACGCCAAGAGAATAAGCGAAGCGGACGTCTGCCCGCTTCGCCTTTTGGTTCAGGCCACCAGTGTATTTATACAATGGGCAAAGCCATGAGAGAGAATTGCCGCCTCCAGTCCCCGGCGCCAAAATAGCCATCCGAAGATGAGTCCGGGAACAAAATTCCCGGTCAGCACTGCAAGGACGAGTGCCGGCCGGGGCTGCGCGGCAATGGTAAACAGAAACGGCAGATGACCAGCGGCGAACAGAGCGGCAGCGATCACGATGGCGGTCCACATTATGAACGCTCGAACCTGCCCGCCTCCTGTAGAGCGCCAGAGAATCCACGCGAAAAACGACATCATGCCCCATCGGGTCAATAGCTCTTCGGTGACGCCGCCGTAGAGAAGCCGGGTGGCCAGGGGAATGTCAAATCTGGTCATATTTGCCATGGTTGCTGCATCTGTGACCAAGGGCAGGATCGCCGACGAATAGACGATCATCACAATGGCAACGGCAACACCCGCAGCAAGTGCAGGAGGCACTTGTTTTCGAAGTACCGCACGTGGATCGCCGCCCGTCAGCCAGCTATCGATCAAAGGCGCATGGAGTCCGGTTTTTGCGGCGAGGGCTTGGCCGGTGGCGACCGAGGCGACAGTCAGGACTGCTGGTTGGAGGAGTATCAACAGGCGCATCGCCATTGAAACCCGCTGTCCCGGTATGAGCTGCTCAAACGCGGCGAGTAAGAGCGATGCGACACCGATCAATCCGATGATCAGGAGGATATGCCAACGTTTCATTGTCTCTTGCGCCTGTTTCCTTGCTGCGCAGGGTCTTTAAACCAGTGGCATTGCGTGTGGATTACGGCGCGCAAGCCCCTGTGCGGGTCCGCCTGTCAGGCGAATTTTGCCATCCTTCGAGACGCCGCTGAATGCAGTAACGAGATTCGTATTTTAGGCGGTTGCCTAATCAAAAATCTTCGCATACGTTCCAACTGCAACGTTTCAGTGAGGGAGGAGACTCATGCGAATGCGTGTTATTTCTGCGGCTTTTCTGGCCAGCGTGATGATTCCGGCGGGCATTGCCGGGGCGACTGATCTTGAGGTGACCCATTGGTGGACATCGGGCGGCGAAGCCGCAGCGGTGGCCGAACTGGCCAAGGCTTTCGACGCGACCGGCAATAAATGGGTGGACGGCGCGATTGCCGGTTCGGGCGGCACGGCCCGGCCGATCATGATCAGCCGCATCACCGGCGGCGATCCGATGGGCGCCACCCAGTTCAACCACGGCCGGCAGGCGGAAGAACTCGTGCAGGCCGGCCTGATGCGGGACCTGTCCGACGTTGCCGAAAAGGGTAAGTGGAAAGAGGTCATCAAGCCGGCGAGCCTGCTCGACAGCTGCACCATCGACGGCAAGATCTATTGCGCGCCGGTCAATATCCATTCGTGGCAATGGCTGTGGCTTTCCAACGCAGCCTTCAAGAAGGCGGGCGTCGAAGTTCCGAAGAACTGGACGGAATTTGTTGCGGCAGCGCCTGCGCTGAAAAAGGCCGGTATCCAGCCGCTCGCGCTTGGCGGCCAGGCATGGCAGGCGAACGGCCTGTTCGACACGCTGACGCTTTCGATCGGCGGAAAGGACCTTTATCAGAAGGTCTATGGCGACAAGGATGCCGAAGCGGCGGCAGGTCCTGAAATGGCAAAGATTTTCGCTTCTGCCGTCGAGGCGCGCGACATGGCCAAGGGCACCAATGTTCAGGACTGGAACCAGGCCACCAACATGGTCATCACCGGCAAGGCTGGCGGCCAGATCATGGGCGACTGGGCCCAGGGTGAATTCCAGCTCGCCAACCAGAAAGCCGGCACTGATTATTCCTGCCTTCCTGGCCTTGGCCTGAGTGAATACCTGACCACGGGTGGCGACGCCTTTTATTTCCCCGTTTTGAAGGACGAGGCGAAAACCAAGGCGCAGGATGTTCTTGCCGCGACCATCGTTGATCCGAAAACGCAGGTTGCCTTCAACCTGAAGAAAGGCTCGCTGCCGATCCGCGGCGACGTCGACCTGAATGCAGCCAATGACTGCATGAAAAAGGGTCTGGCAATTCTGGCCAAGGGCAATGCGCTGACCAGCACCGACCAGCTGATTTCCGCCGATACGCAGAAACAGAAGGAAGATCTGATGGCGGAATTCTTCGCGGGCTCGATGTCGGCGGAAGACGGGCAGAAGCGTTTCGCGGACATTATCGGTTCGGCTGACTGATCGTAATCTCTTCGGATCGGGAGCGGTTCGCCGCTCCCCTTCCAACGTCCGGACTAGGCCAGGATAACAGGCAATGGCCGGAGTTTCTCGCGGCGAGCCCCGTGCTTGGCCGTTGACTGTAACGTTACAGGAGGAGGTAACATGGCAGGTCAAGCGCGCTCACGGCGGCCCAACCAGCTTTTCCGCAATCTCAATTCGAAGATTGCCTCCATTCCGATGATACTGACCGCCGTGGTGATCTTTCTTGGCGGCACGGTCTGGACGGTGGTTTATTCCTTCACCAATTCCAAGCTTCTGCCGCGCGCGAACTTCATCGGTTTTGATCAATATGAGCGGCTGTGGGCCGCGCCGCGCTGGATCGTCTCAATCCAGAATCTGGCGATTTACGGCATCCTGTCGCTAATTTTCAGCCTTGTCATCGGCTTCGTGCTGGCGGCGTTGATGGATCAGAAAATACGTTTTGAAAACGCGTTCCGCACCATCTTCCTGTATCCTTTCGCGCTGTCCTTTATCGTTACCGGCCTTGTCTGGCAGTGGCTGCTGAACCCGGAATTCGGCATCCAGTCCGTTGTCCGTTCGCTTGGCTGGGAAAGCTTCACGTTCGACCCGCTCTACAATTCCGAGATCGTTATCTATGGCATTCTGATCGCGGCGCTGTGGCAGGGCACGGGGCTCGTCATGTGCCTCATGCTGGCCGGTCTTCGTGGCATTGATGAAGACATCTGGAAGGCGACGCGCGTTGACGGCATTCCGATGTGGAAGACCTACACCCTCATAATCATCCCGATGATGCGTCCCGTCTTCATCACCACGCTCGTCATCATCGCCAGCGGCATCGTCAAGGTCTACGACCTCGTGGTGGCGCAGACAAGCGGCGGGCCGGGCATCGCGTCCGAGGTCCCGGCAAAATATGTCTATGACTACATGTTCCAGGCGCAGAATCTGGGGCAGGGCTTTGCCGCCTCTACGATGATGCTCCTGACGGTTGCGATCATCATCATTCCATGGGCCTACCTTGAATTCGGAGGCAAGAAACGTGGCTAATCTCAGCACATTGAACACGGTTGTTGCCGCCAACGATGCGGTTTCCAATGAGCTATCCGGCCCGCGCGGCAAGAAGCCAAGGAAAACCTTTTCCCGCCGCAACATCATTCTCTACGGCACATTGTTCGTGGCTGCGGCCTATTACCTGCTGCCGCTATACGTGATGGTCGTTACCTCGCTGAAGGGCATGCCGGAAATCCGGCTCGGCAACATATTCGCGCCGCCGGTGGAGATTACCTTCGAGCCTTGGGTCAAGGCTTGGGCGAATGCCTGTACAGGGCTGAATTGCGACGGGCTTTCGCGGGGCTTCTGGAACTCCGTACGCATCCTCGTGCCGTCGGTCGTCATTTCCATCATCGTCGCCTCCGTCAGTGGCTATGCCATGGCGAACTGGAAGTTCAAGGGATCGGAGTTGTTCTTCTCCATCCTCATCATCGGCGCCTTCATTCCCTATCAAGTGATGATTTATCCGATCGTTATCGTGCTTCGCGAACTGGGCATTTACGGCACACTGAGCGGCCTCGTCATCGTTCACACCATCTTCGGCATGCCGATCCTGACGCTGCTTTTCCGCAACTATTTCGCCTCGCTGCCGGAGGAACTTTTCAAGGCGGCGCGGATCGATGGTGCCAATTTCTGGCAGATTTATTTCCGCATCATGCTGCCCATGTCACTGCCGATCTTCGTGGTGGCGATGATCCTGCAGGTGACCGGCATCTGGAACGACTTCCTGTTCGGCGTGGTGTTCACGCGGCCGGAATATTACCCGATGACGGTGCAGCTCAATAACATCGTCAACTCCGTGCAGGGCGTGAAGGAATACAACGTCAACATGGCCGCAACCCTTTTGACCGGGGCCGTGCCGCTGATCGTCTATTTCCTCTCCGGCAGGCTTTTCGTCCGCGGCATTGCTGCAGGCGCAGTAAAAGGTTGAGCTATATGAACAAAAGCGTTTCCATCCGCGATCTTTCGCTGTCCTTCGGCGCCGTTACCGTGCTGAAAGACCTCAATCTCGATATTTACGACGGCGAATTCCTCGTGCTGCTCGGCTCTTCCGGCTGCGGCAAGTCGACCCTTCTCAACTGCATCGCCGGCCTTCTGGAGCCGACCGACGGACAGATATTCATCAAGGACCGTAACGTTACCTGGGAAGAACCGAAGGATCGTGGCATCGGCATGGTGTTTCAGTCCTATGCGCTCTATCCGCAAATGACGGTGGAAAAGAACCTTTCCTTCGGCCTTCAGGTCGCCAAAGTGCCGAAAGAGGAGATTGATCGCCGGGTCAAAAGGGCAGCCGGCATCTTGCAGATCGAGCCGCTGCTGAAACGCAAGCCGGCCGAACTTTCCGGCGGTCAACGCCAGCGCGTGGCGATCGGCCGGGCACTGGTGCGGGATGTGGATGTCTTTCTGTTCGATGAACCGCTCTCCAACCTCGATGCCAAGCTGCGCTCGGAGCTTCGCGTCGAAATCAAGCGGCTGCACCAGTCGCTGAAGAACACCATGATCTATGTAACGCACGACCAGATCGAGGCGCTGACGCTGGCTGATCGTATCGCAATCATGAAAAGCGGCGTCATCCAGCAGCTGGCTGACCCCGTCACCATCTACAACAAGCCACGGAACCTGTTCGTCGCGGGCTTCATCGGCTCGCCCTCGATGAATTTCCTGCGCGGCGAGCTGATCGAAAAAGACGGCAAGGTGGTCTTCACCACCAATGGCGTGACTTTCGCACTGGACGGTTATCATGCGGAAACGCCGCTTGTCGCCGGTCGCGCGGTGGTTCTGGGCGTTCGCCCCGAACATGTGCGCGTTGATGCCGATATCGTCGGCGGGGAGGTGCACGAGGCGATCGTCGATATCGAGGAGCCGATGGGCGCCGACAATCTGATCTGGCTTAAACATGCCGGGCATACCATGTCCGTGCGCGTTGGCGGCCACAGACGGTTTTCACCCGGCACCAAGGTGCGCCTTGGCCTCGACATGACCATGGCCTCGCTGTTCGACGCGCAAAGCGAGGAACGGCTCTAAAGGGCGCTGACCACTCCCACACATTCCCAAGACCCACATCTCTATGGAGGAGACAATGACAGAACTCGGTTTTCAGCTTTACAGCGCCCGTAATTTTCAACCCTTTTCCGATATTCTGAAGAAGCTTTCAGCGGCGGGTTACAAACACGTGGAAGGTTACGGCGCCATGTATGCTTCGCTGGATGACGCCGGCCTGAAAGGTCTGCGTGCCGAACTGGACGCCAACGGCCTGACCATGCCCACCGGTCATTTCGGTCTCGATCTTCTTGAAGGCGATCCCAAAAAAGCGCTGAATATTGCCAGCGCTCTGGGTGTGGAAGCGATCTATTGCCCTTACCTTATGCCCGACCAGCGCCCTGACGATGCCGCCGGCTGGTTCGCCTTTGGCAAGCGCCTGCAGGAAGCCGGAAAGCCCTTTGTGGATGCCGGGCTGGTCTTTGGTTGGCATAACCACGACTTCGAGTTCAAGGCGCTTGCCGATGGTTCAACGCCGCAGGAGCAGATATTTGCCGGTGGCCCCGACCTGAAATGGGAGGCGGATATCGCCTGGATTATCAGGGGCAATGCCGATCCGCTCGCCTGGATCGAAAGCTACGGCAAGCGCATCACCGCCGTGCACGTGAAGGACATCGCGCCCGCAGGGGAGAATAAGGATGAAGATGGTTGGGCCGATGTCGGCCACGGCACGGTGGACTGGAAAGGTCTCGTCGCGGCGCTGAAGACAAAGTCCGCCACGAAACATTTCGTGGTCGAACACGACAACCCGAAAGACATCGATCGGCTGATTACCCGTTCTATCGCGTCGTTCAAAACCTACTAAGTCTCAGATTTCGGAGTTTCATCATGGCCAGAGATCTTGGCGTCGGCATCATCGGATGCGGCAATATCTCGTCTGCTTATTTTTCGCTGGCACCGCTTTTCAAGGGCATCAAGGTGCTGGCCTGCGCCGACCTCAACCGCAATGCAGCGGAACTGAGAGCGGAAGAATTCGGTGTTGTCGCCCAGTCCATCGAGGAATTGCTCGCCAACCCGGAAATCGACGTGGTGGTGAACCTCACCATCCCCGCCGCGCATTTTCCGGTGTCGAAAGCCATTCTCGAGGCGGGTAAGCACGTCTATTCGGAAAAGCCGCTGGTGCTGTCTCTGGAAGAGGGCGAGGAACTGCGGCGCATCGCCCGCGAGAAGAACCTCTCCGTCGGCTGCGCACCGGACACCTTCCTCGGCGGCGCGCATCAGCTTGCCCGGCAATATATTGATGACGGCAAGGTCGGGCGCATCACGTCCGGCACCTGCCATGTGATGAGCCCCGGCATGGAAATGTGGCACCCCAATCCGGGCTTCTTTTTCCTCAAGGGCGGCGGGCCGATCCTCGATCTCGGTCCGTATTACATCGCCAATCTTATCAACCTCATCGGCCCGGTGAAACGTGTCGGCGCGCTCACTTCGATGGCAAATCCGACCCGCACGGTGACCAGTCAGCCGCTGAACGGCGAGATCATCCCTGTCGAGACCCCGACAAATATCCATGCCCTGCTGGAATTCGTGAATGGTGCGACGATCACGCTTTCGGCGAGCTGGGATGTATGGTCACATCGTCATGCCAATATGGAACTCTATGGCACGGAAGGCTCGATCTACGTGCCGGATCCGAATTTCTTCGGCGGTGTTGTCGAAGCCAGCGGTCGCGACAAGAATATCCAGCCGCTGGAAGGCTGGGCGCACCCCTTCGGCATCGCCAATCAGGAAAGCCCGAACGGTCCGCGTGCAAATTACCGCACGGCCGGTCTTGCCGATATGGCGATTGCCATTCTGGAGGGGCGCGACGCCCGCTGCTCGCTGGATCGGTCCCTGCACGGGATCGACGTGATGACGTCGATCCTGAAGTCCGGCGAAGAGGGCTGTTTCATCGAGATGACGACGACCTGCACGCAGCCGGCCGCGCTCGGCATTGAGGAGGCGCAGGCGTTGCTGCGCTGAGGACGGAAGATCATTCCTTGAAAAGCGGTGAAGGTAACTTTGCCGCTTTTCGTGTTTTCAGCTAGGGCCTTCACAAATTCCCCGCTTTGCTTTAAAGCCGCCCTGTAATCCGGTCGCAGCCCACCCGGTCAAAACAAGGGATCCCAACTTATGAAAACCATCGTCATCTGCTCCGGCGGATTGGACTCCGTTTCGCTTGCGCATAAAATCGCCGCGGAACATGAACTTTTAGCTCTCGTCTCCTTCGATTATGGCCAGCGCCACAGGAAGGAACTGGATTTTGCCGCCGATTGCGCAAGACGGCTCGGCGTGCCGCATCATGTCATCGACATCAGAACCATCGGCGCGCATCTCACCGGTTCCGCACTGACCGACGATGTGGAGGTGCCTGATGGCCACTACGCCGAAGAGACCATGCGCTCCACCGTGGTGCCCAACCGCAATGCCATCATGCTCACCATCGCTTTCGGCCTGGCTGCCGCGCAACAGGCGGATGCGGTGGCGATTGCCGTTCATGGCGGCGATCACTTCATCTACCCGGATTGCCGGCCGGGCTTCATTGACAGCTTCAACGCCATGCAGGCGCATGCGCTTGAAGGCTATGCTGATGTAAAACTTTTTGCGCCCTACGTTACCGTTTCCAAGGCGGCCATCGTGACCGATGGCGCGAAATATGGAACGCCCTTCGGTGAAACATGGTCCTGTTACAAGGGCGGCTTGCGTCACTGCGGCCGCTGCGGCACCTGCGTGGAGCGGCGCGAAGCCTTCCATCTTGCCGGCGTCACCGATCCGACAGACTATGAGGACCCGGATTTCTGGGTGGCCGCGACCCATGCCTTTGCGGCGCAGGAGGTGCGTTGATGTTCCGCATCACCAAGGAATTTCACTTTTCCGCCTCGCACCAGTTGAAAAGCCTGCCGTCGGATCACCAGTGCAATCGGCTGCACGGGCATAATTACATCGTCGAAGTCGAACTGTCAGGCGAAGAGCTGAACGAGCACGGTTTTGTGCGCGACTATCACGAGCTCGCACCGTTGAAGCGCTATATCGACGATCATTTCGATCATCGTCACCTGAATGATGTCCTCGGCCATGACCGGGTCACGGCGGAATGCCTGGCGAAGCATTTCTATGACTGGTGCAAGGATCGTCTGCCTGAAACCAGTGCCATCCGCGTCAGCGAAACCGCCAAGACCTGGGCAGAATACCGGCCATGACGGCGGCCCGACAAAAGAGTGCAGCGAAGGACACCACGATCCGCATCAGTGAAATCTTCGGCCCGACCATTCAGGGCGAAGGTCTGCTGATCGGTCTGCCGACGGTTTTCGTTCGCACTGGCGGCTGCGACTATCGCTGTTCCTGGTGCGATACGCTGCACGCGGTCGATAGCGATTATCGCGACACGTGGAAACCGATGCCGGTTGATGCAATCTGGCAGGAGGTGCGGCGGCTTTCCGGTGGCGTACCGCTGACGGTCTCGCTGTCTGGCGGCAATCCGGCTATCCAGCCGCTTGGCTCGCTGATCACGAAAGGGCACGGTGAAGGCTATCGTTTCGCGCTCGAAACGCAGGGCAGTATCGCCAAAGACTGGTTTGCCGATCTCGACCATCTTGTTCTGAGCCCCAAGCCGCCATCGAGCGGCATGGGAACGGACTGGCAGGCTTTCGAAGACTGTCTTGCCGCTGCCCGCGAGGGGCCGCAGGTGGCCCTGAAGATCGTGGTCTTTGACGATGCGGATTACGCCTATGCCAAAGCGGCATCCGCGCGTTTCCCGCATTTGCCGGTTTACCTCCAGCCCGGCAACCACACCCCGCCGCCGCCGGATGACGACGATGCGCGTGTCGATATCGATGGGGTGATGGACCGGATGTTGTGGCTGGTGGACAAGGTTAGCGAAGATCGCTGGTTTTCCGCCCGCGTGCTGCCGCAGCTGCATGTCCTGTTGTGGGGGAACAAGCGCGGGGTTTGAGGGGAGTTATAAGTTCCCTCCGTCATGCCGGACCTGATCCGGCATCCAGCCAAGGCGCGTCTGCGCCGTGAAAAGAGTTTTTTGCGATCAAAGACTTGATCGCGCTGGACCCCGGATCAAGTCCGGGGTGACGGAGAGCGAGGAGCCCTTCGCAGCAATCCATGCGGCGGCTTGTGCCGCCGCACTTTCGCACATCAAGCCGAAACGGCCAACTCGCGCCTCTCCCGATCCGCAATGATCGACAGATCGAGTACCTTCTGCAGATTGGCAGCGTGGCGGAAGTCGGGATCGGCGACGCCGCCTTCCATCACGGCCTTGGCGAATTTTTCGTAGTTCGTCGGCACGGGATCGACCTCGATCGTCTTCCAGATCGCCTTTTCCACATCCTCGCCGATGCAGGCACGCAGGCTGGAATAGTCGGGCGTGTGAATGACTTCGAGTGCGCCCTTATCGCCGTGGATGCGCAAACGAAGTTCGTTGAGATGGCCTGTCGCCCAGCGGCTGGCATGGATGACGCCCATGGCGCCGTTTTCCAGTTCGGCCGTCATGGTGAAGCTGTCATTTGCGTCCAGATCGTAAGCGCCGATCTTGTTGCCCTCATATTTGTCGAAGGTCTTCAGCCGCGTGAAGATGCGTTGCACATCGCTGCCTGCGCCATAAGAGGCGAAGTCAAGTATGTGGATGCCGACATCACCCAGCACGCCGTTCGAGCCATGCTTGGTGGAAAGCCGCCACAACCACTTGCTCTCCGTCATCCAGTCGCCCCAGGCCTTGGAAACGAGCCAGCTCTGGAGATAGGAGGCTTCCAGATGGCGAACCTTGCCGATCTTGCCGGCCAGCACCATCTCGCGCGCCGCCTGCAAGGGGGCGACGTTGCGATAGGTGAGATTGACCATGGCAACGAGGCCGGCCTTTTCAGCCGCGTCGGCCATTTCGGCAGCATTCGCGTAGTTTTCCGCCAGCGGCTTTTCGCAGAAAACGTGCTTGCCCGCCGCAAGCAGCTTCAGGCTCGTGGGGTGATGAATGGCATCGGGCGTGACATTCGCCGCCGCATCGAATTCGCCCCAGGCAATGGCGTCATCCAGCGAAGTGAAAGAGAGCGGGATGTTGTGGCGCAGCGCAAAGGCCCGTGCCACCACGTCGTCCACATCCACCGCCGCAACCAGTTCGACACCGGGGATCTGAGAGAAATATGTGGCATGGTTGTTGGCCATGCCGCCGGTTCCGAGAATGAGAAGTCTCATGCCAGTATCTCCAAGCCCTTACCTGTAACCTGCTTCGCCTGCCTTATGCAGCTTGGGACCACGTTCCTCGATAGGCTCGAGCGCCTTATCGACGGGAACATTCGGCGCGTCGTGAATACTCTTCAGGGCGCCGACCGGATTATAGGCCCATTTTACAGAATTGCTGATGACCTTCTGCACATTGGCATCGTGATAGGTCGGATAAGTCTCATGGCCGGGGCGGAAATAGAAGATATTGCCGGCACCACGACGCCAGGTGAGACCCGAACGGAAAACCTCACCGCCCTGGAACCAGGAAATGAAGACGGTCTCGAGCGGCTCCGGTACGGAAAACTGCTCGCCATACATCTCCTCGTTTTCCAGCTCGAAATGCTCGGGAAGGCCGGCGGCGATCGGGTGGCGGGGATTGATGGTCCACAGGCGTTCGCGTTCGCCCGCCTCGCGCCATTTCAACGCGCAGGGCGTGCCCATCAGGCGCTTGAACGGCTTGGAGAAGTGGCCGGAATGCAGGACGATGAGGCCCATGCCTTCCCAGACGCGCTTGGCGACGCGCTCCACAATGTCATCCTGAACTGCGCCGTGGTCCTTGTGGCCCCACCAGACGAGAACGTCGGTCTTGTCGAGACGCTCCTGTGAAAGGCCGTGCTCCGGCTCCTGCAGCGTGGCGGTGGTGGCGTTGATCTCGGGATTTTGGTTCAGCGCGTCGGCGATGGTGTTGTGCATGCCGTTTGGATAGATCGAACGCACCGTCTCATTGATGTGTTCGTGAATATTTTCGCCCCATACAACGGTGTTGATGGTCATTCTCATGCTCCTTGGTGAAAGCCGGCTACTTGGGTTGTCCCGGCGGAAGTTGGGTTCAGGCGGCGCCGCGGGCGGGGTTGCGGGCAATTGCCCGGCCCTCGGCTTCAAAACGGTGAATCTGCGCCATATCGGGCACGATGGTGATACGCTCGCCCGCCTTGCGGCCGGTCACGCCCTCTTCACGTACGACAACAGGCTCGCCGGCGCCGATCTCGACATAGATGTAGCTGTCCGATCCGAGCATTTCCGAATGCACGATTTCTCCATTCCACCCGCTGCCGTCGCTGGCGATGGTGATGTGTTCCGGCCGGACACCGATCGTTGTCGCGCCTTCTGATTCCGCATACTTGCCTGCCAGGAAGTTCATCTTCGGCGAGCCGATGAAGCCGGCGACGAAGGTGTTGACGGGACTTTCATAAAGCTCGAGCGGCGTGCCGATCTGCTCGACCCGACCGTCGCGCAGGACGCAGATGCGGTCGGCGAGTGTCATCGCCTCCACCTGATCGTGCGTGACGTAGATCATCGTCGTGTCATGCATCGAGCGATGCAGCTTGGCGATCTCGAGGCGCGTGGCCACGCGTAGCGCCGCATCGAGGTTGGAGAGCGGCTCGTCAAACAGGAAGACCTTCGGATCGCGCACGATGGCGCGGCCGATGGCGACACGCTGGCGCTGGCCGCCAGAAAGCTGCTTCGGCAGGCGCTCCAGATAGGGCGTGAGCTGCAGCATCTCCGCTGCCGCTTCGACGCGCTTCTTGCGCTGTTCTTTGTCTGCGCCCGACAACTTCATGCCGAAAGCCATGTTTTCGAACACGGTCATGTGCGGATATAGCGCATAGGACTGGAAGACCATGGCGACGCCGCGCTTGGCGGGCGGCAGGCGGTTGACCGTCTCACCGTCGAAGGAAAGCGTGCCGCCGGTGATTTCCTCCAGCCCGCAGATGAGGCGCAGAAGCGTGGACTTGCCACAGCCTGAAGGGCCGACAAAAACCATGAATTCGCCGGAGCGGATATCCATGTCGATGCCCTTGATGACATCGAAGGCGCCAAAGGATTTGCGAAGATCGCGCAATTGAATGGTGGTCATGATGTTTCTCCTAGCCTTTGACGCCGCCGGCTGTGAGGCCGGAGATGATGCGTCGCTGGAAGATCAGAACGAGGACGACGAGGGGCGCGGTAACGATGACGGACGCGGCCATGATCGTTCCCCAGGGAATTTCAAACTGCGAGCCGCCCGAAAGCAGCGCGATGGCGACCGGCACCGTGCGCTGCTCGTTCGATGAGGTGAAAGTGAGCGCGAAGAGGAACTCGTTCCATGCCGCGATGAAGGCGAGGAGCCCCGTCGTGACGAGCGCCGGCCACATCAAAGGCATGAACACCTGTGTGATGATGACCCAGGGCGATGCGCCGTCAACGATGGCTGCTTCCTCGATTTCGATCGGCAGGTCGCGCATGAAGGTTGTCAGGACCCAAACCGTGAAGGGCAGTGTGAAGATCATATAAGAAAAGATCAGCGCCAAGGGCGTGTTGAAGATGCCCGCCCAGCGGATCAGTTCAAACAGGCCGGCGAGAACGGCGATCTGCGGGAACATCGAAACCGACAGAATGGTGAGCAGCAGCAACGCGCGGCCCCGGAAGCGGACGCGAGCCAGCGCATAGGATGCGGTGACCGCCAGAAACAGCGACAAGATGACGACGGATGATGCGACCAGCAACGAATTGCCGAGATTGCGCAGGAACGTGCCGTTGCCAATGACGAAACTGTAATTGGTGAGCGAAAATTCGCGCGGCCAGTAATTAACCTGGAACAATGCCGAGCCCGATTTCAGACTGGTCAGTATCGCATAATAAAACGGGAATACCGAAATCACCATGATGACGGCGACCAGCGCATAAAAGGCGGTGGTCTTCAGGATGCTGGGCAAGGTCATCGCTGGGCTCCATCGGTGTTGACACGCCCGAGCCACATATAGATGACCGTGATCGAGGCGATGATGAGGAACAGCATGGTGGAGGCGGCGGCGCCATAGGCGAACTTGTCGAAATCGAACAGATTCTCGCGCGCCAGCACCGACATGGTGCGGGTCTGGGCATTATTCGGCGTCAGGATGTAGATGAGGTCGAAAACGCGCATCGCATCCAGCATACGGAAGATGACGGCGACCATCAGGGCAGGGCGGATCATCGGCAGGGTGACGCGGAAGAACACCTTGACGGGGTGGATGCCATCCACCTTGGCCGCTTCATACATGTCCTTCGGCACCATTTGCAGACCGGCGAGAATGAGCAGCGCCATGAAGGGCGTGGTCTTCCAGATGTCGACGATAAGCACGGCGATCATCGCGGTCTCGGGGTTGGCGGTCCAGGCGATCTTATTGGAAATCAGCCCGAGGTTAAGGAACAGGTCATTCAAGATGCCGAACTGGTCGTTCAGCATCCACGCCCACATTTGCGCGGAGACGATGGTGGGAATGGCCCATGGCACAAGAATGGCAGCGCGCACGAGGCCGCGTCCCTTGAATTCGGCATTCAGCACCAGAGCGACGATGAGGCCGAGCACGGTTTCGAGGCTGACCGAAACGATGGTGAATTTCAGCGTGTTGAGAACCGCCCCCCACCATGCGGGATCGGCAAGAAGGCCTCGATAGATCGTGCGGCCGCTGCTGAGCGTGATCCAGGTGAGATAGTTCTTGAGGCCGACGAATTGTGCTCCCTCCAGATTGGTGAGCGAGGCGTCGGTGAGGCTGAACCACACGGTGCGCACGAGCGGCCAGCCCGCCACCAGCGCCAGCACGAGAAATGTGGGGGCAAGGAACAGCCAGGCGGATTTCAAGCGTTCCGACTGTAGATCGGAACCTGTGCCGGATGCCGTGACCGGTCTTTGAAGGGCGATGTCGTTCATGGGGATATCTCGCGGTTGGGGCGCGGGAGACGATCAGGCGAGACCGTTCCCGCGCGGGCCGGATTACCAGCCGTTGCCTTTGAGATCGGTCAGTTCAACCTCGAGAAGCTCAAGATTTTCAGCGGCCGTGCCGTTGCCGGAGAGCGTGTTGTGGACCGCACCCCAGAACTTGGCCGAAACCTCGTTATATTTCACCTTGGCCGAGGCGGAAGGACGCGGGACGGCGGTCTGGAAGATCGGCTTCCATGTCGGCATGAAGGGCTGCGCGGCCGCAACATCCTTGTCGTCGTAAAGCGAAGCGATCGTCGGCATGTTGGAAAGCTGAACGGCGCGCATCTTCTGGGTTTCCTTGGATGCGATAAACTTCACGAGCTCGATGGCAGCTTCCTGGTTGGCTGAATATTTGGATACGGCGAGATTCCAGCCGCCGAGCGTTGAGGCCGGTGCCTCGCCCTCGGCGCCAGCCGGGAGCGGTGTTACGCCGAACTTGCCTTTGATGGCGCTGTCGTCGCCATTGCCGAGCGCGTAGGCGTAGGGCCAATTGCGCATGAAGACGGAGTTGCCGGTTTGCCAGACGCCGCGCGCTTCCTCTTCCTTGTACGCAAGCACGCCCTGCGGCGCGATGGTGCCCACCCATCCCTTGGCAGTTTCGATGGCGGCAGCAGCCTTTTCATTGTTGACGGAGATATCGCCATTGCTTTCGACGATATGGCCGCCGCCGGCGGAAGCAATCCATTCCAGCGCATTGCAGGTGAGGCCTTCATAGGCGCTGCCCTGGAAGACAAAACCCCAGAGGTCCTTCTGGCCCGCTTCACGCTCCTTGTCCTGGATTTCCTTCGCGGTTTCGCTCAGCTCCTTCCAGGTTTTCGGCGGTTGCTTGCCGTATTTTTCGAGCAGGTCCTTGCGATAGAACAGCGCGGGCGCGTCTGTGAACATCGGCATGGCGACGAGTTTGCCGTCCACGGTTTGCGATGCGACGATGGAGGGGAAATGATCTCCGATGACATCCTTGGTCGCCGCGGTCAGATCCACGAACTGATCGGCAAGCTGCGGCGCCCAGATGACGTCCGTCTGGTAGACATCGACATCCTTGTTACCCGCGGCAAGCCATAGCCGGTACTGGCTGAACTGCTCGCTGGAGGATGACGGCATGGTGACAAGATTGACCTTGTGGCCGGTTTGTTTTTCGAAAGCCGCAATGCGTTCTTTGAAGAATGCGACGTTCTTGCCGGTGGAATTAGCGGCGATGGAAATCTCGGCCGCCTGCGCGGAAACGGCGGCGGAAAGTACGCTGCCACACAGGAACAAAGTCTTCATGGAAATATTCATTGTCAAACTCCTCCGTTGACGCTCCCGATTGTCCTCAAAATTGAAAGCGCTTTTGACTAAATGGAAGCTCGCAAAAGCCGGGCAATCTGTCAATACTCTTTCTAATCGAGCGAAAATCGGGCGTTTTTGCCTGCAAATTTTCACCATTTGCCTTTCAGGATGATGGACTGTAAGGTTTCAGGTGGGAAGAAATTGAAATCGCTTTCAATTTTTGTCGACTTGAAAAATCCGCAGCGGCGACGCATGCAGGGGGCGAATTGGCAAAAAAACATGAAGCTCAAGGAATTCGCAGAAAAGGTCGGCCTGTCGCCCACCACCGTTAGCAGAGCGCTGGGCGGCTACCCCGAAGTGCGTGAGGAAACGCGTCAGCGGGTCATGGAGGCTGCGCTCAAATACGGGTATTTGCCGAATGCCAACGCGGTGCGGCTGGCAACCGGCAGGGCCGGCGCCATCGGTGTCGTTATGGGCCGGTCGGGCGGAGGACATTTCTTTTCGGAATTCATGGGCGGCATGGCCACCCGGCTGGAACGGGAAGAAACTGACATTCTCGTCAGCGTGACAGTCGACAACAATCTCGATGAGGAGCTGGCTATTTTCAGCCGGCTGGCTGCGAGCGGTCGTGTGGATGGCATTATCGTGCACTCACCGCGTCCGGAGGATGAGCGTATCGCGCTGCTCAACCGGCTCGGCGTCCCCTTCATCGTGCACGGGCGCTCAAAGACACCCTTCGAACATGCCTGGCTTGATATCGACAACCATGATGTGACCTATCGTCCGACGATCCATTTTCTCGAGCGCGGCCACCGGCGTATAGCCCTCATCAATGGGCCGGTCGGACGAACCTTCGTACGGGATCGTGAACAGGGTTTCCGCGAGGCGCTGGCTACCCACGGCATTACGCCCGATCCGCGCTTCATGATGAATGAGCACTTCAGCGAAGAGACCGCGTTCCGCTTCGCCCGTTCGCTGCTGGAGCAGACACCGCGCCCGACAGCCTTTGTTGCGGGTGCGATGATGACGGCACAGGGCGTCTACCGTGCTGCGACCCAGATGGGGCTGACAATCGGCAAGGATGTTTCCGTCATCGCCCATGACGATGTGTTTCCTTACCTCACGCCGGAAAGCATGATGCCGCCGCTTTCCACCACCCGCTCGCCCATGCGCATGGCCGGAATAAGGGTGACGGACCTTCTTCTACAAATCATCGGCGGTCGCCCGGTCCGTGAGGTTCAGGAACTGTGGCCTGTGGAGCTGATTTTGCGAGAATCGGTCGGCCCTGTCTGAGCTTTGGGCCATAGCTCACTGATTTCACTCCATTTTGTGAACGCCGATTGAGAACGTTCGCCTTTCGTCATCTATACGACCGCATCATCTCATGTATAATCGGAAGGGTGTCGGGTTCATGGAACAGAGACCCGGACCGGCGCGTTGAGGGACGTGTCGATGGAGGACGATGGATGTTTGAATTTTTAAAACCGCAACAGCAGCCTGTAATCGATGACGTCGAGGCGACCGGCACCTATGCCGATGCGTTGCTCAACGTAACGAGCCCGGAATTGACACGTTCCACGGCCCGCGAACACGGGCATGAAGCCCATTCACGCGATTATTGTGAAAATCGCGACATTTCCCGTAGCGCTCTCGGTTTTGCCTGAGCGATCACGAAATCTTCCTCGAAAAAAACGGAACGGACGGACTGCGCCTGCGTTTCCTTCTCACGACCCGCAGGGCGGCGCAACCTGATCCAGAGGACCTTCCCGGCTTTATGACCGGTGGGCGAACTGGGTGTTGCGCCGTCTGAGTGGCAGCATTGCAACGCAGTGTCGCCATAGATCAAGAGCAGCGACTTCCGTGAGGTCCGCCGCGCTGACATCAGGAGACCGCAATGACGACAATTCCGGTCGAGCCTTATCCGGAGCCGCCGATGCCGGTTCCACCCCAGCCCGACATCCCCCCGATCAGAGAGCCGGAGCCCGACCGATTGCCGGACGAGGTGCCCACACCCAATCCCGACGAAAACGACGAGCCCCCGAAGGTGTTTTAGGCCGGATCGGGTGACTCGAATTTTTTGCTCACAAAAGGTGAGCCCGCGAGTCCGAAACGCCAGGGATAATCGGTCGCTCGGCTGATGCCGATCCGCCTGCCGATGCTGACGGCGGTTGCCGTTTTCGGCAGCTGCAGGAAAAAAGGTGACGCCTCGAGCGCGGCGCCGTCCATTTCTCCCGTGATGGCCATTGCCTGGCAAAGCCTTCCCGGGCCGGAGCATAGGAGTCTGAGTTTGTCAGTTCCCCGTCGCAGTTTCATCATGTCGATACCGGTTCGCGGTTCGATCGCGCGAAGAAGCACGGCGGAACCCGGGGAACAGACGAAGTTGGCGCACCAGTGAATGCCGTACGACCGGTAGACGTAGAGACGTCCAGCCGGCCCAAACATTGCCCCGTTTCGCGGGGTTTTCCCATTGAAGCTGTGGGATGCAGGATCATCTGGATGATAAGCTTCGGCCTCGACGATGATGCCGCCGGTATTGCCGACGCGAAATTCCGCTCCGATGAGCGCGCGGGCCACATCCACTGCGTCGCGAAGGAAAAAACTCTTGTCCATTTCCGGACCAAAGACCTGATTCATCGGAACCCCTTCCACGCTGTGTCGTTCTGAAGTGAGCTTTACTCATTTCCCGCATCGGCCTTGTCGATGAATCCAGCCGGAGGGCATGTCATGCAACTTTCGACGACTTATGTAAAACGCAATGACGGATCTATCTCCGTCGAGTTTGCCGGCTGCGACGGCGATCACGTTTCGGTTCGCCTTGCCGACGGCCTGGAAGGGATCGACGACGCGGAAGCGATTAAACGGGCGAGCGCCGTGATGGTGCAACTCACCGCATTTGGAACGCGCCAGGGTGCCGACGCACCCTCGCAGTTTTCCCGCCTTGGAACGGCTCAGAATGATGGAACGCGCGAGCAGGATGAGCGCGTGCAGGCGAGCGCCCGGACCGGGAGGGACCGTGACGTTCTGGAGGAGGAGCTGGAAGAGGGGTTGGAGGACAGCTTTCCGGCCAGTGATCCCGTCTCGGCGACCGTTACCTCCATCGCCTCGCGAAAAGGGAGGCTATGACATTGACTGTTCGTAAAGTCGCTCTTGTGACCGGGGCCGGTTCAGGTATCGGACGCGCCGCCGCCCTTCATCTCTCCAGCCAGGGTTTTTCGCTCGGGCTGCTCGGGCGCACGCAATCCGAACTGGAGGACGTTGCCGACGACATTACCGCCCGTTCCGGCGCCTCGAAAATTCTCATCGCCGACGTGTCGGATGAGGAGGCCATGCGGAGCGCCGTTGCAGCGCTGGTGGAGGATTTTGGCCGCCTTGACGTCGTGGTGGCCAATGCTGGCGTCAACGGTGTCTGGGCGCCTATCGATGAACTCAAACCTTCGGAGTGGGACGACACGATACGCATCAATCTCCGCGGCACCTATCTCACGGTTCATGCCAGCGTGCCACATCTGAAGGCGGCAGGCGGCGGTTCCATCGTCATTGTCTCCTCGATCAACGGCACCCGCACCTTCACTTCGCCCGGCGCGACCGCCTATTCGGTTACAAAGGCAGGGCAGCTTGCCATGGCCCAGCAACTGGCGCTGGAGCTTGGGCGGCACCGCATCCGTGTCAACGCAGTGTGCCCGGGTGCGATCAAAACGGCAATCGACGAGAATACGAAGATACGCGCACGGGAGAAAACCGAGGTGCCGGTTCGCTTCCCAGCGGGAGATATTCCTGTAACGGGGGGTGTGGCGGGAACGAGCGAGGATGTCGCCGAGCTGATCGGTTTTCTCGCCTCCGATGCGTCCCGCCACGTGACCGGCACACCGGTCTGGATCGATGGCGGCCAGGGGCTTCTCCGCTAGATGCTTCTCCGCTAGATGCTTCTCCGGCGTCATGCCCGGAGACCATCACGGGCTTGTGTCCCTATGATTAACGAAAGGGTAACGTCTGTTCACGAGACTTTGTCCATGGATGAGGTTGCCGTGTTGTGGCCACCTTCGATAGTTAAGCGTCTGCCGGAAAGGCGGGCAAATCAGGCGGGCAGAAATATCCATGGGTATGCAGGCTGTGCTGAACTTCGCGGTGGCGGGGTTACGGCAAAAGTTCAAGACGGGGGCAAGACTGGCTGCGGTCATCGCGATCGGCGGTAGCCTTGCCGCGTGCACCTCAATGGGTCTCGACAGCGTGAAAAAAGACCCGCCGAAGCTGTCGTCCAAGATGATGGCGCAGATGTCAGCCAAAAGCATGCGTCCGGAAAGCCCGGTTCTCGTCCGTATCTTCAAGCAGGAGAGCGAGCTCGAGGTCTGGAAGATCGACAAGACCGGCAATTATGCGTTGCTGAAGACATATCCCATGTGTCGCTGGTCCGGAAAACTCGGGCCGAAGATGAAAACGGGAGACCGTCAGGCGCCGGAGGGTTTTTATCATGTCTCGGCCGGCATGTTGAACCCGAATTCGCAATATTATGTCTCATTCAATCTCGGTTATCCCAACCGGCTGGAATCCGCGCTCGGCTATACCGGCGAGGCGCTGATGGTGCACGGCGCCTGTTCATCGTCCGGCTGCTACGCGATGACAGACGCGCAGGTGGGTGAGATCTATGCCATTGTCGCGCGTGCGCTGCAGGGTGGGCAGGACCGCTTCCAGGTCCAGGCCTATCCCTTCCGCATGACCGCAAGGAACATGGTGGCGCACCGGAACGATCCCAACATGCCCTTCTGGAAGACGCTGAAGGAAGGTTACGATTATTTCGAGGTGACGCGCCGCCAGCCCAAGGTCTCCGTCTGCGGCCGCCGTTATGTCTTCAATAGTGAATTTGCCGAAGGCGAGCCTGCCGATCCACTGGCAGCCTGCCCGCCGGCCGTCAACCAGAATGACCCGCTGGTGGCATCGAGGCTGGCCGAGGAGCAACAAAAACTTGCCGCGGCGATGAGCGAGGGAACTTCCGCCCCCCTCAGCGCGTATGTAGACGGCGGCATGCATCCGAGCTTCCGGGCCATACTGAAATCGAGCGGCGCCAAGGCAATGGCATCGCAGGTTTCCGGCACGAAGTACCCTATAAGCCGCCCCGAGGCGGCGCTGGCAGATCCCTTTGCCAGTGTGAGATGACGTAAATGAGGTTTTTCAATTGAACGAGACGATGACGACCCGGCGGGGTTTCCTGCTTGGAGCAGGCGGTTTGGCACTTGCCGGACTTGCGGGTTGCAACACTACGGCACGTGAAGCCGCGAGGCCGGCCGCTCCCGCGGAAGATCCGATGTATGCGCTGATGTACGGCCCTAAACCGGACGAGCAGTTCCCGCTGCCGGAAATTCCCTATAAGCGCATTCCGCGCCAGTTCCTGCGGCAGATGGTGGCGAACCCTACCGGCGAGCGCCCCGGCGTGATCGTGGTCGATACTGCAAACCATTTCCTTTATCTGACCTATGAAAACGGGCAGGCAATGCGTTACGGCGTGGGGCTCGGCCGCGCAGGCTTCGAGTGGTCGGGCCGCGGCGTCATCCAGTACAAGCGGCAATGGCCGCGCTGGACACCGCCAGACGAAATGATCGCCCGTCAGCCGGAGCTGGAGCCTTATAGCAGCCGCAATGGCGGCATGGAGCCGGGTCTCAAGAATCCGCTCGGTGCGCGTGCACTTTATATCTTCAAGGATGGCAAGGACACGATCTATCGTCTGCACGGCTCGCCCGAATGGTGGACAATTGGCAAATCCGTGTCTTCGGGCTGCGTTCGCCTGCTGAACCAGGACATAGTCGATCTCTACAATCGCGTGCCCGATGGGACGCCGATTGTGGTGACAGCGCTCGGTCCCGCACAGCAGGGTGTGCCGATTGGTCAGGGAGGCGTGCCTGTCGCGCAATATGGCAACGGCGCGGTCGGTGACGGTTTGTCACAGCCGATGCAGACCTACTGACCCAAGAGATGTGGGCCGCCGGCAACGGCGGCCAACCGCGTCGGGCGGTCCGCTGTCGGTATCATTCATGGCGTTGTACCTCGCAGGTAAACGACGCAGCACGCTACCGGTGCCCCGCCGGAACAGCGGGACTTAGCCAGGAAATGTGTTCTGGCACAGGCCTCTAGCCGACTGCGCGGCTCATGGGCAACATTTCATCTAAATGGACCGGACCGGCCATAACCAGAGGCATGCTCGCCTCAAGGCAGGCGGAGATAAATGCTTCCCGTGCCACTTCCGCGGCTTCGAGCCTGGACAGCGCGGCGCGGCATTTTTGCACGGCGCGCTTATAGCGTTCACCACGGCGAAGCGGCCATTCGTTTTCCAGAAAATCCAGGGCGTCGTAAACGCTGAGAAACGATCTCTCAAGGCCGCATTGCATGCGCACCCGAACAGGTGCTCTAAACAAAACTTCCGGGCTGTTCATCTTTACCTCCAATCTTAAACAACCAGATCAAGAAGCCTGAAAAATATTGGGGCGGCGGCGCCCCGGATCAAGATCGGAAACACGAATTTTCGCTGCGCCGATAAGCGTCGGCACCTAGCGTTGTTCTTTATCCTCCCTGTGCGGACAGCGCTTCATCATTTTGTCGATGGCCGCCTTATCACCTGCAAACCGTTCAAACAGTTCTGCCGCCTGCACCAAGCTCAACGCATATACTTCCTGAATCTGTTCGATAGTGTAGTTTCGGGTGTTCGCATCGTTCATTTTTCAGCCGTCCTTCTTGCGATGAACGCGCGGAGGATTATGAAGTTCTGCTGCCGGGATGCGGCCTGAAGAATTTCGCCGGCGCGCCGCCTGATCAACTCGCACGTCTGGGTGCGAGCCTAGCCGTGTCGCGCCAGCTTCTCCAACACACAAAGATCACCAGCAGCCATTTATCGTTAGTTTTTGTCGAGGCCCTGGGCCATTTCCAGATGATGCTGGAGCGCCGGTAGAGTTTTTGCCGCCCACGCCTTCAGCTCCGGATTATCGCCGCCTTCGGCGTAGCGCTTGAAAAGATCAACGGCGTCTTCATGCGCATCGACCTGGTCATCGATATATTCTTCGCTGAATTCGTTGCCGTCGAGTTTTGCGAGGTCGTCTACCTCTTCCTTGTGATCATCTGTCAGAGCGGTGACCGGTGTCCCGTTCACCTTGCCGCCGGATAAGAGGGTTTTCAGTTCCGAACTGGTTTTCACATGCTCGGTGATCATTTGCTGCGCAAAGGCTTTGGTTTCCTCGTTTCCTTTGGTGAGGGCGAGTTTGCTTGATTCAATTTCGAAGATATCGCTTGCCGAGGCCTGCAAGATGAAATCCTCGGTTTTTGGCGCGACGCCGAGTGCGGAATTGACGCCAGTGGATTCCGTCGCGGATTGCGCCAAAGCAGTTCCGGCGACGAGTGCGAACGCGAGGGAAAGAATGGTCTTCATTGTTGAGCCTCCTGATGGTTGAGGCACCACCAACCGTGATGGGCAAGAAATGTTCCTCGGGGCGAAAGAAAAGCCCGCTTGAACGGCTTTGCCGGTTGCAGGAGTTGACGCATCGCCTCGGGATGATGTCCATGCGAGGCGGGCACTCTGTACGGGCCAGAATTCACGGGTCGACTTCGATCCGAATGATGCTATGGTTCATACATTGCCACCAACCGAATTCGTAGGCGGTGGTAACTGAGGGTTACTATGTGCTCCCGCCTGCTTTTTTGCGGAGATGCACATATGTTGTATCCGTCAAATTTCGAATATTGTCTGCTACGACGAATTCTGGTTCGGTGGGCCGCCCGTTTCACATCAGATGAGACGTTGCAGGCCAAACTCGTGGAAAAGACGATACGCAAAACTCTTCAGGATTTTCTGCTGAAGGATGATGGCGCAGCCATCGACCTCGAGTTGCTCGCGACGATGCGCCGGTTGGCGTTATGCGAGTTTGGTGTGAAAGGAGATCAGCAAAATCAGGCGCCGCCGGTTGACGTGGCCGAAGGACGCGGCGCATCCCCGCAATAGCGGTATTTCCGCAGTGATATCTCTCCGATTGCGCCGTAAGGCTGTGCGGAGAACGGTGGCCGGATATCGGCAGTTGATCGCAATTTTCTTTCTTTTCCGTTGGCAGGAATGTTTTTTCCTTTCCGAGATGCAATAGAGCGGTTATTTCCGCGTCAGAAAACGCGCATTTTGCTAGATGTGCGCAGCTATTGACATGACCCGGACCCTTTGATGACGACTGACGTTCCCTGCGCATTGGCGGTTGACGATATCCACAAGAGCTTTGGTTCTCACGAGGTTCTGAAAGGTATTTCGCTCAAGGCGCACAAAGGGGACGTCATTTCCGTCATTGGCTCCTCAGGCTCCGGCAAGAGCACCTTCCTCAGATGCGTCAATTTTCTCGAAGTTCCGGATCGTGGCCGCGTGATCGTGAATGGCGAGGAAGTGGCCGTGAAGTACGGTCGGGACGGCAAGGCCATGCCGCAGAGCTGGCGCCAGGTGGAGCGTTTGCGCACCGGTCTTGGCATGGTCTTTCAGAATTTCAATCTATGGGCCCACCGCACTGTACTTGAGAACATCATAGAAGCCCCGGTGCATGTGATGGGCGTGAAACGTGCGGAAGCCATCGAGAAGGCTGAAGCGCTGCTGCACAAGGTCGGGCTTTACGCGAAGAAGGATGCTTATCCGGCGTTCTTGTCCGGCGGTCAGCAGCAGAGGGCAGCCATAGCCCGCGCGCTCTGCGTGGAGCCGGCGGTGATGTTGTTCGACGAACCCACCTCGGCGCTGGACCCGGAGCTGGTCGGCGAGGTGTTGAAGGTGATCCGTGATCTCGCCGAGGAAGGCCGCACCATGCTTCTGGTGACACATGAGATGCGTTTTGCGCGCGATGTGTCGAGCCATGTCATGTTTCTGCATCAAGGCCGCGTGGAAGAAGAAGGACCGCCGGAACGGGTCTTCGGCAATCCTCTGAGTGCAAGGTGCCGGGAATTCACCGGCGCGCTCGCGAGCTGATTTTTTCGTAACAGGAGATTTAAATGAAATTCTTCGCCTCAATGCTGGCCGGTACGGCTTTCGCACTGTCCGCTCTCTCCGCCAGCGCAGACGTCCGCTTCGGCGTCATGAACGAAAGCTATCCGCCTTTCTTCGCGCAGGACGCCAGCGGCAAGTGGCAGGGCTGGGAAATCGACCTGATGGATGCCGTCTGCGCCGAGATGAAGGAGAAATGCTCCATCGTCGCGCTATCCTGGGACGGTCTCATTCCCGCGCTTGAGAGCAAGAAATTCGATGTGATCTGGTCTTCCATGTCCAACACGCAGGAGCGCCAGAAGGTGATTGGCTTCACCGACAAATATTACAATACCCCGAGCAAGCTGATCGGGGCCAAGGACGGAAAGCCGGGGGCAACGGCTGAAGACGTGAAAGGCAAGACCATCGGTATCCAGGTCGCCACCATTCAGTCTGCCTATTATGCAAAATATTTCAAGGATGTAGCCGACGAAAAAACCTACCAGACGCTGGATGAGGCGTTTCAGGATCTGGCTGCGGGTCGTATCGATTACGTCTTTGGTGACTCACTTGTTCTCGACACTTTTCTGAAAAGCGATGCCGGCAAGGATTGCTGCGCGGATGCCGGCAATGTCGCTGACGACCCGGAAATCCTCGGACTTGGCGTTTCGGGTGGCGTGCGCAAGGACGACACCGAACTGAAGCAGAAGCTGAACGCCGCCATCGCCGCCGTCCGCACCAGCGGCAAATATGATGAGATCACCAGGAAGTACTTCAGCTTCGATATCTACGGCGCGAAGTAAGCCGGGTCGGGTTCGGCAGATGGCAAGTCTGGATACAATGTTGCAACTTCTGTCGCCCTATCCTCCGGGATGGGGTGGCACCCTGTTGACGGGTGCTGCAGCGACGCTTGCCATCTCGGCCGGGGCCTATCTCATCGGCATCGTCATCGGCATGTCGGGCGCCTTGGGCAAGCTTTCGGGCAACCGCGTGCTCGAAACCGTCCTCAATCTCTACACCACGCTCATCCGCTCCGTGCCGGAACTGATCCTGATTGTCGGGCTTTATTATGCCGGAACCGACGGGCTCAATCGCCTGCTGCAGCTGGCCGGATTGCCGGTGCTCGAGGTCAACGGCTTCATAGCAGCAGTGGCGGTTCTGGGCTTCGTGCAGGGCGCCTACATGACCGAAGTGCTGCGCGGGGCGATAATGGCGATCCCCAGCGGCCAGATCGAAGCGGCAAGGGCTTTCGGCATGTCTCCCCTCCTGCGGTTTCGCCGTGTCGTTCTGCCGGCGCTTTTGCCCAATGCCCTGCCGGGGCTTTCCAACCTGTGGCTCGCCGTCACCAAGGACAGTGCGCTTGTCGCCGTTGTGGGGTATCAGGAACTGGCGCTCGCGACCCGGCTCGCCGGTGCAAGTACCAAGCAGTATTTCCTGTTCTTCATGGCTGCGGCCCTGATGTATCTGGCGATCACCCTCGTCTCCAATTTCATCTTCAGGCAGATCGAACGGCACGTGCGCCGTGGTCAGCCCAGTCTGGCGTGAGGGAGATTGGCGATGGATTTTTCCTGGGTCGGGAAATACTGGCCGCTTCTTCTCTCCGGCGCATGGCAGACGATCGCCCTGCTCGTGATCTCCGTCTGCTGCGGTTTCGTTCTCGCCATCGGACTTGCCTTCGCGCAGGTCAGCGGCGGCCGAATGACCCGGATTCTCGCACGTGGTTATTGCACCTTTTTTCGGGGCACGCCGCTGCTGATACAGCTCTGGCTGCTCTATTACGGCGTGGGGTCGCTCTTGCCCATGGTGCCGGGGCTGCGGCAAAGCTTTCTGTGGCCGGTGCTGCGCGAAGGTTTCTTCTTTGCGGCGGTCAGCTTCACGCTGAACTACGCAGCCTATGAAGCCGAAGTTCTTCGTGGTGCGTTGCTGGGAGTGCCGAAAGGCGAACTCGAGGCGGGCAGGGCCTTCGGCATGAGCCGCTTCACGCTGGCGCGCCGCATCTGGCTGCCGCGCGCGATCCGCGCGGCGCTGCCGACGATCGCGGGTGAAGTGGTGATGCAGCTGAAAGCCACGCCGCTTGCGTTCACGGTGACAGTCATGGATCTTTACGCCGTCGCCTACAAGGTGCGGCAGGACACGCTGCTGGTCTACGAGCCGCTTTTCGTCGTTACGATTTTTTATCTCATCCTCACTGCCATCATTGCCCGCTGCTTCGGTTTCATCGAGGCGCAGGTGCCGGTGCGCCGATAGCCTATCAAGGAGTTCTTATGAGCGATATTCGTATTCTGGACGGCGGCATGAGCCGTGAATTGCAGCGGCTGGGCGCTGAGCTGAAGCAGCCCGAGTGGTCGGCACTCGCGCTCATCAACGCCCCGGACATCGTCCGCCAGGTGCATGCGGAATTCATCGAGGCCGGCGCGGATGTGGTGACCACCAATTCCTATGCGCTGGTCCCTTTTCATATCGGCGAAGACCGGTTCAACAAAGAAGGTGCTTCACTGATCGCCCTTTCCGGTCGCCTGGCGCGTGAAGCGGCGGAGGCTTCGAAGCGTAACGTGACCGTGGCCGGCTCGCTTCCTCCGATCTTTGGTTCCTACGAGCCAGAAAATTTCGATCCCTCTCGCGTTCAGGACTATCTGAAGGTGCTGGTCGAAAATCTTCAGCCACATGTGGATGTCTGGCTCGGAGAGACCCTGAGCCTTGTCGCTGAAGGTGAGGCGGTGCGGCAGGCGGTGGCCGAGACGGGCAAGCCTTTCTGGATTTCCTTCACGCTGAACGACGAACCCGCTCAGGTGAACGGTGCGGAGCCGAAGCTGCGTTCCGGCGAGACCGTGCGCTCCGCCGCCGAATGGGCCGCCGGATCAGGTGCCGCAGCGCTGCTCTTCAACTGCAGCAAGCCGGAAGTGATGAGGGCTGCCGTGGAAACCGCATCCGCCGTCTTCAAAGAAAAGGGTGTTGCTCTGGATATTGGCGTCTATGCCAATGCCTTCGAAGGGGAACAGGGCGACTCCGCCGCCAATGAGGGGCTGCACGGCACGAGAGCGGATCTGACGGATGATGTCTATTCCCGCTTCGCCTGCTCCTGGGCAGATGCGGGGGCCACCCTGATCGGCGGCTGTTGCGGTATTGGCGCTGCGCATATCCACACGGTTGCCGATACGCTTCGCCGGCGTGGCGCTGGCAGAACGATCTGAAAAGAGAGCCCCCTTGTCGAAAAGGTGCGTGCCATCGCCAGCCGCCTGGCCAAGCTCAAGCGCCGGTCCCGGCCGCATGGTGATCTGACAAGGCACATATGGGCGTCCCACGAGCGAGGGCGGCCTGCGCTCGGTTCAGGAACTTTCCATGTTACTGGTAGAAAAGTGAAAAAGGCTGCAATTTAGATTGCAGCCTTCTTGATAGATGCAGTTATTCTGCTCTTTTCAGCGCGTCGCCGAGAATGGAAACGATGTCGTCGAAATGGGATTTTTCGGCGATCAGCGGCGGTGAAAGAGCAATGATGTCGCCGGTGACGCGAATGAGCAGGCCACGTTCGAAGCAATCCACAAAGACATCATAGGCACGGGCGCCGATCGCGCCGTCGCGCGGCTGGAGTTCTATGCCGGCGATGAAACCGATGGTGCGGATGTCGATGACGTTGGGCGAGCCCTTGAGCGAATGAATGGCATCGTGCCAGGCGTCTTGCAATTCGGAGGCGCGGGTGAAGAGGCCCTCGTCGCGATAGATGTCCAGCGTTGCGATGCCTGCGGCGCAGGCGACGGGATGGCCAGAATAGGTATAACCATGGAACAGTTCTATCTGGCTTTCGGGGCCATGCATCAAGGCATCATGAACCTTGCGGGTGGTGAAGACCGCGCCCATGGGGATAGCTCCGTTTGTGAGCCCCTTCGCCGTGGTGACGATATCGGGCGTCACGCCGAAGTAATTGCTGGCGAAGGACGAGCCCATGCGTCCGAAACCGGTGATGACCTCATCGAAGATCAGCAGAATGCCGTGCTTGTCGCAGATGGCGCGCAGGCGTTCCAGATAGCCTTTCGGTGGCACGAGGACCCCGGTGGAGCCTGCCACGGGTTCCACGATGCAGGCGGCGATGGTTTCCGCACCGTGCAGGGCGACCAACCGTTCCAGATCGTCCGCAAGCTCGGCGCCGTGCTCTGGCTGGCCCTTGACGAAGCTGTTCTTCGTAAGATCGTGGGTGTGACGCAGATGGTCGGCGGGGATTTGCGGGAAGACGCGGCGGTTGTTGACGAGGCCGCCCACGGAAATGCCGCCGAAACCGACACCGTGATACCCACGTTCGCGGCCGATGAGGCGGCTGCGCGTCCCCTGGCCAATGGCGCGCTGATAGGCGATCGCGATTTTCAGCGCCGTATCGACCGATTCCGATCCCGAACCAGTGTAGAAGACGCGGTCCAGTTTGCCGCCTTCCGGGCCGGGGGCGATTTCCGCCAGCCGTTCGGCAAATTCGAATGCGACCGGGTGACCCATCTGGAATGAAGGTGCGTAATCCATAGTGGAAAGCTGGTGCTTCACTGCGGAGGCAATCTGCTGGCGTCCGTGGCCGGCATTAACGCACCAGAGGCCAGCCGTTCCATCGAGAACCTGACGGCCATCATTGCTGGTGTAATACATGCCTTCGGCGCTCGCCAGCAGACGGGGATTGGCCTTGAACTGCCGGTTGGCGGTAAAAGGCATCCAGTAGCTGTCAAGCGATATGGAATTAGATCGGCTCGGGTTGTCCATCACGGTTCTCCTGTTCATGGCCGACGATTGAAAGCTATTTTCTTCACTGAACAAGCCCTTTTCTCCATGTGGCGAAGTGATTGAAAATACTGTAGGCGTGAAGACGGGTTTTCGATATTTCGAACAACGGCAACGGGGGCGACGGGATGTCGGTGGATATAGGGGGACGTTTGCGCCATCTGCGGCTGCGTCACAATATTTCCCAACGGGAACTGGCAAGGCGTGCTGGTGTCACTAATTCGACGATTTCTCTGATCGAATCGAACACCTCGAACCCCTCCGTGGGCGCGCTGAAACGCATTCTGGATGGCATACCGATAGGGTTGGCCGAATTTTTCGCTTTTGAGCCGGAGACGAGCCGTAAGGCTTTTTACCGGGCGGACGAGCTGGTTGAAATTGGCAAGGGCCCGATCTCGTTTCGCCAAGTGGGCGAGAATGTCTTCGGCCGCAGCCTGCAGATATTGAAAGAGTGCTACCAGCCCGGCGCCGATACCGGCAAGGTGCCCTTGGTCCATGATGGCGAAGAAGGCGGCATTATTCTCTCCGGGCGACTGGAGGTGACGGTGGACGAGGAGAGGCGGGTGCTCGGCCCGGGTGATGCCTATTATTTCGAAAGCCGAAGGCCACATCGCTTCCGCTGCGTCGGACCGGTGGCCTGTGAGGTCATCAGCGCCTGCACACCGCCGACCTTCTGATTCCCCCAAATTAGGGCCTGGAACCACCTCCAGGACAGGCTCGAAGGGCTGCGTTCAAAAAAAGAGGCCGTCAGCTATGCGTTTTTTGCGTGGCTGCCATGACAATAATGCAGTTTCTCGCCACTCTTTTGCCGCCTTTGCCGCCTTTTAGCGATTTTTCTATCGCTTTTTCTTGGCAAGGTGCAGGTGCGGGCAAAAAATTGCCGGCCGATATGTCAAATTTTATATGCATTGCCACAATCTTGCTGCGCCGCAAAAAAATTTAATAGTCTGTTATAAGCCGCGCTGTTCTTAACGTTCCTGTCTCATTTCGCCAAGTTATAAGAAACACATAAGAAAAGGCCATCGCTTGCACAAAAACCAATACATGCGACGGCGTCACCCATGCTCTCAAGACATGGCGTCCAGCACATTTGTTGCTTTTTTATGCAACCGTTAATATTGCCCGGACGTTGATCGGCCGCTCACGCAAGAAATCGCATAGACGGTTACGGGCAAAGTGCCTTACAAAAAATCCATTAGCATCAAATTCCGAACACAGACTTGTTATCTCCTTTAGACGGAAAGACGCGCCTCCGGGCACCGACCAATCGCAAAACATAAATGGAGTTCTCTCTATGAAGTCCGCGACCCAATCGGCTGAACAGACACTCAGCAGCTCCGAAGATTTCGATGTCAGTTTCCCTATCGGGGGCATCGCAAAACGCAGCTTCGATATGACATCGGCTGCTCTTGCGCTGCTCATCTTCAGCCCGATATTCCTTCTGATCGCCGTTCTGGTGAAGTTGTCCGACCCTGGTCCGATCTTTTATGGCCACCGTCGTGTGGGACATAATGGCCGCTATTTCCATTGCCTGAAATTCAGGACGATGGCGATGAATGGCGATGAGATTCTGCGGCAATATCTTGCCGCAAATCCGGAAGCCGCCGAGGAATGGCGGGCTACCCGCAAGCTCAAGAACGATCCGCGTGTTACGGCCGTGGGCGCCGTGCTGCGCAAGCTCTCCCTTGATGAACTGCCGCAGCTCATTAACATCCTTCGTGGTGAAATGAGTGTGGTTGGCCCGCGTCCCGTCGTGGACGAGGAGCTGAGCTACTATGAAAGCGCTGCCGCCTATTATCTCAGCACCCGCCCGGGTCTGACCGGCCTGTGGCAGATCAGCGGCCGTAACGACGTGTCTTACAAGGCCCGCGTTGCCTTCGACACACAATATGTCCAGAACTGGTCGATGCGGCAGGATGTATTCATCATCGTCAAGACCATTCCCGCCGTGTGCCTGTCACGCGGAAGCTACTGAAAACCGATATTGAGTTCGGCTATATCGATCTTCGCTTCGACACGCACCCCGACCGGGATCCCAAGTCCGGTCTTCGGGTGCGTCATTGGTGCTAATCATACCGGCCGCTTCTTGCGGCGCCGCCTTGCCGGTCGCGCGACGGCCTGATCGCTTGTATGGCGATCCGCTAACAGGGAGTTTCCCGATGAACGGCTTTTCCGCCGCCCACCGCCCGTTTGTGGCCCTCGTTCTTGCTGCTACCGTCGCTTTTTCCGCGCCGCTTTCCACAATGGCTGCGGATGGCGCTCAATATAAGCTCGGTACAGCGGACAAGCTGCGTATCCGCGTTGCCGAATGGCAACCGGCCGACGGCAGCATCCGCAACTGGGACGTCATCAACGGCGACTATTCCGTCGGGCCCGCCGGTACGCTGTCCTTGCCCTTCATCGGTCAGCTGGACGTCGCAGGCAAAACGCCTTCCGAGGTGAGCGACCAGATCGGCGCTCAGCTCCAGAGCAAGTTCGCCCTCCGCAACCTGCCTTCGGCCTCCGTGGAGATCGCCCAGTTCCGGCCGATCTTTCTGAGTGGCGATGTGCAGACACCGGGTGAATATCCCTATGCCCCCAACATCACGGTACTGAAGGCCGTCAGTCTTGCAGGCGGCTTGCGGAGGTCCGACGCCGGACAGCGTTTTGCCCGCGACTTCATCAATGCACGTGGAGACGCCGCCGTTTATGATAATCAGCGGGCAAGGCTGCTTGCCCGCCAGGCGCGGTTGATCGCCGAGGTAAAGGGCGATCAGACGATTACAAAGACGCCGGAGATGGAAAAGATCGCCGAGATCGACACGCTTCTCGCCAGCGAAAGCGCGCTGATGAAATCGCGGACCGAGCGTTATACACTTCAGCTCAAGGCGCTGACGGACTTGCACGCGCTTTTGCAGAGCGAAGTCGAATCCCTGAAGAAAAAGTCCGAAACGCAAAACCGGCAGCTTCAACTCGCCAATGAAGACCGCGACCGCGTCAACAGGCTGAACCAGCAAGGCCTTGCCTTGTCGCAGCGGCGCATTTCGGCAGAAGAACGTGCGGCCGAGGTGGAATCCACCCTCCTCGATATCGACACGCAGTCTCTGCGCGCCAAACAGGATATCAACAAGGCAACCCAGGACGAGATCAACCTGCGCAACGACTGGGTGGCGCAGCGCTCCAAGGAGTTGCAGGATACGGAAGCGGAACTCGACAAGCTCAATCTGCAGCTGACCACCAGTCGCGAATTGATGTCGGAGGCACTGGCGCAATCGGCCGAGGCGATCCGCTTCGATCCATCGGGTAAGTCCGCGACGATAAGCTATGTCGTGGTGCGTGAGGAAAACGGCAAGCCGAAGGAGTTGAAGGTCGATGAAAATGCCTTGCTTCAGCCTGGCGACGTCATCAAGGTCTCTTCCGAAATCCTGATGCAGTGAGGTTTCAATGCGGATCGCCAAGTCGGCGCTGATCGATCCCGAACGCAATGAGATTTATGGAATGACGGCCGTTGCGCTGTCATTCTTCGTCTTCGCCTATTCGTCGCGTTTCGGGCAAGTCTCGGTTCTGGCCTATTATGGCATGTGGTTGCCGTTGGTGGCGGTCGACTACCGGCGCGTGCTCGGCAATTATCCACGTTACCTGTGGATTTTCGCCTTCGGCATTCTTACCGTCCTGTCCAGCTTCTGGTCGGAGGCGGTGTCTGTAACCATGCGCGCCTCCATTCAATACCTTACCCATATCGTCTGCGCGCTGGTTGCCATGCGCGTGATTTCAATCCGCACCCTGACGCGGGGCGCTTTGATTGGCATAGGCGTCGTCCTGCTCTATTCGCTGCTGTTCGGCATCTATCTTTTTGACGCGCTTGATGGGACCTACAGCTTCGTCGGTGCTTTCTCATCCAAAAACCAGCTCGGTTTCTATGCGTCGCTGGGCGTCATTTTTGCTGCCTCGTCTGTGCTGGTACTCAAGCAAAGGGGCATCTGGCTGCCGATTGCAGGCGTGACGGGACTCTTGTCGGCCTATAGTCTCATCGCATCCCAATCTGCCACCTCCGCCATCACCACCGCGGCCGTTGTCGCCCTCATCATCGGTTTTATCCCGATCGGGATGCTTTCGCCCGCAAACCGTAAAATGATGTTTTTTGCTCTCGGCGGTCTCGGAGCACTGCTTGCGGTGGCTTCGCTGCAATTCGGTCTGTTAGATGCCATTCTCGGTATCTTCGGCAAGGATTCGACGCTGACCGGCCGAACCTATCTCTGGCAGCAGGGCATAGAGGCTGCAAAGCAGGCTCCTATCCTGGGGGTCGGCTACCAGGGATTCTGGGTCGCGGGTTTTGCCGATGCCGAACGGTTGTGGAACGACTTCTTCATCACCGGCCGCAGCGGCTTCCATTTCCACAATACCTATATCGAGACAGTGGTGGAAAACGGCTTTGTCGGTATGATCCTGTTGGGCATGGTGCTTTACGGCACGCTGCTGGGGCATCTGAGATCGGTGCTGATGCGTCGAAGCGACCCGCAGGGCGTTATCCTTTTTGCGATTTGCGCGCTGTTCGTGGTGCGATCCTTCGTGGAGATTGACATCATCTTCCCCTATCAGATCGGTTCGTTCCTGCTTTATTTCGCGGCCGGAAAACTTTGCCTTCCGGTAAAGGCGGCGCGGAACGGTGAGACTCACCCCGCGATCGGCATGAGGCTGCAGACCAGACCCTAGAGATAATCCGCCGAGACGTGTGGACTGGCGTGAATGAAGCTCCACATGTCCTTACTGACCTCGACAATGTCGGCGATTGATTTTTCGAGCTGGCCGATTTCCTTTTCGTCCATGCGCTCGACCTTGCCGTAGCGCACCTGGCTGTCATCTTCCACCAGACGCATCAGCTGGGTGCTGGCGATATCGCCCTTTTCGTCAAAAGAATAGATGCAGTGATTGTATTTGTTGCGTGTCTTCGCTTCCCTCTTCAGCCGCGCCATGATGGAGAGGACAGTCTTCCGGTCCTTCGCGTCGGTGGAGGGAAGCTTTGCCAGGCGTTCGATGAGATCCATGCGCGCCCGCGTGGTATTGAGGGTGAGGAACACAACGATGGCAGCCTCCTTGTCCACTTTCAAAAGGTGGACGATCAGATAGATCATCAGGCTCTCGGTGTTGGTCCACACATAGTTCAGCCTGCCGACCAGCAGCAATACATCCGACATCGCCGCCATGACGCTTCTCCCGCCCCGACAAAACATCCTCCGATATCATATGCCGACTGTCGCGGAAAAGACAGGGTAGGTTACTGATATTTCTTCATCTTTCCTTGAAAGCACGGGACATGCTGTCAGCGATCGGCTTGGTCAGATATTCGAAGAAAGTACGCTCCGAAGTCTGGATCAATACGTCGGCCGGCATGCCTGGCACGGGGTGGAAATTATGGACCTTGGCGATTTCTTCATCGGGCACCTGCACGCGCACGATATAGACATCCTTGACCTGCAGACCGGCGTTCTCCTCGATGCTGTCGGCGGAAACGTAAAAAACCTTGCCGTTCAGGACCGGCGTGGTGCGGCGGTCGAGCGCTGAAAGACGGATCGCTGCCGTCTGGCCCTCGTGCAGTTGGTCAATCGAGGTTCTGAGCACCTGCGCCTCGAGGATCAGCGGAACATGGGCCGGCAGGATTTCCATGATCGGTTTGCCTGTCGTGATGACGCCGCCGGGCGTGTGATAATAGGCGCGCACGACAGTTCCGTTCACGGGGGAGCGGATGACGGTGCGCTCCAGCACTTCGGCGGCCCCACGGACCTGTTCGCGCACGCTGTCAAGATCGGACTCCGCCGTCTCCAGCGCGTCAAGCGCCGCCTGCTTGTTGGCGTTGACTGCAATGATCGCTTCCTGCTTGAATTTGGCGATTTCCGCTTCGCTCTGGTTCATTTCGCCGCTCAGACGGGCAATGTCCCCCATCGCATCGGCAATGGCGCGCTCCAGCGCCAGCATGTCGGTCTTGCGGATGACGCCATCCTTGGCGAGCCTCTCCTTGGAATCGCGTTCCTGTGTGAGAAGCGCGAGTTGCCGGTCGAAGGACTGCTTCTGCCCGTCATAACCCGCATAACGAAACTCCAGCGACCTGATGTTCTTCTCGATCAGGTTCAACTGCTCTTCGAGCTTGATGAGTTTGCTGTGGAACACGATGTTCTGGCTCTGGATGATGGCGTTGATATCCGGATCGCCGGCTTCCTTCATGACGATGTCGGGCACCTTGAAGCTCTTTGCACCCTGCGCTTCGGCGCGCAGGCGCGTGACGATGGTCTCAAGCCTAAGCCGCCGCAGCTGCAACATGCGTTCGTTGGCGAGCGCCGTCGTCTTGTCGAGTGTGAGCAGCACGTCGCCTGCCTTGACCGTGTCGCCTTCGCTGACCATCATCTCCTTGATGATGCCACCTTCCAGATGCTGCACGACCTTGTTATTGCCGGTGGCGACGAAGCTGCCCTGGGCGATGATGGCGGAGGAGAGCGGCGCGGTGCCAGCCCAGTAGCCGAACCCGCCGAAGGAGGCGAGCAGCACAGCAAGACCGATCGAGCTGTGCAGGCGGATTGAGCGCGGTACCTCGCTGTACCATTCCAGCTGACCCTGTGGTTTGACTTCGGCAATGGCGTTCTTTTTCCTGAACATGACGATCCTCAACCCTCGATCTGCGGGGACTGGCTGGCCTGGCGGCCATTGCCGGAGAGCGCTTTCAGCACGTCCATCCTTTCGCCGAACATGGCGACCGACCCGTCCTTCAGCACCATGATCTTGTCGACGCATTGCAGAAGCGCCGGCCGCTGGGTGATTGTGACAGTGGTGATGCCCTGTCTTTTGGCGTGCAGCAGAGCCTTGGCCAGGGCCTGCTCACCCTGGGTGTCGAGGTTTGAGTTCGGTTCGTCCAGCACCACGAATTTGGGATCGCCGAAGAAGGCCCGAGCAAGTGCGATACGCTGTTTCTGCCCGCCGGAAAGCGGTGCGCCATCGGCGGCGACCACGGTTTCATAACCCTGCGGGAAACCGGCGATCAACTCGTGAACGTCGGCCAGCACTGCGGCCTCATAGATTTGCCTGTCCTCTATATCGTCGCGCATGCGGCAGATATTGGCCTTGATGGTGCCTGGGAACAATTGCACGTCCTGTGGCAGATAACCGATGCTTTCCCCGAACTGCCGCTGGTCCCAGTTGCGCAGGTCCATGAGATCGAGACGGACATTGCCCGATGTAGGCAGGATGGATCCGACCAGCATTTTGCCCAGCGTCGTCTTGCCGGAGCCGGAATTGCCGATGATGGCAAGCGATTCACCCTTTTTCAGCGAAAAAGAGATGCCGTTCAGGATCACTTTCTTCTGCGGCGGCGGTACGAAGAGAATGCGCTCAACATCCAGGCGTCCTTCCGGATTGGGAAGGCGCAGGCGTGGGAAATTGAGCGGTGAGCTGATGAGGAGCTGCTTGATGCGGCCATAGGAGGCGGCCGATTTGTTGAACTGGTGCCAGCCCTCGATCGCTCCTTCAATGGGCGCGAGCGCACGGCCCGAGACGATGGAGGCCGCAATCACCATGCCGCCTGTCAGCTCGCCGGAGAGCGAAAGATGCGCGCCCCAGCCGAGAAGCGCAACCTGTGTGATCATACGCGCGGCCTTGGACACGCCAGAGAACATGATGTTTCGATCCTGTGCGGCCACATGCGATTTCAGCGAGCCCGCCGTTTCGCGGCCCCACATTTTTACCGCTTCGGGGATCATGGCGAGCGCGTTGATGATCTGCGAATTGCGCGACATGGAATCGAGATGGAAATTGGCGCGGCTTAGATAACCCGAGGCTTCGGAGAATTGCCGTGCGGTGAAGCGCTGGTTCAGCCAGGCGATGGTGAACAGCACGGCGCAGCAGACCATGATGATAATACCGAGATGCGGATGGACCAGATAAACCACCACGATGAAGAGCGGCATCAGCGGCGCATCGAGAAAAGCGATAAGGGTTCCCGAGGTGAGGAATGAGCGCAATTGCTGTAAATCCTGCAATATTTGGTAATCCTTGCCGCTGCCATGCAGGGAGGCTCGTGCGGCGGCAGACAGGATGGGAGCGCCGAGCTGGACCTCGAGCTCCACAGCGGTACGCATCAGGATGAAGCGGCGGATGGCATCCATGAAAGCCTGCAGCAGTACCGCTCCGAGAACCGCGACCGTCAGCATCACGAGCGTATCCATCGAGCGGCTCGTCAGCACGCGGTCCGAAATCTGAAACAGATAAAGGGGTATGGCGAGAAGCAGGACGTTGATGGCGACGGTGAACAGCATCACCACAATCATGTTGCGGCGTACCGCGGCGATACCCTTGGCAAGGCTTGCAGCGAAATTGATGGGTTCGCTGCGTTTATGAAAGCCGCTCTGGCTGCTGCCACCGCCGCCGCCACCGCCGCCATTGCCCGTTGGCTCCTTGCCATCGCCGCCACCGCCCGTCGCCGGGCGGCGTTCGTTTTCACGGATCGGACCGTCATTGTTGTCGATAGTCTTGACGAAGGGGAGGTCGGGCGCGCTCTTCAGTTCTGCATTGTCGATCTTGGCTTTGGGGGCAGGTCGCGACGCGGGGTGTGGCTCCTGCTGTGGTGCGGGGTTTCCCGCTGGCATATCCCGCAATGTGCCGGATTGCGGAGTCGTAGGCGAGGGCTGTGGGGCCACCTCCGGAGAGGGCGGGGTTGCCCTAGCGATCTGTTCCGCACCCGACAACTGGCGAAGGTTCTCTACGGCTTCATTGATGGCTGAGATACAGGCGTCCGTCAGCTTGCTGTCTTCCGCGTCCTGATCCAGCGGTAAATCCAGCGAGCGTCCATCCGCAATCGTTCTTCTTGAAATATGATCCATTTTTATCGGTCCCCTCGGTGATCTTGCGGCTTTTGCGGTTACGCAGGCGGAACTACCGCCGGCAAAACCTACGCGGTGACCGCTTGCATGACGTCGGATGAGTGAGCATTGGACCACGACAGGTCGTGCCCGGCATTGATGACGCCGTCGGATTCGTTTTCGATGGTGGCGGGATCGTCGTGAAGAAAGGCGATGACCTCGTTGGCAAGTTGGCCCGGTTGCGCCGGCTGCGACGTATCGTTTTCGATGATGCCGCCCTGTATCAGAATGGCGTCGGAATAAACGCCGCCGGCAACATAGGTGGTGGAACCGAAGCTGTCGTAATCAATGATCTGCGCGAGATTGATGACGGCATTGCTGCCGGTATCGATATGGACGTCGGTATTCTCGTTGTTTTCGAGCACCTTGGCAGCGGCCTGGGTAACGTCGTCGGAATCGCCGAGCACACTCACCTGCTTGATGATGCTGACATCGTAGAGATTGCCGGTGATGTAGAGCACGTTCAGTCCCTGATAGCCGGCAAAATTGCTGTCATGCGCAAGTGCATCCGGCATGTTCGGATCGCGCTCATTGATCGCGGACACCGTCTGCGCCATGTAGTCGGGCATCGTTTCGAAACGGTCGTTGGACCCGACGTTATAGATGGAGGCATCATTCCAAAGGAGATTGTTGCCGGATTGAATAGTGGCGCCTCCCGGTGCATCGGGATTGGCGCGGGCCCAGTCATTGTCGTAAAGCACGGCGATCTGGCTGATGAGGTTCATGTCCAGCACATTGCCGCCAACGATGATGAGGTCGTACTGCATTCCGATGCCGAGGAAATTCGCAATATTGAGTGCGGCATTTCCCCCTGTCAAAAGACTGACGCTCGCACCGGAGGTCGTGATCATCATCGTGTCGTTGTCGCTGACGAACTGGTATTGTTCGATCCAATGCACGAAGGAAACGTCACCCTCCAATACGCTGACGCGCCACGCGGTGGGGAAAATCGGCATTTCGCCGGTTTCAGGGCTCTCCGTAGCCGTATTTTCCGCGCCGGGGAAAACGCTGCGTTCGAAATTGGCGATGTTATAGGCGGCCGTATCGACCTGATCTTCGGAACGGGTGAAAACGGAAGCGATTTCATCCCTGTCGCTATAGACATAGGCTTGGGTGATCGCGTCGATCTGGTGGTAGTCGCCCATCACGGCGGTGACGGAGGTCATGACGGCGGTGTTGACCAATGTGGCGACGTTGGCGACGACATTGGCGCCTGCGGCCACATCGAGACTGTTGCCGGCGGGACTTTCTTCATGCAGCGCAACGTCACTTCGTTCCGGTTCTTCCGGAGGCTTGGCAATGCCGCGATCCGGCATGTAGTCGTCCAGCGCCGGCTTCTCAGCGGCGGCAACGCCATTGATATAAAGACCATTGATGTCGTTGCCGGCCAGGACGAAATCCTGATCTGCGCCGGTCCCGAGTGAGGTAACGTCGTTGTCTCGGGCGTGCTCGATATAATCATGCGCGGTCTTGGCGAGAGCCTGCAGCGCATCATAGCTGTCGGTGCGCTGGAAACCGGAAAAAGGGGTGAAAACGGACGCTTCGTTGTAGAATTCGACTGTACGTTCAGTGACGAAGCTGGTGTCGCGGGCCACGTTGGGGCCGTCCGTCATATTCAGATAATCATCGTCCTGAAGAATATTCACCTGCGCGACATGGGCGACAACCGAGCCTGGGCCGGTATGAATTACCAGCTCACGTTCGTCCTCGAAGGAAAGGCGACCTGGAAAGCGGAAATTCGCAGCGGAAATATCGACCGGTATCGAATTCGCAAACTGCTGCATGTCATGTTCGACCGTGCGTGCGAAATGCGGCGGCAGATAATCGAAGTCGTAATAGCCGGCATGGTACTTGACGCCAGGATCGTAGTCCTGAAGTGCAACGTCATAGTTCTTGTCGAGCAGCCTTGCTGCTTCCTCTTCCGGCAGTTGCTCAGGCCCGGAACGTGCGGGGCCTTCACTATAGTTGTTTCGCAGACGCGCTTCTTCGGCCATCGTGTCGAACAGGCCGATGAAATGCGCGATCATGTCTGAAATCTTGTCGATATGCATTGGAGGTCCCTCCCCGATCATTGCGGCACGTCACAGATGTCGGGCGGCACACGTCTTGAAAGCGGTGCTTCTTTGTCGCCAGGCCTGTCCATGAACCGCAAACTGCACCGGCGGACGCCGGTGCAGCTCTTTTCGTCAAGAGATGGTTGTCAGGAGTGATCCTCACCGACGTCCGAGACACTGGAGTTGCCCCCTGTGACCGTGACGTCAACGGCATTGGAGAGCATGTTGGCGCCCTGCACCAGCTCCAGATGGAAGCCGGAATTTGCAAGGATTGCCGATGCATCGGCCGTGCTGGTGCCCGCTGCGTCGTCGCCGGCCTTGAGATCCCATCCCTTGCCGTCGATGCCTTCTGCGCCATAGGCGTCGCCTGCATTGGCGCTCAGGTGGTTTTCGGCGCCACCGTTCTGCATCTTGATGTCGTAAGCCTCATCCTGATCCGCCAGGTGGTTGGCCTGCACGAGGCTGAAGCCCGTATCGTTGCCGTCACCGTTGAGCGAGTCGTTGAGGATGCTGTCGACATCCAGGGTAAAGGAGAAGTCGTCACCCAGATTGAAGGTGAGGTCTCCGCCGGCGATGCCGAGATTGCCGACATCCTTGACGCCCGTGATGTTGCCGAAGTCGTCATCCGACTTGTAGAAACTGTCCGAGGAGTTGAAGCTGTCGGTGGTTGTCGAGACCTTGGTGGAGGTGTCGTTGTCGGAATAGGAGAACGTCTTGTTGTCCGTATCCGTAATCGTCTTCACGTTGGTGTCGTTGTCGCTGTACGACTTGCTTTCATAGCTCCAGTCGTAATCGGTCTTGATTTCGGTGCTGGTTTCGGTGCTCGTCTTGGTCGTCGTGTCGTTATCGCTGTACGACTTGCTGTCATAGCTCCAGTCATAGTCGTTATCGCGATTGTCACCATTGCCGACTGCAACATCGATCTTGGCATCAACATCCACATTGGTGCTGTTGTCGCTATTGTCGTTGTTGCGGTTTTCACCGTTCGCGGTGCCGACGTTGCTGTCTTCCACCTTGGCGTCATTGGTAGAGGTGTTGGCAAAACCATCGGAAAGCGCGCCGATCTTGGTGATATCGTCGTCGCTGCCAGCGGATTTATGATCATAACCCATTTCGATTTCCTCCGAAAAAGCTCGGAGCAGCTTTCGAAATCCCTCTCATCTCAAATGGGATTTTTTCGCGCTTGCTCCGGATAGCATGAAGATTGATGTTTTGCAGATGGACTCGGTTACGCATCATCTGCGGTTCGGTATTGGCCCGTGGACGGGCTCTTTTTGTTCAGCCCTTGTGCGCTACTCGATAAAACGGCGCACAAATCCGTTCCTCGCTCCAGCAGGGGAGCGCGGTGGCTTTCGTCTTTTCGCTTGCATGTTTTCTTGAAAAGGGTCCGGCGCTCTCAAACACACGTCAAGGCCGGGAGTGTCTTTCCATCAGCCGCCGTTCAGCGACGGTCAGACTGTGCCGCAGAAAAATTGCGCTTCCTAGATATCAATTTGGGCTAAACCTATCGGCGTTCCATCCGGATATATACGTCGCAAGCGGTTGTCTTGGGCATCGTTCGCCGGTTCATTCTCAAAAAAACACCGCTTCGGCAGGGCGGAGCGGCTCTTTCGTGAAACATGGTTTATTTCGGTGGAGAGATGCTCTCATCCCGAAAAGGCACGGGCTTTGGCATGTGCAGCAGGCGAGCTATGTTGAGGGATATCAACTGAAAGTTACATTTCGTTGGAACGCAAAACCAGCACGAAAGCTTTTCCGATATATTTGTTTTTACGCCGGTTCCCGGATCACTGATTCTGATCCGGCTTAACCTATTTTGTATGTCAATTGTAAAAAATAACCCGTTTGGGCCATTTATTTACACAGCTTTTCGTATTAGCGTGTACGAATTAACGGGTGATTAATAATAGTTGACATGACATGAAGCGGAGAGTCGCCCACAGGTTTTCAGGGGGTAGGTCGCCGGGCGAATGAGACTGCGCAACCAAAAGATAGTAATGCGTAAGCGCTTGAGGGAGGCGTCAATGTTCATGGGAACGTCAGATTATGCGGCAAAACAAAAAAACGCCGTTACACATATAAATGGAACTTTATTGATCGTAGCGGATCCGGACCTGTTTTCCGAGTGCCTCATGGAGGCGTTGGGCAAAAAGTTCCCTACATTCTCCGTGGTAAGCGTGACATCGTCGGCAACGATTGATGATGATTACGGCGCCGACGTCCGGCTCGTATTGCCCTATCGCCTGGCGGGTGAGCGGCTTAATAGTGTATTGTCGGCGATCCGTGAAAAACATCCTGAAGCGCCGATCGCGCTCGTCGTGGAGACGATCGACAAAATTGAAGAGCCACTGAAGCGGCTGGTGGGAATGCGCATCATCGATGGTGTGCTGCCGCTCAATCTCCGGCTCGACGTCTTCATGGCGGCGGTCGACCTGCTCATGAAGGGCGGGGAGCATTTCCCGGCGGCCCTTCTCAGCAAGCTTACGCCCTATTCCACCGCAGCCGGTGGTAAAAGCGTGCAGAACAGCGCTGTCATCGCCAACCGTGCCGACGCCCTTGCCGAGAGCAGGAGCGACATGGCGACGCTGACGACGCGTGAGGTGCAAATCCTCGACCTGTTATGCAAGGGTACGCAAAACAAGATCATTGCCGACCGGCTTCATCTGTCCGAGAACACGGTGAAGGTCCACGTTCGCAACATCTACAAGAAGATGAACGTTCGCAACCGCACGGAGGCGGCGTCGCGTTTCTTCAGCAAGGATGAAGGCGCGACGTTCTCCGGCTGGAAGAACTGAGCGTCGAGCTGCCAGAGGCAGCCCGGACGTTACGCAGGAGGCTCAGGGCCTCAGGAAGCAGCGGGACTTTTGCCCAAATCCGCTCGGCGAGCAGATATAGGGAGAAGAGCCCGAATAGGAAGGTCGCGAAACTGCCGGTGTGTCCGAAGCATCTGCAACAAGCGTAACGGCTGCGTTGCCGGTTTTTTGATAGCCATAGGCCGCCTTCGCCGGCGTGACGCGGCTCTTGATCGTAGTCGGGCTGGCCGATGCTGTCGTGAGAACGGCGTCTTCGACGACGGAGCATGAAGCGGTCGCGAAAGTGAAAGTCAAAAGTGCGCCGGCAACGAGCGCAAGACGACATTGACGGACTGTTTTGCCGCCACGGAAATAAGGCATTTCATTCATCATGTGTGTCCCCTGAAATCGACTGTCTGTCGCATCTCGCCGGGCGGTTTTGTTCCCGGTGGACCGAGCCTTACAAAACCAGGATAGCCCCGACTGGTTGAGCGAAGCTTGCGCTAATGCTCAATAAGAAAGGCATAATGGAGGCGTAGTTAAAAAGTATTAAATCAACGGGCTATTTTGAGTAATTTTGTGTAATCAATTGTAATATTTCGATAAATTGAAGTTGACCTGTTTTTGCCTGCGCTTATCATGAAAGTGGAAATTTATCGGATGTGAATATTAAAACCTCAGGAAGAAGAAAAAATAGAGGGATGATATTCGCGTAGCGTCAAATGGAGAGTTTAATTCACTTAGTTGAATCGGCTGTGCTGATTCACCGTGGGGAGGTGTGTGTTATGCGTAATTTCGTTCCCAACGAACACGATAACGGCGTTACCATTTACTCAGATTGGAAACCCGGGCAACGGGTACTCGTTAATGGTGGCGCCGGTTTCCTGGGCTCTCATCTCTGCGAGCGGTTGCTGAGCAGCGGTCACGAGGTGATCTGTCTCGATGATCTTTCGACCGGCCGTACCGCGAATGTGGAGCATTTGCGGAACAATAAGCGGTTTCTGATGGTCGAGCACGATGTGCGCAAACCCTATGACATCGATGTTTCGCTGATCTTCAACTTTGCCTCTCCGGCTTCGCCGCCTGATTATCAGCGCGATCCCGTCGGTACCCTCCTCACCAATGTACTCGGCGCAGTCAATGTGCTGGAAGTCGCGCGCAGATGCGCTGCTACCGTGGTGCAGTCCTCGACCTCGGAAGTCTATGGCGATCCCCACGTCAATCCGCAACCGGAAACCTATTTCGGCAATGTAAATACAATCGGGCCGCGCGCCTGCTACGATGAAGGGAAACGCAGCGCCGAAACGCTGTTTTTCGATTATCACCGCACTTTCGGTGTCGATATCAAGGTCGGACGCATTTTCAACACTTACGGGCCGCGTATGCGCCCTGACGACGGCCGTGTGGTTTCGAACTTCATCGTCCAGGCGCTGAAGGGTGACGACATCACCATTTACGGTGATGGCAGCCAGACCCGTTCTTTCTGCTATGTCGATGACCTGATCGATGGCTTCCTGCGCTTCTCGGCCAAGCCGAAAGACTGCATCGGGCCGATCAATCTCGGTAATCCCGCAGAAATTCCGGTGCGGCAGCTGGCCGACATTGTTATCCGGATGACAGGTTCTCGCTCGCGCATCGTCCATCTGCCTGCCGCGATCGACGATCCGCAGCAGCGACGTCCGGATATTTCGCGGGCAAACGAGCTCCTGAAATGGCAGCCGCGTGTACCGCTCGAAATCGGCCTTGAAAGAACGATCGTCTATTTCGATGCGTTGCTGACGGGCCGGAAAGTGGCGGAGGCCGTATGAGATGCCCCGCACAATCCTCGTCACGGGCGGGGCCGGATTCATAGGCAGCCACATCTGCAAGGCGCTGGCGCAATCCGGCTTCAAGCCCATAGCTTATGACAATCTATCGACCGGTCACGCGGATTCGGTCCGCTGGGGTCCCTTTATCGAAGGCGACATTCTGGATCGTGGTCTCCTGAAAGCCACGCTCCAGGAATTCTCACCAGCCTTCGTCATTCATTGTGCCGCCAACGCTTATGTCGGCGAGTCCGTCGAGGATCCACGCAAATACTACCGCAACAATGTCGGCGGCAGTCTTTCGCTGCTGGACGCCTGTCTTGACCAGAATATCGGCGGACTGGTGTTTTCGTCCAGCTGCGCCACCTATGGCGTGCCGCCGCAACTGCCCATCCGTGAGGAGACGGCGCAGACGCCAGTCAATCCTTACGGCCGCACCAAGCTGATCTTCGAGATGGCGTTAGACGATTATGCCGCGGCCTATGGTCTGCGTTTCGTTGCGCTGCGTTATTTCAATGCCGCCGGGGCGGACCCGGATGGCGAGCTTTGCGAACGTCATGAACCGGAGACGCATCTGATTCCCCGTGCGCTGATGGCCGCTGCTGCAAGGCTGCCGCAACTCGATGTGTTCGGTGCCGATTACGATACCAGTGACGGTACCTGCATTCGCGACTATATCCATGTCAGTGACCTGGCCGATGCCCATGTCGCCGCCGTCAACTATCTTGCCGATGGCGGCGAGACGTTGCGTGTCAATCTCGGCTCCGGTCACGGCACATCGGTCGGTGACATCATTCGGGCAATCCATCGCGTGACGGGGCAGGAAGTCCCTGTTCATTTTGGCGCGCGGCGCGCGGGAGACCCTCCGGCGCTCTTTGCCGATATAGAACGGGCAAGGCAGACGCTCGGCTTTGCGCCCAGGCGCTCCGATATAGACACTATCATCCGCACGGCCGGTCCCGGTTTTGGACTGGAGGTGCTGTCATGACGATGCGCTCCACGCCCTCCGTCGCATCCCCCCGCGCCGCTGCAGGCGTGTTGCGGATGCTGCCGGTTTTCACAGGCTGGAACCGCCTTGCCTACCTGCTTGGCATCGGTGGCTGGCTGGTGACGCTCGCCTATTTCTGGATCTGGTGGCTCGATCGAGATCGCGTCATCGACTGGCCCTACTACTTCGTGGTCACGTTGACGCTGGCGTGGATCACGCTTCTGCCATCCTATTTCATCTTCATATTTCTCAACGCGAGGGTTGTTGACCGGCGGTCGCCTCTGCCGCGGGGCAGGGTGGCGATGGTGGTCACCAAAGCGCCGTCGGAACCTTTCGCGGTAGTGGAAAAGACACTGCTGGCCATGCTGGAGCAGAAGGGTTTGGAGTTCGACGTCTGGCTTGCCGATGAAGCCCCGGATGCGGAAACGTTGAGATGGTGTGGCGCGCACGGCGTTTTCGTTTCCACCCGACAGGGCATTGCCGAGTATCACCGCAAGACCTGGCCGCGGCGCACGCGCTGCAAAGAGGGCAATCTCGCCTATTTTTACGACCGTTTCGGTTACGAGCGTTATGATTTTGTCGCCCAGTTCGATGCGGATCACGTGCCGGAACCCGACTATCTGAGCGAGGTAATCCGTCCCTTTGCCGATCCGAGGATTGGATATGTGTCCGCCCCAAGCATTTGCGACGCCAATGCCAATGAAAGCTGGGCCGCACGCGGCAGGCTTTATGCCGAGGCAAGCCTGCATGGTGCGCTCCAGCTGGGATACAACAATGGCTGGGCGCCGCTTTGCATCGGCTCGCATTACGCCGTGCGCACGAAGGCTCTTCGGGAAGTGGGTGGCCTCGGGCCGGAGCTTGCCGAAGATCATTCCACCACGCTTTTGATGAATGCCGGCGGCTGGCGCGGCGTCCACGCCGTCAATGCTATCGCCCATGGCGACGGGCCGGTGACCTTTGCCGATCTCATCGTGCAGGAATTCCAGTGGTCGCGCAGCCTTATGACCATTCTGCTGCAGTATTCACGGCATTACGTGCCGAAGCTGCCCGCGCGACTGAAGTTCCAGTTCCTGTTTTCGCAACTCTGGTATCTGCTGTTCTCCGGCTTCATGGCTCTGATGTTCGTGCTTCCGGCCGTGGCGCTGGTGAGAGGCCATGTGCTGGTCAACGCATCTTATCCGGCGTTTCTGGCGCATTTCCTTCCGGTTTCGCTGATCATGATCGTGTTTGCTTTCTTCTGGCGGGCCACGGGCGCGTTCCGTCCGCATGACGCGAAGCTTTTCAGCTGGGAGGCCATGGTGTTCCTGTTCCTGCGCTGGCCATGGTCGCTTATGGGTGTGCTGGCGGCCATACGTGACACGATCCGTGGCGATTTCGTCGATTTCCGCATCACACCCAAGGGCACGCAGGCAAAACCGCCGCTGCCGCTGCGGGTAGTCGCACCATACATGGTCCTCGCGGCACTCAGCCTTCTTGCCATGGTTTTTGCGCCGCGCCAAAACGGCGCGGAGGGGTTCTTTATCTTCGCTGCCATCAATGTGGCGATCTATGCGGGCCTGTCGGTTTTTCTGCTCATCCGCCATGCAGTGGAAAACGGTTTGCCGAAGCTGCCGGCCCTGCGCGGTGGAGCGAGTGCTGCCGCCTGTTCCTTGCTGCTGGTGGCCGGAAGTGCCGCGGAACTCAGCTCCCATGCGATCGGTGGGCTGGAAGCTCTCTCGCATGGACAGCCCTATATCAGTTTCACCGAAACACGGTTCACGGTCGCAGGTGCGGGCGCGGAAGGTGCGAGGTCGGTGCGTCTGAAATTGCGCATTGCACTGCCTGGACTGCGCGGGCCGCAGGAAATGCAGGCAGAACCAATCGTTGCGCCGCCGCCAGCGGTGGCAACCGGAGAGATCATGCTGGCCGACAATAGGGTCGGACAATGAAGGAGGAGGCTGTGATGAAAACAACAATAAGCACATGCGGATTCTCCGCTTTCGTACTCTGTCTTGCGGTGGTCGCGCCAAGCGTCGTCCATGCTGCAGGCGGCACGAAGACGCCGAAGCCGCTCAGAACCAGCGAGGTCGTGGAGATGTATTTCGACAAGACCTGGAAATGGGATACGGGCGGCGGGCGCTTCATCGCCGACGGCCGTAAATTCATCGCTGCAACGGAAGAAAAGGGCAAGAAGTCCATCGGTGAAGGCCGCTGGACCGTCGATGCCAATGGCACATTGTGCATGCGCGCCACCTGGAAAGCCGAGGCGGGAAGCGGCAAGGCCAATACCTGCTTCGACCATGGTCGAATCGGCAATGTGCTCTACCAGCGCAAACAGGGCGGGCAATGGTACGTGTTCCGGCACAACCCGCCGCGCCCTGGCGATGAATTCCTCAAGCTCGTCCGCAAGGACGATGTCACGCCGCAGATCGCCGCCTACGACAAGGCGATGACGGCAACAAGGTAAGGAGTAAGGTGTCATGCAGATAACAAGACGAACACTTCTGTTCGCGAGTGGTGCCGCCGCAGCCTTTACCGCCGGAATGTATCCGGTGCTCAAGCTCGACGCGCAAGGGGTCGCCCCCATGACCTCGACGGGCATGAAGACGCTTGCCGACAAAAGACCGACATTGCATGCGGACGGAATACGTTTCGGCGCATATGATCCGCACGGCGATTTCACCGGCCAGTCCGGGGTGGCGACGGAACACCTGTTCTTGCCCTGGGAAGACGTGGATCTCGATAGTCTCGCACTTGCGGATGCCTATGCCCTGGAGCGCAAGCGCAATGTGATGATCACGGTCGAACCCTGGTCGTGGGACGTTAACTGGCGCCTCTCTTCAGACGAGTTGCGCCGCAAGGTTCTGAGTGGCGATTACGATAAGAACATGCAGGCGATCGCCGCACGCATGTCGGCCATGAAGAGCCCGCTGATCCTGCGCTGGGGGCAGGAAATGGAAGACACGACCGGCCGCTTCTCGTGGTCGGGCTGGAACCCGCGTGATTACATCACCGCCTATAAGCGCGTGGTGGATATGACGCGCAAGGCTGTTCCCGGTGTGAAAGTGATGTGGTCACCGAAAGGTCTGGATGGTTTGCGGGCCTATTATCCCGGTGACAATTACGCCGATCTGGTCGGTCTGTCGGTGTTCGGTCTCGAAGATTACGACAAGATCGAATATGGCGCGCCGAAGACCTTCACGGATCTGCTGCGCAAGGGCTACGGACTCGTCGAGACCTTCGACAAGCCGGTCTGGGTCGCCGAACTGGGTTATGAAGGCAGCGATTCCTATGTTCGTCCGTGGATGAACGACGTGACGCTGAAACAGGCGGATTTTCCAAAGCTGGAAGAAGTCGTCTACTTCAATGACAAGGATGTTCATCCCTGGCCGCACAATCTCGGCAGACCTGACTGGCGCGTTGTGCGCCCGGCCAAGGTTTGACCGGAATTAAAACCGGCGAGCGGCGATGCCGCTCGCCCGTTTACGCGACGTTCCTCACCCTGCTGCCAGCACCGCCTCGGCCTCATAGATGGCGCAGACGATGTGATAAAACGTGCTTGCCGGCGCCGGTTCGTCGAGCATGGGCCGGTCCGCCGGCCATTTGTCGAACCACAGGCCCTTGACCGGCGTATCAAGGAAAGGCTGCAGCGCGCCGATGGCGCTCAGACCAGAGGCAAGGTAACGCTGCCGCTCTTCACCATCAGTCACACTGGCAAGCCGCACCGCCGCCTTCAGCCATTCCGTCTGCGGCCATAGTCGCGCAAGCCCGTCACGCACCGAAAAATCGTCGTAAAGGCTCATCACCGCCACCTTGCGGCGCGGGCAGATACCGTGGTCTTCCCCGATCTCGAACAGGCGTTTTGCCTTCCTGATCGCTTCGTCGTTTCCACGCAGGCTGCCCCAGCGCACCAGAAGCCAGGCCCATTCGAACTGGTGGCCCGGCTCCATGATCCGGCCCTTCTCCCCCTTGTAAGGCGTCCAGTCATGGTCGAAGAATTCGCGCAGGCCGCCATTGCCGCCATCGATAAAGCGGGAAAGTGCGAGGCCGGCAATCTCGTCCGCCAGCGCCGACCACGGGCCGTCACGATCCTGTTCTTCCCAAGCCAGCATCGCTTCGAAAAGATGCATATGCGGATTGGAGCAAAGCGGTGTGCGCGGCGGGTTCGCCTCCTCGAAGCCAGCGATGGAGTGTCTGTAGTCGCGCTCGAGAATGGCAAGGATTTCGAGCGCGCGGCTGCGCATCTCATCTTTGCGATCGGGAAGGACCGCAGCTGTCTGCGCTGCGGCGAAAAGCGCAAAAGCCTGGTTGTAGAGATCGAAGGAGGGATCGATCAGCCTGCCGGTCTGGTCCGCCAGATTGCCGTAAAGGCCGTTTTCAAGGCGGTAGACCTTCTCGAACCAGGAAAGCCCACGCAACACTGCGTCTTTCCAGGGTCCATGCCAGCCATGCTGGCCGGCGGCGGCATAACAATAAGCCTGGCGCGGCTGGACGCGGGCGCGGCGGTCATCGGAAAAAACCGGTTTCGCATCCTGACCGAGACGCTCGTAAAAGCCGCCATCCGGCCGGGCTGACCCCGCCTCCCACCACAATGGAAGGGCATCCTCGTCAAGCCATTTGCGTAATGTTCCAATCTCCTCGGCAAGTGTCTGCGCGATACTCGGAAATTGCATGGTCATGCGGTAACTCTCTGTTTTTACAGTTGAATAAATTGAGATCAATAAAAATACGTAACTATGGAGGCAAATAGACCATGTGGCATATTGCGCTGCAACCGCAAAAATTATCGATCTGACGCAAAGCCAACCCGCAGCGGCGTGATTGGTTCCACCTTTTTGCCCTTCGCCAATGGCAGCGAAAAAGCGAACCGCACGCCATAAACTATCAGAAATTACAACGGAAATTTGCGATTGCTTATTCGCAGTCCTCACGTATTTCGTAACAATGGTCTGGTCATTGGTGATTCGGTTTCCTTTTAATCTGGGCGGCGTCGGGGAAAAAAAGGGGCGAAGGGCAGTGAAATTTTCTGCCTATACTTCATTGCTGTTTTCCATTGCGGTTCTTTCTGGCTGCAATACTCCCGCGGGCGTTCGGTCGTTCGGCGGGACGCAGCTTCTGTCACCCTCCGAAGCGCTGATTTTTCCGCCGCCTGGCGGTCCCGAAATCGTTACCGTCGTCAGCCGTACTTATTCCAACGCCGTGGCGCAGCAGGTCATATTGCGTTCCGAGGCTGCTACGCCGGGACAGAATTATCTCAAGGCGGAGTTCTTCGGTCCGCAGCAGGCGGGCGATACAGATTTCGATTCCCTGGCGTTCACCGGTTTCAGGGCTTCCTCCCTCGCACGGGAAATCCGTGCGGAATTTCCCGGTGAAACTATCGCCATGTCGGCAAATTACCTGCAGAACAGTTACGGCGCGTTTTCCTATGCCGCTGGCAAGGGACGTGGTGAGGATACCTGCCTTTATGGTTGGCAGGATATACGTTCCCCCGAAAGCATGCGGCAGGATTTCCGCAATCTGGGGCGCATCAAGGTGCGGCTACGCCTCTGTCAATCCGGCGCAAGCGTCGAGCGGCTTCTGGCGGTGATGTATAATTATACCATCACCGGGACTTATGCCTCGCCAAGCTGGAACCCCTACGGCACGCCGCAGGCGGTGGACAAAAATCTCGGCCGTCCCGGCAATCCGGTCTATCCGATAAAGTCGGAAGAGGTGCCGATGCGCCCCGGCGGCGAGGTGACCGCCAGCGTGCCGGTCCGGCCGGTTCGTCGTGCGGCGGCCACTGCCCCGGTTCAGCCGGAACAACAGCCGCTGCCGCCCGTTGCAGCAGTTAACATTCCTTCGCCGGTATCGGCGGGTGCGTCGGGTCAGCCTGCGGTGACGGCCCCGCGCGCCGCCGGCGGTGGGGCAGTCACAGGCCAACAGCAATCATCGCGCGTACCGCAGGTGTCCATTCCCTCGCCATCGTGCCTTTCGGGTTCGGGGGCGGGCCAGGGATGCAGATGATGGCGGGGACGAGAGCGGAGAATCCGGGCCGAAATTCCGGATGGGGACGAGAACGGAAAGTTTCTGGATGAACAAGGCCATCACAATCATTGTCTGGTTGCTTGTGTCGCTTTGCGTTCTGGCCATCATCACGATGCCGGTCAGCTTGCAGACCCACCTGGTCGCAACGGCAATCTCGCTTATTCTCCTCGCAACGATCAAGGGCTTCAACGGGCAGGGGGTCTGGCGGCTGGTGGCCCTCGGCTTCGGTACAGCCATCGTGCTTCGTTACGTCTACTGGCGCACGACAAGCACGTTGCCGCCCGTCAATCAGCTTGAGAACTTCATTCCCGGTTTTCTGCTCTATCTGGCGGAAATGTATAGCGTGGTGATGCTGGCGCTCAGTCTTGTCATCGTGTCCATGCCGCTGCCGTCGCGCAAGACCAGGCCCGGCTCGCCCACATACCGTCCGACAGTGGATGTCTTCGTGCCCAGTTACAACGAGGATGCGGAGCTTCTGGCCAATACGCTGGCGGCGGCCAAGAACATGGATTATCCGGCAGACCGCTTCACGGTCTGGCTGCTGGACGATGGGGGCTCGGTGCAGAAGCGCAATGCCGCCAATATTGTCGAAGCGCAGGCCGCGCAGCGCCGCCATGAAGAGCTGAAGAAGCTCTGCGAAGACCTCGACGTGCGTTATCTGACGCGCGAGCGCAATGTCCACGCGAAGGCCGGAAATCTCAATAACGGCCTTGCCCACTCGACTGGCGAACTCGTCACGGTCTTCGACGCCGACCACGCGCCCGCGCGCGACTTTCTGCTGGAAACCGTTGGTTATTTCGAAGAAGACCCGCGGCTGTTCCTGGTGCAGACGCCGCATTTCTTCGTCAATCCCGATCCGATCGAGCGCAATCTGCGAACCTTCGAGACGATGCCGAGTGAAAATGAGATGTTTTACGGCATCATCCAGCGCGGCCTCGATAAGTGGAACGGCGCCTTCTTCTGCGGTTCCGCCGCCGTACTGCGGCGCGAGGCCCTGCAGGATACCGAAGGTTTCAGCGGTGTCAGCATCACGGAAGATTGTGAAACGGCGCTCGCACTGCATTCCCGCGGCTGGAACAGCATCTATGTGGACAAGCCCCTGATTGCCGGGCTGCAGCCGGCCACTTTCGCAAGCTTTATCGGTCAGCGCAGCCGCTGGGCGCAGGGTATGATGCAGATCCTGATTTTCCGCCAGCCCCTGTTCAAGCGTGGCCTCACCTTCACACAGCGCCTCTGCTACATGTCCTCGACGCTGTTCTGGCTATTTCCGTTTCCGCGCACGATCTTCCTGTTTGCGCCGTTATTCTATCTTTTCTTCGACCTGCAGATTTTTGTGGCCTCGGGCGGCGAGTTTCTCGCCTATACGGCGGCCTACATGCTCGTGAACCTCATGATGCAGAACTATCTCTACGGCAGTTTCCGCTGGCCGTGGATATCGGAACTCTACGAATATGTGCAGACGGTTCATCTCCTGCCCGCCGTCGTTTCAGTGATCTTCAATCCGGGCAAGCCAACCTTCAAGGTCACGGCGAAGGATGAATCCATCGCTGAGGCGCGACTCTCGGAAATCAGCCGGCCGTTCTTCGTGATTTTCGGATTGCTGGTGGTGGCGATGATCTTTGCCGTCTGGCGTATCTACAGCGAGCCCTACAAGGCGGATGTCACGCTCGTGGTCGGCGGCTGGAACCTCCTGAACCTCATCTTCGCCGGTTGCGCGCTGGGGGTCGTTTCTGAACGCGGCGACAAGTCCGCCTCGCGGCGCATCACCGTGAAGCGGCGCTGCGAGGTCAAGCTTGAGGGCAGCGACACCTGGGTGCCGGCCTCCATCGACAATGTTTCCGTCCACGGTCTGCTCATCAATCTATTTGATAACGCGACCACGGTCGAAAAAGGCGAGACTGCGATCGTCAGGGTCAAACCCCACAGCGAGGGCGTTCCGGAAACGATGCCTCTCAATATTGTTCGGACGGTGAGAGGCGAGGGGTTCATTTCGATCGGCTGCACCTTCTCCCCACAACGGGCCGTCGATCACCGCCTTATCGCCGATCTGATTTTTGCCAATTCCGAGCAATGGAGCGAATTTCAGCGTGTTCGACGCAGGAACCCCGGCCTCATTCGCGGTACGGCGACCTTCCTGGCAATATCGCTCTTCCAAACGCAGCGTGGCCTCTTTTATCTGGCGCGCGCGTTGCGACCGGGTTCCAAGGCCGTCAAACCTGCTGGAGCCGTAAAATGACCGGCCGCGGACCTATCAGGCAGTCGCTGACAGTGATGATCTGGGGTGCAGTCGCGACGAGCGCCATTGCGCAGTCATCCCCCTTCGACATGTCGCCGGAAAGGCCGGCCCAGACCGCCCCAAAGCCCGCGGAGCCGCCTGCCATTTCTCCGGTGGAACCGCGTCGCGAGCCGGAGGTCCCGACGCCGGCGCAGCCACCTGTTCCGCCACCCTCCGCGGCTAAGCCTGCGCCTTCCTCAGACATGACGGCCCAACCGCCGCCGGTTCCCCCAGTGACTGTGCCCGCGCGCCGGGAAAGCATCTCACCCGGTTCCATACGCGCCTCCTCTTCCTCAGCCGATGGCCGCCGCCGCTATATCCTTCCCTATGAAAAGCTCAGCCTTTCGGGCGAGATGGACCGGCGGCAATGGAGTATCTATCTGACGCCAGAGCAGGTGAATGCAGCCGTATCGCTGAATGTCGGTTATCAGAACGCGATCGTTGTTGCTCCGGAAAGCTCGAACTTTCAGGTCAGCGTGAACAATGTCGGGCTTGGTGCAGCGCGTATCGAGGCCCCGGACAGTCAGGGGAATATTTCCCTTAAAATTCCGCCCGGTGTCCTTCAGGTCGGCGCGAATGTCGTGTCGCTCGGGGTGCAGCAGCGCCACAGAACAGATTGCACGATCCAGTCCACTTACGATCTATGGACCGATGTCGATCCGGCAAATACCTTCATAGGCTTTAACGCCGATGTTGCGGGCAGTTTCGCCAACATCGACGACATCCAGGCGACCGGACCGGATGGCAAGGCGACGACGTCGATCGAAATCGTGGCACCGGCGCTCGGCAATCCGGCATTTGCGGATTCTCTCCTGCGTCTTTCGCAGGCGCTGGCGCTCAGAACCCAGATGCCGAACCAGACGGTCCGTTTTGTGACGGCCCCTCCCGTCGAACGGAAAGCGGGAACGCTTTCGGTCCTCGTCGGCACCGCTCGGGAAATCGCCGGCATGGCCGGAACTTTGCCACCTGAAGCATCAGCGGGCGCTTTCGCAGGCTTCGGCAGCGCCGTCGCGGCCGGAGCGTCGCCGCTTCTCGTCACCGGTCCGACCCCCCAGGCGGTGCAAGCGGCGATAGAGACGCTGTTTTCCTCGATCTCGCGAACACCGGGCGCTCAGCGAGCCACTTTTTCGACGCGCAGCTGGCACGCACCCGATGTGCCACTGATCATGTCGGACCGTCGGATCGCGCTTTCGGAACTCGGTATCGAAAGCAGCGAGTTCAGCGGCCGGCGTTTCCGCAATGAATTTTACATCGGCATGCCCGCCGATTTTTATGCGTCGGCCTATGGCGAAGCGTCGCTTCTCCTGGACGCAGCCTATTCCTCGCAGGTGTTGCCCGGCAGCCATGTCGACATCTATGTCAATGACCAGATCGCCTCCACCGTGCCTATCTCCAATAATGGCGGGGGTATTTTCAGACATCTGCCGATCAATGTGACAATGCGGCACTTCAAGCCGGGTCCGAACAAGGTGACTATCGAAGCGGTGTTGATGACGGCGCAGGATCAGGCCTGCGCACCGGGTGCGCCAGCGAGCGCAACGCCCCGTTTTGCATTGTTCGATACATCGGAAATTCATATTCCGGACTATGCGCAGATTGGTCGCAAACCCGATCTCGCTGCTATGGCTGGCGCCGGGCAGCCCTACCGCACTGGAACTACTCCCGTCGCCCTGTCTCTTGATCGTTTTGACACGGACACGATGTCGGCGGCGGCCACGCTCATCAGCCGGCTGGCGAGCGTGGCGGGGCATCCGATCGACATTGAGACCGTCGCGTCGCCATTGGTAATCGGCGACCGGGACGCGTTGTTCGTTGGTACGATCTCACAATTTCCGCAGGCTTTGATCAGCCAGTTCAACCTAGTTCCCTCCAGCCAGATCTCCTGGAAAGTGGGAGCCGGTGTTCAGCAGCCTGCGCAAAACAGTGAAAACCTCTTTAATGACTGGCGTGAACGGGTCGACGGCGGCATCTGGGAAGGACAGGTTTCGTCCTTTGAGGAATGGATGAAGCGCAACTTCGACCTGAGTTCGGATACATTGCGCTTCCTGCCTGCAGCCGAGCAGCCCTATGCGCCGCCTGCCAATGTTTCCTTCATGCTGGCCCAGGGCCTCAGCCCTTCAGGTGAAGGGGTTTGGACGCTTGCAACCGCGCCAAGTTCGGGAGAGCTTTTGGAGGGCATGGCGGCGATGACGCGTGAAAACCGGTGGGGTGGCGTCACGGGGCGTGTCGCCGCTTACGACGCAGGTGCTGAAAAAATCGAGACCGTCGAAGTGGAACGGCCATATCTTTATAGCACGCGGCCATTTTCCTTCTCGAACTTCAGGCTGATTGCGGCAAACTGGCTGTCTTCTAACGTTCTCTCCTATTCATTGGCCTTCATTGGTTTCGTGTCGCTCCTCGGTCTCGCGACGTTTGCCATGCTGCGCATGATGGGGCGACATCGATGAAGAGCGGAATTTCGAAACTGGCCGGTGTTGTCGTCCTTTCCATCATGACGTTGCTGACAGCCGTTTCAGCGGGCCGCACCGCGTCGATCTCGCCGGAGGCATGGTCGGCCTATAAGAGTGCGTTTCTCGATCCCGGTGGCCGCATTATCGATACGGGCAACGGCAATATCAGCCACAGCGAGGGTCAGGGTTATGGCATGTGGCTTGCCGTGTTGTCCGACAGTCTCGCCGATTTCGAGCTGATCTGGAGTTTCACACGCACCGAACTGCTGGTGCGGGATGACGGACTGTCCGCCTGGAAATGGGATCCGCGCAGACGTCCGCATGTGACCGATATCAACAACGCTACGGATGGCGATATCCTGATCGCCTATGCGCTGGCGCTGGCTGCCGGGCAATGGAATCGGCAGGATTACGCCGAGGCATCCACAGCCATGGCATCCGCCATCCTCAAAAAAACCGTGGTTCAGCGCGCAGGGCGTACGTTGCTCCTGCCGGCTGCAACCGGTTTTGGCGAGGGGGACCGGGATGACGGTCCGGTGGTTAATCCGTCGTATCTGATATTCGAGGCCTTCCCGGTTCTCAATCTCGTCGCGCCGTCGCCGCTCTGGAAAGCGGTAGCCGATGACGGGGTGACGCAGATTGGTGCCTTTGCCTTTGGCGAGAGGAAACTACCGGCCGACTGGGTATCGGTGCGGACGCGAGCCCAGCCGGCATCGGGTTTCCCGCCGGAGTTCGGTTACAATGCGGTGCGCATTCCGCTTTATCTCTCGCGGGCGAATTTGGGCTCGCCCGAGCTGCTCAACCGGCTGAAGAACGGCATGACGCTGGAAAGCGGTGCGGCTGGCACTTTCGATCTCAAGAGCGGAGCGGTCAAGGATGTGCTGTCGGACCCCGGCTATCGCATCATTCCGGCGCTTGCGGCCTGTGTCGCAGGCGGGGTCGCCGTTCCGGAAGAACTGAAGAGCTTTCAGCCAACACTTTATTATCCTTCAACATTGCACCTTCTGGCATTGTCGTTTCTGGCAAGGAATAACGGGGAATGCCGATGAACAAGCCTCTATCGACTTCGGCCCTCATCCTGCTTCTAGTCGCGCTTGCAGCATTCCACTGGCGTGACAGCATTCTCGGTCGCGTGTCGGACGTCCACACCTCCGCGGTGGGGGACAATCGCGTAGCGCAGCGGATATCTCCTGCGGCAAATCCGGCGCAAATCAACGCTTTTGTCAAGAATCGCGAGATGGCGCAGTTAGCGCAGTCCTCGACACCGCCGGTAACGGTGCCGGTAACCGAGCCGCGACCGGTGCCACAGACCGGCGCCCAGACCGTGCAAACACAGACAGCGCAGGCGCCTGCCGCGCGCGTGGCGGAGCCGGCGTCGGGTGATATGCCCGAAGTCGATCTCAGTGCATTGCGCTATTTCGCCGCGAGAGGCGATACGCAACGCCTTCAGGCCGAAATCGCGCGACTTCGCACGCTTTATCCAAACTGGACGCCTCCGGCTGATCCGCTAGCAGTTCCGGAAAATGGCGATGCAAAGCTCGATGCCATGTGGCAGCTTTATACCGATGGCCGTTATGCCGAGGTCAGGAAGGCGATTGCCGACCGCCAGCAAGCAGAGCCTGGCTGGCAGCCGCCGGACAACCTGACCGGCATGCTGTCTCTGGCCGAGGCGCGTCAGCGTCTCATCAACGCGTCTGACCTCAAGCAATATGCGACGGTGGTGGATACGGCCGCCAATAATTCCGGTCTGCTGACCTGCAGCGAGGTCGACGTTCTGTGGCGGGTTGCCGATGCCTTTGCCAATACGGACAGGATGGCACGGGCGCGCGACGCCTATCTCTACATTCTCAACAATTGCACTGTCGCAAGTGACAGGCTCGCCACTGTGCAAAAGGCATCCGCGCTGCTGCCGGCGGAAATGATGGGTGAGCTTCTGGCCAAGGAAAAGCCCGGCGCCGATGGACAGCTGGAATTCGAGCCGGTCAAGAACGATCTCGCGCGCCAGTTCGTGGCGAAGGCAGGAGAAAAAGAGGGGATCACCGTCCCCTCTGCCTATCTGATGCGGCTTGAACGGCTTGCCGAAACGGAAAAGCTCGCTAGCGACGCGCTGCTGCTCGGCTGGTACAATATTCGCCAGAAAAATATGGCGGAGGCCGAAAAGTGGTTCCGCAAGGCGCGAGAGGAAGAGGACAGCGCGTCGGCCTCGCAAGGGCTGGCGCTGGCACTGATCGACCGCAACGAGCCGCGTGAAGCCGAGGACGTCATGTACAAGTGGCGCGCGACATCCGACGATGCGCTCGCAACCTATCTTGCCGCCACCGCCAATCTTCTCGCGCTGGAGCCGCCCGTGGTGCTGCCGCCGGATGTACTGCAGCGCATTGCAGCGGAAACCGTCGCGCGCAAGGACGCGGCGACGGCACAACAGTTCGGCTGGTATTCGCTTGCGTTCCGTCAGAGCCAGCTCGCCCTGCAATGGTTCAGCACTGCGCTTGGCTGGAAAGCGGATGATGAGCCGTCTGCCTATGGCGTGGCACTGAGCTATCACGACCTGCGCAACCTCGCTGGCCTGCGGGGCATTCAGCAGCAATGGGCAGGTCGCTCGCAGCGTATTGCCGATGTGGGTACCGCACGCATGGTGGATCAGTCCGGCCAGCCGGTCGTGGCGGTAACCGCGCCGCCTCTCGCCACCGCCCCGCAGCAGACCGCGCCCGTGCCTCAAACGGCGCAGGGAGGGACGGTGACCTATGTTCAACCCGTCGTCCAGGCGCCTGAACCGTCACGCAAGCAGGCGAGACTGTCTTCGCCAGCGCAAAGAGCAAACAACACGGCTTCGCGTCCACGCTCTTGTGCCGCCTATCCTGATCCGCAGCGATTGCCGCCCCAGCAGGCGCTCGATCTCGGCTGGTGCCTGATGGAGACGAACAGACCGGCCGAGGCGCTGAAAGCCTTTGAAGCCGCCATTGCCGGCGGTCAGTCGAGTGTCAAAAGCGATGCGGCCTATGGTCAGAGCCTCGCCTATCTGCGCATGGGGCTGACGGATCATGCTGCGGTCTCGGCGACGAAATCGCGCATGGATCGTCCGCGAGCCACGGAGCTCCAGGTTTCGATCCTTGCCGATCGCGCCGTTTCCGCCTTCCAGTCGAAACGTTATGCCGAAACGCTTCTGCTCCTCGACCAGCGGGCTCGGCTGGCTGACGAGCGTGCTGATCTGATGGTGCTGCGCGGTTACTCCTATCTCGCCATGCGCCGTTATGGGGAAGCCGCCCAGATATTCGAAAGCCTCGCCTCCATCGGTAATCGCGATGGCATCAGGGGGCTCGCGGCAGTGCGCGCCGCCCGGCCGAGCAACGGTCCGCAAGGCGGTTGACAGCGGCCGGCGTGCAGCCGGCCACGGTTTATTTCCCGCCAGTGAGATTGCGAATGAGGCGCATGAAGATGCGCGCACCGATACCGATCAGTGCGTCCGGAAAGTCGTAGTCGGGGTTGTGCAGATTGGGATAGTCCCGCCCCGCGCCGAGAAAGAACATCGCCGACGACGAGACGCCACGGAAACGGCCGAAATCCTCGGAAGCGCGCATGGGCAGACCTTCGGAACCGTGGGAGATTTTCTCGTCGTCCAGCGCCTGCCGGATATGATCGACGGCGTCCGGGGCGTTTTCGCAATGCAGGAAAATATCGTCATACGTGATATCGAGCGCCAGCCCCTCTTCGTCTGCCACCCTTTTTGCGAGCGTCTCCGCGGCGTTGCACAGGTTTTCCATCCGGTCGTCGGTCAGCGTTCTGAGTGTCGCCCAGATTTCCGCGTCAGCCGGGGAAATGCCGAAGGCCGCTTCCCCCATGATCGCGTGGGTGATCGTCACCATCGAAAAATCCGGTGCCGGCGGAAAACCGGAACCGAGATCGCTCAGGGAGGGCATCAGCCTGGCAATCGCCCGCATGGGAGAAATGCCGTGTTCCGGTGAGGAGGCATGTGCCGTCTTGCCCGCTAACGTGATTTTGATGCCGCGCGATGCGCAATTGACCGGCCCTTCCACCACGCTGACATGGCCGAAGGGCAGGCCGGGGAGGTTGTGAAGTGAAAATGAATAGTCCGGTTTTATCTCCGCAAAGCGGGGATCGGCAATAACGGCGGCTGCGCCCGCACCGGTTTCTTCCGCCGGCTGAAAGAGAAGAATGACCCGTCCTGTCTCCGGCCGCTGGCGGGCAAGGCCAAGCGCCAGTGCCGTCAGAATGGTGGAGTGGCCGTCGTGACCGCACAGATGGCCTTTTCCATCGACGCTCGAACGATATTCAACTTCACCCTTTTCGTGGATAGGCAGCGCGTCGATTTCCGAGCGGATCAGAACCGAGGGGCCGCTTCTGCCGCTGTCATAGACAGCCGCCACGCCATGGCCGCCGAGGCCGGCAAGAAGCCGGTCAGGTGGTGCCTGCTCAAGAAAGGCATGGACGCGGCGGGCGGTTTCTTTCTCCTCTCCGGAAATTTCCGGATGGCGATGCAAATCGTGGCGAAGCTCGATGAGATCGAGCATGTCCTTATTTGTCAGAAACATCAAAATTCCCTGCAGGTCGGTCGGCGTTTTGCTGCCGCAACTTACAGATCATTGTCTTCAATGCAAAACCTTTGGCGGGTGCCAGCGCTTGCCCGCCGTCTTCGGTTTGACGGTGAGCGGGATGACATCGGCAGGGAGTGGGATCTTTGTTTTCGTCAGTTCCAGCCGCGCAAGCGCGGCCCGCGCCTTCTCCGCATATTCGAGATGTTGGGCCTCGTCCGAATGATAATGCTGCAATCTTTCAAGGATTTCGGCACCTTCCATCTTTCTTTCGGCGGCGATGAGAGCAACGGCGCATTTGTAGAGCGCTTCGCGGTGGAATGGCGCGCGATTGGTGACCTGGCGGAAGGCCTCGGATGCCTCGTGATAATGCTGTTGCGCCAGCCGTGCCTCACCGATGCGGAGCCAAAGCAGAACCGGGTCCTGGCCGCTGGCGAGAAGCGCCAGGAAGGCGATTTCCGCCTCCCGGAACTCGCCCCGATCAAGAAACAGGTTGGCCAGCCCGAATTGGGCACCGGAATGATCGGGCGCTGCGGCAAGCACCTGGCTGAAGGCGATGCTTGCGGCAGCCTTCCTGCCCGCCTTGTAAAATTTGAGTCCCTGTTCGTAGACAAATCGGATGCTGCGCGGGTGAAGTGTGCCGCCGAGATTATCACCCGAGCGGGTGCGAAACAGCGTGCAGCTCAGCTTCTGCTCCTCCGGCCCGAAAAAATATTTATAGGGCTCGTTGCCACGCAGGAAGTCGTAGGTCTTGAAACCCTGCTCGATTGCCCTCCGGATGCAGTGCCCGTGCAGCACGAGGCCGGGGGAAGGCGTCTTCCAGTTCTCGTCGCGGCCGGTGATGTAGAACATTACAGATTTTTTCCGGCGATCGATGATGTTGGCGAGTGCGCCAAGCGGCTGGTCGCCGAACCACAGCACAGGTACCTCTAGATCACCGCGAATATAGACATCCATCAGCATCTGACGGGTCGCGCCGATCAGGAGCTCGGTGCGTTCCTTGCCCTTGTGCGGCGCCCAGCGGATGCGCCAGAAATCGAAGAGGATGTCCATGTCCCGCTTGATGGTGTCTTTCGTTGCGAAGCTGATGCGATATTCGTCCCCGCCCTCGACCTTTCTCATGAAACGCCTGAGCTTTTGCCGGGTCTGGCTGCTCATGTGGCTTTCAAGATACCCGTCAAACGTGTCCGGCAGGGTCACCACCGGGCAGATGCAATTGTTGATGTTGTAGGGGTTGGTTGGCATATTGTCGCGGAACATGACGAGCGGGCCCTGAAGCGCCCTGATCATGGCATCGCGCCGTTCCGGCGGGCCTGAAAGATAATCGAGTTTCAGCTCGGTCCAGTTCTGTTGCCTTATATAGGCGCAGAAACCGGCGACGGCGTGATCTTCATAGTCCGGCAGGGTGATGAAACCAGTATAATCCGCGGCAGCATTGCCGGCCATGACGATGCTGTCGTGAAAGCGGCCGGTTTTCTTGTCCGGTTCGGTGACGATGCGCAACGGAAAAAACGCCACATAGGGCGAGCCTTCCGAACGTTCCCTCAGAGCCAGAACGAACCAGCGCCTGCGGCGCGGCATGTAATCGCGCAGCCAGCCCCAGGAGAGAAAATGCCGGGCATGGGGATCGGCCATGAACACCGATTCCCAGTTTTCCCGAACCGCCTCGAAGCCGGCGTCGGTGTCAATGATGTCGATGCGCATGTGTCCCCCTCCCAATACAGATCACACATTCGGGAGGTTTCATTTTATGGGCAAATGATCCGCTTCAAATATTCCCTTCGGGTGAAACCCCCGCATCAAATGGGATTAGCCCGCGAGCGGCCTTGCTTCGGCCACCGCGACAAAAAAGCCCTTGTCACCCGGCCGAAGCGCTCTAACATGCGTGTTGAATGCGAGGCCGGCTCAACGATCCGCATGGCACAGGAGTTCTCTATGGCTGTTCCTTACATGCTTCTGACCGGTGCCAGCCGGGGAATTGGGCATGCCACCGTCAAGCTGTTTCAGGAAAAGGGCTGGAGGATCCTGACCGTTTCGCGGCAGCCCTTTTCCGAGGAATGCCGCTGGCCCTCCGCACGCGAGAGTCATATCCAGGCTGATCTGGAAGACCTGTCGCGCGTAGAAGACCTGGCAGATGAGGTGCGTTCACGCCTCCCGGAAGGAAAGCTTGCGGCGCTTGTCAACAATGCCGGAATTTCGCCGAAGGGCGAAGGCGGAAGCCGCCTTGGTGTGATGGATACAACGGCCGATATCTGGACGCGGGTGCTCAATGTCAATCTCGTCTCAACAGCGCTGCTCGCCCGCGCGCTCCTGCCGGAGCTGGAGGCGGCGAAAGGCTCGATCGTCAATGTCACCTCCATCGTCGGTTCGCGGGTTCACCCCTTCGCCGGTGTTGCTTATGCCACGTCGAAGGCGGCACTCGCCGCACTGACGCGCGAACTGGCGCATGAATTTGGTCCGCGGGGCGTTCGAGCCAACGCGATTGCGCCTGGGGAAATCAATACTGCCATTCTGTCTCCGGGTACGGCCGAGCTGGTGGATGCCCAGGTTCCGCTCGGGCGGCTCGGCACCACGGCGGAGGTGGCGCAGACGATCCTTTTTCTCTGCTCGGAACAGTCCAGCTACATCAACGGCGCGGAAATCCACATCAATGGCGGACAGCACGTCTGACGCCTCAGCCAATCAACCGAAACGGAGCCATTATCGATGACCATCCTGCCGAATTCCGTCGAGGCACGCGATATCGCCTATCAGATGCATCCCAATGTCAATCTGCGCAAATTCGAAAAGACCGGTGGCCTGGTGATTGAAAGCGGCGAGGGCATCTATGTCACCGACAGCAGTGGCAAGCGATATATCGAGGCAATGGCGGGACTGTGGTCGGTGGCGCTCGGTTTTGGTGAACAGCGGCTGGTGGAAGCGGCGACAAAGCAGATGCAGAAGCTGCCCTATTACCACACCTTCTCCTACAAGACGCATGGCCCGTCCGTCGATCTCGCCGAACTGCTGATCGAGCTTTCGCCGGTGCCGATGTCGAAAGTTCATTTCACCTCCTCCGGCTCGGAAGCCAACGATCTGGTCGCCAAGATGGTCTGGTATCGTTCGAATGCGCTGGGCAAGAAGGAAAAGAAAAAGATCATAGGCCGCATCAAGGGTTATCATGGCGTGACCATTGCGTCGGCCTCGATCACCGGCTTGCCGCGCAACCATGAGAGTTTCGATCTGCCGCTGGACCGCATGCTGCATACGGCCTGCCCCTCCTATGTGCATTTCGGGAAGGAGGGCGAAAGTGAGGCGGATTTCACCGCGCGTATCCTCGGAGAGTTGGAGGATCTGATCCTTCGCGAAGGTCCCGAAACCATCGCCGCCTTCTGGGGCGAGCCGGTAATGGGCGCCGGTGGCGTTCTTTTGCCGCCGGAGGGCTATTGGGAAGGCGTACAGGCGATCCTGAAGAAATACGACATCCTGCTTGTGGTGGACGAGGTCATCTGCGGTTTTGGCCGCACGGGCAAGATGTTCGCCTGCGAGACCTACGGTATCAAGCCGGACGTGCTTGTGGTCTCAAAGCAGATTTCGTCGTCCTACATGCCGCTTTCGGCGATCATCATGAATGACAATTTCTACCAGCCTATCGCCGATGAGTCCGACCGTATCGGATCGTTCGGCCATGGCTACACCGCCTCCGGTCACCCGGTCGCAACGGCTGTAGGGCTGGAAAACCTGAAGATCATTCAGGAACGCGATCTGGTCGGCAATGTCGCGCGGCTCGAAGGCCGGTTCCTCGATCATCTGAAGGCACTTGCGGATCACCCGCTCATTCACTCCTCGCGCGGTATCGGCCTCATCGGCGCGCTGGAGGTGAAGCCATGGGAAGGCATGAAGCCGGGCGATACGACGTTTGCCCTTGCTGCCGCGATTGAGGAGGAGGGTGTCATAACCCGGCCAATCGGTGAATCCATCTGTTTCTGCCCGCCGCTGATTATTACCGCGGAGCAACTGGACGAGCTGTTTGCTGGTGTGAAGCGCGGTCTCGACAAGGTTGCGGCCGCCCGAGGCTGAAAATTTTGGCAATTGTGCCGGCCGGTTGATCCGGCCGACCTATCCCCGGTAGGCCACAAGTACCGCACCGCAGGAGATCAGCACGACGCCGAGCCAGTTGGGCAACGAAAGCCTTTCGCCCAAAAACAGCACTGCAAAGACGGCGACAAAGACGACACTGAGCTTGTCGATGGGTGCGACACGGGCGGCGTCGCCAATTTTCAGCGCCCGGAAATAGCATATCCAGGATGCGCCGGTTGCCAGACCGGAGAGCACGAGGAAGGCCCAGGTTTTCCCCGAGATGGTGGAAGGCTGCTGCCAGTTGCCGGTGATATAAACCATCAGGCCTGCGGCAGCGAGAATAACGATGGTTCGGATGAAAGTGGCGAAATCGGAATTGACGTTTTCGATTCCGATCTTGGCGAAAATGGCAGTCAGAGCCGCGAATGCGGCCGATAACAGGGCCCAGAACTGCCACGCCAGGAAAATGTTTCTCATATGGGCCACTCCATTCATCGCAACGGTTCTTGTTTGATCTGGCCTACAGCATCGCCCGTCCGATAAAAACTGTTTTCCGAGACCTGCTTGAACGACAAAGGCCGACACATCGAGGTGACGCGCCGGCCTTCATGCGAGGCCTGTCCGGACGAGGCCGGGCAGGCAGGACCTTGGGAGGTCGTATTACTCTGCCGGCTGCACCGAGGCCGGAAGCCGATCCACATCGGCGATGCCGGTGAATTCTTCCTTGCCGCTGAGCACGCGGGCAAGCTGATCCTGGTCCAGTTCGCCTTCCCAGCGGGCGACGACGATGGTGGCGACCGCATTGCCGACGAAGTTGGTGAGCGCGCGGCATTCCGACATGAAGCGGTCGATGCCGAGGATCAGCGCCATGCCGGCGACCGGAACCGAAGGCACGACGGAGAGCGTGGCCGCGAGCGTGATGAAGCCTGCACCGGTAATGCCGGCGGCACCCTTGGAGGAGAGCATGGCGACGAGCAGCAGCAGAATCTGTTCGCCGAAGGAGAGGTGAATGCCGGTCGCCTGCGCGATGAAGAGGGCTGCCAGCGTCATGTAGATGTTGGTGCCGTCAAGATTGAAGGAGTAACCGGTGGGAATGACAAGACCGACGACGGAGCGCTTGCAGCCGGCCTTTTCCATCTTGCTCATCAGGCCCGGCAGGGCGGCTTCGGAAGACGAGGTGCCGAGAACCAGCAGCAGTTCTTCCTTGATGTAGCGGATCAGCGCGACGATAGAGAAGCCGTTATAGCGGCAGACGGCACCGAGGACCACGAACACGAACAGGAAGGACGTGACGTAGAAGGTGCCGATCAGCATCGCAAGATTGGTGACGGACGAGATGCCGTATTTGCCGATGGTGAAGGCCATGGCGCCGAAAGCACCGATCGGGGCAGCCTTCATCAGGATCGCGACCAGCTTGAAAATCGGATACATCAGGGCGTGCATGAAATCGGTGACCGGCTTGCCCTTTTCGCCGACGACGCCGAGCGCGATACCGAAGAGCACCGAGAAGAACAGCACCTGCAGGATATCGCCGCTGGCGAACGCGCCGACGATGGTCGTCGGGATGATGTTCATCAGGAAGCCGGTAATGGTCTGCTCATGGGCCTTGTCGGCGTAGGTAGCGACGGCCTTGGCATCGAGCGTTGCCGGATCGATGTTCATGCCCGCGCCGGGCTGCACGGTGTTGGCGACGATGAGGCCGACGATAAGCGCGAGGGTGGAGAATACGAGGAAGTAGATCATGGCTTTGCCGGCCACGCGGCCAACCTTCTTCATGTCGTTCATGCCGGCAATGCCGGTTGCGACAGTGAGGAAGATGACGGGCGCGATGATCATCTTGACGAGGCGGATGAAGCCGTCGCCGAGCGGCTTCAGTTCTTCACCGAAGGCCGGATAGAAATGGCCGAGTGCGATACCGGCTATGATGGCCACCAGAACCTGAAAATACAGATGCTTGTAGAATGGCAATTTGGCGTGGCCCGCGGCCACGGCTGTCGTATCGATCATGTTTTTTCCTCCTCGGCCTCACCCTGCCTTGATTGGCCTCCCGGGATCGCCGTGTCGTTGACGGCTTCGCGCCGATTGAGGAGACATGTGCAATACGCATGCCAGACTTGATTATTTGCCGTAACTAACTGATTCAAAAAGTTCTTTTTTGGAAGGATAAAAGGCGCGACAGTTAACTGTGCGGAATTCCGGACAAAAACTCTTGCGGTCTGTGTGTAAATCCGCACAATTGGCCCATGAACCAGATAGAAAATTCACTCCATTCCCAGGCGAAGCGACGGGCGCAATGGCTGGCGCTCGCGGGGCTTTGGCTGCTTATCGGGTTTGGCATGCTGCTTGTCGCCGATGAATTTGCCCGCCATCAGGCCCTGCGTGCGGCGGGTTCCGAGGCCTCCACCGATGCGGAACTGAAGATCGCCCTTTTGAATGTTGCACTGGAGCGGCCGCGGGCCATTCCGCTGGTTCTTTCCGGCGATCCCGATCTTGCCGTCGCTCTCGATGGCGGCGGCGCTTCGGCTCTAGATCGGCTCAATCGAAAGCTTGAAGGGCTTATCGAAGGAACCCAGTCCTCTGTCATTTACGTGACCGGGCCGACCGGCCTGACCATCGCGTCGAGCAACTGGCGGCAGGCGGACAGCTTTGTCGGTTCCAACTACGCCTTCCGCGAGTATTTTCAGGCGGCGATGAAGACTGGCATGTCCGAACATTATGCGCTCGGCAATGTCAGTCGCCGGCCAGGTCTCTATATCTCCCGCCGGATCGATGCGGCTGACGGCCGGCCGCTTGGCGTCGTGATTGCCAAGGTCGAGTTCAACCGGCTGGAAGCGGACTGGAATATCGGAGGCAAGCCGGTCTATGTCGTCGACAGAAACGGTGTCGTGCTGATGACGAGCGTGCCGGAGTGGCGCTTCAAGACAGTCGCGGCCATCGACGAGGCGCGACGAAACACCATTTCCGAAAGCCTGCAATTCGGCAATGAGGCGCTGGCGACGCTGCCTTTCCGAACGGCTCGATCACTGGGCGACGGTGTTCCGCTCATCCACGTTGATGAGCCGGCGCGCGAACGCGGCGATTATCTTCGCCTGGAAATGCCGGTGCCGACGACATCCTGGACCCTGCATTATCTTCAGCCCGTCGCACCCGCTCTGAATGCCGCCATCCGCGAGGGCAGGGCGGTGGCGCTGGCGACGCTCATGCCGCTGATTGCGCTTTCGGCGCTGTGGCTTTGGCGCAGGCACAAGGCGCTGAAGGAAAAGGACGAAGAACAAAGGGCCCGCGCCGAGCTTGAACTGAAGGTACAGGAGAGAACCCGCGATCTGACGAAGACGCGCGATCATCTTCAGGCGGAAATCGCCCTGCACGAAAAGACCACCGGGGAGTTGCGCAATGTCCAGCATGAGCTGGTGCAGGCCAACCGCCTTTCCATTCTTGGGCAGGTGGCGGCTGGCGTGGCGCATGAGATAAACCAGCCAGTGGCGACAATCCGCGCCTTTGCCGATAATGCAACCAATCTGCTGAAGCGTGAACGTCTGGCTGAAGCCAGTGAAAATCTTGAGGACATTGCCGCCCTTACCGAGCGTATCGGCACGATTACCAGCGATCTGAAGATACTCGCGCGCAAGGGCCGAACCGGCGCTGAACCTGTCAGTGTTCGAACCGTCATCGAAGGTGCGGTGCTGCTGCTGCGCAGCCGTTTTTCCGGTCAGATGGACGCGCTGGATATTGTCTTGCCCGATCAGGATATGAAAGTGCTCGGCAGCCGCATCCGGCTGGAGCAAATCCTCATCAATCTTCTGCAAAACGCGCTGGAAGCGACTGAAGCGATTGATACGGCCCGGGTGGAGGTGCGTGTACGCGAAGAAGGCGACGCGGTTGTAATCTCGGTTGGCGACAATGGCGGGGGCATTCCGGAAGCCATCCGTGCCCAGCTTTTTTCACCCTTCAATACCTCCAAGGAAGGCGGTCTCGGCCTTGGCCTTGTCATCTCAAACGACATCGCTTCGGACTATGGCGGGCGCATTGAGGTGGCGAGTGGTGATGCAGGCACGTGTTTTTCCGTATATCTGAAGCGAGCATGACATGACGGTGGATGGTACTATATTTCTGGTCGATGACGACTCGCAGCTGCGCAAGGCGATGGTGCAGACGCTGGAGCTAGACGGGCTGCCGGTCACTTCCTTTTCCCGAGCCGAGCAGGCGCTTGCAGCTTTGAGTGAAGATTTCGACGGCGTCGTTATCACTGACGTGCGCATGCCCGGCATGACCGGGCTGGAATTTTTCGACCATGTCCGCAAGATCGATGCGGATCTGCCTGTCATCCTCATTACCGGCCATGGCGATGTACCCATGGCCGTCGATGCGCTCCACAACGGTGCCTATGACTTCATAGCCAAGCCGTTTCCCGCCGAACGGATGGTGGAGAGCGCCCGCAGAGCCCTCGAAAAACGCCGCCTCGTGCTGGAAAATCGCGCGCTTCGCCGGGCAGCCGGGCAGGCGGAGGACGACCTGCCGCTGATCGGGCAAACACCCGCCATGGAGCGCTTGCGCACGACGCTCAGGCATATTGCCGATACGGATGTCGATGTGCTGGTGGCCGGCGAAACGGGCAGCGGCAAGGAAGTGGTGGCAACGGCCCTTCATCGTTGGAGCAAGAAGCGCGCCAAGGGCAATTTCGTGGCGCTGAATTGTGGTGCGCTACCGGAAACGGTGATCGAGAGCGAGCTTTTCGGCCATGAGCCGGGAGCATTTACCGGGGCACAGAAAAAACGTGTCGGCCGCATCGAACATTCAAGTGGTGGCACGTTGTTCCTGGACGAGATCGAAAGCATGCCGCTTGCCGTGCAGGTCAAAATGCTGCGTGTGCTGGAAATGCGCGAGGTCTCGCCGCTTGGTTCAAACGAGGAGCGACCTGTCGATATCCGCGTGGTTGCGGCGGCCAAGGTTGACCTCGGCGATCCGGCCGAACGTGGCGCGTTTCGTGAGGACCTTTATTACCGGCTGAATGTCGTCACATTGTCGATACCGCCGCTTCGCGAACGCAGGGCGGATATTCCACTCCTGTTTTCCCACTTCGTCACCAAGGCAGCCAACCGCTTCAACATGCCGGTGCCGCAGATCGGCGCCACGGTTTCCCGTCGTCTCAACGATCATGATTGGCCTGGCAATGTCCGGGAACTCGGGCATTTTGCCGAGAGGGTAGTTCTGGGGCTTGAGACGGAATTGGCGGCCACATCTGTTCTGCAGTCGGAAATCCCGGCTTCCGGCACCTTGCCGGAGCGTATGGACGAGATCGAGGCGCGCATCATCCGCGAGACACTGGAGCAATCCAATGGCGACGTCGCGGAAACCATCGCCACGCTCGGTATCGCCCGCAAGACCTTTTACGACAAACTGCAACGCCACGGTATCAACCGGGCGGACTATGTGAAGAGCGGCGCGGCCTGAAACTGCGCAGAGGACGACTTATGGCGACAGCGCGAAGTCGTCCTGCTCCGACCCCCATTGAAAAGCCGCAGACTTTTCCGTCTGCGGCCTGGCAATAATCGGCAGCAATTGCGGCAAGGGCCGTCGTTCAGCCTGCTACGCAGAAATGACGCTGACCGTCATAATCCGTGTAGGTGCCGGTGCGGGAATTGAAGCTGCGGTAACGCTGCGAGCAATAATCGTACCAGGCGTTGGTCCACGGCTCGATGGTGCGATAGGTCTGGCGCTGACTATAGACTGGGCGGCTGTCGTAAACCGGCTGCGCGCGATAGACCGGCGCCGGGCGGTAAACCGGCTGCGGTGCTGGCCGGTAGTAACGATAGTCCGGCTCTTCATAGACATAGCTCGGCTCATAGGCCTGATAACGGCGCGGTGCCGGGTCGATATAGACCCGTTCCTCCTCCACCGGTGCCGGGCGGGAAAGGGCGGAACCAACGGCAACACCGGCGGCAAGGCCAAGCACACCTCCCAGAAGCGCCGCGTCGCGGCGGTCGTGGCGGTCCCAGTCGCCGGCGGATGCGCTGTTGAAGGGAGCGATGGTTGCGGCGGCGACGGCGATAGCCATAGCGGTTTTGGCTGCAAAGGACGACATGGTGTTTTTCCATCCAGGTGGCAGGGTGCTGCCAGTTGCAAATTCGATGGTTAAGGAAATACAGCCCGCCTGCTGAACGGTCGCTGAATGAATTGTGGCAGACCGGCTGTCGCCCACAATTCCCGTTTGCCTGCGTCCCACGCTTCGCGCTAAAACTCGGGAGCAAACAGGACGCGCCCATGAGCCTTGCCCACATAACCGTATCTCCCGATTCATCGCATGAGGATCGTGCCCAGGCCATTCGAGACACTTTGCGCGACGCCATTGTCGATCGCCGGCTGGCGCCGGGAACGAAATTGTCGGAATCGGAAGTGGGAACGTTGTTCGATGTCAGCCGCACGGTCGTGCGCGCGGCGCTGCAGATGCTTGCCTATGAGGGCCTCGTGAAGGCCGAGCGCAATCGGGGCGCTTTCGTTTCCAATCCGACGCCCGACGAGGCGCGGCAGGTATTTGCGTCCCGCCGGCTGATCGAGCCCGGCGTCGTTGACGCGGCAATCGAAAAAATCACGCCTGCGGCGGTAAAGAAGCTGCGGGAGCATCTGTTGGAGGAGAGCAGGCATCAGCAGGAACGCGGGCCGAGCGCACGGCGGGCCGAAATCAAGGCCTCGGGTGATTTTCACCTGGTGCTGGCGTCAATTGCCGGCAATGCCATCCTGGAAAAATTCATGGATGAACTGGTTGCGCGCTCATCGCTGGTCATCGCGCTCTATGGGCGCTCCGGCGTATCGAGCTGCGGTCATAACGAACATGCCGATCTTCTGGATGCGCTGGAGGCGAAGGATGCGGCAAGGGCCCGGGCGCTGATGCTGCAACATCTTAATCATATAGAGGCCGATCTCGACCTCCGTACCAAGGAAGGTCTAGCCCTCAGGGACGCTCTGGCGCTTTAGGATATCGGTGTATCGGCCCTCACACGCCGTGCGAGGGCGATATCAGCGGAAACCGGAGCGTGCCGGTCATGCCGCGTAGCGGCTGATTGCCAGATCGTGGGTGTCGATCTCGGGCGTCGCACCGCTGATCATGTCCGCAAGGACGCGGGCGGAGCCACAGGACATGGTCCAGCCGAGCGTGCCGTGGCCGGTGTTAAGGTAAAGGTTGCTGTAGCGGGTAGCGCCGATAACAGGCGTACCATCCGGCGTCATCGGGCGCAGGCCACACCAGAATTTTGCCTGCGACTGATCGCCCGCGCCACCGAACAGGTCTTCCACCGAATGGGCGAGCGTTGCCTGCCGCGCTGCGGGCAAGTCCTTGCTGAAGCCGGCGATTTCCGCCATTCCTCCAGCACGGATGCGCGAACCGAGCCGGGTGATCGCGACCTTGAACGTTTCATCCATCACCGTGGAGACGGGTGCCCGCTCCTCTTTCACAATCGGCACCGTGATGGAATAACCCTTCACCGGATAGACCGGCAGGGTCAGACCGAGCTGACGCAGGAACTGCGGAGAGTAGCTGCCAAGCGCGGCGACAAAAATATCCGCTTCCACAAGCCCGCGGGTGGTCTCCACCGCCTTGACGCGTCCTGCCTCAACGATGGGGCGCATGATCCCCGTGTCGTACAGGAAGGTAACGCCCGCTTCTTCCGCCATGCGGGCGAGCTCGGTGGTGAACATGTAGCAGTCACCGGTCTCGTCGCCAGGCAGGCGCAGCCCGCCGACGATCTTTTCCTTCGATGGCGAGAGGCCGGGTTCCACGGCGGCGCAGCCGTCTCGGTCGAGAATTTCGAAAGGCACGCCGCCCGCCGTCAGCACGTCCACGTCCTTGCCGATGGCGTCAAACTGCTTTTGTGTGCGGAATACCTCCAGCGTGCCCTGCATGCGCTGGTCATACTGGATGCCTGTCTCTTCCCGCAGTGCCATCAGGCAGTCGCGGCTATATTCCGCGACGCGCACCATGCGGCTCTTGTTGATGGCATAACGCGCCGAGGTGCAGTTGCGCAGCATCTGGCTCATCCAGCGCCAGGCCGCCGGATCGACCGTCGGGCGAATGATCAGCGGTGCATGTTTCATGAACAGCCATTTCATGGCCTTGACCGGAATGCCCGGCGCGGCCCAGGGCGAAGAATAGCCGGGGGAAACCTCACCCGCATTGGCAAAGCTGGTCTCGAGCGCTGCAGCCGGCTGCCGGTCGATCACCGTCACCTTGTGCCCGGCTTTGGCCAGATACCAGGCGGATGTCACGCCGACGACGCCGGCTCCGAGGATAGTGACGTTCATGATCGTCTCACTTGTGATTGACTGATGTTGATACAAAGGCCGGGGTTTCGTCCGGCTGAATATAGGTACGGCGATAACGACGGCCGAGGCCGGTCAGGATTTCGTAGGCGATCGTGCCCGCATCGTCCGCGATGTCTTCAAGCGTTTGCTCGGGGCCGATCATCTGCACGAAACTTCCTTGGGTCAATGTTCCCTCGGGCAGGGCGGATATGTCCAGAATGATGCTGTCCATCGAAAGGCGCCCCGCAATCGGCAGGCGCACACCATCATACCATGCCGCGCCGCGATTGCTGAGCGAGCGCGGCAGGCCGTCCGCATAACCGGCGGCGATGGTCGCCAGACGCGTGGAGCCGGACGCTTCGAAGGAACCGCCGTAACCAACCAGCGCACCGGCGGAAACGGTGCGGGTCTGGATGACGGCGAGATCGAGGCGAACGACCGGCTTCATCGGGTTCGGGCGGTCGACAGAGGGTGCGCCGCCGTAAAGCGCGATGCCGGGGCGCAGCAGGTGGTTGTGGTACTCACGACCTAGAAAAATACCTCCGGAGTTGGAAAAACAGACCGGGACATCAGGAAACGCAATCGTGGCCTGCCGCATCGCCGACAGCTGTGCCGCATTGCAGGCGTGGTCCGGTTCGTCGGCGCAGGCGAGGTGGCTCATGACGAAGGCGATGTCGATACCATCGAACAGTTGCGGCTGGGAGGTGAGGGTTTCCAACTCTTCGGGGGAAAGGCCGAGGCGGCACATCCCGGTATCGATCTGCACGGCGGCTGCAAGTTTCCTGCCGAGCGTCTTGGCATGGACCGCCCATTGGGCGATCTGCTCCAGCGAATTGAGAACCGGTGTGATCGCCATGGCGGCGCAGGAGGTCTCATTGCCGGGTTGAAGGCCGTTGAGGACGAAGATCCGCGCCTGGGCGGGAAGACGCAGCCGGAGCGCCAGCGCCTCGTCAATATGAGCGACGAAGAAATGACGACACCCCGCATCGAACAGGGTTTGCGAGACCATATCCGCACCGAGGCCATATGCATCGGCCTTGACGACCGCCGCCGCTTGGGATGCGGGCGCCATCGCCGCAAGTGCCAGATAATTGTCGCGCAATGCGCCGAGATCGATGGTCAGATGGCCGCTTGCACCACCCGCTGCCTGCTGGCGGCTGATCTGCATGTCCATGGTCGTTCACCCTCATTTTATCCTATGAGAGTATTGCAACGATTATCGAATTTCTTGGCAATTATTCGAAGGAAATGCGATAGAATTGGCAATCGCGCAATTTTCTTTTGCTGATTGGAATTTTCTATGTCTTCACTCGATGCGACCGACCGCCATATCATACGGCTGCTTCGGCTCAACGCCCGCATCAGCAACGCAAAGCTTGCTGCAGAGGTCGGGCTTTCGCCATCCGCGTGCTTGCGTCGCGTCGATATTCTCGAACGGGAAGGGATCATCCGCGGTTACACGGCGCTTACCAGCGGCCTCGCCGGCGGTGAGGTGATTTCGGTCATCGTGCAGATCACGCTCGACCGGCAGACGGAGGATTTTCTCAACCGTTTCGAAAATGCGGTGCGGCGATATCCGGAAATCCGCGAATGTTATCTCATGACCGGCGGTTCGGATTATTTCCTGCGTTGCGAGGCAGAAAGTGCGGGGGATTTCGAGCGCATTCACAAGGAGATACTCTCGAAGCTGCCGGGGGTCTCGCGTATTCATTCGAGTTTCGCGATCCGGAATGTGCTGGCGACGCCGAAGGCGAGGTAGCATCGAGTGTGGGGCTTCACCCCCACCACCGATAAAAATGATGCACCGGCCCCCGCCCATGTCCAACGGCAAGGCTCCGCCCAGCATCAAGCGCCCCATTCAAATAATCCTTCGCCAGCTCCACGGCCTCCAGCAACTCGCTTCCCCTCGCAAGATGAGCCGTGATCGCCGCCGCCAGCGTGCAGCCGGTGCCGTGATCGTTCTTCGTCTCTACGCGTGCAGCGGAAAGCGCCTGCATGGTGCCATCTGCAAACAGATAATCCGTGCTCTCAGGCCCCGCACCATGTCCGCCCTTGATGAGCACCGCTTTCGCGCCCGCTTTCAGGATCGCCGCGGCCTGATGATTGATGTCCGTTTCCGTCTCCGCTATCGGCGTGCCGGTCAAAAGCGCCGCTTCCGGCAGGTTCGGCGTAACGACGGTCGCGATTGGCAGAAGCTCGCGCCGCAATGTCTCGATGGCGTCCTCTTGCAGCAAACGGTCGCCTGACGTCGCCACCATGACTGGATCCAGCACCACGGGCTGCGATTGCCGCCGGAGCCGTTCCGCTATGGCTGCAATGGTTTCGATACGGGAAACCATGCCGATCTTCACCGCATTGACGGTGAGATCGGAAAACACCGCATCCATCTGCGCGATGATGGTGGTCACCGAAATATCCTCGACCGCAGTTACGCCTCTGGTGTTCTGTGCGGTGATGGCGGTGATGACGCTGGCGCCATAGGCGCCGAGCGCAGAGAATGTCTTGAGGTCGGCCTGTATGCCCGCACCGCCGCCGCTGTCGGATCCGGCAATGGTCAACGCAATTGATGTCATGGCTGTCTCGCTTTCAGGGTGGCATCGATTGCGGAACGGAACTCCTTGGTCGCGCTGGCAATATCTGCCGCGCGGAAGATGGCGGAAATCACCGCGACTCCATCCGCACCGGCGGCAATGACAGGGGGGACGCGGGAAAGATCGATGCCGGCGATGGCGCCCACCGGCATGTCCGGCCGCCATTCCCTCAGCAGGCCGCGGAGTGTCGAAAATCCATCGATACCCACAGGCTTATCCGGGTTGACCTTTGAAACAGTGTCGAACACACCGCCGATGCAGGCGTAATCGGCGGGCATGGAGGCTGCCCGCTCGGCATCGGCGCGGTTCTTGACCGTGAGGCCGATGATCGCCTTTTCGCCAAGAATGCGCCGAGCGGTTCTGGCGTCCATATCGTCGGCGCCAAGATGCACTCCATCTGCGCCCGAGGCGAGCGCAACATCCACCCGGTCATTGATGACAAGCGGCACGCCGGTGCCGGCGATGGCCTCGTGGATGGCGCGGGCGTTTTCGATCATCTCCCGTGTCGAGCCGTGCTTGTCGCGATATTGCAGGATGGTCGCGCCATTAAGTGCAGCCGCCAGAGCAAGCTCGGAGAGAGGCGCAACATCGCCGAGGCTCGCATCCACAAGCGCGTTGAGGCGGTAATCAACCTTGTTCATTCTCGATCCTCGCATGATTGATGATATCCTCGCCGGTAATCGCCGAAAGCGCGTCCAGGAATGCCGGTTCGAACGTGCCGGGACCTCTGGCACAGGACGCGGCCAGTTCGGCGGAGACGCCGGTGACGGCAAGGGCGGACGCCGCCGCTGCCAAAGCATCCTGTTCCACCGCCATGAAAGCAGCGATGACGCCCCCCGAGAGGCAGCCCGTACCCGTTACCTTAGCCATCCAGGGATGACCGTTTACGATCCTGACGCGTCGCGTCGCGTCGCTCAGGTGATCGACCGGCCCGGTTTCGATCCTGATTGCATCTGGCACCTCGCCGATCAGTCTCATTTCTGTACGGTTGCCACGCACGATCGCGGGAGAGAGAGTGATCAGCTCACGCGCGAAGGCCAGCCGGGATGGAGAATAGTCACAATGCACGGGGTCGACGATCCAGGGCTTGCCTGAGGCGTTGGCGATCTCCACTGCCAGCAGGATAACCTTGCGCCGTTCCGCATCCAGCGTGCCGAGATTGATGGTCAGCGCATCCGCCTTGGTAACGAAGCTTTCGATTTCCTCCAGCGACGTGCTCATGGAGGGAATGCCGCCAACAACGGTAATCCCGTCGGCGGTGAATTTTTGCACCACGGTATTCATAAGGCAATGTACGCGCGGACGCGCCTGCCTGACTTTTTCAAGGATTTCGGCGGCCTGCGTGGTCGTGGGGAAGGGGATGGTCATGGCTGCTGTAGCTCCACGGCGATTTCGTCCGCCGCCGGCGCCTGCTTGATGAGCTGCATTTCCTGCATGAAGGCGCCAAAACGCGCATAGCGGGCGCGGTCGAGTGCGGCAGGGCGCTTGGCAAAACGCGGCAATGTGTCGAAGAAAGCCTGCTTGTTCAGTGCGTCATCGAGATTGGGATAGGCCTTGATGAAAAGCTGCCAGGATTCCTGCGGGTGATTGGTGATGAAAATAGCGGCCTGTTCCACGGCGGAGAGGAAACGCGGCAGGCGGCTGTCTGTTGCGAGATCGCGATGGGTGACGAAGATCAGCTCGTCATAGGCCGGAACACCATGTTCCTCGGGAAAGAAGGATCGGCCTTCGTGGCCCTCGAGCTTCATCTGCGTCAGTTCAAAATTGCGGAAACCGCCGAGGGTGGCGTCCACCTTGCCGGCGATGAGCGATGGCGACAGGGAGAAATTAACGTTGATGAGTTCCACATCGTCTTTCGTCAGACCGTCCTTTTCCAGCATGCGCTTCAGCATGGCATCCTCGAAGCCGGATACGGAAAAACCGACTTTCCTGCCCTTCAGGTCCTTCAGGCTTTTGATCGGTCCGTCAGCCAGCACGGTGACGGTGTTTAGCGGCGTTTCGACCAGTGTGCCGAAACGGACGAGCGGCAGGCCGGCATCGTGGTCGAGATAGAGGTTGGGCTGGTAGTGCACGCCGATATCGGCCTGTTTTGCCGAAACGAGGCGCGGAACGGCGGAAGGATCTGCCGGCGGAACAAGTTCAACTTCAAGACCCGCATCCGCAAAAAGGCCCCGCTCTTTCGCAATGACCATCGGCGCATGGTCGGGATTCACGAACCATTCCAGCAATACCGTAAGCCTGTCGGCCGCCTGTGACTGAACCGGGGCAAATATGCTTGCCGCCGCGACGACGAAAGAAAGAAGAGTTCGCTTCATGATGCTGAAAGTCTCCGTAAATACCCGAAAGGAATGGTGTGTTCTGTTTCCCTGGCCCAGGGCGCCAGATGGGCGGTGGCGCGATCCACCGCCAGTCGCAGCAGCACCGCCATGATGGCGAGTATCGCCATGGCGGCGAACATCGTGTCGGTCTGCATGCGGGCGTTTGACTGGATCATCACGAATCCAAGCCCTGCCGATGCGCCAACCCATTCGCCAATGACAGCGCCCAGCGGTGCGAGGGGTGCGGCCACCCGCAGCCCGGAGATAAGCGAAGGCAGTGCCAGTGGCACGCGCAGCCGGGTGAGAACCTGCCAGTGGCTTGCCTGCGTCAGCGAGGCGGCATCGAGAATGGCGCGATCCGTCCGGTTGAGGCCATCGGTGAAGGAGGAGGCCACGGGAAAGAAGATGATGATCGCTGTCATCACCGCTTTCGAGGCCATGCCGAAGCCGAACCAGAGGACGAGGATGGGCGCCAGCACGAAAACCGGGAAGGCCTGCAAAACCAGAACCATCGGCCAGACGAGGAGACCGAGACGGGGGATTGCCGCGATGGAGAAAGCCACGAGAATACCGACCAGGACGCCGGCCGTCAGTCCAACGGCCATTTCGAGAAATGTAACCATGGCCTGCCCCAACAGGAAACCGGGCTGGCGCAGGAAGGCCGCGGCGACATCGGCCGGCGCCGGCAGGATATAACGGGGTGGCGAGAACAGCCATGTGCCTGCCTGCCAGAGAACAAGCAGGAGACCGACACCGTTCAACGCATGGGCGGCGCGCATGAGCCGAACCTCAGACGCAGACGCACCGGGTGCGACGGACAAAAACTTTCAGCATCATCATTCGGTCTCCACACGTGACAATCGCGGAGATCAGGACAAAGCGGAGAAGAGAAAGGGCAGCGCCTCAAAGGCGCGACAGTTTCCGTTCCTACGCCGGCATGATCCGGATCAGGTTCAAGGGTCCGGCTCAACGCCATCTCAGCACCGTCTGGTGCTCCCCTCGGAATGGGTCGGAAACTGTCGTTTTTTTAGCTGGCTGTCAACGGCTCAGATGGTGCGGAGCTGTTCAAACAGGGTGACGTTGCCACTATCGGCGCGGTAGAAAACCGCGGGCCGGCCGAGTGGTGCTTCCACGGTAACCTCGTTTCCACCGCGATGATGCACGCCGCTCCACAGATGTACCCACTGGCCATCGCCCGGAAGATAGAGGGTGCGTTGCGTTTCTCCCGCTTTCCAGACAGGGGCCACCAGCATGTCGGGGCCATAGAGATAGCTGTCCTGAATGGCGTAAGTCTGCCGGTCATTCTCGTAATGCAGGAAAAGCGGGCGTTGTACCGGAAGCCCCGTTCTGGCCGCTACGGCGGACAGCGATTTCAGATAGGGGGCAAGCGCGACATAGACTGTCGTCATGCGGGCGAAATGGGCAAGAACCTCTTCATCCTGATCGATCTGCAGATTGTCACGCGGGCGATTGCCTTCATGGGTGCGCATCACAGGGGTAAACGCCGCCATTTCGGTCCAGCGCATGATGAGTTCCGCGGTGCGGACATTGCCGAACAGGCTGGTGTAACCGCCGATGTCGGAATGGTGATAGGCATTACCCATGAGGCCGGATGAAAGCGCGCCGCAAATGACGGTGATAAGTCCATCATGACGGGAGAAGTCGACCGACTGGTCACCGCCCCAGATGAGGGGGCAATGGGCCTGCACTCCGGTGAAGCCTGCGCGCATGAAGAACAGCGTTTCGCCGGTCTTGTCGCGACTTTCGACGGCTTTTGCATTGACCTCGGCCCACAGGGTGGGCCATGCATTGTGCATCAGCTTTGCGTCGACACCGTTGAAGAGCGTTATATCGATCGGCAGATATTCGCCGAAATCAGCCATCCACCCGGAAAGGCCGAAATCCAGCATGTTCTTGCCGATGATTTCTTCGGCAAACCAGTCGGCGGCCGCCGGGTTGGTGAAATCGACCACGCCGCAATCGAATTCGCCGAAATCCACCAGCGCCGTTTTGCCCTCGGCGTCGGTGGCGAAATAACCGGCTGCTTCAGCAACCGGGAACAGCGGGCCGTCAACGCAGAGATAGGGGTTCACGTACCCCAGAAAACGGATACCCTGATCGGCAAGCTCGGCGATCTTCTGGCGCAGATGCGGATAACGGGTTTCGTTCGCCTGCCAGTCCCAGAACAGGCGAGCGCCGAAGGATGTCTGGCGAAGCCCCACCCAGTCCTCACACCACAGGCCCGACACCTGCGTTCCGGCTGCGCGGATTTTCTCCAGCCGCGCAAACGAATTGACGCCATCTTTTAATCCAATGATCGCGCCATTATAGATCCATTCCGGCAATTGCGGCTGCCGTCCAAACCGTAGGGACAGCGCGGAGACGATGTCGGTGAAACTGTCGCCGGCGAAAAATTCGATCTTCTCAGGGATGGCCCAGATTTCGATCTCGTGGAAATCGCCATTGCGGAAATCGAAGACCGAATAGGCGCTCGTTTCCACATGCAGCGCGTATCTACGCGACGAGAGATAGGTCGGCTGCGGATAGTTGGTGTTGTAATAATCACCGCCTGCCTTGCCGTTGACGTCAGACTTGAAGGTGATTTCGGTGGTCTTGTCTCGGCCAACGCCGGGCTCGGAGGTCCAGAGTGGGAAGCGCCTTCCGCGCATGTCGAAATAGGACATCTGCTCGCCGCCGCCCCAGACATGCTCGTCCGTTTCCGCAAAGACGCGCAGCCAGAGACGGTTTATGGTCTTGTCCAGCGCCGTCAGCAGGATGGCATTCCCTTCGAGTGTCAGGCGAAGGCGAGGGGCCTGTCCCGGTGCGGAGGAAAGCGTGACGCTGTCGCCGCTCATCTCGGCGTGGCGCAAGGCGGTTCGTTCGATGACGTAGTCTTCGATATCGAAATTGCCGCGATACATATCCATCCGCTCCTTGCCGAAACCGGCGAATAAGGCCGGCTCGTCGGGCGAATGGGAAAGGATGGTGCGGTTGCCGATCGCAAGCGTAAATCCATCGTGGGTCTTTTCGAAATGCATGACTTAACCTTTTAGCCCTTGAGACCGCCGGCGGTGAGGCCAGAGACAACCCGTTCCTGGAAGATGACGATGAGGATCGCGACCGGCACGATGCCGACCACCAACGCTGCCGAAATGACCGGCCAGGGGAAAGCGAACTCTCCCTGATAAAGCTGGATGCCAACGGGCAGGGTGCGCAGCGCAGGGTTGGAGTTGAAGGAGAGCGCCAGCAGGAATTCGTCCCAGGCATTCACGAAGGCGAGAATACCGGCGGTGAAAACACCAGGCGCGCAAAGCGGCACGACGACCTTGAACAGCGCCCCGATGCGGGTGCAGCCATCGATCATGGCGGCGTTTTCGAGATCGCGCGGAATACTTTCGAAGAAGGAGACCAGCATCAAGGTGCAGACCGGCAGCGACAGCACCGTGTAGGGCAGGATCAGCGCCGTCCAGCTGTTGAGCAGATTGAGCGCCCGCATGATTTCGAACAGCGGCACAAGCAGCGTCACCAGCGGAAAGGTGGAAACGGCGATGATGAGCGACAGGATAAGCGCCCGGTATTTAAGGTTCAGCCGCGCCAGCGCGTAAGCCGCCAACACCGAAATCAGGATGGTCAGTGCCGTGGAAAGCAGCGCCACCATGAAGCTGTTGAACAGGAAGAGGTGCAGCGGCTGATCCGAAAAGGCCTGCATGTAGTTCGCAAGTGTCGGCGCGTGCGGAAACCAGGTGATCGGCTTGACAGTCAGCTCCGCCTCGGTTTTCAGCGAGGTGAAGAGGATCCAGATAGCCGGGAAAAGGCCGTTTACCAGAAGAATGGAGGACGCGATGAAGCGCAGCGGCTTGCCAGAAAAGAAGGAGGACAGACCGGAGGAGGTGGCAACGGTGCTCATGGGATCAGTCCTTCGTCCTGATGATACGGAGGTAAACGGCGGTGACGCACATGGAAAGCGCAAACATCATGACCGCTAAGGCCGAACCGTAACCGAGATCGAGGAAGGAGACGGTGTTCTGGTGGATATACATGGCAAGCGTCGTGGTGGATGTGCCGGGGCCGCCGCCGGTCATCATGTATGGAATATCAAAGGTCTGTAGCGCCGTGATCGTGCGGAAGATGAGGGCGACGATAATCGATGGCTTCAGAAGCGGCAGGGTGATTTCGAAGAACTGCCTGATCCTGCCAGCGCCATCCACATCCGCTGCCTCGTAAAGCGAGCGCGGGATGGTCTGCAACCCGGCGAGGATCATGAGCGCCATGAAGGAAGAGGTCTTCCAGATGATCGTCAGGCAGATGGCGGCAAAGGCCCAGTTCGGTGAGTTGAACCAGATGATGCCTTCGAAGCCCATCCGGTTCAGCACGTCATTGACCACGCCATATTCATAATGGAAGAACCACGCGAAGATGAGACCTGCAAAGGAGAGCGGCAGCGCCCAGGGGATGAGAAGGGAAAGCCGCATTGGCCACTGCATGGAGAAAGGCAGATTGGCGAGCAATGCGAGGCCAAGGCCCATGAATAGTGCGCCGGGCACGGTGATCAGCGTTATCAGCACCGTATTCCAGGTCGTTTCCCAGAAAATCGGATCGTCGAACATCGCCGTGTAGTTTTCAAAGCCGATGAATTCCGCCGGCAGGCCCGAGGTCAGCGACAGGCTGAAGAAGCTCGTATAAACGAGCCGCGCCACCGGATAAACGATGATGAGCGAAAGCAGGATCGCCGCTGGCGCGAGCAGCAGCACGGCCAGCGACCGGTCGCCGAGATCGAGCCACCGCGTCCAGCGCGGCTGCGGTTTCTCGTCCACCCGAACCATGGTTCTTTCCGGCATTGTCACGTCTGCCACTCCCGCAACTGGATTCACGTCATCGTCTCCCGGTCGGACCGGTTTATGTCCGGCCCGTTTCGCGCCCTTGAGGCGCCTTTCATCCTGTCAGTCGAAACGGCCGGAAGGGGCGCGGTGCACACGCCGCCTTCCGGCCCGAAGCTTATCGCAGAACGCGCCGCAGACGGCTTTCCATCTGCTTTGCGCCATCCTCCGGCGTCATGACGCCGGCGAGCACACCGTTGACCGTGGTGCGAATGGTCTCGCTGACCTCGTTGTAGCGCGGCGTCACCGGACGGGCCTTTGCTGTTTCGACGACCGGCAGGGCATCCGCGAACCACGGGATTGCCTTGGTCACGTCGGCATCCTTGTAGAGAGCGGCGTAGGTGGGCAGGAGCGCTGCGTTGATGGCCATGAACTTCGATACATCCTGACTGGAGAGATATTCGACAAGCTTCTTGGCTTCATCCTGCTGCTTGGAATAGGCTGACACGCCGAATTCCCAGCCGCCGAGGCAGGTCGTCTGCTCACCACCTTTGACGGCGGGAAGGCGGGCGACGCCGACCTTGTCGTTCACCTGCGATTCCTTGCCCTGGAAATGGGTCCAGGCATAGGACCAGTTGACGGCAAAGAGGACCTTGCCGGCCTGGAATTCCTTGCGGGTGTCGTCGGTCGCCACCTCCGAAATGTTCTTCTTGGAAATGCCTTCGTCGACAAAACTCTTCCAGAGCTTCAGCGAATCCACCGCCGCCTTGTTGTCGAAGTTCAGCTTGCCGTTTTCAACCAGCGACTTGCCTTCGCTCCAGTAGGGCAGGAGGAAGGTGCAGACCGCGCCTTCGATCGCCTTGCCCTGGAAGGACAGGCCCTGAAGCTCCGGGTTCTTTTCGCTTTCCATGACCTTCTTGGACGCTTCCTTCAGCTCGTCCCAGGTGGTTGGCGGCTTGATGCCGTATTTATCCAGCAGGTCCTTGCGGTAATAGAGGAACATGGAGTCGGCGAAGGCTGGCAACGCCACGATCTTGCCATCCACCGTATTGGCTTCGGCATAGGTCGGCAGATAGGCGGACATGTCCTTGCCGGCAAAATCGCTGGTCCAGCCGGCTGTTGCAAATTGCGCGGGACGGATGACGTCGAGCATCAATACGTCGAGGCTCGAATCCTTGGCCGACATCACGGTGTTGAGATATTGCGCCTGCATTTCCGAGGTGTTGCCGCCGGTCTCGATGACCACCTTCACGCCCGGCGTCTTCGCCTCATATTGATCGAGCGCCTTGCGCCAGACATCCGGCTGATGCTGGCTGGAAACGAAGATCTTCAGCTCGGCATCGGCAAAGGCCTGACCTGAAAAAGCGAGCACGGTTGCGCAGAGCGCAGCACCGATCAGGGCTTTGCCCCGGATAGTTTTGAATGTCATGTGTTCCTCCCGTTATTAATCCTTGGCCGTGGCATTTTGCCCGGCAATCAGTGGATCGAGCGCTCCGTTGTTGCGTCGAAAAGATGGACCTTGGACGGATCGACGCCGATCCGCAGTTCCTCATTCGGCGTCGGCCGAAGCTGCGGCGGCATCCGTGCGGTCAGCACCGCATCACCAAGGCTGAAATGGACGAGCGTGTCCGAGCCCAGCGGTTCCACAACCTGCACCTTCACGGCAAGCTGGCTGCCGAAGCCTTCGGCGGGGCCGAAATGTTCCGGGCGGATGCCAACGATGACGTCGCGTCCTTCCAGCCCCGTTTCGCGTGATGGCCGGATAGCCGCCATCGGCAGGGAATTGCCGTCGGAAAATGTCAGCCGGTCACCATTGACCCTGGCGCGGGCAAAATTCATCGCGGGCGCACCGACGAAACCGCCGACGAACACGCTTTCCGGGCGGTTATAAACCTCATCCGGCGTGCCGACCTGTTCGATATCGCCGCCGCGCAGGATGACGATGCGGTCCGCCAGCGTCATCGCCTCCACCTGGTCATGGGTGACATAGATGATGGTGGTGCCGAGCTGCTGGTGCAGGCGCTTGATTTCCGTGCGTACCTGTCCGCGGAGTTTAGCGTCGAGGTTGGACAGCGGCTCATCGAACAGAAATACCTGCGGGCGGCGCACGATGGCGCGCCCCATGGCAACACGCTGGCGCTGGCCGCCGGAAAGCTGTCCAGGCCGCCGATCGAGAAGATGCTCGATGCCTAGCATCTTTGCCGCCTCATCGATGCTGGCATTGGCCTGCGAGGCGCTGACGCCACGCACCTTCAGGCTGAAGCCCATGTTTTCGCGCACCGTCTTGTGCGGATAAAGCGCATAGTCCTGAAACACCATGGCGATGTCGCGCTCGCGCGGCGGCAGCCGGTTGACGACACGGTCGCCGATCTTCACCTCGCCGCCTGTAATGCTCTCCAGCCCTGCGACCATGCGCAACGTCGTTGATTTGCCGCAGCCGGAAGGGCCGACAAATACGACGAATTCGCCATCGTTGATTTCAAGGTCGATGCCCTTGACGATGCGAAGCGCACCGTAACTCTTGTCCAGCTTGCGCAGGCTGACTGAAGCCATATTTTCCTCCTCACGACCGGCACGCCCGAAATTTCAATGGACGCAATAGCCGGTATCAACCTTCAAGTTCCCCGTATCGCATCTTCGAAAATCGAGCCCGATTGTCTGGCGATAACGTGGGGTGGCAAAACGCCTGTCTCCCTGAGGTCGTGATATTACCTTTCACAAAAAGGAAATCAATAGTGTATCAATTTTATTTCTGACAGAAATCAAAAACTACTAAGTCATTGATTTGAAGAAATATAACCGCAAAATCGCCCGCTGGCGGGCAGTGGTTGGCTTGCCTGCCGTCAAATTCCGTCACTTCTGTAGATCACGCGAATTTTGCGCAGTCTCAACGTATGCGAGAAACGTAGCGCGCGACGGTATGGTCAAACCAGGTCCAGGAAACTTCCGCCACCGCACCATCCTGCGCCTGGCTGAGACGCAGGACGCGGGGCACGGATGCGCCTGCTTTCTGGCCGAACGCTTCGGGCGTCCATTCGGGCACGTCGCCGAGATCGATGCGATCCTCCGCCTTCGATATCCAGAGGTTGAGGCGAGTGCGGTAATAGAGGTAGAGAGATTCCGACATATTTTCGATGGTGATCGTGTCAACGTAGGAACCATCAAGCCAGATTTCCTCGATGGCGGCCGGTTTGCCGGCGATGCGCCGCAGACGACGAATCCTGTGTCCTTCGGAGGAGGTGCCAAAAGCGGGCAGATCGGCGGGCTTCGCTAGCCGGGCCACATCCAGAACCTCCGCTGTCGGCAGGCCGCCGCCCTCGATCAGTTCAAGCCGGAAGAAAGCGTAGACGCTTTGCGGATCGCTGACCGCGCGGATGTAGTTGCCGGAGCCCTGTACGCGCTCCAGAAGACCGCGCTCCTGCAATTCGGCGAGCGCCTTGCGTAGCGTACCGACAGCGATGCCGAGATCGGCGGCCATATCGCGCTCCGGTGCAAGCTTCTCGCCGTCGATCAGCCGCCCTGCCGACACCTCGCGCACCAGCATTTCGGCGATCTGCAGATACATGGGCAAGCTGCCGCCAGTGTGTCTCATATGCCGTTTCCTCCACCCGAAACAAAAATTGATACATCATTGATTTACATATTTCTTGATGTTATGCAAGAAAAACGAGAGCGGCCCTGAGGAGGAATTGCATGACCGTCGTACCCGTTACATCCGCTGATCTCGATGCTGCCGAGGTCTCCTGGTTTTCCGCTTTGTGTTCGGATGATTACGCCTATCTCGGCGTGCCGGATGGAAGCCTGCGTTCCAGCTTCGAACATTGCTCGGATATCGTCAAAAAAGCCGAGGAACTTGGTTTCCGCAACATTCTCTGCCCTTCGTCCTATCAGGTCGGACAGGATACGCTGAGCTTTGTCGCCGGCTGTGCGCCGATCAGTGACCGCATCAATTTCCTTGCCGCTATCCGCTGTGGCGAAATGCAGCCGATCATGCTGGCGCGTACGATCGCCACGCTCGACCACATGCTGAAAGGCCGCCTGACCCTCAATGTCATCAGTTCCGACTTTCCGGGCGAAGTCGCCGACAGCGCCTTTCGTTACAAGCGCAGCCACGAGGTCGTCGAGATTTTGCGGCAGGCCTGGACCCGCGACACCATCGACCACGACGGCGAAATCTATCAGTTCAAGGGCGTATCGACCGAGCCGGCGAGACCTTACCAGCAGAATGGCGGCCCGCTTCTTTATTTCGGCGGCTATTCTCCAGATGCACTTGAGCTCTGTGGCGCACAATGTGACGTCTATCTTATGTGGCCGGAGACGAAAGACCAGCTGGCGGACCGCATGCGCGCCGCCAACGAGCGTGCCGCCGCCCATGGCCGCACGCTTGATTACGGCCTGCGCGTCCATATGGTGGTGCGCGATACCGAAAAGGAAGCCCGTGAATATGCCGAACATCTGGTCTCCAAGCTCGATGATGAATACGGCCAGCTGATCCGCAACCGCGCCCATGACAGCGGTTCACTCGGCGTGTCGCATCAGGCACGTGCCCGTGAACTCGCTGACAAGTTCGGTTATGTCGAACCCAATCTGTGGACCGGCATCGGCCGGGCGCGTTCCGGCTGCGGTGCAGCACTTGTCGGCTCAACCGATCAGGTTCTTTCGGCGCTGGAGGATTACCAGAAGATGGGCATCCGCGCCTTCATCCTGTCCGGTTATCCGCATCTCGACGAAGCCGAACATTTCGGCACCAAGGTGTTGCCGCAGATGAAAACCTGCTCCCTGCCGCATGCCTATGGCCGGGTGCCTTCTGAAACGCCAGCGACGCCGCTCGGCAACGGGGAACGCCACTGATGGAACGTATCGCTCTTTCTGACACACTCGAACTCAGCCGCATCGTTTACGGCATGTGGCGCATTGGCGACGATGCAGACACCTCGCCGGCGCATGTACAGGCGAAGATCGAGGCCTGCCTCGCGCAGGGCATCACAACCATGGATCAGGCCGATATCTATGGGGGATACACGGCAGAAGCCATTCTTGGCGCCGGATTGAAAGCCGCGCCAGGACTGCGCGACAAAATCGAAATCGTCACCAAATGCGGCATCGTCGCCCCGGCCGGCCGCCATACTGCCGCCCGCGTCAAGCATTACGACACGACCGCGGTCCACATCAACGCTTCGGTGGAAGCGTCGCTGCGCGACATGGGAACGGATCACGTCGATCTGCTGCTCATTCACCGCCCCGACCCGCTGATCGACGCGGAAGAAACCGGCAAGGCACTTGATGCCTTGGTGGCGTCGGGCAAGGTCAAGGCGGTTGGCGTCTCCAATTTCCGCCCGTTCGATTTTTCGCTGCTGCAATCGGCCATGAGCAACCGGCTGGTGACGAACCAGATCGAAATGAGCCTGCTTGCCACCGATTCCTTCACGAATGGCGATCTCGCCTACCTGCAGGAAAAGCGCATTTCGCCCATGGCCTGGTCGCCGCTCGGTGGCGGTTCGCTGTTCTCCGGCGCGCATGGCGGCACCATGGCTGCCCTGCAGCGCATCGGCAAGGAACAGGGCGTCGACGCGACGGCCGTCGCGATCGCCTGGCTGCTGCGCCATCCGGCAAAGATAGTGCCCGTGCTTGGCACCAACAATCTCGAACGCATCAAAACCGCTGCCGATGCGCTTCGCGTGACGATGGACCGCCAGACATGGTTTGAACTCTACACCCTTGCGATTGGAAAAGAGGTGGCGTGATGACAGTTGCAGAGGCAATCAAGATGCCCAATGAACATGTATTCGTTCCCGGCGGCGAAAACAGCCGCAGCTTTCGCAATGCGCTCGGCGCTTTCACCACCGGTGTTACGGTGGTAACAGCCACGACCCCGGAAGGCCCGATCGGCATGACGGTCAACAGCTTCGCATCCGTCTCGCTCGATCCGCCGCTGGTGCTGTGGTCACCTGCGAAAAGCTCGTCGCGTTATCAGGCCTTCAGCGGCGCGACCCATTTCGCTATTCATGTGCTGAGCGCCGATCAGGACGTGCTGAGCGCCCGCTTCACCCGCAACGGCCGTGCTTTCGATGATCTTGACTGGGAATTGAACGATGAGGGCGTACCGGTCATCCCCGGAACGCTGGCCCGTTTCGAATGCCGGCAGGCGGCGGCCCACGATGCGGGCGACCACACCATCATTGTCGGTGAAGTGCTGCGCGCCGCCCATCGAGATGGCGATCCGCTGTGCTTTTCGGGCGGAGCCTTCGGGCGGTTTGCCCGGCAGTAGTATGCTCCGGGCGGACTTTCATGATCTTCGACAGATATTCGAGTCACCGATGCGGCTCGAAAATCTTTGTCAAGCGGCAACAGAGTCTGGTTCGCCTGTTGTTTGCGGCGTTTGCGGCTCGGCGTGTTTTTCCGTCGCTTTTTTGCGGGAAAATAGCCCTGTGAGGAAGCGGCCGAAGCGGTCCATTTCCACGAAGATGACAGGCGTGATGAACAATGTCAGCAATTGCGAGACGATGAGACCACCGACCACCGCGATGCCGAGCGGTTGGCGCAGTTCTGAGCTGGCGCCCGAGCCGAGCGCGATGGGAAGAGCGCCAAGCAATGCGCAGAATGTCGTCATCATAATCGGGCGGAACCGGCGCACGCAGGCTTCGTGAATGGCGGTTGCGGGTGGTTCCGCTTTTTCTCGCATCAGCTCCACCGCCACGTCGATCATCATTATCGCGTTTTTCTTGACGATGCCGATAAGCATCAATAGCCCGATCAGGGCGATGATGGAGAAATCCATGCCCATGACCTTCAGCGCCACAAGGGCGCCGAAGGCCGCTGCCGGCAGACCGGAAAGAATGGTCAGCGGGTGGATGAAGCTCTCATAGAGAACGCCGAGAACGACATAGATGGTGAGCACCGCCGCCAGAATGAGGATTCCGGTGTTCCCCTGGCTCTGCTGGAAGATTGCCGCCGTGCCGCCATAGCTGGTGAAGACATCCTGCGGCAGACCTATCGTGGTCTTGAGCTGGTCGATCCGACTTGTGGCGTCGGAGAGTGCCACACCATCCGGCAGGTTGAAGGAGATGGTGGTGGAGACGAGCTGGCCCGTCTGATTGATGGTAACAGGCGCCTGCGTCCGGGTGAGAGCAGCGAAGTTGGAAAGTGGCACCAGTACGCCCGTTTTGGCCGAAAGAATATTGATGTCGCTCAGGAAATCGTCATTCCACGGCTTCGAGCTGTCGAACTCGACAATGACGTCGTAGCTGTCGCCGGTCGACTGGATCTGTGCGGCGGTGTACCCGCCGAAGGACATTTCCAGTGTCTTGCGCAGCTGATCATTGGTAATCCCGAAGGCAGCGGCTTTTTCCGAATCGACCGAAATCGTGGCGGCGATGGCGCCGTTTTGGGCATCCGATGTTACTGACGTGAAGGTATGGTCGCGGCGCATCGCCTCCATCAGCTTGTTCGACCATTCATTGGTGATATCAGCGTTCAAGCCCTGCACCACGAGTTGATATTGGCTGGCGGAGCTGCGCCCGCCGAAACGCAGGCTCTGCTGCGGGTTGATATAGGTGCGAATGCCCGCGACTTTCGAGCTGGCCTGGCCCAGTTCCGTCAGAACCTGGCTCAGAGGTGCACGCTCCTCCTTGGGCTTCAGTTCGACAAACATCGAGCCGTTGTTCAGCGGATTGCGCGAATTGCCGCCAACGATGGATGTAACGTGGACAACGGCCGGATTCTTGCGGATCTGATCGGCAACCTGCGCCTGGAGATCGCGCATCGCCGTGTAGGAAATATCCTCGCGCGCCTGCGTCGAAACCGAAAGACGGCCGATGTCTTCCTGGGGGAAGAAGCTGGAGGGCAGCACTTCGAATAGATAAAGAGATGCCGCGACCGAGGCGAGAAATGACGCCAAAACAATACGGCGATGGGAAAGGCACCAGCTCACGGCGTTTCCATAGGCACGAAGCGTCCGCTCGAAGCCGGCATCGAACCAACGGATGATCGCCGGTGGCCGGGAGGAGTGGCCGGAAAGGCGCGAGGCGAGCATTGGCGTGACCGTCAGCGATACCAGAGCCGAGGCCATGATGGCGAGCGTGACGACCATGCCGAATTCATTAAAGAGCCTGCCGATCACCCCTCCCATCAACAGAATGGGGATGAAGACGGCGACAAGCGAAATCGACATGGAGAGGATGGTGCTGCTGACCTCCGCAGCACCCTGCAGCGCGGCTTCCCGCATCGGCAGCCCCTCTTCGTGCAGGCGCAATATGTTTTCCAGCATGACGATGGCATCATCCACCACAAGACCTACTGACAGGGTGAGCCCAAGCAGGGAGATATTGTCGATGCTGTAACCCAGCACATACATCGCGCCGAAAGCCGTGATCAGCGACAACGGCACGGCAAGACCCGGAATGACGGTTGCCGTCAGATGCCCGGTGAAGAGGTAGATTACTGCCACCACCAGCCCGATGGTCAGGAACAGGGTAAACTGAACGTCGGAAATCGCGTCCTTGATCGCGGTCGAGGCGTCGTTCATCACGTTGATGTTGACGGAAGGTGGCAATTGCTGGTGAAGCGCCGGCAGCTTGGCCTTGATGGCGTCCACGACATCGACGGTGTTGGCATCCGGTTGCCGCTGCACGGCGAGAACGATGGCCTGTTCGCCGTCGAACCAGCTGCCCGCATTGGTGTTGTCAATGCTGTCGGTGACGTTGGCGATATCACCGAGGTGAATGGGTGCACCGTTGTTCGTCGATACGACCAGCGAACGGAAGGCGGCTGCGTTCGTGCGCTGGGTATCGGCCTCGATCGTCAGGCGCTGATTATCGTTCTGCAGTGCGCCGACGGGAACCTGATTGTTCGCCTGGGCAATGGCGGTGGTGACCGTATCGACGCCGAGGCCTCTTGCCTGAAGCTGCGCCGGATCCAGCCCAATGCGCACGGCATAGGTCTGCGCCCCGTAGATACTCACCTGCGCCACGCCGGAAATGGTGGAAAGCAGCGGGGAGATAATGTTCTCGGCGATTTCATCGACCTTGCTGGTGGGCATTTCCTTGCTGTTGACCGCAAGCAAGAGTACCGGGGCATCGGCCGGGTTCGTTTTGCGATAGCTGGGCGTCGTCGTCATATTGCTCGGCAACTGCCGTTGCGCGCGGGAAATTGCGGCCTGCACGTCGGCAGCGGCCGCGTCGATATCGCGGTTGAGATCGAACTGAAGCACGATCGAGCTGTTGCCAAGCGTATTGGTGGCGCTGATCTCGCTGACGCCGGGAATTGTCTCGAACTGCTTGACCAGTGGCGTGGTGACCGAGGTGGCCATGGTTTGCGGGGAGGCGCCGGAGAGTGATGACGACACGTTGATCGTCGGAAAATCCACCTTTGGCAAGGCCGCGACCGGGAGCAAACGGAAACCGGCAAGGCCTGCCAGAACGAGGCCGATGGCGAGAAGCGTGGTGGCGACGGGCCTGTTGATGCAAAAATTCGGGATCATTGGCGGCCAGCCTTTTCCTGCGGAATAGTGGCGGCCAGATTGCCTGCCGTCCCGCCCTTGTCGGAAAATTGCTCGATCACGAGCTGGCCGTCGGCGAGTTCCGACTGGCCCTCGACGATGATATGCTCTCCGCCATTAAGGCCGTTCGCAATGGCGGTGAGGTCGCCGTTCGAACGCGCGACCTCCACGGGCGTCATGTGGGCATGATGATCGCTGTCGACCGTGTAGACAAAATTGCCTTTCGGTCCGGGTCGCACAGCGACCGTCGGTACGACGACCATTTCGTCTTCGGAAACGAAATGCGCGGTGACATTGACGGACTGACCAGGCCACAAAAGGCCGCGGTCGTTCTTGAACTCCGCCTTTGCCAGCACTGTGCCGGAGGTCTGGTCCACAGCGTTGTCGTAAAAACGCAGTACGCCGCGCATCGCCTCGCCGCCGGTCGCCGCAGGGTCGACATCAACTGCCGTGTCTTTTGCTACGCCTTCGCGCAATTGCGGCAGATAGCGTTGAGAGAGCCGGAAACTGACCGAGATGGGGTCGTATTTCGTGATCGTCACGATATTCACGCCTGCACTGAGGTAAGCCCCCGGGCTGACGCTTATATCACCCAGTCTCCCATCGAAGGGAGCACGGATTTCCATATGTTCCAACGCCACCTGATCGGACGCAAGTGTTGCGCGGTCGGCATCGATTTTGGCACTGGCGCTGTCCCGCGCCGCCCTGGCCTGATCCAGCACCTGCTGTGACTCGGCGCTCTGCTTGACGAGGTTGGCGGCACGCTGAAAAGCGGCTTCAGTCTGTTCAAGTGTCGCCTGGTCGGCGGCGATATTCGCCTTGTCCTTGTCAACCGCCGCACGGGCAATTCGATCGTCCATCTTGAGGATCAGATCGCCCGCCTTGACGTGCTGGCCGTCCTTTGCCTCGATTTCGGTGACGAGGCCAGCCTGGAGCGGCGCGATATTGGTGATATCGGCTGCTACCGCCCACCCTGTTGCCGCCGCGTCCATTGGCAGCTTCGCCTTACTGACCGAAATTGTGCTGACGGTCGGTGGTCCGCCATTGCGCCGCCCGCCGCCCTGCCGTTGCCCCTGTTGTGCGCCTGGCTGGCCATTGCGGGAGGATTGCGGTTTTGCATTTGCAGTCGTTTCTGCGGTTGCGGTCTCCGCCTGCGGTGGAGTGCTGGCAAATTGTTTCAGATAGGGAATTTGATCGAGCGGCAGGCGGTCCTTGAAATACCACGCGCCGGCGGCTGCGATGGCAAGAACGCTGAGGGCGGTCCAGAAACGTTTCATCTGACGGTTCCGCGTAATGAAGGCGATACATGTTTCCCGACATGTGCGGCAAGCCTTGGGAGCAGCTTTCCTCCACAAGACACCCAATACGCTGCGAAATCACCTTAAACTTTTGTAATGGCAGTAACCGTGTGCGAGGGCCGTTTGCCCTGCCGTACAGGGGCTGAAGCGGATCGCGCTCGCATGCAACCCCGCCATTGCGTATATTCTTCGCGCCGGTTGTTACGGGAAAAGGCCGCCTCGTTTCCGGGGCGGCCTTTTGCGCGATGCGATACGCCGGAGGTCAGAAAGCCCGGATGGCGTTGCGGGTGGCCAGCACATCTTCAGCAACATTGCCTGTGGTGGCGGGCACGGAGCCGACGAGATCCAGGAACTTGTAGAGTTCGGTAGCCTGCGAGTTCGTGACATAGATGATGTCGCGATCCTGCATCGGGAATTTCGTGCTGGCAAAGAAGGTCGAGGGATCGCGCAGATTGGCACGGAAAATGACCGGAACGTCCTGGCCAGCGAATTTGGACGTGTTTATGCCAAGCTTCACGAGAAGATCGCGCTTGACGATGCGGTATACATAGACTTGGGCGGGATCTGCACGGGAGTCGAGCAATCCGCCCGCCTTGCCAAGGGCGTCCGAGAGCTTGAGATCGGCGTCCTCGAACTCGAAACGGCCGTTGAGGCCGGAAGCGCCGAAGGCGAGATAAGTGCGGCGCTCCCGCTCCACCATGATGGTGTCGCCCGGCACCACATAGATGTTTTCCGAAGGCGTGCTGACAAGGTGATTATAGTTGACGCGGGCCGTTTTTCCGCGCCGAATGAGCGTGACATAGGACTCTATGTTGGGGGCACTCAGGCCTTTCGCGTAAGAGATGACGTCAAGAACGCGATCACCCGCTTCCGACAGCTGCACCTTTGTCGGCTCCTTGACGTCGCCCAGAACCGAGGCCTGTGCGGAGCGGCTGGAAATCTTGGTGATCAGAACCTGCGGCTCGATGGCGCGATTTGCCAGACGCTCCTCGATTTCGCTCTGCACATCCTCGACATTGCGGCCGGTTGCGCGAATCTTGCCGGCATAGGGAACGCTGATATTGCCTTCCCGGTCTACCGTCTGGTTGGGCAGGCTGATGAAGTTACCCGGTCGACTGCCCGCATCGTTTGGAATGAACAGGCCGCCCGCCTGGCTTTCGAAAATCGCAACCTGGACTACGTCGCCGACACCCATCGGCAATGCCGGGACGCCGCCCTTGCCACCACCGAAGCTGCCGAGCAAGGTGGTCGTGGTGGTATCACCGACATAGTTAAGGACGGTGCTGTTGATGTCGATAAGCGCATAATCCACGCCTGCGGTTTTTTTCTTGTCCTTTGATCCGAATTTCACGGAGGCGTTGGATTCGATTGTAGCTGCGTCGGGGCCAGATGCCGCTGTGACAGTGCAGCCTGCCAGAGCCGCAGAGGCGAGCAGAATCGAAACATTCAATAAACGCATTTTTTCCTCAAAATGAATATCGTCCGAAATCAGGAAAAACGGACACGTATCGGTTCTTAAAAATAATCACTTCGTAAATAACGCCGGCACAGAAAATCTCAGCCGGTTTGCATTACCTTAATTGATGTGTCCGTCTCGGAGCGCGTCTATTTAGATAACGATTCAATATTTGACTGGTCGGCATAATTACTTTGATCGCTGTATTCTGCTAGTGCAGTTTTGTCACTATATGTGATTTTTTTCGGTAGGTCAGGGATTCTTACAAGCGGCTGTTTTTAAAGGGCATTTTCATTTTTTTGATATAGTGCTTTCTCAAAGAAACAATTTTAGCAGATTATGAAGTCACTTTCATCACCGGACTCGGGAGTTTACTTTCATTATCGCGGGGACATCTGTTGCTCTGTAGAGCTGGTGGTACGTCGCTGATGTGCAGAGGCGGGCAGAGCCACCCATTCATGTATGCCGAAACGTATTGCGGCCGTCTGAACGAGCGCAGGCAACGCAACGCCCACAATCGTTATGATTGCTGTCAAGCTTGGTATGTCAGTTACGTGGAGTAACTTGGTCGCGACGGCCCGGCCGAAACCGATAGCAATGATATGCATTACGTAAATTCCGACGGATAATTGGCCGATTGTCTTGAGTGTTGATGCAATTGCGTTTTCGCGAATAACCAGCGCCTGCGAAATAGCAACAGTCATCACTATTCCGAGGATAGCCGACAGGAATGGAAGCCGTTCAGGAACCTCAATTTTCCAGGAGAAATAGGTGGCAATCAAAAAGGCTGCCAAGATCCCCATGAACGAGCGCGTCGTGTATCGCATCTGCTGGAAGTCGTATTGTTTAGCGGCGATGCCGAATGTGAAATAGAGAAACCCATAGGCAACGTCCAATTGGACCCACTGGTTCTGGATATAAAACAAACCGAACAGGATGAGTGCGAATGCCACCCGGAGGAAGACGGGCACCCAACTCAATAAATAGGAGGCAAGGTGGCAGAAAAAGAGCGAGTAAAGAAACCAGAAGGGACTTATTGGGCTCCACAGGATTTCCAGGACTCTGTTTAGATCGATGATCGTGTTTGTAAGGCCCAATCGCCCCATCATCACCATCAGACTTCCATGGAGAACTGACCAGAAGAAATAGGGGTAGACGATATTTTTTCCAAGCTTGCCAAAAAAGCGCCCTGGGGCGTTAGCCTGTCCGGAGAAGAATAATCCCGACAAGAAGAAAAAAAACGGCATATGGAAGGTGTAGATAGCATAGTCGCAAAAACCCATAAGGCTGAAGTGCGGCGGCGCTCCGGAGCCGTTTAGACCTCTCTCCGCATGGCCAAAAACAACGAGAATGATACAAAGACCTTTGGCGACATCATAAATATTATCTCGCGGCTTTTTTGGTTTCATTTATGCGCTCGATAGAGGTTCCCGGGGGTGGATGTTTGTTGAGGGAGTGCCTTAGTCATGCCCGTTCAGCGAGCGCGAAATTGACGGTGTCGGCAAATTCCCTCAGGAAACGTTCGCGGGAGAAACGGGCGGCATTGTCGATGCAGGCGGTCTTGTCGAAGCGGTCGGAATTGTCGACGAACTCCTGCACCGCGCCGCAGATCGCTTCAGGCGTCTGTTCGCGGAAATAAAGGCCCGTGGGCTGGTTGGATCCGCCGAGCGGGATGACGGTTTCCAGCACGCCGCCCTTGCCGTAAGCGATCACTGGTGTGCCCAGAGCCTGGGATTCGACGGGCACGATGCCGAAGTCGTCTTCCGCCGCAAAGATGAATGCCTTGGCTTCCGCCATGTATCTGTGAAGCTCCTCATTGCCGACAAACCCGAGGATTTCGATATTGGGAGTTGCGATATCGCGAATGCGCTTCATGTCCGGGCCGTCTCCGATGACAACGAGGCGCCTGTCGGGCATTTTGGCGAAGGCTTCGACGATCAGATGCACTTTTTTGTAGGGCACCAGCCGTGATGCCGTGACAAAATAGTCGCCCTTGCGGTCAGAGGGAGAGAGGTGGGAGGTATCCACCGGGGGATAGATCACCGTGGAATCCCGCCCGTAACACTTGCGCACCCGGTTGCGGATGAATTTGGAGTTGACCGTCATCAGGTCGACACCGTTGGCGGTGCGGATGTCCCACATGCGGATATAATGAAGGATGGCGCGCGCGACCCATGAGGCGAAGCCGTGTGTCAGCCGCGTTTCCTTGAGGTATTGATGCTGAAGATCCCACGCATAACGGATAGGGCTGTGGATATAGGAAACGTGAAACTGACCCGGCCCGGTGATGACGCCTTTGGCGACCGCATAGCTTGAGGAAATAACGAGATCATAACCGCTCAGATCGAATTGCTCGATGGCGAGCGGCATCAACGGCAGGTAAGAGCGATATTTCTTCCGGGCGAAGGGCAGCTTCTGGATGAAGGAGGTATTGACCGGGCGGCCGCCGAGAAAGCCGCGATCACGCTCGCTCATGAAATCGACGAGGCAGAAAAGATCTGCCTGAGGATAGATTTCGAGAAGGTTGTGAAGGACCTTTTCAGCCCCACCCCTATCGGTGAGCCAGTCGTGGACGATCGCCGTCTTCATAGTTTCCTCAATAATATCAACGTAATAAAAATTTGTAATCCGACCTGGAAATGAGCCGGCAGTATCGAATATCAATCTTGTCTTCACCCACAAAAGCGCGGCTGCGAAGACGAAACAATGCAAAAATAATATGGACGCAAGGTTATGTCTGTCGGAATCCTGTCCTGCTCCGTCTCTTGAATAGCATCTTGTTCGCAGATGCGAAATATCCCGCTTCCTAATTTCCTGACATCTGTGCCGACCCAGCATCCGCCGTGGCTGCCGAAAGCGCCCGGGGCGGGCAGTTTGTAACCAAATACCTCCCCTCGTTCCGGTAATTAGTCCTCCTCGCTTCAAGGTTATTGACAAGGCGTGGCAGCAAGATATTCTGTTATAAAGATGCATATAACATAATAATGGAACACAGAAGAGCTGGGAGCTTGACCATGAGACGTAAAATTGCATTTCTCGCCACCGCCGCTTTGTTGCTTGCACCTGGTGTGATGATGGCCCAGGAAAAGGGCGGCGTGATCAATGTCGCCACCATCGGCGAGCCGCCGACACTGGACCCCATGGCGTCTACCGCCGATCTCGTCGGCATCGTCACACAGCACATTTTCGAAACGCTCTATACTTTCGACAAGGGCTGGAGGGTGACGCCGCTGCTGGCGGAAAGCCAGCCCGAGATCAGCGCAGATGGCAAAACCTACACGATCAAGCTCAGACAGGGCATCAAGTTCCACGACGGCAGCGACATGACGTCTGAAGATGTCGTCGCCTCGCTCGGACGCTGGATGAAGATCGCCTCGCGCGGCAAGCAGGCAGCCGGCTTCATCGAGAATATTTCCGCACCCGACGCCGGTACGGTGGCTATCACCCTCAAGCAGCCCTATGCCCCGCTCACCTCGCTGCTCGCGTTCAACAATTCCGCGGCGATCATCCTGCCGGCCGAAAAGCAGGCGGAGCCGATGGCCGAATTCATCGGCACCGGTCCCTATATGCTGAAGGAACGCAAGGCCGACCAGTATATCCAGCTCGTGCGCTTCGATGGCTACAAGTCCCACGGCGGCGAAAGCGACGGTTACGGAGGTGCGCGCCACCAATATCTCGATGAAATCCGCTTCGTTCCGGTGCCTGATCCGAATACCCGCGTCGAAGCCGCCGTTTCGGGCCAATACGACTATGTCGATTCCATTCCTGTGGAATCCTTCGACAAGGTGAAGTCGTCGTCCGCCTCGCAGCCGTTGATGCTGAAGCCCTTCGGCTATCCGGTCTTCGTCTTCAACACCAAGGAGGGGCTGTCCTCAAAGCTTGAGGTTCGCAAGGCGGTGACGGAAGCGCTGAACATGGAAGACATGCTCGCGGCGGCTTTTGGCAGCACGGATTTCTACGCGCTCGACGGCGCTTATTATCCCGACAACTTCTCCTGGCATTCAGAAGAAGGTGTCGAGGGCAACTATAATGTCGGCAATCCGGAAGCCGCCGCCGAAAAGCTGAAGGCCGCCGGTTACAGTGGTGAGCCGCTGCGCATCCTTACCAGCCGCCAGTATGAGTTCCATTACAAGATGGCGCAGGTTGCTGCAGAATATCTGAAACTGGCCGGTTTCAAGGTGGATATGCAGGTGGTGGACTGGGCGACGCTGACACAGCGCCGCGCTGACCCGAAGCTCTGGGATATTTATATCAGCCACAGCCCGTTCCTGCCGGAACCGGCGCTGATGGGCGCGCTTTCCACGAGCTCGCCGGGCTGGTGGGATACGCCGGCACGCAAGGCTGCAGTTGATGCCTTCACTGCCGAAGTCGATCCGGATAAACGCGTCGCTCTCTGGGCCGATGTGCAGAAGACGATCTATGCCGAGCTGCCGCTTCTCAAGATCGGTGACTTCAATGCCGTGGCGGCGAAGTCCAACAAGCTGGAAGGCGTCGATCCTGCTCCGTGGCCGTATTTCTGGAATGCCTCGGTCACAAAATAAGGCCAGGACGGCAATCGGGTGCCGGGCTGCCGGCACCCTTCAGCAGCTTCGCTTCAACTATCGCGCATAAGTGGTCCGCCACTTTTGCGGTCGGGAGCCCTTATTCGTGATACGGTATATCTTCCAGAGACTTGCGGGAATGATCGTGGTGATGTTCCTCGTCGTCACCATCGTTTTCGTCATCCTGCGCGTCACGCCCGGAGACCCGGCCGCCGTGATGCTGGGGCCGGATGCCTCGGCACAGGACATTGCGGAACTGCGCACCCGCCTCGGCCTCGATCAGTCGCTTGGGGTGCAATATGTCTACTATATCGGCCAATTGCTGAAGGGCGATCTCGGCCAGTCGATCTTTCTTAATATGCCTGTCGGATCAGCCCTGCTGGATCGGGCCGAACCCACCTTTTTCCTGACAATCTTTTCATTGCTGATCGCCAGCGTCATCGCTCTCCCGATCGGCATCTATGCCGCTTACCGGCGCGGTTCGTTCGTGGACCAGGCCGCAACGACGGTCGCGATGCTGGCGGCGAGCATTCCGAGCTTCTGGCTCGGCCTCATCCTCATGCAGGTCTTCGCCGTCAGGCTCGATATGTTCCCGGTATCGGGTTATGGCGGGCCGGGGTCGAGTTTCGTCGAGCGCATGTATCATCTGACGTTGCCGGCCATCGCGCTCGGCCTCGTGTCCTCCGCCCTCATTCTGCGCTTCACCCGCGCCTCTATGCTGGATGTCCTCGGTGACGACTATGTCCGCACTGCGCGTGCCAAGGGCGTCAAGGAGCGTCGGGTGGTGATGAAACATGCGCTGAAGAATGCGCTTATACCCATCCTCACCGTGCTTGGCCTCACCGCCGCCGTGCTGATTTCGGGTGCGGTGGTAACGGAGACGGTCTTTGGCTTGCCGGGGGTCGGAAATCTCGTCGTCTCGGCGGTGCTCCGGCGTGATTATCCGGTCATCCAGGGCGCGCTTCTCGTTATCGCCGGGCTCTACGTGCTCATCAATTTTGCAATCGACATGCTTTACCTGCTGGTCGATCCAAGGGTTCGCTACTGATGGCCGATATCGTTTCCACCGTTCCCCCGGCACGCAACCCGACTGTCCTGTTCATTCGGCGTCTCCTGAAGCGCAAGACAGTCGCCGCCGGCCTGCTCGTGCTGCTCGTCTTCGTGCTCCTTGCGGTTTTCGCGCCGATGATAGCGCCGTACTCGCCCTCAAAACTGTCGATCGTGAACCGCCTGAAGCCGCCGAGCGAACTCTATTGGTTCGGCACCGATGAGTTTGGTCGCGACGTCTTTTCCCGCACCATATACGCCGGAAGACTGTCGCTTCTGGTCGGGGCCGCCGTGGTGGCGCTTTCGGCGCTGATCGGCATCACGCTCGGCCTGCTTGCCGGTTTCTTCCAGAAACTGGATACACCGATCGCGCGGCTGATCGATGCGATGATGGCGTTTCCGGATATTCTGCTGGCGATTGCGCTGGTGGCGGCTCTCGGCCCGTCGCTGACGACTGTCATCATCGCGCTCGCCGTGGTTTATTCGCCGCGCCTTGCCCGCATCGTGCGCGCCTCGACGCTGGTAATCCGCGAATTGCCTTATGTGGAGGCGGCGAAGGCGCTCGGCATTTCCACCTTCCACATCATGACGCGGCATGTCCTGCGCAATCTGGTCTCGCCGATCCTCGTGCAATGCACCTTTCTTTTTGCCAGCGCCATGCTGGCGGAGGCCGGCCTGTCGTTTCTGGGACTTGGTGTCAGCCCCGAAATTCCAACGTGGGGAACCATGATTTCCGCCGGCCGCCAATATATCGGACAGGCCGACTGGATGACCTATTTCCCCGGCTTTGCCATCATTCTTTCCGTGCTGTCGCTGCAAATGGTCGGCGACGGGCTGCGGGACATGCTCGACCCAAGACTGCGAAGGGATTTGTAATATGACATCCGGTGAACAGGCCAAAACGCCTCTTCAATCACCCATTCTTCTTTCCAATGTCAAACCGGTCGGTTTCGGCAAAGGCGCATCACAGGCCTCGACCGATATTCTGATCGGCGGCGACGGCAAGATTGCCGCGGTAGGCTCTGCCCTGCAGGTGCCTGCGGATGCGCAGCGTATCGACGCCAAAGGTGCCTTCATTTCGCCCGGCTGGGTCGATCTGCACGTGCATATCTGGCACGGCGGCACCGACATCTCCATCCGCCCCTCCGAATGCGGGGCCGAGCGCGGCGTAACCACGCTTGTGGATGCCGGTTCGGCGGGCGAGGCGAATTTCCACGGTTTCAGGGAATATATCATCGAACCCTCAAGGGAGCGCATCAAGGCCTTCCTCAACCTCGGCTCCATCGGCCTCGTTGCCTGCAACCGGGTGCCTGAACTGCGCGACATCAAGGATATCGATCTCGACCGTATCCTCGAATGTTACGCGGAAAACAGCGAGCATATAGTCGGCCTGAAGGTGCGGGCGAGCCATGTCATCACCGGCTCCTGGGGTGTGACGCCGGTCAAGCTCGGCAAGAAGATCGCCAAGATCCTGAAAGTGCCCATGATGGTACATGTGGGCGAACCGCCGGCCCTTTACGACGAGGTTCTGGAAATTCTCGGCCCCGGCGATGTCGTGACCCACTGCTTCAACGGCAAGTCGGGCTCCAGCATCATGGAAGACGAGGACCTGTTCAGCCTGGCCGAACGCTGCGCGGGCGAAGGCATCCGGCTGGATATCGGCCATGGCGGCGCATCCTTCTCCTTCAAGGTTGCGGAAGCCGCGATTGAACGTGGGTTGCTTCCGTTCTCCATCTCTACGGATTTGCATGGCCATTCGATGAATTTCCCGGTCTGGGATCTGGCAACCACCATGTCGAAGCTGCTCTCCGTCAACATGCCCTTCGAAAACGTGGTTGAAGCCGTGACCCGTAACCCCGCCTCCATCATCCGCCTCGATATGGAAAACCGTCTCGAGGTCGGTCAGCGCGCAGATTTCACTGTTTTTGATCTTGTCGATGCCGATCTGGAAGCGACCGATTCCAACGGCGACGTGTCGCGCCTGAAGCGCCTGTTCGAGCCGCGGTATGCGGTTATCGGCGCGGAAGCCATCGCGGCCAGCCGTTACATTCCAAGGGCGCGCAAGCTGGTGCGCCACAGCCATGGTTATTCCTGGCGCTGACCCCGACTGATAGGGCGGAGGTCCTTCCTCCGCCTTTCGCAGCCATTACGGGAAACCGCTCCCGGCATTATGAGGAATTCGCGTGAAACAGTCTCCGCTCGACGCAGAAGGGCACGTCTCGCCCTATGACCGGCTCGCCGCGCTAGGCATCTCCCTGCCACCGCCGCCGCCGCCGATTGCCAATTTCGTCACGCACGTGGTGGAAGGCAACATGCTTTATCTTTCGGGCCAAGGACCGCGGGAAGAAAACGGCCACCTCTATGCCGGCAAGGTGGGCGCGGAAATCGGGCTGGAAGAGGCCTATAATCATGCGCGTCTCACCGGCATCAACCTGCTTGCCGTCATGCACGAGGCGCTGGGCGATCTGTCACGGGTGAAGAAGGTGGTGAAGCTGCTTGGCATGGTCAATGCCGTCAGCGATTTCCGCGATCACCCGAGCGTCATCAATGGCTGTTCCGATCTCTTCATCGATGTGTTTGGCGATGCGGGACAACATGCCCGCTCCGCCGTGGGCTTCGGCTCACTGCCGGGCAATATAACCGTCGAAATCGAAGCCATCGTCGCGCTCAAGGGTTGAGGCCGTTTAATGGTTGCGCCAGCCCATCAGCTTTTCGATCCGTTCCGCCGAGACCCTGACCTGCTCGGTGTAGTGGTTCTCGTCCGCCAGCACCTTCTGCTCGGGCAGCACGATGGAAATCGTCGCAACGCATTCGCCCCTGTTGTCGCAAATCGGCGAAGCGATGCATGCCACGGCGTAATCGGACTCTGCGACCTGGATCGACAGCCTGTCATGGAAGGCCGCCGCCGCAGACTGGGACAGCGTTTCCGGGTTGATTTCCGCGCGTCCGGTCGGCGAGGAACGGGCGCAGCGACGGAAAAGTTCGAGACGTTCCGCTTCCGGCAGATGCCCGACGAGCAGACGTCCGGACGCCGTCCAGTTCAAGGGAACGCGGGTGCCGACGCGGGACGCGACCTGAAAATGGCTCGGTCCATCCGCCATGGCCAATACCAGCATATGGTCGCCATCGCGGCCGCAAAGCTGCACCGTCTCGCCCGCATGGCGGCAGAGATCGTGCATTTCGTGGGTGGCGACCCCCATGAAATCCAGCGAGCGGGCATAGGCAAGGCCATAATGGTAAAGCCGCGCGCCGAGCCAGATATTGCCATCGGCATTGCGCGCCAGCATGTTCTTTTCGACGAGATCGTCGATGATCACATAGACGGTGGAAAGCGGCGCCTTGATCGCCTTGGCAATGGCGTAAGCGCCGGCCGGCGATCCGGTTTCGTAAAGGTAATCAATAACCTGAAGCGCACGGTCGATGCCGCTGACGCGCGAGCGCTTGGCCGCCTTCGCGTCCGGATTTTCCTGCGTGGGAGACACGGCGGTTGAAGGCATTTCGTCCAGTCTATGGGCGTCCAATTTTGGCTCCTCATCAATTTTGAGAAGCTATTACATTATTATGGCATATATGTCGATGCCCATCGCATCGCAAAGACAGGAGAAAGACATGACCGAGGATATCAGAAGCAGGATCGGCCTTCGCCCGGTCATTAACGTCTCGGGCACCATGACCTCGCTCGGCGCTTCCATCGTCGTTCCGGAAGCGGTTGAAGCCATGGCGGCCATCCTGCCGCAATTTGTCGAGATCAACGATCTGCAGCGCAAGGCAAGTGCGATCATTGCAAGGCTGACGGGCGGCGAGGCCGGTTTTATCACGGCGTCCTGCTCCTCCGGCATCAGCCTTGCTGTCGCGGGCGCGATCACCGGCAATAATCTTCTCGCCATCGAAAAGCTGCCCGATGTTGCGCCTGAGAAGAACGAGGTTCTGGTGCAGATGGGGCATGTGGTGAGTTATGGCGCACCGGTTGATCAGGCCATCCGCCTCGGCGGCGGCAAGGTGGTGCTGGTCGGGCAGGCAACATCGACCCACCGTTTCCATATGGAAAACGCCATCACCGAAAAGACGGCGGCCGCTGTCTATGTCGTCTCGCATCATGTGGTGGATTACGGTCTGCTCCATCTTTCAGAATTCGTCGAGATCGCACACGCCAAGGGTGTCCCTGTCATTGTCGATGCCGCTTCCGAATACGACCTGAAGCTGTTTTTGGCCACGGGTGCGGATGTCGTGCTCTATTCCGGCCACAAGTTCCTCGGCGGCCCCACCTCAGGCATCGTTGCCGGCAAGAAGGAACTGGTGCGCAATGCCTTCCTTCAAAACATGGGCATCGGCCGCGGCATGAAGGTCGGCAAGGAAAGCATTTACGGCGTCATGGCGGCGCTGGAAGCTTGGGAAAAGCGCGACCATGCGGGCATTCGCGAGCGAGAAACCGGTTATCTCAACCTCTGGAAAAAGACGCTGGACGGGCGCCCCGGCGTGACGGCGCTGATCGAGCCCGACCCAACCAACAATCCGCTCGACCGGCTGCGCGTTATCATCGATGCCGAAGAAGCCCATATCACGGCATGGGACCTGACGACTGCGCTGGCCAGAGGTAATCCGCCGATCATTACCCGTGATCACGAGGTGGAGCATCGTTATTTCTATCTCGACCCCTGCAACCTGCATCCCGGCCAGGAGACCATCGTTGCGTCCCGTCTGGCGGAAGAGCTGGACAAGGCGCGTGCCTCCAACGAGGTGATCGCCACGCCGTTCGAAGACCGCAGCCGCCACCGTTTCGACGGCATGCTGCGCTGGCCGGACTAATAACGACTGCATATGGACCGAGCGGGTGCCGCGAGTTTCTTCTCCCCGAGGGGGAGAAGTCTGCGGCAGCGGGATGAGGGGGCAAGGTCGGCGGTATGCGGCAACGTCGCCCCCTCATCCGCCCCTTCGGGCCACCTTCTTCCCGAACGGGGAGAAGAAACAGGCCGTGACGCCGTGCCTGAATTCAGACGAGAAGAAAAGAAGGGAACGATCATGACCATGTCGCAGGCAGTACCGCTTGGTGCCAAAGATGCTGTGCTTTCCGTCCGCAACCTCACCACGTCGTTTCACGTGGATGGCGGCTGGAAACCGGTGGTGCGTGATATTTCCTTTGATGTCGGGCCAAGCGAGACGGTTGCGATCGTCGGTGAAAGCGGATCGGGCAAAAGCGTCACATCGCTTTCCATCATGCGGCTGCTGGATCGGGAAAGCAGCAGGGTGCAGGGTGAAATCCTGCTCGGAGGTCGCAATCTGCTCTCCCTTTCCGAAGACGCCATGCGGCGGGTGCGAGGCAATGAAGTCGCCATGATATTTCAGGAGCCGATGACCAGCCTCAATCCGCTCTTCACCATTGGTGACCAGATTTCCGAGGCTCTTCTGTGCCACCAGCCCATGTCGAAAGCGGAAGCGCGGGCGGAGACGATCCGCCTGCTCGAAAAAGTCCGCATACCCTCCGCCGCTTCGCGTTTCGATGAATATCCACATCGGTTTTCCGGCGGCATGCGCCAGCGCGTGATGATCGCGATGGCGCTTGCCTCCAAACCGAAGCTGCTGATCGCGGATGAGCCGACGACGGCGCTTGACGTCACCATTCAGGGCCAGATCCTCGATCTCATCAAGGCGCTTCAGGAAGAGGAGGGCACCTCCGTCCTGTTCATCACACATGACATGGGCGTGGTGGCGGAGATCGCCGATCGCACGGTCGTCATGTATCGCGGCGAGCAGGTGGAAGTCGGCGCGACCGCGGATATTTTCCATCGCGGTAAACATCCCTACACGCGCGCACTCTTGTCCGCGGTTCCGGTTCTCGGTTCCATGACGGGCGAGGAAAGGCCGCTGCGGTTTCCAATTGTCAACACCACCACGGGAGAAACGCAGGAACCGGCGCGCCCGGCCGATACCGTTGACGCAAGCGCTCAGCCGGTGCTGAAGGTGGAAGGGCTGACCAAGCGTTTCGACATTCACTCCGGCCTGCTGGGAAGGCTCAGCGGTCGCGTTCACGCTGTGGAGAATGTGTCCTTTGATTTGAGAGCTGGGGAAACATTGTCGCTGGTTGGCGAAAGCGGTTGCGGCAAGTCGACCACCGGTCGCGCCATCATGCGGCTGATCGAGCCGGATGCCGGCTCGGTGATGGTCAATGGCCAGAATATTCTCGCCCTCGACAAGTCAGGCATGCGAGAGATGCGCAAGACGGTGCAGATGATCTTTCAGGATCCCTTTGCCTCACTCAATCCGCGCATGACGGTGGGTGCGGCGATTGCCGAACCGTTTCTGGAACACCGCATGGGCAGCGCCCGCGAAGCGAAGGATGTGGTGGCCGACATGCTGGAAAAGGTCGGCCTCTCGCCCGATATGGCGGCGCGTTACCCGCACGAATTTTCCGGCGGCCAGCGGCAGCGCATCTGCATTGCCCGCGCGCTGGCGCTGCAGCCGAAGGTCATCGTCGCTGATGAAAGCGTTTCGGCGCTGGATGTTTCCATTAAGGCGCAGGTCATCAACCTGATGCTGGATCTGCAGCAGAGCCTCGATCTCGCCTTTCTCTTCATCAGCCATGACATGGCGGTGGTGGAGCGCGTCAGCCACCGGGTGGCGGTGATGTATCTCGGCGAGATCGTCGAAATCGGCCCGCGTGCGGCTGTCTTCGACAACCCGCAGCATGACTATACCCGCAAGCTGATGGCGGCCGTGCCGGTGCCGGACCCGGACCGCAGAAACACGCGTCGCGGTGCCGCCAATGACGAGTTGAAAAGTCCTATCCGCTCAGTCGATTATTCCGTGAAGCCGCGGGAATATCGCGAAGTCTCACCCGGCCATCTTGTCGCCAGCTGAGCGATCAAAGCCCCGGAACGTCAGATGTCACAAATGGTACGCGATAACCGCGCTGGAAGGTTTCGCGCTGTCCAAGCTGGCGATACCAGCGGTTTACTGCGGGAAAATCAGCGAGATCGATTTTATGACGGGCGAAACGCGAAACCCATGGCCAGATGGCAATATCGGCTATTGAAAAATCGCCGGCGACGAACCCGCGCTCTGTCAAGCGGTCGTTCAGCGTCCGGTAGAGGCGTTCGGTATCCGAGGCGAAACGGGTTTCGGCGAAGGGTGCCTTTCCTGTATTGTACGTCAGGAAATAATGGGCATAACCGAGTGTCGGGCCGAAGTTGGCGGCCTGCCACATCAGCCACTCGGTGACTGTCAGCCGTGCCGCGGCAGAGACGGGCATGAGCCGTCCGGCTTTTTCCGCGAGATAGATCAGGATTGCGTTGGACTCTGTTAAAACGGTTCCATTATCGCGATCGACGATTGCAGGGATTTTGGAGCCGGGGTTGATGCGATTGTACTCGGCCGAGAACTGCTCGCCTTTTTCGATCTCTATGGCATGGCTGACATAGGGCAGGCCAAGTTCTTCCAGCGCAATCGAGATTTTTAGGCCGTTTGGCGTGATCCAGGTGTAAAGGTCGATCATCCTAGTCGAACATTGCCTCATCCAGCGGTAAGGCGCGCCTGCCTTTCTTGCCGGTCACATCGGAAAGATCAGTATAGAGGCCGCGTAATGTCAGAACCAACTGGACAATACGCGGATCGGTAACACGATAGATCACCGCCTTGCCTTCCCGCGTGCCTTCGATGACCCCCGCATCGCGCAGTTCGGCCAGCTGCTGCGAAAGCGTCGGCTGCTGGATGCCGAGTTCATATTCGAGCGCGGAAACGGAGGCTTCCGTTTCCATGAGGTAACAGACGATGGCCAGACGGTTGGCATTGGCCACAAGCTTCAGGAGCTCGCTTGCTTCAACGACGCTGCGGCAGATGAGATTGGAAACCGGTTTGGTCACGACTGAAGAGGCTCACTTTTCAAACTATAAAAAAGTAAATTGTGCGGCGATAAATTTCAATGGTTTGATAAATATCATGCCAGCTCAATCAGACATTTTTTAAAATCTACAGGATTAGTAGATTTCTCTTTCGCTTTCCGCCCGGGCATCGCCAAATCGTTTCTCGAAAACACTCTATAAAAAAGTAGATTGATTGTGAAATGAGGTGTCGACATGAAAATCGGGGTCCATCCCAACAATCTGCATTTGCGGCTCGCCCGGCTCTGGCCCGGTTCTTTCGAGGCATTCGAGCCTGAATTCGTGCCCTATAGAGAAGGGCGCGATACCGCGGCGCTTCTGGAAAAGCGTGAAATACATTTTGGCGGCACCGGGTCGACACCGCCCATCGAGGCGGATGCGCGCGGGCTTTCGGCGGTCTATATTGCCGCCTCCGCACCGCGGCCGGCCAATGGCGCGATCCTCGTGCGGCGCGACAGCCCGATCCGTTCCGCCGCCGATCTCTTGGGAAAACGCATATCCCTTATTGACGGATCGTTTCATACCTATCTTCTGGCGCGCAGCCTGGAAGGAGCGGGGCTTGGCCTCTCGGATGTCAACCGAATAGAAAGCGGCGACAGTGACAGCCTGAGGGACCTCGTGGAAGCTCGCGTCGATGCCTGGGTGACGATGTCGCCGCGGCTGGAAAAGGCTCTGACCCATGAAGAAATCAGTCTTTTGGTTCGCTGCGGCTCCACCATTCCCAACCGTTCGCTGTTCTGGACGCTGGATCGTCACGCTCTTGCGCCTGAAACGAGGCAGGCGATTGCGGCTGAACTGGACCGCGTCGGCCGCGGCGTTATGGCTAATGTAGAACAGGCGGCTGCACTGCTCGCCGCCGAACCTGGCAGCGAAGGCGACGCTTCGTCCTGGGCAAGGGTATTGCGCTCTCGCGATCTTTCAGTCGTGCCCGCCACTCAAAATATTCTTGCCGAACAGCAGGAGGAGGCCGATACGCTTTACAGGCACGGCCATTTTTCCTTACCGGTTCACACCGGACAGAGCATGGTTCAGCAGGCAGCCAGCGCGGGAGGCGACAGATGAATGTTTTCTGGTACATGTGCGCCCCCGACGGCGCCTATCCCTGGCAGCCGGAAGGCTCCCGCAGGGTCGATCTCGGTTATTACAAGCAACTGGCGCTCGCTTACGACCAGCTCGGTTATACCGGGGCGCTGTTTGCCACCGGCGCGCATGACGTCTGGGTTCTGGCGGGTGCGCTTCTTTCCTATACCGAGCGGCTGAAGCTGCTGGTCGCCATTCATCCGGGCCTGATCGCGCCAACGCTGCTTGGCAAGATGGCGGCAACGCTTCAGGAGTTTTCGCGCGGGCGCCTGCTTATCAATGTCGTCTCGGGCGATGCGAAGATGCTCGGCGCCTACGGCATGACCATGCCGCATGACGAGCGCTACGAGATGGCGGATGAATATCTGCAAATCTGGCACCGGCTTTTCGCCGGCGAGACGGTGGATTTCAACGGGCATTATTTCCAGACGCAGGGCGCAAAGCTTGCTCTGCCGGTGGGGCAGGGCATCGAGCCGCCGCCGCTGTGGTTTGGCGGCTCTTCGGACAAGGCCATCGACGTTGCGGCCAAACATGTCGAGACCTATCTCTCATGGGGCGAAACGCCTGATCAGATTGGCGCGAAGGTCGATCTCGTCAAGGCGCGGGCGGAAAAGCTCGGTCGAGAACTGGAATACGGTATTCGCCTTTATGTTATCGTGCGCGATACGGATGAAGAGGCCTGGGCTGCCGCCGCCGATCTCTACCGGCGCATGGATGAGGCAGCGATTGCCGCCAACCAGCGTTTCGTCGGCAAGACCGATTCCGTCGGCCAGCAGCGCATGACGGCGATGCATGGCGGCCAGAAGCCGGAGAACCTGCGCGATCTTGAAATAGCGCCAAATCTCTGGGCCGGCATCGGTCTCGTTCGTCCAGGTCCGGGAACAGCTATCGTCGGCTCGCCCGATACTGTCATCCGCACGTTGGAGGCCTATAAGAAGGCGGGCGTGAACACCTTTATCCTTTCCGGCATGCCATTGCTGGAAGAAGCCTTCCGTTTCGGGGAAAAGGTGCTTCCGCGTCTTGACGTATCGCGTGAGGTTTCGGCGGCAAAACAATTCACGTGGTCGACATTGTTCGACCGTGACCTCTCGGCCAAGGCCTCATGAGCATGGCTTCGGGAGTGGAGAAGACAGACATGATGGCAAGTCCCGCAACGACATCGGCACAAGGCCGCATCGGTCCGCAGCGTGTGGCAGGGCGGCTGCTGGCCATTCTGGACAAGGTACTTGGCGCGGTCGCGGCAGCAATCCTTGCCACGCTGCTCGTGGTGGTCCTGGTCAATGTGACCCTGCGTTATCTGTTTCACACCGGCTTCATCGGCGCGGAAGATCTGGGCATCTGGCTTAATGTCGCGATGATCGCTGTCGGCGCGCCTCTCAGTCTCAAAAGCGCGCTTGCGATGCGGCTTGATGTTTTTGTGCGCTTCCTGCCGGAACGTTTCCATGCTGGCACGGAAGTCCTGGCCGATGCTTTCTCGTTCGTTGCCGCGCTCATACTCGCCTTCGGCGGGGTAGAAATTGCGGCAATGCTGGGCGGGACGTCCCCGACGCTTGGCCTGCCGGAATGGGTGCGTTTCGGATTTCTTGGTGCGGGTGGCGCACTGATCTTTGTTTATCTCGCGCTTCAGCGCGTCAGTGAAGGCAAGGCGTTTGCTGTTCTGCTCTCCGTCGTCATTGCTGTTGTTTCCTATGTGGGCCTGCCGGAAATTTTCGTCGATACGACACTGCCGCCGAGCCTGTTTCTGGCGCTGACGGCAGCCGTGGGGCTGGTTCTGGCCGCGCCGCTTGCCCATGCCTTCCTCGCCGCCGCCTATGTGGCGATTGCCTTCGGCAGTACTTTGCCGGAGCCGGCCATCGTTTCCTCCACGGTCACAGGCATGTCGAAATTCCTGCTGCTCGCCATCCCCTTCTTCCTGCTGGCGGGAAGTCTGCTGACGGAATCGGGCGTCGCCAACCAGCTTGTCCGTTTTGCTGCCTCCATGGTCGGCCACCGACGGGCGGGGCTGGCCCAGACGACGCTTCTGACCAGCGTGCTGTTTTCGGGCGCCTCCGGTTCTTCAGTCGCCAATGCCGCCTTCGGCGCCTCCACCTTCCAGCCGGAACTCGTCAAGCATGGTTATCCACCCGCGCAGGCGGGTGCGATCATCGCCGCCACGTCCGTGCTGGACAACGTCATTCCGCCCTCCATCGCATTTCTCATCCTCGCAACGGCCACCAACCTTTCGGTCGGGTCGCTGCTGGTCGGCGGCTTCTTCGCGGGCGGGTTGATGGCGATCTGTCTGGCGGTGGCGATCCATTTCAGCGTGCGCAGCGTTGATACCCTGCCTCGCGCGACGGGCTCCGAGCGGTGGCGCTCGGCCGTGGCCGCGATACCTGCCTTCGGTCTTGGCGTCATCGTGGTGGTCGGCATCCGCATTGGCGTCGTCACGACCACGGAAGCTGCAGCGCTTGCAGCGCTTTACACGCTGCTTCTCGGCTTCGGATACCGGCTGGGCGCGGGCCGCATTTTTGCAACCTTCCGCCAATCGGCGGGTGAAGCGGCTGCGATCGGCCTTCTGATCGGCACGGCTGGCCCCTTCGCCTTTCTCCTGGCGGTCGATAATGTCTCCGGTCTTGTCACCGACTTCGTGACATTGCTCGGTGGCAGCAAGATCGCGGTGCTTCTGCTGTCCAACCTCATTCTGCTCGTGGTCGGTCTTGTGCTTGATATCGGTGCTGCCATCCTGCTGTTCGGGCCGATCCTTCTGCCCGCTGCCGTGGCAGCCGGTATCGATCCCATCCATTTCGGTGTCATCCTCGTGGTCAATCTCATGATCCACGGCCTGACACCGCCGCTCGGCATGCTGATCTTTGTGGTGAGCGGCGTCACCCGTATTCCGGCGACAGCTCTTTTCCGGGCCGTCGTTCCCTATCTCCTCTCCCTTCTCGTTTCCCTCGCCATTCTGTGTGTCTGGGCCATTTTCTTCTAATCCGGGGCTTTATTCATGACTATTATCGACCGTCGCCACCTCCTCAAACTCTCCGCTCTCGGCGCGGCAACGCTCGCCGCACCGGCCTTCGTGCGCACGGCTAATGCCAGAACCCGCAGCCTCACCGTTGCGTCGCTTTTCGCTGACGACAAGCCGGAGACGAAAATCTGGGTGAAGATCAGTGAGCTGGTGGAAGCGAAGCTGCCCGGTCGCTTCCGTTTCAACATCGTCAAGAGCGGTGCGCTGGGCGGCGAAAAGGAAGTGGCGGAGAATATTCGGCTGGGATCGGTTCAGGCCAGTCTTTCAACCGTGTCCTCGCTTTCAGGCTGGGTGCCGGAATTGCAGATCCTCGATCTGCCCTTCCTGTTCCGCGATGGGGAACACGTGCGCAAGGTGGTAACCGGCGAGACTGGTAACGATTTGAAGACAAAGCTCGCCGCCCAGCAATTCATCGCTGCCGATTTCATCAATTACGGCGCGCGCCATCTGCTGACCAAGGAACCGGTAACACGCCCCGAGCAGCTGGAAGGCAAGAAGATCCGCGTCATCCAGAGCCCGCTGCACACCAAGCTCTGGAGCGCCTTCGGCACCACGCCGGTCGGTATTCCGATCACCGAGACCTATAATGCGCTGGCCACAGGCGTGGCCGATGCCATGGATCTTACCAAGTCCGCCTATGCCGGCTTCAAGCTATACGAGGTCGTGCCTTATCTGACGGAAACCGGCCATATCTGGGCTTCAGGCGTCGTTTATTATGGCGCAACCTTCTGGAACCAGCTGGATGACGAAGAAAAGAAGGTGCTGTTAGAGGCTTCCAGCGAAGGCGCGAAGTACTTCAACCAGCTGATCGTTGAAGATGAAACGAAGTCCGTTGAGCTTGCGCTGTCCAAGGGTGGCAAGGTGCTGCAGCCGGAAGCGCTGGATGAATGGCGCAAGGGCGCCCAGGGCGTCTGGCAGGATTTTGCCGGCATCGTTGGGGGTATCGAGAAGATACAGGCCGTGCAGTCTGCCTGAGACTACGGGTCAGACGAAGAACAGGGGAGGCGTGTGAGCGCCTCCCCTTTTTTATTAGCGAATGTCTTCCGGCAGAACGTCCGAGGGAATGTTCTGATAGGAAACCGGGCGCATGAAACGGCGGATCGACATGGTGCCGACAGAGGTTGCGCCGAAGTTCGTGGAGGCCGGGTAGGGGCCACCGTGAACCATGGCTTCGGAAACTTCCACGCCGGTCGGGAAACCGTTGGCGAGAACGCGGCCGGCCTTGCGTTCCAGGATCGGCAGCAGCTTGCGACCAAGTTCGGCGTCGCCTGCATCGAGATGCATGGTTGCCGTCAGCTGGCCTTCGAAGCTCTTGGCAACCTCAAGCATTTCTTCGATGCTATCAACAGTCACGATCAGGCCGAGCGGTCCGAAGACTTCTTCTGAGAGCGCATGGTTGGCAACCCAGTCCTTGCCCGAAACGCGGAACAGGTAAGGCGTTGCATTGCGCAGGTTGCAGGTGGTGGTCAGAACGTCGCGCACGCCGTTGCCGGCAGCGATACGGTCGCGGCCATCACGATAGGCAGCGGCGATACCGTCAGTCAGCATGACCTGCGGGCCAACTTCGGAAAGAGCGGCACGTGCGGTTTCAGCAACCGCATCCGCCTGCTCGGAGAGGATGACGGCGATGCCGGGGTTGGTGCAGAACTGGCCCGCACCCATGGTCAGCGAACCCGCCCAGCCCTTGGCAATGGCTTCGCCGCGGTTGGCAACGGCTTCCGGCAGCAGGAACATCGGGTTGACCGAACCCAGTTCGCCGAAGAAGGGGATCGGCTCGGGGCGCTGGGCGCAGAGATCGAACAGTGCGCGGCCGCCGGCGAGCGAACCGGTGAAACCGACCGCCTTGATGCGCGGATGCTGCACGAGCGCGGAACCGACATCGCGACGGCCGCCCTGGATCAGCGAGAAGACGCCGGGATGCAGATTGTGCTTCTTGACGGCGGCAAGAACCGCTTCGGCAACGATTTCACCGGTGCCGGGATGGGCGGAGTGACCCTTGACGACAACAGGGCAACCTGCAGCCAAAGCCGCAGCGGTGTCACCACCGGCCGTGGAGAAGGCGAGCGGGAAGTTCGACGCGCCGAAAACGGCGACAGGGCCGATCGGACGCTGCATCAGGCGGATATCCGGGCGCGGCAGCGGCTGGCGATCCGGCAGCGCTTCGTCATGGCGGCGGTCGAGATAGTCACCCTTGCGGATGTGCGAGGCGAACAGGCGAAGCTGGCCTACGGTGCGGCCGCGTTCGCCCTGCAAACGTCCTGCGGGCAGGCCGGTCTCGGACGAGCCGATTTCGGTGATGGCGTCAGCGCGAGCTTCGATCTCATCGGCAATGGTGTCGAGGAATGCGGCGCGCTCTTCGCGGGTGGTGTAACCGTAGCTCCAGAAGGCTTCTTCAGCTGCCTCACAGGCGGCATTCACCAGATCGACGGTGCCGACCGAAAAATCGAAAGCTTCGCCATGTGCAGGCTCGCTGCGGAATTTTGCTTCCGTTGCGACCCATTCTCCTGCAACCAGATGTTTGCCGTGCGGCTTGAAACTCATTGTGCTCTTCCCTGAAAACTGATCCTGTGTGGAAAACCCACCCGACACCGTGACGTTGCACCGAAAGGCGACAGCGCAAGCGCCATCAGCCGCGATCCTCGCCCGGTTGCCTTCTGCCTTAGCCCGTGTAGGGCCTGAGCGAAAGCCGGTTTTTCAACTATCTGACCAAAAAGTGTGATTAATTGGGCGAAGCGTGAAAAAGACCTGCTTCCGTTTACGCACACGACGCTCTAATGTGACGCCATGATGACAAACAGATTTCCGAAATATGTTGCCTGGTCGCTTCTTCTGCTGATTGTAATCGTGACTGTCAGCCCCATTGGGCTGAGGCCCCACACATTGACGACGGTTGGCATCGACCGCGCAGGTGCCTTCGCCCTCTGTTCGGCCGCCTTCGTGCTCGCCTATCCGCGTTACTGGCTTGCCATCATCGTCGCGGGCATCGTTGCGGCTTTTGGCATCGAGGCGCTGCAATTCCTGTCGCCGACACGCCATCCGCATCTGACCGACGCAGCCGTGAAGGCCGCTGGTGCCGTTGCCGGCGGATCGGCCGCCTATTCCTACCTCATGTTTCGGGCGAAGATGGCCGCAGGCTGACACATCCCCTGCGGTCAGATTTCCGATTAGCCATTGCCATTCGCGAGACCGAAGTGGCTGTGTGACAGCGTACGCTCGATGCCGCGCAGCTCAGCCAACCCCTTCAATCGCCCGATGGCGGGGTAACCGGGCTGGGCGCCGCGCGTGAGGTCGTCGAGAATTTCCTGCCCGTGATCCGGCCGCATCGGAATGGTGTGGTCTTCACGGCCCTCCGCTCGCCGACGGGCTTCTTCGGTGATGAGGGCGGCAATGACGGCGACCATGTCGGTTCCGCCTTCCAGATGTTCGTCCTCGAAGAAGGAGCAGGGCACGGTGTCCGTGTCGCGCGTCACGTTGCGCAGGTGCACGAAATGGATTCGATCTGCAAAACGGCTGGCGATAAAGGGCAGGTCGTTATCCGCACGCGCACCGAGAGATCCGGTGCAGAGCGTGACGCCGTTGGCGCGGCTGTCGACCTGCGACAGCATATGGGCGTAATCCGCCTCCGTTGAGAGAATACGCGGCAGGCCGAGAAGCGGCCAGGGCGGATCATCGCCATGGGCGCAGATGTTGATGCCGACGTCTTCGGCAACCGGCGTCACCTCGGAGAGAAAGTCGATCAGGTTCTGCTGCAGCCTTTCGCGATTAACGCCATGGTAGGAACGCAGCTTTTCGATGAGTTCCGGCAGGGTATAACCATCCGCCGAGCCGGGCAGGCCAGCACCGATATTGCGCGATAGCGCGACGATTTTTGTGTCGGGCATCTCGGTGAACCGCTTTGCCGCATCCTCCAGCAACCAGTCAGGATAATCCCGCGTCGCGTCCGGGCGCTTGAGAATGTGAATATCAAAGGCAGCGAAATCGGTGAGGTCGAAGCGCATCGCTTTCGCGCCGTGTTTCGTTTCCCAGCGCAGGTCAGTGCGGGTCCAGTCCAGCACGGGCATGAAGTTGTAACAGACAGTGCGGATGCCTGACGCCGAGAGGCAGCGCAGCGTTTCCTGCCAGTTGGCGATATGGGTTTTCCAGTCGCCCGTCTGGGTCTTGATGGCCTCGGAGACGGGCACGCTTTCCACCACGTCCCAATAAAGCCCGCCGGCTTTGATGGCCTCATGCCGCCTGGTTATTTCGTCCACCGGCCAGACATCGCCGGTGGCGATGTGGTGCAACGCGCTGACAATGCCTTCCGCACCCGCCTGAGCCGCATCCTGAACCGTGACCTTGTCAACCGGGCCGAACCAGCGCCATGTATGTCTCATCTTTCGTCCTCAAAAATTCCGTCTGCGGAAAAAGTCAGTTGCACCTTGCAGGCGGCCGAGCGGTCTCCGGCCTGCTCGAATGCGGCCTTCGCCTCATCAAGCGGGAAGCTGTGGGAAATGATCGGCCGCACATCGATCTTGCGCGTTGAGATCAGCCCGGCGGCGATGGCGAATTCATCATGAAAGCGCTGCGAACCGCGCCAGAGGATTTCTTTGCCCACCAACGCATTGAGCGGAATGGTAATGTCACCGGTTACGCCCACCTGCACGATGATGCCGCGCGGGCGCACGCAGGCAAAGGCGGTGCGGAGCGCGGGGCCAGCCGCGGAGCAATCGAAAATGACGTCGAAATAACCCTTGTCATCCTGGTAGGGCAAAAGCGCCTCGGCGTCCTTTGCGACATTGATCGTGCGGTCCGCACCCATGGCTGGTGCGCGTTCCAGCGCCGCATCGGTCAGATCGGTTGCGACGATGATACCTGCGCCCGCATGGCGGGCGGCGGCGATGGTCAAGAGGCCGATTGGGCCGGCTCCCGTCACCAGCACCTTAGCGCCGGTGAGATCGCCCGCCTGGGCGACGGCATGCAGACAGACTGCAAGCGGCTCGGTGCAGGCCGCTTCAGCAGCTGAGGTATCGGCTGGAAATGGCGCGCATTGTTTTGCCGGAACCACCAGCCGGTCGCGAAACATGCCCTGTTCGTGCGGCAGGCGCATGGCGCTGCCCATGAAGCGCATGTCGAGGCAATGGATCGGCTGGCCCTTCAGGCAGAACTGGCAATGGCTGCAGGGTTGCGAGGGATTAACGGCGACGAGCTGGCCGATGGCGAGCTCGCTGACGCCTTTCCCCAGCGCCCGCACATGGCCGGATGCCTCATGCCCGGAGATGATCGGTTCGCGCACCCTGACCGGGCCAAAACCGCCATCTTGATAATAATGGAGATCGGAGCCGCAGATGCCACCCGCTGCCATGGCGAGCAGCACCTCGCCGGGTCCCGGCTCAGCGAGATTCTCTGTTTCGACGCGAATGTCCTTCTCGCCGTATAGACGTGCCACGCGGGTCTGCATGACCATGCCCTCATGTCTTGATATGGAATGATGACCCCGCGCGGCGAACCGCGCGGGCAGGGTGCCTCTTCAGCGGATCAGGCCCATTTCGGTCGGCAGCCACAGGGTGATTGCCGGAACGAACGTGATCAACAGCAGCGCCACGAATAGCGGCACCAGCCAGGGCAGGATGGCCATGGTCGTGCGTTCGACGGAGAGTTTCGCCACGCGCGAGAGCACGAACAGCACCATGCCGAGCGGCGGATGCAGCAGACCGATCATCAGGTTGAGCGTGATGATGAGGCCGAAATGCACCGGATCGATATGAAACTGCAGCACGAGCGGCAGAAGGATCGGCACGAGGATGGTGATGGCCGCAATCGTATCGAGGAAGCAGCCCACGAACAGCATCAGCAGATTGACCAGCACAAGGAAAATCCACTTGCTGTCCGTGATCGTCAGGATCGCCGCCGACAGGAGCTGCGCTGCCTGGCTGACCGTCAGAAGCCATGCGAAAACCGAGGCCGCCGCGACGATGAAGAGCACCGATGCGGTGGTTTCGATCGTGTCGAAGGTCGATTTCGCCAGCGTCTTGAAGGTCATCGTGCGATAGCGGACGAGGCCGAGGAACAGTGACCACAGAACGGCCGCGACGGCTGCTTCCGTCGGTGTGAACCAGCCCATGGTCATGCCGCCGATCAGGATCACGGGCGTCATCAGCGCCATCACGGCGGAGAAATCGAAATACCAGTCGCAGGCGAGCAGGATGACCAGCACGATCAGGATCGACAGGTTGAGGGAAAGACCGAGCGCCGTGAGGATATAGATGCCGAGCGGCACCATCATCACCACGAAGACTTCGATCGATGCGCCGAAGATCGTTCTGAGGCTGAACGGTGTATCGGAGCCCCAGCCTTTGATATAGGCAAAGACGGCGACCGTTATCATCATCAGAAGCGTCATGACGACGCCGGGAATGATGCCGGCCATGAACAATGCTCCGATGGAGACATTGGCCATCATGCCGTAGATGACGAAGGGCAGCGATGGCGGGAAGATCGGGCCGAGCGTTGCGGAGGCGGCGGTGACGCCGACGGCCGCTTCGACCGGATAACCGTGGTCCTTCATGGCTTTGATCTCGATGGTGCCGATACCGGCCGCATCGGCAAGTGCCGTGCCCGACATGCCGGAAAAGATCACCGAACCGATGATGTTGACCTGGGCGAGACCACCCTTCATCCAGCCGACGAGCGCGACGGCGAAGGAATAGATACGTCCCGTCACGCCTGCCGTATTCATCAAGTTGCCGGCTAGGATGAAGAAGGGAACGGCGAGAAGCGGGAAGCTTTCCACACCTGCGATCAGGCGCTGCGCCGCGATGATGTCGGGCGCGACGTTGTAAAACACGATGTAGAGCAGCGACGCCGAAGCCATGGAGATGGCGACAGGCAGGCCGATCACCATCAGGAGAAGAAAGGAGCCGATGAGAAGCAGCATGTGATCAATCCCCCGCGCTCTGGAATTCTTCGGGCCGCTCCAGAACGGAATAACCGCGCTGCATATTGGCGATGAAGACCTGTACCGACCGGAAGAACATCAGAACGAAAGCGGCCAGAACCGTATAAAAGACGATGCTGCGCGGCAGGGCGACGGTGACCATCTCCTCATCCGCGACGATTTCCATGTAGCGCCACATCAGCCAAGAGGTGTAGGCGAAGAACAGGATCCGCAGCACATCGACGAGGATCGACATGGCGCGGGCCACCTGCGGCGGCACGTAGTGATAAAGCACATCCACCTGGATGTGGCGCGACATGCGCACGCACATGACCGAACCTAAAAAGACGACGCCGATCAGGCAGTTGACGGCGATTTCTTCCGTCCAGGCATAGCTGTCATTGAGCACGTAGCGGGTGAAGAATTGGAGGAACACGCAACCTGTCATCAGCCAGAAGAGGCCAAGCGTGACCCAGTCTTCGAATGAATAAACCTTGAGATCGACCTCCGGCGGCGCCTCGTCGAACGTATGGGCGAGTTCCTCAGGCGTGACCTGAGTATGAATTTCCTGCGACATTGAGATATCCCGTCTGGAGAGAAAGGGCGGTGCGGCGAGAGGGCCGCACCGGATCTTGCTTCACTTGACGGCGCGAATGGCTTCCCAGTCGGCCTTGTCGTAACCGAAATCCTCGAACTTCACTTTTTCGAGGACGTTCTTCTCGAAGTCGGCCTTGTCGACTTCGGCGACGGTCAGGCCGCGCTTCTTGAAGTCTTCAACGAGGCTTTTCTCGCGGCCTTCGATGGTCTTGGTGGTGCGCTCGGCGGCCTGCTGCATGACTTCGGTGAAGATTTTTTTGTCTTCATCTGAGAGCTTGGACCACAGGTTCTTCGAGATCACCGTGTTGAGGTGGTCGACGATATGGCCTGTCAGGACGATGTTCTTCTGCACTTCGAAGAATTTCTTTGCCTCGATGGTTGTCAGCGGGTTTTCCTGCGCATCGACGGTGCCATTCTGGAGCGCCAGATAGACTTCCGCGAAGGCAATCGGCGTGGTGTTCGCGCCGCAGGCGCGTGGCATGGCGAGATAGGCGGGAACATCAGGCACGCGCATTTTCAGCCCCGCCATGTCGGCGCAGGCGGCAATCGGCTTGTTCGATGTCGTGTGGCGCGTGCCGTAATAGCTGACGGCGGCGATGTGGTTGCCGGTTTTGTCTTCATAACCTTTGGCGAGCCGCTTGAAAATGTCGCTCTTGGTATAGGCGATCAGATGGCTCGGATCGCGGAAGATATAGGGGAAGTAGGTGACGCCGATCGGCTTGTAGTCACGCGCCGCGAAGCTCGAGCCGGAAATGATGATATCAACGGTGCCGATCTTCAGGCCCTGATTGATATCCGCTTCCTTGCCGAGCTGTGAGGCCGGAAAGACATCGATCTTGTAGCGGCCATCGGTTCGCTTGGCGATCTCTTCCGCGGCCCAGACCGAATCCGTATGGAACGGCTCTGAGGTTTCGTAGACATGTGCCCATTTCAGTGCGGTCTGCGCCTGCGCCGCAAGCGCCGAGAGCAGGATGGCCGCTGTTGCGCCCATCAAAGTCGACAATCTGATTTTCATTCTTAACTCCTCCCGAATTAAAGCCAGATTTCCGTTTTTCCCGTCGCCGGTTGCGGCGGCGGTTATTCTTCTCCGAGCGTTTCCTCCCCGAAACTTTCGGAAAATCTCTTCTGCGACAGCGTCAGATGCTGCCGCATCGCCTCCCGGGCACCTTCCGGATCGTTGGCGGCTATGGCGTCGCGGATGACCCGGTGTTCTTGCACGGCGAGGTTCCAGGTGTGCGGACCTTCGAAATAGCTGGCGAGCTTTTCGAAAAAGGGTGACAGGCTGCGCTCGTCATAGATCAGGCCGGTAAAGCGGTTGAGCGCCGAGTTGCCGATGATGTCGGCGATGGCGGTGTGAAAGGCCCGGTCGAGATTGAGCGCCTGCGGTGAATTGTCGAGTGCGCCGGCCATGCGCTCGATGATGTCATCAAGTTTGACGATGCATTCCGGCGTGGCGAGCCGTGCGGCTTCCTCCGCGATAGCGCTTTCGATGATGCAACGCGCCTGCAGGATTTCGAAAGGCCCATGCGCATCCGGCACTGTTGGCTTTTCTTTCCCCTGTTTGCCGGTTGCGTTTACATAGACGCCCGAACCCATGCGAATATGGATATGGCCTTCCACTTCAAGAACGATAAGCGCTTCCCGCACCGTGGGGCGCGATACGCCGAAGCGTTCCGCAAGGTCGCGTTCCGCCGGCAGGCGCTGACCGTCGGTCAGTTCCCCGCTTTCGATGAGCAAGCGAATTTGTTCCGCAACCAGCCGGTAAAGGCGGCGCGGCTCAAGAGCCACAAACATGATGTCCTCCCAGCGCGAAAGTCTCCCTCAATCGCGCAAGCGGTAAGATTGTCTTACCAATTTCATTAGGGCGCATTTGGGCGACGCTGTCAATTAGACGTTAATGAAAAATATACGGAGGTCGTCAGGAGGCTCAGCGGGGCGGTATTGTCACGCTCCCCGGGGCTCTGGCTCCCGGGGTTCTGCCATTTCCTAGTTCTGGCCGCGAGCTGGCCGGGCAGCCGGATTCCTTGGGTGGAGAACGACGGCAAAGTCGCAAACTTTGCCTCTCTCAATGTTTTGGATGACCTCGGGGCGCGATGGCTTGCCAGCTCGCGACATCGGCTGGCGAGCGATCGCTTCTTTCCCTTTGCGGGCGGCTTTTCAGCCTCTGCCCGTCGCCAGCTTCAAGCCGCCTCTACCGCCGATAATTACATTCACCTCACCATAGCCGCCAATGGAAAGGTGTGGCGTTTCGATAGGATGCGAATGGGTGGCGTTGATGACCACCACTGACGCCCCCATGTTTTCCCCCGCCTGGATGCCGGCGGGGGCGTCCTCGAAGACAATGCAGTCCTGCGGTGATACGCCGAGCTTTTCGGCCGCTTTTCGATAGCCTTCAGGATCGGGTTTGCCGTTCACCACGTCTTCCGAACAGATCATGACAGGCGGCGGTGCAATGCCCGCCGCTGCGAGCCGGCGTTCAGCCAGTTCGCGTACGGCCGACGTCACGATAGCCCACTTGCCCGCCGGCAGCGACTGTAGGAAAGCGCCGGCGCCCGGTATTTGAACAATGCCATCCACATCATCCATCTCTGCACGAAGGATCATTTCGGCCTGCTCATCCACGTCGAGACCCGGAATGGCCTCACGGCGGATAACTTCCGAGGCTCGCATGCCGTGAATGCGCTGCAGGAAGGCATTCGGCTCGATGCCGTTCGCCACTGCCCACTCCCGCCATACGCGCTCGACGACGGCGATCGAATTGACGAGTGTGCCATCCATGTCGAACAGGAAGGCCGCAAACTCTTGCGAAAAAATCTGGTTTTGCGGCGGGACTTTGCTGTGCATCTCATTCTTCCGTTGAACTGTCGGCCTCGCCTGTCTCTACAGTATTGTCAGGCATAACGGAATCGTTTTTCAGCCACCAAGGTCCGATGGTCATCTGCCGCGGGTGGGGGATGTTGTCCCGGAATCGGACGCAGTCAGACACACGCGAGTCGAGGTCGTCGGCAGCCAAGGCGACGGCGAACAGAGCCACACCGGGAGTCAGCCTGCAGCAAGGATTCGCTGTTATCCTTTGCCTTCACATGCCAGGGAATGTCACAGATTCAAGGGGATAGCAGATGTTCTTGAAGATTCTGCATGAGAGTTTCGAAACCGGAATTTTCTTAACGATTTCCCTCTCTTGAGGGTGGCGTTAACCATTTGTTAACCATATTCGAGGTACCTAATTGTCAACGATTTGTTTACCAAGATGACCAAAGTGCTAACAGACCAGCGTTCCATCCGCATCAAAGGCCGCTCCTTCCTCGCAGTCGTCCTGTCCCCCGAAGCTCCGGTCGATCAATGGCTGGAAAGGCTCGATGATCTCGCGGCGCGTTCGGCGGGCTTCTTCCTGTCGCGGCCGGTGGTCCTCGATGTTTCGGAACTGTCGCTCGACAAGGCGGGTCTGAAGGAACTGCTGGCGGCGCTCAGGGAGCGCAATGTCGGCATCATGGGCATCGAGGGCGTTCGTCCCTCGATGATCGAGCCGGGCATGCCCCCATCGCTGAAGGGCGGGAAGCCGGCTTCCGATGTCGAGGTCGAGCCGGTCGCCGTGGCTGCCGAATTGCCGGAAGAGAAGCCCCGTACATCGGGCGAGATCCGCGCCGTCGTGCAGTCGCTCGTCATCAACGAGCCCGTGCGCTCCGGCCAGTCGATCATGTTTCCCGAAGGTGACGTGACAGTCATCGGCTCGGTCGCCTCGGGGGCGGAGATCATCGCTGGCGGTTCGATCCATGTTTATGGCGCGCTGCGCGGGCGGGCCATGGCCGGTTCGCTCGGCAATGTCTCTGCGCGCATCTTCTGCCGCAAGCTGGAGGCCGAGCTTCTGGCAATCGACGGCGTCTACAAGGTGGCTGAGGACATTGACGACAAGCTGCGCGGGCAACCCGTTCAGCTCTGGCTGGAAGACGATACGATCAAGGCCGCGAAACTCGGCTAATAACAGATAAACACGCACGAACAGGAGAGAGCCATATGGGGAAGGTAGTCGTTGTAACTTCCGGCAAGGGCGGGGTTGGTAAGACCACTTCGACCGCAGCGCTTGGCGCCGCATTGGCGCAGAATAAAGAGAAGGTCGTGGTCGTCGATTTCGATGTCGGCCTGCGCAACCTCGATCTCGTCATGGGTGCTGAACGCCGCGTGGTCTACGATCTCGTCAACGTTATTCAGGGCGATGCCAAGCTGACGCAGGCGCTGATCCGCGACAAGCGCCTGGAGACGCTGTTCCTGCTGCCCGCCTCGCAGACGCGGGACAAGGACAATCTGACGCCGGAAGGTGTGGAATGGGTCATCAACGAGTTGAAGAAGCACTTCGACTGGGTGATCTGCGACAGCCCCGCCGGAATCGAGCGCGGCGCGACGCTGGCCATGCGCCATGCGGATGTGGCTGTGGTCGTTACCAATCCTGAAGTCTCCTCGGTGCGCGACAGCGACCGCATCATCGGCCTGCTCGATTCAAAGACGCTGAAGGCCGAGCGCGGCGAGCGCATGGAAAAACACCTTCTCATTACCCGCTATGATTCTGCGCGTGCGGAGCGGGGTGATATGCTCAAGGTCGACGATGTTCTCGAAATCCTGTCGATCCCGTTGATTGGCATCATTCCCGAGAGTTCGGATGTGCTGCGCGCCTCCAACGTCGGTGCGCCGGTCACGCTCGCAGATGCCCGTTGCGCGCCGGCCATGGCCTATTTCGACGCTGCCCGCCGCCTTTCGGGGGAAGATATTCCGGTGGTCATTCCGGGCGAAAAGCGTGGCATCTTCTCCAAGATCTTCGCAAGGAGGGCCGCATGAGTCTCTTCAATCTTTTCCGCAAACAGAAGTCGGCACCGCTTGCGCGTGAGCGCCTGCAAGTGCTGCTCGCCCATGAGCGGGCCTCATCGGGCTCTGATCTCGTCGCCATCCTGCGGGAAGAAATTCTCGGCGTCATTGCCAAGCATGTACAGATCGACGGCGACCGTGTGCACGTGAAGATGGATCGCGACGAACATTTCTCGATTCTCGAGATCGACGTCGAAATTCCGCTCGGCGCAGATCTCCGCGCCGCGTGACATAGGCATGAAAGACGCCGCCCCAACCGGGCGGCGTTTTTACTGCGCGGTCGTATCCACGGGGTTTCGAAACGCGTCAGCGAGATCGTCCGGAAGCGGGCGCTGAAGGTTCATCCCGTTCGGCGGGATCGGAGCGTTGAACCATTTCTCGTAGATTTTCTCGATTTCACCGCTCGCATAGATTTCACCCAAGGCCTCGTTGACGGCATCTCTGAAACCGGTATCGCCGTGGCGAAGCATCAGGCCGTAGGGTTGGGGTGGCGCAAGATATTCATTTGAAATTGCGTAATCCTCAGGCCTGCCTGTTTCGGCGACGAAGGATCGCAGAAGAATATCGTCCATGACGAAAGCCGAAGCACGGTTTTCCGTCACCATCTCGAAACCGCCTTCGGTGCTGTCGTTTTGCAGCACGGCGATGTTCAGCCCTAGTTTGCGATTGAGCACGTTCAACTGGCCGATATTGATGGTTCCCGTCGTTACCACCACCGTACGCCCGGCGAGATCCGCGACGGTATTCAGGCCGCTCGATTTCAGCGCCACGTATCGCGTACCGGTGATGAAGTGGCTGTAGGAGAACCATACGGCCTTGCGCCGTTCTTCCGTGTTCGTGCTCGCCACACATTCCATGTCGATCGTGCCGTCATTGAGAAGCGTGATCCGATTGCTGGGCGTGCGTTTGACGAAGTCGACCTTCAGTCCCGGCAGATCCAGTTTTTCCCTGATGGAATCCACCACCTTGAGGCAAAGCTCGATGCTGTAGCCGATCGGCTCCGGGCCGGTGCCGAGATACGAGAAGGGGATATTGCGATCGGCATAACCCAGCCGGATGACACCGGTTCTAGCAATGGTCTCGAGTGTCGGCGGCTGCACTTCCTGCCCGGCCGCATAAGTGGATAAAAGGCTAAAACTTCCTAATGCAAGCCATAATGTCGATCTCTGCATCGCGCATCTCCAGCTAAAGTATCTGTCGAAACGTGTTTTCATGAAAATGGAGGCGGGGCGGTGGGAGCACCTTAATCCCGATATTCTTTCGGTTGTTCGTAGGCCTGTCTCAGAGCTGCTGCCATCGGCAGGTTCAGGTTCATGCCGTTTGGCGGAATGGGTCTGGTGAACCATTTTTCATAGAGATCATGAATGGCGGGGCCAGTGAAAATCCGTTTCAGACTGTCGTTGACGACCGCCTTGAAGGCCGGGTCGTCGCGACGGAAAACCAGCCCATAGGGTTCGGGTGCGCTCAGCGTCTCCTCGGAAAGCGCATAAAGATCCGGATTCTCAGATGTCGCCGCCAGCGCCGCCAGCAGGATACCATCCATCACGAAAGCCGAAGCCTTGCCGGAAACGACGAGGGCGAAGGCTTCCTCGTTGGTTTTCGTCGGCATGACGGAGATATTGAGGTTCTTCTCACGGTTCACGGCATTGAGCTGCTCAATATTGACGGTTCCGGAGGCGGATGTGACTGACCTGCCTGCCAGATCGGCGAGGCTTTTCAGATTGTCCTGCTTGCGCGAGAGAAACTGTGTTGCCGTCATGAAATTCGGATAGGAAAAGTCCACGATCCTGCGACGGTCGCTATTATTGGTCGTGGCGGCGCATTCGATATCGATCTGACCGCCGCGGACAAGGATGAAGCGGGTGGCGGGCGTGGCCTTGACATATTCGACGTCGAGCTTGTCGAGTTTCAGGGACTTGCGAATGTCCTCGCTGATCGTCCTGCAGAGATCGGTTGAGAAACCGGTCACTTCTCCGTTCGGCAGCTGATAGGAAAAGGGAGGTTCAGCCTCACGATAGCCGATGCGGATTTTTGCGGTCCTGGCGATCTGCTGAAGCGTGTCGCCTTCACCGGCAGCCTGCAGCGGGGTGAGGGGGGCAAAGCATGTGAGGAAAAGGCAATAGACTGCAATACGCATTTATGTCCTCTTGGCCGGCGGCCGGTTTCTCAAATCGCTTTTTGTGAAGGGCAATAGGTGTCCTGTGTCGGTCGTCCGGCATCGTGGCCCGTCTGCGCGGCTCGATCGGCGATTTCGGTTTTTCCCACTTGGACGATGACCGCACGGTTTTTTAGAACCTGCGCAAGCGGTGCAGGCTCGGCGAAATAATAGCCCTGGGCCTCGTCGCATCCGGAAAGTTTGAGCACTTCGACCTGCTCCATGTTTTCCACCCCCTCGGCGGTCACCTTCAGCCCGATCTGTTCGGCCATGTCGATGACGGTGTTGACGATAGCCGAACACATGGGATTGGTCGGAAGGCCGGAAACGAATTCGCGGTCGATCTTGATCTTGTCGAAAGCGACGTGGGTGAGCGTGCTGAGCCCCGCATAACCGGTGCCGAAATCATCAAGCGCGAGGCGGACGCCTCTTTCCTTCAGCATTTTTAGAACGCGCGTGCTGCTGTCGCGCTCAAGCATAGCCGTTTCCGTCACTTCCAGCTCAAGCCGTTCGGCCGGGAATCCGGATGCTTCAAGCGCCCGGTCCACAATGGGGACGATATCGTCATTGCAAAGTTGAACGGCGGATAGATTGACGGCAAGTCTGATATCCTTCGGCCAGGTCATTGCATCCATGCAGGCCTGCGCCAAAACCCACTCGCCCAAGGGCCTGATGAAGTTGTTCTCTTCCGCAAGCGCGATGAAGCGGTCCGGAGAGATCAGGCCAAGCTTGCTGTGGCGCCAGCGGGCAAGCGCTTCATAGGCGACGATGCGGCCGCTCTGCAGATTGACTACGGGTTGGTAATGCAGCTCGAACTCATGGTTTTCGAGGGCGGATTTCATGTCTATTTCCAGCGCGTGCTTGTGCTGCGCAGCCATGTCCATGCCTGGCTCATAGAAGACGAAATAGCCGCAACCCATGGATTTCGCCCGGTAAAGGCCGAGATCGGCATGTTGCAGCAGCTGTGTGGCCGATGTGCCGTGACCTGGCGCACAGGCGATGCCGATGCTGGTATCGATGCTGATGTCGCTGCCTTCGAGCGCGAAACTGCGCGACACGGCATGCACCACCCGCGCTGCCAGCATCGCCGCATCGCTCTCAAAGTCGCCGCTTGTCGACTGTATGATCGCGAATTCATCGCCGCCCAGGCGGCTCACCATGTCGTTTTCTCCGAGGACGGAGGAGATCCGCGAAGCGACAGCCACCAGCAGGGCGTCGCCGGCCGCGTGCCCGAGCGTGTCGTTCACGGCCTTGAAACGGTCGAGGTCCAGCAGCATGACATTGAACAGCTGGCCGGACGCTGAGAGATGCTCAAGGCGGTTTTCCAGCGTCTTCATCAGCAGCACCCGGTTCGGAAGCCCGGTCAGTGCATCGTGATGGGCCATGTGCTCCATTTGCTGCGCCATGTCGCGTATCTGCCGCAGGCGTCCGCGTTCCAGAACGGCTTCGCGCAGCGTCTCGATGGCGGTTGCCATGTCGCCGATTTCATCCCGTCGGTCCTGAAAGGGGGTTGCGACATCGGTTTCCTCGCGGGCGATCCGCAGGGTCGCCTGCACCAGCGCCGGTACGGGTTTCAGGAAATGCCGCGCGATGACCGTTACCAGAACACCTGTCACGGTCAGCACCACGATCAGCGCGATGAGCGAATTGTAGATCAGTTTGCGCTGCGCACCATAAAGCGCATCCGAACCACCGATGCTGACGGCGACCGCGCCGATCGGCTTTTTCGTCTCCGTACTGATGATCGGCAGCAGGCCGATATAGTGGCTGGAGTCGCCTATGGTTGCAAACCCCGTCGCGAAGCGCGCCGCCACGGCATCTCTGGCGAAGATCGGGTCGGTAGCGAGCGGTTTTTCATCATCGTCTGTGGCGTTGTCGAAGGCGGCTGCGATCTGCCTGAAACCGGAATCGGCGTCATCATAGCGGAATAGCCAGACGGCATTTTTCGTCTGGGCGCCTATGAGCGCGAGAACATCGCTTGGATTGAAGCCCGTAACGAGAATGGATTCATCGTCGCCGATAGGCTTGTCGGTCAAAATGCCGTTGACCTGGCCATCGGTATCAGCCGTGACGCTGACATAGGTGTAGATGCTTCGAAGGGTGGCGCTGGCAATCTGGGAGTTGACGCGGGCCTGATTGAGCCACTGTTCGCTGGCGGCGGCAACGAACATGTACCAGCCGACAAGCGCGCCGATGCTGTAGGCGAAGATCACCCCACCCAGGAAAATCAGGGTTATCTTGCTGGCGAGCGAGCGCCGCCGCGACGACCGGCCCTTTTCCGGCGGCGTCGTTGAGCGAAGCATGTGGCCGGGCTCTACCTGTCTATCCATCCCCCGATAGGCAGTCTCTTCCATTCGCGATAGTCCCCCGCGATGTCGCGTTATGATTGTTTTATGGAATTTTTATAGGGCATGCACTTCAATGGTGTCTGCTAAATAATTCAACAAAGTTTAGATGCGATTAAGAATTAATCCGTCTTTTTACAGTCGCTGCTTATATAAGCGGTCTGTCTTTGCACTTCAGGTTGAGAAATAGACGCTGGCAGCAAGTTCCAGTGACGGCAACGGCCGTCCGGGAAAATCCCGCGACCGGCCTTGCCAAGCCTTGCATAAACGGCATGTTGGGCATCATACGCCGATTTTAGGGAATTTCGTCATGGCTCACAGGGGCAAGAACATCGCGCAGCTTTCCGCTCTCATCCAGGGTGGCCACCTTGATCCGCGCGCCCTGGTGGAAGAGACAGTCGATGCGATCCGTCAGGAGGCCGATCAGGCCATTTTCATAGGGCTGACGGCGGAGCGGGCCGCCGCCGAAGCGGAGGCCGCATCGACACGCGTTCGCGAAGGCCGTTCCCGCGGGCTTCTTGACGGCATTCCCTTGGGCTGGAAGGATCTTTTTGATCTGGAGGGAACGGTGACCACGGCCGGGTCGACCGTGCTTGCGGATGATGAGCCTGCGTCGCGGGACGCTGATGTGGTGACCGCGCTGAAACAGGCTGGCATGATCTGCATCGGCCGAACGAATATGAGCGAGTTTGCATTTTCCGGTCTTGGCATCAATCCGCATTACGGCACGCCGCGTAATCCCCTTTCCACGGATGGACACCGTCTGCCTGGCGGTTCCTCCTCCGGTGCGGGCGTGGCCGTGGCGGCCGGTCTGGTGCCGGTGGCGATCGGCACGGATACGGGCGGATCGGTCCGCATCCCCGCCGCTTTCAATGGCGTGGTAGGCTACAAGGCCAGTCGCGGCCGTTATTCGATGCGCGGCGTATATCCATTGGCGAAGAGTCTCGATTCGCTCGGGCCCCTCACCCGCACGGTTCAGGATGCGGTCTGGGTGGATGCCGCCATGCGGGGTAGGACTGCCGCCGATGTGCAGCGCGTGCCACTTTCCAGCCTCTCGCTTGTTGTGCCCGAGACCGTATTTTTCGACGGAATCGAGGACGAAGTCGCGGCCGCTTTCGAGCAGGCGGTGGACCGTCTTGTCCGCGCCGGTGCCTCGGTGCGAGGACAGGCATTCCCGATTTTTTCGGAACTGTTCGAGCTTATCAAGGAAAAGGGTGCGCTGGTGACCGCGGAGGCCTTTGCCCTGCACAAAACACGGCTGGAAGGTGCTGATGCCGCGCGCATGGACCCGCGCGTTGTCGCACGAACGAAGCTGGGGGCCAATATTTCTATGCCGGATTACATAGCCATTATCGATGCGCGGCAACGCATGACTGCGGCGTTTTCGGGAATGATCGGAAAAGGCGAACTGCTGCTGTCGCCGACATTGCCGCATGTTGCGGCCAGGGTCGCGCCGCTTCTCCAAAGTGACGATGCCTTTTTCGCGATGAATGCAAAAACCCTGCGCAACACGCAGATCGGTAACTTCCTCGATCTCTGCGGTGTTTCGATCCCGTGTGGAGCGGGCGACGCAGGCATGCCGGTTGGCTTGCTGCTTTCAGGGCTGGACGGCACGGATGACCATGTGCTGGGCGCGGCGATGGCGGCGGAAGAAATCGTTCGGGTTTGAGGGGTTCATTTCCGGCTTGTTGATAACGTAGAACCTGTCCTTCGTCGTCCTCGGGCAGGTTTTGACCGTGACAGATATTTGCTGACTATAGAGACTTAATCCCCTGAGGTGCCCTAAGTTCTATCCAGTTTGAGTTCGCTCCAGCGGCTTTGGGTTGCTGTAATCGAGGCGGTAGCGGCTGGTTGCGGTGCGGAGCCTCTCCGGCTGCGCAACACCGCATCACATCACGTCGCGGCCCAGTCTTTACGTTCTCGCGCTGTTGAAAGCATCAAGGTGCGCCGAGCAGATTGCAGCGACAGTTTTCCTCAGAACCTCCACACGCTCAGACAGCCAGGCCAGTTCTTCATCGCTGATTTCATAGCCGCGCGAATAGCGGGCCTCCACATAGGCCCGTTCAAGGCGGGTAAAGCATCGCTTTGCAAAACGGCTATCGCTGGGCCAGACCGTAGTCAGCAGGGGTGCGACCCGTTCGGCGTGAGCACGCAGAAATGTCAGCCGGTGGGTTTTGGGGCTATAATGTGCCAGAACCTGCAGGATGCAATGATAAAGCCGTTCAACGGTTTGATGCAGATCGAACGCAGCTTCCCTGCAATAGCCGCGCCCGATCGCCTCCTTCGCTAACTCGAAGCGATGCGAGGCGCTTGGAAACCAATGGTCGAAAACGCCACGCATCTCGGTTTTGGCGACTTTGGGGTCCAGCGCCCTGGGCGTGACGAGCGGAAAGCCCGGCATCTCGTAGAGCATGATGCCGTCGCGGACAATGTCCACGAAGTAGGGGCGGTCGTGCGCGAGATGGTCATTGAGGTCCATAATAGAATGAACGATGAAGTTCACCGGCGTAGCCAGGCGTCCGGTGACCGTCAGTTCTCGTAGGAGGCCTTCTGCAGCATTGTTCCAGAAGCGGGGCGCGGCAAAGTTTTTGGTGTTGACGACCACTAGGAGGTAATATTCATAGCGACAATCGCCCCTGAAGTCTCCCGTCGGCGTTTCCTGTGCGCAGGGGCCGAAGAGAACAAGTTTAAGAATACGGCCACCCTTGTTTTTTGCCGATAGTTTTCCCTTCTGGGCATTAACGAATTCGTCGAAGAGGATTCGTGCGATCCGTTGCAGTTCCCAGCGCCTTTGATCGGGAAGGTGACCGATCCTGTCGCGCAACGTCTCATATTGAACCCCGCAGACACCGGGGAAGTTCACAGTGCGCCATCTTTGGCGAAGGATTCTTCTAAACGCCTGATGTCGTTGAGCGCAGAGCGTATATGAGGCCATGGAAACTCGGAGCCGTCCTCCCAGATATTGCCTTCGTTCAGCACGGCGTCGAGCTTGGCTGCCACACCCGAAAGTGTTGTGGCAGATGTGGTGGCCATGGCATGGAGCAGGCTTTCTGCCCAGGCACCAGCCTCCCGCTCAGCCTGCACTGCGGCTGAATATCCGATTTCCCGGTCGGCCCTGTCCCACCGCAACTGATGAGCCGCGAACTCGGCTTCAGCTTTGGCGCAGGCTGCAGCCTGCTGAGGCGCGAGACGGAACACATCATGGATTGCCTCGCGGGAATAGGCCGCCAACGGTTCTCCATCGGACAGCTGGATCGTAGCGAAAGGAAAACCAACGATCTCTGCAAGCTGCCGTTCGAGGCTCTGCTGCTGGGAACGAAGGCGCTCCGTGAGCTTGTGGGCACCCCGCCACTGGTGCCACAGGGGCACGACCGGATCGAAGGGCGCATCTCCCTTGATTTCGTTGCGGGCGAAGGCGTCGGAATTCAATACGCCGACTGCAATGGCGCTACCCGCCAGCAACTTCCTGCGGGTGACGCAAGGCAAAGTCGTGCTATTGTCAGAATCAGCCATGATCTGAGCTCCATACAGCTTGGGTCTGGTCAGGCCGAGTGAGATGGAGCAAGCATCTCGCTCGGCTGCGGGCGTTGCTGCACGCAATGTCTGTTAATTTAACAATGATTTGTCAAAATGTCAAAACTGGATCAACATTTGCCTTCGAGTAAAATTTCTGCCGCGCAATGTAGGGGAGCGAGAGCCATGTTGGGCCTGAGCCAAAGTCAGCTAGCCGACGCAGCGAAGGTATCCCGGCCCACCGTCGTTGATTTTGAACGTGGTATCCGTCTACCCCACGCCAATAACCTTCAAGCGATCCGCACAGCACTAGAAGCTGCTGGAATAGAGTTCATCCCGGAGAACGGTAGTGGGCCGGGCGTACGACTGGCGAAGAAGACCACGCTTTGATGAGTCTGGATTGCAGTCCGTCACAGTATAGATCTTGGCCCGACCAAGGTCCCGGACTCCAGGTTTTCCTTTTTCCGCCATATCTACACCCCTTGCGACGACGGCTAAATATCTTTTGCAAAACGGTAATTTGCTGCCCTGACTGGCTGTGAATGACAGCCCTACGCCGATGCACAGAAAAACTGCGGCAAGACCAATTCTTGAAAGGCTTTTTTGCCCGAAAGAAACCGCCCCCTTAAGGCCGCTCCGCTTTCCGCTGTGGCACATCCCGCGCCAGCCTTGACCGGACGGCTCCGTACCGGCACGCCACGTTGCCAAACGATGGAGAAGTCAAACATGACGCGTGTCGCCCTTTATGCCCGCAATTCCTCCGACACCAGCGTGACGCTTCGATCGAAGACCAGTTGCGCCGGTGTCGCGAACCTGCCGCCCGCGAAGGCTGGACTGTCGTGAAGACCTAGTCCGACCGCGCCATCTCCCGCGCATCTCTCATCCGCTTAGGCATCTAGTGGTTGGCATCGCGCCTGTCCGACCTGCTCACGAAACTGGAGGTCAGACAGGAGAGTCTTGCCACGCGTCTTTCCGATATCCCTGAGGCGTTCCCGATCTTCATCCGGGCATCGCGGGAACCTACCGACGCAGGATCGAGCGTTTGACCGAGACGCTGTCCCATCCCGATCAGGCACTCGAGGCTGCCGAACGCATCCGCGAGCTCATCGACCGCATCGCCGTGGCCTAAGCCGATAAGGGGGCGACGATTCCATCATCCTGCAAGGTGAGCGTGGCACTGTCTCGACTGGATCGACCCTACCGGCAAACCCGGCTACAAGCCAAAACCGGACAACGTATGATCCCGTTTGTCGGTCTCGGTAGGTGGTCGGGCCTGTCCCGAGGATTTGCTGCCGATCCTCGGCGCGAGGCCGAGGATGACGTTGCGAGGGAGAGGCTCCCGATAACCTCAACGCGCCGCCCAATTGGCGCCGCGGCGAAACATGGTCTTCATCTGCGGCACGGAAAATTCCTTGGCCTGGTGGCCGAGCGCCGAATAAAACACGCGGCCCTTGCCGTATTTGCGTTTCCACACCACCGGCATCACCACGCCGTCGATCCACCAGGCGTGGTCACCGGTGAATTTCGTCGTCGCCAGAACCTCGTTGGAGGGGTCGACATGCATGTAATATTGCTCTGACGTGTAAGGAAAATCGGAAATTCCCTCCATCAGTGGATCGTCAGGGCGGGTGATGTTGACCGTGTAGTCAATGATATTTCCGGGATGGGCGACCCATTGCCCGCCGATCATGAACTGGTATTCCACGCATTCGCGAAAACTGTCACCCGCGCCACCATGAAAGCCGGCGATGCCGACGCCGTTTTCAACAGCCGCCGTCAGGTTCTTGATTTCTTCCTTCTCGATCTTCGACATGGTGACAATAGGCACAACAAGGCTGAGATCATGCACCGACGGATCGGCGAAAGCCTCGGTGCTGTGCTCGACATAGACCTTGAAACCGTCCTCCTCCAGAATGTCCTTGACGATGGTGGCGCATTCCTGCGGCTCGTGGCCGCTCCAGCCGCCCCAGACGATGAGTGCTTCGCGCATTTATTTCCTCCTCGGGATTATTTGCCGAGCTGGCCGTCGACCAGCGATGTTTCAAGCGGAGCAGGACGTTCCGCCTTGGTGGTGATGGAAACGGTCGTTCCGCTATCTGACGCCGTCTGGAAGGCTTCCATGACCTCCAGCACGTGGAGGGCAAGATCGCCATTGGCGCGGTGCGGACGGTTCTCGCGGATGGCGTAGGCCATGTCGGCGACGCCAATCGAACGGTAATTTCCGTCTGCATAGGGCGAAGACAGGGTCTGCGGCTCGAACTGTCCGCCCTTCTTCAACAATTGCACCTCGCCGCCGAAATGGTTGGGGTCGGGGACGATCAGCGTACCTTCCGTGCCGTAGAGTTCCAGCGGCACATGTTTGTGGCCGGCGACATCGAAGCTCATACCCACCTGCACAACGGCGCCGTTCTCGAAGGCCAGCACGCCGGACACATGGGTGGCGACATGGACGGGGATTTTTTCGCCGTTCTTTGGCTCACTTGTAATGAGGCGTTCGTTGCGGGGGGCAATGGCAAAACCCGCCACCCTGGCGACCGGGCCAAACAGGTTGACGAGATCGGTAATGTAATACGGTCCCATATCCAGCATCGGTCCGCCGCCGACCTCATAATAAAAGGCGGGGTTGGGGTGCCAGCGCTCGTGGCCGGGGCACATGAAGGTGGCGGTGCCGCCCACGGGCTGGCCAAGCACACCCTCGTCGATCAACCGGCGCGCTGTCTGGTGCCCGCCGCCGAGGAAGGTGTCCGGAGCCGAGCCGATGCGCAGGCTCTTTGCCTTTGCCGCGTCCGCGAGGCGTTTGCCTTCGGCGAAATTGATGCCGAGTGGCTTTTCGGAATAGGCGTGCTTACCCGCCTCAAGCGCTCGCAGCCCCACTTCCACATGCGCCTTGGGGATCGTCAGGTTGACGATGATCTCCACCGAGGGATCGGCGAGAAGTGCGTCGATGCTTCTCGCCTGGAGGCCGAATTCGTCGGCGCGGGCCTTTGCCGCCTGCTCGTTCATATCCGCAAGACCGCGAATGTCGAGAATGGGAAACGAAGCCATGGCCTTGAGATAGGCGCTGGAAATGTTGCCGCAGCCGATGATGCCGATGCCGACTTTGTTCATATAATCCTCCCGTAAATCAGAAATGCCTTGGCCTGTGCTCACCCCTGCGGGTTAGAGCGCTGGCCCGGTCGTGTTCCATGGCGATTCGTAAAGTTCGTAAAGCGCAACGGCCGCGGCCCCCTGCGCCCACAATTCGTCGCTCGCAACATCAAAAACCAGTTCCGCCACACCGGCCAGAGATGGCGGCACTGCGGCATTGTAGCTGTTGCGAATGCTGGCGATGAAAGGTTCACCAAGTTCGAGGCTGGAGCCGGTAATGATGACCCGCGGCGGTGCAAACAGCGTGACAATATTGGCTAGTGTCAGGCCGAGGGCGGCACCGGCGCGCAAGGCGGCCGTGATGAGATCGTGGTCTTCAGCCGCAATCAGCGCATGGGCATGCTGCATGCCGCGGCCGAGCCGGATCGCTTCGGCAAAACGTCCGTCGGCCGGGCGGGAGCCCAAAATTGCGTTTTCGCCGGCCTGGCTCGCCAGCCGCACCGTGCCTTCATTGGCAAGGCCGATCACGAGGTCACCCAGATTGTGGCTGAGACCGCCCGCGCCACGGAAGAGCTGGTTCTGGTGCAGCACGCCAAGGCCGAGCGTCTGTTCTAGCGAAATCAGCACCATGTCTTCGAGATCGCGCGCATGGCCGAACCAGTGATGGGCAAGCGTGATCGCGTGGGCGTCACTTTCGATAATGGTCGGCGAATTCAGCCGTGCCGTCATTTCCTCAGCGAAATTAACATTCACTTCCCGCAAAATCGGGCTGCTTCGAATCTTGCCGGTGCGATGTTCGATGACGCCGGGCAGGCCGAGGCAGACCATGTCCACATCCTCAAGCGATAGACCGGCATCGACGACGCAACGTCTTACGCCGTCCTCCACCAGATCGGCGATGACGCCGATGGGCTGGCGGTCTACCCGGATCGGCAAGGCAAGGGTGGAGAGTACATTGCCGCAAAAATCGGTGACGACAAAGACCATGCGGTTCGCGGCAATCTTGGCGCCCACAACGCGGGCGGCATCCGGGTTCAGCTCCAGCATCACACGCGGCCTGCCGCGCCCACCTTCGGTGCGGATATCGCCCAGGTGCCGGGTCAGGATGAGCCCGTCATCCAAAAGTGAGGCGGTAATGGCGGAAACGGTCGTGGTGGAGAGCTGGGTGCGTTCGCTGATCTCAACGCGGGAAATGGGCCCATGTCGGCGGATACTGTCCAGCACGCTCAGCCTGTTGATCGCGCGCATTAGTTCGGGGTCTGCGGTCTTCATGGGGTCCTGCTGCGATCAATGCCGGTTCGAGAACCGATTTACGTCGGGTTGCGGATTAAATAACGGCGTAGGGGAGGGGTGTGTCAAGCCGTTCGCGCAAAAAATCGGCATAGTGCCTTGACATTGGGCGAGGGCTAATGTGAATTAATCCGCATTGGGGAATAAATGAGGAAATCCCCGAGGGAGGATCACCATCATGACGATTTGGCACGCAGGCGCAAGCCTGAGCGGCAGGCTGACAGGCTTTGCCGCAACAACAAGCATTGCTCTCATGCTCGGCGCAGCAAGCGCCTCGGCCGCGACGGTCGTTAAATGGATGCATGTTGAGCTGGACCCGAAATCCGTGGCTGTCTGGGAAGAAATTGCCAAGGAATACGAGGCCAAGCACCCCGATGTGGATGTTCAGCTGCAGTTCCTCGAAAACGAAGCCTTCAAGGCAAAATTGCCGACCTTGCTGCAATCGAACGATGTTCCGGACTTCTTCTATAGCTGGGGTGGTGGCGTTCTTGAGGAACAGTCCAAAACCGGTGCGCTGAAGGATCTGACCGAGGTTTTCGACGCCGATGGCGGCAAGCTGCGCCAGGCCTATAACGCATCCGCGATTGACGGCCTGTCTTTCGACGGCAAGGTCTGGGCCGTACCTTATCGTGTCAGCCTCGTCAGCTTCTTCTATAACAAGGAGCTTTTCGCCAAGGCCGGTGTGAAGGCCGAAGACATCAAGACCTGGGCTGACTTCAGCGCGACGGTGAAGAAGATTAAAGACGCCGGCATCGTGCCGATTGCAGGTGGCGGCGGTGAGAAATGGCCGATCCACTTTTACTGGAGCTATCTCGTGATGCGCAATGGCGGCCAGGCCGTGTTTGACGCAGCCCGCAAGGGTGAAGGCGAAGGATTTATGGATCCGGCGATTATCAAGGCGGGTGAGCAACTGGCCGAGTTCGGCAAGCTCGAACCCTTCCAGCCCGGTTATCTCGGCGCTACCTGGCCGCAGGCTCTTGGCGTCTTCGGGGATGGCAAGGCAGCGATCATTCTCGGCTTCGACAATACCGAAGCGAACCAGCGCAAGAATGCCGGCGACGGCAAGGGGTTGGCCCCTGAAAATATCGGTCGCTTCGCTTTCCCAGTTGTCGAAGGCGGCGCAGGCAAGGCTACAGACACTCTGGGCGGCCTGAACGGCTGGGCGCTTACCAAGAACGCCTCCAAGGAGGCTGTCGATTTCGCCACCTTCCTCACCAGCAAGGAAAGCGAAGAGAAAATGGCGACCGCCGGTATGATCCTGCCGGTTGCCACAGGGGCTGCCGGTGCGGTGCAGAACCCGCTGCTGGCGGATTCCGCCAAGCAGCTTGCTGCTTCCACCTGGCACCAGAACTTCTTCGACCAGACGCTCGGCGCTGCCGTCGGTCGTGTCGTCAACGATATCTCGGTTGAGATCGTTTCCGGCCAGATGACTGCCGAAGAGGGTGCCCAGCAGATTCAGGACGCATTCGAACTGCGCTGATCTGGTTTCCATGGCGGCGCCGCTAATGTGCGGCGCTGCTTATCTGCCTCCATGAAAGCGGATAGAGATGACGGATATTTCCATGACTTCTGCGTCCATACCGGCGCGCGGCGCGGCAAAGGCCAGGCGCAAGCAAAGTTCGGTCGCGCATGACCGGGCATTGACCCTTCTGGTCTTCCTGCCGCCCGCACTTTTGCTCTTTACCCTGTTTGTCATCCTGCCCATGGGAGAGGCGGCGTGGTACAGTCTTTACCGCTGGAACGGCTACGGCACGCCGACCGATTTTGTCGGCCTGAAGAATTTCCAGGTGCTGTTCGGCAATGCCGCATTCTCGCAGGCTCTGATCAATAACGGCCTCATCATTCTCATTTCGATCCTGATCCAGATTCCGCTGGCCATCTGGCTCGCCATGATGCTGGCGCACCGCATTCCCGGTGTCGTCGCCTTCCGGCTGGTATTCTTCCTGCCTTACGTTCTTGCTGACGTTGCGGCGGGTCTGATCTGGCGTTTCGTTTATGATGGCGATTATGGCCTGTTTGCCGCCATTTCCAATTTCTTCGGTTTCGCCAATCCCTATGTGCTGGCTGACAAGGACGTGGCGATCTATGCCGTGCTCGGCGTCATCGTCTGGAAATATTTCGGTTTCCACATGATGCTGTTCATCGCCGGCCTTCAATCCGTCGACAAGAACGTGTTGGAAGCGGCCGAAATCGACGGCGCGTCCGGCTGGCAGAAATTCCGTTACGTTACGCTGCCGATGCTGGGCTCCACCGTGCGCCTTTCCGTCTTCTTCGCGGTCATCGGCTCATTGCAGCTGTTCGACATGATCATGCCGCTGACCGGCGGCGGCCCGTCCAACTCCACGCAGACCATGGTCACGTTCCTCTACACCTACGGGGTCATGCGCATGCAGGTCGGGCTTGGCAGTGCGGTTGGCGTCGTTCTCTTCGTCATCTGCGTGACGCTCGCCTTCGGTTACAAAAGGATTTTCATGCGCCATGACTGACACATCCACTTCCGTCCGCATGCCGCTGCAAACCAAGCTTTATCTCTATATTTCATTGAGCCTGATTGCAGCCATCGTGCTCATCCCGCTTCTCACGACGGCGCTCGGTGGCTTCAAGACGCTGGGAGACCTGCGCGTTAACCCGTTCGGAATTCCCGCCGAATGGCAATGGGCCAATTACGGCGATATCCTGCTTGGCAAACGCTACTGGCTGCAGATTTTCAATTCGCTCGTCATCGCACTGCTGACGGTGTTCCTGACGCTGACAGTTTCGGCCATGGCGGCCTTCACTTTCGCGCATGTGAAGTTCTTTGGCTCGTCTTTCCTGCTCAACTATTTCCTGCTGGGTCTGATGTTTCCCGCGGCCACCGCCATCCTGCCGCTTTTCATCCGCATTCGCGATCTTGGCCTGCTCGATACCTATTGGGGCGTGGTGCTGCCGCAGGTGGCCTTTGGCCTTGGCATGAGCATTCTCCTGTTCCGAAATTACTTCCGTAATCTGCCCGACGAGCTGTTTCAGGCGGCCTTTGTGGATGGCTGCGGCTATCTGCGCTTCTTCTGGCATATTTCCGTGCCGCTCTCACGGCCGATCGTCGCGACCGTTGGCATCGTTTCCTTCGTCGGCAGCTGGAACAGCTACATCCTGCCGCTCATCATGCTGAATTCCGAATCGAAATATCCCTGGCCGCTCGGCATCATGGTCTATCGCGGCGAGTTCGGCACGGAGTGGCAGCTCGTTCTCGCCTTCATCACGCTGACGATCCTGCCGACCGTCATCGTCTTCTTCCTCGCACAGAAACACATCATCGCGGGCCTGACGGCCGGTGCCGTCAAATCGTGACGTGAAAGGAGCAAAAAATGGCTTCCGTCGAACTTAAAGAGATCCGCAAGTCGTATGCCGCGCTCGATGTCATTCACGGCATATCGCTCGATATTGCTGATGGGGAGTTCATCGCGCTGGTCGGGCCTTCGGGCTGCGGAAAGTCCACGCTTTTGCGCATGATCGCCGGGCTGGAGGAAATCACCGATGGTGATATTCTCATCGGCGACAAGGTGGTCAACGGCATGACCCCACGCGAGCGCAACATCGCCATGGTGTTTCAGTCCTACGCGCTTTATCCGCATATGACGGTGGCTGAAAACATGGGCTTCAATCTGAAGCTTGCCGGCCAGCCGAAAAACGTCATCGAGGAGCGCGTGGCGGAAGCCGCCCGCATGCTCGATCTCGGCAAGCTGCTGGACCGTAAACCCTCGCAGCTTTCCGGCGGCCAGCGCCAGCGTGTCGCCATGGGCCGCGCTGTCGTTCGCAACCCCGCTGTCTTCCTGTTCGATGAGCCGCTTTCCAACCTCGATGCCAAGCTGCGTGTGCAGATGCGCAGCGAAATCAAGGCGCTGCACCAGAAGGTCGGCACGACCTCCATCTATGTCACCCATGACCAGATCGAGGCGATGACGCTGGCGGACCGGGTGGTGGTGCTCAATCACGGCCGCATCGAGCAGCAGGGTACTCCGCTTGAGCTTTATAAGACACCCGCCAATCTCTTCGTCGCCGCCTTCATCGGTTCGCCTGCGATGAACCTCATCGAAGGCGTAGTCGATGGGGAAGGCGACCAGCCCGCCGCGCGACTGAAGGACGGAACCGCGATCCGTATTGCCGCTTCGCGCAAGGTCAAGCGCGGCCAGCCGGTGACGATCGGGCTTCGTCCTGAACATATTGGTTCTGCGATTGGCGGAGATATTTCGCTTACCGGCAGAACGGTGCTGGTGGAGCCAACCGGCGCGCAGACCCATGTGGTCTTCGAATTGGCGGGCGATCAAGTCACGGCAGTGGTGGATGGTGAGCAACCGGTGAAGGTCAATACGCCCTTTGCCGCCACCGTGCACCATGAGCGCGTGCACGTCTTCGACAGGGCGAGCGGACTGGCGCTTTAAGTGTCCAGATGTTCTTGATGAAATGCTGAAATTCTCTTGCCCCTTCGCTTTTGGGGCTTGTCTGAAAATCACGAGCGGTTAGCTTGGCGATTGGGAACAAAGCGGGGTTACCGCGCAACTGTATCGATGCAGGAGGAGATTTTTATGAGAACGATCAAGGGACCGGGTCTTTTTCTCGGTCAGTTCGCCGGTGATGCGGCCCCCTTCAACAGCTGGGACAGCATTACCAAATGGGCGGCGGAAAAGGGCTATGCCGGCGTGCAGGTGCCGACCTGGAGCGGGCAGCTGATCGATCTCAAGAAAGCGGCGGAGTCGAAGGACTATTGCGACGAATTCGCCGGTGTCGCGCGCCAGAACGGTGTGGAAGTGACCGAGCTTTCCACGCACTTGCAGGGCCAGCTTGTTGCGGTTCATCCAGCCTATGACGAGGCTTTTGACGGTTTTGCCGCACCGGAAGTGCGTGGCAACCCGAAAGCGCGTCAGCAATGGGCGGTGGAGCAGGTGAAGTTTGCACTGAAAGCCTCCAGAAATCTCGGCATCAAGGCGCATGCGACCTTTTCCGGCGCGCTGGCCTGGCCTTTTGTCTACCCGTGGCCGCAACGCCCGGCCGGTCTTGTAGAAACAGCCTTTGACGAACTTGCCAAACGCTGGACGCCGATCCTCGATTATGCCGATGAGCAGGGCGTCGATGTCTGCTACGAAATCCATCCCGGTGAAGATCTGCATGATGGCGTCACATTCGAGATGTTCCTGGAACGGGTGAAGAACCACTCCCGCGCCAACATGCTCTACGACCCCTCGCATTACGTGCTGCAATGCCTCGATTATCTCGACAATATCGACATCTACAAAGACCGTATCAAGATGTTCCACGTCAAGGATGCGGAGTTCAACCCCACCGGACGGCAGGGCGTTTATGGTGGGTATCAGGGCTGGGTGGAACGTGCTGGACGCTTCCGCTCGCTGGGTGATGGGCAGGTGGATTTCGGTGCGATTTTCTCGAAAATGGCCGCCAATGATTTCGACGGCTGGGCCGTGGTTGAGTGGGAATGTGCGCTGAAACACCCTGAAGATGGTGCCCGCGAAGGGGCTGAATTCGTCAAGGCGCATATCATCCGTGTTACGGAAAAAGCCTTTGACGATTTCGCATCTGGTGGCACCGACGATGCGGCCAACCGCCGTATGCTTGGGCTTTGAGAGCATTGCAGAGGAAACATTATGGCTATTGAAGGAAAGACAACCGACAAGGCGAACAAGCGGATTCGCCTCGGCATGGTGGGCGGTGGTTCTGGTGCCTTTATCGGTGGTGTTCACCGCATGGCGGCGCGGCTCGACAACCGTTTCGATCTGGTGGCAGGAGCCCTGTCTTCGACCCCGGAAAAATCCCTCGCCTCCGGCCGCGAGCTGGGGCTCAATCCCGAGCGTTGCTACGGCTCGTTCGAGGAGATGGCCGAAAAGGAAGCGCTGCGCGAGGATGGCATAGAGGCGGTGGCGATCGTCACGCCCAACCACGTGCATTATCCGGCGGCGAAGGCGTTTCTGGAGCGTGGCATCCATGTCATCTGCGACAAGCCGCTGACCTCCAATCTGGAAGACGCGAAGAAGCTGAAAGACGTGGCCGACAAGGCCGATGCGCTGTTCATTCTGACGCATAATTACACCGGCTATCCGATGGTGCGGCATGCACGGGAACTGGTGGAATCGGGCGCTCTCGGCACGATCCGTCTGGTGCAGATGGAATATCCGCAGGACTGGCTGGCGGAACCCATCGAGCAGACGGGTGCCAAACAGGCTGTCTGGCGCACCGACCCGGCCCAATCCGGTGCGGGTGGTTCCACAGGCGATATCGGCACGCATGCCTATAATCTCGGCTGCTTCATTTCCGGTCTGGAAGTCGACGAACTGGCGGCAGATGTGCATACCTTTGTCGAAGGCCGCCGTCTGGACGATAACGCGCATGTGATGCTGCGTTTCAAGCCGAAGGGTGGCAAGCAGGCGGCAAAGGGGCTGCTCTGGTGCAGCCAGGTTGCGGTCGGCCACGAAAACGGGCTGAAAGTTCGTGTGTATGGTGACAAGGCTGGCATAGAATGGACGCAGGCCGATCCGAACTATCTCTGGTTCACGAAGCTTGGCGAGCCGAGGCAGTTGATCACCCGCGGCGGCGCGGGGGCAGGGGCTGCCGCAGCACGCGTCACCCGCATCCCTTCCGGCCACCCGGAAGGTTATCTCGAAGCCTTCGCAACGATCTATACCGAGGCGGCGCATGCCATCGAAGCCCGCCGCACCGGCTCGGCGCTCGACAAGGCCGTGATTTACCCGACCGTCGATGATGGCGTAAAGGGCGTCGCCTTTGTTACGGCCTGCATCGAGTCCGGCAAGAAGAACGGTGTCTGGGTGAAGCTCTGAGGCGAGGTTGCAGCGTATTTCTTCTCCCCGCCCCGGGGAGAAGAAAAAAGCTGATGCGCCAGCCCCTTCGTGGGCGGGGGCACAAGACTTAGTGATAAGCGCTGGACGATATCGACTCCACGCGTTGCGTCACGGGGCAGCCGTCCTGGATTTTGGTCCAGGAGGAAACGTTGAGTTTCATCTCGCAGCGGGCAAGATAGGACCCGCCATCGACTCTGATGCAGGACGTCTGGCCGAGCTGAAACATGACACCGCGATTTCGGCATTTGCAATTATGGGCATCCGCCAAAGCTGGGATAAGGGCAATGGCCAAGCCAAGTACGAGCACTCCAGGACGCATGGCTGAGGCTCCAAAAGATATCCCGCCAGATTACTCCTGTCCGAGTGTATAGTCAAAACGTGCTCCTCTAGGAGCACGTGCCGGAAGCTCAGTAGTCTCTGCCAATGCTCCGCTATCAGCCGATCAAAATCGCCCTGATATCATTGACATTCGTGAGCGTTGGACCGGTCACGACAAGATCTCCTGCCGCCCTGAAAGCGGTATAGCTGTCGTGGCTCACGAGCGACTGGCGCGGATCGACACCGGCTGCGCGCATACGGGCAAGTGTGTCCGGCGTCACCACGGCGCCCGCGGCATCCTCCACTCCGTCTATGCCGTCGCTATCGCCGGCAATGGCCCATATGCCGTCAGCACCTTTGAGCGTCAGCGCAAGGCTCAGCAGGAATTCCGTGTTGCGGCCGCCCTTGCCGGCCGGCCCCTTGCCGATCGTGACCGTGGTCTCGCCGCCGGAAAGCAAAACGGCCGGGCCTCTGAGTGGCAGGCCCTTGCGGCGGGCGGAAATCGCGATACCGGCCATGACGGCGCCGACATCCCTGGATTCACCCTCCAGCGAATCCCCGAGGATGAGCGGTGTTAAGCCAAGCTTCACCGCCTCATCCGCAGCCGCCTGCAAGGCGAGCGAGGGTGCGGCGATGAGCCGGATATCTTCCGCGATATCGCCCGCCTTCGGGGTTTCCTCGCCTTTTTCCAGCACTTTGCGCACATTTTCGGGAAGATCGAGCGCATAACGGGAAACGATTTCCCGCACGGTCGCAATATCGCTCGGATCGGCGACTGTCGGGCCCGAGGCGATTTCCGAGGGATCGTCGCCCGGCACGTCGGAGATCAGCAGCGAAACGACCCTGGCCGGTTTGGCGGCCAGCGCCAGTCGCCCACCCTTGATGCGGGAGAGGTGCTTGCGCACGGCGTTCATTTCGGAAATCGTAGCGCCGCTGGCAAGCAAAGCGCGGTTGACCGCCATCTTGTCCGCAAGCGTCATTCCCTCGGCGGGTGAGACCATCAGCGCCGAACCACCGCCGGAAATCAGCGCGATGACCATGTCGTCTGCAGTCAACCCTTCAACGGCGGCGAGAATGCGTTTTGCTGCTTCGGCGCTCCTGCCGTCCGGCACCGGATGCGAGGCTTCGATGATTTCAATGCGCCCGGTCGGGACGGCATGGCCGTAACGCGTCACTACCACGCCGGAAAGATCGACATTTGGCCATGCCGCTTCAATCGCTGCGGCCATTGCAGCGGAAGCCTTGCCTGCGCCAACCACTACACACCGCCCTCTAGGCGGGGAGGGCAGGTGTTGTTGCAACACCTTAGCCGGATCGGCACTGGCGACTGCGGCCATGAAGATGCGGTTGAGAGCGTCTCTTGCGGACGTATCGTTCCATGCGGTCATTTGTTCATATTCCAATCCAGAGGAAGCCGAGTGCAAACAATGCCGGCAATGCCTGAATGAACAGGATTTTGATATTGGCTGTCACGGCGCCGAAAATACCGGCCAGCAGCACACAGGTCAGGAAGAAGACTTTGAAGTTCAGCCCGTCGTCACCATGCGTGAGCCCGTAGATCAGCCCCGCTGCGAGAAAACCATTATAAAGCCCCTGATTGGCGGCCAGCACTTTCGTCTGCCGGGCAAAATCCGCGGAAAGACCGAAGGCCTTGCGACCGGCAGGCTTCTCCCAAAGCAGCATTTCCAGAATGACGATGTAAATCTGGATTGCCGCGATCACGGCAATCAGAATGCTGGCGATCATCATCGGTTCCTCCAAACCCTGATGCCCGTCGCCAGGTCTGTCCAGGGTAACAGGTGGCAAGCGGGTAATTCCGTTTTAACGGTGCAACAGATAGCCGCAAGGCCAGAATCCTCTCTTCCCGTACAAACTGGTGAAGAGCGCCGCCCGCCGCCATGATGAAGATGCGGTGGAGCGGATAAAGGTCATTTCCCGAATTTCCACTAAGTCTGCGGTTTCCGCCGAGTGGGGCGTGTCTTAAGCCGCATCCTCCAGCCCTGCTGCATCTCTCCTGCGGAACTGGCTGGGCGGTGCGCCGATCACCCGTTTGAAGGCGCGGCTGAAAGACGCCTCGGAATCGTAACCAAGCTTTTCGGCCGCCTGCGTCACCCGCATGCCCTCTCGCAGCCACAGCCGCGCCTGATGCATGCGGACCCGAACCACATAACGCGCGGGGCTTTCTCCTACCACGCGGGTGAAACGTTCCGCGAAACTTGAGCGGGATGCGCCCATCAGGGAGGCAAGCTCTTCAACGCTCCAGTCCTTTTCGGGATTGAGGTGAACGGCGGCGAGCACGCGGCCGAGTTCGGGATTGCGCACGGCGGCAAGCCAGCCGCTGGAATCGCCGCAGCCATATTCCACCCAAGTACGGATCAGCGTTGCAGTCAACACATCGGCCAGCCGCGCCAGAATGCCGCCCGCGCCGACGCGGTTCAGCTCGACCTCCCGCGTCATGGCTTCCAGAAGATGCGGAATGGCCGGATCGCTTTTCGCCAGATCGCTGGTCAACATCACATCAGGCATCAGCTGCAGCAGCGGATGCAGGTTATCCATGTTGAAACGCATCGAAGCGGTGAACGCCACGGTATCGCCACCCGCACTCGCGCACTCCATGTCGAAAATGCCCTGACACACTTCCTTTTTGCCGAACCGGTCGAAGGGGGAAGGGGTCACTTTTTCACCGCTCGCCAGCACATGTGCATGCCCGCGCGGTAGAAGCACGGCGTCGCCACATGTCAGGGTCAGCCATTCACCCGAGGGTTTTTGCAATTTCGCGTGCCCCACGCCTATAAAATGAAACCGCGCCGCTTCCTGTTCGGGAAAAGCCGTCGCCCAGGGGGTGGCCATGCGGCAGCGGCCATATTCCACACCGTCAAGCCTAAGGCCACGCAACATTTCCGTCAGGGCATCGTTCATGGTATCTCGCATATTCGGACGATTGGTTAAGGAATACGGATTTTCTAGCATGGAAACGCCGAGATGTCACGCATAGCCTGCCTGCATCGATTTGCAGCCGTCGAAGCGGGGCTCCCAACCGGCTTCCTTGCCTTGCCCTTTCCGTTTCACGACGCGTTCCCGGGAATGCGCATCAGGAGATTTTCATGAATAGCCGGACCATAAACGAACTCGAATATACGCCGCGCAGACAGGAGCCGGATGCGAAATGGGCCGCTGTGGTTTCACTTTCGCTCGGCGTCTTCGGATTGGTAACGGCGGAATTCCTGCCCGTCAGCCTCCTGACGCCGCTATCGGCCGATCTCTCCATTAGCTCCGGCATTGCCGGGCAATCCATAACCGTCACGGCACTTGTCGCTGCGGTTGCAGGTCCGGGTGTCGTCATCGGCACACGCGGCATTGACCGGCGCTGGACCCTGCTGGGGCTGACCACGCTGCTGATCATCTCCAGCACGCTGGCCGCCCTCGCCAATGGGCTTTTCATGCTCTTTGCCTCGCGCGTCTTGCTGGGCATCGGTCTTGGCGGCTTCTGGGCCATGTCGGCGGCGCTGGCGTTGCGGCTCGTGCCTATTGAAAAAAATTGCCTCGCGCCATGGCCATCATCCTTACCGGGGTCTCCGTCGCAACCGTGTGTGCGGCACCGGTGGGCGCGTGGATTGGCGCGACCCTCGGCTGGCGATCGGCTTTCGTTGTTGCCGGCGTGCTCGGCGTCATTGCACTCGCCGTGCAATTGCTCACCGTGCCTTCGCTGCCGCCGGCCGGTGCCCCCGGCCTTTCCACCATGTTCCGGCTGCTTCAGCGAACGCAGGTCCGGATCGGTCTTTTGACGACGCTATTAATCGTTGCGGGCCACTTTGCCGGCTTCACCTATGTCCGACCGTTCCTGGAAGACGTGCCGCAGCTTGGCGTGGAGGCGATTTCGCTTGTTCTGCTGATTTACGGTATCGGCGGTTTCTTCGGCAATCTTTTCGGTGGTTTCCTTGCCGAAAAGAACACGGCCTGGGCGGTGACCTTCGCCGCGACGCTGATCGCCGCATCGGCTTCCATCCTGGTGATCGCCGGCGCATCTCCCGTTGTTGCGGGCCTTGCCATCGCCTCCTGGGGTTTTGCCTTCGGCGCATTGCCCGTCAGCGTGCAGAGTTTCATCACGCGTGTTGCCTCGGATGAGGCCGAGAGCGCGGGTGCGCTGCTGCTTACGACATTCCAGATTGCTATTTCCAGCGGTGCGGTTCTTGGCGGCCTGCTGATCGATCTCCAGGGCGCAACCATGGTGTTCGTCTTCGTGGCCATCGCAGCCCTTCTCGGCGCCTCGCTGATGGCGTCGCGGCGCGGCGTGGTACCGCAGGTAGAGGCATCGCAGGGCTGAGGACCTGGCGAGAGGAATGGGCCTGCATTCTTGTGGGCCCGCCTTCACTACGACCGGTTTCGGGTTTCAAATCGTCTTGATCGCCTTCTGCGTCCGGTCCTTACCCACTTCGATCACATGCCGCATGGCCTTCACCGCCGCATCCGCGTCCCGCGCCGCGATGGCGTGGACAATGCGAAGGTGGTTGGATGCGATCTCGGCGATGGTGCCGGGCGAGGCGGCCGGTGACGAAAGCTGGAATGAGATGGCAAGCGCCGCCTCGATCAGCCCGCTTGCCGAACGCATGAAGGGATTGCCGGACATATGCGCGACGGCAAGATGGAACTCGAGATCCACTTTGGCGATGCTCTCCGGCGTATGCTGCGGATTGTCGAATTTTGCGGCGATGACGTAAAGCGAGACAATGTCTTCATTGGAGGCCTGGAGAGCTGCTGCCGCCGCCGCCGCTGGCTCCAGCGCCAGCCGAATTTCAGCCAGGTGCTTCACAAATTCCTGGTCGATGCCAGCTTCGCAGCGCCAGCCCAGCACATCTGGATCAAAGAAATTCCAGCTCGAACGGTCGAGCACCCGGGTACCCACCTTCGCCTTGGGTTCCACCAGCCGCTTGGCCGCCAGCGTCTTCATGGTTTCGCGCAGCACCGTGCGCGAGACGCCGAAACGCATGGAGAGCTCGGCATCGTTGGGCAGCAGAGAGCCTTCGGCGATCCTGCCCGAGACGATGGCGCTGCCGAGTTCGGAAACCACATGCGAGTGGCTGTTCCGGCGTTTTCGCCCGCTAATCGTCGTTTCGAGCAGCCCCAAGCAAGCCTCCGTTTGCGTTATGCCGGATGCGGTCCGGCCAGTCTCCTGTTTGAATACCAGATGATTGCGCGCTGCAACACGATGAACACGAAAAGCAGCACGCCGATGACGATTTTCGTCCACCAGGAGGACAGGGTTCCATCAAAAACGATGTACGTCTGGATCAGGCCCTGGATCAAAAGCCCGACAAAGGTTCCCGCAACCAATCCCGTGCCGCCGGTCAGAAGTGTACCGCCAATGACGACGGCGGCGATCGCGTCCAGCTCCACGCCCACCGTCGCCAGCGAGTAACCTGACGAGGTGTAAAGCGTATAAACGATGCCAGCGAGGCCGGAGAGAAAGCCGGAAAGTGCATAGATGCCAATGGTGGTGGTCCCGATCGGCACGCCCATCAGCTCGGCAGATTGCGGATTGCCGCCCAGCGCATAGACATTGGCACCGAAGCGAGTGCGGCTTGCGATCAGCATGCCGGCAACGAAGACGAGAAGCATGAGCATGGCGAGCGCCGTCAGCCTGCCGCCGCCTGGAAAGCGGAAATAAAAGCCCTGTATCGCATCGATGAAAGGATGTGAGATCGGCACCGACTGGGTGGAGATCAGATAGGCAGCCCCGCGCGCCAGGAACATGCCCGCGAGTGTCACCACAAAAGGCGGGATGGAGAGAAAGCGGATCATCGCGCCCATGAGGCAGCCAAACAGCGTGGAAATCAAAAGCACGATGGCGAAGGCAAGCAGCGGATGGATGTTATAGGTGCCGACCAGGACGGCCACAAAGACGCTGGTGAAGGCAATGACCGAACCAATCGAGAGATCGATGCCGCCTGACAGGATGACGAAAGTCATGCCGACGGCGGCTATGCCGAGAAAGGCGTTGTCGGTAAGAAGATTTCCGATCACCCGCGTCGAAAAGATCGCCGGATATTGCATCACGCAAAGAAGATAGGCGACGACGAAAATCGTCAGCGTGGTGAGGAAGGGCAGGTTGCGGCTGTGGATCATCGCGCGGTTCCTTCCTTGGTCATACCGTTGGTGGCGGTTTTGGCGTGCTGCTTTGGCGCTTTCACGAAACCGAGGACGGCCATGATCGCCGGAGATTGCAGCGTCAGCACCACCATGATGATGCCGGCCTTTATGATGAGGTTGAATTCCGGCGGAAAGCCCGAGACGAGGATGCCGGTATTGATGGTCTGGATGATGAGCGCGCCGATCAGCGATGCGGTGATGGAGAAGCGGCCACCATTTAGTGAAGTGCCCCCGATGACCACCGCCAATATGGCGTCCAATTCCAGCCAAAGGCCGGCATTGTTGGCATCCGCACCACGAATATCCGCCGTCACGATCATGCCGGCGATCGCCGCGCAAAGACCGGAAACGGCATAGACGAAGAAAAGCAGAAAGCGCGCCCTTACACCGGCAAGAGCCGCTGCGCGGCGATTGATGCCGGTCGCTTCGATCAGGAAACCGAGTGCGCTCTTGCGAACGAGAAAGCCTATCAGGAGCCCGGCCGTTATCCAGATGATGACGGGCAGGGGCACACCGGCAAATGCGCCGGAGCCGATCGCGGAAAAGCTGTCATTGTTGAACGTGAGGATGACGCCCTCGGTGATGAGCTGCGCGATGCCGCGCCCTGCCACCATGAGGATCAGCGTGGCGATGATGGGCTGTATGTCGAGAAGGGCAACCAGCACGCCGTTCCAGAGGCCACAGACAATTCCCACGCCAAGCGAAATGGCGATGACGGAGGGAATGGAATGTCCATTGCTGATGAGCGTGGCGGCGACGGCGCCGCAGATGGCGATGACAGCACCAATGGAAAGATCGATGCCCTTGGTCGCGATGACCAGCGTCATGCCGATGGTGAGCAGCGCCACGGGGGCGGCGCGCACAAGAATATCTACCAGACTGCCATAGAGCCTGCCATTTTGAAACGACACATTGAGGAAGCCGGGCGAAATGATTGTAATCGCTGCGAGAATGATGAAGAGCGCAGCAAGCTGCGGTGCAAGTCTTCTAAGACGCCGATTGACTGCCGCCATCATGCCGCCTCCGTTCTGGCCGCATCTGCGATCGCACGCATGATATTGTCGGCCGTCACTTCGCCGCCTTTCAGCTCGCTGACATGCCGGCGGTCGGAAAGCACGACGACACGATGCGCCACGGCGGTGAGTTCTTCCAGTTCGGAGGATATGACGACGAGCGACATGCCCTCGCTGCAGAGTTTTTCGATCATTTTGAGAATTTCCGCGTGGGCGCCGATATCGATGCCGCGTGTCGGCTCGTCGAGGATCAGAAGCCGGGGATGGGTGGCGAGCCAGCGGGCCAGAATGGCCTTCTGCTGGTTGCCGCCGGACAGGAACTTGATCGGCCGGTCGGGGTCGGCCGGGCGGATATCGAGGGATTTGATGAAACCTTCCGCCAGCTCCGCCTTTTGCCGGCGCGACAGCGGCCGCGCCCATCCCTGCCGGGCCTGAAGGGCCAGCGCGATGTTGTCGGTCACGGAGAAATCACCAATGATGCCGTCTGTCTTGCGTTCTTCGGGACAGAAACCGAAACCGGCCGCAATCGCCGCCTCGGGAGAAGAGATCGTCACCGCCTGCCCGTCGATCGTTGCTTTGCCCGTGTCAGGGCGGTCTATGCCGAAGAGCAGGAATGCCGTTTCGGTCCGGCCGGAGCCGAGAAGCCCTGCCACGCCGACGATTTCCCCGGGGCGTATCCCGAGATCGAATGGAGAGACGCTGCCGCGTTTGCCATAACCTTCGAAGCGAATGCTTGGCTCGCCTTCGGCGATTGTTTCTTCGGTCGCCTGATGGTCATGGGTAATCTGTTGAAGTTCCCGGCCGAGCATCATCGATATCAACTCGGAACGCGGCAGGCTGCCGATTTCGCGTGTGCCGACAAGCCGGCCGTTGCGCAGCACCGTCACCCGGTCGGCGATATCGTAGACCTGATTGAGGAAATGAGTGATGATTACGATACCGATACCGCGCGCCCGCAGCTTTTTCAGTACGCCGAACAGCATTTCAACCTCATGAGCGTCGAGGCTGGCGGTCGGTTCGTCCAGCACCAGCACCTTGCCGGAAAGATCGACGGCGCGGGCGATGGCAATGATCTGACGGATGGCGACGGAATAGCTGGAGAGAAGGGCGTTGACGTCGATGGAGAGCCCGTACTGGGCAAGCAGTGCCTGCGAATTCTTTTGCATAGTGCTGCGGTCGATCAGCCCGAAGCGCCGCGGCTGGCGGCCAAGGTAGAGGTTCTCCGCAACGGTGAGGTTTTCGAGAAGGTTGACCTCCTGATAGACGGTGCCAATGCCAAGGGCCTGCGCCTCACCCACATTGGCGGGCGAGATTTCGCTGCCTTCCAGAAAGACTGATCCGCTGCCGCGGCTGTAGACGCCCGTCAGGATTTTGATCAGCGTCGATTTTCCCGCGCCGTTTTCGCCGAGCAGCGCATGGATTTCGCCGTGCCCAAGCGCAAAGTCGACGCCATCCAGCGCCGTGATCCCTAGAAAGGATTTGCCGATGGCGCGTGCTTCCAGAAGTGGGGCCGTTTCGGACATGAGCAGTTTCCGTATTCCAATGGGTTTTGGTAGAGCAATCGGCAGGGAGCGGCGTATTTCTTCTCCCCGCCGGGGAAAAGGTGGGCCGAAGCGTCGGATGAGGGGCAAGCTCTCCTGATATCTCTAGGCTTGCCCCCTCATCCCGCTGCCGCGGACTTCTCCCCGGACGGGGAGAAGAAACAAGTGGCATGCGCCCGCTCCATACGAGATCATTCTGCAGACTGGATCGGAGAGGTTTCGCTCTCCTCAACAGAAAGAGACGGCGCAATCCACGCGCCGTCTCCGCAAAGACTGGCTTAGTAACCCAGGCCCTTCTTGGCTTCGTAGACCTTCATCGGGTCGTCAGATGCCGTGTAGAGCTTGGATTCGGTCTGAATCCACTTTGCCGGAGCCTTCTTGTCTTTCAGATAGGCTTCGAGCGCGTCGAAGGCCGGGCCCGCCATGTCGGGCGTCAGTTCCACGGTGGCGTTGGCTTCGCCGGCTGCCATGGCCTTGAAGATGTCAGGCACGGCGTCGATCGACACGACCTTGATGTCGGTTCCGGGCTTGAGACCGGCTTCCTTGATCGCCTGGATCGCGCCAACGGCCATGTCGTCATTGTGGGCATAGACGGCACAGATGTCCTTGCCGCCGCCTTCGGCCTTGATGAAGCTTTCCATCACTTCCTTACCCTTGGTGCGGGTAAAGTCGCCCGTCTGCGAGCGGACGATCTTGATATTGGCGTGCGAAGCAATGGCTTGCTCGAAGCCCTTCTTGCGGTTGATGGCGGGCGAGGAGCCGGTCGTCCCCTGCAATTCCACCACCTTGCAATCCTTGGAACCGACGTCCTTCACCAGCCAGTCACCGGCAACCTTGCCTTCGTGGACCTGGTCCGAGGTAACTGCGGTCAGGTAAAGATCATCGGGAGCCTCGATCTGGCGATCAAGCAGGATGACAGGAATTTTTTCTTCCTTGGCTTCCTTTAGCACCGCATCCCATCCAGTTGCGACGACCGGCGCGATAAGGATCGCGTCGACGCCCTGCGCGATGAAGCCGCGAACGGCCTTGATCTGGTTTTCCTGCTTCTGCTGTGCGTCGGCGAACTTAAGCGTGACGCCGCGCTTCTCGGCCTGCTGTTTGGTAACGGTGGTTTCAGCCGCGCGCCAGCCGGATTCCGAACCGATCTGCGAGAAGCCGACGGTAAGCGATTTGGCGGAAACACTTGATGCAAGGCACAGCGAAACGGCGACAGTAACTGTCGCGAGAGCTTTTCTCATCTTAATCCTCCCAGAGATGATGTCAGCGTGACATAATCACTATGAGCATATAGTAATACTCTTGAAAAGCGATTTTTTAGCCTTTCTGCAATTTGGCCTCCGTGAGCTGCGGTGAATTTTCGCCATAAAATACGATGAATCAATGGGTTGACCGAAAGAAAGCCTCGTTCTTCCGCTTGCAGAACCGGCTCGACGTGGCCTCGGAGGCGACTTGACAGAAGACGACTATCTCTAATAGTAATACAAATAAAGGGACTTTATAAAAGGCGGAGCGGGGAGCCGAAGAGCTAGCCGCATTCCCGCAAGGCATGGGAGGGAGAGGCCGTTGCGCGACACCGGTATCACCATAAATACCGAAAAATATTCGGCTAAATCCGAAGAACGGCTTGAGGTCACTCGTCTGGCGCTGCTCTGTCGGTTATGCGTGTTCTCCGAAAGCTGATTCCATTTTCCTTGCGCACAACATAAGCTTGTCGCATTTCGTAATATTTTACCGTTGGCCACTTCCGGCTGGAGACCTGCATCATGACTACATCCGACAAACTGCCTGCAACACAAGGCAAGCTTCGCTCGCGCGCCTGGTTCGACAACCCCGCAAATGCGGATATGACCGCGCTTTATCTCGAGCGTTACATGAACTTCGGTCTCAGCCAGGCCGAGCTTCAGTCCGACCGCCCGATCATCGGCATCGCACAGACCGGTTCGGACCTTTCTCCTTGCAACCGTCACCATCTGGAACTGGCAAACCGCCTGCGCGAAGGTATCCGTGAAGCTGGCGGCATCGCCATCGAATTTCCGGTTCACCCGATCCAGGAAACCGGCAAGCGGCCGACCGCAGGTCTCGATCGCAACCTCGCCTATCTCGGCCTCGTGGAAGTGCTTTATGGCTATCCGCTCGACGGCGTCGTTCTGACCATCGGCTGCGACAAGACCACGCCCGCCTGTCTCATGGCGGCGGCCACCGTCAACATTCCGGCCATCGCCCTTTCCGTTGGCCCGATGCTGAACGGCTGGTTCCGCGGTGAGCGCACCGGCTCCGGCACCATCGTCTGGAAGGCGCGCGAACTGCTGGCGAAGGGTGAGATCGATTATCAGGGCTTCGTCAAGCTTGTCGCTTCCTCGGCTCCGTCGACCGGCTATTGCAACACCATGGGCACGGCGACGACCATGAACTCGCTTGCCGAAGCGCTGGGCATGCAGCTTCCCGGCTCCGCCGCCATCCCGGCGCCTTATCGCGACCGCCAGGAAGTCTCCTACCTCACCGGTCTGCGCATCGTCGAAATGGTCAAGGAAGACCTGAAGCCATCGGACATCATGACAAAGGATGCGTTCATCAACGCCATCCGCGTCAACTCGGCGATTGGCGGCTCCACCAACGCACCGATCCACCTGAACGGCCTTGCACGTCACGTTGGCGTCGAGCTGACAGTGGATGACTGGCAGACCTATGGTGAAGACGTACCGTTGCTCGTTAACCTGCAGCCGGCCGGTGAGTATCTCGGCGAGGATTATTACCATGCCGGTGGCGTTCCTGCTGTCGTCAACCAGCTGATGACCCAGGGGCTGATCATGGAAGATGCCATGACGGTCAACGGCAAGACAATCGGCGAAAACTGCCGTGGCGCGATCATCGAGGACGAAAAGGTCATTCGCCCCTATGAACAGCCGCTCAAGGAGCGCGCCGGCTTCCGCGTTCTGCGCGGTAACCTGTTCTCCTCCGCCATCATGAAGACGAGTGTGATTTCGGAAGAGTTCCGCAACCGTTACCTTTCCAACCCGAACGATCCCGAAGCTTTTGAAGGACGTGCCGTGGTGTTCGACGGTCCGGAAGACTATCATCACCGCATCGATGATCCGTCGCTGAAGATCGACGCCAACACCATCCTGTTCATGCGCGGTGCCGGCCCGATCGGTTATCCCGGCGCGGCAGAAGTCGTGAACATGCGCGCTCCGGATTATCTGCTGAAGGAAGGCGTCAACTCGCTGCCCTGCATCGGCGATGGCCGTCAGTCAGGCACTTCGGGCAGCCCGTCCATCCTCAATGCTTCCCCTGAAGCAGCAGCAGGTGGCGGCCTTGCCGTTCTGCAGACAGGCGACCGCGTCCGCATCGATGTGGGCCGCGGCAAGGCGGATATCCTGATTTCAGGAGAAGAGCTTGCCAAGCGTTATGAAGCGCTGACGGCTCAGGGCGGTTACAAGTTCCCTGACCACCAGACGCCATGGCAGGAAATCCAGCGCGGCATCGTCAGCCAGATGGAAACCGGCGCGGTCCTGGAACCTGCCGTGAAGTATCAGCGCATCGCCCAGACCAAGGGCCTGCCGCGCGACAACCACTAACAGCCATCACAAGACTATGCGGCCCCGAGGACAACCTCGGGGCCGCTTTCGTTTCTTTTAACGGTAAACTAGAAATATTGAGGTCTATGGACCGACCAACGCTATCATGCGCCCCGCGCCCCCCATCATGAGGCCACGGAGGGTCAATGTGTCGATGGCTTGGAGCGTGCGGCAGACGCTCAGATCACCGGGTAAAGCGACCAGAAAAACAGTTCATATTCCTGATCGCGATCGTCATCATGCGATTCGTCGTCGGGTCTGCGCGGTGTTTTGTCCTGAAACTCGGTCTCCACCCGCTCATTGACGACGGGCATCCTTCGGCCGATGCCAAAGAGGTCAAAGGAGAGCATGTTGAACCCTGCTACCATGGCCGTTTCCCTTCTTCACGCGAGTTAACGTAGCGTTAAGTTTCGCGCGTTGCCATGATTTCGTCAAGATTGGCGGAGGAATTTGTCTACCATTTTTAACAACAATGTCGTGAGCGGCGTTCCATCGCGAGCGGATTTTGCGCAATGAATGTTCTTCGACACCGTTAAACGCCATCCGCAGGTGCGTCTAAATAGGTTTTTTCTGCGGCTTCCAGCGCGAAATCGGTATTTGCAGCGTGGCCGAGGCTTTTCAGGGCGCCGGAGAAGGCCAGGATATTGGCTTTCACGGCATCCCGATGCGCTCTCCGACCGGTGTGATTAAGCCTGATCAACCGTTCCGCGCCGGGGCCGACGCCACCGGAAATGTCCGCGCCTTGCTTCTGGGACACAGCCGCGAAGAATGCCCTGGCTTCGAGGGTATCAGGCAGGATCGCCGTGGAGACGAGGGCGGAAGCGTGCGCCTCTTCCACCCAGGTTGGAATGCCAAGCGCCCTGAGGCCGTTTCGGGTGGCCGTCGCTGCCGTTTTGTGGCGTAGATTGGCGGATGCCAGCCCTTCTGACTCGATCCTGTCGAGGGCGGCCTCCAGCGCGTAAAACTCCAGCGGGGCGGGCGTTCCGGGCAGTGCGCCGCGACCGGCATCGAGCCAGAGTTTTTTCTGGTCCATAAGCGAGAGCATGGAGTTGTCAGGAGCGCCGTCATGCGAAAGAAGCGCCCAGGCCCTTTCGCTGACGGAAATGGCGGAAATGCCGGCCGGGCCGGCCAGCGCCTTTTGCGGGCCGATGACGGCGATATCGATACCTAAACGGTCGACGTCGAAAGCATGTCCGCCAATGGACGCGACGGCATCCACAAGGTTCACGATGCTCCGTTCCCGGGCGAGCGCGGCGATGGCGGGCAGCGGGTTGAGGATGCCGCTTGCCGATTCCGCGTGGACGATGGCGAGAAGGTCGAAATCCGGCCCTTCGTCCAGCGCCCGTTCCACTTCCTCCAGGGTGACCGGCCTTGCCGGGCTGGCGGTCAGATTGCGCACGGTCGCGCCGCCCTTTTCCAGCCAGCCGCCAAACCACGTACCATAAGGGCTGGTGACAATGTTGAGCGCTTTCAGGCCCGGTCGCGCAAGGCTGGTGGCTGCGGCTTCGAGCGCCAGCACGGCTTCCGCCTGTATCAGCAGCACGTCGTTGCTTGTGCTCATCAGCGCGGCCAGCCGGTCGGCAAGGGCAGCATAACGCTCGGCAGGAAAAGCGGGTGGGTCGAGCAGCAATGCATAATCCGGAGCGGGCATGTCTTTTCCTTACGTGGTGATGGTCAGGCGCGGTGCGGCGTCGATCAGGGTTCTGGCGGTCGAGGATTGCGGCGCCGAGACGATATTTCCTGTCGGGCCGATTTCAACGATCCTTCCTGCTTCCATGATGGCGACGCGGTGGCAGACGGCGCGAATGACCGCGAGATCATGGGAGACGAAAATACAGGAAACAGCCGTCTCTCGCTGTATTTCCACCAGCAGTTCAAGGATTTGCCGGCGAACCGAAACATCGAGCGCGGAGACGGCTTCGTCCAGGATGAGAAGCGACGGCTTGAGCCCAATCGCCCGTGCGATCGAGACGCGCTGCCTTTGGCCGCCGGAAAGCTCGAAGACCGAGCGGCCGGCATAGCTGGCGGGCAGGCCAACGCGGTCGAGAAGGCGGCGGACTTCCGCCGCACGCTCGCGTCTTGCGACCGTGCGATGAATGCGCAACGGTTCGCCGATGGCATCTTCGACGCTGGCGCGTGGATTGAAAGCGCCATGAGTGTCTTGAAACACCATCTGCATGTGCTGGCGGGCGGCGCGAAGCTTGCCGCCGTCCAGTGTCAGCCAATTGTGGCCCCTGAAAAGGATCGTGCCTTCGTCGGCCGGGATCAATCGCATGAGAATGCGCGCAAGCGTGGATTTTCCGCAGCCGGAGGGACCGGCAAGTCCCAGCGTCTCACCGGGCCGAAGCGAAAAAGAGATGTCGGAAAGCGCCGCCACCCTTCTTGCGCCGGTGCGGTAGGTCTTGGACAAGCCGTCGACGGTGAGCAGGGCATCGTTCATGACGCGGCCTCGCTGACCAGCGGCGGCGTGGACAGATCGAGGTAATCGGCAAGCAGCGCACGCGTATAGTCATGGACGGGTGCGGACAGCACCCGCCTCGTCGGGCCATGTTCCACCAGCAATCCCGCGCGCAGAACGGCAATCTCGTCGGCAAGGCTGGATGCAAGGCCGATATCATGGGTGATGAAGACCAGCGTCTTGTTTTCCTGCCGCACCAGATCGTCGAGCAGCGTGGCGATGGCGGCCTGGCTAACCGTATCGAGCGCGCTCGTGGCTTCATCGGCAATCAGGATTGAAGGACTGGCTGCAATGGCGGCGGCAATCGTCACGCGTTGCCTCTGGCCGCCGGAGAGCTGGTGCGGATAGGCCCGGATGAGGTGGGAAGGGTGCGGCAGCCGAACCCGCTCCAGAAGATCGCGGGCAAGATCGCGCGCTTGCCGCCATGAGAGGCCTAGATGCCGGACAGCCCCTTCCGCCACCTGTTCGCCGATGGCGAGAACCGGATTCAGCGTTGCGCCGGTGTCCTGAAAGATCGTGCCGATATCCCGCCCTGGCAGCGGCCTGCCGTGGAACAGGCTGTCGCGACTCCACGAAATATCACCGGAAACCTTCGCATGTCCGGGAAGAAGCCCCGCAATCGCCTTGCCGAGCGTCGATTTCCCCGAGCCGCTTTCGCCGATGATCGCCAGCCTCTGGCCTTGCCGGATCGTCAGCGAGACATTCTGCAACGCCGGCGCATCTCTTGCCGCATACCAAACGCTGAGGTCGTCGATCCGGCACAGTGCATTTCCGCTCATGGCGCTCGCCTCCCTGTCGCCATCGCCTTGTTGATGCCTTCACCGAGAAGATGAACGCCGAGAACCATAACCAGAAGGCCGATGCCGGGAATGACCGACAGAAACGCGGCCGAGCGAAGGACATTGCGTCCTTCTGCGATCATCGAACCCCAGGTAACGATATTGGGATCGCCGAGCCCGAGGAAGGATAGGGCGGCTTCGGTCAAAATGGCCGCGGCGACGATGATGGCGGCAAGCGCCATGACCGGCGGCAGGGCATTTGGCAGGATCTGCCTGAATGCGATCTCAAGCGGGTGCATGCCGATGGCGCGGGCGGACTGAACATAGTCGCGCTCGCGGATGCTCAAGACCTGCGCCCGCATCAACCGCGCCGGATCCGCCCATGCGCCAAGCGCAATGGCGAGTATGACAATCGGCATGGAGGGCCCGATTGTACTGACGAAGGCGAGCGCTAGCAGGAAGTTCGGGACGATCTGGAAGGCGTCGGTGACGCGCATCAATGCTTCGTCCACAACGCCGCCGGCAAATCCGGCAATGGTGCCGATGACGGTGCCGATAATCAGCGCGGCTGTGGCGGCGCCTATGCCGACGAGCAGGGAGGCCTGCGCACCATGGGCGACCTCGGCCAGCACGTTGCGGCCCAGCCGATCGGTGCCGAGCGGTAGGGCCGCATCCGTAAAAGGTGTAATCAGCGGTTCGCCAACGATAGCCAGCGGGTCACCTGGAAAGACGGCGGGTGCGGCAAGCGCCGTCAGGGAAAGCAGCACCAGTATGACGGTTCCCGTCATGCCTTCGAAACTGCGCAGGAGCCGGAAAGCGAAACTCATGCGCCTTGTTCCCCGCTGCCAATGCGCGGATCGAGCACGGAATGGACAATGTCGACGGAGAGGTTGACCAGGATGACAAAAACCGCGCTCGTCAGGATGATGCCCATCAACAACGGGGCGTCTCGGCCAGTGACGGCCTCCTGCGCCAGCCGACCAAAACCGGGAATGGCAAAAACGCTTTCGATGACCACGCTGCCGCCCAGCATGGTGGCCGCCTGCAGGCCAAGCACGGTGACAAGCGGCAGGGCGGCGTTGCGGGCGACGTGGCGCAGCACGATCCGTCGTTTTGAAAGCCCCTTGGACTGGGCAAAGAGCACGAAATCCAGCGGCCAGATCGCCGCCATGGCGGTGCGCATCACGCGCAGGAAAAGCGCCAGATAGATCAGCCCGAGACTGGCGACCGGCAGTACGAGATGGCGGCCGATATCCATCGCCCTCGCCATGCCGTGCTTGCCCGAAGCGATGGTTTCGATGCCGGAGGTAGGCAGCCATCTGAATTTCACCGCGAAGACGATGGCGAGCACGAGCCCAAGCCAGAAGCCGGGCGTGGCGTAAAGCGCGAGTGAGAGTGTGGAAAGCGCGCGGTCTGTCGCCCCGTCCGGACGCGCGCCCGCCACGATGCCGAGTGCTGTGCCGAGGATGAAGGCAAGCGTTGTCGCACTGCCCATCAGAAGAAGCGTGTTCGGCAGCCTTTCCAGGATCAGCCCCAGCACAGGCCGGTCGAAGGCAAGCGACCAGCCGAGATCAAGCCGCAGCACCGAACTCGCATAGAGCCAGAAACGGGCCAGCACGGAGCCGTTCAGACCATATTGTTCACGCAGCGCATCGCGCAGCCCGGCATCGCCGCCGCCGATGGAAACGAGATAGGCGTCGACCGCGTCACCCGATGCGTTTTCGAGCAGCAGGAAGGTGAAGACGAGCACGATCAGCAGCACCGGAATGGCGGTGAATGCCCTTCGCCGCAGCAATTTCGCCGCACGTCTCACGGCGTTGCCTCAGGTATCCACCGCCGTATCCGCCCAGTTGGACACCGCCCACCGAGGATTACTGGCGACATGTTTGACCGTATCGCGCGCCACAGTGATGAAACCCCACTCGGCGACGTTGATCAGCGGCAGATCGGCCGCGACCTGTTTCTGGAAGTCCTTGTAAAGCGCCGTGCGCGCGGCGGCATCCACTGTTATCGCCGCCTTGTCGATCAATTCGTCCAGCGTCTTGTTCTCGTAGCCGCCCTGATTGGAGAAGCCGACGCCGGCCGGAATGCCGGAACGGACGAGAATCGTGGTCGATATTGCGGGATCACCGCGGAACACCGGCGGCGCGATGGCGAGATCGAAGGCGTGGTCGGTGTAAACGGCCTTCTGGTGCGCCGCGGCGTCATTGTTCACCAGTTCTGCATCAATCCCGATTTCCTGAAGCGCCTGCCGCAGATAAGAACCGAACTGGCGGGTCTCATTGAAGTAGGGCGCGGGCAGAAGCTTCAGCGAAAAACGTGTTCCATTCGCACCACGCGGATAACCCGCCTCATCCAGGAGAGCGTTGGCCTTGGCGACGTCGAAATCATAGGTCTCAACGTCATTCGTGTAAAATTCCGGCGCATTCTTCGGTACGGGGCCGGTCGATGCAGTGGCGTAACCGAGAAAGACCTTGTCGATGACGAATTTCCTGTCGATGGCGTGCGCGATCGCCTTTCTGACCTTGAGATCCGCCAGTTCCTTGCGGCGATGGTTGATTTCCACCACCAGCTGATAGGTCAGTGCCTCATAGCCATCCGCAATAACCTTTATGCCGGGCTCCTTGGCGATGCGGGCGAGATCGGCTAGCGGCACGGCTGAAAACGCGGCAAGCTGGATTTCTTCGGCCTCCAGCGCAGAGGCCGCGCCGGCCCGATCGGGAAGGACGCGATAGATGATTTCCTCGAGCTGCGGCTGACCTTTGCCCCAATAGTTCGGGTTCCGCGTCAGGCGGTAATATTCGCCAGGTTTATATTCGGAAAAGACAAAAGGCCCAGTGCCCACCGGTTTGGTATTGGCCGGATTTGTGGCGATGTCGGTACCTTCATAGAGGTGTTTCGGCACGACGCTGGTAACCACCGGCAGCGCATTGCGGATGAGCTGGAACGGCGTGGGTTTGGAAAAGCGGAAAATCGCCGTGTGGTCATCAGGCGTTTCCACCGTCTGGAGATTGGCAAAGACCAGCCGCCCGAGATTTTGCAGCGGTTTCCAGACGGAAAGCGCCGAAAACGCAACGTCCGCCGAGGTGAATGGCTTGCCGTCATGCCATGTCACACCCTCGCGCAGCTTGAAGGTGGCGCTGAGCCCGTCATCGGCTCCCTGCCATTCCGTCGCAAGTCGTGGCTCCAGCCCATCGGTGCCGTTGAAGGAGGCCTCGGCCAGGGGCTCGACGATCTTGCTGGCGATGTAAAACACGCCGTTGGAGGCAACGATGGCCGGATTGAGGTTTTTCGGTTCCGAATCGGCGGCGACGATCAGTCGCCCGCCGGATTTCTCCTGTGCGACGGTAATTCCCGCCAATCCCGTGGTTGCGGCCAGCGCGAGCGAGGTCTTGAGAAGCGAGCGGCGGGAAAGCTGGACAGGCGACATGAATTTCACTCCGGAATGAGGGCGAGGCGGGCTTTTCCGCTTGGCCCGCGGCGCGCCGATCTTAAGGCTGCAACCTCGGCAGTGTCCACGTTAATTCGCGCCCTTTACAGCAATGATTTTACGTTGCGGAGAGCTTTGCGGAAACAATATGCCCCGTCTCGGAAAATTCGGTTCTCCAGTCCGCCATCAGCGGCGAATTCGCGGCGGAAAACTCGACATAACCGAATGAAACCAAGCGTTTGATATGTGTTTTGCGAGGCAGCGGATGGCGCTGCGAACCTGTCGAGCGTTTGAAAATCCGTCGGTACGACCCCGTTTGGAAAGGGGTAATTAACCTTTATTTTTTATTTCAAGGAGACCGAAATATGTACGTTTATGATGAGTGTGCACGCTGCCATGAGCTTCTCCCGATCCAGATTTCAGAATTCGTCCAATAGCGTAGGGGAGGGGAGCGAAAACGCCCGTCATGCCGGTGTCCAGACGCCTGCGGGGCAGCGGACGATCGTGACAGCTGCAGGTGCAGCGCCGCGGCAGAACGCTGACGTGATCGCAGCCGATGCCATCGAAGGCCGTGCCGAGATGCCCGGCTGGCAGAATGCCTTCGTGCTTGGCCCGAATGTCCGCTTTACCCGCACGCCGGAGAGCGTCTTTAACCGGCGTATGCCGGTGGAGACGCCGAATATCCCGGACGAGGAGGCGCCCGCTGCCTCCGTACCGGCTGCCGCAGAGCCCGAGACGGCGGTTCGCCAGGATGCGCCGGCACCCCAGCCCGCCGCGAAGCCGGCCGAGCAACGCATGGCGCCGCCGCGCATGCCGTTTCTGCCGCAGCCGCCCGACGCCCGCGGTGCTCGCGCCTTGACTTACAAATTGCGGCTGGAGCTTGCCCGTAAACAGGCGGAAGAGGCTGCCGCAGCCGTGCGGGATCCATCTTCATCGACGTCTGCCGCGCCCGATGCGGAACCCGCAGCGCCGCAGACGATTGAGCCGCAACCTGCCGCGCAGCCGGAAGCTGAGACGCAGACTTCCATTCCCGCCTTTGCCGCCCATCTGCCGGATGAGCTGTTCTGGGAAGTGATGACGCTTGATCTGCCCGGCGATGCGGCTGAAGCTCTTACCGCCGAGGTGCGGAGCGCATTTTCCGTTTCCGCGCCCGCAGCTCCGGCGCCTGTAAACACCGTTCTGACAGCGCCTTCATCCGCAGTGGCTGTCGCTCCCGTCTCGCCCGCAGCCGCCCCGGTTGTCCTTTCGACCGAGCCACCTGTCGTCACCGTACCCGGTGGCTCCGCCATCCGGCTCTATCGGGAAATTGGCGTACGGCAGGCATTCATTCCAGCCGCCGGCGTGGCTCCCGAACAGGAGTTCGCGTCGCAGCCGATAGCGGAAGCTGCCATGGCTGTCGCGCCGCAGCAGCTTGCAGAGCAGATTCAGCCGGTCGAAAGGATCGTTGCCGAGCCGCGTTTTACGCCGCGAGCGCCTATCCCGTCTTCTCAGCCCATGTTCCGTGAAGCACCTGTCTTCGCCGATGGGGAATATGAGTATCCTTCGATTGACCTCCTGCAGGAAGCCCGCGTCCAGCAGACCACGACCATGACACCGGAAGCCCTGGAACAGAGCGCCGGTCTACTCGAAAGCGTGCTGGAGGATTTCGGCATCAAGGGTGAGATCATCGATGTCCGTCCTGGTCCTGTCGTCACGCTCTATGAATTCGAGCCCGCCCCTGGCGTCAAGTCCTCGCGTGTCATCGGTCTCTCTGACGATATCGCGCGCTCCATGTCGGCGCTCTCGGCTCGCGTTGCGGTCGTGCCCGGCCGCAATGTCATCGGCATCGAGCTGCCGAACCCGGTGCGCGAGACGGTTTACCTGCGCGAACTGATCGAGGCGCAGGATTACGCCGAGACACGCCAGAAGCTTGCCCTTTGCCTCGGCAAGACCATCGGCGGCGAACCGGTTATCGCCGAACTTGCGAAGATGCCGCACCTTCTGGTCGCTGGTACCACCGGTTCGGGCAAGTCCGTCGCCATCAACACCATGATCCTGTCGCTGCTCTACCGCCTGAAGCCGGAAGAATGCCGCCTGATCATGGTCGACCCGAAGATGCTCGAGCTCTCGGTCTATGACGGTATTCCGCATCTCCTGACGCCTGTCGTCACCGATCCGAAAAAGGCGGTGATGGCGTTGAAGTGGGCGGTGCGCGAAATGGAAGACCGCTACCGGAAGATGTCGCGTCTCGGCGTGCGCAATATTGATGGCTACAATGCAAGGGCCGCTGCTGCCCGTGCCAAGGGCGAGACGGTGTTCTGCAATGTGCAGACAGGCTTCGATCGCGCCACTGGCGAAGCGGTCTATGAGCAGGAGGAAATGGACCTGACGGCGATGCCCTATATCGTTGTCATCGTCGATGAAATGGCCGACCTGATGATGGTCGCCGGCAAGGAGATCGAAGGTGCGATCCAGCGTCTGGCGCAGATGGCGCGCGCCGCCGGCATCCATCTCATCATGGCAACCCAGCGTCCCTCGGTCGATGTCATCACGGGCACAATCAAGGCCAATTTCCCGACCCGCATCTCCTTCCAGGTGACGTCGAAGATCGACAGCCGCACCATTCTTGGTGAGCAGGGGGCGGAGCATCTGCTCGGCCAGGGCGACATGCTGCATATGATGGGCGGTGGCCGCATTGCCCGCGTTCACGGCCCCTTCGTGTCCGACGAGGAAGTTGAAAAGGTCGTGGCACATCTGAAGACGCAGGGTCGTCCGGAATATCTGGGCACGGTCACTGAAGATGCCGAGGAAGCGGAAGAAGAGGCGGAAGAGGATACGGCTGTCTTCGACAAGACCTCGATGGGCGACGACGACAGCGATGACCTCTATGAAAAGGCCGTCAAAATCGTGATGCGCGACAAGAAGTGCTCGACCTCCTATATCCAGCGCCGCCTTTCGGTGGGCTATAACCGCGCCGCCTCGCTGGTGGAGCGAATGGAGCAGGAAGGCATCGTCGGACCTGCCAACCATGTCGGCAAGCGCGCCATCATCGCCGGCGAGCGCGACCCTTACGATGCGATGGGCTCCGACGACTGATCATCGCGTCACCAAATGAACGAAGGGAGATGTTGCAAACAACATCTCCCTTTTTCTTTGTGTGGCGTTCGTTGCGAATGTCTGCGAAGCCGCTATTTCATTCCCGTTCCGGCGATGCCTGTCGTGATGTAGCGCTGCAGGAACAGGAACACGACCGTGACGGGTGCCAGGCTGAGGAAGGTCATGGCGAGGATATAGTGCCATTGCACAGAGAACTCGCCCTGAAAGGCGTTCAACCCCACCTGCAGCGTGAAATTCTCACGGCTGCTGAGAACGATCAGCGGCCAGAGGAAGTCGTTCCAGCGCCACAAAACCGAGAATATGGCGAGAACCGCGAGCGCCGGGGCCGTCAGCGGCAGGATGATGCGCCAGAAGATGCGGAATTCGCTGGCGGCGTCCACGCGCGCCGCCTCGATCAGTTCGTCGGGGATGGTCAGCATATATTGCCGGAGCAGGAAGACGCCTGTCGGCGTTGCGACGGTGGGAATGATGACGCCCCAGAGATTATCGACGAGGCCGACACCGACGATGACGAGATAGGCCGGCACCATGACGACGGTGAGCGGGATCATCAGAGTGGAGATGATCAGCACGAAGATCGCCTTTTCGCCACGGAAACGGTATTTGGAGAGCGCAAAGGCTGCCATGGCGTTGACGATCAGCGTCAGGACCGTTGCGACGACGGTGACGAAGACCGAGTTCTTGAGGAAGGTCAGGAAGCTGAACTGTGTCAGGGGATCGGTGAAATTCTCCGTCGCGATGGTGAGCTTCTGAACCGGCGTTATTTCCCGTGTATCGACACTGATTGGCGGGCCCGGATTGGCTGGGTCCACCATCTGAGCTTTGAGGCCGATGCGGCGGACCATGGCCATCTCACGCTCTGCGCCGTCGATGGTGGCCTTCCACAGGCTGAGCGGCCTGTCGTAGCCCTGAACCTCCACTTGCACGGCAGCGCGCGGCAGGAGGCTTGGCGGAAACCGCGTGATTTCAGCCTCCGGTTTCAGCGACGACATGGCGGCCCAGACAACCGGGATGAGGACAGCGAGTGTGCCGCCGATGAGCCAGACCCAGGAGAGGATATCGGTGAGGCCGATCCGGCCGGGACGGCGGGTGCGCGTGAGGAAAGAGACGGCATTGGACATGGTCAGGACTCCATCTTTTTGCCAAGGCGCAGCTGCACGAGCGTCAGTGCGAGAAGCACAAGGCCCATCAGCACCGACGCGGCGGAGGCAAGGCCAAACAGCCTGAGATCGCTGCCGAAGGCCATTTGATAGATATATTGCACCACGAATGTATTGGCCGTGCCTGGCCCGCCGCCATTCGTCAAAACCCAGGCTTCATCAAATATCTGCACCGAGCGGATCATCAACAGGATGAGCACGACGAGCAGGTTGGGGCCGAGAAGTGGCAGGGTGATGCGCAAAAGCGTGCGCCGGGGCGAGGCGGCATCGATGGCGGCGGCTTCGTAGAGATCCTTCGGGATGGCCTGAAGGCCGGCGAGCAGGATCAGCGTATAAAAGCCCATGTGGAACCAGACCGAAACGACCACCACGAAAAAGCGCGACCAGCCGACATCAAGCAGGAAGATTTCCGGCGGCACGCCCAGCATCTGGAAGAAGGCGTTGAGCAGGCCGTTGCGGTCCAGAAACCATTTCCAGATGAGGCCGATGACGACGGGCGACAGCAGGACGGGATAAAAGAACATGGCGCGGAAGAAACCGCGCGCGGCTATCGCCCTGTTGAGGATGAGGGCGGTTATGAGCGCGACCAGCAACGTGGCGATGACATTGAAACCGACAAACCACAGCGTGTTCCAGATTGCCGTCCAGAACAGCGATTCCCGGCAGCTTCCCGGGTCCATATAGCTCTGGCAATCCAGCAGCTTGCCGAAATTCTCCAAACCGACAAAGGGGCGGTCGGTGATCAAAAGTTCGGTGCCGCCGGTGAAGGCATAACCGACGGCAATCGCAATCGGCAGGAAGGTGAAGATGCCAAAAAGAACGAGGTTCGGCATCAGGAAGATATAGGGCATGCGCCTTTTGCCGATCAGCCGCTCGATGAAGTTGAGCGGCACCTCGGCAATCGCCATAACGGCGTCAAGCGCGCGGTCGGACAGTCTCGCAAGGGTCGGATTGGCCATGCTACCCTCTCCCTTCGCCCGTTAGGCGCGGCAGCGCCAGTTCGGTGGCGGGATCAAAGACATGAACCTTCTCCCGTGCTGGCATGACCTTCAGCACCGCGCCGGAGGCTGGCGCGAAATGGCCGGCCTGATGCACGATGATCTGGTCCTTCTCACCCTTGATATTGCCGTAGAGATAGGTCTCGGTGCCGAGGCTTTCGTGGTATTGCACCTCGAAGGGCAGGCCGGCATCCGCGATGGTGAAATGCGAGGGTCGGATGCCCGCCAGAACCGCCTGTCCGGGGCTGACGGTTGCCGGATCGACGAGGCAGGGGAGCGACACGCCATAGCCGGCATCGATGGAAATGGTGCCGTCGTCGCGCTTGATGATGGTGCCCTTCAGCATGTTCATGCGCGGGGAACCGAGGAAACCGGCAACGAAGAGGTTGCGCGGATTATCGAAAAGCTCAAGCGGGCTGCCCACCTGTTCGATGCGCCCGGCGCGCAGCACCACGATCTTGTCGGCCATGGTCATGGCTTCCACCTGATCGTGGGTGACATAGATCATCGTTGTCTTGATATCGCGGTGCAGCCGGGTGATTTCTGCGCGCGTCTGCACGCGCAGTGCCGCATCGAGGTTCGACAGCGGCTCGTCGAACAGGAAGATGTCAGGTTCGCGCACGATGGCGCGGCCGATGGCGACGCGCTGGCGCTGGCCGCCGGAAAGCTGTTTCGGCTTGCGGTCGAGATAGGGCTCGATGGCAAGCATCCGCGCCGCCTCGTTGATGCGGTTTTCGATTTCCGACCGCTTGAAGCGCAGGTTTTCCAGGCCGAAGGCGAGGTTCTTGCGCACGCTCATATGCGGATAAAGCGCGTAGGACTGGAAGACCATGGCGATCTTGCGTTCTGCCGGCGACAGTGCGCTGACATCGCGATTTCCGATGGCGATGCTGCCTGATGTGACGTCCTCAAGACCGGCGATGATGCGCAGCAGCGTCGATTTTCCGCAACCCGACGGGCCGACGAAAACGACGAATTCGCCGTTTTCGATCTGGAGATCGATATCATGCAGGACGTGAACGGCGCCGAACGCCTTGTTGAGGTTTTCGAGTTTCAGACTTCCCATCACCTGCTCCCTTCAACCGAGCTCGCCGTCGCGACGATCTCCTGGCTGTTCCAACCCTCGGGCAAGGGCATTGCTCTTTTGATGGCGACATCATCAGCCGAAAAACCGTGAGCGCCCTTAAGGTAGATCGCGGGCATGCCGCCTGGATAATCCTCCATACCGACGATCCGGCCCTCAGCATCCTGCGTCCAGGCATTGGCGCGGCCGGCCGCATCGGCGCTTGGCGCTATATCGGCATTGGTGGGACGCAGGTCATATTGCAGGCCGGTGCCGAGCTTGCCGGGCTCCTGCGCCAGCGTGATGCGCGCAAGCCTGACATTGTGAATGCCGGCTGCCGAGGTGGAGACGAGGTTGATCGCTCCCTCCATCGAACCGCTCAAATCTTCGATAACAAGATTGTCCACCCTGCCTGCCTGCCGTTCGGGGCGGCGGTCAACGACAGTGACTGTCACTGCTTCGCCAGAACCCCAGAAACCACCCGGCGTTTCATGGCACTCGGCCTCGATGCGTGAAAAGCGGATGTTGCGCATGGCGCCGCCATCACGGGAGAAAAGACCCATGCCGCGATTTGACTGCACCACCTTGCAGTCTTCGAACACCACATTAGTGAAATCGCCGAAGGATTCGGTGCCGAGCTTCAGCGCGCAGCTCATGCTGGAAACGGTGCAGCGGCGAACCGCGATATTGGCGCACACGCCCACTGCCTTGCCATCCGGCCCGGCACTGGTCTTGAGACAGATGCCGTCATCCGCAGTCGAGATGAAGCAATCCTCGATCAGCGCGCGGCGGCAGGCATCCAGCACGATGCCATCCGTATTGGGCAGGCGGCGGTCGTTTTCGATGCGCAGATTGCGGAAATGAAGGTCCTCGCAATTGACCATATGCAGCGTCCACATGGGGGAGCCACTGACGTGCAGGTTTTCGAGGCGCACATTACGGCAGGCTTCCAGCACCATCACGCGCGGGCGCTTTTTCGCCGGGATATAGGTTCCCATGGCCGTGTCATCGCCAATGATGAAGTTTTCACCGCCGGCCTCGATACGGCCCGGACCCGTGACGGCGATGTCGTGCGCGCCCTTGGCGATAATCATGCCGCGATCGGAGTCTTCGGCAATCACCGAAACCCGGGTCAGGGCATAAGCGTCGTAATCGGAAACGGGGGCGAGTACCGCGTCTGCTGCAAGGTGCAGTTCCACGCCGCTTTTGAGCTGGAGACCGGCGCTGACATGTCGTCCGGCCGAAAGAGATACGCGCCCGCCACCTGCTGATGATACGGCGTCGATAGCCTGCTGGACGGTCGCCGTGGCATCGAGGCCACTGGCCGCAACTGTGATGTCCTGACTGATGTTCATGATGCTCACGATGTCTTTGGCCTTTTCAGAAAAACGTCGATCAGAAGCAGCATCGTCAGTGCCTGCCCGTAGGGCGTGGGCAGGTTGGGGATGCGGCGGTAAAAATCGAGATCGTGGCCCATTGGCGTGCCGTCGGAGACGCCGTGAACGACGCCTTCCTCATCGATATTGCCGAGCACCGCCTTCAGCGCGCGTTCCGCATGCGGACGGTTCTCTTCATCGAGAATGCCGGCCTCGATGCCGCGCAGAATGCCATAGGCGATGCCGGCCGTCGCCGATGTCTCGACTGGTGAGGTCGGGTCATCGAGCAGCGTATGAAACATGCCGTCTTCACGCTGATATTTTCTCAGCGACCGCACCTGGCTTGAAAGCACATTGGCGAGGAAACGTTTGTCCTTCTGAGCAAGTGTCGGTACCAGTTCAAAGAGTTCGGGAATGGCGACGGTGATCCATGAATTGCCGCGTGCCCAAAACGCGTCCGCGAAATTGTGGCGACCGTTGAAGGTCCAGCCGTGATACCAGAGCCCGGTGACGGGGTCGGAGAGATAGCGCGCATGGATCATGAACTGGTAGACGGCCTCGTCGATCCAGTCCTGCCGTTTGCAGACAACGCCCGCGCGGGCGAGAAACAGACAGGCCATGAACAGCGTGTCGTCCCAGAGCTCCCCCTCATTCAGCCGTTCCTTGACGACATGCTGGAAGCCGCCATCTTCGGTTTTGGGCAATTCATGCACAAGCCAGTCGGCCCAGTCTTCCACCAGCGCGCGGAAATCCGGCCGGTCGACATGTTCTGTCAGGATGACGAGCGGCAGCATCGGCGCGGAACTGTTGATCTGGCGCGGCGGCAGGCCACGGTCGATCTGCCAGCCGTACCATGTCACGAGGTCATCCAGTGCCTTCTGGTCGTTGGCCGCGAGTGCCCGGCGCAGGAAACCATAAAGGCCGACACCCACTTCCCAATCCCATTCATCGAACTGGATCTTGCCATCGGAACTGCCGCTGACCAGACCTTCCTGAATGCCTTTGAGGCGGCTGAAGGCGGCGGCGACATTATCGATCGTTGTCCTGAGAGTGTCTTGTTCCATGCTTGGCTGGTTCATCTGTCAATTCCGCTTAGGAGTAGATGGGTTTTGCAGCGCTGCCCGATGCGGGGTCGGCGCTGTCGAAGGTGATTTTCGGTTGCGGCTGGTCATGGTCGAAGGCCATGGCCTGTCCGCCGATAGTGAAGGCGCCGTCCCAGCTGAGAGTGAATTCCGGCCCGCCGGGTGGCGTGACTGCGAGCAGCCGGCTATCGGCATCGAAGGTGACCCGTGTGGCGAGAATTTTCGCGCGGAAGCCGGCGAAGGCTTGCGCGTCGCCGCAGCCGATAACGCCGATCCAGCCGGCGCGGCGGCCGGGCGATCTAATCTCGCGGTTGGCGGTGGCACCAGAGGTGACGGGTTCAAGTCCGTTCGTCGCGTAAAGGGCCGCGAAGCCGCGGCCGGAACGGGTGATGAGCCAGTTGTCTTCCATCATGACCTCCTCCAGCCCGTCGCGGCCGAGATAGGCGTGGGTCCAGTCGTTGCGGTGATCTTCGGTATCGAAGATCAGCATCGCCAGATCGCGGTGCTGCGCTACGCGCGGCAGGATGCCGCTTCCCGCCCAATAGGAGGGACGCTGGCTGCCCCAGGGATCGTCCTCACCGGGATGATTGACCCACAGTCGCGCCATCGGGTGGCCGGCAAGCTTGATGTCCATGACGTGCTGCTGGTGACCCCTGCGGCCGGTCTTGTGATCGACAACGGTGGAAAGCTGGCCGGCCTCGTTCTTGAACAGCACGAGTTTGCCGGGCTCCAGCCCCTGCGCGTAGCGCGCCTCGACCATGCGGCCGTTTTCCAGCTGGGAGAGGGCGGCAAGATGCGCCGGCGGCAGGTAATCTCCGCAGCAGAACATTGGTAGCGAGGCGACGCCGTTGTTGAGCCAGCCTTTGCCAAAGGCGACCTCAGCAAAGGGCGCCAGTTCCGTCAGCGGCCCGGCGCGCAGTTCCTTGTCATAAGCCCGCCCTTGCGAACCGGAGGGGACACCGCCCAGTGTATGCAGCGCGATCATCTCGAAAATGAGATCGATCTGGTGGCGCGCGCGGGCGGCAAGCTCCGGCTCCGCCCAATGTTCGATGGCGAGAAGACCGATGAAATCGACGGGGTAATAGGCGGCCGAATTCCACTCGGCCAACCCATGCGCCTCGACGCTGTCGAACCAGCGCGCCAGCCGCTCAGCTGCCAGCGCGGCCTGCTGGCGCCCGCTACGGCCGGACGCGGTGAAGGTGGCGTCCGGCAGATAATCGCCGGCCAGCAACTGGCTGGTGTGGAAGCAAAGTACGTGGTTTTCACTCCAGAACCACATGACGTCATTGCCCGGCTCGTCCACCCAGTAACGATAACCAAGGATCGAAGCATCGATCCGTGCCCGCATATCTGCAGGCAACCGGGCCCCATGAGCACGCACCAGCCACAGCAGCGGGATCATGATGAAATCCGAGCAGTCTTCGCGCCTGTCGATGGAGTGCAGCGTTGCATCGATGATGCCGCCGATCGTCTCGATGTCATCGCTGCCGGTGGCGACCATGGCAAGCGCGCGGCCGATGCGCCAGGCGCCGAAACGGGCGCTGAAGGAAAGCGCCGCCTTCTTCCGTTCATTGATGTCGTTAGAGGATGCTTCCGGCGCGATATCACGCATGAAGGCGGCGTCGATGACGCGGGTGACAGTGCCGGAACCCGATCCGAGGGTGATCCTGACGCCGTGATACCCGTCGGCAATGCCTATTGTTTCGGGGATCGTCAGTGAGGATTGCCCGGCTTTCAGCACCGTATCCACTTCCGCAAGCGCGGCGCGCTCATGGCCATGGCTTTTGACGGCGATGTGCACCGGCAGATCGCTTGCCGGCGCTGCGCCAAAGACGAGTTCGAGGGCGCTGCCAGAAAACACGTCGCGGGCAGGGTGCACGTCACGTACCAGCGCGGCCAGGCGCTTCGTCTCTTCCCGGTCGAGCGGCACCGGCAACACGACGGTGAGCGGCGCGGGATCAATAACCTCAAGTTCAAAGAACCAGATGATGTCTCGCTCCGCCAGATCCTCGCAGAGAAGCAGGACCTCGTTGTCGCCGGCCGCCAGATCGAGCGCGATGTCACGGCTGCTTTCGACATTGCGGATAAAGGGTTCGAAACGGACCTGCTCGACGCCGCCTACCCAGATGCGCACGCCGCCACAGGTTCGCAGCCGGAACTGCGCTTTCCGTGCAGTCTCGCTGCGAAACGTGCCCTTCAGCCAGCGCTGCACGTGGGTCGGAACATGCCAGAAGCCGGTGAATTCGACGCGGCGATTGGAGCCGGGCAGGTTGAGGTGGGAGACTGGCCAGCTGGTATCGGGGGCTATGTGGCGGCCAACCATGGTCTGCTGGAAGGCCTTGCGGCAGGGAAGGTCGCCGACATCGACAAAACCGTTGATGAAACGGTAGTTGACCCGATCTTCCGCCGGTGCCGGCGTGCCCGGAAACGATGTTTCCACGAGATCGGAGACGATCCAGGCGGTTACCGTCTCCCCGTCCGTGACGGTGTATGTGGGCTCCGACGTGTTCGCCGTAAATGGTCCATCCGGCATAATGGATCGCCTCCCGTCGATCGGTAATGAAATTATTTTCACAAAACTGTTTTTGCCTCTCGGCGTCGATTTGTGCAATTTCGCCAGAACAAACAGCTTGACGTTTATTCTGTCAAGCCGCAAAACATCACAAATCGAAGTAAGCAGAGGAGCTTTTATTCGATTTATGAAAATCTTTTCATTGGGAGGATGAGCATGATGAAATTGTTTTCGGGTGTCAGCGCCCTGGTATTTGCCTCTGTGGCCGGTCTTTCGGCCGCGCAGGCCGAGACCCGCACGATCACATTTCTTTTTACCGATGACGATCAGGGTTATGTGCAGCGCATGGCAGCGCTCAGCAAGGAGTTCGAGACGGCCAATCCCGGCGTGAAGATCAATTTCGTATCGTCGGGTTATGATGCCGTTTCCAAGCAGCTGCCAGTGCAGCTGGCGGTGGGCGAGGGCCCCGATATTGCCAAGATCACCGACTGGCAGCTCGCGCCCTATTATCTCGACATGCGGCCTTACATGAGGGATGCGGACGCCTTCGCGAAACTGCATGGTGCAAGCCTCGACCAGCTTCGCCTGCCCAATGTCAACGATCCGAAGTCGATCAATGGCTACATGGCGTCGCAGACGCTGAACCTGCCCTTCGTCAACAAGACGCTGTTCGAGCAGGCCGGCGAACCCTTGCCCGGCCCGACCGCCAAATTCAGCGAGATCGTCGAGGCATCCGCCCGTGTCGCCAAGGCGACGGGCGTGCAGATCCCCTTCACCATGGACCGGTCCGGCCACCGTTTCTCAGGCGGCGCCTTCTCTTACGGCTCGACTTATGTGAAGGACGGCAAGTTCAGCTTCCCTGACGATGCGGCAAAAAAATACATCGCCGACCTCTTTTCATGGACGCAAAACGGCAGCTTCCCCAAGGAAATGTGGGGTGCGGCCGGCGGCTCGCAGTACAAGAACATGGGTGACGAGTTCGTCAACGGTAACGTCGTGACGTATCTTGCCGGCAACTGGATGGTCAATCCGTTCCAGAACAAGATCGGCGACACCTTTGAATGGACCGCGATCAATGCTCCCTGCGGCGATGCGGGATGCTACGCGATGCCTGGTGGCACCGCGATCGTTGGCTTCAAGCGCACCAAATACCCTGAAGATGTGGCCCATTTCATCGAGTTCCTCGGCTCCGAAAAGGTTCAGCGGGAAATCGCTGAAAACTACGTCATCCTGACGGGCGCGGAGATTGCCGATCCGCAATACAAGCTGAAGAGCGAAAACGCCAAGGCAGCGATGCAGGTCTTCCTCGACAACAAAAAGAACGTGCCGCAGGCCGCGCGTGATTTCGAACGCGCCAAGGGTGGCAGCGCCATGTATCAACAGATCGTGCAGCGCATGAGCCAGCTTATCGTCGGTGAGTTGACGCTCGATCAGACCTACAAGGTTCTGGAAGATGACATCGCCAAGATCAATGAGGCTGTCGCGGTCAAGAAATAAGAGCGCCGCTTCGAGATAAAAAGTCGATCTGCCCGGGGCGACGCGTCGGGCAAATCGCGCCTTCATCTGCCGGCCGCTCTTTCACATGCGATCTATCTTAATCAGCATGCCGAAAAAAAACTGCCATACGCCCGGCGTAAAGCTGACGGCGCGCCGAGGCTTTGCGCGCTCCCCTTTCGTCACGCGTCAAATCACAGGATTCATCATGCCCAAATTGAAGATGTCGTCCATTCCCTCCGCACGCTCGGCACTGCTTGCCTCCGTTGCATTGCTGGTGCTCGTTTCGAGCGCCGAAGCATTCGATAGCAAGGCACCGGCTGGTCAGGGCTATGCCATCGCCGTGACGGAGCCGACTGCGGCCTACCCGCTGCCGCTTGCCGATAATTATCGCAACCAGACGGGCAAGAATGAGAAGGGCGAGGATGTCCGTGCCTATGACGACCATGACAATCCCGTCATCAAAATCCTCTCAGGCTTCAACCGGATCTGGACGCTTGGCGATGAGAAATGGGCCGCTGGTGGCGCCAACGGCGATGGTCCGACGGATTTTAGCCGTGCGAAGGCCGTTAATCCCGCGATCTGGCAGGAAAACATGCGCTATGTGCTGTCTGTGACCGGGGAAAACCGAACGACCGCCGCCGCTTTCAATGCCTACATGAATGATCGGCGCTCGCAGAGCTACAGCGTGATCAACGGCATGGGACCGCTTGCCGATTGGTATCGTGAGGGGTCGGGTGCGACCACCACGATCAACCATACACTTGCAGACTTCGATCCGAACGAGGTGATTACCCGCAAGGAGGAGGACAAGGGTACGGAAGCCGGAACGGCCGAATCCGAGTTAAAGAGCGTCGTGGCCTTGATGAAGGCGATCCGCGGACCGGAAGCCACGACATCGCCCGCGAAATACTTTTATTCCTCGCCGCGCCCGTGGCGGATGAACGATAAGGGTGAGGTCGTCGACAAGGGGACCGAGACCATCGGCGATCGTACCTTCGAAGGCTACGAATCCAGTGCCGGCATTGTTGTCCCGGCGCTGAAATATGCGCGCGAAAATCGCGGCCGCGGCAAGGATGGCGGCTTTCCAAGCGGCCACACCAACGCCGCCTATCTTGCTGCGATTGCCTATGCTTATGCCGTGCCGGAGCGATTTTCCGAGTTGCTGACGGCAGCTTCGCAACTGGGCGAAAGCCGCATCGTTGCCGGCATGCATTCCCCGGTCGATGTGATCGGGGGCCGCATAACGGCAACCGCAATCGCCGCTGCCGTCTTGCAGGATCCGAAGAACGTAGAGATCAAGAAGGCAGCCCATGACGACCTGCAGGCCTATTTCGTAAAACGCCTGCCGCAGGGCCAGTCTCTTATCCAGTTCGCCCATAGCGCGGGTCTGGAAAGCGACCCCTATGCCGATGCGGCGAAAAACCAGGCCGATTATCGCCGGCGCATGACCTATTCCTTCAGCCGCAACATGGCTGGGGTCGATGCACCCATGGTGGTGCCGAAGGGCGCCGAGGTTCTGCTCGAAACACGCCTGCCTTATCTTAATGCCGCACAACGTCGCGCCGTGCTGTTTTCCACCGGCATCGAGGCGGGTTATCCGCTGCTCGATGACAGCAACGGCTGGGGACGCATTAATCTGGTGGCCGCTGCCGGTGGTTATGGTGCCTTTGACGGCGATGTCGAAGTGACGATGGACGCTGCGGCCGGTGGCTTCAATGCGGCAGACCGCTGGACGAATGATATTGCCGGGGCAGGGCGGCTCGTCAAATCCGGCAGTGGGGCGCTGACGCTCAGCGGCAACAATAGCTATGGCGGCGGCACGATTGTCAGGGATGGAACCTTGGTTGCGTCTTCCGCCGATGCGCTTGGAACCGGTGGCGTGCTGGTCGCTGGCGGCACGCTCTCGCTTGCGGCGGGCAAGGATGTCGCCATCGGCGGTGATTATACGCAATCCGGCGGCACGCTGGCGCTTGATCCGCAAAAGATTGCTCTGCGCGTCAAAGGCAATGTGGTGCTAGACGGCGCGACGCTGAAGCTCGCTTTCGAAGGCGGCGCGTCGGCCGCCGGCACGCGGCTCGACGTCATCTCCGCCAACGGCCTGACCGGGACATTCGCCACGATAGATGCGGGCAACGTGAAGGTGCGGCCGGTCTATACCGGTTCGGCACTGTCGGTGGTGGTCGAATAGGCCGATGCAAGAGGCCTGCCGGGCGCGGCTTAAGCCGCCGCGCCCGGGGCTTCGGTTCAAGAGTTCTGCCGTCGCATCAGCAGGAAGATGACCGGTGCGGCGAGCACCGAAACGATGGCGGCAATGATGAAGGAGGCTTGATAGCCGAATTTTTCGGCAATCGCGCCTGCGCCCAGCCCGCCAATCATGCCGACAACGCCATCCATGCACTGGAACAGGGTGAAATCGACCCCGGCCTGCCGGGGGTCGGACCAGCCCATGAAGCAGGCGTAAAGCGCGACGAAGCCGATGGACATGATGCCCGACGAGCTAGCCACCGCAACCGCCATGACGACCCATTGCGAAATATCGCGATGAACGCTGAAATAGGCGAAAAGGCACAACAGCGCAGTCTGCACGAAGATGGCGATGAGCAGGATTCGTGACGCCCCGTAGAGGCGTACCAGCGTTCCGCCGAGCAGCGCGCCGGCGAAACCGACGATCATGCTGCCCACGCCATTCAGTGCGCCGATGGTGGCGAGATCGAAACCGTAATCGACCAGGAACGGGCCGAGCATTGCCAGACCCCATTTCTGCGCCGCGACATAAACGGCCGCTACGAGAAGGCCGGTGCGGACTTCCCGACGCTTGAGCGCGTTTTTGATCGATGGCAGGTGGTCCCGTGTTTGCGGGACCGTTCTTGCCGCCGGGCCGAGCAGGAAGGGGAGCGCGAGCAGGATGACCAGCCCGGCCATGACCAGCGTGGCGCTCGTCCAGCCGGCGCAGTCCACCAGCACCAGAAACAGGCCGGCGCCGATGGCGGAGCCGAGATAGGAGCCGCCTACCTGTGCGGCGTTGCCCCATCCATGATGCTCTTCCGCCAGCGTTTCGACCGCATAGCCGTCGCAGGCGATGTCGACTGTCGCCGTCACCAGCGCGATTACCGACAGGATGGCGATTGCGACGGAAACCGGCGACGGGCCGGTGAAAGCAAGAACAGCGAGGCCGCAGGCGCAGGCGGCGATGCCCGTGCCGACGATCACCCGCGACCGGTTCCTGCCAACGGGCGGCAGCCGGTAACGCTCCACATGCGGCGACCAGAGGAATTTCAGCGCCCAGGGCAGAACGACGAGATAAAGAAGGCCGATCTGGTCCAGCGGCAGTCCGGCGGTTCTGAGCACCGCCGGCAGGCCGAGAAAGGTCAGCCCGCCAATCACGCTCTGGCCGACATAAAGCCCGCCGACCGCCACGAAGACGGCGGCCGGCGACGGCTTGGTTGTGGCAGGGTTCTGCTGCAGCATCAGAAGCGATACCGGATGCTGCCGACGACCTTGCGGCCTTCGTCATAATAGCAGAAGCCTGTGGTGCAGACCTGTTTCACCTCGTCGAGAAGGTTGGTGGCGTTGATCTGCAATTTCACGCCTTCCAGCGAGGGCAGGGCCTTGCCGAGATCGTAGCGCAGCGAGGCGTCGACGAAGGTGCGGGCCTCATTGACAAGAATGGGGGTGTGCTGGTTGTCGCCGAAGCTCGATCCGACGTAACGAACGCCCGCGCCGATGCCGAGGCCTTCGAGCGCACCGCTCTGGAACTCGTAATCGGCCCACAGCGAGAAGGTGTGATAGGGCGAGGAATTGAGCTGCTTGCCCACCGTTTCCGACGTCAGTTTGGTAATTTCAACGTCGTTATAGGAATAGGAGCCGATGAGGCTCCAGCCATTGTCGAGCGAGGCCGTGGCTTCGAGTTCCACGCCGCGCGAGCGCAGGTCGAGCTGGCGCAGCAGGTTGATGCCGGACGAGGTCTCATAGACCGTCGCATTGTCCTGATCGAGATTGAAGAACGCGGCGCTCAGCAGGGCGTTATATTGCGGCAGGGCATATTTCACGCCGAGCTCATATTGCTTGCCGAGCGTCGGCTGCGCCTGTCCCGTTACCGTTCCCGTGGTGATGATGACGCCCGGATTGGCGACGAAGGAGGTGCCGTAGCTGATATAGGGCATCACGCCGCTGTCAAAGACATAACCGAGGCTGGCGCGGCCGGTCGTCTTGGTTTCATCGCCATCATAGATGGGAGCCGCTGCGTCTCCGACGGTCTGGGCCTGATATTCGGTGTCCAGCCAGTCGTGACGAATGCCGGCCGTCAGGCGCCAGCGGTCGATTTCGACCTGATCCTGCGCATAGATGCCGAGCGTGTTCATCCTCTGCTTCAGTATCAGCGACACATCAGGCACATAGGTGAAGGTGTCGGTGAAGGGGCTGGCGCCGCTGCCCTGTTTTGAGGTGTAGGACATGTGGCTGAAGTCGATACCGGTCAGCAGCGTATGTTTCGCCGGGCCTGTGGCGAATTCTGTCTTCAAGTAATTGTCGGCGGAGACGCCTTCATTGTCCTCGATGGTGATGCCGGGATAGTTGGCGAAGACCCATTGCTGGTCGGCCGAAAGGGCCGAATAACGCGCCTTGCTGTAGAAGGTGACGTTGTCGTTGATTTCATGCTCGAACTCATAGCCGACACGCCATTGTTTCTGCTCGAAATCATTAAAACGGGAATCGCCGCCATAAACCGGCGTCGCGCCGATCGACTTGCCGTCGCTGCCGTAATTGTTGATGTATCCCCAGGTGCCGCCGGTGGTGCTGTCCATATATTCGCCGAGCAACGTCAGCTTGGTGCCGGCATCCGGCTGGAAGGTGAAGGCCGGCGCGATGAACAGCCGGTCGTCCTTGATGGCGCTGATCTCGTTGCGGCCGTCGCGGGCCACCCCGGTCAGGCGGTAAAGCATGGTCTTCTCGTCATCGACGGCGCCGGAAAGATCGAAAGCGCCCTGCACGCGGCCGAAGGAGCCATATTGCAGCTCCACCTCGCGCAGCGTCTCTTCGGTCGGGCGTTTCGAGATGATATCGACAATGCCGCCGGAGCTGCTTGCACCATAGATGGAGGCGGCGGGACCGCGCAGGATGGAAACAGCTTCCACGCCATAGGGCTCGAGCCGGGCACTGCCGTTCTGGCTGCTGACCTGCCGCAGGCCGTCGCGGAAGATGCCGGTGGTGCTGAGATCGGTGCCGCGCACCTTGAAGGCGTCGAAACGCGGCTCCGCGCCATATTGGCCGATGCGCGCGCCGGGCGTGTAGTTCAGCGCTTCCGAGAGGTTCTGCGGCTTCAGGTCGTCAAGCTGCTTGCGGCTGACGGTGGTGATCGACTGGGCGGTTTCGGCAACCGGCGTATCGGTCTTGGTGGCGGTGCGGCCGGATTTGCCGACATAGCCATCGCTCTCGATGATGCCCCTGGCGCCTTCAAGGCCGGTGCCCTGTACGGTGATCGGCGCAAGCAGGGTGCTGCCGGCGGCAGCCGAACCGCCGCTTTCGGCGGTCTGGCTGGCGGGATCGAAAATGCGGACGGTATTGCCGCCGGCCAATGCATAGTTCAGTCCCGATCCGGCCAGAAGCCCGCTGACTGCCGCCGATACGCTGAGCGTGCCCTTGACGCCGACCGTGCTGCGACCCCTGGTGATCGCGGAGGGGTAGACCATGCGCAGATTGGCCTGGCGGCCGAAGCTGAGAATGGCGTTTTCCAGCGGCCCTGCGGGAATGGAGACGGTGAAGGTGGCGGGTGCGCCGCTTGCGGCGGGCGGTGTCTGCGCGCTGGCGGTCGTGGCGCCCGGACCAGCCGAGACGATGCCCCCGATAATCGCCGTCGTCGTCAGCCAGAACCAGCCGCGTGCCTGCTTACCCAAATTCATGTCATTCCCTCTCACTCGTGATCTCATGCCCCCCGCTGAAACGGGTCCTGATTGCCTAGAGTGAAAAGGCGGACCGACTCCTGACGTCGGATCTGCAAAAAAAGCTATTTTATAGCGAGCGGACGAAAACCAGCATTCCGGAAAGCCGCGATACCGAAACGGGAAGGCTCTCTTCGAAAATGGTGAGGGCCTGATCTGTGTCCTTGAGATCGAAGATGCCGGAGACGTGCTGCCTCGCCGCCGCCTCATCGAGGATGACGATGCGGCCCCGGCGATATTGCGAGAGAATATCGAGGACCTCGCGTAGCGGCTGGCCGGAGAAGACGAGCTTGCCTTCGCGCCAGGCCATGCTTTTGGCGACATCCTTGCGGGCGCGCATCAGCCGGCCGTCGCCGCCAAGGGTCACGGCCTCTCCGGGCGTGAGTACGGCGATCTCGGCGCCTGTGGTCACCTCCACCCGGCCTTCCTCCACCTGCACCTCCTGCGGCAGCGCGCCATTGCCGGTGCGCACCGAATAATGGGTACCGAGCGCTTTTGCCGTCAGCGCTCCATCCTCGACGATGAAGGGCCGCTCCGGGTTTTTGGCGACATCGAAATAGGCTTCGCCGCGAAGAAGGGTGATGCGCCGTTCCTTTTGGGAATAATGAACCGAAATCGCGGTATCGGTGTTCAGGCTGATGCGGCTGCCGTCTTCGAGCGAAAGCAGGCGTGTTTCGCCGATTTCGGTGTAAAAATCCGCCTGCCAGCGGTCCTTCAATCCGCTTTTCTCCGCAACCAGCGCTGCAAGCCCGATGAGGCAGAGACCGGCAACACCCGCCAGCATTGCCCGGCGAGGTCCGCGCCGCTTTCGCTGTTCAACCGGCGCAAGCTCTATATCGCCAAGCTCGCCCCAGAGGCTCTGCATGTCCTCATAGGCGCTGGCATGGGCGGCATCGGCCCGCAGCCAGACATGAAACGCCTCGCGCTCCGCCTCCGTCGCATCTGCCGATTGCATGCGCGCCACCCAAAGCGCGGCCTCTTCGGCCAGACCGTCATCGGTCAAGCCTTTATCCTTCAGACCGTCCGGGCGCTTGTTCATGTCCTGATCTGCCGTTCGTTGCGTGCTGAGATGTGTCCCCTTTCCCTTATAGAGTGAAAAAGGATGCGAACACCTGATGACGGTCTACATTTTTATTTGCGCGCGGACCTGACGGCAGTGCAGCAGCGCCTTGATGATGTGTTTTTCCACCATATTGCGGGAAATGCCGAGACGGGCGGCGATTTCGCCGTTGGAGTGGCCATGCAGGCGGCTGAGCACGAAGACCTGCTGGCAACGCTTGGGCAGGGCCTCGATGGCCCGTGCCATTAAAATAAGGTGCTGCCGCCCGGCGACGATCCGCTCCTGCCCCGGCTCTTCGCAGGCAACGGCAAAACCCGCTTCGTAGGGTGCGAATAATGGCCGTTCTCGCGACTGGCGAATGGCTGTCAGGCGGGCGACGGACCGGGCGATCTGGAAGAGATAGGCCTGTGGATTGTCGATCAGCGTGGCATGAGAAACCTCCAGCGCCCGCAGCACGGTTTCCTGCATGGCGTCGGCAGCGTCTTCCCGGTTCTGCAGGCGCCGGCGGAAAAACCGCATCAGGCGGCTTTCCTCGTCGGCATCGAGAACCTGTAACAGAGCTTTGCTCATCAATCGACCCGGTGGCGTACTGGCTTGACGCATGAAGCAACAGGATATGCTGCGTCATGTCATAAACATGATCGTTGCAATCATATTTATCGCCCTCGGATGCAAGCTGCCAACCAGTAAAAAACCGGGGGCGAAATCAGGCTCACGTTTCCGTTATGATTGTTGCGGGATTACATCAGGCCGCTTGGGCTGAGTTACAGGAAATAGCGCACCCTGAGCGGCAGCAGCGCCGCACCGAGAGCCGAGGGATCGCCCTTAGCCTCGCCGAGAACCAGCTTCGCCTCCTTCGGGCCGACACCGTAACGATGTTCGCGCCGGGAGGGCATGTGCGCGCGTTCGATCATCATCTGCCCCAGCGCGCGTGGCAATTGTCCGCCAAAGACGATGGCCTGCGGATCAAGGACCGCGATCAGGCTTGCGATCAGCCGGTCCACCTGCGGCATCGTCTCGGTGAGCCACTCCTCGACGCCCGGCCATGCGGGGTCGAACTGCTGATAAAGCGGTTCGATCGAGTGAATGTCGACACCGTTTTTCTGCAGGGTGGCGATCAGATATTGCAGGGCCGGCCGTTTGGGCGCTTCATCCGGGCTGTATATGCCGCTGAATTCGCCGGCATTGCCATGGAAGCCGTGGAACGGTTGCCCGCCGAGGATCAAGCCGCCCCCGAAGCCGTAATTGAAGGACAGATAGGCGAAGGTCTGACACCAGGAGCCGACACCCCGAAGGCTTTCGCCGATCGCGCCCGTGGTGGCGTTGTTCTCCAGCCAGACAGGCAGTTGGAACTGTTTCTCAAGGATAGGCTTCAGGTCCATCAGCGACCAGTCGCGAAGAGGTTCAGGCGCGTTGAAGGCGCGGTCCTCCGACACGAAAAAGCCGGACATGGAAAAACCGAGACCAAGCAGTCGCTCGCGCGGAACGCCATGTTCCGCCAGCAGCCGTTCGAGCGCCAACGACAAGGCCGCGAGCGTCTCTTCCCGGTCCTCCGGAAGCATCTTCAGCTTTTCCTCGACGATCACATCGCAACGGAAATCGGCGATGCAGATCACCAGGGAGTCGGTGTTGATGGAAATGCCAAGAGAGTAAGCCGCTTCCGGCACGAGTTCGATGGTCGGGCTCGGCTGGCCGCGTGTGCCCTTGATCGGTGCGCCGGTACGCAGAAGCCCACGCTCCAGCAGGCCCTCGATCAGGCGGTGCACGGATTGCTGGGTCAGGTTCGTGTGGCCGGTGATCAACGCGCGGGCAATGGGCCCCTGGCGGCGCACGATATGCAGAATGAGACGCTCGTTTTCGCTGGCAAGCGGCTGGCGGTCGAAACTCTGGGGCTGGGTCTGATCCATGGTCATCGCTCTGGATAATGGCTGTGCGGGGGCGGCTGCAATGCGGACCACCGTGGCTGACATAACTTTTCATGGATCCTGTTATAAATATTACACTATGAGTGTATTACATCCAGACGGTCAACAGCCAGTTCGCAGGAGCCGCCTCGGCCGTAGGCGTGGAAAAGTATGACCCCGGCCAGCGCCGGTAAACACAACGTCTGAAAGTGAAATAATGCATCAAACCCTAGCCGCCTCCCGAAATTCCCCCAGCCCCTGCAATGTCCTCGCGCTCTGCTCGCGCGACAACCCGGCCATCCTAACCATTGCTCATCGCGGCTTCTGGAGAGTCACCGCCGAAAATTCGCTGGCTTCCGTCCGAGCCGCGGTTTCGGCAGGGATAGAGATGATCGAGATCGATACGCAGGCGACGGCCGATGGCCGGCTGGTCGTCATTCATGACGGCACACTCGACCGCACGACGACTGGGAAGGGCACCGTGAGCGCGCTGCCGTTCGAGGTCGTCCGCGCCGCGAAGCTGAAGGACGGCGCGGGCGGCGATGCAGCCGGCGTGACGGACGAATGCGTTCCGACGCTGGAAGAACTGCTGGAAGAGGCGCGTGGCAGGATCACCGTCAATATCGATACAAAATTCGCCCGCGATCTGCCGCAGGTGATGGAAACCGTGCTGCGGCTCGGTATTCAAGATCAGGTGCTGGTGAAGACCGATATCGACCCGGAAGCTGCCCGCTTCGAGGTGCTGGATGCGCACTGGTTCGGCAAGATCCCACATATGCCGATGTTCCCGGTGCGCAAGGGCAAGTTTGCGGAGGATTTGCGCCGTATCGAGGCGTTGTGTGCGCCCATGATCGAGGTGAAATTCACCGATATAGCCGATCTCGCTGAAGGTCGTGCCGAGATGGAGCGCCAGAACATCCGTCTCTGGATCAACACGCTCGACGTCGCCCATTGCCTTGATTTCAACGACACGCGCGCGCTGGCGGACCCTGAAGCCGTGTGGGGCGCTCTCGCCAGGGCCGGCGTCGGAGCGATCCAGACGGATGAGGTCAAAGCTTTTACCGGCTGGCTAAAGACGGCCCCTGGCGCAACCGGCAGCGCATGGCCAACATGAGCATGCGTCTCGAGCGCCGTCGCCATCATTCTGGTAAAGACGATGACAGATGTTCTGAAACATCTGCCATCCCGATTTTATCCGTTGGAAGGCCGGAACCGAGCAATGTCCTGTAAAGCCGCAATCGGTCGTCAGTTCATTCGGGACAGCGCAACTGCATCACGACCAGCGGGAAAACGAAGCTGGCCGGATACGTCATGGATGGCGCCCCATATCGCTTCGGCAACATCGTCTTCGCTGGTCGTCATGGCCGGTTTGGCGAAGCCTTCAAGGATTGGTCCTGCAAAATCCATGTAGTCTTTCGGCAGCAGTTGCTCCAGCGGAAGGATGGCGTTTGTCGTGAAGCGGGTGGTCGGGGCATAGCCCGGTTCCACCAGCTTCACCCGGATGTTGAAATGACCCAGTTCATGCGCGAGCGAGCCGGAGAAGCCCTGGATTGCCTGCTTGCTGGCAGTGTAGGCGGCGGCGAGCGGGAAAGAGGCGAGCGTGGCGCTGGATGTTACGTTGATGATGGTGCCGGATCTGCGCTTTCGCATCTGCGGGATTATGGCCTGCGTCATCGCCATCACACCGAAACTGTTGGTCTCGAAGATCGTGCGGATTGCCGATATGGGTGTCGCTTCGAAAGCGCCGACCATACCGATGCCGGCATTGTTCACCAGCACATCGACCGGACCTGCCGCATCGATCAGCGCCGCGATGCTTTGTTCGTCCGTCACATCCAGCGGCAGGACGCGCAACCGGTCGGTGTTGCCAACGAGGCGATCGGGATCCGGACGCCGCATGGTCGCAATGACATTCCAGCCACGTGATAGGAAGAACTCGGCGGTTGCCTTGCCGTAGCCCGACGAAGTGCCGGTGACGAGGATCGTTTTGGTCATCATAGTCTCCTTTGTTCGATACGGCCGGAGATAGACGATGTGCTCTGGATGATATATGCTCGTAACACCATAATTTATTATTGATCGTCCAGATAATGGATCCTCTCAGCGATATTATCGATCTTTTGCGGCCGGGCGCCGCCGTTTCGAAGCCAATTTCCGGACGAGGCCGATGGGGCGCGCGTTATCGCGCCTATGACGCCCCGGGCTTTGCCGTCGTGCTGGTCGGTGCGGCATGGCTTATGATCGATGGCCGGGAACCTCTGCGGCTGGCGCGTGGCGATTTCCTGCTTTTGCCGTCCACGCCCGCCTTCTCGCTTTGCAGCGATACCGACGTCGACTGCATTCCGGTCGAGCCGCTAGATCAGGCGGTGCGGCATGGGGAACAGCATGGGGAACCCGATTTTGTTGCGCTGGGAGGAAGTTTCACGTTCGAGCGGATCAACTCGGCGCTGCTGCTTTCGTTGATGCCCGAGTTGATCCATGTACCTGCGGGAGAGGGTGGAGCATCCCGGCTGGCGCGTCTGATCGAGTTGCTGGCGGAGGAGTGCACGGGCGAGGATGTGGGCAAGGATTTGATCATACGGCGCATGCTGGAGGTTTTGCTGGTTGAAGTGCTACGTCGGCCGAACGCTGGTAACGAAGCCATTCCTGCAGGACTGGTGAAGGGGATGCGCTTGCCGGGGCTTGCCCGCGCATTGTCTTCCATGCACGCCGATATACGCGCGAGTTGGACCGTGGCCGAACTGGCTCGCATCGCCGGCATGTCGCGTTCGGCCTTCGCAGCACGATTTAATGAAATGCTCGGCTGCGCGCCGATTGAGTATCTGGCTCGCTGGCGGATGGCGCTGGCCAGGGACGCGCTGATACGCGGAGTAAAGTCCCTCGATGATATCGCGGAGGAGATTGGCTATGAATCCGCCAGTGCATTCAGCACCGCTTTCCGCAAAAGAACGGGTATGGCTCCGGGCAGCTTTGCGCGGGCGAATAACGACAGGCACTGACGGTGCGGATTTCTCCACTCAGGTTGCTTACGGTGGCGGCATGATCATGTTCGAAAGACCTAGACGGAATGACTTCGATCCGTGCCGGTATAGGCACGTTCGCTCCAGAGCAGGACTTTGCGTGAGGGATCCAGGATCGATTCGGTAATGGCGCCAACGAACAGTATGTGGTCGGCGGCATCAACGGAGCCGACGAGCTCGCAATCAAGGGAGAGTGACGCCCCGGCAAGCCGAGGGCTTCCTGACGGCCAGAAATCCCACTGGCCGGTCGAAAACCGATCCGGCAGGTTTCCCTTCCCCGCGAAAACGTCGGCGATCTCTTCCTGGCCCCTGGACAGCGCGGCGACGGAAAACCGCCGGCTTGCGGCTATGAGGTCGGCCATACGGCTGCTGGCGTCGATGGAGATCATCAGAAGCGGTGGCTCCGCGCTGAGCGGCATGTAGGAGGTGATCGTGCGTCCGATCCGCTCACCTCCATGGGCGGATGAGGCCACCGCGACGGTGAAGGCGAGGGCGCCCATCGCGTCCTTGGACTCACGTGGTGAGACTGCCGGCGTAGCGGAGGCTTTCAGCGGAAGATGCGCGTGATTGACCGCACCGCCATCGATGAGCCTGAGGTTATGAGACATGCGACGCCGGGCTAACCGCCCGCTCCCGGTTTTTTCGAAAAAATGGAAAACTTGGCCGCCGCGCCATTCATGATATCGGCATTGTCTGGCGGCGCTCTCTTTTGATGCACGCGCGGCCAGATGCCGGAATAGTGGCGGTTGAGGTCGAGCCAGACGTGCAGTCCCGGCTCCGTATCTGGCCTGATCGCTGCGGCGGGGCACTCTCTCTCGCAAATGCCACAGTCGATACATTGATCGGGATGGATGACGAGCATGTTCTCGCCTTCATAAAAACATTCGACCGGGCAGACGTCCACACAGTCCATATATTTGCAGGCGATGCAGTTTTCGGTGACGACATAGGGCATCTGGGTGCTCGAACGGAATGGCAGCCGGATGGCGGCTGTCCGGCTGCGCCTGAGCCGACGGGCCGCACGAGGTAGCGGCGCCGGCCAGATTGGTTCAATCAGATCATAGACGACCGGCGACCGCCTGCCAGTTCACCAGATTATCGAGGAAGTTCTCGATATAGGCCGGGCGCTTGTTGCGGAAATCGATGTAATAGCTGTGTTCCCACACATCGCAGCCAAGAAGCGCCTTCTGTCCGGAGCACAGTGGATTGACCCCGTTTTCAGTGCGGGTAATTTTCAGAGAACCATCGGTATCAACCACCAGCCACGCCCAGCCGGAGCCGAACTGGGAAGCGCCGGCAAGGGCGAAATTCTGCTTGAACAATGCTACCGAGCCGAAGGACTGTGTCAGCGCCTCTTCCAGCACCTTGGGCATCGCATGATGCTCAGGCCCCATGATTTCCCAGAAGAGAGTGTGGTTCCAGTGCTGGGAGGCGTTGTTGAATATGCCGGATTGTGCCACCGCACCCTTCCCATAGGTGCCTCGGACGATCTCTTCGAGGTTCCTGTTTTCCCACTCGGTCCCTGATATCGCCTTATTGAGATTGTCGACATAGGCTTTGTGATGAAGATCATGATGGAACTTCAGCGTCTCCTCGGACATCCCCGAGGGGGCGAGCGCATCATGGGCATAGGGCAGGTCGGGAAGCTGGAAAGCCATGGGGTATTCCTTTGTCAACTGTTCGCTCAAGAGCATGAAAGAGCCTTGCGAAAACAAGGTGACCGTACTTCTAGGACCTCAATCGCGGTTGAGGTCAAGCGGTTTTTTGACGCCATGCCAACGGCGTGCCGCCGTGCTGGTCACCCAGGCCAGCCAACGGGACGGCGCTTCAGTTTGCTTGCCTTTGCGCCTAGAATTTCTTGCTGACGCCGAGTTTCGCCCCTGCTGATGTTTCCCCATCGCCCTCTATGTTGAAAAGGAGTGCTGCATCAAGCGACCAGTTTTCTGCCGTCTCCATGGAAACACCCGTCGCGAGGGAGCCAAATGCGCCAGATCCGTCAAGACTTGAGACACCGACAGTACCCCCGAATCTTGGTATGACGATCGAGCCGTTCTCAAGCGCAATCTGACGGGCCACCTCCGCGCCGAGGCTGACGCGGAGCTGTTCTTCGCGGAAACCTTCCAAGTCTATCCTGTCGCCGGCATCACTCCCGACGGCGTAATCGTCAACTGTCTCGGAAAAATAGACGCCACGAAGTTTCGGCGTGAAAGTCGTAACGTCATCAATATCCCATCGACCGGAAATCGACGTGTCGAACAGCCAGCGTGTGGTATCGAACGACCCGTCCCAGAAGGGCGTATCGATGTCATTGGCGGACCCTCCATAAAGAAGGCTGCTGTTCCAGAAAATTCCCTTCGCGATTTCGAGCGATGCGTTCGGGCCTAGGAGCCAGCCGTTTCCGGTGAGTTCATTGTCACCGTCGGTGGGGTCTGTCATTCGATCGAAGTGAAACGAGAAGCCCAGCAGAGCTTTGTCGGAAAGCAGATAGTCCACGCCAGCCGAGACCATGGTGAAACTGCCCCATTTGCTGCCCGATTCATCACGATTATGAACGAGAAACGTACCGTCCAGCCAGATGTTGAAGGCTGGCAGTTCGGTCTCCGTCACTCCATCGGACCTTTCGCGGGCAGCTTCAATCTGGGCGAGGCTGGTGGAAAAGCCGAGGACCATCCCTTCACCGGACGGTGTTGCGCGAGAGGTCACGGCCTCCGTTGCACTGGCCATCTGCAGGCGTTCCAGAAGGCCTGGAACCTTGATGGTTGAAGCAAGAAGATTCTGTCTTGTGCTGACGAAACCGTGCACGAGGCGGTCTATCTCTCGTTCGACCGCATCCTCGTTATATGTCTTGATATCGTACGTGATTGTCGCCTCGTTTGACACTCCTGTTGCGGTTTTCAAACGGAAGCCGACCTTGGCAAAGCCCTTAAATGCGGGGTTTGGTACGAACTTCAAATAAAGACCGGTAGGTTGTGTTCCGCCCGCCTGCGCGAACTCGCCATTCACGATAGACGCCTGCCCAGCACCTTGTGGGCTTACAAATGTCAAGTCGGCACCAACAAAGGGTCCGCCTTTCGCGTCCTTAGTGAGATTCACATTGTTTGGAGCGCCGCTTTCCACTTTAATCAGTTGATTTTCAACTGTTATCGCACGCGGCTTCACCTTTAGCGTATAGCCAGCCGAAAGCGTGCGTCCGCGCGCATCCCGTACCTGGATGGTGAAGGTGTAATCGCCTTCGGTCTCGGTTTCGAGCGGCCCCGTCAGTTCGCCGGTCGACACGTTGAGAACCATGCCGCGCGGCAATGTACCGCCCGAAACACTATAGATTAGCGGGGAGCTTCCGCCGAAGGCCGTTATCGACTGGCTGTAGGCTTCTCCCGCCATCGCATCTTCCAGCGCGCCGCCGGCGGGCGAGAGGGAAAGCGCGCCTGGCGGCGGTGTGACCGTCACTGTAATCGTTGCAGTGGAACTACCAGCGGCGTTGCTCGCCGTGTAGGTGATGCTGTCGGAACCGGAGTAGCCGCTTGTGGGGCTGTAGGTGAGAGTGGTTCCGGCCACCGTTGCCGTGCCATGTGACGGGCCAGCGACGAGGACAAGCGTGTCGGCCCGGCCTCCGGAAAGGTTTAGCGGGACAGAGTTGCCGGTACTGTCTGCAGCCACGGTTACTGCGCTGTCGGTTGCGACCGGGGCCTGCGCCAGCACGGCGATGTTGTAAATCGCCGACGCTACTACGTCATCTGCGTCTCGCACCGTGACACTGAAGCTTGCGACGCCCTCCGCCGTCGGCACGCCAGCGATTTCGCCCGTTGTTGCATTCAAGCTCAAGCCGCTCGGAAGCGTGCCGCCGACTGCGTACTGATAGGGTGCGCGTCCACCTGAAACCGAGATGATGGCACTGTAAGGTACTGCAGTAAAAGCATCGGTCAGTCGTCCGGGAGCGGGCGAAAAAACCAGCGTGGTTGCAGTCACATTGATATTGACCGTCGCTGGTGCCGATTGACCGCTGACGTTGGTCGCAGTGTAGGTAAAGCGGTCGTGGCCGGTATAGCCCGGCGCCGGCGTGTAGCTGATCGTGGTTCCAGTTGCGGTCGCCGTTCCATGCGCCGGTGCAGTCGCAACACTAACCGTGGTCGCTGCGCCGCCCGTTATGTCAAGGGGAAGAACGTTGTTGGACGAATCCGGCAGGATCGTGACCGAAACATCGTTTGCAATGGGCGCCGCTGGGTTGACCGTGAAACTACGCGTGACCTGCGTTGCGGCGAGGTAGTCGTCGTTACCTGGCTGATCCGCGTTGATCGTGCAGGTTCCGGTCGATACAAATGCCAAGATGCCGGTCGTTGTAACCGTGCAGACAGCTGTGGTGCTGGATGTGAAGACAGGCGTCAGGCCGGAATCGCTTGTCGCTGTCAGAGTGGGCGTTGTACCGAATGTCTGCGTGCCGGGATTGGTGAACGTTATCGTCTGGGCTGCACGCGGCGTAACGTTGTTTGATGGCGCCGAGGGAGAGCCGGGCCCCACACTGTTTTCGGCTGTCACCGTAAACGTGTAGCTTTGGCCGTTTGTGAGGCCGTTAACAATGATTGGACTGCTTTGTCCCGTTACGGGCATGACGTCCGCAGGGCTTGCGGTCACTATGTACGACGAAATAGAGGTGCCGCCGCTTTTCTGCGGAGGCTGAAACGATACCGATGCCTGCGTATCGCCAGCGGTCGCAGAGATGCCTGTCGGGGCATCGGGAACGGTGGGGGCGACGTTGATGGAATAGGCCCGGCTACCTGTTTCGCCATTTGCATCCGTTGCGGTAATGGTGAAGGCCGTATTCTCTGCTGCTAACGGCGTACCGGAGAGCACGCCAGCGGACGACAGTGTCAAGCCATACGGGAGAGTCCCCGCGGTTACCGACAGGACTAGGGGGGTAGCGCCACCCGAGGCCGTCAGTGCCTGGCTGTAGGCGGTATCGTAGGTTGCCGCGGGGAGACTGGTCGGATTGATTTCGATGACGGGAGCGGCGATTGCCAGCGTATAGGATTGCGAGCCTGTCCCGCCCGTGGAATCCGTTGCGGTCACTGTAAATGGGAAATTGCCGCTTCGGGTAGGGGTGCCGCTGAGTTCACCGTTGGTTGTCAGTGAGAGACCGGGCGGAAGCGAACCAGCCGATACCGCAAAAGTGTGCGGCGCGGTGCCACCACCCGCGGAGAGGGTAATCGGCCCATAGGACTGCTGATAAACAGGGTTTAAAATGGTGACCGGTGTAATTCTTACCGGGTCATAGGTCACGCTGTTGTCTGAACTTGTGGAGGCTTCGTTTGGAAGACCCGCCGGCGTCATCACGCTTCCGGCCGGAATTGCTGCAGTGACGGTTCCGGCGCGGCTCATTCCAGTTACCGCAACCCGGTAACTTGGGCCTGAGCCTGTGATTGCGACATTGGTCGCTCCTGCGGTGCCGGAAAGCTGAATGTCGGCTGCGGAAAAACCGACGATCGGCTTATCAAAAACAACATCAAACAGGATTGGAGACCGGGAGGTCGGATCTGCCTGAGTGGCGGCCTGATTGATCGTCACCGTTGGATTAGTGTCCACCGTATGGCTTGGGCCGGAGGCTGTACCCGTGCTGCAACCGCCGCCGCCTGAATAGGATGCGTTTACCTGATAGGTGCCAGACGCAAGGGTTGTGGTGCGAAATGTGGCGGACGACGCCGGGCTGACCGGCCCTGTCGGCGACAGGCCGAGATTTGCAGATTGCGAACCAATGGAAATGTTGACGCTGCCTGAAGGTGATTGACCGGCGTTGCAACCCATCGAGGAGACCGTCGCGGTCACGGCGACTTCTTGTCCGGGTATTGAAGGATTTGGCGACGATGTCACCGAAATGACGACGGGTCCACCTTGGGCCGCGTGGACCACCACCGTGTTGCTCGTCATGGTCACGCTGCCGTTGCCGCCAATTCGCGTACCGGTGAAAGTCGCAAAATCCGAGAATTGTCCCGACATGACATCGAAGGAATCGACAGAGTAGGTTGCGGTGCATGTCAATTTGTTCGGGTACTCGAGACCACCGCCAAGGGCTGGACAGGTCACACTTGCGCCCTTGATAGAGGTTGAGGTGGGATTAATACCCGTAATAGTGTAAGAGCCGGGGTCGATTACATAATCAAAACGGACCACGTCCCCTTCGGCATTGAACGTCGCTGGAGAAGCCGAAACCGATACAGACTGGGCCAGGGTTACCGTCGCCGAAACAGTGAGAAGCGCCAGAGCAAGCGAAGCCGCCGTCAGGATCCCGTGAAAACTAGACGCCGCACCACGGGCAACGCCACTCCACCAACTACGCCCGCTGCCCATATGCCCCCCAGCATTAGAATGTGCGAATATGCGAGACTTTGCTAGAGATGATTGGAGGTGGGAGTCAACCTCTGCTTGAATAAATCACAGGTGCTTCTTGTTATTTGCGGATAGCGTGTCGTTTTTGCCCCATCTGAAGGCGAAAAGTCGCTGCAACGATGAGGATTTCTGTTCACCGCCCAGCCCGTTCCACCATGTCCACCCAGTCCTGAAGCGCTCCTCGAATTGCCGAATCCGCATCTTCACCGCGGGTGAACGCCCACCACGTGTGCGCGCCCTGCCAGACGGCCGCCATCTGCCAGCCGAGGCTCGCCGCGGCTTTTTCATCTTTCGAGACCCGACGCCCCAGCGATTGTGCGAGAATCTTGCCCCAGAGGGCACCTTTCGCCCTGAGTTTCGGATTGCGGATATCTTCTCTAAGCAGCAGTAGCCCGTCACAGGCGTTCTGTTCCGCAGCGTCACCCGGCATAAGCCGCATCAGCAGGGATATCGCGCCCTGCGGCGTCAACGGCTCCTCGTCGTCCGCTGTCCGCGTCTGCGCCAGCAGGTTGTCCCATGCGCGCATCAGCACAGACTCCACTAGGTCTTCGCGGTTGCCGTAGCGCTGTACCAGCGTAGCGGCAGAGAGGCCACTGGCTTTGGCGGCGGCAGCAAAGGTCAGGCCGTCAGGCCCTGTCTGCAACATCAGCGGCAGCAGGGCGTCAAGCACCTCTTCATCGGAAACAAGCTTGTGTCTTGGCATGAGGATATTTATAAACGTATATTCATTTATAAATCAAGGAGGATGAAATGGCGGTCATTCGCGGATATATTGCTACCAGTCTGGACGGCTTGATCGTAGCGGGAGACGGGTCTCTTGACTGGCTCTACAAGTATGACGACATGAACCTCGGCGAGCATGATTATCGCCTGTTCCTGAAGGGGATAAGGACCGTGGTCATGGGGCGGGCGACCTATGATTTCATCGCCGGGGAGCAAGGTCCGTGGACCTATGACGGCCACCGTGTCATCGTCGTCACGTCGCGGCCGATCGAGCAGCCGAAAGGCGCGCTGGAAGTGCGCGCCGACCTGAATTCGCTGATCGAGGAATTGCGTGCGCTCGATGACGGCGATGTCTGGATGCTGGGCGGGGGCCGGCTGCAGATGGCCTTCATGGAGCGCGGCGCGCTGGATGAGATCGAAATATATGTGATCCCGGAAATACTCGGCTCCGGCCAGCCTCTCTTTCCTCTGACCGGGTACCGGGCAAGCCCGACGCTGATAAATGCAACAGCAATCGACAAGGGCTGTGTGAGATTGCATTACCGCTTTTCATGACGCTCCGGCGAACATGGAACCGCAGCGGCCAGGATGAGACTCAAAGCCCCAGAAATTTGAAAGGTTGAGTCTCCTTCAGGCTGTCATTCGCCATGCCGGAATAGATATGGATCTGATTGGGGCCGAGGTCGAGTTTCTTCACGGTACCCGTCTCCTTGGAAAGATCGAGCTTCGTCAGGTCAATCCAGAAAATATTCGGTGTCAGCGCGGATTCGAAGAAATACAGCTTGCGCTTGTGATCGATCACCGTGCGCCAGCGGGTGGAGGATATGTTGGGCTGGTCCGGGGTCGTAATGCCGTAAGGAACGGAGACGTTGCGGATTACACTGAACACGCTTGCGATGGCTTCGACCGGGTTTTCGCTTTTGGGTATTGCGTTTGCGTAAAAGGATGCGCGGGCGAAACGGTCGGACGCGCGGTTCGTGCCCGGCAGCATGACGGTGCCGCCAATCTGCTTCCAGTATTCGTTCAATGCCAGCTGATGGTCGAAAGTCGGCGAATTGGTCATCACCTGATACTGGCGGCCGTGATGGATGACCTGCTTGCCATCGATATATTCAACGATCGCGCTGTCGCCGCTCCCATCGGAGAGCGATAGATGCAGTGTCGCCAGACGCTCTTCGCCGGGGACATTATCAGTCACGATTGTGAACGGGTTTTTCTCGAGCGCACGCACCGCTTCCTCCACGGTCGCAAAATTGTCGAGCACATATTGCGCCCATGCTGCGATGGACAAGCCCGGAGATTTCCCGTCATAGACGGGATAACTCGACTCAACGAGCCAGAGAACGTTGGCCGCCAGGCCCGCCTCGTTCACGCCGTCCGTTGTGGAAATGTCATAACCCGATGCGATCACGCTGCCATATTTCGAGGTCCATTTTATGGAGTTCGGACCGGCCTCACCGGAACGGTCCATGCCGCGGGGGAAAACCCAGATATTCGTCCCCACATCCGTTTTCCAGTCCATCGAACGGGCCGTCATCACCTGATCATTTTCGCCCAAATAAACGAAACGCGTGCAGGCTTCAGCAACTGACGTGGTGAGCGTGGTGATGGAAAACATGGCGGCGGTGAAGGCAGAGAAAAGCGGCAGGGTCTTCGGGCGCATTCAAACGTCTCCGGTGCTTTCGGTACAAGATACAGCGTATGATAGAAGATCGGACTTGTTGGCGGGAGTCAAATAGGTTTAGCTACGGGCAATTAGTTGGGGAGAAGGCATTGCTAAAATTACCGGTTTTTGCGGTCTTTATGGCCTTTTCCGCAACTGCGGCCTCAGGCGCGGATGAGGTTCGTGCCGCGCCCGCAACGGTTGATGGAGCCGATTGGGCGTTTCAGGCCACGGGTTATCTATGGGCCACTGGTTTGAACGGCAATATCTCGCCGTTCCGGCGGGCGCCGACGCTTCATGTCGAAAAATCCTTCTCCGACGTGATGGACGATCTCAACTTCGGCGGGTTTCTTAACGTCTGGGGCCGTTATGACCGCTTCGTCCTTTCCGGCGACATCATGTATGTCGATACTACGGACAGCAAGGCGGCCGGGCCGCTGCCAGCACTGCAGATTCCCGGTTTACCAACCTTGCCGGCCGGCGCTGCAATCGATGCAGATGTCGACACGCAGGAATTCATGGCGACGCTGCAGGCCGGGTACCGCATCGTTGACGCAGATGGATTTTCGCTGGACGCGCTGGCCGGGGCTCGCTTCTGGCATATTTCCAATGAGGTGGCGGTGACCGCCAGTCATCCCTTGATCGGCAGCGTGTCCGCCACCCACAAGGAAAGTTTTGGCTGGATTGATCCCGTCATCGGCGCGCGTGCTTTTTTTGGCTTGACGGATAAGCTGTCCGTTCAGGCGCAGGTGGATATCGGCGGCTTTGGCGCGGGATCGGATCTCACCTGGTCAGCGCTCGCGACGGTGAACTACATCTTTACCGACTCATTGTCCGTCTCGGCAGGCTACAAGGTGCTTGATGTCGATTATTCAGACGACGGTTATGTTTTTGATTCCCGATTGAGCGGGCCTGTACTCGGTGTCACCTACAGGTTCTGATCACCTTTTCGGATTCCATCGATCATCTGCGCGGCGGGGCACAGGTTTCTCGCACCGCGCTAATCCGGATTTTCGCGAGACAGCTGTGGGGCAGCCGTGAGTTTGAGGAGGAGTACGACGCCGCCTGGTTTGGCCTTGACACGAACTCCTTGGAGGATAGACGGGCTGTGCTGTTCTTTATGGGAGTTTAGACATGAAAACGCTGGCAGCCGTTTCGGCTTTTGTGGGCAAGACTTTTGCCATCTGGGTCATCCTGTTTGCCGTCCTCGGCTTTTTCTTTCCGGATACGTTCAAGCAGATCGCGCCGTGGATCGTCACGCTACTGTCAATCATCATGTTCGGCATGGGTCTCACACTTTCGGTCGATGACTTCAGGGAGGTCGTGAAAAGGCCGTTCGATGTGACGATCGGCGTGCTCGGTCAGTTTCTCATCATGCCGCTTCTGGCGGTGCTGCTCACCCGCATCATTCCCATGCCGCCGGAAGTCGCGGCGGGCGTCATTCTGGTCGGTTGCTGCCCGGGCGGCACGTCTTCCAATGTTATGACTTATCTCTCCAAGGGCGATGTCGCACTGTCCGTTGCCTGCACTTCGGTCACCACGCTCGCGGCGCCGCTGGTGACGCCATTCCTCGTCTGGCTGTTCGCAAGCCAGTTCCTGCCCGTCGACGGTTGGGCGATGTTCCTCAGCATTGTCAAAGTCGTTCTGGTTCCGCTGGCTCTGGGTGCCGTCCTGCAAAAGCTGCTGCCCGGCCTCGTCAAGACCGCCGTACCGGCGTTGCCGCTCGTCAGCGTCATTGGCATCGTCCTCATCGTTTCGGCGGTGGTGGGAGGATCAAAGGCGTCCATCGCCCAGTCTGGATTGATGATTTTTGCCGTCGTGGTTCTGCACAATGGCCTTGGCTATCTGCTCGGTTACCTCGCGGCAAAGGCAACAGGCCTGTCGCTTGCCAAGCGCAAGGCCATTGCGATTGAGGTCGGAATGCAGAATTCCGGGCTTGGTGCGGCACTTGCCACGGCCTATTTCTCGCCTCTCGCTGCCGTTCCGAGTGCCATTTTCAGCGTCTGGCACAATATATCCGGCGCAATCCTGGCGAACTGGTTTTCGGGCCGGGTGGACGCAGGCTCCGCCAACAAAGCCGCCTAAAAGCTCCGCATTTGTCAGCCGCCCGTCGTTCAGGCGGCCTGACCCTGCCTTAGAACGGCATAGTCTGACGTGCTACGGCCGGTGGATTAAGTCGGGCAAAGCCTTCCTGGCGCTGATACGGGAAATGCGGGTAGGGCGCTGTCGTCTCGCTGGCTTTATCCAGTGTCGCTAGCTGTGCGGATGTCAGTTCCCATCCCACGGCATCGAGATTGTGGCGAAGCTGTTCCTCGTTGCGCGCGCCGATGATGACCGTGGAAACAGTCGGGCGTCTGAGCAACCAGTTCAGGGCGACCTGCGGTACGGTCCGGCCTGTCTCCGTCGCAACGGCGTCGAGCGCATCGATCACGCGGTAGAGATGTTCGTCATCCACCGGCGGGCCGAAACCGGCGGTTTCATGCAGGCGGCTACCCTCAGGCAGCGGCGTGCCGCGGCGGATTTTTCCGGTCAGCCGTCCCCAGCCAAGCGGGCTCCAGACCATGGCGCCAAGACCCTGATCCGCGCCGAGCGGCATCAGATCCCACTCGTAATCCCGGCCGATCAGGGAGTAGTAGACCTGGTTGACCACATAACGCGGCCAGCCATATCGATCCGCGGCCGCCAGCGATTTCATGATCTGCCAGCCTGAAAAATTCGAGACGCCGGTATATCGCACCTTGCCCGAGCGGACGAGTGTATCGAGCGTCGACAGCACTTCCTCAACCGGTGTAAAGGCATCGAAGGCATGGAGTTGCAGGATGTCGATATAGTCGGTCTTAAGGCGGCGCAGGGCGTCATCCACCGCGCGCAGCAGCCGGAAGCGGGACGATCCGGCGTCGTTTGGTCCGTCACCCATCGGCAGGCTGGTTTTGGTTGAGATGAGAACGCTGTCGCGCCTCCCCTTGATGGCTTCGCCGAGCACTTCCTCCGATGCGCCATTGGAATAGACATCGGCGGTATCGAACAGGTTCACGCCTGCTTCCAGACAGATATCGATCAGGCGTCGGGCTTCTGCCGCATCTGAATTGCCCCAGTTGCTGAAGAGCGGGCCGGAGCCGCCGAAGGTTCCGGTGCCGAAACTCAAGACCGGCACGTTCAGACCGGATTTGCCAAGCTGGCGATATTCCATGGGTCGTTCCTTTGTTGTTCCAAAATGGTCGTAGGCGGCACGTCGCGGCGTGGCCTACTGCTCGTCCATTCGTGATCTGACGGGTGAAGACTGCGCTGTGTTGCAATCGCTATCTTAAGATAGACGCCTGCTCTTCAATGAAATAGAATGCCGAAACTATTATCACTTGTGAGATGAAGTCATCATGGCGCGACTGGAGATCAACCGGGCAGGGGAGATGGAGATCTTCGTACGGGTCGTTGAGCTTGGTGGTTTTTCCCGCGCGGCGGCTGCGGCTAGCATGACGCCTTCCGCCGTGAGCAAGCTGATCGCGCGGTTGGAAAGCCGCCTTGGCGCACGCCTGCTCAACCGTTCCACCCGTCAGCTTCAGATCACCCCCGAGGGCTGCGCCTTCTATGAGCGGGCCACCCGTATCCTTGCCGATCTTGAAGAGGCCGAACGCGCTGCCGGGGAAGGTGAACGGCCTCTCGGCCGCGTGCGGATAAACACCAGCGCATCCTATGCAGCGCATATTCTTGCACCCATCCTGCCACGGTTTCTGGCGCTCCATCCAGGCATCACGCTTGATATCGTCCAGACGGATCTGGTGGTTGACCTGCTTGCGGAACGCACGGATGTGGCCGTGCGCGCGGGACCACTGAAAAGCTCAACGCTTGTCGCCCGCAAGCTCGGTGAGACGAGAATGATCATCGCGGCCTCCCGCGATTATCTGGAGCGTCATGGTATTCCACAGACAATAGCCGATCTCGAAGATCACAACCGCCTTGGATTCGGCTACGCCCGATCAATCGACGGCTGGCCGTTGCGGGACGGCGGAAAGACCGTCGTTATTCCGGCCACGGGACGCGTGCAGGTGAGCGATGGCGAAGGCCTTCGCCGTCTTGCGCTTGCCGGTGTGGGTCTGGTTCGCCTTGCGGCTTTTACCGTGCGGGACGATATCGCCGCCGGCCGTCTGATCCCGGTCCTCGATCATCTCGATACGGGTGAGACGGAGATGTTTCATGCCGTTTATGTCGGCCAAAGGGGACCGCTTCCGGCACGTATTCGGGCCCTGCTCGATTTTCTCGGCGAGTATGGGCGGGTGAAGTGACGTTCCACGTGCCATAAAAGGCGTGAGTTGGATTAAGGCCTCAGGCTGCCGGAAAACGGTAGCAGCCTGAGGAGCGAAGGCTATCGTTTCGGACCTGAGAGTGTGAAAGCACCAGCCGATTCCAGCCTTACGCGCGTGTCGCCAGCAAGTCCGGTTGGTATCGCACCGCAAAGGCTACCCGTCGTCACGACATTGCCAGCCTTCAGCATGTCGCCGGTGTTGAATGCCGAATTGGCGAAGGCGACAAGCGGCGCAAGCGGATCACCATTCGGATGCTTGACCTTGGCATCGAACAGCGACACCGTTCCCTCTGTAACGGTGAGCTGCAGCAGGTTCTCGCCGTTCCCGGTAAAGACCTCCACGATGCCTTCGTCCAGTTCCGGGCCGATGACGAAGCCGTGGTTGGCGAGCCGATCCGCCAGAAAGAGCGGAAACGGCACCTGGTTTTTATCCACCAGCCTGTAGCGGAGAAGTTCAGCGCCAAGATGAACCTTGTCGATAAATCCCATCAGATCGGCCCTTGTCATCCGCCCAGCGGTTGAAGCAGGGATGTCGGCGGAAAGCGTGAAGCAAATCTCGACTTCGACACCTTCGGTGCCATCTTCAGGAAAAGAAGCGAGATTGGCGTCGTCAACCCTAAAACAATTGAAAATCGGCGCCCCAACAGCCTCACCATCCGGCCGGATCGCCAGTTTCCAGCCGGCGACCGGCTTTGCCCAGTGTTCAGCAAAAGCCCGCTGAACCGCCATGGCCTCTGAAAGGGTGCCGGGAACGAGACTCTCCGCTTCAAGCTCTGCCAGAGGAATCCTCGCGCCTTCATGAACTGCTTCTGCGAAGTGCCGTGCTAGTTCTTCGATTAACGTCATTGTCTGATATGTCCCTTCGGTCTGCGTCGCTAATGGTGGCACGATCTGTAGCTGTTCGCCAGCAGTTCGCGCAGATGACCGCGCTTGGACTGAGGGATAGTGATCTGCTGCAAAACGACGGTTTTTAGCCTTTGTTTTCAGTCTTTCTTGTCGTATGGGTGCCACGGATACACCCGAAGAGAGAGTTACCGCATGACCGTGCAATTTCCGAGTATCGCGCAGACACTTGCCGAGGAGATCGGAACATTACGCAAATGGCTGGATGAGGACGCCCTGCCATTATGGTGGGAGGCGGGGTCAGCCCAGCCGGATGGCGGCTTTTACGAGCGTCTCGGTCAGGATGCGAAACCGGTTTTTTCCGATGACCGCCGCGCCCGCGTCCAGCCGCGCCAGGCTTATTGTTATGCCGCCGCCGGCCAGCATGGCTGGCACGGACCCTGGAAAGACGCCGTGTTGCACGGGCTTTCCTGGTTCGAGAAGGTCTATCGCCTTGAAAACGGTCTTTACGGCAATCTGGCCGACCAGACCGGAAAACTGATCGACCCCTCCTTCGATCTCTACAACCAGGCTTTTGCGCTTTTCGCCGCAGCGCAGACAGCTGCGATCCTTCCCGAGCGGAGGAATGAGATGCGCAGCCGCGCGCTCGAAATCCTTGCCATTCTCGAGCGCGACTACAGACACCCCATCGCTGGCTTCGAGGAGGCGAACCCGCCGCGCGCACCGCTTTGCTCCAATCCGCATATGCATCTTTTCGAAGCGATGCTGGCCTGGGAAGAACAGGATCGTGACGGCCCGTGGTCGGCGCTGGCGGACGAGATTGCCGGCCTCGCACTTTCTCGCTTCATCGATGGCGGCAATGGCGGCCTGCGCGAATTCTTCGACCATGACTGGACACCTTACGAGGGGGAGAAGGGCCGGATCATGGAGCCGGGCCACCAGTTCGAATGGGCCTGGCTTCTGGTGCGCTGGGGCAGCCTGCGTGGAAACGAAGAAGCGATCAGGAAGGCAAAGCGCCTGTTCGAGATCGGGGAACAGCACGGTATCTGCCCGCGCCGCAAGGTTGCGGTGATGAGCCTTTACGACGATTTTTCGATGCGTGACGGGCTTGCGCGACTATGGCCGCAGACGGAATGGCTGAAGGCGGCGGTGCGGCTTGCCAGTGTGACTGATGGTGAGGAGCGGCAGCGTTACCTTGCCTGTGGTCTGAGCGCCATCGGCGCGCTGCAGCCTTTCCTCGACACGCCGGTCAAGGGCCTGTGGTTCGACAAATGGCCGGCGGACCGGCCGATGCTCGACGAACCGGCGCCGGCAAGCACGTTTTATCACATCGTCTGCGCCATCTATGAGGCCGAGGCGGTGCTGAACGAAATTAAATCGCCAATATAGAGAAAATGACTGGAAGCGGATGATTTTATTTCGGGTTTACAGTGTCTTATGTCTGTTGTTCGGCTTCGTCCATGCTCGATAAGCGGCTTGCATGCGCAGCCTCAATGCGAGCAGGTACAGGCGCTCCGGGTGATGTGTCGATGGTTGACACTCTTCATTGCTGGTACTATTTCCATCGCGAGAAAGAGGCGTTGACGTACATTATTGCGCTTTCGAAATTTCGATGAGGCGATATTGGGCGGCGACACAAGGTGCTGCATCGACTGTTATAGTCGAAATCAATCGTGAATGGTTTCGCTGCTGCGTAAGATGATGAAGTCGTCGTCAACTTATCAAGTCGGGTACTTTCGGTTTAAATAAGGAAATCTCCGTGATCATATCTTTTCTCTCGCCGAACGACAATAAACTGTTGCATCGGCTTTTCAGGGAAAATTTTAAGAAACATGCCAGATGGTACATCGTTTCAATCGCTGCCATGCTTGTTGTCGCTCTTACGACGTCGCTTAGCGCGTGGATCATGCGCGATATTGTTAATAGCGTATATCTAAAACGCGGTTTCGACGTTGTTTTGGAAATCGCATTCGCTGTTGCCGCGATTTTCATTATTAAAGGCTTGGCAACGTTTGTACAAAGTTATTATCTCAGTAAAGCTGGCAATAGCATTGTCTCTGAGCAACAGCGCAAGATTTACGATCGACTTTTGAAGCAAGGAGTGTCCTTTTTTCAGAATATGCCGTCGTCAGAGTTGCTTGTCCGCGTAACCTATAATGCGCAAGCTGCTCGAAACGTAATCGACACAATTGTTACATCTTTCGTACGCGATCTTTTTTCTCTTCTTGGTTTGATTGTCGTGATGTTTGCTCAGAATTTTCTTCTGAGCGCGATATCGATGATCGTTGGGCCGGCGGCTATCTTTGGCGTGCGAATGGTCCTGAAGCGTGTTCGCAAGATCATGGAAGCTGAATTGGCATCGATCGGCGAGATTATTAACGTCGTTCAGGAGACGAGCGTAGGCGTTCGCGTCATCAAGGCGTTTTCTCTTGAGAAGTTGATGCAAAAGCGCATGAACAAAGCCGTCTCGGATGTAGAGCAACGGTCAAACGGCATCGCGAAGCTTGAAGCTGCGACAAGCCCGATAATGGAGACACTATCCGGTATTGCGATTGCCGTTGTGATTGCAGTGTCAGGCTATACCGTGCTTGAAAAGGGAGGGTCGCCTGGCGACCTGATGTCTTTCATCACAGCCCTTCTATTGGCCTATGAGCCTGCGAAACGCCTCGCCCGCATGCGTGTTACGATCGAAGGTGGAATGATCGGCGTTCGCATGATGTTTGAAGTTTTGGATGCTCCGCTCACGCTGACCGAGAAGAAAGACCCTGTGGCTCTTCCCAAAACAAGCGGCGATGTCGAGCTGAAGAATGTAAGTTTCGAATATATTTCAGGCCAGCCTGTTTTGAGCGACGTTGACGTTGTCTTCGAGGGAGGCAAGATGACTGCGTTGGTCGGCCCTTCCGGCAGCGGCAAATCTACCATCATTAATCTTATCATGCGTCTTTACGATCCGCAGACCGGCGCCATCGTCGTGAACGGAGTAGATTTGCGCGACGTTTCCTTCGCGAGCCTGCGTGAACATATGTCCTATGTCGGGCAGGAGACTTTCCTATTCTCAGGAACAATTCGACACAATATTTCGGTCGGCCGTGATGATGCGAGTGAAGAAGAGATTATTGCCGCTGCCAAGGCCGCAAATGCTCATGATTTTATCATGAGCATGCCCGGAGGATATGACACGGTTCTCGGCGAGAACGGTTCCGGATTGTCCGGCGGCCAGAGGCAGCGTGTGGCCATAGCGCGTGCGATGCTCCGTGATGCTGACATCCTGATACTTGATGAGGCGACGAGCGCGCTGGATTCGGAATCTGAGGCTCTGGTGCGCGACGCGCTTGAGCGCCTGACCCAAAACAAGACATCCATCGTTATTGCTCACAGACTGTCCACGATCAATCGTGCGGACAAGATCGTCGTCATGGACAAGGGCCAGATTGTCGAACAGGGTAGTCGGCGTGAACTGCTTGCCAATGAGGGACTGTATAAACGCCTCCACAGCATCCAGTTTGAAACCGATGTCGCCTAGCCATTAGTCAGCAAAGCTAACTGGAAAAATGCGCGAGAGTCTGCTCTCGTGCCTTTCCCGGTTGGTTTGCCGCATTCGGGTTGCATGGTAGCCGGCCGATTTTGATAACGTCGTTGGTTTGCGAGAATTGTGAGTAACGCAGTATGGCTGATGTGTTTTTTGATCTTTCAGAGTTGTTTTTGAACTCAAAGATTAAATTTAAATATTATGGCATTGCGCGAACTGTTATGGAGGTCGCGTACGAATTAAGTCTCATTGATAAAAATATTCGCTATGTGATCTATTCTCCTCTTCATCGCCGGTTTTTTGAGGTGTTTCCTCGTGTTGGAGAGCAATCGTCCACGGGCGTGCTTGATCCCAATATTCCCGATTCCGCAACGCCTTTGCGCTTACGTCAAAATAATTATAACAAGAACAATTTCCTGAAAGGCTGGGCTTACAAGCTTGCGCACAAGTGGGCTGATTTTATTAACGCCAAACGATGGGCGACCATTGGAGCCGGCGCGGTAAAAGAGATTGATCTTCAGGGGCAGATATTGGTTGCTCTCGGTAGACCCAAGATCATCTCCGATTATCTTTTAGCGCTTCAAAATGAGAGAGTTCAGCTGAAATTTGTGCCGCTTCTTCATGATATGATTCCTTTGCACAATTTCAGCCACCGCAACCAGTTTTCATTTCCGAAGAATTTTCTTCATGACAACCGTGTTGTGATGAGTGCTGCTTCACTCATATTGACGAATTCTGAATTCACGGCGTCGGAAGTTCGGCACTTTTCGCAAAGAGGTACCTTGCCACCGGCTGAAAAAGTTATCGCAGTTCCGCTCTGCCATGAACTGCGATCAACCTCCGAGCCTGTCGAGAAGACTACATCTCTGTCCCGGTATCTATTGTGCGTCGGTGCGTATAACGGACGGAAGAACCTTGAATGCGTGGTGGAGGCCATGCTGAATCTGCATGAAAGCGGATTGAATGGCCCGGATTTGATTCTGGCCGGCGCGCGTCGTAAACGCGTGGAAAAATTTATCAAAGAGGAACGCTTTGCCCCCTTGCAGGGAAAAATTCACTTTATCTTCGATCCAAATCAAGCGGAGCTGGAGCGTCTTTATCGAAACGCTTTTGCATTAGTTTTACCCAGCAGAATGGAAGGTTGGGGATTGCCAGTCAGTGAAGCACTTTGGTGTGGTGTTCCGGCAATGGCGGCCGATGTACCAGCATTGCGTGAAGCGGGCGGTGACCTGGGCTTGTATTTCGATCCGGATCGGCCCACCGAATTGGCCGAGATAATCAAGGACCTATGGACGGACCCTGAAAAATACCACGCTTTGACCGCGAAGATCGCTCAGCAGAAACCTAACATGCGGAAATGGCGTGATGTCGCAATTGAAATACTTCAGGCGGCCCGTACCGTATGAGATGTTCGAATGTTTTTAGTGGGTGAAGAATAGCGCCACACCAACGGGTGTGTCGGAAGCTGTTTTGATATAGTTATTTTCGCTAATGTCGACAAACTCCCTCTTCGCTCGCTCGCGTGGCTGTCGTCGAGTCACTGCGACGCTTAGCAAAGAGGAAGACCCGCCGGAGGGATGCCGAAACGCGCCGGCCGGAAGGGCCTTCTTACTTCAGGCTGGGGACAGAAGGCCTCTGCAAATCCTGGGTCAATCTAACTACAAGGCGAGTAGATCTGGCCAGATCGTTTTGGCAAGTCGAGCTCCTGCCGTTCTGGGGTTTTCCTTCATATGATAAATAGGTGTCTCGAGGTCTCTGGCTATGCCCAAGGCTTTTTCATCGTTTACACCGGCCGTTATTGTGGTAATGCCCAAGGCGTCAGCTATCAGAATGCCGTGGGTTCGATTTGAAATGAAGATGTCATTGGCACGGTAGGCGTCAATCAAGCTGTCCAGCGATGTACCCCCATCGACAATATCGATGTTACCCCCAAACTTGCTGAATAGATACTCAGCAATCATCGCCTCATTCGAGGCTGGGTGCGATAGATGTCGACACTGGACGACATAGTTTAAAGTCAGTGCTTCCGGAGCAAAATGATTTACGGTTGCGAGAAACTCATAGTACCACTCTAAGCTGTATTCCCCAAAATTGTGGAAGTTAAATCCTATTCTACGGATGTCCGATACGGGAGCGTTTTTGCTGTATTTGTCCAAAATGAAGGTTGCGAGCTTATCGTTTTCGATGCCTGGCGTAATTCCAAGCTCACGACAGAGTTTTTGGGACTGAGAGTCTCTAACCGTTAATAGATCTAGATGTTTCGTAAATTCGATGAATTGCTCGGAATTCTTGAGAGCAACATCGCTGTCCACATGAACACATCTCGCCTCAATAGATCCAAACGTCATTTTTATGCGAGTCGCAATTTTTATCAGACAGTCGAGTTGCTCCACTGACCATATGAAGCTGCCGCCACATATTATGACTTTGAAGTTGGCATAGTGCTGCTCCACTGCCTGTTGGAAAGAAACAAACTCCGCTCCATCAAGGAAAGGCATTGGAGAAAAACCAATCTGCATAACAGGTTGATAAATCTTTGAAAAAGCCAATGCTAAATAATCATCCCCTCGGTTTCCAACTCCGAACGCCCCTATAAACGCAATTTTTTGATTTTCCATATTCTATTTCAGTCCATGTTATTTTTCGTCCTATATCGAGCGAAAAAATGAGGGGTACCACCTCTTAAATATCCCCCCTGATTAATTGCCTTTCTGGCGTTCGCGGGAGAAATTTGGTTGTGTCAGAAGTTTGAATATCTCCTAGGTCCTGTTGACGAAGTTCTCGATCATCGGGACGTTCCATCCGTTATGGGTTTGGAGGGATACGTTGCCAACGCCTCTGGAAGTTTTCGATAAGTATCGATCTGCGCTTTTGACAAAGCCGTTGTCGGCGGTTTGGCGTGGCCATGGCTCGGCAATTTTCTTGGAGTTTGGCCGCTTATCACCCCAAGTGAGACGCGACGGTACTCCCGGAAATTCACAGGGCGACTTCACAGTCATGATCGAGTGGAGTTGGCGGATTGAGAATGAAAACTCGATTGTGTGCGGAAGTTGGAGCGACGAAGACGGTTGGGAAGAGACTTTTCGGTCGCTTATCGGTCGTGACGTTCGAAATGTATCGTTATTCGGACGACTTCCAGAGCTCTCGATTGAATTTGCAGGCGGGCTTTATATAGCTTCGTTTATGACCGCAGACGGCCAGCCTGGCTGGACCATATTTGACCGTTGCCCTGAGCATCAGAAATCCGCCTGGATTGAGGTTCGCGATGGCGAGATTTGGGAGACTTTGGACGCGAAAAGCTCATCAGCTGCAATTGACCCCGATTCCAAAATCGCTTGAAGCGTGATTCAACACTACCTTTTAGGAGGCGGTTTTGGAACGAGGCGATTTGAGTGATGCAGAATGGCGGATAGTTGAACCGCTGCTGCCGAGAGAGCGGGGCCGCAAGTCTCGCCTATCGCATGACAACCGCCGCTTTTTGAACGGGATGCTTCACGTCCTGCGCGTTGGCTGTCCATGGCGCGATATGCATGAGCGATACGGTAAATGGAATTCGATTTATGTTCGTTTCCGCCGATGGGCTGAACAAGGCATATGGGACGCTCTGTTAGAGACGCTGGTCGAGTTGGGGCTGACCGTGTAGTGGCCCCATAAATATCTGGACGCGATCTCCCACTTGTTAAGTGTGAGGAGTAATGTGCCCATTATGACTAGTCACATCCCTAAGATAGAAGTGTTGTCGGGCCCAGAGCGCCGCCGTCGCTGGTCGACAGCGGAGAAGCTGGCGATAGTCCAGGAGACCTATGAGCCTGACGTCACGGTCAGCATCGTTGCTCGACGGCATGGCATTCAGCCGAACCAGTTGTTCGCCTGGCGTAAATTGGCGGCGCAAGGTGCGCTGACGGCGACGGCATCGCAGGAAGAGGTCGTGCCGGCATCCGAATACAGAGCGCTTCAGAACCAGGTGAAAGAGCTGCAGCGCCTACTCGGCAAAAAGACGATGGAAGGCGAAATCCTCAAAGAAGCGCTTGAAATAGCATCAGGGTCAAAAAAACACCTGTTGCGCTCGCTCTCGTTGCCGAAGGACGGTTCACGATGACGGCGGTGTGCGAGACCCTTGGTATCGCCCGATCCAACATTGCGGAACGTGTGAAGCAACGTCCTTCCAGAGCCCGAGGGCGGCCGCCGCTGGCTGATCAGGAATTGATGGATGAGATCAAGACGATCATCGATGACATGCCGACCTACGGATATCGCCGGGTCCATGCGATCCTGCGCCGTAAAGCCCGCAGCGAAAACCGTCCATGGCCAAATGCCAAACGCGTCTACCGGGTGATGAAGGTTCACGGCATGCTTCTTCAGCGCCATACGGGTGCAATCGACACCCGTCGCCACGATGGCCGCGTCGCCGTCGAGCAATCCAATCTGCGTTGGTGTTCAGACGGGTTTGAAATCGGCTGTGACAACAAGGAGAAGGTCCGCGTTGCCTTCGCTCTCGATTGCTGTGATCGCGAGGCAATTGCCCATGTCGCGACCACCGAGGGCATCAAAAGCGAGGACGTCCAGGACCTTGTCATCACGGCTGTTGAGAACCGCTTTGGTCTCATCAATACCCTTCCAAAGCCAATCGAATGGCTGACGGACAACGGCTCCTGCTTCATCGCAAAGGACACCAGGTCGCTACTTATCGACATCGGCATGGAGCCGTGTTCGACGCCCGTCCGAAGCCCCCAATCCAACGGAATGGCCGAAGCCTTCGTCAAAACCTTCAAGCGCGATTACGTCTCGGTGAATCCCTTGCCGGACGCCATAACCGTTATCGCGCAACTCCCCTCATGGTTCGAACACTACAACACCCTTCACCCGCACAAGGCATTGGGGTATTGCTCGCCTCGTGAGTTCTTAAACCGTCAAACAGAAACCTGATCCTGTCCGGTTTTTAAGGGGCAACTCCAGACCGACGACTGGCAGCATATGATCGACAGTACAACGGTTCGCGGCCATTCGCAGGCAGCGGGCGCTAAAGGGGGACTTATAAGGAGGCTTTTGGTCGATCACGCGGTGGCTTTACGACGAAAATCCACGCCCGTGCAGACGGTCAAGGACGCCCTCTCGGCTTCATCCTGACCGGCGGAGAGGCTTCTGATTACAGTGCCGTTCCTGATTTACTGGCAATACCGGTCGGTAAACCGAGGTTGTTTCTTGCCGACAAAGGATATGACGGCAATTTCCTGCGCGAGGAATTGCTGACCCATGGGATCAGGCCGGTCATTCCGCCGAAGGCCAACCGGACGAACCCGCCTGCCTGCGACTTCCGAGCCTACAAGAATCGAAACCATATCGAACGGATGTTCAACCGTCTCAAGCAGTTCCGCCGCGTGGCGACCCGATACGACAAAACCCGCAAATCCTTCTCAGCATTCCTCGCTCTGGCCGCCGCGAAGATATGGTTGCCATACTTTGTCAACAGGACCTAGATTTTAAGCCTCTTGTCTCACAGAACCGAAAAAGGAGGCTTTGATATTGGGGGCGATGAGATTGCAACCCGGTGTGGTTGCAGTGGGAGCTTGGACGCAAAGATCTCCGCGTCATCAGTTTAGGGCGTTGTCAACTTCCAATGTGGGCCCATTGTGGGTCCATTGTGGACAGGTTGTTCTAACATTTGAAGCGTGGCTCCTTGTTCTATAAAGAGGAGCGAATTGAGATTTCCGAAAGGTATAGTAATGACAGCAATGGTTCGAAAGATCACGCCGGTTCTTCTGGCCGGTGGTGCTGGCTCCCGACTTTGGCCCGTCTCGCGCGATCAGTTGCCCAAGCAGTTTCAGCCGCTGGTCGGCAATCTTTCGACCTATCAGCAGACCCTGCAGCGGGTGGGTGACGAAACGCTTTATTCCGAGCCACTTGTCATCACCAACGAGGATTTCCGTTTTTTTGCCCGCCGTCAGGCGGAGGAGATCGATCTGCCGGCCACCGTGGTGCTTGAGCCCGCCCGCCGCGACAGCGCCGCCGCCATGGCCGCCGCCGCCGTGCTGGCCGAGCGCCGCGAACCCGGATGCCTGGTTCTGGCGCTTGCTGCCGACCATGTGGTGCTCGATGCCGACAAGTTTTCCGATGCCGTGAAACTCGGCGCCAAAGCTGCCGATCAGGGCAATATCGTCGTCTTCGGCCTGGTGCCGACGGAGCCGCGCACCTCCTATGGTTACATCAAGCCGGGCGAGGCGATCGATGGTGAAAAGGATCTGAGCAAGGTCGAGGCCTTCGTGGAGAAGCCTGACATGAAGACGGCGATCTCCTATCTCGAAAAAGGCTATCTCTGGAATTCCGGAAACTTCCTGTTCCGCTCCGACGTGATGATTGCCGAACTGGAGGCCTTTGCGCCGGAAATTCTGGCCGCGGTAACGCAGTCCGTCGAGCAATATGAAAGCGACCTCGGTTTCGTGCGTCTGCATCAGGAAAGCTTCGAAGCCTCGCCCAAGAATTCCATCGACTATGCCGTGATTGAGAAGACCAGGCGCATGGCTGTCGTGCACGGCCATTTCCGCTGGTCGGATATCGGCAGCTGGGACGCGATCTGGGAGATCGCCGACAAACACAGCAATGACAATGCGCTGGAAGGCAACGGCGTCTTCATCGATTCCGAAGGCTGCCTCATCCATTCGACGCAGTTGCTGACGACGGTGGTGGGCGCGAAGGACATGGTGGTGGTGGCCACCAAGGATGCGGTTCTGGTGGTGCCGAAGAACCGGGTGCAGGACGTGAAGGGTCTGGTGGAGACGCTGAAGGACAGCGAACATGCGCCACAGACGCAGACCCACAAGCGCGTTTACCGGCCTTGGGGTTACATCGAGCACATGTATGTGGACGAGCGTTATCGGGTCGGTCACATTACCGTCGATCCGGGCCACCGCATCTCGTTCCAGAAGCACTACCACCGCTCGGAACACTGGATCATCGTCAAGGGAACGGCCACCGTGACGATTGGTGACGAGACCCGGCTGCTGACGGAAAACCAGTCGGTCTATATCCCGATCGGCCAGCCGCACCGTCTTGCCAATGAGGGGCAGATCCCGCTCGAACTGGTCGAAATCCAGACCGGAGCCTATATCGGCGAGGATGATCTCGTCCGCATCGAGGATGACTACAAGAGAAGTTGACCTTGAACCTTCAGGCCGCAGCTCTTCGGTCGCCTCCAGCGCATCTAGCTCGCGACGGCGTCGATTCCGGTCGCGAAGGCAGCTATGTGCTTAGACAAGACTGCGACAACAAACTTATCGCTTGACGTCCTGCCGATGACTGGGCATTCCCGTAACCTATTCGGGCTCCTCGGAGCTTGGCATGGGGAGCCAAGTTTTTTACTCAATGTACGATTGTCTTAGTCACATAAACGAAAATGCCTTGGGGCGGGCCAGTATTTCCAGGCTTTGTCGGGCTGTGGAAATTATTCGGCAATGATTTTATAGCCTATCGATACTGTTACAAGTTGTGATAGACGTCACCGGATCGAGAGAGCGAGCAGAGGTTAATGACGAATAGAAAACGCATATTCCTGGTCGATCACATGTGTGTTCTTCCCTTCGGCCATAACCTTAATGCGCTGGTGCTTTTCAAGGCAGCCATGGAGCCCTTTTATGATGAGGCTATATGTCTGGCAACACAACACCTTCCTGATTACGCGGAACAATCTTCGCTCGTTGAAAGAGTATTGTATTTCCCTTATTCGGGGATCACGCAAAAACCTCCAGTAAAAAAGCCGGCAGGTGGCGGCTCCTCGAGTAAAGCAAAGACGCGTGGTGGCTCCAGCCTGGGAATGCGGGTTCGATTCCTGCTAAATGCGGTCTCTGAGAGATATCTCGGCTTTGAATATACAAAAAGGCGGACGCTGAAGGACTGGCGGTCGATCTTTCGCAAATATAAAATAACAAAGGACGACGTTATTTTTTTCCCGAGTGCCGAGCACTACGGGGTCGTTTCGCTTTTGGAGTATATGAAGGAGTTTCGCGACGACGAGCGACCCGGCATAGGCATCCGGTTAATCGGCGTTACGGAGGGTACGACGTATAGCGGCGGACTCGGGCGTGCGACATTCTTTGATGCTATTCGCAGGGCTCAGGCTGATGGTATGTCCATTTCGCTCTCTGCCGAGACTATTACTTATGCTGAATTTACCTCAAAGATTCTGGGCAGTCACGTCGAATATCTTCCTTACCCCTTTGCGTTGCCGCTGCAGCCCATAAAATGGGGCGCGGTTAAAAATATATCCTCCCCCGGCCAGGGAAGGGCGGATAAGGGCTTTTTGAGGTTGTATTCTATAATAAGAGGCATCATAAAGCTGCAGGGCGAAGGTAAATATACATTCGAAGTTCAGAATATGCGCGATAGCGATAAGTATTTTCGGGCAAGATATTCGGATATGCTTCGGTCTGTGGATGTGCTTGATTTGCACCCTGCGAGAATGGCGCAGGTGGAAATCGATGAAATGTATTCGAGAGCCGATATAATTATCATGCCTTATGATTCCGATACCTATGCTCTGCGTGGTTCTGCTGTTTATCAGGAGGGAATGGCGATCGGTCGCCTATTTGTGTGCAGCGCCGGTCTGGGAATGTCTGATCTCGTAAAACGCTACGGTAACGGATTTCTGGCTGACAGCGATCGAGAGTTCTCGGAGAAAGTGGTTCAGTTGGCCCAGCTCGACGAGGATACGGTTCGCACAATGGTTGCCGATGCGCGTTCCCTGTACGAAAAGGACTTCGACGCAGGGCTGAACGCTACTATTCGTGGGCTGGCAAGATGAAGAAAAATATAGCTTTTATAGATCATCCATTCCACCGTAAAACACGCTCAAGCGATTTTTTTGTCGATATTCTTCGGAAAGACTTCGAAGTCGATCTTTATTATGCGGAAACGGATAGCCGCGATCTGATCAAATCGATTGCTGACAAGGCATATGACTTAGTGGTCTGCTGGCAGACCGAATTTTGCGCACCTTATTTTTTGATGAGAGGGATACGCGTCGTATGTCTTCCAATGTATGACGGGGTGGCGAACGCTCCCGATATATATTGGATAGGGATGAAGCAGGCTCGGTTTATCAGCTTTTCCAAGGCGCTACATCTTAGGCTTACGTCGCTTGGGATCGAGAGTTTTTACTTCCAGTATTATAATGTGAAACACGTTCCTGTGCCGCAGGCTAAATTTGAGGAAGGGCTCCGCTTGTTCTTCTGGCAGAGACGGCCGGAACAGGGCCTGACCTATGCTTTTGCGCAAGAGCTTTCCTCGCGACTGCAGTCGCGCGAAAAAGCGTTGGCGGACCTTGATTCAACGCTGCATGTTCACAATGCGCCGGATACGGAGCAGGCGGATGATTGGGAGCCAGTCGGTTGCGATAGCGTTTCCTACTTCACCGACGACGCCCAGAGTTACAAGGAAGCGCTGGCCCGCTCCAACGTCTATATCTGCCCTCGTTTCAGCGAGGGGATTGGTCTGTCAATGATCGAAGCTCTGGCGCGGGGAATGCTCGTGGTCGCGCATAATGAGCCAACGGCGAACGAATATATCATAGATGGTGTGAACGGCGTTCTCCTGAACTATGACGATATTATTCGGAAAAATGCAGCCGGTAAGGCGCTAATTGAGGTGAATGCCGCAAAAGTCGCGCACAATGCGAGAGAGAACTACCTGAAAGGCGTAGAGCGCTGGAACTCCAGCGTGAATGACATTCGGTTTCTCGTCAAAAGTACGCCAAGGCCCGATTTGAGGGAGAAAGAAACCGCTCTCGCCGACAAATACCTGTATGCGGTGAAATTTGCCTCGAGAAGGTTCTCCAAGTTCATCAGGCAGCTAAAGAAATTGCGCCGGAGAGGGATGACGGGAGCGGAGGCGTCAACGCTTTCTTTCGGGGATCTCGCCAAGGAATCTTTGCGTCGGGGAATGCTGACGGGGGTTCTCGTTCGACTTGCTGAGCGAAAAAAACGACGTAGAAGGCGGCGGGGCAGGTAAAGCCGAATCGCTTGACTTTTGGTGGTTTTAATAACAAGGACACTCAGGAATCGATGCTGGGTGTAGTCAAACAAGCATAAAGCAGAGGTAGATATGGCAAGTGCAATGAAGACAGCTCTGGTTTGCGGAGCGGGTGGCTTTATAGGGAGCCACCTGGTGAAGCGGCTGAAGCGTGAGGGATTTTGGGTCAGAGGCGTGGATCTGAAATTCCCGGACTTTACCGAAACCGAGGCCGACGATTTTGTAGTTGGGGATCTTCGGAACCAAGACCTCTGCGGTTCAATTGTTGATAGGCGTTTCGATGAAGTTTATCAGCTCGCTGCCGATATGGGTGGCGCAGGTTATATTTTTACCGGCGAACATGATGCCGACATCATGCATAACTCGGCGACAATTAACCTTAACATTGCCGATGTAGCCAGAAAGCGGAACATCAAAAAAATCTTCTATTCGTCGTCTGCCTGTATGTATCCCGCATATAATCAGGAAGACCCGGATAATCCGAATTGTAGCGAAGAATCGGCTTACCCCGCTGCTCCCGATTCGGAGTATGGCTGGGAAAAGCTTTTCTCCGAGCGCTTGTATCTAGCATACAACCGCAACTTCGGCATGGCGAACCGCGTAGCGCGCTACCATAATATTTTCGGCCCTGAGGGCACGTGGCAGGGCGGAAAGGAAAAGGCTCCCGCCGCAGTATGTCGGAAAGTAGCGCTTGCCGCCAATAACGGTGAAATTGAAATCTGGGGTGATGGCAATCAAACCCGCTCGTTCCTTTACATTGACGAGTGTGTTGAAGGTACCGTCAGACTGACCCGCTCTCCCTCGTTTGAAGGCCCGGTCAATATCGGCTCTGACGAAATGGTGACGATCAATCAGCTGGTCGACATCGTTTCTGATATCGCAGGTAAGAAGCTGCACAAAAATCACATTGCAGGTCCGACCGGCGTGCGTGGAAGAAATTCCGACAATCGCCTGATTCAAGAGAAACTCGGATGGCGTCCTACTGCCGGGCTGACCGCTGGTCTTGAGAAGACTTACGCCTGGATCGAGCAGCAGATTCGCAAGAACAGCTAAAGTCGGCGTAGCACCGCTTGATAGCGATTTTGGCCTCCCCCTACAGGGGAGGTCGTTATTGTGAAGTTCGCCAATCGCATTCGATAAGATGAGGTTGAGCTCAATTTCAACGAAATAGTCAGCTTTTCATTGCCAAAATCGGGGGAGGACGTCTTGCGTTTTGATCGAACGGATTCTGGTTTCGAGAGATGTAGTGAAGTCAAAACGGGCGGGATTGTCGACTGTTTCTTTTCTTTTGCTTTTTGGAGTGGAAAATACTGGTCTGCACATCGGCAGCATGAAATTTTCGATCCGGATAAATGGCCGACTGACACGTCGAGTTACGTTAGTGATATAATTTTGTCCTGCTGGGAGGAGGACGAGGGCGGATTAACTCAGATTGAATCCTGGAAAGTGGGGTCGGGAAATGATCCCCGCGTGCTGGTGTTCGATGGAGATTTGATCATCCTCTATCGAGGTTCCCTGAAGACGGAGAGGGAATACTATCTCTATAGTGTTTCTCGAAGTGAGCTGAAGCCTGTTGATATTACCACTCCGTTCTTCAACTATGGAAAGAACTGGGCTCCCTATTGCAATGGGACGCATATAGGCGTCGTCCATGGCTTCGATCCCCTTGTTACCCTGAATATAGATCCCAAAACGGCTCAAGGAAATGTTGCCTATTACAAAGACATTCCGTGGAATGCGAAGGCTAGGCATGATGGATTCGCCGTGCAGCGAGGCGGCTCCAATGCGCTGAAATTTGGAGAGCATACGGTAGGATTCGGCCATTCGACGATAGCGCCATATCAACACTATCCGTTTTTTTGGTCGTTAAATGGGGCCAACGAATTGAGCGTTTCTCAAGATGAGAGCTTTTTGCCGCTTGTTCGAAGAGGATATGGCATTATTGATCCGACTTCCTTGTTTAAGGGACCCGATAACAATCTTTATCTTTCGATTTGCGGCTCTGAAAGGGATTGGTTTTACGCACAAAAATTTATTGAGATAATAGTTCCCGTAAACATTCTCGATAATTCGCATCATGCGCCAACCGCACAAGTTGAGATGCATGGCGGTGGCGAGGTTACAGTCAAGAGGATGTTTGCTTGCGACCTGCAGTCTGCTGTCGAAACCACCATCGTTCCCTATGGTGGTCGGGAAGCGAAACAACAGAAGGGTTATATTTGCGTTGGTCCTTACCTGCCACTTGAGACGGGTACATATGAGGTCAAAATAAGATATAAGAGCACGTCAAGCCCTGATGTCGTGTGCGGGCAGGCAGATTTTTGCCGTTGTATTCCCAATCATGCCGAGCAACTCGTGAGTACCGCGATTATGGGAACGGATGATGTCATATCCGTTGTAAAATATAGCGTGCATGCGGAAATGGCGAATGGGGATGCTTTTGAAACGCGTGTTTTCATTGATTCACCCCCCTCATTTACTCTCTATGACATAGAGATAGTTAAGGTCTGAATTTTAATCACACGCGCTTATGCGGCCTGATCGACGTCCTCAGCTCCACCAGCCGCTCCAGCGTCTCAAGGCTCCGCTCAGGGGAGGCGGCGGAGAGGGCAAGGGTCATGGTTTCCATGGCGATGAAGGTGGGGGCGTGGAGCGCCACGCCTTCGTTTTTGGCGCGGGGCAGGAAGAGGCTGGCGTTGGCGGTTTTTTTCAGCACGCTGTCTTCCTGGCCGAGCAGCATGATGATCGGGATGTCGAGGCGGCTCGCCTTGGCTATGGCGGTCTGGGCTTCGCGGTGGGCGCGGCCGTGCAGGAGCATGATGAGGACGTGGCCGTTTTCAAGCTCGAGCAACTGCTCTGCAAGCGCGATGCCGGTGGCGTTGAACGCATAGGAATGGACGCCCGAGCGCTGGAATAGCCTTGCGGCATAGGTGGCGATGATGCCGAAGGCGCCGATGCCGAGCACGCCGATGCCGCGCGCTTGGGAGAGGAGCGACACCTCGTCCATCGGCTCCACCAGCTATGCCAATGCCGTAGGGGAGCCCTTCACTGTCAGCCTCACGGCTAGCGTGAAGTTCTAACAACGGCGTCGACCGGAAAATAATCGCGAATGAGAGCATGGTGAACGCCCCGCTATTTATTTCCACATGGCCCGCATCCGCGCGCCCACATCGATGCGGATCTGCTGCGCGCTGTGCTGGGAAGCGGCAGCCGACACCAGTGGCCAGGTTGCCGTTTCGAAGAATTGCAGCAATGTCGACGGTATGCGGGTTCTTGCGGCGTAAACATGCTGGTCGCCCTGCTGGTTCTGCCTGCCGGTGAAAAATCGTTGCGGCGTGATCAGCAACAGGCTGTCCAGTCCATCGCCAGTCTTTGGCGGCGGAATTTCGGCAAGGGCAAGCGGTGGTTCGTAAGCGGCAAGCTGAGACCGTTCAGCGCGTGTAATTCCAGGGCATGAGTGCATCGAGATCGCTGCTGGGCCAACCATTGGCTATGCGCTCGAGTGTTTGGGTGAGCCAGGCCTGCGGATCGACATTGTTCATTTTCGCTGTTTGAAGGAGCGTGGCGATTGTTGCCCAAGTCCTTCCACCGCCATCGCTGCCGGCGAAGAGGCTATTCTTTCTGGTAATTGTCTGGGGCCGGATTGCACGCTCGACTATGTTGTTATCGAGCTCGATGCGGCCGTCGGTGAGAAAGCGCTCGAAGATGGAGCGACGCGAGGTGGCATAGCGGATCGCCTCGGCCAGCTTCGACTTGCCAGAGATCCGCGGTAGGGTCTTCTGCCAGAGGGCGAAGATCTCCGTGACAACCGCAGCAGATGTCGCCTGGCGCGCGGCGACACGGGCGTCAGGGCTTTGCCCGCGAGCCGTTTCTTCCACCTGCCAGAGCTTCGCCATCAGTTCCACCGTCTCGGTGGCGATCTTGGAGCTGTCTGAGGCGTGGAGCTCGTAGAACTTGCGCCTGCTATGGGACCAGCAGTAGGCCAGCATCACGCCGTCATTGCCTCCGTCAGATCTGGCAAGCTTGTTATAGGCACCATGTCCGTCAACCTGCAGAATACCGCGATAGCCATTCAGATGCCGGGCGACCCGATCGCCAGCACGGCTATCTTCGAAGCGATAGGCAACCATCGGCGGGCTACTGCCACCGAAGGGTCTGTCATCGCGGGCATAAGCCCAAAGCCAGGCCGTCTTGGCCGATCCGGATCCGGGCGCGAGTGTGGGCAACGTCGTCTCGTCAGCGAAGATACGCTCAGCCTTCTTGATCTCGGCGAGGATGTAGTCGGCCAGGATATCAAGTTCAAAGCCGAGCTTACCCATCCATTGAGCCATCAGCTTCCGGTCAAGCTCGACCTTGTCGCGGGCATAGATTGCCTCCTGCCGATAGAGCGGAAGGCCATCGGCATACTTCGAGACGGCGATTTGGGCGAGAAGCGCTTCCGTCGGAATGCCCGCCTCGATAATGTGCGCGGGTGCGGCGGCCTGAATGACGCCGTCTTCATTTTTGAAGGCATACTTCGGTCGGCGTGTGACGATGACGCGGAACTTCGCCGGCACGACGTCAAGTCGCTCCGAGACGTCTTCCCCGATCAGCACCTTCTGTTTGCCGACGTGTTCGGGCAGTTCATCCGGCTCGATCACCACTTCGACCCGCTCCAGATGAGGAGCAAAGCCCTTGCGCGGTCTCGGCGGACGCTTTTCGGTATGGGCGGCACCCTTGTTGACCTGGGCTCGGATCGCAGCGATGCCGGTCTCGATTTCCTCGAAGACAAAGGCCTGCTGCTCATCATCGATGCCTGCAGAGCCGAGCTTTTCTGATCGCCGGCCAAAGCGGGCACGATCAAAGGCTTTCAGGATCTGGGTCAGTCGTTCGATGCGTTCATCAGCATCGGCGTTTCTGGCTTTCAGGTCTGCGACCTCGCTCTCAAGAGCATCGGTGCGCGCTGCCTTCTCGGCCATGGCAAGGACCATAGCTTTCAGGGTCTCTATATCATCCGGGAGCTGCAGATCGGGCGGCGTCATGACGTCTACTAGAGCATATTTTGCTCCGGTTTTCCTGCCCTTTTCAGGCGGTTGATTCACTTTGCCGCAGGCATTTACCCAACAATCTCCGGCGGCTTCACCGCCACCGAACGCACCCGTTTCCAGTCCATGCCGTCAACGAGCGCCATGAGTTGGGTATGGTTGAGCTGGACTCGGTTGTGGCCTATCCGCGGCCAGCAAAACTGCGCCTTCTCCAGCCGCTTGGCGTAAAGGCAAACCCCGGATCCATCCCACCAGACGATCTTGATCCGGTCGGCCCGTTTGGCCCGGAAGACATAAAGCGAGCCGTTGAACGGATCACTGCCAGCATCCCGCACCAGCGACAGCAGGCTGTCCGGCCCTTTGCGGAAGTCGATGGGATGGCTGGCCAGGAAGACCTTTACACCTGCGGGGATCATGCTGAGCGAACCGCTCGGATGACACGCTGCAGATGCGCTTCTTCAACATGCCGGCCGACCCGCACGACGATACCGTCAATGTCGATTTCGACGACGGGGTCGGGGTCAGGTGCGACGCTCTGCGGATCAACTGGTGCTGCTAGTCCAGACTCATCACTGCCCAACAGTTCTCTACGCCAGCGGTAGAGTTGAGACGGCAAGATACCGATCTGCCGCGCCACTGCCGACATGTTCACACCGGGCTGACAGGCCTGCTCAACCGCTGTGGTCTTGAATTCGTCGGACCAGAACCGCCGCAACTGTCGCGGCGACCCGTCAAGGCGATCGGGCACCGCCTCGATCATTCGCATCAACCCAAGGCTAGCCGCAGGTCTAGACATAGATCCTCACATTCAAAGAACTCGTATGCCCGAAATACCTTACTCAGCAGCAGACCAGCCAGATGGGGTCTCCTTGCCGCTTACGGTGGTTCTGCGGCTGTCGCAATCATATCGAAAATATTGCCGACTTTCTTCGGTCTGATGCCGGACGCATCTGCTGCAACCGGAAGCCGGCGACCCGGTCACGCGGGTTCTGCGCGAAGCACACCACAATCAATCATTTGATTGCCGATCTTTTCAGATCGCGACTACCCAACAAGTCGGATAACGACAATTACTGCTGAATGCGGTTGATCCTTGTTTATTTGCTCTGAGGTCTTGCGAGCCTAACGCCCACTCCCTTCGCCCCGGTTTCTTCTATGAACTCGATGCCGGAAGCTTCGAAAGTAGCGCGCACGGCATTGATTGTGGAGGATTTTAAGGTCTCTCCTCGTTCCAAACGCGCCACCGTATCAGGAGATATTTGGGCCTCTTTCGCCAAATCTCTTGTTCCCCATCCCAAAGCTGCGCGAGCCATTTTACATTGAATAGAGTTCATTTCGTAACGACGATACGATTTCTGTTGAATTAGGCGGGCGCTTTCGATATCGTATCAATGATACGAAAAGCGCGTTTTAAGAACTGACCATAATCAAGCTGAAGGGAGCTCGGATCATGAGTGATTCTGAGAATAGCAGAACTTTGCCTATGGTAACACGACGTAGAGTGCTTTCCACGTCCGCAGCATTGCTGGCGTTGCAAGCTAGCGCGCTTGATGAAGCAATGGGAGCGGAAACTCCGCTTGACGCAGAGGCGGATTATCAGGTGATGGATCTTTGGCGGGAATGGCTGACAGCACATTACGAAACTCAGCGGCTTTCTAAGCTGCAACAAGGCATTGAAAGCAGGATGGTGGCTGCTGTTGGATTCCCGCAGGTCAAAATCGCATTGCCGGGGAGGGCGGTGGCGGTTTTTGCTTCCAGTCAGGAGGAAATTGAACAGATATATGGCGACGCTCCCGAGCTTCAGGTTATCAAAGCCCAGGCGATAGCTGCCCTTCGGGAGCGACAGGAAGCTTGGGATCGTTTGGACACGGCTTGGGGATACAGTCGCGCCCAGAAAGCCGAGATAAGGTCCGACCGCCTTGAAATGAAGCTGGCGAAAGCCCTGTGGGCGCAACCTGCAATATCGATTGCCGGAGCTGTTGCAAAACTGCATTCCATTCTCGTCACCGGAGAGCAGCAGGGCATGCCTGATGAATTCCCATGGCCGGAACTTCGTATCGTTCTTGACAACCTGTCAAAAGATGTGCCGCTTGCATGATGTTGACAAGCGAAATGATTTTTATACTGGCTTTCTGCTTTTCCTTTTTGGAACAGGCGGTTGAGAAAAACCTCAGGTGCTTCCCTGCACAAAGCTGGGTCTGACCGAATCCTTAAGGCTGTGATGCTCTCAATATCGGAACTTACTTTATGCCCAAGCGGGCAAGCCAGAAGTCCTGACCGAGCGGAAAATATCCGTCAAACGTAAAAACTTGGTGGCATTCGTTGCACTCACGGTTTGCCACCGAAACTACTGATGTATGGCGCTATATCCATCACCGACTATTTCCACATCGCGCGCATCCGCGCACCAACATCAATTCGGATCTGCTGCGCGCTGCGTTCGGAAGCGGCAGCCGATACCAGTGGCCAGCTCATCGTTTCGAAAAATTGCAACAGCGTCGCCGGTATGAAACGTGTCCTGGCGGCGTAAACATGCCGGTCGCCCTGCTGACTCTGCCCGCCGGTGAAGAAGCGTTGCGGCGTGATCAGCGACAGGCTGTCCTTGGCGCGGGTCATGGCGACATAGAGCAGCCGGCGTTCCTCCTCCAGTTCCTGGGTGGTGCCGACGCCGAGGTCGGAGGGGATGCAGCCGTCGACCACATTGAGGATGAAGACGGAGCGCCACTCCTGGCCTTTTGCCGAATGGATGGTGGAGAGGCTGAGATAATCCTCGTCGAGCAGCGGCACGCCGGCCTGATCGCTGGTGGCATCGGGCGGATCGAGCGTCAGTTCGGTCAGGAAGCGTTCGCGTGAAGGGTACCCTCCAGCGATCTGCTCGAGCTGCAGCAGATCAGCCTTGCGGGTGTCCGCATCCTCATGCAGGCGTTCGAGATGCGGCTCGTACCACTGCCGAGCCTGCCCGATCTGGCCCGGCCAGTCATTCGGCGCCTGCCGCAGGCCCACAAGCATTTGTGTGAAGGCTGTCCAGTCATCGCCGGTTTTCGGCGGCGGCGGAATTTCGGCGAGGGCAAGCAGCGGCTCTGGGTCTGTCGCAATCGCATCGAGAATATTGCCAGCCTTCTTCGGTCCGATGCCTGGCAGCATCTGCAGCAGCCGGAAACCGGCGACGCGGTCGCGCGGGTTCTGGGCGAAACGCAGCACGGCCATCATGTCCTTCACATGGGCGCTGTCCAGGAATTTCAGGCCGCCGAATTTGACGAACGGGATGTTGCGGCGGGTCAGTTCCACCTCGAGCGGGCCGCTATGGCTGGAGGTACGGAACAGCACGGCCTGCTGTTTCAGCGTCATGCCGGTTTCGCGATTGGCGAGGATCTGGTCGATTATGAAGTTCGCCTGCTCGGTTTCATCCTTCACCGTTACGAGCCTTGGGCGCTCAAGCGATACCCGCTCGGTCCAGAGGTTCTTGGTGAAGCGCTCGCGCGCGAGATCGATGACCCCGTTGGCGGCTGCAAGGATCGGCTGCGTCGAGCGATAGTTGCGATCCAGCGTGATGATATCGGCCGCCGGGCTGAAGGAAGCCGGGAAATCGAGGATGTTGCGAACGGTCGCTGCGCGGAAAGAATAAATCGACTGCGCGTCGTCACCCACCACGGTCAACCCGCGACCACCGGGCTTCAGCGCCATCAGCACCGATGCCTGCAACCGGTTGGTATCTTGATATTCATCGACCATCACATGGTCGAAGCGGTTGCCTATATCGTCAGCCAGAACGGGGTCGCTGACCATCTGGGCCCAGTAGAGCAGAAGATCGTCGTAATCGAGCACGTTCTGGACCTGCTTGGCCTCGACATAGGCCGCGAACAGTTCCCTGAGTTCGCTTTCCCAGTTGGCAACCCAGGGATAGTGCTGGCGCAAGATGTCCTTGAGCGGCGTCTGGGAATTTACGGCGCGCGAATAGATCGCAAGACAGGTGCCCTTTGTCGGAAAGCGGCTTTCGGTTTTGGAAAACCCCAGCTCGTGCCGGGCAAGGTTCATCAGGTCGGCGCTGTCTTCGCGGTCGTGGATGGTGAAATCGATGTTGAGGCCGATCTGCTCGGCATAGATGCGCAACAGCCGTGCACCAATGCCGTGAAACGTGCCGGACCACGCCAATGCATCTGTCATGATTGCCGAATTTGCCCCGAGGACCTGCTTGCATATCCGTTCGACACGGCGCGCCATCTCGGAAGCTGCGCGCCGTGAGAACGTCATCAGCAGGATGCGGCGGGGATCGGCGCCATTCACGATCAGATGCGCAACACGGTGAGCCAGCGTGTTGGTCTTTCCCGAGCCGGCGCCGGCGATGATCAGAAGCGGACCGGCGACATGTCCATCCACCAGTCCAACACCATGTTCCACGGCCTTGCGTTGCTGCTCGTTCAGTTTTTCCAGATAGGCAACCGCCATCCTGCACTAATCCTCAATATTTGCCCCAGGCGAAGTTGCCTGCCCGAAAACGGCGGGCGACTGAGCCTGCGCCGCCATTTCGCCTTCGTGCCGCAATGATTAGCAAAGACTCAAACAGCAAGCCAGAACAAATGCTGAACGCAAAAGCCTTGCTGCGCAAGTCCGGTTGGCGCCATCACCTGACAGCTCGATTTCCGAAGTCTCTGCCGCGAATGTTGCCTCAGGAGCGGAAGCGGATATGCTGTCGTCGCATCGCCGGAAATCGGATGAGGCAGTTGTCTCATTGGTTTGAAATGATGAGATATTTCATGTGTTCCGAGGCGCTTTTTCTGCTTTTTCCGGGAGCGTTGAACCCGATCGGGTTTAACGGTCATTACCCCGGAAGAGCCTTATTCACTGGGAGGAAAAAATCATGAGACGACTTAAATTCTGCCTGATCGCTCTGGCCGCAATCCCTGCCTCGACATTTGCACAGGCCGAACAGAAAGCGATGAAATCTGATGTCACCATCGCTTCTGACCTCAACTACCTGCTTTACAAGCCCAAGGATTACGCCGGCTCGAACAAGACCCATCCTCTTGTCGTCTGGCTGCATGGCGGCGATCAGGGCGGCAGCGACGTCGAAAAGCTACGGTCGAGCGGCTTGCCGAAAATGATAGAGGACGGACGTGACTTTCCCTTCCTGGTGTTTTCACCCCAAAATCCGAGCGAGGAACTACTTTACCCGATCGAGCGTGTCGCCAGTGTTCTTGAGGCGGTGGTGGCCAACCACCGGGTGGACCGGGAGCGCATCTATCTGATCGGCTATAGCCGGGGAGGGTTCGGCGCATGGTCCATGGCAGAGCAGTTTCCTCAAACTTTCGCCGCGGTGGTTCCGATTGCCGGCGGCGGCATTCGGCACTACCTCAATCGAACGAACGAGAAGGCGGCTTTCTGGGCCTTTCATGGCGCAGATGACGAGGTGATCCCGCTGTCCGATACAGTGGTGCTCGTGCAACGTCTTAAGGAGCTGAAGCGCAATGTTCGGCTCACCGTGCTTGAGGACACTGACCATCAGGCAGTCGAGGGAAAGGTGCTGAACGACGAGGCGATGTGGACTTGGTTGCTTGAGCAGAAGCTTGCGGGCGAAAAAGCACCCTCGAATCCGTAAATTCGGGCCGACCGCTGTTTTTTACAGCTGACATTGCCGTTTCTGCCGCGTTTTGCCATTGCAGCGCAGGCTTGCGATAATCTGCGACCCTTTCAGCGAATGTACTTTATCGCTTGACTCCCTACGCGGAGATGGTGCTAATACGCATTAGCTGCTAATACGTATTAGCAGGGAACGGATGCCGGAGGAGGGCATGGCGTGTCCAGTCACAGACGTCTCACGCAGAACGATATCGCCAAGCTTGCCGGTGTCAGCCAGGCAACGGTGTCGCTTGTTCTGAACGGCGCGCCGGCAGCGGTCGCGCGCATCCCGGACGAAACCCGGGAAAGGGTGCAGGCCGTCATTCGCCAGACCGGTTATGTGGCCGATCCGATTGCGCGGCGCATGGCCAAGGGGCTGAACCGGATCCTCGGCGTTTTCACCTACGAGCCAGCATTCCCCAGTGCTCAGGCTGACTTCTTCACGCCCTTCCTGCTGGGTATCGAAGAAGAGGCGCAGCAGCAGGCTTATGATCTTCTGCTGCTGACGAGCGCCGGTGTCGGCGATAACCGCAAGATTTTCTCGGAAGGCAACAGGCTTCGGATTGCGGACGGCTGTCTGGTTCTCGGCCGCGAGTTCGATCGCAAGGAACTCGCCCGGCTGGTTTCGGAAGACTATCCCTTCGTCGCGATCGGCCGGCGTGAAGATGCCGGCGGGCCGGTTCCCTATGTCGGCGGCGACTACGCTGCGGGCACGCGTCAGCTCGTCGAAGACGCCATCGCGCTGGGACACACCAGGCTTGCCTATATCGGCCCGCATGGTCCGGCAGAATCGATTGCCGATCGCTGGCAAGGTTTCAGCGCGGCGCTCGCAGATGCGGCCACGATTGCCCTGCATATCAAGGCGGTCAACCGCCCGGCCGAGAAAATACTTGATGCCATCATTGAGAGCGGGGCCACAGTCGCCTTCTTCATAGAATTGGCCGATGCCGTGCGCGTCGAGGCGCTGGCGCGGGCGAGGGGGCTTGTCGTGCCGGACGCATTTTCGATGATCGTGCTTGGCAGCCATATCAGGGCCGCACGCAGTCCCGTGCGTTTCACCTCCTATGAAATTCCGCGCGAGGAGATGGGGCGGCAGGCAACCGCCATGCTGGTCAACCGCATCGAGACCGGCAGCGCCGGTGGGCAGATCCTTCTCAAATGTGAACCCGTCAAGGGAGAGACGTTGGGGCCGGCCCCGACCGGCTCGGCAAACAAGTCCTCAGTCAACAAAACGGATGTGACGTCGTGAAAGACATGAAAGCAGATATTCTCGTGGTCGGTGGCGGCCTTGGCGGCGTAGCGGCGGCACTGGCGGCCGCACGAGCGGGCAAACGCGTGATCATGACCGAAGAATACGACTGGATCGGCGGCCAATTGACCAGTCAGGCCGTTCCCTCTGACGAGCATACATGGGTTGAACAGTTCGGCATCACCCGGTCCTACCGGGCGCTGCGCCACGGTGTGCGGCAATATTATCGAGACCATTATCCGCTGACGGAAGGCGCGCGCGCGTGGGGCGACCTTAATCCGGGCGGCGGATGGGTGAGCCGGATCTGCGCCGAGCCGCGTGTCAGCCTCGCGGTCATGGAAAGCATGCTGATGCCCTATATTGGCGCAGGTCGCCTGACGATACTCAAGCCTTGGCGTCCCGTCGGGGCCGATGTGGACGGCGACTTGGTTCGCTCCGTGACCCTCCGCCATCGCGACAGCGGCGCAGAAATCGTCATATCCGCCGATTACGTACTCGACGCCACCGAACTTGGCGATCTGCTGCCGATGACCGGCACGGAATATGCCAAGGGTTTTGAGGCGCAGTCGGACACGGAAGAACCGAGCGCGCCAGAGCACGCTCAACCGGACAATGTGCAGGCTGTCTCAATCTGCTTTGCCATTGACCACGTCGATGGCGACCAGACGATCGACAAGCCTGAGAACTACGACTATTGGCGCTCTTACCAGCCGCATTTCTGGGGTGGTCCGCTCCTCGGCTTCACTGCGCCGCATCCGCGCACGCTGGAGCATACCACCCGCTCCTTCACGCCAAATCCCGATGATAATCCGCTGCTGGTCGATGCCGACCAGCGCAAGGGCGGCGGTGATGAGAATCTCTGGATTTTCCGGCGCATCGCGGCACGGAAAAACTTTGCGCCCGGCTTCTACCAATCGGATATCTGCCTCGTGAATTGGCCGATGATCGATTACATGGATGGCACGATCATCGATGTGGCCGAGGAAGAAAAGGCGCGCCACCTGAAGGCGGCGGCAGATCTTTCTTATTCGGTCTTTTACTGGCTGCAGACGGAAGCACCGCGCCTTGATGGCGGGCAGGGGTTCCGCGGGCTTCGGCTGCGTGGCGATATCACCGGCACCGACCATGGGCTTGCCATGGCGCCCTACATTCGCGAAAGCCGCCGTATCAAGCCGGTGACGCGCATCGTCGAGCAGGACCTTTCCTACACGGTTCGCGGCGAAAGAGGGGCAGTCCGCTATCGCGACAGCATCGGTATCGGCATGTACCGCATCGACCTGCATCCATCGACAGGCGGCGACAACTACATCGACGTGCCATCCTGCCCGTTTGAAATTCCGCTCGGTGCGCTGATCCCGCAGCGGGTGAGAAACCTGATCCCGGCCGGCAAGAACATCGGCACGACGCATATTACCAATGGTTGCTACCGCCTGCATCCGGTCGAATGGAACATCGGCGAAGTGGCCGGGATGCTTGCGGCGCACTGCCTGGAAAATGGCCTCACGCCGCATCAGGTGCAGGAAGACGATGACCGTCTGGAAGCCTTCCAGACGCAGCTGACCCGTCAGGGCATCGAAATACGCTGGCCTGATATCGCGGCCTATTAGGACGGCGGTTTGCCGTCTGATCGAACCCATCTTTGGAGGAGGACCGGGAATGAACAATCATTTTAAACTGAAATCCACGGCCTGTGCGCTTGCCCTGATTGGCTCGTTTGCGTTTGCGGGCGGAGCAACTGCGCAGGATGCGGTTAATCTGCGCATGACGATCTGGAGCGCCAACGAGGCGCATCTCAAGCTCTTCAACGAGATCGCAGCCGGTTTCAAGAAGGATCATCCAAATGTCAGCGTGACTTATGAGTCCCTGCCTTTCGATACCTACACGACTGCACTCACCACACAGATCGCGGGCGGCAACGCACCTGACATGGCCTGGATTTTCGAGACGTCGGCTTATGATTTCGTCAAGTCCGGGGCGCTCTACCCGCTGACGGACACACTGAAGGCTGCGCCGGGATATAATCTTGAGGAGGTGGGTGCCGGCGCCACGGAACGCTGGTCGCAGGACGGTACGCTTTACGCCTATCCGTTTTCGACCTCGCCCTTCGCCGTCTTCGTCAATAATGATCTCATCAAGGCTGCCGGTGCCAAGACCCCTGCCGACATGATCGCTGCCGGCGAATGGACGTGGGACAACGCCATCGCAACCGCGTCGGCTGTCGCCAAGACCGGAAAGGGCGGGCTCGTCGTCCGCGATTTCAATTACCAGAGCTGGCAATATCTCACTTCCGTCTGGAATGGCTGGGGGGCTTCACCCTGGAGCGCTGACGGCGCCACCTGCACCATGGCGGAAAAGCCGATGGCGGACGCCATTTCGTTCATCCACGACGCCATCTTCGACAAGAAGGCCATTCCGGACCCCGGCGAGACGGTCGATTTCTTCGCTGGCAATGCGGCGATGACGATTACGCAGATCAGCCGCGCCTCGCTTCTGCCGAAGGACAAGCCATTTGGCTGGGACCTCGTGCCTCTTCCGAAGGGCCCTGCCGGCGATTATGCGCTGATCGGCCAGGCGGGTATAGGCGTCATGCAATCAGGCAAGAATGCCGAGACCGCTGCGCAATTCGTGGCTTACATGACCAATCCGGAAAATTCCGCCAAACTCAGCCAGTTCTTCCCTTCAGCGCGGAAGTCTTTGCTGAATGCGCAGGTGCTGAAAAAGACGAACCCGCTGCTCAGCGAGGAGCAGATTGAAAAGGTTGTCATCTCCGGCATCTCGACCGGCAAGGTCATGCCCGGCCATACCGGTTTTGCCCAGATCCAGCAGATCGTGCGTTCGAACCTCGACGCCGTCTGGCGGCCGCAGGCCGATGTGGCCGGTGCGCTTCAAAAAATCTGCGGCCAGATCGGGCCGCTCTTGAAGCGCTGAGGAGAAAACCATGGCTGTCGCGCAGGATATTGCCCGAACTCAGGAGCGTCCGGCCCCGGCGTTCTGGACCATCACGCGGCGCGACAGCCTTGCGGGCTTCTTGTTCATCGCACCGCAGCTGATCGGCATCGTCATCTTCGTTCTGATCCCGCTCGGGCTGGTGTTCTGGTATTCGCTGCATGAATGGAATGTGCTCGCCAACACCTTCACCTATACGGGTGCGCAGAACTACCGGATGTTGGTCGAGGACAGCAATCTTCGCGACGTCCTTGGCGCGACGGCGATTTTTTCGGCCGGGCTCGTCGTGTTCAACCTGTCACTGGCGTTGCTTCTGGCCGTATTGCTGAACCAGAAACTGGCTGGCATCGCGATATTCAGGACGCTGTTCTTCTCGCCGGTCGTCGTCTCGCTGGTTGCCTGGACGATCGTCTGGGGGTTCCTGTTGCAGAAAAATGGCGGCATCAACGGCATGTTGCTGATGGCCGGCATCGAAGGCCCCAACTGGCTGCGCGAGGAAACGACCGCGATGATTTCAGTCATCGTCGTGCAGGTCTTCAAGAATGTCGGGCTTAACATGATCCTGTTTCTGGCAGCACTTCAGGGTGTGCCGAAAGAACTCTACGAGGCGGCCCGCATCGACGGTGCGCCCGCCTTCAAGCAGTTTCGTCGCATTACCCTGCCGCTGATCAGTCCGACGATCCTGTTAACCTCGATCATTACGATTGTTGGCTCGCTGCAGGTTTTTGCGCAGATCGCCGTTCTGACCCAGGGAGGGCCGGGTCTCTCGACCACGGTGCTGGTCTATTATCTCTATCAGCAGGCCTTCCAGTTTCATTTCTTTGGCTACGGCTCGACGCTGTCCATCCTGCTGTTTGTGATCGTCGCCGTGCTGACCTTCGCCCAGTGGCAGATGCGCAAGAGGATCGTCTTTTATGAAAGCTGACCTTTCCCCACGCATGCAGGTCGCTCTTTACGGGTTGTTGTGCGTGCTCCTGATCCCGTTCGTCTTTCCGACATGGTGGATGGTGACGTCATCGATCAAGCCGATCAGTGATATCTTCGCTTTCCCGCCGCAATTCTTCCCGCAAAACCAGGACTGGACGAGCTATTCCAAGGTCTTCGAGTTGCAGCCTTTCGTGCGGCAATACTGGAATTCTGCCTATATCGCAGCTGTCGTGACGGCAGGAACGATGATCGTATCGTCCATGGCAGGCTATGCTTTTGCGCGGATCCGGTTTCCGGGCGCAAATCTCATTTTCATGGTCGTGCTGCTTGGCCTGCTCATTCCGTCGGAAGTCACGATCGTGCCGCTGTTTCAGATGTTTCTGAAGGCGGGCATGGTCAACACACACTGGCCGCTCATTCTTGTGCCGATCTTCGGTGCACCCAGTGTTTTTGCCACTTTCGTCATGCGGCAGTTCTTCGTGACGCTGCCCGCCGAGCTCGAAGAGGCGGCGCGTGTCGATGGTCTCGGGCGCTTCAAGATATTCCGCAAGATCGCGCTGCCGTTGGCAAAACCGGCGCTGGCCTCGGTCGCGATCTTCACCTTCCTGCACTCCTGGAACCTGTTCCTTGAGCCCATCGTCTTTCTCTCCAGCGCAGAGATGTTCACGCTGCCGCAGGCGCTGACCCAATATACCGACGCCTATGGCGGACCGATGTGGAATATCCAGCTTGCCGCAGCGACGCTGACGGCGCTGCCCGTGCTCATCGTCTTCGTGATTGCCCAGAAGCAGTTCGTCGAAGGCCTCGCCCATACCGGCCTCAAGGGCTGAAGAACCGGATTTAATCGATGGCTAATGTAACCCTGTCCGACATCCGCAAAAGCTATGGCGCGGTAAAAACCATTCACGGCGTCGATCTCGATATCAGGGATGGCGAATTTGTCGTCCTCGTCGGACCCTCCGGCTGCGGCAAGTCGACCCTGCTGCGGATGGTCGCCGGTCTCGAAACGATCACGGGTGGCGAACTCAAGATCGGCGAGCGGATCGTCAACGATCTCGATCCCAAGGACCGCGACATCGCCATGGTGTTCCAGTCATACGCTCTTTATCCGCATATGACGGTCGCAACCAATATGGGCTTTTCGCTGGAGCATCGCGGCTCAAGCAAACAGGAAATTGCCGAGAAGGTGAACTGGGCGGCGGAGATCCTCGGTCTTACCGCATTGCTCGACCGTTATCCTCGCCAGCTCTCCGGCGGGCAGCGGCAGCGCGTTGCAATGGGTCGCGCCATCGTTCGCAATCCGCAGGTGTTCCTGTTCGACGAACCCCTCTCAAACCTTGATGCCAAACTGCGCGTCGTCATGCGTGGCGAGATCAAGGCTTTGCACCAGAAACTCAGGACCACCACGATCTATGTGACGCATGACCAGGTGGAGGCGATGACGATGGCTGACAGGGTCGTCGTGCTGAACGGCGGCCGTGTCGAGCAGGTTGGCACGCCGCTCGAACTTTACGACCGTCCGGCAAACCAGTTCGTTGCCGGCTTCATAGGCTCACCTTCCATGAATTTTCTGCCCGGCGTGATATCGCAAGCCGGTTTTGAAACTGGCGGTGTGGTCTTGCCATTGCCGGCCGCTGCCGCCGCTCTTGCGCGAAAAGGGGCGACTTATGGCATCCGACCGGAGCACCTCGCCCTTGATCCCTCGGGCGTACCGGCCGAGATCCTGCTCGTCGAACCGCTGGGATCGGAAACGCAGGTCACCATGACACTGGGTGGTTCGCGGGTGCTCGGCGTTTTTCGCGAACGCATAGGCCAGGCGGTCGGCGAGGAGATAAGGATATCCCCGTCTTTGGACGGCATTCATCTGTTTTCGGACGAGAACGGCAATCGGCTGAACTGAGCCCCGGCGGGCGTCCAGAAAGGTCCGGCCGCGCTTCAGCCATCTCCGCGACCGATCATCTCAAAGAAAGCTGCTTTCGAACAGCTCGCCTGAATAGGCGGCATGGGTAACGCCTGCTTCAAGGTCGGCCTTGGTCAGTTCATCCACAAAAACGCCGTTCTGCATCACCAGCACGCGGTCGCACATATGGGCGATGACAGCCAGATCATGGCTGACGAGAACAAAGGTCAGATCGCGTTCTTCGCGCTGGTCGGCAAGAAGGTTGAGGATTTCGGCCTGGATGGAAACGTCGAGCGCGGATGTCGGCTCGTCGAGCAGCAGGATCGGTGGTTCGAGGATCAGCGCGCGGGCGATTGCCACGCGCTGGCGCTGACCGCCGGAAAGTTCATGCGGGAACCGCTCGGCAAAATGCGCAGGCAGGCCAACCTGTTGCAGGGCGGCGGGAACCTTCGACCAGCCGTCGCCAAGCCCCATGGCGCGGATGGGCTCGGCCAGTGCCCGGCCGATGCGGTGGCGAGGATGCAGTGAACCGTAGGGATCCTGAAACACCATCTGGGCCAGTTTCAGTTCGTCGCGGCTGCGGGTCTTGCCGACCGGTTTGCCATTGAAGCTTATCGAGCCGGTCCAGCCGGCCTCCAGACCTGCCAGCGAGCGCAGCAAGGTCGATTTGCCGCAGCCGCTTTCGCCGACAATTCCGAGGGTTTCGCCTTTGTTGACCGTAAGGCTGACGCCGCGTACGACGTGGTTACGTTTTTCCTTGGCGCCGTAGACGACGTCGAGCTTGTCTACCGTGATCATCGCATCACCTCCGCATCGATTGCCTGACGATCCAACACCTTGAGGCGCCTGACCGGATTGCGGGGATCGGGCATGGCCGCAATCAGGCCGCGCGTATAGGGATGCCGCGCATCTTCAAGCTTCGTCAGCGTTTCCACGACGCGCCCGCCATACATGACCAGCACGCGTTCGCAGAAGGCCGCCACCATGCGGATGTCGTGGCTGATGAGGATCAGGCCGGAATTGTTCTCGCGCACCATCTCGTCCAGAAGCAGAAGCACATCCTTGCGCACGCTGACATCGAGGGCCGAGGTCGGTTCGTCGGCGATGACAAGCTTCGGCTTGGCGAGCAGCATCATGGCGATCATCACCCGCTGCCCCATGCCACCCGATATCTGGTGTGGATAAAGCGCCATGACGCGGTCGGGATCGTTGATGCGTACGCGCAGCAGCATGTCGCGCGCCGCAGCCCTTGCCGCCTGGCCGGTAAGCGCCAGATGCAGTTCGGCGGCTTCCGCCACCTGTTTGCCGATGGGTAGCACCGGGTTCAGCGAATAACGCGGGTCCTGCATGATCAGCGCCATCTCGCTGCCACGGATCGCGCCCATCTGCCGTTCGGTTTTTGTGAGCAGCGGTTCGCCGAGAAAATCCATTTTCTCCGCCGTCACTGTCGCGCTCTTTGGCAAAAGGCGCATGGCGGCCCGGCCGGTGGTGGATTTGCCGGAACCGGATTCACCGACGATACCGACCCTTTCGCGGCCGACGTCGAAATTGACGTTGGAAACGGCGGAAATGGCATTGCGCCCAAAACGGACATTGAGGTCGCGTACCGAGAGTATGGGAGTGCTGTCAGGAACGGGCATGACGCGGATCCAGAAGGTCGCGCAGCGTATCGCCGGCGATGTTGAAGGCAAGGCTCGTCAGCAGGATGGCAATGCCGGGCATGACGGCGACCCACCAGTAATCGAGCATGAATTTGCGGCCGCTGGAGATCATCGCACCCCATTCAGGCAGCGGCGGCTGCGCCCCAAGGCCGAGAAAGCCGAGCGAAGCAGCCGTCAGAATGATGCCCGCCATGTTCAGCGTGAGGCGAACGATGACCGAGGGGATGCACATCGGCGCGATATAGAGAAACAGGATGCGCAGCGGCGAGGCGCCGTAGAGGCGGGCGGCGGCCACATAATCGGTGTTTCGCACCACCAGTGCTTCCGCGCGGGCGAGACGCGCAATCGGTGGCCACGCCGTCAGCGAGATCGCGATGATCGCTGTTCCGAGACCGGCTCCCATCGCTGCCGCAAAGGCAAGTGCGAGCACGAGCGAGGGGAAGGAGAGGACGATATCGGTCGCGCGCATCAAGATGGCATCGGTGCGCCCGCCGAAGAAACCGGCCATGACGCCAATCGCAAGGCCGATCGGACCAACGATGACCGAGACCGACAGGACGGTCTGGATGGTGATGCGGGTGCCGTAGACGAGCCGGCTGAAAATGTCGCGGCCGAATTCGTCGGTTCCGGCCAGATGCGCCCAGCTGGGAGGCTGGAGCGCGTTTTCGAGCGCCTGGCGGGTAGGATCGTAAGGCGCAATGAGCGGAGCGAAAATGGCGACCAGTACCAGAACCGCCAGAATGGCGAAGCCGAACATCCCAAGTGGCTCGTCTGCGAGCTTCCTAAGTGTCCGCACAGTTGTTGTCGACAGGCGCGACAGGGCGCCGGGGCGATCAACGGTATTGTTTTGCGCGATATCGGTCATCGTGCGGCCTCCCGTGTGCGGGGATCAAGCGTGGTGTAGGCCAGATCGGCGAGGAAGTTGAGCAACATGAATATGAAGCCGATGACGATCGTGGCGGCGAGGATCGCATTCATGTCGCCGATGAGCAGCGCATTGGTCATATATTGGCCGATGCCCGGCCAGGAAAAGACGATCTCGGTCACCACGGCGCCTTCCAGCAGATTGCCGTAGGAAATTGCCAGTACAGTTATGAGCTGCACGGCGATATTGGGCAGTACATGGCGTGTTATCGTGCGTGCGGGACTGACACCTTTTGCCCGCGCCGCGATCACATAGTCCTGGCTCAGCTGTTCGAGGGTGAAAGCCCTCGTCATGCGGGTGATATAGGCCATGGCCATATAGGCAAGGATTACGGCCGGCAGGATGATGTGTCCGAGCGCGTTCCAGAAGATTTCCGTCTCGCCCGCAAGCAGGCTGTCGACCAGCATCAGGCCGGTTCTGGGTTCCACCAGACCCTCGTAGAACACATCCACCCGGCCGGGCCCTCCGACCAGATTGAGACTGGCATAAAAAATGACGAGCCCGACAATGCCGAACCAGAAAACAGGTATCGAATGTCCAACCAGCGCAAAGACACGCGCGAACTTGTCGATGAACGTATCGCGAAACAGGGCTGCGGCAAGACCGAGGGGAACGCCGATGATCGTCGAGATGATGATCGCCAGCGTCGCAAGTTCGAAGGTTGCGGGGAAGGCCTGCGCCAGATCGCGCGTCACGGGATTGCCCGTCAGGATCGCGATACCGAAATCCCCATGCAGCAGACCACGCAAGTAAATGAAGAACTGCTGATAAAGTGGCAGATCAAGGCCAAGCCGCGCCCTCATGGCCTCATAGGCCTTTGGATCGGCAAGCTCGCCGACGATTGCTCCGACCGGATCGGTCGGCATCACACGGCCTATGATGAAGGTGATGCAGAGCAGGATGAAGAGGCTGACGATCAGTTGCAGAAAACGATGCCCAAGCCCGCGCAGTGAAATCTCCGTCATTGCTGGCCACACTTCCTTGAGAGAAATCCGTCAGGGGCCGGCCCTTTGCCCGCTGCTCGCCGCAGACGCGCAATTCTCTTTTGTAAAAACTCTTGATGGTACTTCATCCCAACCCCTCCCTGAGTTAACATGAAAACATATGACGTGCCGCCACGTCATCATATGAGTAACGAAGGGATTCGTATTCTGCAAGAGGGAAGACTGGCATGATTGGCGACAAAGCGAGGCCGCGGGAGAGGCGGGCGCAACAGATCATCGATAATCTCAGCGCAGAAATTCGCAGTGGAAAACTAAAAAATGGCGACCAGCTTCCCACGGAGCCGCAATTGGAGCGCGCTTATGGCGTGAGCCGGACGGTGGTCCGCGAAGCGATTGCCGATTTGCGTTCTGCCGGTTACGTCGTCCCTATCCAGGGCAAGGGGGTTTTTGTCAGTAGCGACAGTGAATGGGCCGGCGTGAAACTGACGCAGTCTGAAGTTGGCACCATTGCCGAGACGCTGGAAATGCTGGAGTTCCGCCTGGCAACGGAAGGGGAGGCGGCGGCGATCGCAGCCTATCGCCGGACGGCCCAGCAGGAAGCGGCAATCTCGGCGGCGCACCGGAAAATGGCCCGTGCCATCGACGCGGGCGAATCGACTGTCGATGCGGATTACGAATTCCATTCGGCCATCGCGACCGCAACCAATAACCGCTTCTATCTGGAGGCATTGCGCCAGTTCGGTTCACGCTCGATACCGCGTGGGCAGTTCCCAACGCTGCCTGAAACCGGCGACGCGAATTATCTTCGCAAAGTCCAGGCCGAGCACGAGGCAATCCTGCGCGCCATCGTCGAGCAGGATCCCGATGCGGCCCGAAAAGCCATGCGTGAACACATGCTGGCAAGTCAGCGGCGATACAGGCTGCTCTCGGAGGCGCAATAGCATCTCGACACTCATCTTATTTCATGCGATGTCATATGATGACTCGCATGGAGAGAGGAGAGAATCGATGTATGTCGGCACCCAGGTTGCTGCGCGCGATGACGAGGATTACAAGGTCTGGGCGCAGCTCGGCGTCAAAAACATCAGCGCGGATCCGCCCGGAGCACCCGCGAGCTGGACTTTCGAGGATTTCGAGCGCCACCGTGACAAGGTCGAAAGCTTTGGCCTTGTCCTCGATATGGTGCAACTGCCGTTGCCGTCCCGGCCCATCGAGCAGGCGTCATATCCCGATATCCTGCTTGCCGGCCCGGATCGCGACCGGCAGATCGATGCCGTCTGCACGATGATCGAAAACATCGCGAGGGCTGGAATTCCTGCCGCGAAATACAATCTCAACCTCATTGGCATTCCGCGCACGGAGATGGAGCGCGGCCGTGGCGGTTCGCTCAACGAGGCATGGCGCTGGGACAAGGCGGACCATGATGCCGCACCGGGCCTCGCCGGCGTTCTGTCCGAAGACGAGAACTGGGAACGCATCGACTACTTCCTCGAACGCGTCGTGCCGGTTGCTGAAAGCAATAGGGTGCGTCTCGCCTGCCACCCCCATGATCCCTATACACCGCCAGGCTACAGGGGAGTCACCCGTGTGCTCGGAACGGTCGATGGGCTGAAGAAGTTCGTGCAGATGCGCGAGAGCCCCTATCACGGCCTGAATTTCTGCCAGGGGTCAATCGGCGAGATGCTTGATGATCCGCGCGAGGAGATCGACGACATCATCCGCTGGTTCGGCAGCCGCGACAAGATTTTCAACGTCCACTTCCGCAACATCAGCGGCGGGAAATTGTCCTTCATGGAGACTTTCCCCGATGAGGGGGACATGGACATGGTGCGCTCGCTGAAACTCTATCACGAACTCGGTTATCGCTACATGATCATGCCGGACCATGTGCCGACGATTGCCGGACGCGATCCCGTCGGCGTCGCTTTCGCCTTCTGCTACGGCTACATCGCAGCCTTGATCGAAGCACTTGATAACAAGCATCTTTGACCGTTTTGGCCCGCGCCGCCCCGCTGCGTCGCGGCTTTTCCCGAACATCAATTACCGATCTGTAGGAGGAGCAGGTATGAAAAAAACATTGATCCGTCTCGCATTCACCACCGTTCTTGGCGCTATGCTCGTGCAGGGATCGCCCGTCGCGGCCAAAACCCCCAACGACCAGCTGGTTATCGGCACGTCGCTGGCCCAGGTGCTGTCACTCGACCCCCATCAGGCCACCGAAGCAAAAGCCAACGAAATCATGGCCAATCTTTATGATCGCCTGATCTCGGTGGACGGTTCCGGCAAGGTTTCGCCGCAGCTCGCCGAGCGCTGGGAAACGGATGAGAAAGGCATCACCTTTCATCTTCGCGAGGCGAATTTCGCCTCCGGTAACCCGGTGACCTCGGCCGATGTGGTTTATTCGCTCAGCCGCCTTCTGAAGATGAACCAGGCGGCCGCAGCGAACCTCAAGCGCGTGGGCTACAATGCCGACAACATCGACAAGCTGGTAAGTGCTCCGGATGAAAAAACGGTTCGCGTCGATCTTTCGGGTGAAACGACTTCGGAATTGCTGCTCTATCGCCTCGCCATGGTCATTGCCAGCGTGGTCGACAGCAAGGAACTGAAGTCCCACGAGGTCAATGATGACTGGGGGAATGCATGGCTGAGAACAAATTCGGCCGGCTCCGGCCCTTTCACCCTCAACCGCTGGTCGCCGAATGAGATCATCATTCTGGAGGCGAATAAGGACTATGTGGCCGGAAGCCCCAAAATGCGCCGCGTCATCGTGCGGCATGTGCCGGAAAGCCAGGTTGAGCGCCTGATGCTGGAGCGCGGCGATATCGACATCGCCAGCGCGCTGACGGCTGCGGATCTCGCGACCTTCAACAACAAGGACGGTTTCCAGATCCAGCGTGTGCCGACGGGCGGTTTTTACGTCCTGTCCATGAACGCCGGCAAGGAGCCCCTGTCCAACCCCAAGGTCCGCGAAGCGATCGCCTACGGCATCGACTACAAGGGCATGGAAAAAACCATCATGGGTCCCTACGGCCGGGCGCGCACGGTGCCCGTGCCGGAAAACTTCGAATATGCCATTCCGAGCCCGGATTGGAAGCTCGACGTGGAGAAGGCAAAAGCGCTCCTCAAGGAGGCCGGCTACGAGAACGGTTTCACGCTCAATCTGAAGACGATCGCGCAGACGCCGCGCATCGACCTCGCCACTGCCATTCAGGCCACGCTCAGCCAGATTGGTATCAAGGTCAATATCCAGCAGGGTAACGGCTCGGACGTGATTGCCGCGCACCGCGCGCGGGATTTTGATCTGCTCATCCCGCAGACCGGAGCCTACATGCCGAATGTTCTGGGCTCGATGGAACAGTTCTCCAGCAACCCGGACAACTCGCTTGCCGCCAACAACGCCGGCAATTTTGTCTGGCGCTCGGCCTGGGATATTCCGGAACTGACCGCGCTCACGGCAAAGGCGTCACTCGAGCCTGATGCCAAGAAGCGCGGGGAAATCTACACCCAGATGCAGGAAATGTTCGTCGCGCAGAAGCCGGCGGTGCTGCCGATGTTCGAGAGATTCGAGCCGATCGTGCTGAATGCACGCGTCAAGGATTATGTGGGCCACCCCAGCCAGACGACCCGGCTTGAAAAGGTCACGAAGGACTGACGGCAAAGCATAGTTTGCGAAACAGGTGACGGGCGGTTTTACCGCCCGTTTTTATGCGTGACTGGGCCCATGCGCCAGAGTCTTCTCCCGCACATTGACCAGGAATACAGCGCCTATACGGGAGTCGCGCACCATCCCGTAATTTCAGGGGGTTTTCTCAAGGACTTCATCGGTTTAGACCGTGCGGTAACTTTTCCTTCCGTCGGGCGAGAGTCGCGAACTCCGCTCACCTACCTCCCGAAGAATGCGTTGACGACTATGAACCTTGCACAGATAAAACTTCCGTCTCGGCCACTCAGCCTCAAACGTGGCGTCATTTCGGTGCCGGCAGCCTATTATTTCTCCGTTCCCGTGCTTCTCGTAATCACGATTGTCATGCTGGTAGCCGAAGGCCCGGGCGTCGTGCGTGACTACAAGATCAGCCAGGATCCGCTGGAGATTGAAAACGGCGATATCAGCGGCAGCTGCAAGACACGCAAGGCGATCTTCACGACCTGCAAGGCCGATCTTTCCTACGACCATGCGGGCGTGAGCTACAAGAAGGATGTCGAGGTCATGTTCGTTGATCTCCATTCCGGCGATTACGAAACCGGGCTGGTCATCTCCGCGAAGAACCCGGAACTCGCAACGATTTCGCTGGGTCTGGACATGCTCTGGAACCGCATCATCACACTCGGCGTGTTCGTCTTTCTGCTTGGTTTCGGCAGTCTCGCCATGCTGTTCACACTTGTCCGCATGCTGCGGGTCCGCCTGCAGCTACGCAACCCGGCGCCCTTGACCGTTATTCCGGTGGCGCTGACGGCCGTTGCCGAAAAACGCAGCCGTCTTTTCGTGACCTATGCCGATACGGTCAGAGACGATAAAACCAAGCGGCAATCCTTCACGCATCTGGAACGGGGTCGCATTCCAGTTGTCATCGGCAATACCGGCAAACAGGATGTGGCGCTTGCAGTCCTGCATGGTAACGGCGCCTTGCCTGTTCTGCTTGACGATCAGCTGGAGCGGATCGACCTGACGGAACAGGAGCGAGCGGAAGCTCTCGCATCGCTCGCCCCGATGGTCGCGCACGAGACACAGGAGGCTGCCGCCGCCCAGGCCGCGTCGATGAACAAGGGGCCCGGTCTCCTGCGCAGGCTCGGGACTTTCGTCGCCATCCTCGCCGTCATCATCGTGGCGGTGATGGGCTACTGGCTGTGGTATGTCACAAGCGCTCCGTCGCAATTCAATTCCCCCGGCATGGACATCAACAACATGCTGCCGGCGGCACTCAACGAGTGGGGCTGCGCCCGCCTGCAAGAACGCTTCTCTGACGGCCGGGCTCCGTTTGGCTGCGCCGCCGCGGATTATCAAAGCTGGAAATAAAGGGTTTTCCTTTGTGCAGTCGGGTCGGTTTGCCAAAAGCGTTACAGCCTGGCACACCGGCCCGGACTCTACTCAGGATTCTTGTTGAGAAGAGGCAGATATCAATAGTTGCATTAGAGATTTATAAATAAACCACTTTCATAGTGCCATCGTGAGCGGTTCTTCAGAGGCTGGGAGAGTGCATCATGTTCACGGTGCTGGAATGCGTTGCCGTCCAACACGATCGGGAGATCGTGCTTCTTGCGGCATTGATCTGTCTGCTTGGAATGCTCGCCTTTTTTCACCTCTTGTTGCGCGCTGAGGAAAGTCCTTCCGACCGAAAGCCCTATTGGGTCCTGGTTGCCGCCTTTGCGGCGGGGCTCAGCGTCTGGGCCACTCATTTCGTGGCCATGCTCGCCTATAAGGGCACTGTTCCCATCGGTTTCGATTTTTCCTTCACCGCTCTCTCGGCCGTTCTTGCCGTACTCGGCTTCTGGCTGGCGCTCAATGCCCGCACGCAGGCAATCTACGGCCCGGTGATTTCTGCCACCCTGCTGACGCTGTCCGTTGCCGTCATGCATTTCGTCGGAATGGCGGGAATAGATGTCGCCGCCACGGTCAGCTACGATTGGGGGGCTGTTTTTGGCGGTTTTGCCGTCGCCTGGGCGTTTTTTCTGCTGTCCTCCTGGCTGTTTCACCGCCTCGGCGCCTGGGAGCGCATCGTTTTTCCCGCCGCCGCGTCGATCCTTGCAATCTGCGCACTGCATTTCACTGCCGTGTCGGCCACCGTTCTCTCTCCCGATCCCTCCATTTCCGGACCAGACCCCGACAATCTCGGCCGGCTGATCATGATCGGCGCGGTTTCCGGCGTGACATTCCTGATCCTTTCCGCAACTGCAACCGCGGCGCTCGTGGACCGGTATCTCGTCGACCTCAAGGGTCTCGTCGACGCGACACTGGACGGCCTTGCGGTCGTGCGCGATGGCCGCATCGTCGAGCTGAACACGCGTTTCGCAGGCCTGCTGGGACGCGATGAAACGTCGCTGGTCGGAAAGAATCCCGATGAACTTTTTCGGGCCACGGATGGGCAACCCGTCTATGTGCCCCGTAATGCGCCCGTAGAGGCCATACGTGAGCGCGCCGACCGCGCGCAGGTGTTCGAACTCGCAGTGCGCACCATCGAATACCGAGGTCGTCCCTGCGAGGTCATGGCCATTCGAGACCTGACGGAGAAGCGTGAGGCGCAGCGGGAGATCGAATATCTTGCCCGCCACGATGTGCTGACCGGCCTTTCCAATCGCACCATGTTCCAGACGCGGCTGCGCCAGCAGATCGAACATTGCGGCGAGGGCGACGAATTTGCGCTGCTCGCGCTCGATCTCGACCGCTTCAAGGCGGTCAACGATATATTCGGCCACGCCGAAGGCGACAGGGTTCTCAAGAAAGTCGCGGCGATTCTCGATGAATGCGCGAGATCTGGCGATGTGGTCGCCCGGCTCGGTGGTGATGAGTTCGTCATTCTGACCGCGCGGCATACCAAGGCGGAAGAAGCGCGCCTGCTTGCCGAGACGATCCTCGCCATGTTCGCCCTGAAAATGAATGCCGCCAATGATCCGACCGCCGTCGGTGTCAGCATCGGTATTGCCGTCTTTCCACGCGACGGAAAAGACGACGAAAGCATCCTGCATGCCGCCGATCTCGCGCTTTATCGGGCCAAGATGGGCGGCCGTGGCATATTGGCCTTTTATGACCCACTGATGGATCAGGAGGCGCGCGAGCGTCGCCAGCTCGAGACGGATCTGAGGCTGGCAATCAATCGTGATGAGCTCGTGCTGAATTACCAGCCGGTCCTTTCCGTCGAATGCGGTGAGGTCGTCGGTTATGAGGCGCTGGTGCGCTGGCAGCATCCCACAAGAGGCGTGGTGCCTCCGGACGTGTTCATCCCGATCGCCGAGGAAAGTGGTATCATCATCTCGCTCGGCGAATGGGTGCTGCGCGAGGCCTGCCGTCAGGCGAACACCTGGGCGCCGCATCTGAAAATCGCGGTCAATGTGTCGCCGCTGCAATTTTCCCTGGCCAATCTGGGCCATGTCGTCTGCACCATCCTGATGCAGACCGGCCTTTCGCCCAACCGGCTGGAACTGGAGATCACCGAAGCTGCCCTGCTGAAAGACCGAAAGGCGACGCTGACAATTCTGACCCAGCTCAAAGCGCTTGGCGTTGCCATTGTCATGGATGATTTCGGTACGGGTTATTCTTCGCTCAGCAACCTGCAGAGCTTCCCTTTCGACAAGATCAAGATCGACCGCAGCTTCATTGCCGCCATGAGCGATGACGACAATGCCCGTGCCATCGTGCGCGCGGTTATTGGCCTTGGCCGCAGCCTCGATCTGCCGGTAACGGCGGAAGGAATCGAAACCGATGCGCAATATCGCATGGTCGTCGATGAAGGATGCGCGCAGGCTCAGGGCTATCTCTTTGGCAAGCCGGATGTGGCGCCGGCACAGGCCGCGGGTACAACCACGCGGAAGAAATATACTGTTTGAGGAAGGCGCGGCAGCGCGTGGGGCGCGCTGCCGGCCATCTCCATGTCGGCCTCCACGCTCGGCCATTCATCCTCCCAGCCTGATTTCATGGAACGAGAGCCTGCGCAGATCGTTAGGATTGCGTGTGGCGCGCCGTGTTGTCGCTGCCACTTCCGGCGCCGGACAACCGCCCGGACAAAGCTGTCGGATCAGCTTTTCCCGGGCCGCGCGCGACGAATGGACACCTTTTATTGGGAGAGCCCGCAATGACAGACCGCCTCGAGCCCCAGGATCCGCGCAGCCAGTATCCGCGCCCGCCTTTTTCAACGCCGGAGCAGGAGATGCCGGGTCTCGTGACCAACATGACGCCCCTGCCGGATCATGGGGAGAAGAGCTACAGGGGCTCGGGAAAACTTGCCGGTCGCAAGGCGCTGATAACGGGCGGCGATTCCGGCATCGGCCGTGCGGTGGCAATCGCTTTCGCACGAGAAGGAGCGGATGTCGCGATCTCCTATCTTCCTGAAGAGGAATCCGACGCCGAGGAGGTGGTCGCGCTCATCGAGGCGGAAGGCCGTCTGGCGGTGGCGTTACCCGGCGACATTACCGATGAAGCGTGGTGTCGCGAACTGGTCGAAAAAGCGGCTGGCGATCTCAACGGCTTGGATATTCTGGTAATCAATGCCGCAAGACAGCAATATCGCGAGAATATCGAGGAGCTGTCGACCGAAGATTTCGACCGCACGATGAAGACCAATCTTTATGCTCTTCACTGGATTGCGCAGGCCGCCGTTCCGCATCTCAAGCCAGGCGCTTCCGTTATAACCACGGCCTCGATACAGGCCTACGAGCCTTCCGCAATCCTGCTGGATTATGCGACCACAAAAGCGGGCATCGTTGCCTACACCAAAGCGCTCGCGAAGCAGCTGATAGACAAGGGTGTGCGCGCCAACGCTGTCGCACCGGGCCCGTTCTGGACGGCGCTGCAACCGAGCGGCGGCCAGCCCCCCGAAAAGGTGCGCAATTTTGGCAAGGATAGCGATTTTGGCCGCCCCGGCCAGCCGGTGGAGCTTGCGCCGGTCTATGTCCTGCTCGCATCGCAGGACGGCAGTTTTATCAATGGCGAGGTTTACGGCGTGACCGGCGGCAAGGGTATTGCCTGAGGCAATGACTTTGGCGTCAGCTGGCTGGTCGAGGAGCAGACATGAAAAGGCACGAACGACGTTCACAAACGGACGCAAAACCCTTCGATGTACGCGACCGGCTGATATTGGCCCTTTACGCGCAGCTGAAGGCGGAGAGGCAGACGAGAGAGGCCATGGAATGGGTCATTCGCAATGGCGGCCTTTCCCCTGAAGTGCTGGAGGCCATGGCCTCCGACCCTGTCCCGGTTCTTGCGGAAGCGGACGTTCCTGCCATCGAGCGCATTCTTGCCGCAGACCGGAATGGCGGCCGCTCGTCGCGTAACGACAATCACGGGCGGGCGTCATGACCAGGAGGGCAAGCTGGAAAGGCCATTTGGTCTTTGGTGATTTGAATTGTGAAATCGGTCTTTATTCCGCGCTCACCTCGTCGGAGAAAATCTCGTTCAACATCGTCAACCGCAAGACGGGGCACCGCGTGGAGCGGCAATATGTGGATAGTGATACCGGCGAGGCGGTCGAACGGGACGAGCAGGTCAAGGGCTACGAACGCGATAATGGCGATTACATCGTCATCGAGGGTGACGAAATCTCAAAGCTGATGCCGGAAAATGACAAGGTCATCCGTATCCGGCATTTCCTCCAGTGCGACGACATAGACAAGCTTTATTTCGACAGGTCCTATTATCTAGCGCCCACACAGGAAGGTGGCGAGGAGGCGCTGACGCTTCTCGCCAGAGCGATGGAAGACGAAAATGTTGCTGCCCTCGGAGAGGCCGTGCTGTTCCGGCGTAACCGCGTGGTCCTCATCCGGCCGAGCGGCAGGGCGCTCGTCGCAACCACGCTGAACTTTGGTTACGAGGTTCGGGCAGAGAACACCGTCTTCAAATCCATCCCGGACATCGAGTTCGATGACGAAATGCTGGAACTTGCCGGTCATATCATCGAAACGCGGGCCGGCACCTTCGATCCCTCCGATTATAGCGACCGTTACAACGATGCCCTTGCGGAGCTGGTGAAAGCCAAGATTGAAGGCCGGGAAATCCGCAAGCGGGCGCCGCAGAAACATGACAATGTGATTGATCTCAAGGAGGCGCTTCGTCGCAGCGCAAGGGAAGACGCTGGAAAAAAAGCAAAGCCGTCAGGCCGCAAGACGTCGCGGAAAGCGAGCTGATCCATGGATTGCAGACCGATAACGCCAAAGGCAGCTTCGATAAGACCCTGAGCCCAAAAGGACGAAGGATAAGCCTGCTCAAGAAATTGAACGCGAGGAGAAGGCCGTGAACGACACCAGGCCGCCGCAGTCTGCCATCCAGTTCACTCACCCGGAGCGCCTCTACTGGCCGGATGACGGCGTGACGAAGGAAGGTCTTGCCGATTATTATGCCCAGGTCTGGAAGCAGATGGCGCCCTTCGTGGTCAACAGGCCGCTGGCGCTGCTGCGCTGCCCGGAGGGTATAGAAGGGCAGCGGTTTTTCCAGAAACACGCCTGGCGCGGCATCAACAAGGCCATCGAACAGATCAGGGATCCCAAGGACAAGGCCGGCGAACCACTAATCCGCATCACCGATTTTGACGGCATGATGGCGCTCGTGCAGTCGGCCGCCCTTGAAATCCACCCGTGGGGAGCGACCACCGCAAGCTGGGAAAAGCCGGATATGATCACCATGGATATCGATCCCGCCGAGGATGTTTCCTGGGAGGATGTGATAGAAGCGGCGCTCGAACTGAAGCGGCGTTTTGAAGCGGCGGGTCTGGCAGCTTTCGTCAAGACATCAGGCGGCAAGGGGCTTCATGTAGTTGCCCCGCTGAAGCCGCAGGCGGGCTGGACGGCAGTCAAGGCATTTGCCAAAGCCATGGCCGCAGAGATGTCGAAGGCCGAGCCGGACAGGTATCTCTCGGTCGCAACCAAGGCAAAACGCAAAGGCCGGATTTTCATCGACTATCTGCGCAACGGTCGCGGCAATACCGCGGTGGCGCCTTATTCGACCCGGGCGCGGCCGGGTGCGGCGGTCTCCGCCCCCCTCGAATGGTCCGAACTCACGGCCGATATCGGTCCTGCCCACTTCACGGTCAACAATATCGGGCCACGTCTTTCCGCACTGAAGAATGATCCCTGGGAGGGCTTTTTTGCCGCCGCGGAGGTTTTGCCGAAAAAGGCGCGCTAAGACCGCGTCTCAGCGCTTCTTTTCGGCCGCGATGCTTTTCTTCAAAGCGTCCATGATGTTGATGACGCTGCCGCCGGTTCGGGCCTTGGTGCCGGCCTTCTTGTTCGAGGCGGGCGCTTCATTGCCTTTGCTCTTGAGCAGCGACTTGATCTTTTTCTGGATCGGGTCCTGAACCAACGTCGGTTTCCACTCCGTCATCTGGCTGGAAATGCGTTTTTCCATGGCCTGCAGTAGCGGCTTTTCAAGTTTCATCTTCGGGTCGAGAGCGTCGATGCTTTCGCGCACCTCCTCGCCGTAGTGCAATGTCCACAGGATGATGCCCTTACCGGAAGGTTCCAGCAGCACGGCCCGTTCCCGCCGGTAGAGCACAAGCCGGGCAATGCCGAAAACGCCGTTTGCCGTCATGGCCTCGCGAATGACGCTGAAGGCTTCGGCGCCTATCTTGTCTTCCGGGCGAAGAAAGTGCGGTCGGTCGTACCAGATCCAGTCTATGGAGCCTTTTGGCACGAAGGTCTTGATATCGATGGTGCGGGTACTTTCGAGCGCTACGGCATCGATCTCGTCATCCTCGAGCAGCACATAATCGTCCTCGCCACGGGGAAAACCCTTCACCTGGTCTTTCGCCGCAACGGGGCGATGGGTGACGCTGTCGACATAACGGCTTTCGACGCGATTGCCGGTCTTGCGATTGAGAACGTGGAAGCGGTATTTGTTGCCTTCTGTCGTTGCAGGTGTCAGCGATACGGAGGCCGTCACCAGCGAGAGCTTCAGATAACCCTTCCAGAAAACCTGACGTGCCATTTCCCGCGATCCGCTTGCCCGTTGATCTCCCGGATCAAACCGCCACGGTGTGGTTTTTGTTCCGGGAGGGGCCGATGGGGCAGGGAGTCAGCCGAACAGCGACGTCAGCCAGTAAACGGAAGCGGAAATCAGTGCCGCGGCCGGCATGGTCACGATCCAGGCGATGACGATGTTGCCGGCCAGTCCCCAACGCACCGCGGAGACGCGCCGTGCGGCCCCGACGCCGACGATGGCACCGGTGATGGTATGCGTGGTGGAGACCGGGATGCCGAGCCACGTGGCGCCGAACAGTGTCAATGCGCCGCCGGTTTCAGCGCAGAAACCTTGCATCGGGTTGAGCCGCGTGATCTTTGAACCCATCGTATGCACGATGCGCCAGCCGCCGAACAAGGTGCCGAGCGCCATGGCAGACTGGCAGGAAATCACCACCCAGAAAGGCACGTAGAAACTCTCCCCGAGATGTCCCTGGCTGAACAGCAGCACGGCGATGATGCCCATGGTCTTCTGCGCGTCATTGCCGCCATGGCCCAGCGAATATAGCGAGGCGGAGATGAACTGCATGACGCGGAAGGTGCGATCGACTGCAAAGGGCGTCTGCCGCACGAAAAGCCACGATACCGCAAGCACCAGAAGCAGCGCGAGGAAAAAGCCGATAGCCGGTGACATGAAGATTGCGCCGACTGTCTTCAGCAGCCCCGACCAGACGATGGAATTGAAGCCGACCTTTGCCAGACCTGCGCCAACGAGGCCGCCGATCAAGGCGTGCGACGAACTGGAGGGGATGCCGAAAATCCAGGTGACGATGTTCCAGACGATCGCGCCGATCAGCGCCGCGAAAATCACCTGCGGAGATACGATGGCCGGATCGATGATACCGGTCCCGAGCGTTTCCGCCACATGCAGGCCGAAGAAGAGGAAGGCTATGAAATTGAAGAAGGCCGCCCACGCAACGGCATATTGCGGCCGCAGCACCCGGGTGGAAACGATCGTGGCAATGGAATTTGCGGCGTCGTGAAGACCGTTCAGAAAATCGAAGAACAGTGCAATGGCGATGAGGCCGACAAGCAGCGGCAGTGCAAGTGCGACATCCATCAGACGTTCTCGATAACGATGCCGCTGATCTCGTTGGCCACATCCTCGAAGCGGTCAACCACCTTTTCGAGTTCGCCGTAGATCTCGCTGCCGATCATATAGGCCATGGCATTGCCGGCGGCGCCATGGCGGCGGAACAGGTCTTTCAGTCCCTGGTCGTGCAGGTCGTCGGAGCGCCCCTCGACGCGGGTGATCTCTTCGGCGATCGATGACAGGCGCTGGGCATTGGTGCCGACCTTTTCGAGAAGCGGAATGGCCTCTGCGATCAGGCTAGCCGCGCGCACGATCTCATGGCCCATCTCCTTCATCAGCGGGTCGAATTCGCTCTGCTCGAAGAGACGGATGGTTTTGACCGTTTTGTGCATCATGTCGATGGCGTCATCCATGGACTGGATAAGGTCCTTGATATCGCCGCGGTCGAAAGGCGTAATGAAACTGCGTCGCACCGCAAGCAACACGTCGCGGGTGATGTCGTCCGCCTGATGTTCGAGGGCAACGATGAGATCGCAGTTCTTTTCGACATCGACGCCGCTCAACAGGCTGTCCAGGGCTTCGGCCGCTTTGATGACGGTTTCGGAATGTTTGCTGAACAGGTCGAAGAAACGATCCTCGCGCGGCATCAGTTTGCGGAAAAAGCTCATCATGCGAATTGGCCCTCAGTGGCGCTTTTAATGTTGTGGGGGGTAATTGTCATAAAACTGTCATAAATGCACGCGGGGCATTGATGCAACCCGGAAAATCAGCACTATCAACGGATATGAAATCGACGAAAAAAAGCCGGAAATCCCGCCCGGCCCGCCCCCTGACATTGCTTCAGCAGCTTGCTGCGGTTCCCGAAAAGCTCTTCACAGGCGCTTTCCGGCACCAATATGCTGCGCTGTGCTTTAGATATGGCGGGGGCGATGACAATGTCGAAATCCTGCTCGTTACCTCACGCACCAGCGGTCGCTGGATCATTCCGCGCGGCTGGCCGATGAAGCGCAAGAAGCCCCATGAGGCCGCGGCAATTGAGGCTTGGGAGGAGGCCGGTGTTCGTGGCCGGGTCAGAAAGGAAGCGGTCGGCCGCTATACCTATCTCAAGATGCTCGATGATGGCGAAGTCGTGCCCTGCGTCGTGGACGTGTTTCAGATCGAGGTGACGGGCGCGGAAACCAAATTCAAGGAGCGTGGCGAGCGCCTGGTGGAATGGGTTCGCCCGGACGAGGCCGCAAGAAGGGTCAGGGATATCGAGCTGAAATCGCTGCTGGTCGATTTCAGGCCAAAGGGCAAACGGAAGGGCCCGCAAGGCCGAAGTGCATGAAGACCTGAGATCGTAGCCATCAGGATGTGAGGCCGAGCTTCTGAAGACCACAGTCTCGGACGATCTCCGAAATATGAGCGAACTGCGCCGAAAGCGGGTTACTCTTCCGCCACACGATACCAATGGTGCGGGACGGTCGCGGTTCCGCCAGACGGAAGACCGAGACCGTGGACTGCCTTGTCTCCATGTCGACGGCCATTTGTGGAATGAGTGTGACGCCGATGCCGGCGCCGACCATTTGCACCAGCGTGGATAGTGAGCTGCCCTCCATCAGCACGCGGGGCGGCGCATTCGTGGTGCTGCAGAAGGATAGCGCCTGATTGCGGAAACAGTGGCCTTCCTCCAGAAGCAGCAGGCGCATTTCGCCCAGCTTGTCGGCGCTCGGCACCGGCATGCCTGCATCCTCCATCGGCCGCACCAGGATGAATTCCTCGGAAAACAGCGGGATTTCCTCCAGCGACGGTTCCGAGACGGGGAGGGCGACGATGGCCATGTCCAGCCGGGCCTCCAGAAGGTCCTCGATCAGTTTTTGCGTCACCGCCTCGCGCGGGCGTGCTTCCAGTCCGGGATAATGCCGGGTGAGCGTCTTGATGACCTGCGGCAGGAGATAGGGGGCAACGGTCGGAATGACGCCGATGCGCAGGCGGCCGCTGAGCGGCCCGTGCCGAGCCCGCGCCAGATCCTGCAGCTCATCGACCGATTGAAGGATCGCGCGGGTGCGCTCGGCAAACTCCTCGCCAAGAGCGGTCAACCTGATCTGCCGGTTGCCTCTTTCGACCAGCGGTGCGCCGATCAGTTCTTCCAGTTCACGGATCTGGAGCGAAAGGGCGGGCTGCGAAATGGCGCAGGCCTCGGCAGCACGCCCGAAATGGCCGATCTTGGCCAGAGCGTCAAAATAGCGGAGATGTTTCATGGAGAGCGCAATCATAAGCTCAGCATATCGCACCCTTTAGAATATACAATTGGAAATTATGGAACCCGCCTGCTAGTCATCATCATGACAGAAAGAGGCTGTAGCTGTGAAAGGCCGTCGGTGTCGCTGCGGTTGGCAGTAACCCGTTGCGAACGCTGATTCATACCGCTGCCCGTGTCGAACTTATTTTGTTTAATTGCTAAACCCATCGGAGGGCGAAATGGACGCAACTTCAAAACCGGCTGGCAAATGTCCCGTCATGCACGGAGGCAATACGGCTTCCGGCAAATCGGTGACCGACTGGTGGCCGAACGCGCTGAACCTCGATATTCTTCACCAGCACGACACCAAGACCAATCCGCTTGGCACCTCCTTCAACTATCGCGAAGCGCTGAAGACGCTTGATGTCGAGGCCCTCAAGGCCGATCTTCGGGCCCTGATGACCGACAGCCAGGACTGGTGGCCGGCTGACTGGGGCAGCTATGTGGGTATGATGGCCCGTGTCACCTGGCATGCCGCCGGCTCTTATCGCGTAACGGACGGCCGCGGCGGCGCCAACACCGGCAACCAGCGTTTTGCGCCGCTGAATTCCTGGCCTGATAACGTCAACACCGACAAGGGCCGCCGCCTGCTGTGGCCAATCAAGAAGAAGTACGGCAACAAGATTTCCTGGGCAGACCTGATCGCGCTCGCCGGCACCATTGCCTACGACGTTGCAGGCCTGAAGACCTTCGGCTTCGCCTTCGGCCGTGAAGACATATGGGCTCCGGAAAAGGACACCTATTGGGGTGATGAAAAGGAATGGCTGGCGCCGAGCGACGGTCGTTACGGCGACGTGACAAAGCCGGAAACGCTGGAAAACCCGCTTGCCGCCGTGCAGATGGGTCTCATATACGTCAATCCCGAAGGCGTGAACGGCAAGTCCGATCCGCTGGCGACGGCCGCGCAGATGCGCGAGACCTTCGCGCGCATGGGCATGAACGACGAGGAAACCGTGGCGCTCACCGCCGGCGGCCACACGATCGGCAAGTCGCACGGCAATGGCAGCGCGGCCAATCTCAGCCCTGATCCCGAAGCCGCAGGCCCGGAATATCAGGGCCTCGGCTGGATCAACACCAAGGGCCGCGGCATCGGTCGTGATACGGTCGTCTCGGGTATTGAAGGCGCGTGGACGAGCCATCCGACCAAGTGGGACAATGGCTTCTTCGACATGCTGTTCAAGCATGAGTGGACGTTGACGCACAGCCCCGCCGGTGCATCGCAATGGGCGCCGATCACCATTGCCGAAGAAGACAAGCCTGTTGACGTCGAGGATGCCTCGATCCGCACCATCCCGATGATGACCGATGCCGACATGGCACTGAAGGTCGATCCGATCTACCGTGAGATTTCGCTGAAGTTCAAGGATGATCAGGATCATTTCTCAGAAGTCTTCGCCCGCGCCTGGTTCAAGCTGACGCACCGTGACATGGGGCCGAAATCCCGGTATTTCGGACCGGACGTTCCCGCAGAAGACCTGATCTGGCAGGACCCGGTGCCTGAAGGCTCCACGAGCTACAATGTGGCTGCCGTACAGGCCAAGATCGCCGCTTCGGGTCTTCCGGTCGCAGATCTGGTTGCGACCGCCTGGGACAGTGCCCGCACCTTCCGCGGTTCGGACAAGCGCGGCGGCGCCAATGGTGCACGTATCCGTCTTGCCCCGCAGAAGGATTGGGAAGGCAACGAGCCCGCCCGTCTTTCCCATGTGCTTTCGGTTCTCGAGCCGATTGCCCGTGAAACCGGTGCGAGCATCGCGGATGTCATCGTTCTGGCCGGCAATTACGGCGTGGAACAGGCCGCGAAAGCGGCTGGCTTCGATATCGCCGTGCCGTTTGCACCGGGCCGCGGCGACGCTTCCGCCGAGCAGACGGATGCTGACAGCTTCGCTCCGCTAGAGCCGCTGGCGGATGGTTTCCGCAACTGGATCAAGAAGGACTATGTTGTCAGCCCCGAAGAACTGCTGCTGGACCGCGCCCAGCTTCTCGGCCTGACTGCGCCGGAACTGACAGTGCTGATCGGCGGCCTGCGCGTCATCGGCGCCAATTATGGCGGTGCGGCACATGGCGTGTTCACTGACAAGCCCGGCGCCCTGACGACCGACTTCTTCACGACGCTGACGGATATGGCCTATTCCTGGGTCCCGACCGGCAACAATCTCTATGAGATTCGTGACCGCAGGACTGGCGTGGCACGATACTCCGCCACTCGTGTCGATCTCGTGATCGGCTCGAACTCGATCCTGCGTGCCTATGCGGAAGTCTACGCACAGGACGACAACAGGGAAAAATTCGTCCGCGACTTCATCGCCGCCTGGACGAAGGTGATGAACGCGGACCGTTTCGATCTTCTGTAACGAGCCTGTTTGCCACTAAGAAGCGCCTCCCTGAGTGATCGGGGAGGCGCTTTTGTTTTCGACTTCTCGTAGATCGGCTTGGCGCCCTCACACGCGTTGCGCAAATGTGGTGGACGCGGCGGCGGCTCACCGACGGTCGGAAGACGGCACCGGACGCTCCGGGGATGATTTCTCCGCCCCTTGCGACGGGGTTCTGCCGCTCTTTTCATTCTCGTGGGCATCCGGTCCGGCGACGATGACGCCGCGGCCCTGTTCCTCGCGCTTCTTCTCTGCGAAGTCGCCGGGTTCCTTGTTGCGGTCCATGAATAATCTCCCTCGTTTGGTTCCTGTCAGGAATTCAACGGTCGTCCCGGGCAGAGGTTCCAGCCATTTGGGGGGAGAATGTTTCTATTCATAATGATCTTTGCTATTAACATGAATAGATAAGTCATGTTATGGCGGCGTGCAGGGTGATCGCCACGACTGCCCTGTGCCACGTTTGTTTCCACGCCTCGGCCTCGGCTCGACAACCGGACGGTAATTGCATTGGGTTTCTGGCATTCCATGACCTGGTACACGGAAGGGATCAGCGTCACCGCGCCGGTCAAGTGGCGCCAGTTCGACGGGCTGGTCAGCGCTTTCTGGGAGGCGGAGAGCCAAGTGGGGGCGAAAGGGTATTATCTCGCCGCCGATCCGCGCATCATGATTTTCTTCAACGACGTCTCGTCACGGATCCGCATATCAAATCGCGACGGCGAGCTTTCGCAGCATTCGCGGCCGATGACGCGGGCGGTTTACGTGCCGGCAGGCGTGCCCATGTGGACGGGCAGCAACGCCACGCATCGTTTTTCCCATCTCAACCTGCATATTCACAAGGACCGGCTCCTGCGCTTCCTGTCCCCGGCGGTCGGCGGTTCGGCGGCCATGACCGCGTTACGCCGTCCGGTCGAGATACAGGATATCGGCGGAGTGGAAACCTTGGCGCGCCTGATGGTGGATGAACTGGCCGAGCCGCAGAAACATCCGCTTTATGCCGAAAGCCTCGTCGGCAGTATTGTTGCCGGCTTGCTGGATATTCCCGAACCAACGCCCGAGCAGGCCAATGGCAGGCTGACGCAGGCGCAAATGAACCGGTTACTCGCCCGCGTGGAAAAGCGCGGTGATGACCGCATGACGGTCGCCGAGATGGCCGATATTGTCGGGCTATCGGAAAGCTGGTTCGCCACGGTGTTTCGCCAGACAACCGGCAAAACACCTCTGCAATGGCAACTTGAGCGGCGTATCGATGCCGCACAGAAACTTCTGCTGGAAGGCGATCTGACGGTGGCCGATATTGCTGCCCAGCTCGGTTTTTCGGATCAGGCTCATCTCACCAAGGCTTTCCGTCGGTCAGTGGGTAACACACCTGCTGCCTGGCGACGTCTGCACAGGCTGCTTTGAAAAGGCGGGATTTGCGTCCTGATGCGTAGGCCGTGGTGGGCGACCGCCTGTTTGAATCTCGGGCAAGCCAGAGCATGACATCGTGCATCTGGAAATATTCACAATATATTGAAATATTGTGGATATCTTACATCACCATGTCTTGCGCAGGGTAACCGAAAACGCCCTGCCTGGATTGTAGAAGTCTGCTCCGAACCCGCCATAAGAAACGTGTTTTTCGTTGAAAAGGTTGGAGACATTGACATCCAGCGAGGCGGTTTCCTGGATCTTGTAGCTGAATGCCGCATCCACGGTCACACTGCTTCCGGTTTCGACCTTGTTGGCGTTGTCGAAATAATAGGCGCCGGTATAGCGGCCGCCGAGACCGAACGTCATCTCACCGAAATGGTCGTTGCCCGCAAGCGTATAGTTGACCCATAGTGAGGCCTGATGTTCGGGCACAAACTGCGGCCTGTTGCCGACATTGCCGCCAGTGCCGTTTTCGGTGATTTCCGCATCGAGATAGGAATAGGCTGCCGTCAGGCTGAGACTGTCTGTGACCTCAGCCTTGGCCTCGAGGTCAAGACCACGCACACGCACCTCGCCGATCGTTGTGGGCAGGCTGGTGATCGGGCTTGTGACGGTGATGTTGTTCTTTTTTAGATCGTAGATCGAGGCAGTGAAAAGAGCCGGGAAAGCGTCCGGCCGGTACTTCACGCCGAGTTCGATCTGTTCGCCGCGCTCCGGCTCGACGGTGAGACCGGACGCGGGCACTACCGATTCAGCATAGCTGATATAGGGCGCGATCTCGTTGGTTATCTTGTAGGACACACCAATGCGCTTCGTGAGTTCGCTGATGTCGCCGCTCGCCGTCGTGCGGTTCAGCCGGTTTGTCTGGTCGGTGTCGATCCAGTCGTTTCTAAGGCCGGCGCTGATGGTGAGCCTGTCGAAGAAGGTCAGGTCCTGCTGCAGATAGAGCGCTCTTGTCTTCTGGTCCGTCAGGGAGTCCGCATAGAGCGGCACGGAAGAGGGCGCGCCGGTATAGATCGGGTTCATCCAGTTGATGCTCGGTGCAGCGCCAAAGTAGCTTTTGCTGCCGGAGGTGTAGTCATTGTAGAAAACACCGACCAGGCTTCGGCTTTCGACGTTGTCGAACCGCGTGTCATATTGCAGGCGCGTGTCGATCAGGAAGTTTTCGGTCTCGGTGTCGTTGCCGAAATAAGAACGATTGGCGATGGTCGAACCGTTGGTCGGCGTCGACGATATATAGGCATAACCGAAGTCCGTATTCGCCTTGCTGTAGCGGGCGTTGGAACTCAGGGTCAGGCCGGATCCGAAATCGTGATCGAACATCACGCTCAGCGAGTTGCGGTTCGTGCCGCGATAGTTGTAGTCGGGTTCTCCGAAGAAGCGGCTCCGGTCGAAATGCGAGCCGACGGGATGGCCGCCGCCACCGGGAACGCCATCCTTGTTAAGGTGGTCGTAAACGACAGTCAGGCTGGTGGCGTCGGTCGGACGCCAGGTAAGACCGCCCATGAAGAATTTCTCGTCGTCGCGGGAATAGTCATATTCCGCATCAGCGTTGCGAAGCTTGCCGGTCAGACGATAGGACAGAGTGTCGTCCCCGGTGATGTTGTCGCCGAAATCGAAGCCGGTCTCGGCGCGGCCATAAGAACCGCCGGTCACATAGGCTTCGCCGAAGCGCGCATGTTTCGGCACTTTTGTGGAGTAATTTACCGAACCGCCGGGGTCCGAAACGCCGAAGGTGGTAGAATTGCCGCCCTTTATCACTTCGACGCGCTCATAGGCATAGGTTTCTTCGCGCAGCGCGCCGAAGGGGCGGCCGAGCGTCAAGCCGTCGCGGTACATGTAAGCGTCGAAACCGCGAATCTTGAAATAGTCGAAACGGTCGTCGGAGCCGTAAAAATCCGTGGTGACGCCGGCGGTGTATTGCAGTGCTTCTTCTACCGTCTGCACGCCGCGCTGCTGCATTTCCTTGGCGGTGATGACAGAGACAGAGGCAGGTGTGTCGAGAATATCGGTCGCCATCTTGCTGCCGCTCGTCGTGCGGGTGGCGACGATCGATTTCTGATCATTGTCACCGCTGTCGATGGTGATGGTCTCCAGAACCGTGCTGCCGCCCGCGTTGGCAGCCTCCTGCGCCACGAGAAGGCCGGGCATGGATGCGGCAAGCGCCGTGCAGGTCAGCAGGGCCGCTTTCCCGTGGAGACGTCGCGCGGTTTTGCGGTTTCTGCCTTGGATTTCGATATTCATTGGTAGGTTCCAGAAATCAATGCCCCGATCGCCGTTTTCACGGACCACTCTCGATGCGCCCAATAACTTGAGAATGTTTGTCCGGTATTGTAGATTTTTGCGGTTTTGTACAAAACCCCGGAAATTTCACCGCTGTTGCGGAACGATTTCCTCACCGGACTTGACGGGGGCAATTGAAGCTGAGAATTCAAGTCCACTTTTGAACTTCGAAAGCCTCGCTCATGCCCCGCCTGTTTTGTGGTCTTCTACCGGTCTTCGTGTTTTTTCTGTCCGTGATCGCACAGAATACAGCTGTGGCGGAGGAGACGGCACCCTATCCCGTCACCATCAAACATGCTTTCGGCACGACGACGATTGCGAAGAAGCCCGAGCGGGTCGCCACTGTCGCCTGGGCCAACCATGAGGTGCCGCTGGCGCTCGGCATCGTGCCCGTCGGCTTTGCCGCCGCCAACTTCGGCGATGATGACGGTGACGGGCTGCTGCCCTGGGTGGCGAAGCGGCTATCTGAGCTCGACGCGCCAAAGCCTGTGCTGTTCGACGAGGGTGACGGCATCGATTTCGAGGCTGTGGCGGCAACGCAGCCGGATGTCATCCTCGCGGCCTATTCCGGCCTCAGCCAGTCGGATTACGACACGCTCAGCCAGATCGCGCCGGTGGTCGCTTATCCTGTCTCGCCATGGGCGACGGACTGGCGCGACATGATCCGGCTGAATAGCGCCGGTCTTGGAATGGCCGCAGAAGGGGAGGCGCTCATCAGGCGCATCGAGGGTGAAATAGCCGAGGTCGTTGCCGGCCACCCGCAACTGAAGGGCAAGTCGGCCATGTTTGTCACCCATCTCGACGCCACAAATCTCAGCGTTGTCAATTTCTATACGGCCAATGATACCAGAGTGAAGTTCTTCAAAGATCTTGGCCTTGCGTCCCCCAAAAGCGTCGCGGAGGCAACGAGGCCTGGGCAATTCGCTGCCGGTATCAGCGCCGAGCGCGTCGATGCCTTCGACGATGTCGATATCATCGTGACCTATGGTAGCGAGCCGCTGCTGAATGCCATGCGCGCTGATCCGCTTCTCGCCCGGATGCCCGCCGTCTCAAACGATGCTGTCGTTATGCTGGGGCGCGATCCGCTCGGCACGGCTTCTAATCCAACGCCTCTGTCGATTTCATGGGTGTTGAAGGACTATGCCGATCTTCTGGCAAGGGCCGCCGGTAAGTCCGGGAAATCACAGTGACAATGTCCGGATCTGGCAAAGCGGCTGCCGTGCTTTTGGCCGGGCGCTCGAACCGCGTGCGGATGGCGTGGCTTGGCGCGGTGCTGGCGCTTCTCGGGCTGCTATGTGCGTTGTCGGTTGCCATCGGCACGCGTGAGGTCTCATTTGCGGATATTCTTGGTGGGGTGAGCGGCCGTGTCGAAACGGTTGCAGAAGCGACGGTTGCTGTGCGCCTGCCGCGCACCGTGCTTGCGCTTATAGCCGGTGCCGCGCTGGGGCTGGCCGGCGCGATCATGCAGGGGGTCACGCGCAATCCGCTTGCTGACCCCGGTATTCTCGGCGTGAACATGGGGGCGTCGCTTGCCGTTGTCATCGGCATCGTCTGGTTCGGCATCGCTTCGGCTCAGGCCTTCATCGTCACGGCAATTGCCGGGGCGGGGGCATCCGCGATCTTCGTTTATGTTGTCGGTTCGCTCGGGCGAGGCGGGGCCACGCCGCTGAAACTCGCACTTGCGGGTGCCGCCACCTCCGTCGCCTTCTCGTCGCTCGTCATCGCCGTGGTGTTGCCGCGCAGCGATATCGCCGGCGGCGTCCGCGCCTGGCAGGTCGGTGGTGTCGGCGGGGCGACCTTCGAACGTATCGAGACCGTATTGCCCTTTCTGGCTGCCGGTTTCGTCGTAAGCCTGCTTTCGGCGCGGAAGTTGAATTCACTGGCGCTTGGCGACGAGCTGGCCGCCGGCCTTGGAGAAAACGTTGCCGTCGCCAGAGCCATGGCATCCTTCGGTGCCATTCTTCTGTGCGGCGCTGCCACCGCCATTTGCGGCCCGATCGGTTTTGTCGGTCTGGTGGTGCCTCACCTCTGCCGCTCGCTGGTCGGGGTGGACAATCGCTGGCTCCTCCCGTTTTCTGCACTTGGAGGCGCCTGCCTGCTGCTGGCCGCCGATATTGTCGGCCGCATCGTCGCGCGGCCCTCCGAACTCGATGTCGGTATCGTCACGGCGCTGGTCGGCGCACCCTTTTTCATCTGGATCGTCAGACGGCAGAGAGTGGGTGAGCTGTGAGCATGTTCCCGTCACTCGTCGAAACGCTGGGTTTCAACCGCCATCTTCGGCAGGGCCGGCGCCGTCTCGTCATCTTTTGTCTGCTGACGCTTCTCATCGCGGCTTTTGCGCTCACGCTGACGCTCGGCCAATCATTCACCCCGCCCGGTCAGGTGATCCGCGTGCTGCTTGGCGAGGACATCGCTGGCGTCAGCTTTACCGTCGGACAATTGCGCCTGCCGCGCGCGCTGCTGTCGGTGCTGGCGGGGCTGAGCTTCGGGCTTGGCGGCGTTGCCTTTCAGATCATGTTACGCAACCCGCTTGCCAGCCCCGACATTATCGGCATCAGCTCCGGCGCCAGCGCCGCCGCCGTCTTTTCCATCGTCGTATTGCAGATGAACGGACCGCTGGTTTCGGTTGTCGCCGTCGTCGCCGGCCTTGGCATCGCCCTGCTGGTCTATCTCCTCTCCTTCCGCAACGGCGTGGCCGGAACGCGCCTGATCCTTGTCGGCATCGGCGTTTCCGCCATGCTGGAAAGCTTCATCGCCTATATTCTCTCCGTCGCGCCGGCCTGGACATTGCAGGAGGCGATGCGCTGGCTGACCGGCAGCGTCAATGGCGCCAAACTTGCCCAGACACTGCCGCTTGCCATCGCGCTGGTTTTCTTCGGCGGCCTGCTTCTCAGCCGTGCACGGGATCTCGAGACGCTCAGGCTCGGTGATGATGCCGCCGCAGCACTCGGCGTTCGGGTGGGAGCGACACGCATCATCGTCATCGTCGCAGCCGTTGGCATGATCGCCTTTGCTACGGCCGTCTCGGGGCCGATCGCCTTCGTTGCGTTCCTGTCCGGACCAATTGCAGCGCGTATCGTTGGCAGCAATGGATCGCTGCTCCTTCCCGCCGCACTGGTCGGGGCGGTGCTGGTGCTGGCGGGTGACTATTGCGGCCAGTTCCTGCTGCCCGGCCGTTACCCGGTCGGCGTCGTGACCGGTGCGCTCGGTGCACCCTATCTGATTTATCTGATCGTGCGGGTCAACCGCAGCGGAGGCTCGTTATGACCGGCCACTCTCTTTCCCTAAGCGGCCTCTCGGCCGGCTATGGCGACAGCCTCATCATAGAAGAGCTGGACCTCGCCGTCCCGCGCGGGAAGATCACCGTCATCGTCGGCGCCAATGCCTGCGGCAAGTCCACTCTGCTACGCAGCATGTCGCGGCTCATCACACCGCGCGCTGGTCAGGTCCTGCTTGACGGCAAGTCGATCCATCGTCTGCCTTCCCGGGAACTGGCTCAGCGGATGGGTCTCCTGCCGCAATCGCCGATAGCGCCGGAGGGCATCGTGGTTGCCGATCTCGTCAGCCGTGGCCGGCACCCGCATCACGGCTTGTTCGCCCGCTGGTCGCGGCAGGACGACGAGGCCGTCGCCGCAGCCCTTGTTGCCACCGATACGGTGGAACTGGCCGAGCGGCCGGTGGACGAGCTTTCCGGCGGCCAGCGGCAACGCGTCTGGATCGCCATGGCGCTTGCCCAGCAGACCGACATATTGCTCTTGGATGAACCGACCACCTTCCTCGATATCAGCCATCAGGTCGAGGTGCTGGACCTTCTGACCGACCTCAACCACGTCCGCGAAACCACCATCGTCATGGTGCTGCACGATCTCAATCTCGCCGCCCGTTATGCCGATCATCTCGTCGCCATGAGGGACGGGAAGCTGCATGTCTTCGGCACGCCGGAGGACGTATTGACAGAGGAGAATGTCCGCCACGTCTTCGGCATCGAAAGTCGGGTCATCGAAGATCCGACCTCGGGCAAGCCGATGATGCTGCCGATCGGGCGGCATCGAACGGTGGCGGGGGCGGCAAAAGCCGTATCTCTTTAAGATACGGTTCTGTTGACTTCTGTGCGTATCTGTTTATGATACCAACATCACGAGGCCAGCAATGATCCGTTCTTTCAAAAACAAGCTGACCGCCTCAATTGACGACGGATCTGTGAAGAAGGGCTTTCCCGCCGATCTGGTACGCCGCGCCCAGCAGCTGCTCACGATCCTGGATGCGGCGACCACGGTAGAAGACCTTCGCTCACCGCCCGGCAATCGTTTGGAAAAGCTGTCCGGCGATCGTGAGGGCCAATATTCGATCCGGCTCAACAAGCAGTGGCGCATCTGCTTCGTCTGGACGCAAGCAGGGCCGGAAAGCGTGGAAATAACAGACTATCACTAGTCTGGAATTCTCGTGGAGAGGCTCATGAAAAATCGGCCAAGGAGGGCCAGCGAGCATGACAATCAGTAAATCGCCACCGATCCATCCGGGCGAAATCCTGCGGGAACTCTATCTTGAGCCGCTCGGGATGTCGGCTTACGCTCTTGCAAGGCACCTCAATATTCCGCGCACCCGCATAGAACGGATTGCGGGAGAGAAACTTGGTATCACCGCCGACACCGCCTTGCGCCTTGCAAAGTTTTTCAAGACCACACCGGAATATTGGCTGAACTTGCAGAACGCCTTTGACATTAAGGCGGCGGCTGTGAGGCTGGAAGCGGACCTTGCCAATATCAAGGAACTGGAAGCGGCCTAATTCTCAGCCGCCCGTCAGGTCAAGGTCAGGCCGCATAAGACGGCGGCGGCACGTTCTGCATGCGCGTAGCCGTTCTCCTGAAACGGCCGGGAGACGTGCCCTCGTTGCGGGTGAAGAAGCGATTGAAATAACCGGGGTCCTGAAACCCCAGTCGAAACGCGATTTCAGCAACTTGCAGCGAAGAGTTCAGAAGAAGGTCGCGCGCATCTGACATGAGTTCCCGGTGGATATAGGCCTGTGGCGAAAGCCCCGTGGCCTTGCGGACCGCAAATCCCAGTCGCTCGCGGGTAACGCCGAGATGGTGGGCATAATCTTCCACGGCCCATTGATCGTGCTTGTGCTGGCTCACCAGAAGGACGAAACGTTCGGTGAGGCCGCCCGGGGTGGAGACGGCGGCAGCAACATCGGCGATGGCGTGCTGACAGACCCGGACAAGGGTGACGCAGAGCAGGCTGGCGATGATCGTGTCGGAACCGGTCGCTGCGCGGACATTTTCGCTCGCGATTGTCTGGAGATAAGCCTCCAGTTCCTTTTGGCCCTGTTCTTCGGGTGTCTGTACCAGAATACGCTGCAGTATCGCGCGTACGGCGTTTGCGCTCGTGCCCGTCGGCATCGCGTGAGCCAGCCCGATTTCGGTGGTCGTCAACAGCGATCCGCGGCTTCCAGCGCTCAGTCTCACGCGGCCGGCCGGGCCTATGGGCAGCCAGATGAGTCCCGGCGAAGGGACATCCAGTCTCTTATCGCCCTGCGTGATCTCCGCTTCCCCGACAGAAAGCAAAAGCAGGTGGGCGCTGTCTGCTTCCAGCCGGAATTCCGATACACGCAGCGAGGAGGCGAAGGTACGTGCCGTGATCTCCACGCGATTGGCGGCAAACTGGCTGTGCAGCGGCATTCAACCTCCAAAAGTGCAATAATGCACTACACTAGTGCATTTTATATGCGACTGTCATTGCTAAACTTCGATCAGCGCGCGGGGGAGTCTTGAGGAGAAGGGCTACCCGATCGAGCGCTTTGGGAGGAACATCATGAACAATTTGAAGCGCAGAACACTGTTCTGCCTGCTCTCCGGTGCTGCCCTGTCTGCAGTGTCTTTCAGTCATGCCACTGCGCAGGACCGCACTTCCGTAAAGATTGGCTATGCCGTGTCAAAAAGCGGCGCCAATGCCACCGGCGCGGGTATCACGACCATTCCGAACTACAAATTATGGGTGAAGGAGGTCAACGATGCCGGCGGCCTCACTTTGCCCGATGGCAAGCGCTTGCCAGTTGACGTGGTCGAATATGACGACCGTTCCTCGGCCGAGGACGCGGTGCGGTTCACCGAGCGGCTGGCCAGCCAGGACAAGGTGGATTTTATCCTGCCGCCCTGGGGCACGGGATTTAATCTGGCGGTTGCGCCGCTCTATGACCGTTTCGGTTATCCGCAGCTCGCGGTCACCGGCGTCACCGATAAGGCGCCCGATTTCGCCGCGCGCTGGAAGAAGAGCTTCTGGATGCTGGGCGGGGGGCACGACTATGCCAATGCACTGGCCGATGTTTTGAAAGCCGCCCGCGAAGCAGGCCAGATCAATGACAAGGTGGCAGTGATATCTGTCGCGGACGGTTTCGGCATCGATCTCATCAAGGCCGCGCGACCCGCGCTGAAGGAAGCAGGTTTTACGCTTGCTTATGACAAGACCTATCCGGTCGGCACCTCGGATTTTGCCGCGCTTGTGAACGAGGCCGCGGCAAGCGGTGCGGACAGTTTCATCGCCTTCTCCTACCCGCCGGACAGTTTCGCGGTAACGAAGCAGGCGCAGACTGCACGATATAATCCGAAGGTGTTCTACGTCGGTGTCGGCGGTGCTTTCCCGATTTTCCCGAAGGTTTCCGATGGCAAGCAGGAAGGTGTCATCAGCATCGGCGGCGTCGATGGAAGCAGCGACAGGATCGAGGATTATTTCAAGCGTCACGAAGCCTTCATCGGCACCAAGCCGGACAGCTGGGCAAGCGCCATCACCTATGCGAGCCTCGAAATGCTGGCCCAGTCAATCCAGCGTGTCGGGCTCGACAGGGCAGCGGTGGCGGGCGAGCTTTCGACGGGAAGCTTCGACACCGTTATCGGCCCGGTCAAACTTGAAGACAACCAGCTTCGTCAGCTGTGGTGGGCGGGGCAATGGCAGGGCGAGCGTTTCGTCGCGATTGCGCCTGCGGAACGTCCAGGTGCGGCCAAGCCCCTTGTCCCGAAGCCGCAATGGTAAGCCCTTTCCGGCCGGGACCTGTGAACCCGGCCGGAAGGCTTCGGCCATGTTCCAGACTGGAGACATTTCCTTGTTCTTATCCACCCTCATCTTCGGCTTGATGCTGGGAGGGACCTATGCGCTGATCGCGCTTGGACTTTCGCTGCAATATGGCATCGCCCGCATCATGAACCTCGCTTATGGCGAAGTGCTGATCGCGGCTGCCTTCATCACCTTCGTTCTGTTTTCCGGTTACGGGCTTTCGCCGCTCTGGTCGCTTTTCATCATCGTACCGCTCGGTTACGGCCTTTCTTTCGCGATCTACCGCGTCATGATGCGGCCGCTGGTGCGCCGTTCGGGCGGCTCTGGCCGTCTGGAAGTCGATTCCATTCTGGCAACCTTCGGACTGCTCTTCGTTATCCAGGGCATCATGCTCGTGGCGTTCGGCGGCAATTACCATTCCTATTCCTATCTCGCCGATGGAGTCGATATATTCGGCACGACGGTGGCAATGAACCGGCTTCTGTCTTTCGGCTTGTCCGTCCTGATTGGCGGTGGGCTTTATCTGGCGCTCACCCACAGCCGCTGGGGTCTTAACCTGCGGGCAGTGGCGCTGTCGCCCCGTTCCGCGCCGCTGGTCGGCATCGATGTGAACCGTGTGGCTTCCCTTGGCTTTGCTCTCGGTGGCGCACTCGCCGTGGCGGGCGGGGTGATGATCTCGATGTACCAGACCTTCTCCGCTTCCTATGGCGTGGTCTTCACCATGAAGGCGCTTGTCGTCGTCATCATGGGCGGTGTCGGCAATCTGCTCGGCGCGCTGGTCGCCGGGCTGCTGCTCGGTCTCGTGGAAACCTTTGTGCTGGTTTATGTCGATCCCGGCCTCACACTTGCCGCCACCTACCTGCTCTTTCTCATGGTCCTGCTTTGGCGTCCGGAAGGCATCTTCGCAAGGAGGGGCAAATGATTCCGCTTCTGATCGGCCTCGCCTCAGCCGCGCTGCTGGCGCTTTCCCCCTTCTTCTTCGATGCCTATGGTGTCGGCGTCATCATCGGCCTTCTCGGTTATGCCACGCTTGCTTCCGCCTGGGCCATGTTCTCCGGTCCGACCCGCTATATATCGCTCGCCACCGTCGCCTTTTTCGGTGTCGGGGCCTATACGGTCGCGGTGCTGAGCGAGGTCTTGCCCTGGCCGCTCGTCCTCCTGTGCTCCGCCCTTGTCGGCGCGGCGCTTGCCTTCGTCGTCGGGCTTTCCACGCTGCGCGTTGCCGGCATTTATTTCGTGATCTTTTCTTTCGGCCTTGCCGAACTCATCCGACAGCTCATCACATGGTATGAAGTGAATGTGACCGGAACGCTCGGGCGCTATATCTTCCTGCCGCTGGAGCCGCAGCATGTCCTCTGGCAATTGCTGGCGCTGGCCGCCGTTACTCTTGTCCTGTCGACGCTCATCGACCGCAGCAAGCTCGGCCTGGCGCTGAAGGCAATCGGCGATGATGAGGTGGTGGCCGCCCACGCAGGAATTAATCTTGCCCGCACCAAGCTGGCGCTCTTCGTGCTTTCCGCCACGATCATCACGCTGGTCGGCGCCATTCAGGCCCCGCGCTGGGTCTATATCGAGCCGGCCATCGTGTTTAATCCGCAGGTATCGTTCCTCACCGTCATCATGGCCCTGCTTGGCGGAGCCACGCGCCGCTGGGGACCCATTCTCGGTGCAGTGCCGCTTTTCCTGCTGTTCGAATGGCTGGGCGCGAACTTCCCCAACCATTTTTCCATCATCCTCGGCGCTCTCTTCATCCTCATCGTCTTCGTGCTGCCGGATGGCGTGCTGGCGGCGCTGGAGAAGTTGCGCAAAAAGGAGAAAGCCGCATGAGCGCCGTTCTCGAAATCACCAATATCCGCAAGACCTTCGGCGGGCTGAAGGCGGTGGATGGCCTTGGTCTCACCATCGAGGCCGGCGAGGTCGTCGGGCTGCTCGGGCCGAACGGCTCCGGCAAGACGACGCTAATGAATCTGATCTCCGGAGCGCTGAAGCCGACCGAAGGGTCGATCCGGCTGAAAGGGCAGGAGATTGCCGGCCGGCGGCCGGATGCGATTGCGCGCGCCGGCGTGGCGCGCACCTTCCAGCTCGTGCTGCTTTTGCCGTCGCTTTCCCTGCTCGAAAACGTTGCCGTATCGGCCATGTTCGGCCCGCAGCGGTTGTCCCGCCCAGCGGCGGAGAAGGTCGCGCGCGCCTGCCTCGAAAGAATAGGCCTTGCCGGGCGGGAAACCATGCCGGCCGGCGACCTCACCTACATCGATCAGAAACGCCTTGAACTGGCGCGTGCGCTGGCTGGCGAGCCGAAGCTTCTGTTGTTGGATGAATGGCTCGCCGGCCTCAACCCCACCGAACTTCAGGAAGGAATAGCGCTGATCCGGCGGCTGGCATCGCAGGGAACGACGATCCTGCTGGTGGAACATATCATGGCCGCCGTGCGCGCGCTTTGCCCGCGCTCCGTGGTCATGGCCGCCGGCTGCAAGATCGCCGACGGGCCGACGGCAGCGGTGCTTGACGATCCGCAGGTCATTTCCGCCTATCTGGGAGCGGCACATGCTTGAAATAGATGCACTGACAATCCGCTATGGCAAACATCTCGCGGTTGACGGCATATCGCTCAATGTTGCCAAGGGCGAAACCGTGGTGCTGCTCGGCGCCAATGGTGCGGGCAAGTCGTCACTGCTGAAAGCGGTCGGCGGCATGGTTGTGCCGGCGTCCGGCGAAGTGCGCGTCGACGGTGCGTCGCTTGCCGCTGTCCCTCCTCATGGGATCGTGGACCGCGGCGTGGCGCTGGTGCCAGAAGGACGCGGAATTTTCCCGGCGCTGACGGTGGAGGATAATCTTCGCCTCGGCGCTAATCCCCGCCATGCCCGTTCAGCAGAGAAAGTGACACGGGAGCATATTTTCTCGCTGTTTCCGCGTCTCGCCGAACGCCGGCAGCAGCTTGCTGGCACCATGTCCGGCGGCGAACAGCAGATGGTCGCCATCGGGCGGGCGCTGATGTCGGCACCGGATTATCTCTTGCTGGACGAGCCGAGTCTGGGTCTTGCGCCCATCGTCACGCAGGAACTTTTTGCCGCCCTGGCCGAGATCAAGAAAAGCGGCCTTTCCATTCTGCTCGTGGAGCAGAATGTGCGCGAAAGCCTGGCGCTGGCCGACCGGGGTTATTTGCTGGAAGCGGGGCGTATCGTCGGGGCAGGTTCAGCTGAGGCCCTCTCCGCCGATGCCGCCGTGCAACGGGCGTTTCTCGGCGGCACCACCGCCGCCATTGTCTGAATTCAGGAGGAAGACCATGCAGACTGTCAATCTTTTCATCGGTGGCGACCATTGCCCGGCCGCGAGCGGAAAGCGCTTCGAGCGTCACAATCCGATCACCGGCGACGTTGCGACCAGCGCGGCGGCGGCAACGGTGGAGGACGCTACCCGTGCGGCCGATGCTGCCGCTGCCGCCTTTCCCGTCTGGTCGGCCACATCGCCCGGCGAGCGCCGCCGCCTGCTGCTGGCGGCGGCTCAGGCGCTACTCGCCGCCGGGCCTGACATTACCCAGGCGATGAAGGAAGAAATCGGCGCGACCGATGCCTGGGCTGGTTTCAATGTAAAGCTCGCAAGCGATATGCTGGTGGAGGCCGCAAGCCTGACCACCCAGATCAAGGGCGAGATCATTCCCTCCAACCGTCCCGGCACCATGGCGATGGCGCTGCGCCAGCCGGCAGGCGTTGTGCTGTCCATCGCCCCTTGGAATGCTCCCGTCATTCTCGGCGTACGTTCCATCGCCACGCCGCTCGCCTGCGGCAATACGGTGGTGATGAAAACCTCGGAACTTTGCCCGCGCACCCATGCGCTGATCATCGAGGCGGTGGCATCGGCAGGTCTGCCGAAGGGCGTGCTCAACGCCGTCTCCAATGCGCCGGAAGATGCGGCAAAGATCGTCGATACGCTGATCGCGCACCCCGCCGTCAGACGGGTGAATTTCACCGGCTCGACCCGCGTTGGCCGTGTGATTGCCGAAACGGCCGGCCGTTACCTGAAGCCCGCTCTGCTGGAGCTGGGCGGCAAGGCGCCGTTCATCGTGCTTGACGATGCCGATATCGATGCGGCGGTCGCGGCTGCCGCTTTCGGCGCCTACATGAACCAGGGCCAGATCTGCATGTCGACAGAGCGCATCATCGTGCTTGACAGCGTTGCCGATACATTCGTTCAGGCCTTCGCCAAAAAAGCGTCCAGCCTCACGGCCGGAGACCCACGCGAGGGCAAAACACCGCTTGGCTCGCTGGTCAGCGCCGAAGCGACGTCACGCATAAGGGCGCTGGTGGACGACGCCGTGTCCAAAGGCGCAAAGCTGGTCGCGGGCGGTGGCGGCACCGGCACCATGCTTGATGCGATCGCCATTGATGGCGTCACTCCCGCCATGCGGCTTTATTCCGAGGAAAGTTTCGGTCCGGTTGTTTCCATCATCAGGGCCGGCAGCGTCGATGAGGCGGTAAGCATCGCCAATGAAACAGAGTTTGGTCTTTCCGCCGCGATTTTCGGCAGGGACCAGGCGCGGGCGCTTGCCATTGCCGCGCGGATCGAAAGCGGCATATGCCACATCAACGGGCCGACTGTTCACGATGAGGCGCAGATGCCCTTCGGCGGGGTCAAGGCTTCCGGTTACGGCCGCTTCGGCGGCACGGCGGGCATTGCGGAATTCACCGAATTACGCTGGGTCACGCTCCAGGACGGGCCGCTGCATTATCCGATCTGAACCGGACGCCGGGGGTGGCTGCGGCGGCCTCACCGCCGCTCGTCAATCAGCCAGCCGGTGAGTTTTCTCACCGCGCTGTCGCTGCTTTTCGGCCGCATCAACCAGTAGCCGCGCCCAGGTGCATCGAGGCTAGGGCCTGCCGTGACCAGTACGCCAGCCTCGAGCAGTGGATCGACGAGCCCGGCCCAGCCGAGCGCAAAGCCCTGTTCTCCGATGGTCGCCTGAACCACCATGGTGTAATTGTTGAAGCTGATGTCGCCGCCGTCGTTTTCGGGGCCTCTCTGAACGCCGAAATGCTTGAAATAGGAAGGCCAGTCGAACCAGTGCGCTGATGATGTATTTTCGAGGTGGATGAGTTTCCGCCGCGAAAAATCAGCAACGCCTGCGGGCGCCGGCGTTGCTGCCAGAAACGCAGGTGAACAGACCGGCGTGACTTTTTCCGAAAGCAGCAGTAAGGCCCCGTCACCCGCCTCCTGCCGGGTGCCGAAAATGATCATCACGTCGCTGTCATGCTTGCCCTGACCCAACGGGTCCTGCGTGGCAACGATCTGGATGTTGATGTCAGGGTTGAGCGCTCGAAATCCGTGCATCCGCGGGATGAGCCATAATGACGAAAAGGCATAGTCCGTATGCAGGCGGATGGTCTGGCGTTCCTCCGTCCGCCGAAGCTGCTGCGCGAGCAGATCAATGGCATCGACATTGCGGGAGACGATTTCGAACAGCCTTTGTCCTTCTGCCGTCAGATCGATGCCGCGATGTTTGCGGCGGATGAGCGCCACCCCAAGCTCCTCTTCGAGCCTGCGCATCTGATAGCTGACGGCAGGCTGGGTGAGCCGCAGGGAGCCCGCCGCCGCGGTCAGGCTGCCCTGGCGGGCAACCTCGGTAAAGATGCGCATCCATCCGAGATCGAGCTGCCGGTCTGACATTAAATTTCCTTATATCACTTATCGAAAAATAACTGCTTCACAGGCAAAAACAATGTGGTGTTCAATAAACTGGACTAATACAAGGGGAGCCGCAATGAAAACCGTTTCTCATCTGCACCGCATCGCGACCGGCCTGTTCCTGTCCGTGGCGGCCTTCTCCACCCCGCTTCAGGCGGCCGATGACGCGTCCTGCAAGCTGGTACGTCTAAGCGATCCCGGCTGGACGGATATTACCGCAACCAATGGCGTCGCCTCGGTACTGCTCGATGCATTGGGTTATGAAGCCGACGTCAAGACGCTTTCCGTGCCCATCGGCTATCAGGCGATGAAGAACGGCGAAATTGACGTTTTCCTCGGGAACTGGATGCCGGCGCAGAAATCCTTCGTAGATGACCTCAATTCGGCGAAAGCTGCCGAGGTCTTGACGAAGAATCTCGAGAGCGCCAAGTTCACGCTGGCGGTGCCGTCCTATATGGCGGAGAAGGGCGTGAAGGATTTCGCCGATCTCGCCAAACATGCCGATGAATTCGAGAGCAAGATTTACGGCATCGAGCCCGGCGCACCCGCCAACCAGAATATCCAGAAGATCATAGACGCCAATGATTTCGGCCTTAAAGGCTGGCAGCTCGTCGAATCCGGTGAGCAGGCCATGCTGGCGCAGGTGGAACGGGCGGGCCGGGATAAGAAGGCCGTGGTTTTCCTTGCCTGGGCGCCGCATCCGATGAACGAGAAGATCGATATCACCTATCTCTCCGGCGGTGACGCCTATTTCGGCCCGAATTTCGGCGGCGCAGAGGTTTATACGCTTGCCCGCACCGGCTGGCCGGAAAAATGCCCCAACGCGGCGGCGCTCTTCAAAAACCTGAAGTTCGATATCGGCATGGAAAATACCCTCATGGGTTCGATTCTCGGCGGAGAGGATTCCAAAGCCGCGGCAGCGGCCTGGGTGAAGGCCAACCCCAAAGCGCTGGATGGCTGGCTGCAGGGCGTTACCACGCTGGATGGAAAACCGGGTGCGGATGCCGTTAAGGGCAAGCTTGGTCTCTGAGCCGGAAAGTGGAAATGCCGCGTCCCAATATCCTCATTCTGATGGTCGACCAGTTCAACGGGACGTTGTTTCCCGATGGACCGGCCGATTTTCTCCATGCGCCGCATCTGAAAGCCTTGGCGGAGCGGTCTGTACGCTTCGCCAATACCTATACGGCCAGCCCGCTGTGTGCGCCGGCCCGTGCTTCCCTGATGTCCGGGCAATTGCCAAGCCGGACACGGGTTTACGACAATGCCGCCGAGTTCGCCTCCGACATTCCGACCTATGCGCACCATCTGCGGGCAGCCGGTTATTACACCGGTCTCTCAGGCAAGATGCATTTCGTCGGGCCTGACCAGCTGCACGGCTTCGAAGAGCGTCTGACGACCGACATCTATCCCGCGGATTTTGGCTGGACGCCCGATTATACCAAGCCGGGCGAGCGGATCGACTGGTGGTATCACAATCTGGGTTCGGTGACGGGTGCAGGGGTTGCCGAAATCACCAACCAGATGGAGTATGACGACGAGGTAGCCTACCACGCCACTCGCAAGCTCTATGACCTGTCTCGTCGGCTCGATGACCGGCCGTGGTGTCTGACCGTCAGCTTCACCCATCCGCACGATCCCTATGTGGCGCGGCGGAAATTCTGGGATCTCTATGAGGATTGCCCGGCACTCGATCCGCAGTCGGAGGCCATTGCTTTCGATCAGCAGGACCCGCATTCGAAACGGTTGCTGGAAGCCTGTGACCACAATGCCTTCGATATTTCGCCGGAGCAGATACGCCGGGCGCGCCGCGGTTACTTCGCCAACGTCTCCTATATCGACGAGAAGATCGGCGAAATCCTTGGCGTCCTGAAGGCGACGCGGATGGAGGAGGACACCATCGTCCTCTTCCTTTCAGACCATGGCGATATGTTGGGTGAGCGCGGCCTGTGGTTCAAGATGTGCTTCTTCGAGGGCTCGGCCCGCGTACCGTTGATGATCGCCGCGCCAGGCTGGCAGCCGGCATTGATCGATACGCCGGCTTCGACACTGGATGTGACGCCGACGCTGTGCGGTCTGGCGGGGCTTGATATCACCTCGCTTAAACGCTGGACCGACGGCGAGGATCTGGCGCCGTTGGCTGCTGGCACCGGCGGGCGCGGCCCGGTGCCGATGGAATATGCGGCCGAAGGCTCGATCTCGCCGCTCGTCGCCATCAGGGACGGCCGATACAAATTGTCTGTCTGTGAGGCCGATCCGCCGCTGCTTTACGATCTGGACGCCGATCCCGAAGAGCACACCAATCTCGCCGGCGATCCCGCTTTCAGCGACGTGCTCTCGTCGCTTTCCGCCGAAATTGGCCGGCGGTGGCAGTTGCCGGTGTTCGACGCCGCCGTTCGCGAAAGTCAGGCGCGGCGCTGGGTGGTCTACAAGGCGCTGCGCAACGGCGCCTATTACCCGTGGGACTACCAACCCTTGCAGAAGGCTTCGGAACGCTACATGCGTAACCACATGGACCTCAACGTTCTGGAAGAAAACCAGCGTTTTCCGCGCGGCGAGTGAGGTGGGCAAGGTGCCTCAAGCGGTGGTCGACACCCTCGGTGCGCCGCCCGCCGCCTGCACGGCAAGACTGCCCGCGGCAACCCCGGCTGTGAGGCATTGCTGTTCGTCCCTGCCTTGAAGCCAGGCATCAAGAAAACCGGCATTAAAGGCGTCGCCGGCGCCGGTCGTATCGATCACGGGTACTTCCTGGGCTGCCAGATGCTGCAAGCCCCTTCGACAAGATATCCACGCGCCCTGCGCACCGCCTTTCAGCGCCACGACGGGAAAGGCCTCTGACAGGGCGTGGATGGCTCTTTCCGGGTCAGAATGCCCCGTGATTGCTTCCGCCTCTTCGAGATTGGGCAAAAACACGTCGACACCGGCACAGGCCTTGAGCAGCCCCTTATCGTAGATCAGCGAAGCATCCCAGCTTGGATCGAGCGATACTGACAATCCGCTTGCCTTGGCGCGTGAAACCAGATCGGGCATCTCATGCAGCGTGGCGAATTCGGCGATGTGCAGATGCCGGGCGTTATCCCACGCGAAGGCGGCATCGAGCGTCGAGGGACGGGCGGCACCGGCGCGGCGCGTCAAAAATGCCCGGTCCTGGCCAACCACCGTCGCCACCGTCACCTGCGGTCCGGCATCTGCTGCATGTTCCAGAAACCGCAGGTCGACGCCGCTTTGCGCCATTTTCTCACCGATGTCGCGCGAAAACGTATCGGTACCAAGCCTTGCGAGCAGAGCAACCGGGCGTCCGACGTGGGCAAAATGGGCGGCGGCAATGAAGGCTCCGCCGCCGGGGGCGATTTCCATGTCTCGGGCAAACAGTTCCCGGCCGAGCACTGGCAGTTCATTAAGACCGGTGAAAATGAGGTCACAATAGATCCGGCCGATGCTGATGACGGCAGTTTTTTCCGTTGTCATCATGCGCGGCCCAGAAGCTTTTCCGTCTTGGCGTCGAAAAGATAAAGCGAACCTCGCGCCGCCTGGCATTGCAGCCTGCCGCCGACGGCCGGAATGGTTTTGCTTCTCGCCGTGGCGATTACCGAACTGGTGTCGGTGTCCAGATGAACAAGCGTCTCCGGCCCGAGCGGCTCGACTGCCGTTACCGTTCCTTCCAGGGTAAACGTCCCCTGAGCGGACCCAGACTCGCCAACAAGCAGATCATGCGGCCGGACGCCGATCAGAAGCTCACCCGTGGCGGACGGCGCGACGCTGTCGCCGGCTCTGGTTCCGCGCAGCAGGTTCATCGAGGGGCTGCCGATGAAGCGTGCGGTAAAGATGTCGACGGGTGTTTCATAAAGTTCCGTTGGCGTGCCGACCTGCAGGATGTGGCCGTCCTTCATGACGACGATCCTGTCGGCCATGGTCATGGCTTCCACCTGATCGTGGGTGACATAAACGGTTGTCGTCTTAAGACGCTGATGCAAGCGCTTGATTTCAATACGCATCTGTGCGCGCAGCTGGGCGTCTAGGTTAGACAGTGGCTCATCGAACAGGAAGGCGGCGGGATCGCGCACCATGGCGCGGCCGATGGCGACACGCTGCCGCTGGCCGCCTGACAGGGCCGCCGGCCGCCGGTCGAGCAGGGCCTCCAGACCGAGCACCCGGCCGGCCTCCTCGATGCGGCGGTTCTTTTCCTCGCGGTCAAGCTTCGAGGTGTAGAGGCCAAAGCCGATGTTCTGGCGAACCGTCATGTGCGGATAGATCGCATAGTTCTGGAAGACCATCGCGATGTTGCGCTGTTTCGGTTCCTTCTCATTGACGATGTCGCCGCCGATCTTCAGCGCTCCGTCGGAGATTTCTTCCAGCCCGGCGATCATTCTGAGGGTAGTTGATTTGCCGCAGCCGGACGGGCCGACAAAAACGACGAACTCGCCGTCTTCAATGGCAAGATCGATGCCCTTGACCGCCTCGACCTTGCCATAGCGCTTCACCAGTTTATTGAGTTCGATTGTCGCCATCATCGGGCTCCCGTCAGGGCGGTGAATTTCTCTGTGAGTTCCGCGGCCTTTGCCGCTTCGTGATCGGCGGATCGCCGTGCTTCCGCCTCGAATGCAGCAAGCCTGTTGCGATAGGTGGCAATCGCCTCCCGCATCGGTTCGAGGGCAGGGCCGCCGAAACGGCTGCGTACGGCAACGAAGTGCTCGGGCGAAACGATCTGCCTGAATTTTTCCTCATCGATCCCGGTTTGCCGCCCTGTCAGCTCATGGAACGCCTTGAGGAACGGCTGGTAACCGTCGTTCGGCAGATCGCCTTTCAGCGCGACGACGCTCTTGGCAACAGTCGCGGCAATCTCATGGGCCTGGCGGAAAGACAGGTCTTCGATGCGGACAAGCGAATCCGCCAGTTCCGTGATGGTGATACACGACCGGCGGATGTTTTGGTCGACCCTTTCGGGATCGATGCTGATCTGGCCAACGAGGCTGGCAAGAAGATCGAGAACCCGGCCGGCAGAGGCGAAGGCCTCATAACCCATGCCCTGCGTTTCGCCCTCACTGTCATTCATGTCGGTGAAGGGCGTATTATGCATCACATCCAGCACCGTGCGCGCCCGCCCGAATGTCTGGCTGGCGAGGTGGCGCAGATGTTCAATTGGCACCGGGTTTCGCTTCTGCGGCATGATCGAGGAAATCTGCACCAGCGCATTCGGCACGTAGATCTGGCCAACCTCGAAACTCGTCCAGAACTGGAAATCCTGGATGAGCCGTCCGAGATGCAGGAACATGAGCTCGATCGCGCCATAGGTCGCGGTCGTGTAATCCACGGCGGCGATGCAGGAATAGGAATTGCGTAAGGGTGCAGCAAAGCCCAGCAATTCGGCGACCCGCGCCCGATCGATGGGAAAGCCCGAGGTGGTGATGGCGGCAGCGCCCATCGGCGAAAGATCGACGATGCGGCGCGCCTCCGCAAAACGTTCGATATCCCGGATCAGCACCTCGATCGCTGCCGAAAGGTAGTGGCCGAAGGTGGTGGGCTGGGCCGGCTGCCCATGGGTGTAAGCCACGATCAGCGTGGCTTGATTGCGTTCGGCGGCATCGATCAGCGCTTTCAGCAGGACACGCGCCTTGACGGTGAGCGTGTCGATCTTGTCCTTGAGGCCGATCTTGAACAGCGTGTGATCGATATCGTTGCGCGAACGGGCCGTGTGCAGGCGGCCGGCGACATCGACGCCGATGCGGGCTTTCAGCTCTTTCTCGATCAGGAAGAAGAAATCCTCGACTTCGCCGGTATAAACAAGCTCCGCGGGTTCTATGGTTTTGTCGATGTCTTCGAGTGCGCCGGCGATCTTGGCCGCCGTATCGGCATCGAGAATACCGGTCTCGCGCAGCATGACAAGGTGGGCGCGGTCTATGCGGCGGAACCCATCTACGTGGTGGTTCTTGGCGCCGTCGAAAAGCGGGCGCAGCACGGTTTCCTTGTAGACAGGGTCGGGAAACTTGCTGGTATCCGACTGGCGCGGGTTGATATCGGCCATGATGTTATCCTTTCAGGCCCGCCAGCATCACACCGCGAACGATGTAGCGTTGCAGGACGATGAAGACGATGAGGGTGGGGATGGTCGCAATGGCTGCGCCCGTCATGATCATTTCCCACTGGATCTGCTGTTCTACGGCAAAGCTCGAAAGGCCGACCGGCAGGGTGTAGAGCTCCTTGCTTGTCGTGACGATCAACGGCCAGAAGAATGCTGTCCAGTTCCCTAGGAAGGTGAAGATCGCGAGCGCGGAGAGCGCGGGCGTCACCAGCGGCAGGGCGACTTTCCACCAGATCTGGAATTCGTTCAGCCCGTCGACGCGCGCGGCCTCGATGAAGTCGTTCGGAACCGTCTCGAAGAACTGCTTCATCAGGAAGGTGCCGAAGGCCGTCATCATGCCCGGGAACATGATGCCCCAGTAGCTGTCGAGCCAGCCCAACTGGCTGGACATCAGATACCAGGGAATGACGAGCATTTCGGTCGGGATCATCAGCGTCGACAGGATGGCGAGGAAGATGAAATAGCGGCCGCGAAACTCGAACTTCGCCAGCGTGTACCCGACCAGACTGTCAAAGAAGCAGTTGGAGACGGTAACGATGACCGCAACCAGCATGGAGTTGAAGAACCAGCGCAGGAAACGGCCGTCGGCCATGACCGTGATATAGTTGGCAAGCGTCGGTGCCGCGGGAATGAGCCTGAGATCATAGACCTGGTCCGCCGTCTTGAACGAGGTCGAGAACATGAATAGTAGCGGCGAAACCATGATCAGGCCGCCGATGAACAGCAACGTCCAGGCGAGAATGCGACCGGGGCGGATACGGGCGTGGGAAAGTGGCTTTGCTTCGCTCATTTCTTTTCCCTCAGGACCCAGAGCTGGATCAGCGATACGACGAGAAGAATGGTAAACAGGACGACCGTCTGCGCTGCCGCATAACCCATGGCATAGGAATTGAACGCCGTCTGATAGATCATCAGCACCAGCGGTTTCGTTGAGCCGAGCGGTCCGCCCGGATCATTGGTCGTCATGTTGTAGACCTGGTCGAAGATGCGCAGGAAACCGATGGACGAGAAGACCACGAGGAAGACCGTGGTGGGTTTCAGAAGCGGAAGCGTGATCTTGCGCAGGATCGCCCATTCGCCCAGCCCGTCGATGCGGGCGGCTTCGTAAAATGTCGTTGGAATGGCGCGCAGCCCGGCCATGAAGATGATGATCTGGAAGCCAAGGCCTGCCCAGATGGCTGTCACCATGATCGAATAAAGCGCCTGGTCCGTAGAGCGGATGAAGGGTTGCTGCGGAATGCCGAGAAGTGCGAAGACGTCGTTGATGATGCCGATGGGCGGCGGTTGATAGAACCAGCGCCAGACCCAGGCCATCGCGGCCGCCGTCGTCAGATAGGGCAGGAAATAAAGCGCGCGGATGAAACCGTGCAGGATGCGTACGCGGTCGAGATAAAAGGCGATGACGAAGGCGAGCACGAGGCTGATCGGCGTGCCGACGATGAGATACGTAAAGGTGTTCTTGAACACCTTCCAGAATTGCGGGTCCTTGAAGAGCTTGACGTAATTGGTGACGCCAATGAACTTTGCCGGCCTCAGCAGGTCCCAGTTGGTGAAGGACAGATAGAAGGCCTGAAGCGTCGGGTAAAAACGGATGATGCTGTAAAACAGGATAGGGATCGCCAGAAAGCTCCATATCCATAAGAGCCGTTTCGTGCGCATGGAAAGACGGTCCCCAAAGGAGCCGCCGGGGCGGCCGGATACCGCCCCCTGTTGATCTGTCGCTGTCATGGTTGGACCTGCGGTTTTCAGGGTTTCGCCGCGTCGATGATTTCCTGCTCGGCCTCGGCGGCCTGCTTGATGGAATCTTCAACCGACTGGCCCTCGAGCAGGACCCGGTTGGTCATGTCAATGGCGTTCTGGCGCTGGGCGGCCTCATCCATGAACAGTGTCGTGTGGGCATATTCCAGACCCTTCAGGAACGGCGCGTAGATCGGATCCTTGAGGTTTTCTTCGGTCAGCGCTGCGGAGCGTCGCGCCGGCAGTTCGCCCACTGTCTTCAGCCAGATCGCCATGGCTTCCGGTGAAGAGATATAGGCGAGGAACTTCTTGGACGCCTCAAGCTCTTCACCCGTTGTCTTGGCGCTGATGCCGTTGGCGAAATAGCTCGCATAGTTGGAGCGGATATTCTTGTCATTGGTCGGAAGTTCGGTCACGCCCCACTCGAAATCCTTGATGGTGCGGAACGAGCCCAGCCGGAAAGTGCCGTCGATGGTCATGCCCGCCTTGCCCGCGCGGAAGGCGGCCTGGCCTTCATCCATGAAACCCGCCTGACCGATCTTTTTTTCAAGCTGCAGACTGGTGTAGAATTTCAGAGCCTGGATGCCGGGCTCGCTATTATATGCGACCTTCTGGTCGTTGTTGGTATAGGGCTCGCCACCATATTGGCGGATGAGCACCTCACGCCACCACTGGTGATCCTGTCCGCCCATATCGAGCGTGGAACCGGCGACGGTGAGATTGCCGGCGGCATCGTGCTTGGCGATCTTTTGCGCGGCGGCGACGAATTCATCGAGCGTCTTCGGCGGATTTGCGGGATCGAGACCCGCCTCGGTAAAGAGCTTCTTGTTGTAGAACAGTGCAAGCGAACGAACCGCGGTCGGCAGGCCGTAATAGTCCTCGCCGCGTTTCATAGCGCTGACGATCGGGAAAAATTCGCTTTCGATCTTGTCATGCGGGAAAGCGTCTGTTGGCAGTGGCTGCAAAATCCCGCCCGCCGCGAACTTGTCGAGCCAGCCGTAAAACAGCTGCATCACGTCCGGGCCCTTGCCGGACATATTGGCGGCAATCACGCGCGTCTGGTAATCGGCATAAGGGAAGGTTACCTGCTTTACGGTGATGTCGGGATTGGCCTTCTGGAACTGTGCGATCAGCTCGTCCATGGCCTTCACGCGGGTGTCGAAGACATATTGCCAATATTCGATTTCAACCGCCTGCGCGGCGTTGAATGCAAATGTGCTGAAACCGGCAACCAAGCCGGCGAACAGAGTTGCTCTGCGCATGTAAGCCTCCTTTTCCTCCGCCCGGTCTTCCGGATGCGGAGCCATCGTTCCCTTTTCCGCGCTTTCGCGCGCGCTCATCGATCTGCCGGTGGCGGAGTTTCCTCTTCCGCCGGGGCAAGCCTGACCCCCGGTCGCTCTTACGGTTCTCTGAAGGCAGGCATTTGTCAATAAGATAATTTACTTGAATTATTATATTGCGCTTATCGTCGGTTCGACGCTATTAATTTTCTAACAGACGGGAAGTTGAAGAGATGACGGTGCACACGGTGGACGCTTATCCCGTAGCAATCGGAAAAAACCCTGAGCGGAGCCGCGAACATAACAGGCGAGTCGTCCTCGATATTGTCCGGCGGCACGGCTCCCTCGGCCGCGCCGAGATCGCCAAGATCACGCATCTGACGCCGCAGGCGGTCGCCAATATCGTCGATGAACTCATGGGCGAGGAGTTGCTGAAGGAGCTCGGCCGTCGTCGCTCCGGTCGCGGCCAGCCGCCGATCCAGTTTTCGGTCAACCCGGATGGCGGGGCGACGATCGGCGTGGAAATCGCCGCCGACCATATGGTCACCGTCGGTCTTGATCTCGCCGGCGTTCTTCGCACGCAGCGCATCACGCCGCTCTCGGACACGACACCGGAAGCCATATTCAAGACCTTTGCCGCCGAGCATGACGCCGTTGCCAAAAATCTAGGCTGCAGGCTGCTCGGCACCGGGGTCGTCATGCCCGGTCCCTTCGAGATCGATGGCATGACTTCGGTGGGACCGACGACGCTTTCCGGCTGGGGCGGCATTGATGCCCGGCAGATGCTGGGCGAAGCCTGCGGCCAGCCGGTCGTGGTTGAAAACGATGCCACGGCCGCAGCAGTCGGGGAACGGCTGTTTGGTGCTGGTCTGGCGATCCCGAATTTCTGCATGATCTATTTCGGCGTCGGTATCGGCCTCGGCATCATCCAGGATGGCGCGCCCTATCGCGGTGCGTTCGGGAATGCCGGCGAAATCGGCCATGTGACTGTTTCGCCGAGGGGAAGGCCTTGTCCTTCCTGCGGGCAGAGAGGGTGCCTGGAGGCTTATGCCTCAGTCTATGTACTGAAGGAAAAGCTTGTATGCGCCGGTGTTGCGGATACGGAACTTGATGATCTGGAGGCCCTGTTCAAGGCAGGCCATCCCGTGGTGAGGGAATGGATCGACGAAGCTGCGGCGCATCTGGCGCCTATGGTGGCGATGCTCGAGAATATTCTCGATCCGCAGACAGTCATTCTCGGCGGCGCTCTGCCTGAGCTCATCATCAGTGAAATCATTGCACGGATGGGGCCTTTGCCGACCTCGGTCGCAAGTCGCAGGCAGCGGGAACTTCCGCGTGTCATCCATGGTAAGTCCGGGCAGTTGACTGCTGCCCTCGGCGCTGCCGCCTTGCCGCTTTTCGATATCGTCACGCCAAAACTTGAGACATCCATGGGAGCCGCAGCGCAGGCACCCGGCTGAATATTGGAGGAGACCGCCCATGCTTACCCCCCGGGAGCGCATCAAACGGCAAATGGCCGATCCGTGGCTCATACGCCTGCATCGCAGGCTGAGCGCGCTGAAGTCCACGGTGACCGTCATGCATACCGGCGCACATCCGGACGACGAGCAGAACGGGTTGCTTGCCTATTTCCGCATGGAGCTTGGCATGCGTACCATCATCGCCTGCTCGACACGTGGCGAGGGCGGTCAGAATGCGCTGGGGCCGGAAAGGCTTGGCGCGCTCGGCGTCATCCGCTCGCGGGAGCTGGAGGAGGCGGCCCGCGTCATCGATGCGGATATCAGCTGGCTCGGCCATGGGCCGGCGGATCTCATTCATGACTTCGGGTTCTCCAAGGATGGCGACCAGACCTTTGGCCGCTGGGGGCAGCAGCGCATCATTGAGCGGCTGGTGCGCGCCTATCGCAAGGAGCGGCCGGATATCGTCATCCCGACCTTTCTCGATGTGCCGGGACAACATGGGCACCACCGCGCCATGACGCGTGCGGCAAAGAGCGCCATCGCGCTGGCGGCGGACCCTGCGGCCTGTCCTGAACATCTTGCAGAGGGGCTGAAGCCGTGGCAGGTGGCGAAATATTACCTTCCCGCGTGGTCGGGCGGTGGTGACACCTATGATGACGAAGTGCCGCCGCCCGAGACGACCGTAACGGTAAACGCTCGCGGCAGGGAGCAGGCGACTGGCGCGCAATATGACCGGATCGGCGAATGGTCGCGTTATTATCACGCTTCTCAGGGAATGGGATATTGGCCAAAGCTGGCGCAGGAGGTCTGGCCGCTGCATCTCGAACTCGCCAGTGATGCAAGGGGCCAAGAACACTCGATCCTCGACGGGCTGCCGTCTTCGTTGTCAGACCTTGCGGTGTTCCCGGGCCTGGATGCCGAATTGGCAAAGGCGCTGGTCAAGGCGGAACAGGCGATAAGCGAAGCGATATCAGCCTTTCCCGACAGGCAGCGGATCACGGCGTCACTTCTTGCGGCGGCAGCGCTTTTGCAGACGGTGGACGAATCCGCCACTGCGGATTTCAGGGAACTGCACGGACATCGGATCAGGCGCAAACGGGCGCAGGTCGATGCCGCCATCCTGACGGCGCTTGATGTTTTCGAGCGGGCCTACGCCGCGCCGGCGGAGATCGTACCAGGTGGAACGTCGGTTCTTTCCGTGGAGCTTTCAGATAAGGCGGCTCACATTGATGGCGAGGTCACCCTGGTCCTGCCATCAGGTGTATCGTCATCCATCCAGTCACTTGGCGAGAGGCGGGTCTTTACGCTTGTCGCGGATCAGGATGCACCTGTTTCCGGGCTGTATCAGCCTGACTGGAAAGCCATGGGCGGCAATGGCCATGCCTCAGTGCGGCTTTCCGCAACGGTTGAAGGCAGAACGGTTTCGGCCGCCTTCGACCTTGAGGAACCGTTTTTCGTGACGCCGGCGCAGTCGCTGACCATTGCGCCGGACGCTCTTCTGGTTCCGCTTGGACAGGGGCAGGAGGCGCATGTCTTTCAGGCGCATATAAAGGGCACCGATGCGTCGCTGTCGTTCAGGAATACGGGCGGCTGGAACCTGCGCGAGAACGGCGGCGACTGGATTGCCGAACGTAACGGCGAGGCCCGGGTGGGCCTTGCCCAGATCGAGGCGCTTGTCGGTGCGCAACCCGCTTTTCAGATAACGCCGATCGCCTATCCGCACATCGGTCGGGCAAGGTTTCTGGCGCCGTCCGTTCTGAAAATCCTCTCGCTGGACCTGAAGCTGCCCGAGAAGGCGCGGATCGGCTATGTCGGTGGTGGTGCTGACAGGGTGGGTCTTTGGCTGTCGCGAATGGGACTCGATGTCACCGACCTCGACGCTCAGGCGCTTGGCGGGGACCTGTCATCCTTTACGACGATCGTTATTGGCATCTTCGCCTTCGGCATCCGCAGGGATCTCGCTGCCGAGACGGAGAAACTTCACCGCTTCGTCGAAAACGGCGGTCATCTGGTCACGCTCTATCACCGGCCGACTGACGGATGGAATCCGGAAACGACACCAGTTCGGCATCTTGAGATCGGCAAGCCTTCCCTGCGCTGGCGTGTGACCGATCCGCAGGCGGAGGTAACGGTGCTCTTGCCCGACCATCCGCTGCTTGCCGGGCCCAACAGGATTGATGCCGCCGACTGGGGGGGCTGGGACAAGGAGCGCGGGCTTTATTTCGCCTCGCGCTGGGATGATGTCTACGAGCCATTGCTCGCCATGCATGATGTCGATGAGCAGCCGCTGAAGGGTGCGCTGGTTTCGGGCGTCATCGGCAAGGGTAGGCATACTCATACCAGCCTCGTGCTGCATCACCAGATGGACAAGCTTGTGCCTGGCGCTTTCCGCCTCATGGCCAATCTTGTGCAACCGGCGTGAATGGCGACGATCAAAGCGAAGAACAGCAAGGCCCTCGCGAAACGGACACCCGCGCGGGCATAGGCTGGCTGTTGCTGGACATGACCCTTGTTGCGGGCGGTATGACCGCGCTCGTCAAGGCACAAGGCGTCACCTATCCCGCCTTCCAGCTCGTCTTTATCAGGGCGATGATTGGCCTGATGTTCATCCTGCCACTGATCTGGCGGCACCGGGGAGAAATGGCGCGCATCCAATATCCCTGGCGTAATATTTTCCGCATCTGCTGCAATGCCATTGCACTCACCAGCAATTTCATCGCCATCACCCTGTTGCCGCTTGCGACCGTCAATGCCGTTGGTTTTTCCCGGCCATTGGTGACGATGGCGATGGCTGTCGCCCTTCTTGGCGAAAGCGTGAGCCGCTTTCGCTGGGCGGGAGCCTGTCTTGCATTTGTCGGCGTTCTGGTCGTCATTGGGCCGGGCGGCGCGGAATTTGGCGTGGGCGTGATTGTTGTGCTGATATCGGTGGTGTTCGGTGCGCTTGCGGTTATCCAGACACGAGCGCTGCGGCGGGAGAACACCACTGTCATGATGGTGTTCTACACGGTGGGCCTCGCCGTCATCACCGCCATTCCGGCAATCTGGACATGGAAGCCGGTTGCGTCATTTGACTGGGTTCCGTTGCTCGGCATCGGATTGCTGGCGCAGATGGGACAGTATTGCTTCCTGCGGGCCTATCGTATCGCGGATGCAAGCGTCCTTGCGCCGGTCAGCTATCTGTCGATCCTGTTTGTGACTGCGGTCGGATATTTTCTGTTCGACGAAGTGCCTGAAGCCCGCGTTGTGTTCGGCATCGTCATCATTCTCGTGTCGCTGCAATCGACTGCGCTTGCGGAATATCTCTTGAAAAGGCTGCGCCGCAAAAGATGACGGGCAGGTTCTATCGCGATTGTGCAAGGATCCGAAGCCTAATCCAGCTCAGCGCCGCAAGTTTCAAACGGTCGTAAAACGAACGGGCAAAACGCACATAGCGCATGATCCAGGCGAGCCAGCCATAGGTGAGAAGCTTTTCCCGGCCGGCATGATAGATGCGTTCGACAATCAGGAAGGTCGAAAGATGGGCAATGATCGTCAGAACCACCCCCGACTTGAAAGCCCCATGGGCGAAGAGGACGAGGCCTATGATCTTCATCGGTTCCGCAATCGCGAAAGGAACGGCGAGACAGAGTAGAATGGCAAGGCGCGGCAGCTGCGCTATCCGGCTTTCCAGCCGCTGGATGATTTTCAGGTTCGACAGGGCCCTGATGACCGGCCGGTAGAGCGGACGGAAAATGCCGTCGAGGACCATGGCGAAAACGATGATCGCCCTGAGCGGAAAGAGGAGAATCGTCCGGATTTTGCTGTTCACCTCTGCCAGCCTCCAAAGAAGGTGTAACGCCTATTCTTAATCGCCTGAAACATGTCAAAACCAAGTCCTGTTTCGCGTCAGCCCTGCCTCACACTGGCATACATGCCGGTGGTGCGGAATTCGCTCGGATTGGTGCCGTAAAGCCTGCGGAACACCTTCGAGAAATAGTTCGGATCCTCGAAACCGCATAGCACCGAGACTTCCTTGATTGGAATGTTGGCTGCGGTCGTCAATAGCTTCGCTGCCCGTCTCAGGCGTCTTTGCAAGACGAATTCCGCCGGCGGCAGGCCTTCGCTTGCGGTGAAGATTCGGGAAAAATGCGCGCGGCTGAGACCCGCCACGGCGGCAAGGTCGCTGACGGAAAGTCGGTCGCCAAGGTGGCTGTCTATATAGCTCAGCACCTGCTGCATCGTGCGATATTCGCCGCCAAAGGAAGGATGCGAGCCGAAGACATCGTCATAAAGCGTCATCGCCGCCTCATAGGCGACAGCCGACGCCGCCCCCGGTGTCTCGGCACCGTTGACGAGACGTGAGCAGCATCCTGCGAGATGATCCACCGTTTCAGGCTGCAGCTTGAGGATCGGGCCGGTGACGGAAAGAATGTTGCGGTGGATGCGGAGCGCTTCCTCGCCATTCATTGAGATCCAGAAGAACTCCCACTCCTTGCCATCTTCCAGCCAATAGCGGTGATTGTGAGGGATGAGCAGCAGCAGGGTTTCGCCGGGCCTCACCAGGTAATGGCGGTTCTCATAGCGCAGGTTGCCCTGACCGCCGATGCAATATTGCAGGACGGTAAAGGGCGTCTGTCCGCGTTTGCGACCATCCCAATCATAATTGCCGCCACGGCGGATTTCATAACCGCTGCTGGTAGGCATGGTGTGCAGCGTCTGGCGGCCGCGCGGCAGCGAGACGGTTCGCATGCCGGGTCCCTGATCGATCAAATCCTGCAGCACAAAATTACCCATGAAAGCATAATCCTTCTCTGGTCCTCGCCGGTATTATACGCATAATCCCGATCCGAGGAGACAGCCAGCAGGATATTGTTGCTGAAAAATTGGAGAGGAAGGCCGGTTTTCCGGGATTCTCACGGGTATTTTTCTGCAATGCCATTTCACGATCCGTCGGCCCGTTTCACCCGTTCGATTTGCAACAGAGGTGGCGTTATGAGTTTCAAAATCGCTATTATTGGCGCTGGCAGCGTCGGTTTCACGAAAAAACTGTTCACCGATCTCCTGTGTGTGCCGGAGTTTCGCGATATTGAAGTCGCGCTCACGGATATCAGCCAGCACAATCTCGATATGATCAGGGCAATCCTTGACAAGATCGTTGAGGCAAATGGTTTCCCCGTGAAGGTGACCGCCCATACCGACCGCCGCCGGGCGCTGGAGGGCGCGAAATACATCATCAGCTGCGTGCGGGTCGGCGGGCTCGAAGCCTATGCGGACGATATCCGCATTCCGCTGAAATACGGCATCGACCAGTGCGTAGGCGATACAATCTGCGCCGGCGGCATTCTCTACGGTCAGCGCAACATTCCCGTCATTCTCGATTTCTGCAAGGATATCCGCGAGGTTGCGGCACCCGGCGCAAAGTTCCTGAACTATGCCAACCCCATGGCCATGAATACCTGGGCAGCCATCGAATATGGCAAGGTGGACACGGTCGGTCTCTGCCATGGCGTTCAGCACGGGGCGGAACAGATTGCCGAAATCCTCGGTGCGAAATCCCCGGCAGAACTCGATTACATCTGCTCCGGCATCAACCACCAGACATGGTTCATCGATCTGCGGCTCAATGGCGGCAAGATCGGTAAGGAGGAGCTGGTTGCCGCGTTTGAGGCGCATCCGGTCTTCTCGCAGCAGGAGAAGCTTCGCATCGACGTGCTGAAGCGCTTCGGCGTCTATTCGACCGAAAGCAACGGCCATCTCTCCGAATATCTGCCATGGTATCGTAAGCGGCCAGAGGAAATCGCCCGCTGGATCGACATGTCCGACTGGATTCACGGGGAAACCGGCGGTTATCTCCGCCACTCCACCGAAACGCGCAACTGGTTCGAAACGGAATTCCCGCAGTTTCTCGCCTCGGCCGACAAGCCGATTGATCCGGCCAAGCGCTCCAACGAACATGCAAGCCATATTCTTGAGGCGCTGGAGACCGGGCGTGTCTATCGCGGCCACTTCAACGTCAAGAACAATGGCGTCATTAGCAATCTGCCGGCGGACGCCATCATCGAATCGCCCGGTTTTGTCGACCGTTTCGGCATCAACATGGTTTCCGGCATCACGTTGCCGGAAGCCTGCGCGGCCACCTGCATGGCGTCCATCAACGTGCAGCGCATGTCGGTCCATGCGGCAGTCACTGGCGATATCGATCTTTTGAAACTCGCCGTGCTGCATGATCCGCTGGTCGGCGCCGTCGCCACGCCGGAGGAGGTCTGGCAGATGGTTGACGAGATGGTTGTCGCTCAGGCGCGCTGGCTGCCACAATATGCCGATGCCGTTCCGGCGGCGAAGGAGCGACTTGCGAAGTCCAGCGTCAAGACCCGTGACTGGGCGGGTGCCGCGCGCCGCAACGTGCGTTCCATCGAGGAATTGCGGGCCGAGAAATCGGCGCTGAAAAAGGCCGTTTGAAGGAAAAGACATGGGAAAAGGCCGGCGGCGGAAGGGAGTTCGCCGTCCGGTCTCAACGATCAGAGAGGGTCGGCGGTCGAAGAGCTGCCATTTGGGAGGAATGACGATGTTACTTCAACGCAGGATTGGTATCATCTCGGCACTGGGGTTCGGTGTTTCGATGATCGCACTCAATGCGAATGCCTTCGAGACCACGACGCCGCCCGAGCCGCCGCAATTTCCGGCCGAAGGCAAGATCAACTATGTGGCGCGCGACTCGATCCTCGAATTCAAGGCGCTGCCAAGCTACAGCGAACCCGGCTGGATTACCGAGAAATTCGAAAAGACCGGCAAGCTGCCGCCGCTGAAAGAGCGCCTGCCCGAGGAGCCGCTAGTCTACAAAACAGGCAATATGCCCGACGGCATGGGCGTCTACGGCGATACGATGCGCCATGTGGTCGGCGGCAGGCCGGAGGGCTGGAACTATATTGCCGGCCAGAGCCAGGGCTGGGGCGGCATTGATATCGCCCTTTCCGAGTGCCTGACGCGCACCGCGCCACTGTTCCAGGTAGATGCCAAGGATACCGAGCCGCTGCCCAATCTGGCGAAAAGCTGGGAGTGGTCGGAAGATGGCCACAAGCTGACGATGCATCTCGTCAAGGGTGCGAAATGGTCGGATGGCGAGCCCTTCAACGCCGATGACGTGATGTTCTACTGGGAAGACGCCGTCATCGATCCCAATGTCTCACCGCTTGGAGGTGGTGCATCGCCTGAGGCTTTCGGTGAAGGAACGACGCTGAAGAAGATCGATGACTATACCGTCGAATGGACCTTCAAGGCGGCGTTCCCCAAGCAATATCTCTACACCATGGCCTATCCGAGCTTCTGCCCCGGGCCGTCGCATATTCTGAAACCCCAGCATCCGAAATATTCCAAGAACACCTATAACCAGTTCAAAAACGCGTTCCCGCCTGAGTATATGAACATGCCGGTCATGGGCGCATGGGTTCCGGTTTCTTATCGGCCGGATGATCTCATCGTGCTGCGGCGCAACCCCTATTACTGGAAAGTGGACGAGAAAGGCCAGCAGTTGCCCTATCTCAATGAAGTCCATTACAAGCTCTCCACCTGGGCGGACCGTGACGTGCAGGCCGTGGCGGGATCGGGCGATTTCTCCAATCTCGAGCAGCCGGAGAATTTCGTCGCCTCGCTGAAACGCGCCGCTGACCCCAATGCGCCAGCCCGCCTTGCCTTTGGACCGCGCCTTATCGGGTACAATCTGCAGATGAATTTTTCCGCCAATGGCTGGGGCAATCCGGATGAGCGCGGACAGGCCATTCGTGAGCTGAACCGTAACGAGGTGTTCCGCCAGGCCGTCACCTCCGCTCTTGATCGCAAGGCGATCGGTGACTCGCTGGTGAAGGGGCCTTTCACGGCGATCTATCCGGGTGGCATTTCGTCCGGGACAAGCTTCTATGATCGTGCTTCGACGGTCTATTACCCCTTCAACCTCGAGGCTGCCAAGGCGGCGCTGGCTTCGATTGGCCTGAAAGACACTGACGGCGACGGTTTCCTGAATTTCCCCAAGGAAACGCTTGGCGGCCGTAATGTCGAGATTACCCTTCTCGTCAACAACGGTTACGCGACAGACAAGAGCCTTGCGGAAGGTCTCGTCGGCCAGATGGCGAAACTTGGGCTTCGCGTCGTCATCAATAGCCTCGATTCAAACCAGCGTGACGCCGCCCATTATGGCGGGCAGTTTGACTGGCTGGTGCGGCGCAATTCCACCGAGCTTTCATCCGTGGTGCAGAATACCGAGCAACTGGCGCCTGTCGGGCCGCGCACCAGCTGGAACCATCGTGCACCCGAAGGCAAGGAACTGGACCTGATGCCGTTCGAGAAGGACATGGCCGACATTGTGCGCAAGTTCATATCTTCGCAGGACAATGCCGAGCGGGCCGAGCTGATGAAGCAGTACCAGAAGGTCTACACGCAGAACCTCTACACGATTGGCCTCACCGAATATCCCGGTGCGCTCATCGTCAACAAGCGGTTCTCCAATGTGCCGCAGGGTACGCCGATCTTCATGTTTAACTGGGCCGAAGACGCCATCATCCGCGAACGCCTGTGGGTCGCGGCCGACAAGCAGGGCAAATATGAACTTTTCCCTGAGCAGCTTCCCGGCAAGCCGGGCGAGGGCGGGCCGATCAACTGAAGCTTCCGGTAAAGGTGCGTAACGCCATTATGTCCGGAAGTACGAAACCTGAAGAACTCCTCCCGGAGCACACCCGGTACCGGTCGCGCGTGAAGCGCGGCCGGCAACACACGGCCAATCCAAACCGAGGAAGACCGTTCGATGCTGAGATTTCTGACGATACGCGTGGCATCCGCCATTCCGGTGCTGTTGATCCTGAGCGTGGTGACCTTCGCCATCATTCAGGCACCGCCCGGCGATTACGCCGACTACATCCGCTCGCAGCTGATGAACCAGGGCGGAGCGTCCTTCGAGCAGGCGGAAGCGCAGGCGCAGGCATACCGTATCGAACACGGACTCGATAAGCCGCTCGTTATTCAATATTTCAACTGGATCGGCGGCATCCTCACCCGCGGCGATTTCGGCTACAGCTTTTATTACAACAAGCCGGTCGCCGATGTGGTTGGCGAACGCCTGCCGCGCACTATCGTGCTGGCGCTGGTCTGCCACATCTTCGCATCGGTACTTGGCATCGCCTTCGGCATATGGGCCGCCACACGGCAATATTCCTGGGTCGACAACCTGCTCTCCACCATTGCCTTCCTCGGCATGACGATCCCGCGCTTCCTGATGGCGCTGATCCTCGTCTACCTCATGGTATTTCATTTCGATGTGTCGGAGATCGGCAGTTTCTTTTCACCGCAATATGGCGGTGCGCCGTGGTCATGGGCGAAATTCGTCGATCTGGTCAGCCACGTCTGGCCGGTCGTCGCTATCGCCGTCTTCGGGGGGCTGGCCTACAATATGCGGGTGATGCGCGGCAATCTGCTCGATACGCTGAATGCGCAATATATCGAGACGGCGCGTGCCAAGGGCCTTTCGGAAGGCGCCGTCATCATGCGCCATGCGGTGCCGAATGCCGTGCACCCGCTCGTCATGTATCAGGGCGTGGTGCTGCCCTACATGCTGAGCGGCGAGATCGAGACCGCGATCATCTTCGCGTTGCCGACCGTCGGCCCGGCCATCGTCGGCTCCATGGCGGTGGGGGACGTCTATGTCACCGCGACCTTCATGATGGTGCTGGCCGCCACGCTGATCGTCGGCAATATCATCGCCGATATGCTGCTCGCCATGCTCGACCCGCGCGTCCGCGAATTCGGGAGGGCCTGAGATGATGGCGTTTGACGAGATGAAAACCGAAACGGCCGCCGCGGCAAAACCCGACCGCTCCGCCAATGGCAACGAGACCTATCTGGCGCTTGTCTGGCGGCGTCTCAGACGATCCTTCACGGGTATGGTCGGGCTGGTACTAGTGGTGCTGCTGATCCTCATCTCCATTTTTGCGGACTTCTTCGCGCCGATGAACCCGCTCGAAACCCATGGCAGCTTTTCGCCGCCGCAGGTGGTCCGGTTCACCGACAAGGACGGCAATTTCAGCCTGGCGCCACGGGTCTATGCCATTGCGGAGACGGAAGAGCTCGATCCGGTCACCTTCCAGCCGATCGTCGGCCCGGATTACGACAATCCCGTCTATCTCGGCTTCTTCGTGAAGGGCGCGGAATACAAACTTCTGGGTCTCATTCCGATGAGCCGGCATTTCTTCGGCTCTACCGATGGCCAGCCCGTGCATTTCCTAGGAACCGATAAATTCGGACGCGACGTGCTGTCGCGCGCCATCTACGGCTCGCGCATCTCGCTTGCCATTGCACTCAGTGTTGTCGCCATCGTTACCGTCATCGGCACCAGCGTCGGGCTGATTTCCGGCTATTTCGGCGGACCGCTGGATGCCTGGGTGCAGCGTTTCGTGGAGGTGGTGCTCGCCTTCCCGCAATTGCCTCTCTATCTCGCGCTGACTTCTCTTATTCCCGTCACCGCACCAACAACCGTGTTCCTCGTCTTTGTGGTCGGCGTCATGTCGGCGCTGGGCTGGGCGCAGATGTCGCGGGAGGTGCGCGGCAAGACGCTGGCACTGGCGCGGATCGATTATGTCCGGGCAGCGATCGCTGTCGGCGCCACGGACAGGCGCATCATCTTCCAGCACATCCTGCCGAATGTGATGAGCCATGTGATTGTGGCCGTGACCTTGCATATTCCAAGCGTCGTGCTGCTCGAATCCTTCCTCGGTTTCCTCGGCTTTGCGGTGAAGCCGCCGCTGATCTCCTGGGGGCTGATGCTGCAGGACACCGCGACCTATTCGGTCATCGGTTCCTATCCCTGGATTCTTGCACCGGTTGGTTTCGTGCTGGTCACCGTCTTTGCCTTCAACGCGCTGGGCGACGGCCTGCGCGATGCCGTCGATCCCTATTGAGAGGAGCGCGCCAATGGTAGCTGCACAAAACACCTACGCCCCCGCCATCCGCTTCGACGCCGATGATCGTCAGGATAACGCCATCATCGATGCCCGCAATATTGCCGTCACTTTCAAGGTGGAACACGGAATGGTGGAGGCAGTGAAGGACATTTCCTTCCAGCTTTACCGGGGTGAGACCATTGCCATCGTCGGCGAATCCGGTTCGGGAAAATCGGTCACCGCCCGCACCGTCATGGGCTTGTTGACCAAGCGCGCCACAGTCGCGAAATCGGCAGTCGTCCGGTTCAACGGCGACGACATCCTGAAATTCTCGTCGCGCCAGCGCCGGGCGCTGCGCGGCAATCGCATCTCGATGATCTTTCAGGAACCGATGAGTTCGCTGAACCCGATCTATACGATCGGCAGCCAGATTGTAGAGGCAATCCGCGTCCACTCGAAATTGAGCAAGAAGCAGGCAGAGGCGAGGGCGCTCGATCTGCTGCGTCAGGTGCAGATACCGGAGCCGGAAGCGCGGCTCAAACAATACCCGCACCAGCTTTCCGGCGGCCAGCGCCAACGCGTTATGATCGCCATGGCGCTCTCCAATGATCCTGACGTGCTGATTGCCGACGAACCAACGACCGCGCTGGATGTGACGGTGCAGGCGCAGATACTCAACCTCATCCGGGATCTCCAGAAGAAGCGCGGCATGGCCGTGGTCCTCATCACCCATGACCTGACGATCGTGAAGCAGTTCTCCGATTACGTCTATGTCATGCAGCACGGCGAGATGCGTGAGCACAATACCACGGAGAAGCTGTTTGCAGCGCCTCAGCATCCCTACACGAAAAGGCTGCTTGCTTCCGAACCTCGGGGCACGGCAAAGCCGCTGCCGGAGAACTCCGGCGTCCTCCTGACGGCAAGCGGCGTGCGCGTTTCCTTCATGATGCGATATGGCGGCCTGTTCAAACCAGAACTCAAGGAGCTGATAGCGGTCGACAGTCTCGGCTTGACGCTCAGGCGGCACGAGACACTGGGGCTCGTGGGTGAATCCGGCTCCGGAAAGACGACCTTCGGCCAGTCCCTGCTCCGGTTGAACGACCCTGTGGGCGGCGAGGTGGTTTTTGACGGTCAGAGGGTCGATGGCCGTTCCCGGGCTGAAATGCGGCCTCTGCGGTCGCGTATGCAGATCGTCTTTCAGGATCCCTTTGCCTCGCTAAACCCGCGCATGACCATTGGCCAGATCATCGAGGAAGGTCTCATCATCAACGGTCTTGGAAAGACAAAGGCCGAGAGGCTGGACCGGGTGCGCGACGCGCTGGAGGCGGCGGGTATGCCTGGCAACATCCTCTCGCGTTTCCCGCATGAGTTCTCCGGCGGCCAAAGACAGCGCATCGCGATTGCGCGTGCCGTCGCGCTGGAGCCGGAATTCATCCTGCTCGATGAGCCGACCTCCGCACTCGATCTTTCCGTGCAGGCGCAGATCATCGATCTCCTGCGCAAGCTGCAGGATGAGCGTGGCTTGAGCTACCTGTTCATCTCCCACGACCTGAAAGTGGTCCGCGCCCTCTGCCACCGCGTCATCGTCATGCAGCGCGGCCGGATTGTCGAAGAGGGGCCTGTCGAGGACGTGCTCAGTCAGCCAAAAACTGAATATACACAGCGGCTTGTGCGAGCCGCCTTCGAAATCGCTTGAATTCCCAATTGCCGGAGGTAGACATGTCAAGAGATCCCAAGATTGCATTCATCGGCGCAGGTTCCACGGTGTTCATGAAGAACATCATCGGTGACGTGCTGCAGCGTCCGGCCCTTTCCGGCGCCACAATCGCGCTGATGGATATCAACCGTGAAAGGCTGGAAGAAAGCGCCATCGTCGTCAACAAGCTGATTTCGACGCTCGGAGCAAAGGCGAAGGCCGAGACCTATACCGACCAGAAAAAGGCGCTTTCCGGCGCGGATTTTGTTGTCGTGGCGTTCCAGATCGGCGGATACGAGCCGTGCACGGTCACTGATTTCGAAGTGCCGCGTAAGTACGGGCTGCGCCAGACCATTGCTGACACACTTGGCGTCGGCGGCATCATGCGCGGCTTGCGCACAGTGCCTCACCTCTGGAAGATTTGCGAGGACATGCTGGCCGTCTGCCCGAATGCCATTATGTTGCAATATGTGAACCCCATGGCGATAAACACCTGGGCGATTGCCGAAAAATACCCGACGATCCGGCAGGTGGGTCTTTGCCATTCCGTGCAGGGCACGGCGATGGAACTCGCCCATGATCTCGATATTCCCTATGAGGAAATCCGCTACCGTTCGGCCGGTATCAACCATATGGCGTTTTTCCTGGAATTCGAGCATCGCCAGCCCGATGGCAGCTACAGGAGCCTCTACCCCGATCTCGTGCGCGCCTATCGCGAAGGCCGCGCGCCAAAACCCGGCTGGAACCCACGCTGCCCCAACAAGGTGCGGTACGAGATGCTGACGAGGCTCGGTTATTTCGTCACCGAAAGCTCCGAGCATTTCGCGGAATACACGCCCTATTTCATCAAGGAGGGTCGCGAAGACCTGATCGAGAAATTCGGCATTCCGCTCGACGAATATCCAAAGCGCTGCATCGAACAGATCGAGCGCTGGAAGGGCCAGGCGGCCGCCTATCGCTCGGCCGAAAAAATCGAGGTCAAGCAGTCGAAGGAATATGCCTCCTCGATCATCAATTCGGTCTGGACCGGCGAGCCCTCCGTCATCTACGGCAACCAGCGCAATAATGGATGCATCACCTCGCTGCCATCGGATTGCGCGGCGGAAGTGCCCTGCCTGGTCGATCATAACGGCGTGCAGCCCACCTTCATCGGCGAGTTGCCACCGCAGCTCACCGCGCTGATGCGCACCAACATCAATGTTCAGGAGCTGACCGTGCGGGCGTTGATGAGCGAAAACCGCGATCACATCTTTCACGCTGCCATGATGGACCCGCATACTGCGGCGGAACTCGATCTCGATCAGATTTGGTCGCTGGTGGACGATCTGCTGCTGGCCCATAGTGACTGGCTGCCGGAATGGACGCAGGCGGAGGTGAAACGGGCGCGGGCTGTGTAAACATCATCGCCCTCAATAACGGATCGGAGGTGTGCAGCGAGCCCACATCATCCTTTCGCAAGCGCTATAGAAGACCCTACTCTGTCATCCTCGGGACAAGCTCGAGGATGACGTCCGATTGTCGACGGGATGGCGCGGCATCGGTATGATCGCTTGGTACTGTCGGTGTTCTCAAAGGTGAGCCGGTTAACTGCCGGCGAACGGGGGGCGCCTTGATGACGCTCTCCATTAAATCCTTTCGCCGCTTGACTTGTGTCAAGGTTGCAGGCCGCTCTCTGGCGTAGACAGTCCCGGAAACCGGTTATTCCGCTTTCAGTGCGGGAAATACCAGGTACGAATTATGAACGTGATGGTGGCTGGCTTCTTCGGTTTTATCGTACTACGGTTGAAACCTGAAGGGTTCATGGGGAAGACGGATGTCTAAAAAGGGCTTGCTCATTGGTCTGGCGGTTGTGGTTCTGGCCGTGGCCGGCTATTTCGCCTGGTCGAAGCTGACGGCCGAGGGCCTGCCTTCGGGATTCGTGGCCAGTAACGGTCGCATCGAGGCCGTCGAGATCGATATCTCCACCAAGACCGCCGGCCGCCTTCGGGATATTATGGTCCGTGAGGGTGATTTCGTGAAGGCCGGACAGGTTCTGGCGCAGATGGATACGGCCCAGCTGGAGGCGAGGAAACGCCAGGCGGAAGCACAGCTTCGCCGTGCGAAAATAGCAATCGACACGGCCCACAGTCTTGTCGCCCAGCGTGAAGCGGAAAAGACGTCGGCGCTTGCGGTGGTGGAACAGCGAAAGGCCCAGCTCGATTCCGCCTCCAAGACCAATGCACGCTCGAAACAATTGCTGACGGGCAATGCGGTCTCGCAGCAGATCGTCGATGACAGCGAGGCCGCCGAGCAGTCCGCCCGCGCAACGCTCGCCTCTGCGCAGGCCTCGCTTGCGGCTTCCGACGCCGCGATCAACGCCGCCAAGGCGCAGATCGTCGACGCCGAAGCGGCGGTAGACGCCGCACAGGCTGACATCGAGAGCATCGAGACTGACATAGCCGATGCGACGCTGAAATCGCCCCGCGACGGTCGCGTGCAATATCGCATCGCCCAGCCCGGAGAAGTGCTGTCCGCCGGTGGAAGGGTTCTGAACCTCGTCGATCTCGGCGACGTCTATATGACGTTTTTCCTGCCGACGGCCGAGGCTGGCCGCACGTCGATGGGGTCTGATGTTCGACTGATACTGGATGCCGCCCCCCAATACACCATTCCGGCAAAAGTGTCCTTCGTCGCGGATGTCGCGCAGTTCACGCCGAAAACGGTGGAGACCGAAGAGGAACGCCAGAAGCTGACATTCCGGGTAAGGGCGCAAATCCCCCAGGCACTTCTGCAGAAATATATTCAATATGTGAAAACAGGGCTGCCCGGCATGGCCTATGTCCGGCTTGATCCGGAGGCCGCCTGGCCGGAGAATCTCGAACGCAATCTCGTCAAGTGAGGGTGGCCGCTATGGTCGCGCCTCCAGAAACGAATGACAGAAACGCACCCGTTGCGCGATTGACCGATGTGCGGTTGACCTTCGGAAGCACGGTTGCGCTGGACGACATATCGGTCGAGATACCCGCCGGGCTGATGATAGGGCTCATCGGGCCTGACGGCGTCGGCAAATCGAGCCTGTTGTCGCTGGTCTCGGGCGCGCGCGCCATCCAGAAGGGCAAGGTAGAGGTTCTGGGTGGCGAGATGTCCGATCCGCGCCACCGTGAGGATACCTGCCCGCGTATCGCCTATATGCCGCAGGGCCTTGGCAAGAACCTCTATCCCACCCTGTCAGTCTTTGAAAACATCGACTTTTTCGGGCGGCTGTTCGGACAGGACGGAAGGGAACGGCAGGCGCGTATCGCCGAATTGCTCAAGAGTACCGGCCTCGAACCTTTTGCCGATCGTCCCGCGATGAAGCTCTCCGGCGGCATGAAACAGAAGCTGGGGCTCTGCTGCGCGCTCATCCACGACCCGGACCTGCTGATCCTGGACGAGCCGACGACAGGCGTTGATCCTTTGTCGCGGCGGCAGTTCTGGGAACTGATCGACTCTATCCGTGCCGGGCGTCCGGGCATGAGCGTCATCGTCGCAACGGCCTATATGGAGGAGGCCGCTGGTTTTGACTGGCTGGTTGCCATGGATGGCGGCAAGATTCTTGCCACCGGCTCGCCCGCCGAACTTCTCGACCGCACCGCGGCACCCAATCTCGACGCCGCCTTCATCGCGCTTCTTCCCGAAGAAAAGCGCAAGGATTACCACGAAGTCCATATCGCGCCACGAAAGCCGACCGCTGAAGGTGATTATGCCATCGAGGCATCGCACCTTAGCATGCGTTTCGGCGATTTCACCGCCGTCGACAATGTCAGCTTCAAGATTCCGCGCGGCGAGATTTTTGGCTTTCTCGGCTCCAATGGCTGCGGAAAATCCACCACCATGAAGATGCTGACGGGGCTTCTGGCCGCCAGCGAAGGAGAGGCGAAGCTCTTCGGACACAAGGTGGATGCGAGCGACATGGCGATCCGCCACCGCGTCGGTTACATGAGCCAGGCCTTCTCGCTCTATTCCGAACTGACGGTGCGGCAGAACCTTGATCTGCACGCCCGCCTGTTCAAGCTGCCGGAAGAGGCAATTCAACCGCGTATCGCCGAAATGGCGGAGCGTTTCGATCTTGGCGCGGTCATGGACACGCTGCCGGACGACCTGCCGCTTGGCATCCGGCAGAGGCTGTCGCTGGCGGTGGCGATGATCCACTCGCCCGATATTCTCATCCTCGATGAGCCGACCTCTGGTGTCGACCCGGTGGCGCGTGACGGCTTCTGGCAAATCCTCGCCGATCTCTCGCGCAACGATAATGTCACCATCTTCATCTCCACCCATTTCATGAACGAGGCGGAGCGCTGCGACCGGATTTCGCTGATGCATGCCGGCAAGGTGTTGATCAGCGATACGCCCGATGCGATCACCAGAAGCCGTAATGCCGCAACACTTGAAGAGGCTTTCGTCGCCTATCTGGAAGATGCTTCCGGGGTTACGAGGGACGCGCATGCGACAGCATCTGTGGCAGCAGCGGACGTGCAGGTGACGCAACATGCGGCGCCCACCCGCAAGAGATTTTTCGATTTCAGGCGCATGTTCAGCTATACGCGCCGCGAGGCACTGGAACTGCAGCGCGATCCCATTCGCGGCACGCTGGCCGTGCTCGGCAGCGTCATCCTGATGTTCGTCATCGGATACGGCATCAATCTCGATGTCGAGGACCTGACTTTCGCGGTGCTGGATCGCGACGATTCCACCATCAGCCGCGATTACGTGCTCGACATTGCCGGCTCCCGTTATTTCATCGAGAAGGAACCTATCCGGGACTATGCCGATATGGACCGGCGCATGCGTGATGGCGAACTGAGCCTTGCCATAGAAATTCCTCCTGGCTTTGGCCGCGATGTCTTGCGCGGCAAGACTGTGGAGGTAGGGGCCTGGATAGACGGCGCCATGCCGCAGCGGGCGGAGACCGTTCGCGGTTACGTGCAGGGCATGCATCAGACATGGCTGGCGCGGAAGGCCGCCGAGATTTACGGCAGCGCGGCCACGCAAAGCAGCTTCAGCATCGAAACGCGCTATCGTTACAATCCCGACGTCAAGAGCCTTGTCGCCATCGTGCCGGCGGTCATTCCGCTGCTTCTCATGCTCATCCCCGCAATGCTGGCGGCCCTCAGCGTCGTCAGGGAAAAAGAGCTCGGTTCGATCGTCAATCTATACGTGACGCCGACCACGCGGCTGGAATTCCTGATCGGCAAGCAGCTTCCCTATGTCGCCCTTGGCATGCTCAATTTCATGCTTCTGACGGCATTTGCGGTCTTCATCTTTCAGGTGCCGTTCACCGGAAGTTATCTCGCTTATGCGACGGGCGCGCTGCTCTATGTCATCATCGCCACATCCATCGGCCTCCTGATGTCTTCCTTCATGAAGAGCCAGATTGCGGCAATCTTCGGCACGGCTCTTCTGACGCTCATTCCGGCGACGCAATATTCGGGCATGATCGATCCCGTCTCGTCGCTGCAAGGGGCGGGCGCCTTTATCGGCAACGTCTATCCTGCCACCTATTTCATGACCATTTCACGCGGAACTTTCTCCAAGGGCCTGGATTTCGCCGGACTTTCTGGCTCGTTTCTACCGCTTCTCATCGCCATTCCACTGCTCCTCATTGTCGGCGCTGCACTTTTGAGAAAGCAGGCGTCATGAGGCTTTTTTCGTCCAACATCTTCCAGCTCGGCATCAAGGAACTGCGCGGTCTCGCGCGAGACGGAATGCTGATGCTGCTTATCGTCTATGCCTTCACGCTGCAGATCTATACCGGTTCCAGCGCGCTGCCGGAGACGCTGAACAACGCGGCCATCGCAATTGTCGATGAGGATCAGTCGCCGCTTTCCAGCCGCATCAGCACGGCGTTTTATCCGCCCTATTTCTCCCCGCCGAAGCAGATTTCCATCGCTGAAATGGACAAGCGCATGGATGCGGGCCTCGATACCTTCGCGCTCAACATTCCCCCGGATTTCCAGCGCCGGCTGATGGCCGGACAGCAGCCGGCCATCCAGCTCAATATCGACGCCACCCGCATGAGCCAGGCTTTCAGCGGTGGCGGTTACGTGCAGAGCATCGTGACGAGCGAAATACAGGAGTATGTCGACCGCTATCGCGGCGCGACCTCGGTGCCGGTGGACCTCACGCTACGTTCCCGCTTCAATCCGGAACTGGACAAGTCCTGGTTCGGCTCGATCAACAACATCATCACCGCCATTACCATGCTATCCATCGTGCTGACGGGCGCGGCGCTCATTCGCGAGCGAGAACACGGAACGGTCGAGCATCTGCTGGTCATGCCAGTGACGCCGCTGGAAATCATGCTCAGCAAGGTGTGGTCCATGGGGCTGGTCGTGCTGGTGGCCTCTGCATTTTCGCTGTTCGTGGTGGTGAGGGGCCTGCTTGCCATTCCCATCGAAGGCTCGCTTTCTCTTTTCCTGCTCGGAACGGCATTGCAACTCTTCGCCATGACTTCCATGGGAATTTTTCTCGCAACAGTCGCCGGGTCCATGCCGCAATTCGGCATGTTGCTGATCCTGTTTTTGTTGCCGTTGCAGGTGCTGTCCGGCGCCATGACGCCTCGCGAAAGCATGCCTGATATCATCCAGTACATCATGCTTCTTGCGCCAAATACCCATTTCATCATCCTGGCGCAATCGGTGCTTTTCAGAGGGGCGGGGCTGGATGTGGTCTGGCCGCAACTGCTGGCGCTGCTGGCCATCGGCTCGGCTCTTTTCGTTTTTGCGCTTCGCCGGTTCAGGCGTTTCTTGCACTGACAGCATCGGGATCATGCGCATGTTTCAGCCGATTCCACGCAAGTTGAATTAATTGTGTTCGGTAACGGTATGTTCGCCTTCCGCGATTATGCCTATGAGGACGGCTGGGTAAAGCGGGCTTTGTTCAGGAGTAGCACGATGAGTATTGCAGCACGTCTGGCGACGGCAGCCATGGTCGCACTGGCTGCCACGTCATCTTTCGCGTCGGAGGATATGACCTCTGAGACGAGTGAGGCGATATTCGGCTTCGCTGGCGCCATGACAAAAGAAGACATGCTGAAAAGCGCGGCGCTTATTCCCGTGGACTATGAAAGAAACGCTGTCATCGGCGGCGGCTATCAGTTCTATCCTTACCGTATCGGCAATATAAAACTGGGCGGTGAGGTCGGCATGGCCGTCAGGTTCGGCAAGGGCTTCACCGGCGAGGTGTGGGCGGGCCCGGTCGCGCGTTATGAACAGATCAGGCTTGGAGAGCGACTGTTCATCACCCCAAGTTTTACAGCAGGGCTCAGCCTTGTTACGGATGCGCAGCCCGGCCGCGAGCGCGAACAGGAAATCAAGGACGACGGCAACGCCAATGTCCTTTTTTATCTGGGGCCGGAAATCAACGTGTCTTTCAGCGAGGGTTCCTCGACGGAATTCTTCTGGCGCCTCCACCACCGTTCCGGTGGCGGCAAAACACTTGGCAACATGAAGGGCGCCACAAACGCCAACGTGTTCGGAGTCCGCTACAAGTTCTGAGCCGCCGCGACTTTATAAGGTCCTGTGAACTGTCTGAATTTCAGCCAGGTTTCTGTTTCAATGCAAACCGGCGCCGGCAACCCTTGCGTCTGATGCATGGGTGGATTGCCTTATTCTGTCTGTTAAATCCCCAATGGAAAGCGCATATAGAGGTCATCGAAGGACGCCGGAACGAAAACGTTACTGACGTCACCTAAACCTCAGAAAGGGTAATGTCATGAACGTAGCACGCAGCTTCAACAATTGGCGCAAATATCGTCAGACCATCACCGAACTCGGCCGCATGAGCACCCGTGAACTGCACGATCTCGGTATCGATCGCAGCCAGATCACCAGTGTCGCTCGCGCCGCTGTAGGCAAGTAAATAGGGCGATACCGCCTCATTCTGAATGCTTCAACGCCCGCATTGCGGGCGTTTTTGTTTTGGTTTGACAATGAAGGCACTTCATTTGGGGTGTCTGACAGCGAGGCGGCGCTCTCACCGGATGCGCCGCATTCTTCTCGATTGCTGTCGAGGTTCCGTGCAGGTTGGGAAATCGGTAAAGGCCCGGTCCGCGATAAGCGGGTGGGTGCCCGGTATCTTCCTTCGTGACGGACGCCATGCGCTCAGCGCATATCTGTGCTGCAACCTTGTGCCTGTCAAATGCGCAGGGAAATGGTATGTTCCTCTCATCGAAACGGATGTACCTCCTCCCACATCCTTTTCGTAAAGCGGGTGATCCTACTCCTCCTCCCAAAGGATTGCCCCGGGGACAGCGGTTTTCCTCCTCCCATATCGCTGTTCATCTTTTCAGAAAGCCTGCCGCACCTCCTCCCGCGGCAGGCTTTTTTGTTTTTGGCCGTTTTCCTTGTTGGTATATCTCAGTCGAATGCCATCATGCCGATGGGCGTCACGGCACGGGTGCCTGCGCGTCTGGCGAGTGCATAAGTGAGGCATTGTTCGACTGCATCTTGCGGAACGGGCTTGGCGATGACGCCAGCGCCGATGCCGAGATTGACCACGACCTCCGGGTTTGCGGTCATGAAGATGACCACCACACCGTGCTCTTCGGAAAGCCGTCGCCCGATTTCCGGCCCGGTTTGTCCATCGGCAAGATTGACGTCGACAAATGCAATATCGGCGCGGCGGCCAAGTGCCACGGCATCATCCAGCTTGTTGGCGATACCGATGACGTCTGCCTCTTCATCCGCCTGAAGAATGGAATCCTCTATGTCCATGGCGATGAGGAACTCGTCTTCCACGATCAGTACCCGCGGCTGCTCCATGCGGAAGCCGGGTTCACTCTGCAAAACGTCTGCCAACATATGCCTGCCTCCATTGAGTACGCTACCAAGCACCGAACTGAAAAAATACGCCGCGGTTTGGGGTCGTCTGGTGCTTCGACAATATCTGGAGCGTCGGGACTGTTTGATCTCATCACCCGCCGCCTCAGCACGGTCGGCAAGCAAACACCCGGCGGGCCAACTCGTTCCAAAGTGAGATAAACATAGTGAATGGAGTGTAAACAACGTGCCTTTTGGGCTATCACCTCTTGATAGCGAAGCAGTTGATTCGGTTTGGTTTTCATCCGGGGGAAGGGTGGAGGAACGTCGCCGTAGCGCATCTTTCGCCGCTGGAGCACCAGTCTTTTGGCCGCAATCGGTCCTTAAGGCTTACATGGAAATTCAAGACGTTACGGCCTCCTTCGCGCGCCAGGAAGGAAGAGCGGGAACGCCACCGATCAATCGCGTGCCGCGGTCAAAACCGGCGCGGGACCTTATGAATTTGGAAAGAGAATTAGACGATGACACAGTCTCCGCGCGCCACCATTGCCCGCAACACTCCCAACATCGCCGTCGTCGGAGTTGGTGGCGGTGGCGGAAACGCGATCAACAACATGATTGCCGAGGGTATCGGCGGCGTCGATTTCATCGCGGCCAATACGGATGCGCAGGCGCTGAAGAAGACCAATGCGCCACGGCTCGTGCAGCTCAGCTCAGAACTGACGGGCGGGCTTGGAGCGGGTGCTGATCCCGAGGTTGGCCGACAGGCTGCGATCGATTCCCTCGATGAGATCATGGATCACCTGAGCGGCTATGATATGTGTTTCATCACCGCCGGCATGGGCGGCGGCACCGGGACGGGTGCGGCACCCGTTATTGCCGAAGCCTGCCGTGCAAAGAACATTCTCACAGTTGGTGTCGTCACGCTTCCTTTCAGCTTTGAGGGCGTGCGCCGCATGCGGGCTGCTGAGTACGGTTTCGCCAATCTGCTCAACACGGCCGATACCGTCATCGTCATTCCCAACCAGAACCTGCTGCGCATTGCCGATGCCGGCACCACCTTCGAAAATGCGCTCAAAACCGCCGACAAGGTGCTGTCGCTCGGCGTGCGCTGCATCACCGATCTCATTTTGCGTGAAGGTCTGGTCAATCTCGATTTCGCCGATGTGCGATACGTCATGAAGAATGGCGGCCGGGCGCTCATGGGCACCGCACAGGCCAAGGGCGAAAAGCGTGCTTCGGAAGCAGCGGCAGCGGCCATTGCCAATCCGCTGCTCGGCGAGCCCTCGCTGAAGGAAGCACGTGGCGCGCTGGTCTCCATTTCCGGCGGCAACGACCTGACGCTTTACGAGATTGATGAAGCGATGACGCTGGTACGTGAGGCTGTCAGCGAGGAAACCGATGTGGTGATGGGCGCTTCGTTCGACCCAACGCTGGACGGCGCTTTCAAGATTTCCGTCGTGGCCACCGGCCTGCGGAACTGATCTCGGACTAAGGCCTCGCGTCGTCGCTGGAAGCCGCTATCCGCCGCTTCGGCCGTGAAAGCGCGATGAAGACGTCTGCGCCACAAACCGAACGATCGAAAGCCGTCGCGGGCAATTTTCGCGACGGCTTTTTGTTGTTTTTGAACAATTATTCCGTCATGCAAGCCAGCGACCCGGTGACACGTCGTTGATAACGAAAAAATATAATAGTACTCTTTATGTCGACAAGAAGGATTTGATTATGACGGATATAATTGCTTCTGCCGAGCGCAAGCGCGGCTCCGGTGTGAAGATGGTCTACGATCTGCTGCGCGACGAGATTCTTGATCTCGTCCTGCCACCCGGCAGTCCCATCGATGAAGTGCAGCTTGCCGAACGGTTCAAGATGTCGCGAACGCCGATCCGTGAGGCGCTGGTACGGCTTTCGGGCGAGGGGCTGATCGATACGCTGCCGAACCGCTCCACCATGGTGTCGAACATCGATTTCCTCAACATGCACACCTATTTCGATGCGCTGGTCTTGATGTACCGGGTAACGACCCAGCTTGCCGCGCAATATCACCGCCCGGAAGATCTGGCTGGCATTCGCGCCCATAATGCGGAATTCGCCGTTGCGGTGGAGGAGCAGGATGCGCTGGCGATGATTTCCACCAACGCCGCCCTTCATCTTTCCATCGCGGAGGCCGGACGTAACCCCTATTTCACCAGCCTGTTCAAGCGGCTGCTGGACGAGGGGCGGCGCATTCTCAGGCTTTATTACCAGTCCTATGACGATCGTCTGCCGAAGCGCTTTGTCGATGATCATGAAGAGATGATCGAGGCGATTGCCGCACGCGATATCGCTCTTTCCGAAAGACTGGCGCGGGAGCACGCTGAACAGATCGTCCGGCAGGTGCAGAAACTGCTGGTGCGAAACGAACGGCTGGAAATAAATCTGTAGCTTGTCGATTTCTTGTCGACAAATAAAATACAAGATAGTAATGTCCCTCTCGAAAGGGTGGCGCGGACGTGCGTCCATTCCCGAAAAACATGTCCCTTAGGAGCTAGTAATGACGGCCAGCATTTTTTCCGGCGTGATTCCCGCCTTGATGACCCCCTGCAAGGATGATCGCACCCCCGATTTCGATGCGCTTGTTCGCAAGGGCAAGGAACTGATCGCCGATGGCATGTCCGCCGTGGTCTATTGCGGCTCTATGGGCGACTGGCCGCTCCTGACGGACGAGCAGCGCATGGAAGGCGTGGAGCGTCTGGTGAAGGCCGGTGTTCCGGTCATCGTCGGCACCGGAGCGGTCAACACGGCGTCTGCCGTTGCCCATGCCGCCCACGCCCAGAAGGTTGGCGCCAAGGGCCTGATGGTCATTCCCCGCGTTCTGTCGCGCGGTTCGGTCATCGCCGCCCAGAAGGCTCACTTCAAGGCAATCCTCTCGGCTGCACCGGAAATCCCTGCCGTCATCTATAACAGCCCCTATTATGGTTTTGCGACCCGCGCCGATCTCTTCTTCGCGCTGCGCGCCGAGCACAAGAACCTCGTTGGTTTCAAGGAATTCGGCGGCCCGGCGGATATGCGTTATGCGGCTGAAAACATCACCAGCCGTGACGATGAAGTCACGCTGATGATCGGTGTCGACACCGCTGTCTTCCACGGCTTCGTCAATTGCGGCGCAACCGGCGCCATCACCGGCATAGGCAACGTGCTGCCGAAGGAAGTCATCCACCTCTGCAAGCTGTCGCAGGCTGCCGCCAAGGGTGACGCCGATGCCCGCGCACGCGCCTTGGAACTGGAACAGGCACTGGCCGTTCTTTCGTCCTTCGACGAGGGCCCGGATCTGGTTCTCTATTTCAAGCACATGATGGTGCTGAAGGGCGACAAGGAATACACGCTGCACTTCAACGAAACAGATGCACTGACGGACAGCCAGCGGGGTTATGTCGAAGCACAGTTCAAGCTGTTCAACAGCTGGTACGCTGACTGGAGCAAGCTTCCCGGCGCAGTGCAGGCCTGCAAGGCTGCCTGAGATATTGCTGCTGTGAAAAAAAGGCCCGCAACTGCGGGCCTTTTTTGCATGCGATGAGGTTTGATGTCTCTCCTCCGTCATGCCGGACTAGATCCGGCATCCAGCCAGGGCGCGTCTGCGCCGTGAAAGGTCTCTTCCGCGATCAAGGACTTGATCGCGCTGGACCCAGGATCTAGTCCGGGCTGACAGGGCGGGGATGCTATGCAGTCGCAAAAAAACGCTGAGTGACGTTGTCGTTATGAAGGCCCGCAATTGCGGGCCTTTTTTCATTTCCCCATCCAAATGGTCAGGAAACCACGTCCAGCCCCTTTTCCAGCAGCCGGTCGAGCCCGGCCATTTCGGCGGCGGTAAGCGTGATGCCTTCGCTTTCGGATTTGGCGCGGGCAGTGAAGCGGCGGCCCGACGGCAGGCGGGCGCCCTGGCCGATAATGGCGTCGAACAGCACTTCCGCGCGCTGGAAGGGGTCGCCGGGGCGGCCCTTGGCAAAGGCTTCAGGTGAAAAAGCGACGATCAATTCGCCATGGGTGGGGGCAAGCGTGGTGGTGCCGAGAAATTCGAGCGCTTCGGGGCTGGTGAGATCGCCGATCATGATGCCGGCGAGAAGCTCGATCATGGTGCCGATGGCCGATCCCTTGTGGCCGCCAAATGGCAGCATGGAACCGGCAAGGGCAGCCTCCGGGTCGGTCGTCGGCTTGCCGTCGGCGTCCAGAGCCCAGCCGTCCGGCAGGGGCTTTCCGGCCCGCCGGTGTAGTTCGATTTCACCGCGGGCCGCAACCGACGTCGCGAAATCGAAGACATAAGGGGAGGTGCCCTTGCGCGGCCAGCCGAAGGCGAAGGGGTTGGTGCCAAGCAGAGGCTTGGTTCCGCCGGTGGGCGCGACGGTGGAATAGCTCGGGCACATGACCAGCCCGGCGAGACCGTTTTCGGTCAGCCCTTCGACTTCCGGCCAGAGCGCCGAGAAATGCGTGCAGTCATTGATGACGAGTGCTGCGATGCCCGAGCGTCTCGCCCGCTCCACCAGAACCGGCAGACCGAGTTCGAAGGCGGGGTTGGCAAAGCCGCCGTGGGCATTGACCTTGACGACGGCCGTGCCGTCGTCTTCGGCCACTTCAGGTATCGCATCCGGATTCACCTTGCCGGCCTTGACGGTGCGGAGCGCGCCTTCGATACGGTAAATGCCGTGCGATTTGCAGGCATCGCGCTCACCGGCGGTGATGACGCGTGCCAATGCTCCCGACTGCACCTTATTGAGGCCCGCCTTGCTGAAAATCGCCTCGACCCGCGTCGAAAGCTCTTCAATGGTCAAGGTGGTGGTGTCGCTCATCATTATCCTCCGATGTCGGGCTCGCACATTTTGAATACATAAAGTATACAAAGGTGTGAGTATTGCAACGTGTCTTTTCGATGAAGCTCAGCCACAGCAGAAGGCCACCGTCTCAAACACGAAGATACCTTAAGCCCTCATTCCTGTGCTTGTCACAGGACTGCAGTCGAGGCGCGTCCGCGCATCGGAAAGCCTCTTTCAGCCCAGAGATTTGGGCTGGCTAGATTCCTGTGACAAGCAACGGCATGAAGGAGGCTGAATGTTTCGCCCACCTTGTCCGCTCCCCCGCGCCGGCTCGCGTAATCATCCGCGACACCTCATCAGTTCGCAGATGCAAAAAATTCTTTTTGTATACTCATTGTATTTTTCTATTGATTTCTCAGCCCCACAGGGAAATAGTGACCGCGCCTTCAAGGGCAGACCAATTCTGGGAGCAAATCAAGAATGAAAAAATCGGTCATTTTCGCCGGCCTGTTGGCCGCCACTTCCGCTATCACCCCGGCCAAGGCTGACAAGCTTGACGACATCATCTCGTCTGGCACGCTGCGTTGCGCGGTTGTGCTCGACTTCCCGCCCATGGGCGCGCGCGATGACGCCAACAATCCTATCGGTTTCGACGTCGATTATTGCAACGACCTCGCCAAGGCGCTCGGCGTCACGGCTGAAATCGTCGAGACGCCGTTCCCCGAGCGTATTCCTGCACTGATGTCCGGCCGCGTCGACGTCGGTGTCGCTTCGACCTCCGATACGCTGGAGCGCGCCAAAACGGTTGGCATGACCGTGCCTTACTTTGCCTTCGAAATGGCCGTTACCGCCAACGACAAGTCCGGCGTCAAGTCCTTCGAGGACATGAAGGGCAAGACGGTCGGTGCAACCGCCGGCACGTTTGAAGCCATTGCGCTTGAAAAGTCGGTCAAGGAGTGGGGCGTCGGCGAATTCCGTCCTTACCAGACCCAGGCTGATGTGTTCCTTGCCCTGAGCCAGGGGCAGATCGATGCCACCGTTTCCACGTCGACCGTTGCGCAGTCCAACGTCAAGAGCGGCAAGTTCGCCGGTATCTCGGTGGTCGGCAAGGCGCCTTACGACATCGATTACGTCGCGCTCTTCACCAACCGGGATGAATACGGCTTCATCAACTACCTGAACCTCTTCATCAATCAGCAGGTTCGCACCGGCCGCTACGCCGAGCTCTACAAAAAATGGGTTGGCGGGGAAGTGCCTTCGCTCACCGTCAACGGCGTTTATCGCTGATCAGGACTTTTCGGAAACGGCGCGGTCGAATGATCGCGCCGTCGATCGTTTCTGAAAGGTGAGACGGTTATGTTCAACTACACATTTCACTGGAATCAGGCGCTGAAGGCTTTGCCGCAGCTTCTGGACGGTGCGGTGGTGACGCTGCAGATCGCTATCCTGTCGATGGTCATCGGTGTCTCCTGCGCCATCGTGCTCACGTTGTTCCGGCTTTCGGGCAACCGTATCCTCGGCGCCTTCGCCTCGGTCTGGGTGGAAATAGCCCGCAATACGCCTGCGCTGTTCCAGATCTACATGGCCCATTTCGGGCTCGGCAATTTCGGCATTCATCTGAGCCCCTATACCGCGCTTCTGGTTGGCATCGCCTTCAATAATGCCGGTTATCTCGCGGAAAATTTCCGTGGCGCGCTGAAGGCCATTCCGGATACGCAGACGCGTTCGGGCCGCTCGCTCGGCATGACCTCGATGCAGACCTTCAGGCTGATCATCCTGCCGCAGATGCTGCGGGTTGCCTTCCTGCCTGCCACCAACCAGATGGTCTGGGCAATTCTCATGACCTCGCTCGGCGTCACGGTCGGCATGAACACGGATCTCGCCGGTGTCACGCAGGCCTTGAACGCCCGTTCGTTCCGCACCTTCGAATTTTTCGCGCTCGCCGCGGTCATCTATTACGTGATCGCCAAGATCGTCACGCTCGCCGCCAGATTGCTGGCCGCGCGTCTGTTCCGTTACTGAGAGAGGTGAGCCATGTTTGAAACCGCTCTCACCTGGAGTGATCTCGCCTTCCTGGCCAAGGGTGCCGGCATGACACTTGCCGTCACCGCCGTCGCCGTCACGGCAGGCACCATCATGGGGATCATCTTCGGCGTTCTCCGCTTCCAGCTCGGGCCTTACTGGGCCCTGCCGCTCACCTTCGTTCTGGATGTCTTCCGTTCCGTGCCGCTGCTTATCCAGCTGGTTCTCGGCAATGCCTTCCAGTCGATCGCAAAGCTCGGCTGGCCACCCTTTACGACCTCCTGCGTGGTTCTGTCGCTTTATACCGCGGCCTATTGCACGGAAATCGTGCGTGGCGGCATCGAAGCGGTGCCCTCGAACACCCGCCGCGCCTGCCGGTCGCTCGGTATGACCTGGTCGCAGGACATGAGGTACATCGTTCTGCCGCTTGCCACGCGCGTGTCGCTGCCTGCCTGGATCGGCCTGACGCTGGGTGTCATGAAGGATTCAGCGCTCGTCCTTTGGCTCGGGCTCATTGAGCTTCTGCGTGCCTCGCAGATTCTCGTGACCCGCCTGCAGGAACCGCTGACCATCCTGATGATCTGCGGCGCCATCTACTTCCTTATCAGCTTCCCCATCGCCCGTTTTGGCGGGTATCTCGAAAGACGGTGGTCCCCCAATGATTGAGATCGAAAACGTCCGCAAATCCTTCGGCCCGCTGGAGGTTCTGAAAGGGATCAACCTCACCGTCAACAAGGGCGAGGTCGTCACCATCATCGGCGGCTCCGGTTCCGGCAAGTCGACGCTGCTCACCTGCATCAACGGCCTCGAGCCGATCGACAGCGGCAAGATCGTCATCGATGGCACCGAGGTGCATGCAAAGTCGACCGATCTCAACAAGCTGCGCCGCAAGGTCGGAATCGTCTTCCAGCAATGGAACGCCTTTCCGCATCTGACGGTGCTTGAAAACGTCATGCTGGCGCCGCGCAAGGTGCTCGGTATTTCGAAAGAGAAGGCCGAAGAAATTGCGGTCAAGCAATTGACCCACGTCGGCCTTGCCGAAAAGCTGAAGGTCTATCCGAACCGCATGTCAGGCGGCCAGCAGCAGCGTATGGCGATCGCCCGCGCGCTCGCCATGTCGCCGGAATACATGCTGTTCGATGAAGTTACCTCGGCGCTTGATCCGATGCTGGTCGGCGAGGTGCTCGACACGTTGAAGATGCTCGCGGATGAGGGCATGACGATGATCTGCGTCACGCACGAAATGGCTTTCGCCCGTGACGTCTCGAACCGCGTGGCCTTCTTCCATCAGGGCGTGATGGCCGAGATCGGCACGCCAGATCAGTTGTTCGGCGCACCACAGCATCCCGAGACGCAGAAGTTCCTGGCGAGCGTTCGGTAATGCCTGCAAATGATGTCATCGTCATCGGGGCCGGCGTTGTCGGCCTCTCGGCGGCAATCGCGGCGCAGGGCCGCGGTCTTTCGGTCACGGTGATCGACCGTGAGGGACCGGCGGCGGGCGCTTCTGCCGGCAATGCCGGCGCCTTCGCCTTCACCGATATCCTGCCGCTCGCGTCGCCCGGCATTCTCTGGAAGGCGCCGAAGTGGCTGCTCGATCCGCTTGGGCCGCTCAGCGTGCCGCCGGCCTATGCGCTGAAGATCGCGCCTTGGATGTTCCGGTTCTGGCGGGCCTGCGCCGCCTCGAAGGTGGAGCACTCAACTGCAGCGCAGACGGCACTGATGGACCTTTCCAGGGCCGAACTGGAGCCGTTCCTCAAAAGGACCGACACCATTGCCATGCTACGCAAGGAAGGAAACCTCCAGGTCTATGAAAGCGATGCGGAATTCGAAGCGTCACTCGGGGGCTGGAAGGCGCGTGAGCGCCACGGTATCGAGTTCCGGCATCTGAACGCAGAGCAGATGGCCGAGATACAGCCCGGCATCGCACCGCGCTTCATCTGCGGCACGTTCACGCCTGGCTGGTATTCCATTGCCGATCCCAGGCTTTACACGCTGGCGCTGGCCGACCATTTTCGCACCATGGGCGGGCGTATCGAATGCCTCGATATCGCCTCGCTCCGGCCGTTGGAGGATGGGGTCGAGGTGGTTAGCCATGACGGCCGCACGCGCAAGGCAGGCCGGGTGGTACTGGCGGCAGGCGCCTTTTCGCACCGCATTGCCCGTTCGCTCGGGGAAAAAATTCCGCTGGAAACGGAACGGGGCTATAATACAACCCTGCCTTCAGGCGCATTCGATCTGCGGACGCAGGTGACCTTCGGCGGCCATGGTTTCGTCGTTACCCGGCTTTCCTCCGGCATCCGCGTCGGCGGTGCGGTCGAGTTGGGCGGGCTGGAGCTTCCGGCCAATTTTGCCCGATCCGAAGCGCTGCTGGCCAAGGCGAAAGCCTTCCTGCCGGGCCTGAAAACCGAAGGCGGCAAGCAGTGGATGGGCTTTCGCCCCTCGCTGCCGGACAGCCTGCCGGCCATTGGGCATGCGCGACACACGGCGCGGGTGGTCTACGCCTTTGGCCACGGACATCTGGGACTGACGCAATCTGCGGGTACGGCGCGCATCGTCGCCGACATTCTGACGGGGCAAAAACCCGCCATCGACACAAGCGCTTTTTCGCCGCAACGTTTCTAGAGGATTTCGGCTTTTCCCCGAAACGCAAAAATTCTCTAGCACTTTTTCACGCATTTACCGGGGCGCAAAGCGCGACGCGCTTTACTGGAAATGCCTTAGGGAGATTTTCGATGTCTTCTGCCGTTCCGCAAGCCCGCAGCATTCTTACCGGTGCGGCCGAAGGCCCCCTGATCGCCACGACGGAAGCGCTGAGTTTCTGGGGCGGTGTCGATCCCGCCACCGGCAGGGTGATCGACGTGCATCACCCGCTGCACGGCGTCAGTCTAACCGGCGGCGTGCTCTTCATGCCGACCAGCCGGGGCTCGTGCACCGGGTCTGGCGTTCTGCTCGACCTTATTCTAACGGGCCGGGCGCCATCCGCTCTCGTTTTCTGCGAGGCGGAGGATGTGCTGACCTTGGGCGCACTTGTCGCGGCGGAAATGTTCGAGCGGGCGCTGCCGGTCGTCCGTCTCGACCCCGAAAGTTTTGCCCGCTTTTCCCGCGCGACCCATGTTCGCATCGATGAAAACAGCATCGAGGCCGATGGCCTTTCGCTTGCCATAGCGCATCCCGCGACTGCCCGTCTCGATCTGACGGGTGACGACCGCGCTATGCTGGAAGGGCGCGACGGCATCGCCGTGCGCCAGGCCATGCGCATCATCGTCGCCATGGCAGCCCAGCAGGGCGCTTCCGCGCTCGTTAATGTCACACAGGGCCATATTGACGGCTGCATCTATGCCAGCCCCGCCAATCTCACTTTCGCGGAAAAAATGGCTGAGATGGGTGGCAAGGTCCGGGTGCCGACGACCATGAACGCCATCTCGGTGGACAAGGCTAACTGGCGGGCACAGGGCGTGCCGGATGATTTCGGCGATCCGGCGGCGAGACTGGCGGATGCTTATGTGCGCATGGGCTGTCGGCCCACCTTCACCTGTTCGCCTTACCTGCTCGACAGCGCGCCGGGCGCGGGTGAATCGATTGCCTGGGCGGAATCGAACGCGGTGATTTTTGCCAATACGGTGCTTGGTGCACGCACTGCCAAACATCCCGATTTCCTCGATCTATGTATCGCGATGACGGGCAGGGCGCCGCTTTCGGGTGTTTACCTGGAGGAAAATCGCCGGCCGCAGCGCATCGTGGACGTGATGCTGCCGCAAGGGATAGACGATGCGTTCTGGCCGCTCGTCGGTTATCTCGCCGGCAAGGCTGCCCCCGATTGCATACCGCTGCTGCGCGGACTTGGGGCTGCGAAACCCTCGCGGGATGATTTGAAAGCGCTCTGCGCTGCCTTCGGCACCACCTCCGCAGCGCCCATGCTGCATATAGAGGGCATTACGCCGGAAGCCGGTATCGCGCCTCTGGAAACGGCCGACACGGTCGGCATTTCGCTTGCCGATATGGCGGCCGGGTGGTCGCTGCTGAACGAGGGACCGGAGGAGGTGCAACTGGTCGCCATCGGTAGTCCCCACGCGTCGCTGGAGGAGTGCCGCGCCCTTGCGGCCGTTTTCAACGGTCGCAAGCGCCATGCGGATGTCGCCGTCATCGTCACAGCCGGCCAGCAGGTCATCGATGCAGCTGCCCACGACGGCACGTTGAAAAGCCTGAAGGATAGCGGTGTACAGGTACTGCCTGACCTCTGCTGGTGTTCTATTTCCGAGCCGGTCTTCCCGACGAAGACGCGCGCCTTGATGACCAATTCCGGCAAATACGCCCATTACGGACCCGGCCTCAGCGGCCGCGCGGTGCGCTTCGGCAGCCTTGCCGATTGCGTCGAGAGCGCGTTGACCGGCCGTGCCGCTTCCCGTCTTCCCGCCTGGCTTTCCTGAGGAGAATTCAATGCGCAGTATTAAGACCGTTCATGTCATTTCCGCCCATGCGGAAGGCGAGGTGGGGGATGTGATTGTCGGTGGCGTCAAGCCGCCACCAGGCGAAACGATCTGGGAACAGAGCCGTTTCATCGCCCGTGATGAGACGCTGCGCAACTTCGTGCTGAATGAGCCGCGCGGCGGCGTATTCCGCCACGTCAATCTGCTGGTGCCGCCGAAACATCCTGATGCGGATGCCGCCTTCATCATCATGGAGCCGGAGGATACGCCGCCCATGTCCGGCTCTAACTCCATCTGCGTGTCCACCGTCCTTCTCGATGGCGGTATCGTGCCGATGCAGGAGCCGGAAACCCATATGCTGCTGGAAGCTCCCGGCGGGCTGGTGAAGGTGCGGGCCGAATGCCGCAACGGCAAGGCCGAGCGTATTTTCGTGCAGAACCTGCCAAGCTTCGCCGCGAAGCTTGATGCCGAACTCGAGGTCGAAGGCCTTGGAAAGCTCAAAGTGGATACGGCCTACGGCGGCGACAGTTTCGTCATCGTCGATGCCGAAGCAATGGGCTTCAGCCTGAAACCGGAAGAGGCGCACGAGATTGCCCGCCTCGGCGTGCGCATCACCAACGCCGCCAACAAGGCTCTGGGTTTCGATCATCCCGAAAACCCGGACTGGCGGCATTTTTCCTTCTGCCTGTTCGCCGGCAAGGTGGAACGCACGGCCGAAGGCCTGCGGGCAGGGGCGGCCGTCGCCATCCAGCCGGGCAAGGTGGACCGCTCCCCCACCGGCACGGCGCTTTCGGCCCGTATGGCCGTGCTGCATGCACGCGGCGAAATGAAGGAAGGGGAAACGCTGACGGCGGTGTCGCTGATCGGCTCGACCTTCACAGGCCGTATCCTCGGGACCACAACAGTCGGCGACCGCCCGGCCATCCTGCCGGAAATATCCGGCCGCGGCTGGATCACCGGAATACACCAGCACATGCTCGATCCGTCGGATCCATGGCCGGAAGGGTATCGGCTGACGGATACCTGGGGTGCGAGGTAAATAAGGGCGTACAGGTCACTCAGATGGCATATTGAGATATGTCGCGGCGCTGCGGCATTTTTCTTCTCCCCGCGGGGGAGAAGGTGGCCCGAAGGGTCGGATGAGGGGGCTACGTTAGCGATATTCGGAGAGCTTGCCCCTCATCCCGCAGCCGCGGACATCTCCCCGGCGGGGAGAAGAAAGAAGCGGTACACGCTCGTTCCAACGAGGCTAAAGCTTCACCGGCCCAACCGCTTCGTCGTCTCCCGCACGATAAGCTGGAAGCCGACATCCACCCGCGCACCCTCGGGAACAGCGGCATCCTTTTCTGCCTCCAATATCGAAAGCAGCAACTCGCCCGCTTTGCGGCCGATCATCTGTGCGTCGACCCGTATCGTTGAAATCGCCGGATAGCATTGTCTGCCAATATCAAAATCACCGAAGCCGAGAATGGAAATCTGGTCTGGTACATGAATGCCGCGGCGATGACATTCCATCAGCGCACCGACAGCGGAAATATCCGACACGGCGAAGATGGCTTCGACATCGGGCGCCTTGGCCAACAGGGAGCCCAGCGTTTTCGCGCCGTGATCGTATGAGACCGGCGCGCTGCCCTCGCGGATGATGAGATCATCGGCGATGCCGGCTTCGCGCAGCGCCGCCCCGAAACCGAGCAGGCGGCTTTCGCCGCGCCAGTCCTTAACGTCGCCATCGGCTCGGGAGCCAAGTGCGCCTATGCGCGTGAATCCAAGCGATATCAGGTGTTTGGCGGCGGTTCTTCCCACTTCGTAATTGGAAAAGCCGACCGCATGGTCGATCGGATGTTCGGGTACGTCCCAGATTTCAACGATCGGGATACCGGCGCGCATCAACACTTCGCTTGCCATCTTGGTATGAACCGTGCCGGCGACGACAATCGCGTCGGGACGGCGCTCCATCATGGTGCGGATGACGCGCTCTTCTTCCTGCAGGTCGTACATGGTGTAACCGATCAGCAATTGGTAATCGGCGGCGCGTAGCGCATTGGCGAGGCCTTGAGCGCTGTCGGCGAAGTTTGAGTTGGTGAGAGTCGGCAGGATGGCGGTGATGAAATTGGTGCGGCGAGAAGAAAGCGAACCGGCGATTCGGTCAGGCACATAACCAAGCTTCTCAATGGCCTTCATCACCCTCTGGCGCGTCTCCTCGGACACCAGAGCGGGATCGGCCAGCACCCGCGAGACGGTCATCTTGGAGACGCCCGCAAGTTTTGAGACGTCGCTCATGGTTGCTTTTTTTGACGTGACTAACGCTGCGGCCAAAGGCGTGCGCTCCACCAAAGCATGTCTCCCCAGTTACAATCCGGCTGAATGAAGACCGGTTCACGACAAGACATACACGAAGATACCAAGGGAAAGCACGCCGTATGATTGCAGATCAATGCGACGTGCACCGGATTTATGCGACGCGGCTATAGACCAGATGGTAGAAACGCCCGTCACACATGCTCATCATCTCATCCGTCAGTACCCGGCCTTCCAGCCGGACCGGAGACACCAGCGCTTCCTCCACGGCCTCCATCGAGGGGTAGTCGATTTCCTGCACCATGATGATCTGGGCCGCGTCCGGGTCCGTGCGCTCCGTACGCATCACTCGCACCGCCTGCGCATTCGGCATGCGCTTCCAGACAGGCAGTAATTTTTCCTCAACGATGCGAAAAAACTCCTCCTCCCGGCCGGGGTGAATCCTGCCTTCGAAAATTGCCGAGCGTGTGTACATGTTTCCTCCCGAAATGAATGCCGACCGAAACAGTTCTGTAGATCGGACTTGCAATGATACCGATAACATGCATTATTGATCCTGCCAAGAACGTGAAGCGGCGTCGAAGAGAGGAAAATCGGTAATCATCCTAACTGATTGAATTTAATAAAAAATTCATCTGGTTTTGTGTTTTCACAGTTTCTTGGGAGGAGTTTTTAGTCAAGCGCCTAGAAATGTTATCGAGAACATTTTTCGGTTTGCGAAGGCCGCTGTTCTGCATTGGGCAGCTACTATTTGGGTTGGAGGAGAAACCATGAGCATATCCAGATTTCTGAAAAACATGACCGTTGCCGTCGGTGTTGCCGCAGCTTCGCTTGCGGCTACAACGTCCGCCCATGCCGTCTCGCTCAGCGAGATCACGGCGCGCGGCAAGGTCAAGATCGGTGTTCTCACGGGCGCGCCGCCGATGGGCATGGTGGATGAGAAGGGCAACCCTTCCGGTTATGACGTCGATGTCGCCAATCTCATCGGTTCCTACCTGTCGCTGCCGGTGGAGCTGGTGCCGCTGACGCCTCCAGCGCGTATTCCGGCCCTTCAGACCGGCAAGGTCGATTTCCTCGTCGCGACGCTTGCGCCGACCGGCGAACGCGCCAAGACTGTGATGTTCACGCAGCCATACAGCGCCTTCAACATGGATATCATCTCCGGCAAGGACCAGAAATTCGAAAATCTCGACAGCCTCAAGGGCAAGCGCGTGTCGGTCAACCGCGGTTCCTCGCAGGAAACCGCGCTGCGCAAGGCCAATGTCGAAGGTCTCGAAATCGTCGTTTACGAAGACGATTCCACCAGCGCCCAGGCTTTGCTCGCGGGTCAGGTGGATGCCGTCGCCCTGCCGTCCACGGTTGGTGAAGCAATCATCAAGCAGCGCCCGGAAGCCGGTCTCCAGGTCGGGTTCACCTTCTTCCAGCAGGGCAATTCCATGGCGACCAAGCTTGAGGATTTCGAGCTGCGCCAGTGGCTGAACACCTCCATTTACCTGATGAAGATGTCCGGCGATCTCGACCGCATCTCGGTGAAATGGACCGGTCGCCCGCTGCCGCAATTGCCAAGCTTCTGATTGAGCCTTTCAACGCGCCCGCCGGGAATACGTTCGGCGGGCCGGGAAATGTCAACGGAGTGACGCATGTCCTATACATTCCAATTCGGCGCGCTCGCCCAATATCAGAATGAAATTCTGAACGGTATATGGCTGACGATCAAACTGTCGGTCTTCTCCATCGTGCTTGGTTGCGCTTTCGGCATTCTTCTCGCCTCATTGCGCTCCATCAATGGTGGCATCGTCCGCATCATCGTGGATGCTTATGTCGAAGTCATCCGCAACACGCCGTTCCTGGTGCAGCTGTTCATCGTCTATTTCGGCTTGCCGGGTCTCGGCTTCAGGGTAGGGGCGGATACGGCGGCGCTGATCGGCATGACGATCAATCTTGCCGCCTATTCGACGGAGATCATCCGCGCCGGCATCGAGGCGGTGCACAAGTCGCAGATCGAGGCGGGTGAGGCTCTGGGCTTCACCAAGTACCAGATTTATCGTCACGTCATTATCGTGCCCGCCATTGCCAAGGTCTATCCATCGCTCTGCAGCCAGTTCGTGCTGATGATGCTGGCATCGAGCATATGCTCGGCCATCTCCACCCATGAGCTTGCCGCCGCTGCAGCCTTCGTGGAATCGCAGACCTATCGCTCCTTCGAGGTCTACATCGTCGTCACGCTCATCTATCTGGCGCTGGCGCTCAGCCTGCGGCTCATCCTTGCCCTTGTCGGCATGTGGCTGTTCGGTCGCCGCGTGGCCCGCAAGACGATGACCGCTTTGCCGGAGGTGCAGTCATGACCCTTAGAACTTTCGGCTGGAACGAATTCGGCTTCCTGCTGACAGCCCTGCAATGGACCGTGCTTCTGACGATCATTGCGCTAATCGGCGGCGGTATCGTTGGCTTCTTCGTGGCGCTCGCCCGCACCTCGAATTTCAAGGCGCTGCGCATTGCCGCCGGCACCTACATTCAGGTGATCCAGGGCATTCCGGTGCTGATGATCCTGTTCCTGTCCTATTATGGCCTCAGCCTTGCCGGGCTGGAACTGCCGCCGCTTTTTGCCGCCGGCGCGTCGATGACCATCTATACGTCAGGTTATCTCGCGGAAATCTGGCGCGGCTGCATCCAGGCGGTGCCGAAGCAGCAATGGGAAGCGTCGGAATCGCTCGCTCTCACCCGCGCCCAGCAATATCGCTACGTCATCCTGCCGCAGGCGATCCGAATTTCGCTACCGCCGACCGTCGGTTTTGCCGTCCAGGTCGTCAAGAACACGTCCATCGCATCGATCATCGGTTTCGTCGAACTGGCGAGAGCGGGGCAGCTCATCAACAATGCCACGTTCCAGCCGTTCCGCGTCTTCGTGGCGGTGGCCGTACTTTATTTCATCGTCTGCTACCCGTTATCCCAGCTGTCGCGTTGGCTGGAAAGGAGGCTTCATGCCGGAAGTAATCGTTGAAAACGTTCACAAGAGCTTTGGCGCTCTGGAAGTCCTCAAAGGCGTGTCGCTGACGGTCGGCCGTGGTGAAGTGTTCGCCCTCATCGGCCGCTCGGGCTCGGGCAAGAGCACGCTGCTGCGCTGCATGAACGGGCTGGAAAAGATCAATTCCGGGCGCATCGAAATCGCCGGTCATGCGATTGGCGAAGATGCCAAGGCCCTGCGGAAGCTGCGCACCGATGTCGGCATCGTGTTCCAGAGCTATAATCTGTTCCCGCACCTGACGGTGGGTGAAAACATCATGCTTGCGCCGCGCATCGTCAAGGACGTGGCAAAATCGGAAACCAAGGATATCGCCCGTGAGGTTCTGCAGCTCGTCGGTCTTTCGGAGAAATTCGATTCCTATCCGGACCAGCTGTCCGGCGGCCAGCAGCAGCGTGTGGCGATTGCGCGCTCGCTTGCCATGCGGCCGAAGGTAATGCTGTTCGACGAGGTGACGTCTGCGCTCGATCCGGAACTCACCGAAGAAGTGCTGACTGTCATGGAAAACCTCGCCAGAGACGGCATGACCATGATCCTCGTGACGCATGAGATGGCCTTTGCGCGGCGCGTGGCGACCGAAACGATCTTCATGCACAAGGGCAAGATCTGGGAGCAGGGTCGCTCGTCCGAACTCTTCGCCAATCCGCAAACGCCGGAACTCCGGCAATTCGTCAAGGCCGATGTGAAGTAGTTCACCGGCACAAAGGAAAATCCATGACCACTGAAATCGTGCAGCTGTGCCCGCTCATCCCGGCACTGGAGGAAGAACTTGCGCAGCGCTTCACCGTGCATCGCCTGTTCGAAGTGTCAGACAGGGCCGCTTTCCTTGCTGAAAAAGGCGGCGCGATCCGCGGCGTCGTCACCGGCGGTCATATCGGCCTGCCGGCGGATATTGGTGCAGCGTTACCAAAACTTGAAATCGTTGCCATCAACGGCGTCGGCTTCGACAAGGTCGATCTGGCTGAAGCGAAGCGGCGCGGCTTTCGTGTTTCCAATACGCCTGACGTGTTGACGGCCGATGTCGCGGATCTTGCTCTGGGCCTTATTCTGGCGCAGGCACGCAGGCTGCCGCAGGCAGACCAATATGTCCGCACCGGGCAATGGCTGAAGGGCGACATGGGCCTTTCCACCCGCGTGGCCGGTCGTCGCTATGGCATATTCGGTTTCGGCCGCATCGGTCAGGCGATTGCCAGGAGGCTCGAAGGTTTCGATGCGCATATCTCCTACACCGCGAGAAATCGTCGCGATGTCGCCTATGATTATTATGACAGCATCGAAGCTCTGGCCGCTAATTGTGACGTGCTGATCATCGCCGCAGCGGCCACCGCCGAAACGCGTCACATCGTCAGTGCCGAGGTTCTGAACGCGCTTGGCCCGCAGGGTGTGCTTGTCAACGTGGCTCGCGGCTCGTTGGTGGATGAGAAGGCGCTCATTGAGGCACTTTCGAATAGCGTGATCGCAGGTGCTGCGCTTGATGTCTTCGAGGATGAACCGCGTGTGCCGGATGCGCTGTTTGCTTTCGAAACCGTCACGCTCGCCCCACATATCGGGAGCGGCACGCATCAGACGCGACGGGCCATGGCAGACCTTGTTCTTGCCAATCTCGATGCGCATTTTGCCGGCAGGGAGCTGCCGACGCCGGTGGTGTGACGGGGCCTTGCTGGATGCCAGCATTCTGGCGGCGCGGCTTCTATCCGCGCCGTTTTCCCTGAGACAGGCGCTATTTCATCGCCGCAAGCGTACAGACGGCCACCGGCCACCCTATCTCCGCCCCTCGTTCATATTTATATAATATGTATAATCCTACTATTCTGCTCTCTTATAAAGTGATGAGGCGGATACGTGCGTTCCAAGGGCCCGAAGACACCCGTGCAGAACCGGATATCGCGAAAAAAGCGCGAAACAGGGCCATCTGCCTCTACCTCAACAGATGAAAATAGTAATCCCTCCGACCGGCATGTGTTGTTGGAAGCGATGATCGACCACGTGCCGGATTTTATCTATGCCAAGGATCTGGAAGGTCGTTTCCTGTTTGCGAACCGCGCAATCGTCAAGGAAAATGGTTTTGACACGGTGGAGGAGCTGATTGGCCTCACCGATTACGATATTCACGGCGAAGCAGCACGGCGGGCGGGCATTCCCGACACCGAGGCACGGGTGATGCGCACGGGAGAACCGGATCTCGGTTACGAAGAGCGGGCCATGCGTGGCGATATCGACCGCTGGCTGATGATGTCGCGCGTGCCGCTGCGGGACAAGTCCGGCAACATCATCGGGGTGGTCGGCGCTTCTAGGGACATAACCCAGAAAAAGGCTTCCGAAAGGTTGCTGCAGACGCAGGCGCGCATTCTCGAAATGATTGTCGCGGCGGCGCGTATCGAGGATTTCCTAGAGGAATTCGTCAAGGCGATTGAAAATCTCGCTACGGGGCTTGCCTGTGCCGTACGGGTGTTCGACGCCGCTACGGGTGAACCTTCGGTTTATGCATCGCCGGCACTCGCTCCGCATGCGGGGCTGACGGCGCTGATTTCCTCGGTCAGCGATCCTGACAGCCTTATTTCCCCTGCCGATACCACGGCCTTCAGCTTCGATATCCCCGCCAGCGACGGCAAGGCGCACGGTTTTGTCTGGTGCATGCTCGCGGCCCGCCAGCCAGATCCGGCACTGGTGGAATTTATCGGTGCGGCTGCACGCATGGCGGGGCTCGCGATCGACCGCAAACGTGCTGCCGAACATATCGCCTTTCTGGCCGATCACGACATGCTGACCCAGCTCCCCAATCGCCGTTTTCTCGATACACGGCTGCCGGAAGTTCTGGCGGCCGCGGCAAAAGCCAGGCGGACGATCGCCGTCTGCTTTCTCGACCTCGACAATTTCAAGCAGATCAACGACACGCTGGGCCACAGCGTCGGCGATGCGCTGCTTTCGAAGACGGCCGCGCGCATTGCAGGGAGCCTTGGTCGAAACGATCTCGTGTTGCGGGTGGGCGGGGATGAGTTCGTCGTCATTCTGGAGAAACAACGGGACGGTTTCGAAACCCGGCTTCAGGGCATCCAGGCTGCGGTCTCACAGCCGCTGCGCATCGGCAGTTATGATATCAAGGCGACATCCAGCATCGGCGTGGCATTCTTTCCGGAACATGGGGAAACCACGGCGGAGATCGTCGCCGCTGCCGATCTTGCCATGTATCAGGCGAAACATAATGGTCGGGACGGTATCGCCACCTTCTCGCCCCGCATGGCAGACGACCTGAGAAAGAAGGTCACGCGTATCGAGGAATTGCGCAGGGCCGTGGAACGGGATGAATTCATCCTGCATTTCCAGCCGCAGGTCGATCTACTTACCGGCGGAATCAGTGGGGTGGAGGCGCTGGTGCGCTGGCAGCACCCGGCGGAGGGACTGCTTGGGCCTGCGGAATTCATCGGCCTTGCGGAAGAAACCGGCCTCATCGTGGAGCTTGGGGAGAGCATTCTGAAAAAAGCGTGCCGTCAGGCGCGAGACTGGATGGCTGCTGGATTGTCGCCTCTCAAAATGGCAGTCAATATCTCCCCCCGGCAGTTCCAGGCCGGTTTGGCGGACCAGATCAGTTCGGTGCTGAAGGAAACCGGCCTTGCACCTTCGCTGCTGGAAATCGAGATTACCGAGACGCTCATCATTCAGGATGTCGACACGTCAGTGCGCATCATGCGCGCCATCAAGCAGATGGGCGTCAGCCTGGCACTGGATGACTTCGGCATCGGCTATTCCTGTCTTGGCATGCTCAAGACATTCCCTCTCTCATGCATGAAGATCGACCGCTCGTTCCTCACGCATCTGCCGGCAAAAACCAAAGACAGCGCCATTGTTTCGATCATGATCCAGCTTGCCGGTTCACTGGGCATCGATGTCATTGCCGAAGGCGTGGAAACGGCCGAGCAGGCTGACTTTCTGCGCGCTGCCGGTTGTCCCTACGGGCAAGGTTACTATTTCGGCCGCCCCGTGGCGGCTGGCGAGATCGAGGGCATGCTGAAGGCGATGCCCACATTTGCAACCGGTTCTTCCAGCCAACCGCTGTAATCGCCGATCCACCGCCCGCTGCGTCATCCGAACGGAATTGAAGCACCCCGCGCGAGTTTCGGGTCGGGTATCGCCGCCTTGCGCACTCACTGCACCAGCCTCGGCTATTGTCACATCACCGTTGTTATTCAAGGTGAGCTGTTGGGCTCCTGCCGCAGCAATATTGTTACTACTCTCGTCATATTAGAATATTATCGTAAATTAAATATCCAATAAATCTTATTTTCCCAATGTACATAAGCGTATTTTTATATTTTAAACTTTATATTTGTTGTAATTTTACTACGCAGTGTGATTGCGTCATCGTGTTGTATTTTAAATCCGGAGATTTGAATTGCGACTCCCCCGCGATTTCTGTCATTTGCTGATCAGCGCAGGGAAGCGGGCGGCAGGGAAAAGACCAGCCCACAAATTTGCGCATTCGTTGAAAAATTTTTGACTGGAGATTACAAATGAACATCAAGAGCCTTTTGATCGGCTCCGCTGCGGCTCTCGCAGCAGTATCCGGCGCACAGGCCGCTGACGCCATCGTCGCCGCTGAGCCCGAGCCCATGGAATATGTTCGCGTCTGCGATGCTTTTGGCACCGGCTTCTTTTACATCCCCGGCACCGAAACCTGCCTGAAGTTCGACGGTTACGTTCGTTTCCAGACGGACTTCGGTCGCAACCAGTCCGGTACATCTGACTGGGACTCTTTCACCCGCGCCCAGTTCAACATTGACACCCGCACCGACACCGAACTCGGCGCCCTGCGTGGCTACATCGGTCTGCGCGGTCAGGCCGACAACGATACTGACCGCAACTTCGTTCTTGATCAGGCTTTCATCGAACTCAGCGGCCTGAAAGTCGGTTTCTACTACAACTGGTGGGACGACGGTCTCTCCGGTGAGTATGACCAGCTCAGCTCCAACCGCACCCGTCTGAACGCTATCCGTTACACCTACGACGCCGGCTCATTCTACGTCGGTGCCGCTGTTGAAGAGCTCGAAGGTTCGCGTAAGGGCACTTCCGAACTCGGCGTTACGACGGGCGGCAAGTTCCAGACCAGCACGAACGATGTTGGCATCAGCGCCATCATCGGCGCAAAGATCGGCGGCGTTAAGGCCAACCTGCTTGGCGGTTACGACACGAACCAGGAAAACGGTGCAATCCGTGCGATCATCACGGCTGACATCGGTCCGGGCACGCTCGGCATCTCCGGTGCTTGGGCTTCCGGCGCCAACTACTACTACGAAGAGTCCGAGTGGACTGTTGCTGCTGAATACGCCATCAAGGCAACTGACAAGCTGACCATCACCCCTGGCTTCCAGTATTTCGGCACGATCGACATCGGCGCTAACAACGACTTCGTTGGCAGCCGCGATGCGTGGCGCGCTGGCGTCGCTGCTGGTTACAAGATCACCTCTGGTCTCTCCACCAAGGTTGCGGTCACCTATCAGGATGTGGATGGCAAGAAGGGCGTAAACGGTGGTGGCGACAGCTGGACCGGTTTCGTTCGTCTCGAGCGTTCGTTCTAACAGAGCCTGACAAACAGCATAACCGGGTTAGACAACTCAGATCCACCCCGTTTCTTCAACGGGTGAGTGCTAGCTCCAGTCAAAGTTCCTGACATGATGTCAGGTTTGCTCCCCGGCCCTCTCCTGGCCGGGGAGTCTTTGTCGTGATCTTGGCAAGAAGTGCCAGGGGACCTTGCCGACCCCAGTCGATTAGTGATCCCGAGTCGATTTGTGATCCTGAACAGGCCCTTGGTCGGCGGCGCGGAATCTCGCATCCGCCGGCGGACGGGGAGGGAGCACGGGTTCGTCGAACGTGCGCAGCAGGCAGCCCCAGCCCGGATCGTGCATGTGTGCTTTCAGACCCGCCCGTTCTGCCAGTGCCATAGCTTCCTGTTGGCCGAAGGAAATGGCGGCGTCTACATCTGATGTCAGTACCCGGCCATTTTCCATCAGCAATTTACCGTCCACGAAGACGGTATCGACATCGCTGCCAAGAACCTGATGGACCAGACGGTGGACCGGCATCCACATGGGCATGAGATGCGGCTTCCGCATGTCGATGATGACGACGTCAGCCTTCTTGCCGCTCTCGAGCGAACCGATCTCGTCCTCCATGCCGATAGCGTGCGCGGCATCGATCGTGATCATCTCTAAGATCTTGCCCGGCGGAAGCAGGTAGCGGTCGTGATTGTGCAGGAGATGTTGCGTAAATTGCGCGAGGCGCGCCGTCTGCAACATGTCGAAATGGCGGCTTGGAGCTGCGCCATCGGTGGTGATGGCGACACGAATCCCTTTTGACATCATTTCCATGATGGGAGTTGCGCGGCCCGGCGGCGCATGGGTCACGCGTGTGCCGGTCTCGGCCAGTATGTCTATTTCGTCGTGGGAGATACCCCAGCAATGCTGAAGGTGAATGTCAGGGCCAAGCAGGGCATTTTCCTTGTCCTGAAACGCCATGCGGATTTGCCCGGCAAAGGCGTCGGAATGAAGCCTGACACCGGTCTTGCGCGCCATCTCGCGTATCCGGCGGGCCTGCATTCTGTCACCCTCTGTCAGTTTCACTGCCTGGTCCGGCGTAGATGCATTGGAGGGTTCGACCGACGGTGCGATGGTGAAAGGCGTCAGGAAAACGCTGATGCGGCCATCGGCGCTGCCGTGCAATGCTTCGATCACCGCTTCGCTGCCATCCATCATCTCGTCGAAGCTAACGTCGCGACGTTCCGGTAGACCGCTCTCCCACCGTGTGACCGGATGAGGCCATGGGAGGCCTGACGGCCCGACGCAGATGATTTCGCGAAGGCCGAGTTCGCTATAGGCGCGAGCGTGGTTGGTGGCGAAGACGGGGTCATCCGCGCGTGGCATCGAAGTGATGATGCTGGCCCCGGTCGTCACCCCGGCGCGCAGCCGTTCAACGCCGGAAATCAGCCCGTCGGCATACCAGTAGTCGCGGGTGACGTAGTGGTAATAGGTCGGCGTGATGATTTTCATCCACATCGCATTGGTGTCCGCTGCGATGCTGCGAAGAAGGGCGTGGCCCGCGTGGCCATGGGCATCGATCAGGCCAGGAATGAGAAGCTTTCCCCTGCAGTCGATAACCACCTTATCACTGTGGCGGGGGTCAAGTTCATCCACAGTGCCGATGTCGACAATCCTGTCGCCTTCTATCGCCAGTGCCCCGTTCTCAATAATACGCCGCTCCTTGTCGACCGTAACGATCGTTCCGTGCCGCAGCAGAAAGCCTGTCATATTCTCTCCTCTCTCGCTTAAACTCGTATTCAAAAACTTGCGATTTTGAGTACGATAATTGTCAACAATATTATTGACAATAAGCCTCGGCGAAACAATACTCCTTCTGCCTGACCGGACCCGTGCCGGTTTCCAACGATCAATAAAAAGGGGGGATCAAATGTCCCGTATCAGAAGTTTTGTCCTGGCGGCCATGGCTGCTGCCGCCATTGCCGTTCCCGCCAGCGCGGAGACCCTTCGCTGGGGTGGTCGCGCCGATCTCTATTCGCTCGATCCCTATTCGGTTCCGTCCACATCCAACCTCGCTTTTCTCAATCATATCTACGAGGGTCTCGTCCGCTACGGACCGGACTTCCAGATCGAGCCGGCACTCGCCACCGAGTGGAAGCTGATTGATGGAAAGACCTGGCGCTTTACCCTTCGCAAGGGCGTGAAATTTCATGACGGTGCAGACTTCACCGCCGATGATGTCGTCGCATCCTTCACGCGCGCGTCGGACGCGACGTCGCCGCTGCGGGGCAATATCCCGATTTACGCTGGCGTCAAAAAAGTTGACGACTACACGGTGGACCTCGATGTCAACGCGCCGACTTCTCTCTTTCTGAACGACATAACCAATATCTTCATTTTTAACGCCAAGTGGTTGAAAGATAACAATAGCGAGAAGCCTACCGACTTCGCGTCGAAGGTCGATGGCTACACCACCATGCACACCAATGGCACAGGCCCGTTCAAGCTCGAAAGCCGCGTTCCCGACAGCAAGACTGTTCTCGTTGCCAATGAAGGCTGGTGGGACCAGAAGAAGCACAATCTCGACCGCATCGAATTCGTGCCGATCGCATCTGCGGCAACACGCGTCGCGGCACTGCTGTCAGGTGAAATCGACCTGATCGACTCCGCCCCGATCCAGGATTTGCCGCGTCTGGAATCCTCGCCCAATATCACGGTCAAGAAGCGCACCGAGCTTCGCACGCTTTTCATTGGCTTCAACCGCCGCGAAAAACTGGAAAACGGCCAGCCGAACCCCTTTAATGATCTGCGCGTTCGTCAGGCCTTCGAAGCCTCCATCGATCGTGACCTGATCAACAAAAAAGTCATGCGTGGTCTTGCAAGACCGTCCGGCTCGCTGATCGCACCTGAGATCGCTGGTTATGCCAAATCGCTGGACACGTTCGAGCCGGCCGATCCGGCCAAGGCGCAGAAGCTGCTTGCCGATGCGGGCATGAAGAACCTTGCCTTCACCTATACCTGCATGAATGACGAGAGCGTCAACGAAGAGGATATCTGCTCGGGCGTTGCCAACATGTTGAAGCGCGGCGGTTTCCAGCCGACCATCGATATTGCGCCACGTTCCGTGCAGTCACCCAAGCGCAATGGCGGCAAGGCTGACGTCTTTAACCTCAGCTGGGCAAACGAGCCGACTCTTGACGCCTTCTCGATGCTGTCGCAGATCCTCTCGACCCGCAAGGGCGCGATGGGCGTCTCCAACTATGGCGGCTGGTCCAATCCCGAGATCGACAAGCTCGTTGCGCAGGCGGCGCAGGAGCAGGACAATACGAAGCGTCTGGCGCTCGAAGAAGCTGCCCTGAAAATCGCCAAGGACGAGACCATGCTCGTTCCCCTGCATCAGCAGCCGATTGCGTGGGCTATGCTGGCCAAGGTCAAAAGCGTCGACTTCCGCGCTGACAACAAGCCACGCCATTGGCTGACCCAGCTCGACAAATAAGACAGACAGCAAGCGAGGCGCCGGTCACTGGACCGAGCGCCTTGCCTGTTTCAGCAAACATTCGAGTACGTGTGGAACCGAATGAAGCTGCGTCAAAAATTGTCGACAAAGTTGCATCGTGTTCGTGGTTCTTGCAGCCCGCGCAACCTTTGCCCCATCTCTGGAAGAGAATGATCGAACCTGAAAGCCTGCGCGGCTCAGGCTCGCGTCCGAGAGGTAACAATGCTGGTATTCATCATCAAGCGTTTGGGAAATGCCGTGCTGGTCATGCTTTCCGTTGCGCTTATCGCCTTTCTCATCTTTCGGCTGGCGGGTGATCCCGTCGAGCTGATGGTCGGCGAACAGACGTCGCAGGAGGATCGCGCAGCGCTCCGTGAGCGGCTCGGCCTCAATGACAGCCTGCCGACCCAATATCTGCGGTTCGTCAAAGACGCGGCGGAGGGCAATTTCGGCGTTTCCTACCGCAACGGCCAGCAGGTGCTGCCGCTGATCGCGGAAAGGTTCCCCGCGACCCTTGAGCTGGTGCTGGTTGCCACCGTGATCTCTCTGGTCGTCGGCCTGCCTCTGGGTGTTCTGACGGCGATCCGGCGCGGGAAGTGGTACACGGAAGGTCTGCAGTTCCTGTCGATCGTCGGGGTTTCCCTGCCAAGCTTCGTTGTCGGCATTCTTCTCATTCTTGTCTTTTCCGTTTCCCTCGGCTGGGCACCGGCCTTTGGCCGTGGCGATGTCGTTCAGCTCGGCTGGTGGTCAACCGGGCTTTTGACCTCGTCCGGGCGTGCTGCGCTCATTCTTCCGGCTATCGCGCTTTCGCTTTATCAGATCACCCTCGTCATGCGTCTGGTGCGGGCTGAAATGCTTGAAGTTCTGCGGTCCGATTTCGTGAAGTTCGCACGGGCACGTGGCATTCCGCGCTGGCGGATCTACTTCCGTCATGCGCTGCGCAACTGTCTGATGCCGGTGGTGACACTGACGACGATGAATGTGGGTTCCCTCATCGCCTTCGCGCTCATCACGGAAACGGTGTTTCAGTGGCCGGGCATGGGCATGCTGTTCATCCAGGCGGTTACCTTCCTCGATATCCCCGTCATGGCGGCCTATCTCTGCATCATCTCCTTCATCTTCGTTGTCCTCAACACGTTCGTCGATATCGCCTATGCGGTCATCGATCCGCGTCTGCGCACCGCGCGCTGACCGAAGGGAGCCAGTTTCATGACAGACCTTTCGCAAACGGAAAAACCCGCCCGCCGGTCACTTTTCAGCCGCATGCGCGATAGCGATCTCTACTGGTCGTTCAGCCGCAGTAAATCGGCCAAGATCAGCGCGCTCATCCTGACAATCCTCATCCTCGCGGCTGTCTTCGCGCCGTGGATTGCGCCCCAGAATCCCTATGACGGTGCATCGCTGGACATGTGGAAGGCCGAGCTTCCGCCGATCTGGCAGGAGGGCGGCGAATGGCCGTTTCTGCTTGGAACAGATACGCAGGGACGCGACATGCTCTCGGCCATTCTCTACGGCACACGCATCTCCATCGTCATCGGTGTCGCCTCCGTGCTGCTTTCGCTCGTCATCGGCATGACGGCAGGTCTGGTGGCGGGGTACTTCGGCGGTTTTGCCGATGGCCTCCTGATGCGCATCGGTGACATCACGCTCTCGATCCCGACCATTCTGGTTGCCATCCTCGTATCGACAGTCGTGCGGCAAATGCTGCCCGACAATCTGCGTGAGGTCGGCGCATCCGCCGTGCTCATTCTCGCCATCGCGCTCTCCGCCTGGGTGCAATATGCCCGCACGGTGCGCGCCCAGGCCATCGTTGAAACCGGCAAGGACTATGTTCAGGCCGCAAAGCTGATCGGCGTGCCCGCCCGCCGCATCATGGCGGCGCATATCCTGCCCAATACGTTAACGCCGATCATGGTTGCCGCCACGCTGAATTTCGGCATGGCGATCCTGACGGAAGCGACGCTGTCCTTCCTTGGCATTGGCATGCCACCAAGCCAGCCGTCGCTCGGCACGCTGATCCGTATCGGCAACCAGTTCCTGTTCTCCGGCTCCTGGTGGATCGTGCTGTTCCCTGTCTTCCAACTCTGCCTGCTCGTCGTCACCGTCAACCTTCTGGGTGACTGGCTGCGCGATGCGCTCAATCCGAAACTGAGGTGAGCTCCATGCACGATCTTCTTCTGCGCAACGTACGGCCCATGGCGGGCGAAGCCTGCGATATTTTGATCAGGAACGGCAAGATTTCAGGTTTCGGAACATTTGACGCCGAACCCGGCATGCCGGTTGAGGATGGCAAGGGAGCAATTGCCGTTCCCGGCCTTATCGATGCCCATACGCATCTGGACAAGACGACGTGGGGCATGCCCTGGCACGTCAACAACCGTGCTGCCATCCTGCGCGAGCGGATCGATTTCGAGCGGGAAAACCGCGTTCAGATCGGCATCGATCCGCATCGCCAGTCCATGCGCCATGCGATCGGCCTTGCGGCCAATGGCGGCACCCATATTCGCAGCCATGTCGATATCGACCCCACCCATGGCCTGAAACTGGTAGAGGGCATATGGGAAACCCGTGAGAAGCTTGATGGCATCATCGACATCGAGGTCGTCGCCTTCCCGCAATCCGGCGTCATGGTCATGCCCGGCACGCTGGAGCTTCTCGATGAGGCGTTGAAGCAAGGCTGCGAGGTGCTTGGCGGCATCGATCCCTGCGGAATTGACCGCGATCCGAAGGGCCAGCTGGACATTCTTTTTCAACTGGCGACAAAACACGGCGTGCCGATCGATATTCATCTGCACGAAGCCGCCGACCTCGGCGCCTTCACGATGGAGCTCATCTTCGAGCGCATCCGGGCAAACGGCATGCAGGGCAACGTTGCCATCAGCCACGCCTTTGCCCTTGGCATGAACGACTATCTGCGCGTTGGCAGGCTGATCGACGAGATTGCGCGGCTTGATGTCGCCATCCTGACCACGGGTGCGCCATCGGCAAGCGTGCCGTCGATCATGCGCCTCAAGGAGGCGGGTGTGCGCGTTGGCGGCGGCTGTGATGGCATCCGCGACACATGGGGTCCGTGGGGACAGCCGGACATGCTGGATCGCGCCAAGATTATTGGCATGAAAAACGGTCTGCGTTCGGATATCGAGCTTGCGCATGTGCTCCATGTCGTTTCCAGGGGTGGCGCCGATGTCATGGGTCTTGAGGATTACGGCATGGAGATCGGCTGTGCTGCCGACTTCACGCTGCTGACCGGCGAAACGCTGGCGCATGCTGTTGTTGATATCGCGCCGCGGCCGCTGGTCGTCAAAGGCGGCCGGGTTACGGCGAGAGATGGCAAAGCCATTGTGGAGGCGCCGTGATGAGCGACGTTCTCAATGCGTTGCAACTTGGCGAAAGGCCGCAAGGGCGGACGTTGCTCACAGCCAGCTGGGTTGTCGGGCACAAGGACGGATCGCACCGCCTTCTGAAAAACGGCGAGGTTGTCTTCGAAAACGGCGAAATCGTCTTTGTCGGGCATGGATTTCCCGGAGAGGTCGCCCGGCGTATCGATTTTGGCAATGCGCTCGTCAGCCCCGGCCTGATCGATCTCGATGCGCTTTCCGATCTCGATACGACGATCCTCGGCATTGATCATCATCCGGGCTGGGCGAAGGGTCGTGTCTGGCCGCGCTCCTATGTCGAGGCTGGTCCTTACGAAATGTATTCCCCGGAAGAGCTTGCCTTCCAGAAGCGTTTCGCCTTCGGGCAGTTGCTCCTCAATGGCATCACCACGGCAGCCCCCATCGCATCGCTGTTCTATCGCGAATGGGGGGAGAGCGTGGCGGAATTCGAGGCGGCCGCCGATGCCGCCGGAGAACTTGGTTTGCGCGTTTATCTCAGCCCCGCCTTCCGTTCAGGCGGCATGGTGCTGGAAGAACCGGGCCGCATGGTGCCTGTTTTTGATGAGGAGCGTGGTTTTCAGGGCCTCGCCGACGCAATCGCCTTCATCGAAAAGCAGAGTGGAAGGCACGGCGATCTGGTGCGCGGCATACTCGCGCCGGACCGCGTGGAAACCTCCACCCTGGCGCTCATTGAGCGCACCGACGCAGCGGCCCGCGAACTCGGCTGCAAGTTCCGTCTCCATATGGCGCAGGGCGTCATGGAGGTCGATACGGTTCGCAAGCTTCACGGCTCGACCGCACCGGTGTGGCTCGCCAAGGCCGGGCTGCTCAGCGAAAGGCTTATCGCCCCGCACGCCACTAATGCGACGGAAGAAGATCTGGCGCTTTATGCGGAAAACGGCGTCTCCATCGTCCACTGTCCGCTGGTTTCGAGCCGTGGCGGCAGCACGCTCTCATCCTTCTCCTCCTGCCGCAAACGCGGCATCAATATCGCGATGGGAACGGATACGGCCCCGGCCGACATGCTGATGAATTTGCTCCTAGGACTGATCACCTGCCGCATCAATGACGGTGCTCCGGACCAGATCCGCTGTGCCGATCTCTTCGATGCGGCCACACTTGGCGGCGCGCGGGCTCTTGGACGATCTGACCTTGGCCATCTTTCCCCGGGCGCAAGGGCAGACATTGCTGTCTTCGACCTCGACGATACCGTCATGGCGCCGAGCATCGATCCGATCACCACGCTGGTGACCGGTGGTTCGGGCAAGGTCACGTGGGCCGTTTTTGTCGACGGCCGTCTTTCCATGCGTGAAAGGCAGGTCGCCCGTATCGACATGCGGCGTGCCCGTGAACAGGCGCAGGCGCAGTTCGATCGCCTGATTGCAAAATATCCCGAACGGAGCTGGGCAAATCCGCCCGTCTACGAAATCTTCCCTCCGAGCTATCCGGTGGAGGTCGCCCAGCATGGTTGACATGAACCAATCGGTTATTGATGTCCGCAATCTCAAGGTCGAGTTTCCGGGGCGTCGAGGCACCGTTACCGCGCTTTCCGATATCAGCCTTTCGATTCGGCCCGGTGAAATTCTTGGTGTTGTCGGTGAATCCGGCGCCGGCAAATCCATGACGGGTCTTGCCATACAGGGCCTGCTCGAGAAACCCGGCCACATTGCCGATGGTGAAATCTGGCTCGGGTCGCGCCGTATCGATCAACTGGATGACCGGGCGATGGAAAGCATTCGCGGTCGTGAGATCGGTGCGATCTTTCAGGACCCGCTGACCTCGCTCAATCCGCTCTTCACGGTCGGTGCGCAGCTTGTCGAGACGATCCGCCAGCACCTGCCGCTGTCGAAAGCGGATGCACGCGCACGGGCCGTTCAACTGTTGAAGGATGTCGGCATTCCATCACCTGCGGATCGTGTCGATCATTATCCGCACCAGTTTTCTGGCGGCATGCGCCAGCGTGTCGTCATTGCGCTGGCGCTCGCCGCCTCTCCGAAACTCATCATTGCCGATGAGCCGACGACGGCGCTCGATGTCTCGATCCAGGCGCAGATCATTTCCCTGCTGCGGCGGCTGTGCAAGGAAAAGCAGACGGCGGTCATGCTTGTCACCCACGATATGGGCGTCATTGCCGAGGCTGCCGACCGTGTGGCGGTGCTTTATGCCGGCCGGCTGATCGAGGTGGGCCCGGTCGAGCAGGTGCTGCACGAACCGCGCCACCCCTATACGCAGGGCCTGATGGCCTCCATCCCGTCACTTGGCGCACGGGTGGAGCGGCTGAACCAGATCGACGGCGCGATGCCGCGTCTCGATGCGATCCCGCCCGGATGCGCGTTTAATCCACGCTGTGGATTCGCCGGGCCGCGCTGTCGGCGGGAAAGGCCTGAACTCGAAACCGTCGGCAACGGCGCCAGTGCGTGCTGGCTGAATGCAGGAGGCACAGCATGACACAATCCGCATCTCAAAAGGCCCCACAGAACAAGCCGGCCTTGACGGTGAAGGGCCTGACGAAAACCTTCGACGTTTCGGCCCCGCTGCTCAATCGCATCATCGAGCGCAAACCACGGCAGTTCGTGCAGGCCGTCAACGATATCGACTTTTCCGTTCCGGCCGGCGGCTGTCTCAGTATCGTCGGTGAAAGCGGTTGTGGCAAATCGACTGTTGCCCGCCTGGTAACGGGACTTTTTCGGCCAAGTGCCGGCGAGTTTCGTTTCGCGGCAGGCGGCAAGGGTAAACCGCTGTCGGCACAGATGATCTTTCAGGATCCCTATGCCTCGCTCAATCCGCGCTGGCGGGTGAAGAACATCATCGCCGAACCGATCCGCGAACTGAAGCTACGCGCGACCAAGGCTGAAACGATGGAGCGGGTGGAGGAGCTTCTCAAAACCGTGGGCCTTTCAGCCTCCGATGGCGAAAAGTTTCCGCATGAATTTTCCGGCGGTCAACGCCAGCGCATCTCCATTGCCCGTGCATTGGCAAGCGAACCGGAATTCCTCGTCTGCGATGAGCCGACATCGGCGCTCGACGTTTCGGTGCAGGCGCAGGTGCTGAACCTCATGCGCCGCCTGCAGGATGAACTCGGCCTCACCTATCTCTTCATCAGCCACGACATGAGCGTTGTTCGTCACATGTCAGACCGTATCGCGGTGATGTATCTCGGCCGGATTGTGGAGGAGGGGGATACGGAAGAGCTTTTCGCCAATCCGCGCCATCCCTATACACGGCTGCTTCTCCAGACGATCCCTAATATCAAGGCGCCGCAGCGGGACCGGGAGATTGTTGCCGGTGAAGTGCCAAGCCCTCTGAAGCCGCCTTCGGGTTGCGCGTTTCACCCGCGTTGTCCGCTCGCAACGGCGCAATGTTCGGCAGAAGTGCCTAAGGTGAAGAGCCTTGCCAACGGCACGCGGGTTGCCTGTCATCTGGTCGAAGATGACACGCAATGGGCGGGCGAGCGACATCGCGCCTGAGCGGAAAAATCAGCCGAGCGCGGCGCGCAGGTCGTGGGAAAGGTCGCGGATTTCGCTGAGATCGAGCTCCGCTTCCACATGCTCGAGGTGGTGGGTCATCAGGTGGATGGCCCGCGACGGATCATTGTTGGCGATCGCATCGACGATTTCCGCATGTTCGTCCGGGCCGCAGTTGAAGCGATCCGTGTTACGGTAAACGGCTGTTATCAGCGACGAGCGGGAAATGAGGTCGCGCATGGTGGTAAAGAGAAAATCAGAACCGAGCGTTTCCGCAAGCAGAAGGTGGAACCCGCCGGAAAGCTTGATGATGTCGGTCGTGACGTTTTTGGCATTGGCCACGCGCTCTTTGGCCACGTGGTCGCGTAGCTTTTTGAGATCGGTCTTGGTGGCGGATTTGCAAAGTCTTTCGACAACGCATTGCTCGACGGTACGGCGCACGAAGAAGACGTCGCGGGCTTCCTCGACCGACGGTTTGGAGACGAAAGCACCGCGATTGGGAACGATGGTCACCAGTCCGTCACGTTCGAGAACGGACAAGGCTTGGCGGATTCTGGCACGGCTGACGCCAAAGATTGTCGCCAGTTGCTCTTCTTTCAGCTGCACACCCGGACGCAGCCGGCGTTCGGCGATCGAAAGCCATACTTTCTCGACAATCTGCTGCGTGGACGGGCCGGCCTGCTCGCTCATTCGACATACTCCCCAATCGTCCTAGAGAAGCGTGATGTGAATGAAAAAGTCAACCGTATCAACGGGATTTTGGTTGCAACATTGTCAACAATATGAGAGATAATTGTAGACTAAATTAGGATGCCGATCATGGAATTCGATTTCAGCGCGCTTGAGCCCCAGAGCCGCTACCGCCTTCTGACGAATTTTATCGGTCCGCGGCCGATCGCACTCGTGACGACCCGCTCGGAAGCTGGCCATAACAATGCAGCGCCGATGAGCTTCTTCAACGTCTTTTCGCATGATCCGCCCATCGTGGTCCTCGGCATTCAGCCGAAGGTGAGCGGCGAGGAAAAGGATACGATGGTGAATATCCGCCGCACTGGCGAGTTCGTGGTCAATATGGTCGATATGTCGCTTTCGGAGCAGATGCTGATCTGCGGTCTCGGCTTCGACAATGAAGTTGACGAGATGTCGATGGCCAAGCTTACGGCCATGCCCTGCAGCAAGATCGACGTGAGTTATGCGGCGCAATCGCCCTGCGCCTTCGAGTGCCAGGTGGACCGACTGATCGATTACCCCCGCCGCACGCTGGTGCTGGGCGAAGTGGTTCATATGCATGTCCATAACGAATGCCTCGATGAGGAGGGACGTTATGTCGATGCCGATCGCTACCAGCCGATCGCCCGGCTTCACGCCGACAACTACATTACCTCGGACCGCCAGTTTGTTTTGAAGGCGCCACCAATCACCGATTTCACCGCGCCTGACGGCAAGTGACAGCTCATCAGGATGCGTGCGATGCATATTCGTTTGATCAATCCCAATTCCACCGCCTCCATGACCGCGCAGGCTCTCGATAGCGCGCTAAGGGTCAAGCAGAAGGAGACCCACGTCTCCGCGGCAAATCCTGACGATACCCCCGTCAGCATCGAAGGGCAGGCGGATGAGGCCATGGCCGTTCCCGGGCTGCTCGCGGAAATCCGCAAGGGCGAGGCGCTGGGCGTGGATGCCTATGTGATCGCCTGTTTCGATGATCCCGGACTTCACGCCGCACGCGAAGTGGCGCGTGGACCCGTCATCGGCATCTGCCAGGCCGCCGTGCAGGTGGCGATGACGATCAGCCGCCGCTTCTCGATCATCACGACGCTGCCGCGTTCCATCGCGATCATCGAAGATCTGGTGGAGGATTACGGCGCGCAACGGCATTGCCGGAAGGTCCGGGCAATCAACCTGCCGGTTCTTGGTCTTGAGGAGGATCCAGAGGTTGCGGAAGCGCTGCTTCGGCGCGAAATCGAGGCCGCCAAGCGGGAGGATGCGGCAGAAGCGATCATTCTCGGCTGCGCGGGCATGTCCTCGCTCTGCGACCGGCTGCGCGACGCCACAGGTGTTCCGGTCATCGATGGTGTGACGGCAGCGATCAAGCTTGCCGAAGCTCTCGTTGGCGCCGGTTACAATACCTCGAAGGTCAATGCTTACGACTATCCGCGGGTGAAGGGGCCGGCCCTCGTCGCCTGCGCCTAGTCTGCAGGAAAATGCCCGCGGCCATTTGCGAGCGCTTGCGCCACGTTCTAGTGTTCTCCCGCGCACACCGGTCAAGCGGGCGCGCCGCGGGGGGAGCGTATGATCGACAAGCTGGAATTTTTCATTGCATTGGCGCGGGCTGAACATTTCGGCCGGGCGGCGGAGGAATGTGGTGTCTCCCAGCCCAGCCTGTCGGCGGCAATCCGGCAGTTGGAGGATCAGTTGGGCGTCGTTCTCGTGGTGCGTTCAGCGCGGTATCAGGGGCTGACGCCGGAAGGCCAGCGTGTGCTGGAATGGGCGCGTCGTATCGTTGGCGATACACGCACCATGCGTGAGGAAATGCGCGCGGCCCGTAGGGGCCTGGCCGGACATATACGTCTGGCCGTCATTCCGACCGCGCTTGCCATGGTGCCGCGATTGACCGAATCCTTCCAGGCGCGCCATCCCGATGTGACTTTTTCCGTCACGTCCCGCACCTCGCTGCAGGTTTTGAGCCAGATTGAAAACCTCGAGATCGACGCGGGAATCAGTTACCTCGACAATGAGCCGCTCGGACGCGTGACCACCGTGCCGCTCTATTCCGAGCGTTATCACCTCATCGCGGCTGCCGGAACGCCACTTGCCGATCAGGAAAGCGTTACCTGGCAACAGGTTTCCAGTCTTAGGCTTTGTCTATTAACTCCGGACATGCAGAACAGGCGCATCATCAACCGGCACATGGCCGAGGCTGGCGTGGAGGCCAAGCCAACTCTCGAATCCAACTCGATGATCGTGCTTTTTTCTCATATCCGCACCGGACAATGGGCTTCAATAATGCCGCGTAACCTCGCGGAATCGTTTGGTTTTCCTAAGCAGATCAGGATAATCCCGATTACTGATCCGGACCCCGAACACCTCGTGGGCCTGATTGCCACCCACCGGGAACCACACACTCCCCTTGTCTCCGCGCTGCTTCACGAGGCTCGCCAAAGGGCCGCCGAAAAGGCATTTGATAGGAATTTCCTATCAAATGACGGAAACTGATTATTGACCTGATCCCGCCGATCTCGACATTCTTGCAAGCACTGCAGGGCGGCGAAAGGATTGACTATATCCCGCTCGTTATCCCTGCCCCTGTCGGTTTGGGAGGACTGGCTTATGAATATTCGAGCGGTTGCCGTAGATGAGGCGGCGCGTGTTTCCGCCATCATTGATGAATTTCTCCATCTGGAGGGGCCTTTGCTGCCCATCCTGCATGCAATGCAGGAAGAATTCGGCTATATCCCGGAAAGCGCCAAGCAGATCATCGCATCCGCGCTGAACATATCGCGCGCCGAGGTTCATGGCGTCGTCACCTTCTACCCCGATTTCCGTGATCATCCGCATGGTCGCCATGTCTTAAAGCTCTGTCGCGCCGAGGCTTGCCAGTCGATGGGTGGCGAGCCTCTTGCGGAAACCATCAAGTCCCGCCTCGGCCTCGACTGGCACGAAACCGCGCCTGACGGTTCCGTCACGCTTGAGCCGGTCTTCTGTCTCGGGCTCTGCGCTCAGGCACCGGCGCTGATGCTGGATGGCGAAGTCCATGCCCGTCTTGATGAGGACTGTCTTGGCGACATTCTGACGGAGGCGCGCCGATGAGTGTCACCGTTTTTGTTCCCGCCGATTCCGCCGCTCTTGCCGTTGGCGCAAACCGTGTTGCCGATGCCATCGCCCGCGAGGCCGCTGGCCGTAACCTTGAGGTCGAGATTGTCCGCAACGGCTCGCGTGGCATGCTCTGGCTGGAAGTGCTGGTCGAAGTGCGCACCGAGCATGGCCGTATCGCCTACGGCCCCGTCAAGGCAAGCGACGTCGCCTCGCTTTTTGACGCGGATTTTCTGACTGGTGGCGACCATCGCCTCTGTCTCGGGCTGACAAAGGACATTCCGTTCCTGAAGAGCCAGACGCGTCTGACATTTGCCCGATGTGGCGTCACCGATCCATTGTCGCTGGAGGATTACCGCACCTATCAGGGCATGAAGGGTCTTGAAAAAGCTGTGGCGATGGCCCCGCTGGATATCGTTGCGGAGGTGACCCGGAGCGGCCTGCGCGGACGCGGCGGCGCTGGTTTCCCCACCGGCATCAAATGGAAGACCGTTGCCGATGCGGTGGCGGACCAGAAATACATCGTCTGTAATGCGGATGAGGGCGACAGCGGTACTTTCGCCGACCGGATGATCATGGAAGGCGACCCCTTCGTGCTGATCGAAGGCATGGCGATTGCCGGCCTCGCCGTCGGCGCGTCCAAGGGCTTCATCTATACCCGCTCGGAATATCCCTACGCCATCAGGGTCATGGAAAAGGCGATCGAGATCGCAAGGCGTGAGGGTATTCTTGGGTCCTCCGTCCTCGGGTCAGGCCGTGCGTTCGATATGGAAGTGCGCATGGGCGCCGGCGCCTATGTCTGCGGCGAGGAGACCTCACTCCTGAACAGCCTTGAAGGCAAACGCGGCACGGTGCGCGCCAAGCCGCCGCTACCCGCCCTGCAGGGCCTGTTCGGTAAGCCGACGGTCGTCAACAATGTGATTTCGCTCGCTTCCATTCCGGTCATCATGGATCGTGGCGCGGCGTTTTATCGCGATTTCGGTGTCGGCCGTTCGCACGGCACCATCCCGATCCAGCTTGCTGGCAACCTCAAGCATGGCGGGCTTTACGAAACCGCCTTCGGTTTGACGCTCGGGCAACTGGTGAACGATATCGGTGGCGGTACGATCACCGGCCGTCCCGTCAAGGCGGTGCAGGTGGGAGGTCCGCTCGGCGCATATTTCCCGGTGTCGCTGTTCGACACGGTCTTTGACTACGAAGCGTTTACGGCGGCTGGTGGCCTGATAGGCCATGCGGGCATCGTGGTGTTCGATGATACGGCAGACATGCTGCATCAGGCCCGGTTTGCGCTGGAGTTCTGCGCCGTCGAAAGTTGCGGCAAGTGCACACCCTGTCGCATCGGCTCGACACGCGGTGTCGAGACGGTGGACAAGATCGCGCTCGGAATCGAGCGGGAGAAAAACACGGCGTTGCTGGAAGACCTCTGCGAAACCATGAAATTCGGCTCGCTCTGTGCGCTCGGCGGTTTCACGCCCTATCCCGTCATGAGCGCGCTCCGGCATTTCCCTGCTGATTTTGCCCCCACCCCACGTGTTGAAGCGGCGGAGTAAGACCATGGCCCTTGTAACTGAATTCGACTACGGCACCCCCAAGTCCAACGCTACGGACATGGTAACGCTTACGATCGACGGTCGCCAGGTGACTGTTCCCGCTGGAACCTCGATCATGCGCGCCTCGCGCGAAGCGGGCATCGATGTGCCGAAGCTCTGTGCCACCGACATGGTGGATGCCTTTGGCTCGTGTCGGCTCTGTCTGATTGAGGTGGAGGGCCGCAATGGCACCCCTGCCTCCTGCACCACGCCTGTTGCCGCCGGTCTCGTCGTGCATACGCAGACAGAGCGGCTGAAGCAGATCCGCAAGGGCGTGATGGAGCTTTACATCTCCGATCACCCGCTCGACTGCTTGACCTGCGCCGCCAATGGCGATTGCGAGTTGCAGGATATGGCGGGCGCGGTGGGCCTTCGCGATGTGCGTTATGGTTACGAGGGCGACAATCACGTCAAGGCCCGCACCGGGGAGGGCGATCTTAATGCCCGCTGGATGCCGAAGGACGAAAGCAATCCCTATTTCACCTATGATCCGTCCAAATGCATCGTCTGTTCCCGTTGCGTGCGCGCCTGCGAGGAAGTGCAGGGCACCTTCGCGCTCACGATCGAAGGCCGCGGTTTTGAAAGCAGGGTATCGCCCGGCGCGCACGAGGCATTCCTCGATTCCGACTGCGTGTCCTGCGGCGCCTGCGTGCAGGCCTGTCCGACCGCGACGCTCACCGAAAAATCGGTGATCGAGATTGGCCAGCCGGAACATTCGATGGTGACCACCTGCGCCTATTGCGGCGTCGGTTGCTCCTTCAAGGCGGAAATGCGTGGTGAAGAGCTGGTGCGCATGGTGCCGTGGAAGGATGGACAGGCAAACCGTGGCCATTCCTGCGTCAAGGGCCGCTTCGCTTACGGATATGCGACCCACAGAGATCGTATCCTCAACCCGATGATTCGCGAAAAGATCAGCGATCCGTGGCGGGAAGTCACCTGGGAGGAAGCCTTCTCCCACGTTGCGTCCGAGTTCCGGCGTATCCAGGGCACCTATGGGAAAGAGTCCATTGGCGGCATCACCTCGTCCCGCTGCACGAATGAGGAAACATTCCTCGTCCAGAAACTCATTCGCGCCGGTTTCGGCAACAATAACGTTGATACCTGCGCCCGCGTCTGCCATTCGCCCACGGGTTATGGTCTTGGCCAGGCCTTCGGCACATCTGCCGGCACGCAGAATTTCGACAGCGTGGAGCATTCCGATGTCGTGCTTGTCATCGGCGCCAATCCGACCGACGGCCATCCCGTTTTCGGTTCGCGGCTGAAGAAGCGGCTACGTCAGGGCGCAAAGCTGATCGTCATCGATCCGCGCCGTATCGATCTTGTCCGCACGCCACATGTGGAGGCCGCTTTCCACCTGCCGCTGCTGCCGGGAACCAACGTTGCGGTGCTGACGGCGCTTGCCCATGTGATCGTCACGGAAGGTTTGTTCAATGAGGCCTTCATTCGCGAGCGTTGCGACTGGTCGGAGTTCGAGGATTGGGCCGCCTTCGTTGCCGAGCCGCGCCACAGCCCGGAAGAGACGGAGCGTTTCACCGGTGTTCCCGCGGAAGACTTGCGCGGCGCGGCCCGGCTTTATGCCAAGGGCGGCAATGGCGCGATCTATTATGGTCTGGGTGTCACAGAACACAGCCAGGGTTCAACGACCGTCATGGCGATTGCCAATCTTGCCATGGCGACCGGCAACATCGGCCGTCCCGGGGTGGGCGTCAATCCGCTGCGCGGTCAGAACAATGTGCAGGGATCCTGCGATATGGGGTCTTTCCCGCACGAACTGCCTGGCTATCGCCATATCTCCGATGATGCGACACGCGATGTGTTCGAGAAACTCTGGGGCGTGAAGCTTAACAACGAACCGGGGCTTCGCATTCCCAACATGCTCGACGCTGCCGTTGATGGCAGTTTCAAGGGCATCTATATTCAGGGCGAGGACATTCTCCAGTCGGACCCCGATACCAAGCACGTTTCCGCCGGCCTTGCCGCCATGGAATGTGTCGTGGTGCACGATCTCTTCCTGAACGAGACGGCGAATTACGCGCATGTGTTCCTGCCGGGTTCCACCTTCCTCGAAAAGGACGGCACCTTTACCAATGCCGAGCGCCGCATCAACCGCGTGCGCAAGGTCATGTCGCCGAAGAACGGTTATGCCGACTGGGAGGTAACCCAGAAGCTGGCGCAGGCCATGGGTCTTTCGTGGAACTACACCCATCCTTCAGAGATCATGGATGAAATCGCGGCGACAACGCCGAGCTTTGCCAGCGTTTCCTACGCCTATCTCGAAGAGAAGGGCTCGGTGCAGTGGCCCTGTAATGAGAAGTTCCCAGAGGGTTCGCCGATCATGCATGTCGACGGCTTCGTGCGCGGCAAGGGCAAGTTCATCCGCACGGAATATGTGGCGACGGATGAGCGCACCGGTCCGCGTTTCCCGCTGCTGCTCACCACCGGCCGCATCCTGTCGCAATACAATGTCGGGGCGCAGACACGGCGCACCGAAAACGTCGTCTGGCACGAGGAGGATCGTCTGGAAATCCATCCCCATGACGCCGAACAGCGCGGCGTCAAGGATGGCGACTGGATCAAGCTTGCGAGCCGCTCGGGCGATACGACGCTGCGAGCGCTGATTACGGATCGTGTGGCGCCGGGCGTGGTCTATACGACCTTCCACCATCCCGGCACGCAGGCGAACGTCATCACGACAGACTTTTCCGACTGGGCGACCAACTGCCCGGAATACAAGGTGACGGCGGTTCAGGTCTCTCCCTCCAACGGGCCGACGGAATGGCAGGAAGAATATGATGCGCTTTCGCGTCAGTCCCGCCGCATCGCCGGCAAGCTGGAAGCTGCGGAATAATCGGGGCCGGGCTTGTCCCGGCCTTTTCATCATGGGACGTGAACTGGCGCGGGGAGTAGATCATGTTACTCAATCACACGGACGAAAAACTGGTGAGGATGGCGAACCAGATTGCGACGTTTTTTCTGTCGCAGCCGGAAGATATCCGTATCGATGGTGTTGCCACCCATATCAACAAGTTCTGGGAACCGCGCATGCGGCGGCGCTTCTTTGAGATGGTGGACGCCGGTCTCGGTGATTTTCTGCCACTCGTGATTGCCGCATCCAGAGAGATCAGAAGGCCAGACGCGCCAGCGGCCGATGCCGTAGGGCTCGGCGAAGACGCAAAGGGCGCACCGGGCGGCAAGGGACCGATTGCGGGAGAATCCCTTTCGGAACCGAGCGTGCCCGAAACAACGCGCGTCTGACGCGTGCGGAAATGAATGAAGCTTGCCGCCGCATGGGAGGACGTTCGGCGGCATCGCTATTCGCCTGGCGGGGCGAATGAAAAATGTCCAGACATTCACGAGGGAGGTAGTGTCAATGGCAGTAGCAGGCGCAACGGCGGGAGAGGCGGCGCAAGCCGGGTTTTTGGACCGCGAACGAATAATCGCAAGACCGGGTTTCAATCGCTGGCTGGTGCCGCCGGCAGCGCTTGCCATTCATTTGTGCATAGGCATGGCCTATGGCTTTAGCGTATTTTGGCTGCCGCTGTCGAAAGCGTTGCCAGCGACGGATCCGAGCTGCTCCAGCCTCACGCTGGTCGCCGCACTGTTTACCACCGAATGCAACTGGCGTGTGGCTGATCTTGGATGGATCTATACGCTTTTCTTCGTGCTTCTCGGCTGCTCGGCGGCTATCTGGGGCGGCTGGCTGGAACGGGTGGGACCGCGCAAGGCGGGCTTCGTTTCCGCTTGCTGCTGGTGCGGCGGCATTCTGGTGGCGGCCGTTGGCGTCATGACCCATCAACTCTGGCTGATGTGGCTGGGAGCGGGTGTCATCGGTGGCGTCGGGCTTGGCCTTGGCTACATCTCGCCGGTGTCCACCCTGATCAAATGGTTCCCGGATCGTCGAGGCATGGCCACGGGCATGGCCATCATGGGTTTCGGCGGTGGCGCGATGATCGGCGCGCCACTCGCTAACCTGCTGATGAATACCTTCAAGACTGAAACCTCTGTCGGCGTCTGGCAGACCTTCGTCGTAATGGCGTTGATATACTTCGTCTTCATGATGGCCGGCGCCTTCGGATATCGCATTCCGCCTGCAGGCTGGCGCCCGGAAGGATGGACGGCACCGGCGGCCAAAAGCGCGATGATCACCACGCGACACGTCCATCTGCGCGACGCGCATAAGACGAAACAGTTCTGGCTGATCTGGGCGGTGCTCTGCCTGAATGTTTCGGCCGGCATCGGTGTCATCGGCATGGCCTCTCCGATGCTGCAGGAAATTTTTGCGGGTTCTCTGATCGGCCTTCCCGGTGTCGGTTTTGCTGATCTCGATGCCGGCCAGAAGGCGCAGATTGCGGCGATTGCTGCCGGCTTCACCGGCCTTCTTTCGCTCTTTAACATTGGCGGCCGCTTTTTCTGGGCCTCCATGTCAGACAAGATCGGCCGCAAGAACACTTATTTCTGCTTCTTCATTCTCGGCATCATTCTTTACGCGCTGGCGCCGACGCTCGCGATGATGGGCAACAAGGCGCTTTTCGTTCTCGCCTTCGGTATCATCCTGTCCATGTATGGCGGCGGTTTCGCCACCATCCCGGCCTATCTTGCGGACATCTTCGGCACGCAGTTCGTCGGCGCAATCCACGGCCGTCTCCTGACGGCATGGGCGACTGCCGGCATCGCCGGTCCCGTGGTCGTCAATTACATCCGCGAGGCGCAGATCGCGGCGGGCGTGGCACCCGGACCCGCACTCTACACAAGCACCATGTATATTCTGGCAGGCATGCTGGCGATCGGCCTCGTGGCCAACGCCTTCGTGCGGCCGCTCTCGGACAAGTGGTTCATGTCGGATTCGGAGGTGGCGGCGCTTCAGGCGAAGACCGCGGCCGCGAATGCCGGGCCGACAGGCTCCTTCGGGATCGGTCGCGGTGGACTGGACGCCAAGGCCGCTCTTGCCTGGGCTGCGGTTGGTATTCCGCTTCTCTGGGGCGTGTGGGTCACGGTAAAAAGCAGTCTGGCGCTATTCGGCTAGGCGTTCCGCCAAAAACTCATGTGCCGGCTCTTGGCCGGCACATGATCGAGCAAGGCGAGGCGGCGCGGTTCGGATCACGTCAGATGAACCGCGCCCCGTTATTTGCGTAATTCGCAGCTGGACGGTGCGGCGCCATCAAGACCAGCTGGCAAGCAGTCCCTCAAGGGTCGCACGGTCCTCTTTATCCAGACGCGCCAGTCCCGGTGCGCGCACCGGGCCAACTTTGAACCCGAGTATGTCCATGGCTTCCTTCACAACGGTCACATTGGCGCCGTTGCGATATTGTGTGCGCAGCCGCTCGAACAATTCGATCTTTTTAACAATCTTCCGTGCAGCCGTAAAATCGCCTGAGGTCAGTGCCTCATGAACCTGCAGCGAAAATTGCGGCGCCACGTTAACGAGGCCGGAGGTGAAGCCGCGCGCACCAACCGCCGCGAAGGCAGCCGCCCAGCTTTCAGCCAGTCCGCAGACATATAGAGCGCCGTCCGGATCGGAAGCGGCAATCGCGCGGGACAGAAGCATGATGTCGGTCGTCGCGAACTTGATGCCGGCGACATTCGGGTGGCTCGCAAGCCGTACCATGTCATCGACCGAAAAGCCGTCCGCCCGGACATAAGCGACCAGCGGCAGTTCGCTGCCTTCAGCGAGGCCGGTAAAGTAGTCGATTTGCGATTGCGGGGCCGCGAAAGGATCGACTGGCTGATGCGACATGACGGCGGATGCGCCCATTTCTTTTGCCTGACGCGCCAAGGAGAGCGCTTCGCGCTGAGAGCGTCCAATAGCCGCCGTGACCGGGGCTTTCCCGCCGACACCTTCTATCGCGGCCTCATAGACCTTCAGAATTTCTGCAGGCGTCAAGGCGTAGAATTCGCCGGTATTGCCTGCCGCGACGATATTATGGATTCCAGCCGTTGCAACGCGTGCGTAAACCTCGGCAGTAACACCGGTCTCCACTTCGCCGCTTGCATCGTAAGCCGTTACCGGAACGCCGGAGATGCCCTTCAGGGCCTGGCGAAAATCGAATGTCGTCATCAACTGTGTTCCTTAAGATCAAAAGTCATCTTCAGATGGAGAATTTGTGAACGGGCGTGCCGGCGACCGGGGCATCGAATGCAACAACCGTACCTGCTGTGGTTATTCCGTCCGTCTCGGTGACGAGACTTGTAAGGTAGATCGTCTTGAGGTCGGGACCGCCGAAACAGGGCATGGTCGGCCCCTTGAACGGCAGCCTGTAGACCTCGAACAATTCGCCGTCCGGTGAAAAGCGGTTGAGACGTCCCGCCTGAACGCCGGCGCTCCAGTAACAGCCTTCGCAATCGGTCGCCGCACCGTCCGGCCTGCCTTCATCCGGCGCGAAATCGTGCAGACGTTCGGCCGGGCCGATCCTGCCGGTCGCAGCGTCGAAATCGAACGCCTGAAGCATGAGGCCGCTGCTGTCGGAATGGTACATGCGTCTGCCGTCCGGGCTCCAGGCAAGTCCGTTCGAAGTGAACATGTCGCCATCGATGATGCGTTCGATGCCACCATCCGGGGCAACGCGATAGAGGCGTGCATTGCCCGTCTGTATCGCGGCCTCATCGCGGGTCCCCACCCAGAAATGGCCGTCCGGGCCGACTTTTCCGTCGTTCAGGCGGCTGTCGGGCCGCCCGCCGTCCGGATCGCACAGAAGATCGAGCTTGCCGCTCGCGGGATTAAGAAGATGCACGCCGGTCCTGAGGCCTGCCACTATCAAGCCATTGTCGCAAAGGCCGAGACAGCCGACCTGGGCGGGCATGTCGTATCTGTCGAGTTTTCCGCCGGGATGCAGGCGGAAAATGGCGGGCGCGAGAATATCGACGAACCAGAGATCGCCGGTTCGCTCGTCCCAGGCAGGCGATTCGCCGACCTTCAACGGGGTATCGATCAAGGAACGGAGCTTCGGTTCTATGATATGCGGCTGGCTCACTGGTTCCTCTCTCTCATCCGCCCATTATGATTCTATTTTCGACAGTGCAGGATGCGGCCTAACTGCCAACGCCCTGAAACATGCGGGCGCGCGCCTTCAATATGTGGTCTTTCATCGCGTCATGCGCAGCCTGCTCCCGTCGCGCAAAAATCGCTTCCACGATTGCCGTGTGCTCGTTCTGGACTTCGCGCACATGCTGCGGCGTCCGCTTGAGGCTGAGGCTGCGTGTCACCGACTGGCCGATTGCGAAATGCGGCTTGAACCAGATCCGCACCGTGATGTGGAACTGGTTGTGGCTCGCCTTCGCGATGGCTTCGTGCAGGGCGAAATCTTCCTCAGCACCGAGATCGTTGCGCTCGAGACATTGTTCCAGCGCGGCAATCGCCTGCTCGATCCGCACCCTGTCAGCGGCCTGCCAGTTGCGCGCCGCAAGCTCAGCCGCGGAAGCCTCCAATCCGGCCCTGAACTCAAAAAAACGCTGCACGTCGGCCAGCGAGCCGACCGGCACCTGTTGCAACACGGAAGAATCCGGCTGCTGGCGTACATAGGAGCCGGATCCCTTTTGCGAAACGATAAGCTCGTCGTTCCGAAGCCGCTCCAGCGCCTCCCGCACGACCGGCCGCGATGCACCGAACAGCGACGCCAGATTCTGTTCCGATGGCAGCCGCTCGTTCACAGGAAACCGCCCGTCCGAAATCATGCCGACGATTTTTTCGTAGATGATGTCGCTCAGCCGAGTTTCGCCTCGAGCGGCGGCAGATGCAGTGTGATTGTCCATCAGCAGCCCTTTCGTTGCAAATCGCTGAAGTTAATGGGTTTCCTGCATTTTAATCGCAACAGAAATACCGGAGTTTTGATGCGCGAGGGGGCTGTCCTGCCGATTTTTTCTTCAAGCCTGATCCTGAAAGCCGGCCTACAGATAAAAAAGATGTAAAAATCTGTCAATACTTGTAATCATCTGAAAACGCCCATATGGTCTGCCCCTGCCGATGGAGGATCGGCTTGCTGGCTGGCCGGGAGGGCCGTCGCGGTTCGGTGAAAGCCGTCTCGCTGCCGGTGATTTTTTGGGAGGATTGTCGATGCGCGATGGCGAAGCATTTTCACTGGGCGTAACGCGCCGAACCTTTATGGCGGGTGTTGGCGGCGTGGCCGCACTTTCCGTCATGGGAGCCTCGGCGCGGGCTGCTGCCGGCAAGCAGGCGCCGGAACTGGAGGCGCTGGTAAAGGACGGCAAATTGCCGCCCTTGGCCGAACGCTTGCCGAAAAATCCGATGGTGGTGACGCCGCACGAGAAAATCGGTACCTATGGCGGCACATTGCGCCGTGGCCTGCGCGGTTCGTCGGACCATAACGGCATCCTGCGCATGGTCGGCAATCAGGGCCTTGTTCGCTGGAACATGGATTTCACCGAGGTTCTGCCGAACCTTGCGGTGAAATGGGAGGTCAACGACGATGCCTCGCAATTCACCTTCCATTTGCTGGAGGGCGCAAAATGGTCGGACGGCCACCCCTTCACCGCCGATGACGTGGTGTTCGCCATCGAGGACTGCATCAAGAACAAGGAGCTTTACAGCGCCACGCCGGCGCAGCTCTCCGTGGCCGGCAAGGCGGTCGATGTCGAAAAAGTCAACGATTTCACGGTAAAGTTCAAATTCGCCGCGCCGAATGCGCTTTATCTCGAAAACCTCGCCACGCCGCTCGGCCAGCATCCGACGCTGTTTCCCAAACACTATTGCAGCAAGTTCCTGCCGAAATACAACATGGCGCTCGATGCTGATGTGAAGGCGGCGGGCGTCTCCAGCTGGACCGAACTGTTCCGCGCCAAATGCGGGGATATCGAAATTCCCTCCCGCTGGTCGAATGTCGACAAGCCGACGCTTGATCCATGGGTGGTGAAGGAGCCTTACTCCGGCGGTGCGACACGGGTGGTCATGACCCGCAACCCATACTTCTGGCAGGTCGATACCGAAGGTAACCAGTTACCCTATATCGACGAAATCAATTTCGGCATTTCGCAGGATGTCGAATCGCTGATGCTGAACGTCATTTCCGGCAAGATCGACATTCAAGAGCGCCATATCAGCGTTCTCGCCAACAAGCCGACCCTGTCGCAGAACATGAAAAAGGGTGACTACCGCCTGCTGACTTTGGTGCCGTCTGCCGCGCAGCAGTGCCAGATTTACCTGAACATCACCCACAAAGACCCGGCAATGCGCAAGATGTTTGCAGACAAGTCTTTCCGTCAGGCATTGTCCATTGCGCTCAACCGGCAGGAAATCATCGACATCGTTTATTTCGGCCAAAGCGAAGGGTATCAGGCCGGGCCACGCCCGACACATCCCTGGTACAATGAAAAGCTCGCGCGGCAATTCACCGAATATGACGCCGACAAGGCGAACGAGCTTCTCGACAAGGCCGGTTACGACAAGAAGAACGGCAACGGCATTCGGCTTCGTCCCGATGGTCAGCCGATCTTCTTCTCCATCGATGTTATCCCGACGCTCTATCCCGATCTGGTCGATGCGTTGGAGCTGGTGAAGGCGCAATGGGCGCAGATCGGCGTCGACATCAAGGTCAATACCATCGAACGCGCGCTCTATTATACACGCGGCGATGACAACGCCCATGATGCCGCCGTCTGGCCCGGTCCCGGCGGTCTCGATCCGATGCTCGACCCGCGCGATTTCTTCGCCTTCCACCCTCAGGGGTCGCGTTACGCCATTCCGTGGGCGCTCTGGTATACATCCAACGGCCAGAAGGGCGAGGAGCCGCCAGAAAGCCAGAAAAAGCGCTTCAAGCTTTTCGATGAGGCGCGCTCCACGGCCGACCTTGCCAAGCGCGGCGAGAAGATGAAGCAGATCTTCGACATTGCGGCGGAAGAGTTCGAAACGATCGGCCTCTGCCTTGCGGTGGGCGGTTTCGGCATCATCCGCAACAATCTGCGCAACGTGCCGGAAACGGAACCCGACAGCTGGACCTGGCCCAATCCCGGCCCGGCGCTGCCGCAACAGTTCACCTTCACAAGCTGATAACGCCACATGGGCGTCGCTGCCGCAACGCGGCGACGCCTCTCAGGTTGTTTCGACCACCCACAGCCCGTCTCTTGAGTGGAAGGCGGTGCGTGCGGCACAATGTGATTGCGAGAACGACATGCTGCTTTTCATCGTAAAACGCCTGCTGTGGATGATACCGTCCCTGTTTGCCGTCAGTTTCCTTGCCTTTGTCCTGATCCAGCTGCCGCCCGGCGACTATGTGACGACCTATATCGCCACACTGGCCGCCTCCAACGAGGTCATCGACCACAATACGGCGGCGCAGCTGCGCGAACGTTTCGGCCTCGATGACCCGATGATCGTGCAATATCTGAAATGGATATGGGGCATCGTCAGCCGCGGCGATTTCGGCATTTCGTTCGAATGGCAGCAGCCGGTTTCAGGCCTCATCTGGGAGCGCATGGCGCTGACGCTGGTTCTGGCCATCGCAAGCCTTCTTGCAACCTGGGCCATCGCGCTTCCCATCGGCGTCTTCTCCGCCGTGCGCAAATATTCGATAGGAGACTATCTCTTCACTGCCTTTTCTTTTTTCGGCCTTTCCATACCCTCGTTCCTGCTGGCGCTGGTGCTGATGTATGTCGCGGCGGTAGAGTTCGGGGCCGATGTCGGCGGGCTGTTTTCCGCGGAATATGAGACCGCCTCGTGGAGCATCGCCAAGATGATGGACCTGATGGCTCATATCTGGCTGCCGGTCGCCATCCTTGCCGTGTCTTCCACCGCAAGCCTCATCCGCGTCATGCGCGCCAATATGCTGGATGAATTGCCCAAGCCCTATGTAACCACGGCGCGGGCGAAGGGATTGTCCGAGTTCAAGCTGCTGACGAAATATCCGCTCAGAATTGCGCTCAATCCGTTCATCTCCACCATCGCATGGCTGCTGCCCAATCTCATTTCGGGCTCGGTGGTCGTCGCCATCGTGCTCAATCTGCCGACGGCCGCGCCGCTGCTTTTGCAGTCGCTGATGGCGCAGGACATGTATCTCGCCGGCGCTTTCGTGCTGCTGATCTGCGCGCTGACGCTGATCGGTTCGCTGATCAGCGACATCCTGCTTGCGCTGGTCGATCCGCGCATCCGGCTCGAATAGGAGGGCGCCATGAGCGATATCACCATGACCACCAATGCCCGGCAGGACCGCGCCGCCGTCGCTTCGCAGTGGCAGCTCATCTGGTGGGCGTTCAAACGCCACAAGCTGGCCATGGCCGCCCTGTTCATCACCATCGCCATGTATATCGTCGCGCTGGTGCCTGGCTTCTTCGCCATCAACGATCCGGTGCTGCAGAATGCCCGCGCCACCTTCCATCCGCCGCAGCGCGTCCACTTCATCGATACGACCGAGGGTTTCTCGCTCGGGCTGCACTATTATCCGCTGAAGCTGACCCGCAATCCGGAGACGCTTGCGGCGGTCTTCGTCGAGGATACGGCGAAGAAAATTCCGGTTCAGCTTTTCGGTCGCGGTTACGAGTATTCCGTGTTCGGCCTGTTCACCACGGACCTCCATCTGCTGGCGTCCACCGATAAAACGCGGCCGCTCTTCCTCTTCGGCGCGGATCGTCTCGGCCGCGATGTCTTCAGTCGCGTTGTGCAGGGCGCGCAGATCTCCCTGTCGATCGGTCTTGTCGGCGTGTTCTTCTCGCTGCTGCTCGGCGTCGTTCTCGGTGGCATATCCGGTTATTACGGCGGCCGCATCGATTTCGTCATGCAGCGCGTAATCGACTTCGTGCTGTCGCTCCCCACCATTCCCATCTGGCTGGCGCTGGCCGCCGCCCTGCCGCAGGGCTGGCCTGCCACGCTGCAATATATGATGATCACCATCATCCTGTCCCTGACCGGTTGGGCGCAGCTCGCCCGTGTCGTGCGCGGCCGGTTCCTGTCGCTCAGGACCGAAGAGTTCGTGGCCGCGGCCCGGTTGGATGGCGTGCCGGAAGGGCGCATCATCTTCCGCCATATGCTGCCGAGCTTTTCGAGCCATATCATCGCTTCGGTCACGCTTGCGGTTCCGGCGATGATCCTTGCGGAAACATCGCTGTCCTTCCTCGGTCTCGGTCTGCAGCCGCCGACGATTTCCTGGGGCGTTTTGCTTCGCGAGGCGCAGAATATCCGCTCGATTGCAACCGCACCCTGGCTGTTCCTGCCCGGTGTGGCTGTCGTTATTGCCGTCATGGCTCTCAATCTGCTCGGCGACGGCCTGCGCGACGCAGCCGACCCCTATAACAAGTGAGGCCCCGGATGAGCGACATTCTTTCCATGAAGCCAGCCAAACCGCTGCTTGAAGTCCGAAATCTGGTCACTGAATTTCCGGTCAGAAACGGCGTTTTCCGGGCCGTCAACGATCTGTCTTTCTCAATCGATCCCGGCAAGACGCTCTGCGTCGTTGGCGAAAGCGGATCCGGCAAATCCGTCACCGCCCGCTCCATCCTGCAGATCATCGACAGTCCCGGTCGCATTGCGTCCGGGTCGATCATCCTCAACCGCGCCGACGGCACCTCTCTGGATCTGGCAAAGCTCGATCCGCGCAGCCGTGCCATCCGCTCGGTGCGCGGCGCTGATATCGCGATGATCTTTCAGGAGCCGATGTCGTCGCTTTCACCCGTGCATACCGTTGGTGACCAGATCACCGAGGTCCTGCGGCTGCACCTCAAGATGAGCAAGGCTGAGGCGCGCGCCGAGGCCATCGAACTGTTGCGGCAGGTGGAAATCCCCAACCCCGAAAAGGCGCTGGATCGCTACGCCTTCCAATATTCGGGCGGCATGCGCCAGCGTGCGATGATCGCCATGGCGCTGGCCTGCAAACCGCAGCTTCTGATCGCCGACGAACCGACGACGGCGCTCGATGTGACGACACAGGCCGAAATCCTCGACCTGATATCGCGGCTGCAAAAGGCGCATGGCATGGCGGTGCTGTTCATCACCCACGATATGGGTGTGGTGGCGCAGATTGCCGACGACGTGCTGGTCATGCACCATGGGGTCGCCAAGGAATATGGAACCGTGGATGAGATATTCCACAATCCGCAGGACCCCTATACCCGCATGTTGATCGGCTCCGTGCTGAAGCTGGAGCAGAAGGCTGAAATCCGGCTCGCGCGACCTCCGCTCGATCTCACGGCCGCGCCGGTGCTCGAAGTGAATGACCTTTCCATGCATTTCGGCGAGATGAAGGCGCTGGATGGCGTGTCGATCAAGCTATTGCCGGGCGAGACGCTCGGCATCGTCGGCGAAAGCGGTTCCGGCAAGACCACGATGGGCCGCTCCATCATGCGCCTTTACGATCCGACCGGCGGCGCGATGCTCTATCGCCGGGCAGATGGCAGCGTGGTCGATCTGGCCAGGATAGAAGGTCCCGAGCTGAAAGCCGCACGGCGTGAGCTGCGCATGGTTTTCCAGGACCCGTTCGGCTCGCTCAATCCGCGCATGACCGTGGCACAGGTCATCGGCGAGCCGTTGCTGGTCAACGGCATTGCCAGGGGCAGGGAGTTGGATGAGCGTGTCTGCGCCCTGATGGAGCAGGTGGGTCTCGATCCGGCCGGACGTGAGCGTTACCCGCACGCCTTTTCCGGCGGCCAGCGCCAGCGCATCGGCATCGCCCGCGCCATAACCCTGAAGCCGCGTATCATCGTGGCGGATGAGGCGACTTCGGCGCTCGATGTTTCGGTGCGGTTCCAGGTGCTGGATCTTTTGATGCGGCTGCAGGACGAGCTGGGGCTCGCCTATATCTTCATCAGTCATGATATCGGCGTCATCCGCTATATGTGCGACCGCGTAGGCGTGATGTATCGCGGCAAGCTGGTGGAAGTGGGAGACGCCGAAAAGGTCTGCAACGCGCCGGATCATCCCTATACGCAGGCGCTTCTTTCCGCCATTCCGCGCCCGGACCCACGCGACCGGGACCGTACCCGCAGATTCCGCTACGTCGAACCATCCGAAGTCAAGAACGGGGCCGTCGCGCGATGATGCCGGGCCTCGCACGCTGCAATTCATGAGGAAGACTGAAGCATGAAAATCGATCGCATGCGGGTATTCGTCACCCGCGACAAGGACCGCCCCCGTGTCATCGTCGCTCTCGATACCGATGACGGTTTGACCGGCTGGGGTGAATGTTACAATCACGGCCCCGATCTCGCCCTGCCGCCGGTACTGGATTACCTCTACGGATTCCTCGCCGGTCAGGATCCGACACGGGTGGAGTATCTCTATAATCTCCTGCTCCAGCAGAACCGCTTTCCGCCTGGAGCGCTCGGTCTGTCGGCGATCTCGGCGCTCGATCATTGCCTCTGGGACCTCGCGGCCAAGGCGGCGGGCGTGCCGGTCTACAAGCTGCTGGGCGGCGAAGTGCGCGACCGTATCAAGGTCTATGCCGGTGTCTACACCGCTCCGGATGCGCCGGCGGCAAAGGAGGAATTCGACCGTCTCAACGAGGATTGGGGCTTCACGGCCTTCAAGCTCAGCCCGTGGCGCCTCGATATCCACGCCCATCGCTGGGGCGAGGTGGTGCGCAGTTCCGCCGAGTATTTCCGTTCGCTTCGCGAAACGGTGCGGCCCGACTACGACATCGCCTTTGACGCCCATGCCAAGATTTTCGAGCCAGCGGCCGCCCGCCAGCTTGGCAATGCGCTTGCCCCTTACGATCCGCTGTTCTTCGAAGAGCCTTTGCGCCCGGAAAACATCGAGATGTGGGGAGACCTGAAACAGGGGCTGAACTGCACGCTGGCAACGGGTGAAAGCCTGTATAATCGCAATGAGTTCCTGCGTCTTCTTCAGGTAAAGGGTGCGGATATCATCCAGCCCGATATCTGCGTCGTCGGCGGCATTTCGGAGATGCGCCGCATCGCCACGCTCGCGGAAGCCCATTTCGTCAGCATCGCGCCGCATAACCCGATGGGACCGCTCGCCACCGCCGTCAACGTGCATTTTTCCGCTGCCCAGCAGAATTTCCGGATTCTCGAATACCGGCTGCCGAAAGGGCAATGCTACGTCTATGGCGGCACCGATCTCGAAAAACGCGAGGACGAAACCCGCTATGTCGTCGACCCCTATCTGCCGAAGGACGGATATCTGGAGCTGAGGCCCGACCGCCCAGGCTGGGGTGTCGAGATGGATGAAAAAGCCATGCAGGAAGATGGCTATGTTCATTGGCAAAGACGGGTGCCGAAACGGCCTGACGGCTCCTATGCCTTCGCCTGAAACGGTTACGATTGCCTGCGGGCGGCTCTCTGCCCGCCTGCGCCCGGCCTGGGGTGGCAGGATGACCCATCTGTGGCACGGGGACTACGGCGATATTCTGGTGCCGACAACGGAGCAGGATTTCGATCCGTTCAACTGGCCGAGGGCCGGCGCATACCCGCTGTTTCCCTATCACAACCGGCTCTATCGCGGGTCCTTCGTCCATACGGGTATCCGGCATGACCTGCTGCCGCATCCGGCGCTTGCGCCTGACGCCATGCATGGCCCGGCTCACCGCCGGCCGTGGGAGATTTCGGACCTGTCTTCGGATCGGGTCGCATTGGCACTGGACTACGAGGCTGACGGAGAGTGGCCGTTTTCCTTCCGCGCCGAGCAGTCTTTCCTGCTGGAAGACGACAGCATGACCGTGGAATTGTCGATAACAAATCGCGCTAATGTGCCTGCGCCGGTGTCGCTGGGCTGGCATCCCTATCTGGCGGCCGGGCTCGGTTGCGATGCGCGGACGGACGCCAAACTGCAATATCCGCTGGACGCGCAGAACGTGCCAACCGGCCAGCCGCCGGCACCTCGCCCGAAACCCGCCATTCCCGCTGCAACGGGATACACATTGCATTTCACCGATTGGTCAAGCGCGCAGGTCGACTTCGACAGGTTTTCACTACGGCTCGAAGCCGATGCGGTTTTCGGCCATCTCGCCGTACACCGCATGGAACGTTATCTCTGTCTTGAACCCGTTTCCATGGCCGCCGGAGCGCTTGGCCTGCCCCAGGCGCAGCGAGAAGGGCAGGGTCTGATGACGGTTGGCCCCGGCGAGCGCCTGTCGGGGCGCATCAGGCTCTCCATCGATCTTCAGGAGGGGTGGGTGCGTCTATAGCGCCCAATCTCCCACCGTTCACCTTTAAAAACGCCACATGCCCATATTTTGAGCGTCAGTTATTGCCGCTTAAAAATAAGCTTGACGACGGCGAAAATTTCTCACCAAATGAACCAATGTAAGATTGGTTCGGTAAATGGTGCGACGTGACGGTGAGCCCCAACGACAACTCCAACTACGCGCTTGCGAAGTTGCGGGAGTACGTTCAGACGCAGGATCTTGCGAAAGACCGTCGCCTGCCCACGGAGCGGGCCTTCGCGGAAACCTTCAATGTCGGCCGTCGTGCGGTTCGTCGCGCCCTTGAGGTTCTGGAAGCCGAAGGCCTCATATGGCGGCGGCAGGGGGCCGGAACCTTTGTGGGTGAAAAACCGGATGATTGGTCCGCCCAGGTCACGGAACTGGTCGCCGGGACGGATTTCATGGAAATCATGGAAGTGCGCCTACGCATCGAGCCGCAGCTGGCGCAGCTCGCGGCCATGCGCGCCAAGCCGGACGAGGTGGAGCGTATGCGCGCCCTTGTCGAAAAGACCGGTCAGAGCACGGATGCCGACGCCAAGGAATTATGGGATGGCTCGCTTCATCGCCAGATTGCCCAGAGCGCTGGCAACAAACTTTTCCTGTCCATCTTCGATGTCATCAACCGCGTGCGTCAGGATGATGCCTGGCAGTCGATACGGGAGCTTGCCCGGCGCAGCGGCGCAAACGGCAGGGCGTCTTTCGAACAGCATATGGCCATTGTCGACGCCATCGCCGACCGTGATCCCGCCAGAGCCGGTGAAGCCATGCGTCAGCATCTTCTCATGCATCAGGAAAGGCTGATCCGCGCCACGTCTCTCGGTTTTCTGGAGGAAGGCGTCGGGAAGGGCGATGCGGCCGAAGCTGTTAGTTCTATGACTGAGGCCTCTTGAGGCCACGGATGAAAACTGCCGCCCCTCACGGGGCGGCCAATGACAAAAAGTCAAAATAACCTGACCAGAGGAACGAACATGAAGAAAATCCAGACATTGACTGCGGCGCTGTTGGCAAGCGTATTTCTGGCCTCGCCAGCGCTATCGTCCGAATTGCGCATCGGCCTCAATGACGATGCCGATGTGCTCGACCCCGCGCAATCGCGCACCTTTGTCGGCCGCATCGTTTACACCGCCATGTGCGACAAGCTGGTTGATATCTCGCAGGACATGAAGATCGTGCCGCAGCTTGCCACCGAATGGGCCTGGTCCGAAGGCGGCAAGGTTCTGACCATGAAAATCCGTGATGGCGTCAAGTTTCACGACGGTGAAACGCTTGATGCGGCGGCTGTCGTCGCCACCATCGAGCGCAACATGACGCTGCCGGAATCCCGCCGCAAGAGCGAGCTGTCCTCCGTCGAGAAGGTCGAGGCGACGGCACCGCTGGAAGTCAAATTCACCTTGAAGACGCCCGACGTTACCCTGCTGGCACAGCTTTCCGACCGCGCCGGCATGATCGTCGCACCGAAAGCGGCGAAGGAACTGGGCGCGAATTTCGGTTCCAAGCCAGTCTGCGCCGGACCGTTCAAATTTGTCGAGCGCATCCAGCAGGATCGCATCGTACTCGAAAAATTTGCTGACTATTGGGACAAAGACAAAATCCTCGTTGACAAGGTCGTCTACCTGCCGATCCCCGACACCACGGTGAAGCTTGCGAATCTTCGTGCCGGCGATCTCGATATCGCCGAGCGCATTTCGGCTTCCGATGCGGAATCCGTCAAGAGTGACCCCAAATTGAACTATGCCGATGTCATCGGACCGGGCTACATGGCCATGTATGTCAACATCAACAATGGGGCACGTGCTGACAATCCGCTCGGCAAGGACAAGCGCCTGCGTCAGGCCTTTTCCCACGCGATCGATCGCGAAGCGATCGGCCAGATTGTTTTTGAAGGCACCTCCAAGGCCGGCAATCAGGCATATCCGCCCACAAGCCCCTGGTTCAACCAGAACCTGCCGGTTCCGCCGCGTGATATCGACAAGGCCAAGCAGTTGATGAAGGAGGCGGGTTATGAGACGCTGGACGTCGAGCTTCAGCACGCCAACAACACAACGCAGACGCAGATGATGCAGGTCATCCAGTCCATGGTGGCGGAGGCCGGCTTCAATGTCACCCTGAAGGCCACGGAATTCGCGACGCTTCTTTCCGAACAGACCGCCGGCAATTATCAGCTCAGCCGCTCCGACTGGTCGGGACGTATCGATCCCGATGGCAACCTGCACCAGTTCGTCACCTGCAAGGGCGGCATCAACGATGTGAAATATTGCAATCCTGAAGTGGACAAGCTGCTGAACGATGCCCGCGCTTCGACCGACGACGCGGTGCGCAAGGAAAAATACGATGCTGCAAGCGTCATCCTCAACGATGACATGCCGATCATCTATCTCGGCCACCAGCCTTATGCCTATGCCATCTCCAAAAAGGTCAAGGACTGGGCGCCTTCGCCTGACGGCATGATCCGCCTTCTCGGCGTTTCCAAGGACTGATCCCTTCGCATAGGCCGCACGGCTTGCCGTGCGGCCGCCAAGACCGGACCAAAACGGGGGCAATGCCATGCCTGTTTATATCGGCAAGCGACTGCTGGTCGCGATCCCGACGCTTCTGATCATTTCCATCTTCGTTTTCTCCCTGCAGAAACTTCTACCAGGCGATCCCATCCTGGCGATGGCTGGCGAGGAGCGCGACCCCGCCACGATCGAATTCCTGCGAGAGAAATACCGTCTTAACGACCCGGTTCCACTCCAATACGTCAACTGGCTGGGCGGCGTGGTAACCGGCGATTTCGGCATTTCGCTACGCACGAACCAGCCGGTTCTGGAACTGATTGGCCAGAAGCTGCCGGTGACCATTCAGCTGGCTGTCATGGCGATGTTCTTTGCGATGATCATCGGCATTCCCATCGGCATTCTGGCCGCCGTCAAGAAGAATACGTGGATTGACTACACGGCCAATATCGTGGCGCTTTCCGGCCTGTCCATCCCGAATTTCTGGCTCGGCATCATGCTCATTCTGCTGGTATCGGTGAAACTCGGCTGGCTACCGGCATCGGGTTATGAATCGATCTTCGTAGACCCTGTCCGCTCTATCGAAACCATGATCATGCCCGCCTTCGTGCTGGGCAATGCACTGGCGGCGACGCTGATGCGCCATACACGTTCGGCGATGGTGGCGGTGTTGAGCTCCGATTACATCCGCACCGCCCGCGCCAAGGGGCTTTCCCCGCGCGAAATCATCCTGTCTCACAGTTTCCGCAACGCGCTTCTGCCCGTTATCACGCTCTTGGCGCTGCTCTTCGGCGAACTGCTGGCCGGTGCGGTTCTGACGGAGCAGATTTTCACCATTCCCGGTTTCGGCAAGATGACGGTCGATGCGGTCTTCACGCGTGACTATGCCGTCGTGCAGGGCATCGTGCTCTGCACCGCCGTCGGCTTCATCCTCATGAACCTCCTGGCCGACATTGCCTATGTCCTGCTCAACCCCCGCCTCAGGGCGACAATCTAAGGCCCTCATATCATGACCGTTCTGGATCAAAGCCTTTCGATACCGGCGACACGGCAGGAAAGCCGCGCCTGGAAAAAGATGAAGCGCAACAAGTCGGCGCTCGCCGGCTTGATCATCGTCGTGTTTTTCGCCGTGCTGGCGATTGCCGCGCCGATATTGCCGATTGCCGACCCCGTCGCGACCAGCTGGTCGGCCATCCGCAAGGCGCCGTCGGCTGCCCACTGGCTCGGCACGGATGATCTCGGCCGCGATATTCTCTCGCGCATGATTTATGGCGCTCGCGCGTCGCTGATGGCCGGCGTCGTCTCCGTCATGATCGCCGTGATGATCGGCGTCCCCTTCGGGTTGATCTCCGGCTATTTCGGTGGCTGGGTGGATATGGTGATCTCCCGGATTACCGAAGCGCTGCTGGCGATGCCGTTCCTGATCATGGCGATTGCGCTTGCCGCCTTCCTCGGCCCGAGCCTTACCAATGCGATGATCGCCATCGGCCTTTCCGCCATGCCGATCTTCGTGCGGCTGACGCGCGGGCAGGTGCTGGCCGTCAAGATGGAGGATTATGTCGAGGGTGCAAGGTCTATCGGCCTCAATCACATCGACATCATGACCCGCTACATCCTGCCGAATGTCTTTGCCCCCATCATCGTGCAGGCGACGCTGACGGTGGCGACCGCCATCATCGCGGAGGCGAGCCTTTCCTTCCTAGGGCTTGGCCAGCAGGCGCCGGCGCCTTCCTGGGGTTCGATGCTCAACATCGCCAAGAACTTCTTGAGCCAGGCGCCATGGATGACGATGTGGCCCGGCATCGCCATCTTCCTCGTCGTCATCGGTTTCAATCTTCTGGGCGATGGTCTGCGCGATGCGCTCGATCCGCGCGAAGCATGATTTTTTACAAGGAATATCGGAATGACTGATTTCACCACACGCCCTGAAATCCTCGGCACCTTCGGCGTTGTCACCTCAACCCACTGGATCGCCTCGGCAGTTGGCATGGCGATCCTTGAGAAGGGCGGCAATGCTTTCGACGCCGCCGTCGCCACCGGCTTCGTGCTGCAGATCGTCGAGCCGCATCTGTGCGGTCCGGGCGGTGATATGCCCGCTGTGTTTTATTCGAAGCAGAAGGACAAGGTGGAGGTCATCTGTGCCCAGGGCCCGGCTCCGAGCGGTGCGACGATTGAACATTATACCTCGGAAGGTCTGAAACTCGTCCCGGGCGACGGGCTGCTTGCCACCGTCATCCCCGGCGCCTTCGATGGCTGGATGCTGATGCTGCGCGACTATGGCACGATGAGCGTGCGCGACGTGCTGGAACCGGCCATCTATTATGCCGAACATGGGCATCCAACGCTGCCGCGTGTCTCTGCCACCATCAAGGGGCTCGCCGATTTCTTCAAAAAGGAATGGCCGACATCCTACGAAACATGGCTGCCGGGCGGGGCCGCACCGGAGCCCCACGCCAATTTTCGTAATCCTGTTCTGGCGGCGACCTATCAGCGGATCATCACTGAAGCTGAAGCGCGTTCTGGCCGCGAAAACCAGATCGAGGCGGCGCGCGATGCCTTCTACCGGGGTTTCGTTGCGGAAGCCATCGACAGTTACGTCAGCACTTCAGAGGTGATGGATGCCAGCGGCACAAGGCACAAGGGTGTGCTGACGGCGGAGGATATGGCCGGGTGGAGCGCTACCGTTGAAGCGCCGCAGACGCTCGATTACCACGACTGGACGATTGCCAAGACGCCAGCCTGGGGGCAGGGTCCGGTCCTGCTGCAATCGCTTGCGCTGCTGAAGGGCTTCGACATTGCGGCCATGGACCCGTCCGGTCCCGATTTCATCCACACCATCGTCGAAGCCATGAAGCTCGCCTTTGCTGACCGCGAGGTCTATTACGGCGATCCGGAATTCGGGCAGATTCCGACGGAATATCTCCTGTCGGAAGGCTATAATGCCGGACGTCGCGCGCTGATTGGCAGCGAGGCCTCGCTGAAGCTGCGCCCAGGCATCGTGCCGGGTTACGAAAAGCAGGTGGACGCGACAATGGCGATGCTGGCGGAAATGAGCGGCAAGGGCACCGTCTACGAGCCGACCATGTCGCATCTGACCGAAAAGCGCGGTGACACCGTGCATATCGATGTCATCGACCGCTGGGGCAACATGGTGTCCACCACCCCGTCGGGCGGCTGGCTGCAGTCGTCTCCCATCGTGCCGGGCCTCGGTTTCGCGCTCAATTCCCGCGCCCAGATGTTCTGGCTGAAGGAAGGCCTGCCGACCTCGCTTGCGCCGGGTAAACGCCCGCGCACCACATTGACGCCCTCGCTTGCGCTGCATCAGGGCCGGCCTTCCATGGTCTTCGGTACGCCGGGCGGCGACCAGCAGGACCAGTGGCAGCTGCCCTTCTTCCTGCGTTATGCCCACCACGGCAAGAACCTGCAGGCGTCGATCGATATGCCCTTGTTCCATACCTCGCATTTTCCGGGTTCGTTTTATCCGCGCACCAGTTCACCGGGTGAAATCATGGTGGAGGGCACGGTGGGTGAGGCGACGCTTGCCGAGCTTCGCCGTCGTGGCCACCGGGTTACCGTTGCCGATGCCTGGTCGGTCGGGCGGCTCACCGCCGCGCGCCGCGATGCGGACGGCCTGCTGCGCGCCGCCGCAACACCGCGGTTGATGCAGGCCTATGCGGTGGGGCGGTGAGACCATGGAAACAAATCCAGTCCTCTCCGTCCGCAACCTCACCACCTCCTTCCTCGTCGATGGCGCTTGGAAGAGTGTCGTGCGTGATGTCTCCTTTCATGTCGCGCCCGGTGAAACCGTCGCCATTGTCGGGGAATCCGGTTCCGGCAAATCCGTGACGTCGCTGTCGCTGATGCGTCTGCTTGCGCCGGCCTCCAGCCGGATAGAAGGCGAGGTGCTGCTTAACGGCCGCGATCTGCTTTCGCTTTCCGAAAAGGAAATGCGCGGTGTACGCGGCAACGATATCTCGATGATCTTTCAGGAGCCGATGACGTCGCTCAATCCGATCTTCACCATCGGCCGCCAGATTTCGGAAGTTCTCATTCGCCATAAGGGGCTTTCGAAACACGAGGCGCGGGCCGAGACGGTGCGGCTTCTGGAAAAGGTCCGAATTCCCAACGCGGCGGGCCGTTTCGACGAGTATCCGCACCAGTTTTCAGGCGGCATGCGCCAGCGCGTGATGATCGCCATGGCGCTCGCCTCCAAACCGAAGCTGCTGATCGCCGACGAGCCGACGACGGCGCTCGACGTGACCATTCAGGGCCAGATCCTCGACCTCATCAAACTGCTGCAGGAAGAGGAGGGCATGTCGGTGCTCTTCATCACGCATGACATGGGCGTCGTGGCCGAAATCGCCGACCGGACAATCGTGATGTATCGCGGCGACGAGGTCGAGACCGGGCCGACCGAGGAGATATTCAAACGCGGCAAGCATCCCTATACACGGGCGCTGCTTTCGGCGGTGCCGAAGCTCGGCTCGATGCGTGACCGGCACTGGCCGACGCGTTTTCCCGTGCTCGACATGAAGACCGGTCTTTCGACTGAGCCGGAGGAGGTGGCCGAGACCGTTGCGAGCGGTCAGACGCCGGTCCTGTCGGTGAAGAATCTTGTGACACGTTTTCCCATCCGGTCCGGCCTGCTGGCGCGCCAGACGGGTGCGGTTCACGCCGTTGAAAACGTCTCCTTCGATCTCTTTCAGGGTGAAACGCTGTCGCTTGTGGGCGAATCCGGCTGCGGCAAATCCACCACCGGCCGCTCGATCATGCGGCTTGTTGAGCCGTCGTCCGGCGATGTGTCACTCGATGGTTATGATGTGATGCGTCTCGATACGGTCGGGCTCCGCAACATGCGCAAATCCGTGCAGATGATCTTTCAGGACCCGTTCTCCTCGCTCAATCCGCGCATGACGGTGGGTACGGCAATTTCCGAACCCTTCATCAAGCATAAATTGGGCACCACGAAACAGGCGAAGGAAAAGACCGCCGATCTTCTCGAAAAGGTCGGGCTTTCAGCCGACATGGCCAATCGCTACCCCCATGAATTTTCGGGCGGCCAGCGCCAGCGTATCGCCATTGCCCGTGCGCTTGCCCTCGATCCGAAGGTTATCGTCGCCGACGAAAGTGTGTCGGCGCTCGATGTCTCGATCAAGGCGCAGGTGTGCAACCTGCTGCTAGACCTGCAACAGAGCCTCAACCTCGCCTTTCTTTTCATCAGCCATGACATGGCGGTGGTGGAGCGTGTCAGCCATCGTGTCGCGGTGATGTATTTGGGCGAGATTGTCGAAATCGGCCCGCGGGCGGCTATTTTCGACAATCCGCAGCATCCCTACACAAAAAAGCTGATGGCGGCAGTGCCAGTGCCCGATCCGTCAAGACGGGGAATAAGGCGCGGCATATCCAATGATGAGCTGAAGAGCCCGATACGGGCAATGGGATATGAAACACCCGCGCGAACCTACAGGACGGTATCGCCCGGCCATCTGGTGCAGTCGGCCTGAGGCGGTTGCTGCGGTATCAGTGCTTCGAAGAAGAAGCCTTTATGCCGGGTTCTTGAACGGGACGCCTCGCAGGTGCTCCATCAGGTAAGCATGGGTCGCGGGATTGGCGACGATCAGCGTGCCCGTCTTTTCGTAGAATTCCGGACCGCGACCCCACCAGTCGGTCACGATTCCGCCCGCCTCCTGCACCAGCAGGATGCCGGCTGCGGTGTCGACGAAACCGGTTTCCTCATAATAACCGGTCAGCCGGCCGCAGGCCACGTAAGCGCATGAATTGGCGGCGCTACCGACCACACGGACCGCGCCGATGGGGGCGCGGATTGCGTCGAGGCGCTGATAGGCGCCTGGATAAAGCTGGAGATTGGGCGTCGGCAGGCCGGTGCCGACGCACATCAAGGCAACATCGGTGCTGGCATTGACCTGCAGGCGCTCGCCGTTGAGATAGGCGCCTTCCCCCTTGATCGTCGTAAACATCTCGCCGGAGACGGGATTGTAGACCAGTCCGCATATGGTCTCGTTGCCGCGCCTAAGCGCGATGGTGATCGTGTAATGTTGGCCGAAGAGGAAATTGGTGGTGCCGTCGATTGGATCGACCAGCCAGCGATGATCCTGATCGGCTCCTTCCACAGGCGCAAATTCCTCGCCGGTCAGTCCCCAGGGATATTGGCCGAGCAGACGCTTTCGGATCAGCGTCTCGGAATCCCTATCGGCGTCGGAAACGAAGTCTCCCGGACCCTTGACGCCGATCTCGATGTCGCGAAAGCGCCGGAAATGGTCGAGCGTCAATGCGCCGGCTTCGCGGGCGGTGGCGACCATGTGCTCGAGGATGGCGCTGTAATTGACTGTCATTTGCTGAAAACCTCTGCGAGCCCTTCCGGGTCATCGGTGGTGATCTGGTCCACCTTCAGCCTCAAGAGCCGCTCGACTGCATCAGTGGATTGCGGCGTGACGCTGTTGATCGTCCAAGCATCCACACGGCGGCCCGCGGCATGAATCGGGGCGATGATATCGACACCAGCATCCGCAGCTGCAAGCACGATCTCGTACGCGAGGTAGATCATGTCCGCATCGGGTGCTGTGGCAAGGGCGTCTTCGATGAAGTCCAGATAGTTTCCGCTTGCCTGCAACTCTGCAAGGGTGCCGCGATGGCAGGGGTCATAGCCAGTGCGAAGGCCGGGGGCCGAGCCAGCCAGCGCGGTAATAGCGTCGAAATCGCCGCCTGACAGGATCACCGACTTTGCGATAGGTGAAACGCTTATCCCGAAGCCGGCGACCATCTGTGGGGCAAGCGCCTGCCGGTTTTCCTTGAAATCGAGCTGTAGCAGGGCGTCGGGATGAACGGTGTCGTCCGCAAGCAGGGCGCAAAGGTCTTCGAGCAACATCACTTTCGAAGCGATTGGCTGGCCGTCATTATCGCGCAGGTGAAGCTGTCGCAGGGTTGCGGCGGATGTATCGCGTACCCGGCCGGTGCCAGTGGTTTCCCGCTCCAGCGTCCGGTCATGCAAAACGGCGCAACCGTGATCGGCATGAATGACGAGATCGACTTCGATGCTTGCACCGAGCCGCATCGCTTCGATGATGCGCTCCCCCGTAAAGACCGGATCGGAAGCACGGCGGCGGCCGCGGTGCCATTTGAGCCAGGTTTTGTGGCCGTTGCGGTCGATGAGTATCGGATGGGTCATGTCAGCTCCGGTAGATCGGGCGGTTGTCGCGATAGGCCGTGATGGAACGGGGCGAAATCCGTACCCCCTGTCCCGCCCGGAACATATCCGGATGGGAGACCATGGATTTGATCCTGGTACCATCGGTCAGATCAAGGTCGACAAGGCCATGGGTGCCATAATCCGTCACCCGGTGCACACTCCCCTCCGGTGTTTCGGAGGTCGCCAGATCGATGGCTTCCGGGCGAACGGCGAGAATGGTCGGGCCATCAGAGACGGGAAGCGGAAAGGTGAAGCCAGCGCGCATGAAGTTCCCACCTGAAACCATGCCCTCAATCAGGTTCATGGTGCCGATGAAGCCGGCGACGAACGGGGTCTTCGGCTCCCGGTAGATCACATTCGGCCGGTCTATCTGTTCGGTCTTGCCATTCGCCATCACGACGATGCGGTCTGCCATGGAAAGCGCCTCGTCCTGACCGTGGGTGACAAACAGCGTGGTGATGCCGAGACGCTGCTGGATATCCCGAACCTCTTCCCGCAGCCTTTCGCGCAGATGCTGGTCGAGACTGGCGAAAGGCTCGTCGAGAAGCAGGATTTTCGGCTCCAGAACCAGCGAGCGGGCAAGCGCCACACGCTGCTGCTGGCCGCCCGAAAGCTGGCTCGTGGCTCGCTCGCCATAACCGGAGAGACCGACGAGTTCGAGCACGGCCTCCACTTTCTCCCTGATCACGGCAGCCGGCATGCGGCGCAGTTTGAGGCCGAAAGCAAGGTTTTTGAACACATTCATGTGGCTCCAGAGCGCGTGGCTCTGGAATACCATGCCGGTCGGCCGCCGCTCCGGAGGCAGGCGGGTGACGTCTTCGCCATCTATGGTGATTTGCCCGCCTGTCGGTTGCTCGAACCCGCCAACCATGCGCAGCAACGTCGATTTTCCCGAACCGGAGGGGCCGAGAAGGCAGACGAGTTCGCCATCAGCGACATCGAGCGAGAAACTGTCGACTGCATTGGTGCCACCCGAAAAGCTTTTCGTGACCTGGCGAATGTGGAGTACGGACATGTAGATTTCCTAACCGCCGAAACCGCGGGCAAATGCGCCGCCTCCGATGACGCGGCGGGCAAACATGAGGGCAATGAAGGACGGCACCCAGAGCAGGACGGACAGAACTGCACCATACTGGATGACCATCTGGTTGTTGATGTAGCTGATCATCAAAACCGGCATCGTACGAATGCCGGGCGCCCCGATCAGCCATGCACCTTCGGTCTCATAAAAAGTACCAACGAAGCTCAGCATAACGGCGGCGGCAATAGTCGGTCCCGCCTGTGGCAGGGTAATTGACCAGAAGACCCTGAGCGGGCTGGCGCCGACATCCCGGGCGGCTTCTTCCATGCGCCGATCGACGGCCTGGAATGCCGCCACGGGAATCCAGATCATGAACATCAGCGTGCCGACCAGCTGGATGAGAACGACGCCCCAGAAGGTACCGATGAGGTTGAGCTGCAGGAAAATGGCGGCAATTGCCACCAGAAGCCCGAATTTCGGGAAGGCGTGGCCGGCGAGGAAGGAGAAGAACAGGAGGTTGCGGCCGGGAAAGCTCATACGCGCGAAGGCGTATGCGGCAGGAAGGCAGATCACCGCCGAAAGCAGCGTCACAACCGTCGTCAGCCGCAGGCTCAGCATCAAAGCGTTCCACACGTCAGCGCGGCCAAGTGTCTGGCCCCAGAACCGGAAACCGAACTGTTGTGGGATGACATTGGGGAAACGCCAGACCTCGGTGAATGCCCATGTGCCCACAACAAGCAGCGGCCCGACGATGGCGATGGTGAGAAGCGTAGCAAAAAAAATGCCGGGCCAGTCCATGCGGGCCCGAGCCCGCGTCATCGTCGTCATGTCATTTCCCCTGGTTGCGCGCGACCGAACGCACATAAAACAGGCCGAAAGCAATGCAGAAACCGAAAGCGATGACGGCCTGTGTCATGGCGCCGATGGGATCCTGCACTTCGCGCAGCGTGCGCTGCATGAAAGGTCCAAGCATTTCGGGAGATGCCGGTCCGAGAAGATATGGAAGGGTGAAGGAGGAAAAAATGCCGAGCACCGAAAAGGAAAGCGCCACGAGAATGGAATTGGTAATGCGTGGCAGGATGATGTGACAGAAAACCTGCAGCGCGTTTGCGCCGACATCCCGCGCCGCCTCTACCGACTGGTTGGCAACGCTTCCAAGCCCCGCGAGCAGGATAAGCACGGTCAGCGGAATATTGTCCCAGACAAGACCGATGACGGGTCCCCAGGGCGTGAGATAGGGCGTGCGGATTTTCGGCAGGTCGACGGCGTTGAGCAATATGTCAACCATGCCGTTCGGACCGAGAACGCGGATGAAGGCGAAGGCGAGGATGATGGAGGGCACGAACATCGGGAATATGGCCAGCGCCTGCACGTAGGCCGAGAGGCGGCCCTGCGAAAAGCGCAGGTAAAGCGCGATCGGCAGGCAGATGACCAGCAGGAGGATCGCGCAGACCATCGTCGTCCACAATGTCACGGCAAGATTGTCGAGACTGTAGCGGTCCGAGAAGAAAAAAGCGTAGCTGGAAAGGTCGAAACGCGTTTCACCATTGGCGTCGATGCGCCAGACAGTGCGGCCGATGGCGTTGATCGCTGGCCATATAACGAGCCAGATCATCAGGAATACGGGTATGGCAACGAGCAGGAGGCCGCTTGGCCTCCTGCCTGACGTATTGTCCATGAGCGGGCGAGCCGCTCCTTCTGCGACTTCGGTCACGACTTGCGGTCAACGTTGGGAGCGACGTTGCGATACCAGCCATCATTGATGGCGGTTTCCCATTTACCGGCCGGGAAGGTTGGAATAGTCTGGGGGATGATGTCGGCGAAACGCTTGCGCAGTTCTGCCGGCACAAAGTCCCAGGAAACGCCGGGAAAGCCGCCAAGTTCGGTGAGGATTGCCCCCTGGATTTCTTCCGACAGCACGAAATTCGCGAGCTTCAGGGCCGCATCGCGATTGGCGCCGTTCGCCAGTACGACGGCACGCGAAAAATTGCCGCACAGCGCGAGATCCTGAAGCTGCACCAGACCGGTTTCCTTCGGCAGAACGCCCTGGTCGATGGCCTGAAGCACCTGGTCGGACCAGACCGGGGTCATGGTGACGACGCCTTGGGAAAGAAGCTGCAACGACTGGGTGTTGCCGGACGAGTAGGCGCCCTTGTCGTAAAGCGACGGTGCGATGTCCTTGAGCAGTTCCCATGCCTTGCCGAGGGCCTTGTCGCCTGCTTCCGGCGTGTAATTGTCGACAGTGAATGCCTTGGGATCAAGGCCGTTCGCCTGATGGATGGCGCGACGAACGAAATTGCCGCCCGAACCGCCCTTGTCGGGGCGGTTGTAAACGAATTGACCCGGATTGGCCTTGATCCAGCTGACGAGCTGATCCCATGTCTTCGGCGCATCCGCCGGCTTCAGCTTGCTCGTGTCATAGGCGAGCAGGACCTGGCTGCCGCGATAGGGCAGGCTGTACTCGCTCTGGATAGCGAGCGGGTTGACACGCGAATAGTTGGAAAGCCCGGCCTTCGCCATGTTCACATAGATACCGGCTTCGATGGCACCGGCAGGCAGCAGTGGATCGGCCGTTTCGAAATAATCGGCCTGCGGATCGGTACCGGTCTGCTTCGCGGCAACGGCGCGCTCGCCGATGGCGATAATGCCGGCGCCGTCGCCGGCGTCGACCAGATTGAGCTTCAGGCCAGGATTGGCGGCTTCAAAGGCGGGCTTGATCGTGTTGGACCAGAAATCGAGGATGTTTGTATCCGAACTGGTGTACCAGTCGATCGTGCCCGCAGCGGCGAAGCTCATGCGCGGTGCAAGGGCGAGACCGGCTGCGGCGCCTGCGGCGGACATCATAAAGGTGCGGCGTTTCATCTATGTCTCCGATATTGTCGGCGCGAGTGGAACTGTCGAGCGCTGCCCGAGGGGCTGGTAGGCGCAGGCCGGTCGTTGCACAGCCGTGCATTTTTGGACCAGCCGGCGGCGGTTCTAATGTCTTTCCATAACGCTTTCGTGACAGTCCGCCCGCGCCGCCTCGGAGCCGCGCGCTCATATCGCGCTTATTCGCGACGGAGCATAAAGAAAAACCCCGCCGAAGCGGGGTTTCCGTTACCAGGTCTGGCGACCATACCAGTCGTCAATGTCTTTTCGGGTGCGGTCCTTCTCGTAACCGTAACGCTCCTGAATCTTGCCTTCCAGCTGTTCGCGCTTGCCGTTGATGACGTCAAGATCGTCGTCGGTGAGTTTGCCCCACTGCTCCTTGACCTTGCCCTTCATCTGCTTCCAGTTGCCTTCAACACGATTCCAATCCATTGGATCCTCCCACTGTTTTTGGTCTGCACCTGTAAATGTGCGAAGGCAGATCGGGTTCCGGCAAAACGTGAACATCGCACCCGGGCTTGAAACATTGGGCGAAGATAAAGCGCGGCACGGAATTCCTTTCTGTGTGTGTTTATACATCACGGAACAATCGCTGCCCTCGATTGTCAACTTCACTGGAAAGCCACGGTCCTTACCGGGCTTTGCTTTCGTGTCGAGCCGCAGGGTTCAGCGTGTCATGAACAAGTTCTTCACTCGCTTTGCGAGCCGTATCGCATCTTTCTCAGGTTCGCCCAGCGCCTTTGTCGTGGCACTCGCCACCGTCCTCATCTGGGGCATCAGCGGACCCCTGTTTGATTTTTCCGAGGTCTGGCAACTCGTCATCAACACCGGCACGACAATCGTCACCTTCCTGATGATTTTTCTCGTACAGAATTCCCAGAACAGGGATTCCGCCGCGATGGAGGCTAAACTGGACGAGTTGCTGCGTGCTGTAGAGCAGGCGCGCGCCGACTTCATCGGCATCGAGCATCTGACAGAGGACGAGATCGAGGAGATCCGGACCCGTCTCGAAAAAGAAAACGGGCGGGAAAGCCACAAGCCTCCGCCCCATCACGCCATGGATCGTCTGCTTTCCCGGCGTTAGTCACCGGCCCCCTGATCGATGGCCGATCATTGTTCACAACACTTTCCAAACCCTGGAAAGACCGTATGGCAGAAGGAGTTACCATGCCACTCACCGTTCTTGCTCTGAACGCGACGCTCAAACCGTCGGCCACGTCCGAACCATCCTCCACCGAGAAGCTGCTGGACCTCATATTAAGGGAATTCGCCAGCCAGGATATCAAGGCCGAGACGATCAGGCTGGCCGATCACGATATCAAGCCGGGCGTCAGTTCAGACGAGGGCGAAGGCGATGCCTGGCCGGCCATTCGGGAAAAGATACTGAAGGCCGATATCCTGCTCATGGGAACACCGATCTGGCTTGGCCAACCTTCGAGCGTTTGCAAGAGAGCGTTGGAGCGCATGGATGCATTCCTGGAGGAAACCGATGATGAGGGTCGGATGGTTTCTTATGGCCGGGTTGCGGCTGTCGCAGTTGTCGGAAATGAAGACGGCGCCCACCATGTCTCGGCGGAGCTCTTTCAGGCACTGAATGACGTCGGCTTCACCATCCCGGCCAATGCGGTTGCCTATTGGGTCGGGGAAGCCATGGGGTCGACGAATTTCGTCGATCTGGACAAGACGCCCGATGCCGTCAAAACCATGGTCAGCATGCTGGTGCGCAATACCGCGCACCTGGCGGCTCTTCTCAGGAATTCCCCGTATCCCGGCAGCGATCAGTAGCGCGGGTCCTGTTCCGGCTGGTGAACAGGCACCGCCTCGGTCGCCGCGCAAAGGCGACGGTTCAAGCGGCACCCCTCATTATTTTTTGGAACTCTCCGCCTCGCGCCTCGTTCGGAAGGTGCCTTTCCCGGGTCGGAAAGGCACCGCCTCCGACGGGAAGTATGGCCGATGGTGAAAAGGGAGGAAGACCCAAATGAAGAAGACTTTTTTCATGGCGTTTTTTGTTGGAGCAGGGGCTGTTTCGGCCTTTGCCCAGCAGGCTCCGACAGCCAATCCCGGTGGTGATACGCCGGCGGTTGTGACGCCGGACACGAAAAGCCCGACGGCTCCGGTGGAAGGCGCCAACAGCTTCACGGAGGCGCAGGCGAAGAAGCGGATGGAGGAGTCCGGTTACACCGGGATCACAGGCCTCACCAAGAATGACAAGGGCGTGTGGATGGCATCGGGAATGAAAGACGGAAAAACCGTGGCCATAGCACTCGATTACCAGGGCAATGTTGTCGCCAGGTGAGGGCAGGACTTAAGCGCACGGATTTTTGGGAGAAACATGATGAGAACCGTAACTGCACTTTTTGATGATTATGATGATGCAAGTAACGCCGCCAGCGAACTCGAGCGCGCGGGCATCCCCTCAAGCGACATCAGCATTGTGGCCAGTAACGCCGACAGACGCCACGGCGAGGACAGCAAAGCCGCTGAAGGTGCCGGCACCGGTGCCGGCATCGGGGCCATTGTCGGCGGCGCCGGCGGCCTGCTGACGGGCCTCGGCATGATGGCTATACCCGGTGTCGGACCCGTCGTCGCCGCTGGCTGGCTGGCCGCCACCGCCGTCGGTGCGGCAGGCGGTGCTGTTGCCGGAGGAGCCACTGGCGGATTGATCGGAGCCATGACCCGCTCAGGCGTTTCGGAAGAGGACGCCAATGTCTATGCGGAGGGCGTGCGCAGAGGCGGAACTCTAGTCACTGCGCGGGTTGAAGACGATTTTGTGCCTGAGGCGGAGGCTATCCTCCGACGCTCGAATTGGGTCGACCCCTTCGAACGGCGTTCGGCCTATGGTCAGGAGGGCTGGACGCGTTTTGACGAAACGTCGAGGCCCTACGCCGCTGAAGATGTTGAGCAGGAGCGGAACCGATATCGCCGCTCGGCGCTTTGACAGGAGCATTCCTCACCGCCCACCGGGCGTGGCGTCCTGCCACGCCCTTGCGAAGAGCTTTCAGGAGTTACCATGGCCAAAAAACCGGAAACCACCGCATCGGCGGGAAAACGCGACGTTGTTACGATCCACGACCAGAAACTTTCCCGCGGCGAGGGCGGCGAGTTGCACCAGACCGCCGAAGGTGACACACCCGTCTTGACGACAGCGCAGGGCGGGCCCGTCGCGGATGACCAGAATACGCTTCGTGTCGGTCCTCGTGGCCCGCTTGTCATGGACGATTTCCATTTCAGGGAAAAGCTCTTTCATTTCGATCATGAGCGAATTCCAGAACGTGTCGTTCACGCCCGCGGTTATGGGGCCCATGGCTATTTCGAGACCTACGATTCCCTGGCCGCCTACACGAAAGCGGATCTTTTCCAGCGTGCGGGCGAAAAAACCCCGGCTTTCGTGCGTTTTTCGACCGTGGCCGGCAATAAGGGCTCTTTCGATCTTGCGCGCGACGTGCGCGGCTTCGCCGTCAAGCTTTATACGCAGGAAGGCAACTGGGATCTCGTCGGCAACAATATCCCGGTATTCTTCATCCAAGACGCCATCAAATTTCCCGACCTCATCCATGCCGCAAAACAGGAGCCAGACCGCGACTTTCCGCAGGCGCAAACGGCTCATGATACGTTCTGGGATTTCATCAGCCTCACGCCCGAAAGCATGAACATGGTCATGTGGATCATGTCCGACCGCACCATTCCGCGGTCGTTCCGGTTCATGGAAGGGTTCGGCGTGCACACCTTCCGTTTCATCAACGCGAAAAACCAGTCGACTTTCGTGAAGTTTCACTGGAAGCCGAAGCTGGGTCTCCAGTCCGTGGCGTGGAACGAGGCGGTGAAGATCAATGGTGCCGATCCCGATTTCCACCGTCGCGATCTCTGGGCGGCCATCCAGTCCGGCAATTTTCCGGAATGGGAGTTGCAGGTACAGCTTTTCGACCAGGATTTCGCCGACAGCTTCGATTTCGATGTCCTCGATCCCACCAAAATCATTCCCGAGGAGATATTGCCGCCGCAGCCGGTCGGCAGGCTGGTTCTAGACCGCATGCCAGACAACTTCTTTGCCGAAACCGAACAGGTGGCGTTCATGACGCAGAACGTGCCGCCGGGGATCGATTTCAGTAACGACCCGCTGCTGCAGGGAAGAAATTTCTCCTATCTCGATACACAATTGAAGCGTCTCGGCGGGCCGAACTTCACGCACCTTCCTATCAATGCGCCCAAGTGTCCCTTCGCGCATTTCCAGCAGGATGGCCACATGGCGATGCGCAATCCGACGGGTCGCGCCAATTATCAGCCAAACTCGTTTGGCGAAGGCCCGCGGGAATCGCCAGTGCGCGGCTTCACACATTTTGCAGGCGAAGAGCAGGGCGCAAAGGCGAGATTGCGGCCGGAGAGCTTCGCAGATCACTATAGTCAGGCCAGGCAATTCTATCTCAGTCAGACTCCTCCCGAACAGCGCCATATCGCCTCCGCCCTCACTTTCGAGCTGAGCAGGGTGGAGACGGTCGCCATACGTGAACGGATGGTGTCACACCTCCTCAACATCGATGAAACGCTTGCGTCGACCGTTGCCCAGAAGCTTGGTTTCCAGACGATGCCTAAACCGGCGGAGGCGGCAGTGCCGACCCGACAGGACCTGGAGCCCTCACCCGCCCTCAGCATCGTCAATCGAGGGCCGCAACGTTTCGAAGGACGAAAGCTCGGCATTCTCATTACGGATGGCGTCGACGCAAAATTGCTGCAGGGGCTGACCGAGGCTGTTACGGCCGAGAAGGCCGTCTTCGAGTTGATCGCGCCTAAAGTCGGGGGCGCCGTGGCTTCGGACGGCACTCTCATCAAAGCGCATTACATGATCGATGGCGGTCCTTCGGTTCTCTTTGATGCGGTGGCCTTGTTGACATCGGCAGAGGCCATCGACGATCTCGTCAAGGAAGCAACGGCCCGTGATTTTGTCGCGGATGCGTTCCAGCACTGCAAGTTCATCGGTTATGACCAGTCGGCCCTGCCATTGCTGGAAAAGGCCGGAATTGCCGATGCCATGGATGAGGGCGTCTTGCCTCTGCCGGGAGAAGACGGGTTGGCAGCCTTTGTTTCCGAACTCGGCAAGTTGCGCGTTTGGGCGCGCGAACCATCGGTCAAGCTTGGGAAGGCATCAGTCCCTGTCGCTAACGGATAACGCAACCGGCGGCGTGCCCTCATCGTTTAAGGGAGCGCCGCGCCCGCGGCCAGTGCGCCGCAGCACCGGCAGACGAAAGTGCCGCCACATTTGGCGGCACTTCTCACCCGGAGGTCTTGTCCAAAGCGAGGTCTGATTATGAAGCTTGTCCGCGACAACGGATTGACCATCGTCCTTGTCCTTGCATCACTGCTGACGATCGGCGGCATGTTCGCCACAGGCTGGGTCGTTCACAATGATGAACTCGTGCAACATCACGATAAACCACTCACGCTTTTATCCTACGCCACGAGCGGGCATTTCCTTTCGGCGCTGTTCGAAAACTGGGAAAGCGAATTTTTGCAGATGTCGGCCTATGTGGTGTTGACGGCATTCCTGTTCCAGCGCGGGTCCGCAGAATCCAAGGATCCCGATGAGCCGACAGCGCAAGACGAGGACCCTTCACGCAAGAAAAACGACCCTGATGCACCATGGCCGGTAAGGGCCGGCGGCATCATTCGCGTCGTCTATTCCTATTCGCTCGGCGTGGCGCTGTTTGTTCTTTTTGTAGCGAGCTTCCTGCTGCATCTGAGATACAGCGCCGATGCCGCGGCAGTGGAGGCACGCCTGCATGGCGAACCTGCGACGACATTGATGGCGCATCTGGGAAGCGTTAAGTTCTGGTTCGAGTCCTTCCAGAATTGGCAGTCGGAATTCCTCTCCACCGCTGTCCTGATCGTCCTGTCCATCTTCCTGCGGTTCAGGCGGTCGCCCGAATCCAAGCCTGTGGCAGCACCCCATAGCGAGACCGGCGGGTGAAAGGCAGAGGGGGTGGATCCCAAAGTCTGGCCGCCCCCGTCAGCGTTTATCCTAGGGACGCCTGTTGGCGGCGTGGTCCTGTTCCTGATCGGTCTTGATGGCGGCACCGTCCTGGCCCCGCTCTTTCGAATGCTGCTTCTTGTCGCGGTTGGAAAGGATCTGGTTTTCCTCAATGCTTCCCTTGTCCAGCTCGGTCATTGCGCCTGCGCCGGTACCTTTCCCCTGCGTGCCTTTTCCGAAGTGTTTCCTGTCTGCATGTGCCATAATCGCCTCCTCTTGGCGTCGGATGGGCTGCTGCGGCAGTCGAGGCCGCCACCCGTCGCTCCCGAACTTCCCCCATGCCTTTTCGTTCCGGAACTTCTGTCGCCCTCCGTGGTTCGTGATCGCAGGGAAAGGGGCTTTGTCTTGAACGACGGCGCGGACGCACGAACAGATGACAGGAGGCGCAACGATGGCCGGTCCAAAAACGCATGAACAACAGCTCCGCATCATCGAAAAACGCGAGAACACCGCTAATGCCGATGATGATTTTAACGCCGAGGCGGAGCTGAAGCGGTCGAAGGAAGAACGGGATGCCCGCCGAGGGGCGGAGAAACTTCGCGGTGGCAATGCGGAATTAACGGATAAGGATGATCGCCAGATGCTGCGCGGTGAAAATCAGGAATGCCCGCACCACAAGCGCGGCGCGGATGATTGAGGTGAAGTCCGGCCGGGCCGGATGTGGCTTCATGGCGCCGAAGGTGCTGCGAGGCTATTTCCCATCCGGCTCTGCCATCTTGCGATGTTGTCTGGCGAGCGTTTCCGCCGGCGTTACATTGGCCATCGCCGACATCAGCTTGTTTTTCCAGCCGGACACGACATCGCCCTCACCATTCATCATCGCCTCATAGCCGGTCTTGGCCACGAAACCGGGATCGTCCTTCTTCTGTCTGCCAACAGGGGTGTCAAGCATGTCCGCACGCTCGAAGAACTCCGTGTCCGTCGCGCCCGGCATTAGGCAGGTTACCGTCACACCCGTGCCATCGAGCTCTTCGCGCAGCGCGAAGGAAAAGGAATTGATAAACGCTTTGGTGGCGTTATAGACCGCCTGAAACGTGCCCGGCATGAAACCGGCGATGGAACCCGTAAACAGGATACGTCCATTGCCACGCTGGCGCATCCCGCCTGCAAGGGCATGAACCAGCGCAATCGTGCCGCTGATATTGGTGGCGATGACCCGCTGGATGTCCTCCATTCTCTGATCGAGAAAGCCATCGCCCAGGCCCTGTCCTGCGTTGGCGAACAGAAGATCGACTGGCCGCGACGAGGCGGTGATGCGGGCGAGAAGCTCCTCCACGCCCGCCTGTGTCGAAAGATCGGCCCGCACCGCTTCCACCTGCGTGCCGGCCGCGCGCAGCCGGGTGGCCGCGGCATCGATGTCATTTTCATCGGCCACGATGATGAGGTCGTAACCATCCTGCGCGGCGCATCGGGCGAGTTCATAACCGATGCCGGACGAAGCGCCGGTGACGACCGCAAGGCCCTTGGTGGATTCTTCCCTGCTCATGATCATCTCCTATGGCTTCAGGACGACTTTGATGCAGCCATCGTCGCGGTGGCTGAAGGTGTTGTAGAGGTCGGGTCCTTCATCGAGGGTGGCGCGATGGGTAATGACGAAGGACGGGTCGATTTCGCCTCTTTCGATGCGGCCCATGAGGCTGGGTAGGTAGGCTTGAACGGGCGTCTGCGCCATCTTGAACGTCAGGCCGCGATTGATGGCGGAGCCCATGGGAATCTTGTCAAGAAGACCGCCATAGACGCCGACCAGCGAGACCGTACCGAAATTGCGGCAGCAATAGATTGCCTGACGAAGGACATGCGGCCGGTCGGTCCCCATGAAGGTGGCGACCTTGATGCGGTCGATCCTCGAATCCCATCCTGCCGCGGGATCGGGCTCCGTTCCTACCGCGTCGATACAGGCATCTGCGCCGCGACCATGGGTCAGCTCCATGATGCGGTCGTAAATGTCCTCGTCGAGATAATTGAGTGTCATCGCGCCGGCTGACGCCGCGAGATCAAGCCTCTCCTGCACGGCGTCGATGGCGATGACCCGTTCCGCACCGAGGAGAAAGGCGGAACGGATCGCCATCTGACCCACCGGACCGCAGCCCCAGATGGCAATCGTATCGCCCGGCTGGATGTTGCAGAAGTCCGCGGCCATATAGCCGGTCGGGAAGATGTCGGACAGGAACAGGACCTGCTCGTCGGTCAGGCCGTCCGGAACCTTTATTGGCCCGACATCCGCGTAAGGCACCCGCATATATTCCGCCTGGCCGCCGCTGAAGCCACCGAGAAGATGGGTGTAACCGAACAGGCCGGCAGGCGAATTGCCCCACATCTTCCGCACCTTGTGCGGATCGGGATTGCTGCGTTCGCAGCCGGAATAATAGCCACGCTTGCAGAAGAAGCACTCGCCGCAGGCGATGGTAAAGGGGACGACGACGCGGTCTCCGACCTTGAGCGCGGTATTGTCCTTACCGACCTCAGCCACCTCGCCCATGGTTTCGTGGCCCATGATGTCGCCGCTGTGCATGTCCGGCATGATGCCATTATAGAGGTGGAGGTCTGAGCCGCAGATCGCGCAGGCCGTGACCTTGATGATCGCATCGCGCCCATGCTCGATTTTCGGATCGGGAACGCTTTCGCAGCGAATGTCGTGTTTGCCGTGCCAGGTCAGTGCCTTCATGTCGCTCACCTTCATTGTCTGCTGGGTTGTCAGAAGCCGCCCTTTGTCGAGCGGGTGCCTAACCGGGTGTCCGCGCGAAAGTTCCCCGCGGCACCGGGACCTTCTCGCTCCCGGCGACAAGGCAGGGCAGAATTTTTTAGAGAACGGAAACCCGCCGCGCTTTCAGAGGTTCGGTTGCTCAGCAATTCGGGAGTTCATCGATCATGACATCACGACGCAAGGCAGCTCCCGATATCGGGTTTAAGCCCGGTCCGGCCGGCGGCTGGGGATCGGCCAAGTCGGTGGGAGAGGTGCTGTTGAGGGAACATGTTCCCCTGTCCGGTCCGACATTGCTGAAACACCAGAACAAGCCGCAGGGATACATGTGCGTCAGCTGCGCCTGGGCGAAACCGGCCAAGACCCATCCCCTGGAATTTTGCGAAAATGGTGCGAAAGCCACCGCGTGGGAAATAACGAACCGACGCGCCGACAGCGCGTTTTTCGCCAGACACACCCTTGCCGAACTGGAAGGCTGGCGCGACCACGATCTGGAAGAACAGGGCAGGCTGACCCAGCCGATGCGTTGGGACGCGGCCACGGATAGATATCTCCCGGTCAGCTGGCAGGCCGCATTCGAGGAGATAGGCCGGGAGCTGCGCGCCATCGCGCCGCAGCAGGCAGAGTTTTACACCTCAGGCCGCGCCTCGCTGGAAGCATCCTACATGTACCAGCTCTTTGCCCGCATCTATGGCAGTAACAATCTGCCGGACTCGTCCAACATGTGCCATGAAAGCTCGTCCGTCGGCCTGCCCGAAAGCATCGGTGCTTCCGTGGGAACGGCGATCCTTTCGGATTTCCAGAATTGCGACTGCATTTTCTATATGGCGCAGAATGTCGGAACATCCTCGCCGCGACTGCTGCACGATCTGCAGGATGCGGTCGACCGCGACGTGAAGATACTGACATTCAACATGCTGCGGGAGCCGGGGCTGGAGCGCTTCGTCAACCCGCAGTCGCCCGGCCAGATGCTGGGGACCCCCGCGACGCCGATCTCGACGAAATATTACCAGGTGAAGAATGGCGGCGATATCGCTGCCCTTTTCGGTATCTGCAAGGCGCTTATCGAGGCAGACGACGTGCTGCATGCGAGTGGCGCAAGCAAGGTTTCCGGCTCGGATGGGCAGCCGCGCGATCCGGCCAATGCGGCGGCGGTCGCATTTGCCGCCGCCATTGCCGCGGCTGACAAGAAGCATGTGCTCGATCATGATTTTCTTGCCGAGCACACGGCAGGTTTTGACGATTTCGCCGCCGCAGCCCGCCGCCATGAATGGGAGGAGCTGGAGCGCGTTTCAGGCCTGACCCGCGAGGAGATGATGGAAGCCGCCGCCATATATGCGGATTCCGACGCGGTGATGATGGTCTATGGCATGGGCCTCACCCAGCATGTGATGGGCGTGGAGAACGTTCACATGGTTGCCAACCTCGCGCTGCTGCGCGGCAATATCGGCAAGCCCGGTGCAAATATCTGTGCCGTCAGGGGCCATTCGAATGTGCAGGGCCAGCGTACCGTCGGCATTACGGAAAAACCCGGCCTCGTGCCGCTGGACAAGCTTGCCGACCTATACCAGTTCCAGCCGCCCACGTGGGAAGGCCACTCAACGGTCGACAGCTGCAAATCCATTCTCGCCGGGGAAACAAAGGCTTTCATCAGCCTCGGCGGCAATTTTTTGCGCGCAGCGCCGGAAACCGAGGCGATGGAAGCCGCGTGGCGCAAGCTGCGGCTGACGGTCCAGATCGCAACAAAACTCAATCGCAGCCACGTCATCCATGGCGAGATCGCCTTTTTGCTTCCCTGTCTCGGACGTATCGAAATCGATGAACAGACGACAGGCCCCCAGGCCGTCTCCATGGAAAGTTCCGTTGCGCATTTCCATGGTTCGCGTGGCAGGGCAAAGCCGGCCAGCCGGGAGTTGCTCTCGGAACCGGCGATCATTGCCGGCATGGCCGTGGCGACCTTGACGCGCGGCAACGTGCCTTGGCAGCAATGGGTTCACGATTATTCGCGCATTCGCGACGCCATAGAGCAAACCTATCCGGAAACCTTCAGGAACTTCAACGAACGGCTTTTCAAACCCGGCGGCATCCCGCGCCCATTGCCCGCAAGGGAGCGAAAATGGGTAACCTCAAGCGGCAAGGCGAATTTCCTGACCCCCGACCGCCTGTTCCCCGAATTTCCGCCTGAGGCGTCGGGTCCGGACGTCCTGCACCTGTCGACGTTGCGATCCAACGACCAGTTCAACACGACCGTCTACGGCTACAGCGACCGTTTTCGCGGCGTGGAAGGAACGCGGCAGGTTCTGTTCATGAATGTCGATGATATCGCCCTGCTCGGGTTTGCCGACGGCGATATCGTCGATATCGTCACGACAATCGAGCCGCAGACGCCAAGGGCGGTCCGCGGGTTCAGGATCGTTGCTTATGATATTCCCCATGGCTGTTGTGCTGGTTATTTTCCGGAAACCAACCCGTTGTTTCCGCTGAGCCATCATAGTCCGAAAGCAAAGACGCCATCATACAAGCTGCTGCCCGTCCGATTGACGCCGTCAACCACAGTTCCTTCCAACTGAGGATACTCGAGGTGCGGGATGCGGAGGACGGAAAAGGCCAATCGTTCAGCGACACTTCTATGGTCCACTCTCAGCGGTTCTTTGATCGGGGCAGCGGCGATCATGGGTTACTGGCGTGAACCGCGAACATTCCGCAGCGACCCTCCGGTAACGGCAGCGCTTGAGCGATTGCGCTTCATGCCCGTTCCCGTGGCCGGCGCGCCGCCGGAAGTTTATTTTGCTCTCGGCAGGCCGTTCGAAAACGGTGCTTATGATCTTTCCCAAGGGAAACGCCTCTATTCATGGTTCGGATGCCCGGCTTGCCACGGTGAAGGTGAAGGCGGAAAAGGTCCATCGTTTCTCGACGGTCAATGGATTTATGGCCCATCCATGGTCTCTGTCGCGGCGTCGATCAGGGATGGCCGGCCGCACGGGATGCCTCCTTTCCGCACCAAGATGACGACTGAAGAGATCTGGCAGCTCGCGGGATATGTGAGAACCATCGGGGCCTATTCGCCATCGGTGGCGGCCCCGGCCCGTAATGACGACCGTCAGACACGTCCGGCTGAGAACCGGGCGCCTGCTGTCATTTTCTTCAACGAAGGGTCGGCGTGGAAAAGACCGGAGGAGCCGGTGCCTTGAAGACGGTCGCTGCTCTCCTTGCTGTCCTTACCCTGCTTTCGGGGTGCGGCGACGTTCAGTCGGCGTTGAACGCTGCAGGGCCGTCAGCGGCGATGTTGAAGCACCTGATCCTCTTCATCGTGGCGGTGAGCCTCGTCGTGTGGCTGGCAGTGATCGCGATCCTGATCCTGTCTCTCGTCAGAAGTCGGCGGATGGCGGCGCAGGACGAGACGGCAAGTGACAAGCGATTGCAGCTTTTCGTCACGGGCGCGGTCATGATGACGGTTTTCATTGTCGCCGGCCTGACGCTTGCGAGCTTTCTTGCAACCCGGGCCATCAGCTTCACCGGCGAGGCAGACTTGACGATACGTGTTCGCGCCCAGCAATGGTGGTGGCAGTTCATATACGAAGATGCCACACCGGATGGCGGTTTTCAGACCGCCAACGAAATGCACATCCCGGTCGGGCGGAATGTCCGGGTCTTGCTCGAAAGCCCGGATGTAATTCATTCCTTCTGGGTGCCCAGCCTTGCCGGCAAGATGGACCTCGTTCCGGGACGGGAGAATAAGCTTGTGTTTCGCGCTGACAGGCCCGGTGTTTACCGGGGCCAATGCGCGGAGTTCTGCGGCCTTCAGCACAGCCACATGGCTTTCATGGTCATGGCCGATGACGAGGCGTCCTATAGCCGGTGGGCCAATAAGCAGAAGGCGGAGGCCGCCATGCCGCAGGACGCCGATGCTCTGGCCGGGAAGGCCGTGTTCCTGCGCAAGCAATGCGCCGCCTGCCATACCGTCAGGGGAACGCCGGCCGCCGGCACCACGGGGCCTGATCTTACCCATGTCGGCAGCCGCCGTACGATCGGCGCAGGCCTGCTGGAGACCACACGCGGCTCGCTTGCGGCATGGATCGCCGATCCACAGACATTGAAACCGGGCAACAACATGCCGCTGGTGCCGCTCACCGGGGAAGAGTTGCGGCAGGTTTCCGCCTATATGGAGGGGCTCGACTGATGGCGGGAAAACAGGCCTCCGTCCTCATGGATACCGATCTGCCGGTTCCCGGCATGGAGAGCGCGCTCGAAAAAACATGGGGGTCGAGCCGCGGTTTCTGGGGCGCGATTGGTACTGTCGACCACAAGGTGGTGGCCCGGCGATATATTGTCACGGCCTTCGTGTTCCTGATACTCGGCGGCCTGCTTGCTCTCGTCATGCGCCTGCAGCTGGCAACGCCCGAAGCGCGTTTTATCGACCCGGACCGGTATAATCAGATATTCACCATGCATGGCGCGAACATGATGTTCCTCTTCGCCGTGCCGGTCATGGAGGCGATGGCGGTTTATTTCGTGCCATTGATGGTCGGGACGCGCAACATCGCCTTTCCCCGGCTGAACGCCTATTCCTACTGGGTATTCCTTGTGGGCGGGCTGCTTCTCTGGGTCTCGTTCGTGCTGGACAGCGCGCCCGATGTCGGCTGGTTCGCCTATGTGCCGCTCGCTGGTCCGGAATATGGCGCCGGCAAACGCGCCGACATATGGGCGCAGATGATAACCTTTACGGAGCTTTCCGCGCTCTCCATTGCGGTGGAAATCGTGGTGACGGTTTTCAAGCAGCGCGCCCCCGGCATGTCGCTCGATCGAATTCCGCTTCTTGTCTGGGCAATGGTGGTCATGGCCTTTCTCGTCATCATCGCCATGCCCGCGATCATGTTCGCCAGTTCCACGATGATCATGGATCGTCTCGTCGGCACCCATTTCTACAATCCGGCCGAAGGAGGGGACGTGCTCCTGTGGCAGCATGTCTTCTGGTTTTTCGGACATCCGGAGGTCTACATCATCTTCCTGCCGGCTGTGGGCATGGTCTCCACCATCCTGCCCGCCTTTGTCGGCCGGCCGATATTCGGTTACATGCCCATGGTTATGGCGCTTGTCGCAACCGGTGTCCTGTCTTTCGGCCTCTGGGTGCATCACATGTTTGTGGCTGGACTGCCGAAACTCGGAGAAAGTTTCTTCACTGCCTCCAGCATGGCGATTTCCGTGCCGGCCGGCGTGCAGATATTCTGCTGGCTGGCAACATTGTGGGCCGGGCGGCCGGTTTTCAAGACACCGCTTCTTTTCATCATCGGCTTCATCGTCACCTTTGTCATCGGCGGTCTGACGGGCGTCATGGTGGCGTCCGTGCCCTTCGACACGCAGGTTCACGACACCTATTTCGTGGTCGCGCATTTTCACTACGTCCTGATCGGGGGCGCCGTTTTTCCCCTGATCGGAGCCGTGTATTACTGGTTTCCAAAAATGACGGGCCGGATGATGAGCGAAACGCTCGGCCGCATCAGCTTCTGGCTGATCTTCGCCGGCTTCCACCTGACGTTTTTTCCAATGCATATTCTCGGTTTGCAGGGAATGCCGCGACGCATCTATACCTATCAGCCGGAGATGCCATGGGCGGGCCTCAACCTCTTCGTGAGCCTCAGCGCCGTCGTGCTGGCGACAGGTTTTCTCGTCTTTTTCATCGATGTCGTCCGAAGCTTCGCCAAAGGCCGTCCCGCCGGGGACAATCCATGGGGCGCCGCCACGCTGGAATGGGCAACCGCCTCTCCGCCGCCGCCCTTCAATTTCCGCTCCATACCCGTGGTGGGTAGCCGCGATCCACTGTGGGAGAACACCGGAGAACTGCCTGTTGTCGCGGGGATGCGGGTGGATCGCCGTGAAATTCTGGTCACCAGCGTCGTCGAGGCGCTGCCCGAAGCCCGCGAGGCTTCCCCGACGGACTCCGTGTGGCCGTTCTGGGCGGCCATCGCAACGTCCATCATGCTCATCTGGTCCATGTTCTCCCCCTGGGCAGTCGTCTGGGGATCGATCCCGATTGCTGTAGCGCTGATCGGCTGGTTCTGGCCGAAAGGAATGGCGGAGGAGGAAGCATGAAAGAACGTGTCGCGCTCGATGTCTCCAAGCTGCCGATGTCCGGCAACGGCACCGCCAGCCCCACATGGTGGGGAACCTGCGCCTTCATGCTGATCGAAGGAACCGGTTTCGCGCTGGCGGTCGCCGTCTATTTCTACCTGATGAGCCTGGCACTACGATGGTCGATCGACGCCCCGCCGCCGGATCTTTCAGCCGGCACGGTGCTGACAGCGCTGCTTGTCGTCAGCGTCGTCCCGAATGTCCTCGTCAGTCGCTGGGCCAGGCAGAGGCGGCTTGTTCACGTCCGTTTCGGTTTAGTCGTTATGTCTGCCATCGGGCTTGTCCTGCTGGCGATGCGCGCCTTTGAATTCCCCGCCCTTCAGGTGAAGTGGGACGACAATGCCTATGGATCGATCGTGTGGACGATCCTCGGACTGCACACGACCCATATTCTGACCGACCTCATCGATACCATCGTCCTGACCTGCCTGATGTTTACCCGGCATGGCGACAGCGCCCGCCGTTACGGCGATGTGGAGGACAACGCGCTTTACTGGAATTTTGTCGTCGTGACCTGGTTTCCGCTTTACGCCTGCCTTTACTGGATACCACGGCTATGACCCTGAAAACCCTCGATATTGCCGGACTGTTCGGCGCTCCCCTGATCTGGGCGTTCAACACGCAGCTCGGCCAGATCTTGCCGGCGGTCGATTGCGGCAGCCGGACGGGCTTTGCAGCCACCGCCGCCTTCCTCTCTGCCGGGATAGCCGTTACCTGCGGCGTTCTTTCGGAAAGGGGCCGGAGTTCCACGGCATCGCGAATGGCGGTGTTCCTGACGTCGTTGGGCGTCCTGGTCGCGCTGGTTTTTGCCTTCGCACTCCTTCTTCAGGGGGCAGCGACATTGCTGCTGAACCCATGCACGCGCTGACACTGATCTTTCTGTTGCTGGTCAGCGCCGGGCCGCTCTCGGCCCATGAGGGGGAGGCGCATCCGACGGCGATGATATGGACTTTCGACGGCTGGATCATCGGACCGCTGCTTGTCGCAGCCGGCCTTTTCAGTACCGGTTTTTTTCGGCTGTGGAGACGGTCGGGCACACGCCGGTGGATGGCGAGGTCCGCCTTCGCCTTTTCCGGCGGCTGGCTTGTTCTGGTTGCTGCACTTGTCTCTCCGATCCATTCCATGGGCGAGCACCTGTTTACATTCCACATGATAGAGCACGAGATGGTAATGGCGGTTGCCGCGCCGCTGATCGTGCTGGCGCGCCCCGTCGGTATCCTTCTCTGGAGCATGCCGCGCATGGTTCGTCGTCGTCTGGCTGCGGTGATGACCGACAGGCGCGTTCGTGCCGGATGGAATGTTCTTGCCGGCGGGGGTGTGGCAACATCTCTGCACGGGCTTGCCATCTGGGGCTGGCATGCGCCTGCGCTCTTCGATGCGACGGTCAGCAACGTGCCGCTGCACCGGATACAACATCTCTTTTTCTTTCTGACAGCGATCCTGTTCTGGTGGGCAGTTTTCTGGCGCGCGGACCGGGGGCTTGCGGCCTGGCACCTGTTTGTCACGATGATGCATACCAGCATTCTCGGCGCCCTGATCGCGCTTGCGCCACAGGTGATTTACGTGGCCCAGACCCGAGACGCGCCGGCATGGGGCCTGACGCCCTTCGAGGACCAGCAGCTTGCCGGTCTCCTGATGTGGGTGCCCGGTGGTGTCATCTATGCCGGGGCGGCGCTCGCGATGCTGGCGATGTGGATTTCCCGGTCGGGCAGGGAGGACCGATATGGCGCGTCCCTTCTCTAGAACCGGCCTTATACTCGTTGCGGTGCTTTCGGCGGCGCTTGCCACGGGCATTGCGGTCGCAATCGTCAAGAACGTGTCACAGCGCGGCGCCGTTGCCACGGCAATGACTGGCGGTGATGCGCGCCTGGCGCCCGGGATTTTCCGGCGCTACGGCTGCACGGGCTGCCACGCGATCCCCGGCGTTGCCGGTGCGGACGGGAAGGTGGGGGGCGAACTACGTTCACTTCGCCAGCGGGTCTATATCGGTGACGGCCTCAACAACACACCGGACAACCTCATTCGCTGGATTGTCTCGCCGACGCATTTTTCGCGGCAGAGCGCTATGCCCGAAACCGGTATCACCGAGGCCGAAGCACGCCATGTCGCGGCCTATCTTTATGCTCACTGACGGGTCACGGATGCGGGGTTTGCCTTGCCGGCAGGGCCTTGATGTAGCGGGCAATCGCGTCGCGATCTTCCTGTGGCAACTGCGAAAGATTGGCGACCACGTCCACCATTGCGGACCCGACATGTCCGTCCTGCGGCGTCTGGCCTGTTGCGAGCATGGTGGAGATGTCGGTCTGCGTCCACCTGCTGAGACGTGCCGGCGTGATGTTTGGCACAAAGCCCGTGCCTTCCGCGTCGGGACCACCAGCGAAACGGGTTTCCGGGCGGATGGCGGCGAAGATATTACGGCTGGAATGGCATTCGGCACAGTGGGCAAGCGTTTCCGTCAGATAGGAGCCGCGATCAAGAACGGGATCGCCGGTGATGGCCTGCGACTTGCCGACCTCGTCAAAGAACAAAAGCTTCCAGACGCCAACGGCACGTCGCAACCTGAAGGGCGGCCACAGATCATGCGGCGGCGCTTTGCCGGAAACAGGCGGCAGGGTCCGCAGATAGGCGTAAAGGTTTTTTATGTCCTCGATCTTCATTCCCGTATAGCTCGTATAGGGAAAGGCCGGATAATAATGGCGGCCGTCAGGCGATATGCCGGCGACCAGCGCATTTGCGAAATCTTCAACGGTCCAGGATCCGATCCCGTCGGCAATGTCGGGGGATATATTCGGCGGACGGAAAACGCCGAAGGAGGAGGAAAGCGCCAATCCGCCTCCGAGCACGAGCGAGTCCGGCTGTCCCGGCGTGGCATGGCAGGACCCGCAGCTTGATGCCAGAAATACAAGTCTTCCCAGCTGCGGATCGCCGGGCGATGATCCGATGTCGTTCGGTCCGAAGACCGGCTTCGGCGTAGTCAGAAGCCAGACTCCCAGACAGGCCATCGCTGCGAGACACCATATCAACAGCCGGCCTGCCTGAACCGACAGATGAAAACCGGGAGTCTCGCGAACCATCATCGGAAAGGTCCATCGTCAGAGCATACTTTTATGATTGCGCCGGGTTCCGGCCGCACGGCTGATCCGCCGCTATCGAACTTCGCATGCCGTTTGTGGTTCCCGCGCGATCATGTCGCGAGTCATGGCCGCCGTTCGGGAACAACCGGAGCCGACCGTGGTTAGGCCGGCATGTTCAATCCCAATGGAGGTCGGCACGTGGACCCGGAAACTGATCACGAGACCTGCAACAGCCTGAACATAGAGGCTGCAACCCCCAAGGTGGTCAAAATCACCATCGACGGTCGAACGCTCCTCGAAGGCGTGCTGAACACCGGAAGTGTTCTGAGCGTGCAGACGAAGGAGGGCGCCGAGCCGCAATCCATCGAACTGGTAGTCGAGGACCTGGCTCGGTAGCCGCTTCGCGAACACTCGGCGCGGCAAGGGCGCCGCGCCTCTAGCCGCGAAAGTCGCCCTCGTTGCTTTCCCGCTCGTCGTAATTGATGTCCCAGTCTTTTTCCGGCTTTTTTGTGCCTGGTGGTAGCTTGTTGGCGGTTGCGTCGTCCGAGCCGGTGATGACCCTCGGCTTCGCGCTCGCAACGCCGTTATTGGTCGAGGTCTTTTTGCCGGGAGCAAACTGGGGCGCGCTGTCCTTGTGAATCTGCTCGAGCTTGTCTTTCTTCGTCATGGCATCCTCCTGTCTGTCCCTAACCTTTTTACGCCGATGCTGTTCCCTCGAACCATCAGTGCGGAACCGCTTTTTGCTCCCGGGGTTAGAAGGAGAGAGCGGACCGCAGGGTCTGCGCTGCAGGATGTTTTAAAAAAAGGGGCTTCCGCGATGACCCGATCACAGGACGATGTCAGGCCCGAACCCGGCACCGATGACGCACGCTCGACTGAAAGCGATGAAAGCCGCAAAGACCGTGAAAAGGCGACAGAAAACGCCGAACGCGAAAGGCGCTCGCGCTATGGACGCGACGAAGACAAGGAGAACAACGATGACGGAATCGGCAACAACCACCGATCATGACACGATACGGAAATGGGCGGAGCAGCGCGATGGCCACCCTGCCAAAGTGGACGTCTCGGGCGATGGAGGGATCCTCAGGATCGATTTCGGTGAGCCGGAGGATGCGCTGAAGGCCATATCATGGGACGAGTTTTTTGAAATCTTCGAGGACAGGAAGCTGGCATTCCTTTATCAGGACAGAACGTCGGGCGGCGAGAGCCGCTTCAACAAGTTCATTTCACGCTGAGGGAGAGGCGAGTGAGCGACGAAACGGTATCGAGCATCCCGAACCGGGCACAGCAGCAAAAGGCATATCGGTTCTGGGCCCCGGTTTATGACCGTGTCTACGGCTTCTTTCTCAAGCGGGCGCAGATGGAGTTGGCCAGATGTGTGGGTGGTGCCGGTCGCGACATTCTCGAAATCGGCGTCGGCACGGGGCTGGTCCTTCCGCTTTATCCTCCGGCCAGCAACGTGACCGGGATCGACATTTCAGCGGACATGCTTCGGAAGGCCAAAACAAAAGTGGCAGGCGGTTCGCTGCCGCATGTGAAAGCACTGCATGTGATGGATGCCTGCGAAACCACGTTTCCGGATGCGTCCTTCGACGTGATTTCGCTGCCCTTCGTCATCACGCTTATTCCCGATACCGGCCGGCTGCTTTCCGAATGCGCCCGAGTGCTGAAGCCGCGTGGCGAGATCGTCATCGTCAGCAAGATCACCGACAGCAGCGGCGCAGTTCGCCGCATAGAACAAATGGTCTCGCCGGTGGCCCATAACATCGGGCTCAGTTCGGCATTTCGTCTGGACGGGATCGAGGACTGGCTGCGCCGCAACCCGTCATTCCATCTGGCGGAAAACAGGACGATCCCCCCAACCGGGTATTTTCGTCTGCTGCGTCTTTCCCGCTCCTCGCCGGAGACGTCTGAGAAGGCCGCGTCCCCTTCGGGTCACTAGGATCTCTGGCACCGCCGAAAAATACGCATTGTACGTTGGCGTACGGCAACCAAGCGGCAGATGGGCCATTTCCCTTCTATGTGAAAGGAAGGACCATGGCCAAACACGCTATAAATGAAGAGTCCGGCCCCGCACTAAGCGAAGCGCAACTTGAGACCTTGCGCATCGAAATTGCCGATCTAGCGCCAGCGCTGACGGCGTTTGCGCGTCGTTTCGTCAGAAATGACGAAGATGTCAACGATCTCGTTCAGGAAACCATGATGCGGGGGCTTCGTTCCCTGCACCGCTTCACCCCCGGAACAGCCCTGAAATCATGGCTGTTCACTATTTTGCGGAACACCTTCTGTACCCGATACAAGGTTGGAAGGCGCGAATGCGTCGGGCTGCCGGCGGGAATAGAGCAAACGATGTCGGTCCCCGCCAGTCAGGAATGGCGGATGGAGCATGATGAAGTCATGCGCGCGATCCGCGATCTGGATGCGGATCAGAAGAAGGCGCTGCTGCTCGTCGCCGGAGGAACGAGCTACGCCGATGCAGCCTCCATCTGCGGCTGCAGGGTGGGCACCATTAAGAGCCGCGTCAACCGCGCCCGCGAGTCCCTGCGGCGCACTCTCGCCTGACATCATCGGGCCACTGCAAACAGCACACTGTAGCTGCAGGATTTCCCCGTCTGCCCGTTGATGTCGCCAAGCCGGTGGAAGATTTCCCCTTCCACCGGTGGCAGATCCGCCGGAGCATCGGATAAATTGGCCCTGAGTTGCAACCGGCCGGCCGCAAACGCCCAGTCTATGGCAAGCGTTCGCGCAGGAGAACCGAGTGCCGTCCCGCCTCCGAATTCCGAAGCGAGCAGGGGCCAGACATGCTGCCGGCGCTTTGCGAGCAATCCTGCAAGGATCTCGCTTGCCCGTCTCCCATCTTCCTCATCGGCTTGACGCCAGTTCAAGGTAGAAAGGAGCCGCGTGCGCACGTCATTGGGGTCCTGGACGAGATCGCGCGCGTTCTCGGGAAGAGCTCCCTGAAACATTTCAGCCTGCCGCAACCGCCCTTTTATCGCGGCTTCCCGATCGTGTTGCGGGTGGTCGGAAAAGAAGTAGAAAGGCTGCGTCGATGCGTGGTCGTCACCCATGAACATCAGCGGCGTTTGTGGGGAGAGCAGGAGAATGCACTCTAGTACATCGAAAAGAGCTGGTTCGAGCAGGGCACGCAGTCTTTCGCCGCAAAGCCGGTTTCCGGCCTGATCGTGATTGTGGAGAAAGTTCACGAAGGTTTGCGGGGAGAGATGATCGCTGCGTTCGCCGCTCCTCGCAAAGTCCCGGGAAGGGCGCGGATCGCCCTGATAAACGAAACCGGTCGCAAGCGACCGACGAAGCAGGCTCTCCGGGTTCGAAACGAAATCCCGATAAAGACCGCCATCTTCGCCGGTCGTCATGACGTGGACGACGTGATGAAAGTCGTCGTTCCACTGGGCGTCTACCAGCGGCGGAACATCTTCTTCGGGCGTCATCGGCTTTGCCGTGTTTCTTGCATCCTCTATGACAAGATACACATGCCTGCCCGTCACCTTGTGCCTGATCGTCTGGGCAAGCTCTGTCAGGAAATCCACCTCGCCGCCGCCGCCGGCCAGATGATCGGCGGCATCGATCCGCAACCCGTCAAAACGGTAGGTCTGAAGCCAGTAAAGGGCGTTTTGCAGGAAATATGATCGCACATCCACGCTGTTGAAATCGGGAGCAGGGCCCCAGGGTGTTTCGTTTTTCTGAAAAAAGTCGGGCGCATAAGTTTGAAGGAAGTTCCCCTCCGGCCCGAGATGATTGTAGACCACATCCAGCAAAACCATGATCCCCAGGCCATGGGCCGCGTCTATGAAGGCTTTGAGGTCGTCCGGCGATCCATAATCCCGCTGCGGCGCAAATTGCAGAACGCCGTCGTAGCCCCAGCCGCGATCTCCCTGAAAACTCGCGAGCGGCATCACCTCAATGACGGTGATGCCGAGTTCAGCCAGTCGTTCCAGCTTCTTTTCGGCCGCCCGGAACGTCCCTTCTTCCGTGAACGTGCCGATGTGAACCTCGTAGATCATAGCCTCGTGCCACGGCCTACCGTTCCAGTTCTCATGCTGCCACGCAAAGTCGTGATCGATGACGGTTGACGGGCCGTCCAGGCCGCCTTCCTGCCAATGTGAGGCCGGATCGGGAATTTCATGCCCGTCCGGCAGAACAAAGTGATAGGTGGCGCCGCTACTCACATTCGCTGCAACGGCTTCGTACCAGCCGTTCTCCTCAGACCGCATTTCGTATTCCGCGCCGTTTATAACGAGCCTCGGCGCATCAGAACCGGGCGCCCAGATGCGAAAGCGCGCATCTCCTGCAGCATCGAATTGCACGCCCCATTTGCGATATTTCATTGCGTTGAACATTCACGGAACCTCCAGTCAGCCTCGTTTGGTCCTAACCGGATCGCCGTCGGTCGGTTCCTGCCTCCGCACCGGGAATATGCTGATGAAAGGAACAAACGGGTTTGGCCGTCGTTCGCCGTTGAACAGCCAAAACGACGGCTCGGCGGGCATAGCTTGCCGCCCGATCGCTGACCTGAAGACAGAAAGAGACGGTGACATGACACAGGAAACCGACCTTGCCGACTTTCTCCGCGTGGCAACGGACGACGAATTATTCCACAAGATGCGCGAACTCGAAGCGAAGAGCGAGAAGGAGGGGCTGGAGGAAGTGGAAGCACTGGTGGATTTGACAGCCACGGAGATCGAAAACCGGTTTCCTGGCCAGTCGCTCGCTCCCTATGTCCGCTGGAAACAGGACCGGCTCCTCTGATACGCGGTAAAGTCGGCGTTTGCCTTATTGTCTGGCCTGCCGCCGCTCGATACGCATTCTCGCAAATGCGTCCGGCAATATGTCGGGAAACGAAAGTGACTCCTGAGGCTCTTTGCTGACGAGCCCTTCAAAAAGCGCCAGATATTGCGCCGCACTCTTTTCCCAGGAAAAGTTGGCACGCATGGCCTGGGCCTGGAGGCGCTTGAAGAGTTCCCTGTTGTTGAACGCAGCGATGGCGCGCTCCAGCGCCGCCCGCAGGTCGTCGATATTTGCCGGTTCGAACTGAAAGCCGGTAGCAACCCCCGCATCTATGGCGGCGTCGTTGGCGTCGATGATCGTCTCGGCCAAACCTCCGGTGCGGCTGACGATGGGCAGGGCACCATATCGCAATGCGTAAAGCTGGGTCAGGCCGCATGGTTCGAAGCGCGAAGGCTGGATGATGAAATCCGACCCCGCATGGATCATGTGGGCCAGACGTTCGTCATAACCGATATGGGCACAGACCATTTCCGGATATCTTTTTGACAGGTCACGCAGGCCATCTTCCAGTTGCCCGTCTCCTTCTCCGTGAACGATGAGCCTGCCTTTCCGCGCGATGATGAGGGGAACAACATCGAGCAAGAGATCAACGCCCTTTTGCCAGGTGAGGCGGCTCACCACACCAAATACCGGACCCTGTGTGTGGGCAAGGCCCAGAGCCTGAAGCAGCGCATATTTGTTCAGGCTCCGCCTTGCCACGGTCGCCGACATGAAATTCGCGAGAATGAAGGGATCGGTCGCGGGATTCCAGACATCCTGATCGACGCCGTTGACGATGCCGCGCACACTTTCGCTTCGCGTGCCGAACACGCCATGCATGCCCATGCCGGCTTCCGGTGTCAGGATTTCGCGCGCATAGGTTGGACTGACCGTGGTAACGGCCGATGCGGTCGTCAGGCCGCCCTTCAGAAAAGAGATGTCGCCGTAATATTCGAGGCATTCCACCGTGCAGAGCTCGTCCGGAAGCCCCAGAACCCTTGCGCGCGAAAAAGGATATTGACCCTGAAATGAGAGGTTGTGAATGGTCAGGACGGTCGGCACCTCGCCCGGCGCCGCGTCGGCGAGATAGACACAGGTCAAGGCGGCGTGCCAGTCGTGAACGTGGACGATATCCGGCCTCCAACCGGGCATTGATCCAAGGGCAATGTCCGCCGCGGTCTTGGACAGGACGGCGAACCGGAGGTCGTTGTCCGGAAACGGATGGTCCTTTTCGCCGTAGGGATGCCCATCCCGGTCAAAGAGATGGGGCGCATCGAGCAGCACCAAATTCTTCTGGTCGGCAACGAGCGAATATACCTTAACGTCCTGTCCCAGCACGCTCCCGGAAAAGCAGGGCTGATGCCCGCGGATGAGGGGACGCAGTTTGCGATAGAGCGGCAGCAGCGTGCGCACCTCCGCACCGAGTTTGGCAAGCGCGTCCGGCAATGCTCCCGTCGTATCGGCCAGCCCGCCGGTTTTGATGAAAGGGAACATCTCGGCCGTGACGGCAAGAATGTGCATGAATGCCTCCGCATTTCGTCGATCTGTCATCGTGAGGAGACGCGGGGCTTTTATTGTTTGCAAAGCCTCTCGCCGCTTTAGTGGTGTGCCGCATCACGGGGGGCAGGCGGCGGCGCTCAGAAGGACGGCCGATCCGCAATTCTGCCTTGGCGCCGAGGAACGCTATCGATCCTGCTGATGTCCCTGATGGGTGGTGTTGATTTTTATGTTGGCCTGTCGTCCCGTGCGGGTGGAGGCGTTCTTCTCCTTCGCAGAAGAGGCTTCCTCCGCATTGAGGCGCTCATTGTCGCCCGGGCCCTTGTCCGTTTGGTTGTCTTTCGGAATGGGGAGCGTTTTTCTGGTCATTTTGAACCTCGTTCGCATCTGGTGCTGATCGTTTCGATCGAACGACTCGAACCCTGCTTCCGAGCGATTGTTCCCGTCCGTTTCGTCGCGGTCGCTAATTTTCCGCGCGGCGTTTTCGGGGTTAATCGCTGCGCAGGAATTCCTCTTTGGCCTGAAGCCAGTCCTGCGTGCTGACGAGGGTCAATTGTGCCGCGAAACGGCCCCTCAATACCGTCAGCGAGGCATCATGCGTTGCATCGCGCGCGCTGCAGACGGCGTCCTCAAGAAGGAAGATGCGATACCCCAGATCCACCGCCCCCAGCACGGTTGCGAGCACGCAGACATCCGTTTCCCCACCGGATATGACAAGCGTGCCGACCCCTTGGCCTACGAGTTTTCGGTGCAGGCGACCATCCGTCCAGGGGGAATAGGTGGTTTTCAGGAATTCTTCCGCAGGTGGAACGTAGCCCGCGAACTCGCGGACGATATCGGTCATTTCGGGGCGAAGATACTCGCCGGTCATCATCCACCATTTCTCATAATAACGCCCCCACCGCCCCGAGGCGGCGTCGGCATCCGGCGGTGGGATGAAGCGGGTGAAAACGGTCGTGTGCGGCGAGTTCTCAACCACCCGCCCGACATTGTCGATGATGCGCGGCATCCAGTCCACGTGCCATGGCGTCTCTTCCGCAAACATGCGCTGCATGTCGATGCAAAGATGACACCACCGGGGAAAGAGGCCCTCTTCAGAATTCATGGGAATGTCCGAATGATTTGTGGGTCAGCTACGGTCAGCTAACAATCCGGTCCGCCGAAAGTTCCGCCCGCACGGCCGCCTTAGCCCGGCCGCATCGACGACCCAAGGGCCTACGCCCGGCGTTGGCCGGTGCGCCTCATTCTGAAATAAAGCGCCGACATTTCGTGGAGTTTGCCGGGATCGACAATGCCGCGATTATACATTTTGAGGACGTAACGGGCGACGTCCTCCAAGCAAAGGCTGGGATCGTGCTCTCCGGCCAGGACGCTATCATAAGCCGACTTGACCGTATTGATATCGTCATTCAGGAAGATACCCGAACTCTGATAGGCGCGATAGGCGGACAATTTCACCTCCTTGGCGGCTGCGTTTTGCGAGGCCGAAAAAAGGGATCACATGTCTATCTTATACGGAAAAGAGTGGAGGTAAATGGTCGTGACCGTACCGAAGGCGCCGATCTGCCTATAATGCGAGATTATGTCTTCCGGCCACTTCGGATATCTGCGCATGAAAGCGCGCGAATACCCGCGCACTTTCCTCCTCTGCCAGCCCGTAATATTCCTGCGCATATGTTTCCAGCGCTTGCCGGTCCCTTATGGTGATTTTCGCTCTCTCGGCGCGGATCAGGCGTTCGCTTTCGAGGACGTGCAGGGCATCCGTCACGCTCGGGCGCCTCACCGCCAGCATTAGCGAGAGAAAATCGTGGGTCAACTGTAGCTGGTCGCCACGCACGCGGTCGTGACACATCAGGAGCCAACGCGCCAGGCGCTGGCTGACCGTGCCTGTGGCGTTGGCGGCGGCCGTGCATTCCACCTGCGTCCTCGCGACGTGCGAGGCGCAGATCACGATGTCCGAGAATATTTGATGTTTCGCCATCAGGCTGCGGAAAACCTCCATGTCCATAGCCACCGCCTTGCCCGGCGCCTGAACGACGATCTCGGTTAAGTTCTCCTCCGCGCCGGCGAGTGCACCGGTGGGTATGAAACCTTCATGTCCGACGATGCCGCTCTCGGTTTTCCGTCCTGATCTGGAAACTACAACGATGGATGCTATGCCCGAGGCGAGAAAAAGCACGCGATCGATGCGCTGACCGGCTGAGAAAAGTTTGTCGCCAAGCGAAAGTGTCAACGATGTCGACGCCTTCAGCACCTCGCTCCGGATTTCCGCATCAAGAAGGGAAAGGAGGAAACCCGTTTCTTCCCGCCCGTTGCTCCGCTCCAGCATAACACTTTGCCTCGCTAGTGTCTTATGCCCCCTCCCTGCGCCATCAAGGCGGAGACAATGTTGTCTATGTCCTCTGAACGTGCGGAGAGCACAAAAGGTCCCGGTTCGCTCTCGAAGACCGGTCGGGGCACGAAAAACAGGTAGGGAACGGCCTTCTCTTCAAGCTGATCGGTCAGACGAAGCATGATCTCCGCCTCGTAGCGGACATCGATGATGGCGGCGGAAAACAGCAGCGTATCGTCATTTTCCATAACGTCGGCCGGGTAGGGACCTATCAGGCCGACCTGCGCTCGGGACCAGGCTTTTGCTATTTCCGGTGTGACTGTGTCGGCCGCGCCGATGACCATTATAGGGAGACGCTTGATAGTCTGCATGCCTTGCTCCTCGCACGCCACCGGCAATGCGTATCTCTATTCAATACTATAATGTCTAACTAACCGTAGTCGGTTCATCCGATTTCATCAAATATATGCGAGACGGCACTACTGTGTAGTTCTGAACATGCACCGGCGATGAACGCGGCACGTCCGGATGCGCTTTTTTCAGGTCTTTTCAGCCAGAGCGGAACAATTCTGGGCACTCGGGGTTCGGGGCGTCGTTCACTCAAGGAGACGTAAATGGCTAGTCAAAAAACGCTCGACGATCTGTTTCTGGATGGCCTGAAGGACATCTATCATGCGGAAAAACAGATACTCAAGGCCTTGCCGAAAATGGCGCGCGCCGCGCAGCTCGAAGAGGCGAAACAGGGTTTCCTGCAGCACCGGGATGAGACGCAAGGCCAGATCGAGCGTCTGGAGCGCGTGTTCGAAATCATCGGCAAGAATGCGCGCGGCAAGACGTGCGAGGCCATTCAGGGCATTATTGCGGAAGCCGAGGAAATCATCGAATCCTTCAAGGATTCGCCGGCGCTCGACGCGGGCCTGATTGCCTCCGCGCAGGCCGTCGAACATTACGAGATTGCCCGTTATGGCACTCTGGTGGCGTGGGCGGGCCAGCTGGGCATCGATGAAGGCGTTCCGCTGCTTCAGGCAAACCTCGACGAAGAAGGCGCAACCGACAAAAAACTGACGAAACTCGCCGCGACGGTAGCCAACCCGAAAAGCCAGAAAGCCGCCTGACGGAATAGCGCTGGATCCGTCTTCCGCATTTCGGATGCGAAAGTCGACCCGTAAGTGACGGCGCGGGCTGTTTCCGCGCCCGAACCCTGCATGGTCCACGACCGCGTGGCAAACGCCACGGCGATGGAGAAAAAGATGACGACAATTCCGCTGCTCGGCGCATATCCGCTTGAAATTTCTCTGGGCGGCCGCTGCTTCAACGTTTCTGGCGTGGATGAGGCGGTTCGTTTGCTGGAGGAGGAATGGCCTGAAAAGGCAGGCGTCCATTACGCTCGGGCTTTGAGGAGTTGCCGCCTGGCCATGTTGAGAAATGGCTCTTCGGCGGTTGCGAGGGAGCATTTGATTGCAGCATGTCTTGAGGCCGGTATTCCGCTTGGCCCATCGTCAGGTATCGAAAATACTCAGCTGCCGCTCTTTCCGGGGGCGAAAGCCGGCGGCAAAGGGAGTTTGGCGGCCGCGCCCCGCCGCTGAGACCCGGAACAGAAAGCACGAGGACAAGATGGCCGAGCCACGCGACCGCATAAAACCGGAAGAGGACCTCAATCGCCCTGTCAGTGAGGAGTTCGATTCCAAATATTCGCCCGTCGGCGTCGATGACGGTGCCTTTCGCGGACGGAAGCGAACATGGAAGAGGATGATGATCTATGCTTTGGTCATCTTCGCACTGGCTATCGTGATTGCATTATCTTTCCTTGTCGGTACGCATCCTGGCCGCGCATCCTGACAAGTATCCCGCGAGGAGAGGCAGATGAGCGAACGGACAGACGAAAAATCGATCTATTGGACGATTGTCGGCGCAGACACCAATACCAATGAGGGGCTGGCGCGATTGCTTGGCGTCATCCTGGTCTTCATCCTTATCGGCGGCTTTCTCGTCTGGCTGCTGGCCGGCTGAACCGGCGCCTAGCGGATAGATGGAGCGATCCCGTCCGGCATCTTTTCCGGACGGCATCCATACCGTATCCCTCAAAATTTTCCAGTGACCAGGTCCCGGCCTTCAATCGAGACCGGCGTGTTTATTTCCCCCCGCCTGCGTTTCAAGGGAATGTCCACCTGGTAAGGCGCGGCGACTGTCAGCCGGAACGCTTCACCGTTTCGGCGCGATACCGCCCGGTCGGTCGCCATGACGTCCGTCGTCGAGTGACGCAGTGGCATGGCTTCGTCCACAAGGATGAAGTCCATGTGCCGCGTCTTCGCCGATGTTACCGCGAGATAACGGCTTGGATAAACAGCCTCCATGACATTGCCGACCAGAACGGCCCAGCCATTTTCATGTGCCATGATCTCACATTCGATCTTCTTCTTCATTGCCATCAATCCTCCCTTTCGGCAGTGCCTAACCACGCTTGAAGAAGCTTGTTCCCGCGGCTGGAAATGATTACTGGCAGCAGACCGCTTATTCTGCCGCCGCCAGAAATTTCCTTATCTTGCGCAGATCGGCGACGAAGGCCTGCCGTTGTAGTCGCGCCTCGTCGCGGTCGCGAAGGCGCAGCAGGTAGGAAGGGTGAATGGTCACGAGAAGGCGTGTTCCGCCAGGGGTGGTGGAGAAATGCCCCCGCTCCGTGGTCACTCCGCTGGTACGGCCGGTGAGCGAATAAAAAGCCGTCGCGCCCATGGCGACGATCAGCTCTGGTTTGAGTAACCGCAGTTCCGCTCCCAGCCACCAGGCGCAGCGCTGCACTTCCCCGCTGTTGGGGCGCGCATGGAGCCGCCGTTTGCCTCTTTGTTCAAACTTGAAATGCTTGACGGCATTGGTGACATAACATTGCGAGCGATCGACGTCTGCTTCCTGCAGGCATGCGTCTAGCAGCCGGCCTGCGGGGCCGACAAATGGATGGCCCTTCAGGTCTTCGTCATTGCCGGGCTGTTCGCCGACAAGCACGACACTCGCATCGTTTCTGCCCTCGCCAAAAACCAGCTGGGTCGCATTCCTGTAAAGATCGCAACGTTCGCAGCCTTCGGCCTGTCTGTGCAATGCAGCGAGTGAAGGCGCTTCGGCATGATCGGGCTGAAAGGCCGGTGGGGGGCGGTTCTTGCGGGCTGCGGTCGGCACGGGTCTATTCTCCCGGCGGCGGCTCTGCCGCATAGTGGCGTGCCCCGCGCCGGCATAGATAAACCTCCCGTTCCGGATGTCGCTCTATGATGAAGCCGGCGCTGCGAAGCATTGCCTCCACCGCGGCCCTGTTGGGTATGAACCAGTTCGTCGGATCAGCCGCATACCGTTCCTCCACGAAAAACAGTTTGGGATAGGCGGGGTCCTCGAACATGGCCCATTCGGAAAACGGGTAATCTTCTTCGAGGTCGGGTATTCTCCCGTCACCCCGCTGAAGCGACTGGAAGAGCATCATATCGGCTGCGACATGTTCGTGGATGAGATCGAGCGCCAGAAGCGGATGCCGCAGATGGTAAAACACGCCCATGAAGATCACGAGGTCAAAACGCTCTTCAAGCCTGGCCACGTCATAAACCGACAATTGCCGGAACTCTATGTCGAGTCCGGATTGCTCGGCGACAAAGCGGGCCTGGGCGAGATAGTGCGGGTCGGCATCGATGCCGACGACACGCCCGGCATTGCGACGTTTCATTTCCACGCTGTAAAACCCGGCATTACATCCGATATCGAGAACGCTGCGACCGCCGAGATCTTCTGGAATGATGTGGCGAAACCCCTCCCACTTAAATGCCGGGTAGTTGCCGAGAAAGTGGTCTGGCGCTGTTTCCACGCCTGCGATCGCCATGTTCTGGAACCAGGGCCCGAGATCCTCGATCTGCTTTTCCAGTTTCTGGCGCATGGTCATGGTCCCAGCACCGCGCCGGCGGCGATTGCTCCGCTGCCTGCCGGGGGCGCTCCTGCCTTGGAGTTTCCGCCAGCCAGGGCGAAGGCGAACCAGTCCGCTGTGTGGCGAAGGCCCTCGGTGAGCGGCACTTGCGGCGCCCAGCGAAGCAGTTCCCGGGCGCGGGAAATATCCGGCCGCCGCCGTCGCGGGTCGTCAGTCGGCAGGGGACGGTGTACCAGTACCGACCGCGTGGGAACTGTCAGAAGAACGAGGTCGGCCAGCTGTCTGATCGTGAATTCGCCGGGATTGCCAAGATTGACGGGAACGCCCGGATTGGGGTCGACATCCATGAGTGCGATCAAACCCGTGACGAGATCGCTCACATAACAGAAAGAACGTGTCTGCTCGCCCGTCCCGTAGATTGTCAGCGGCTCGCCCGCAATCGCCTGCACGAGCAGATTGGACACGATACGCCCGTCATCCGGTCGCATGCGCGGCCCATAGGTGTTGAATATCCGGGCGATGCGTGCGTCGACCTTGCCCGCACGCAAAAGATCGAAGCACAGCGCTTCCGCCGCGCGTTTTCCTTCGTCGTAACAGGCACGGGGGCCCGTGCAGCTCACATTGCCGCGGTAGTCTTCGCGCTGCGGATGTTCGTCCGGGTCGCCATAGACTTCGCTCGTGGAAGCCTGGAGGAAGGAGGCGCCATGGTGTTGCGCGAGAGCAAGAAGATTGCCGGTGCCTGAAACGCAGGTCATCATCGTATGAACGGGATCGGCCTGATATTGCGGCGGGGACGCCGCACAGGCGAGATTATAGATCTGCTGAACCGGTTCATCGATGTCCCGCAATTCGCATATGTCGGATTCGATAAGCCGGAAACGTGGATGATTGACAAGCGGGCGGACATTCGACCTCGAACCGGTCAGGAAGCTGTCGACGCAGATGACCCTGTCGCCGCGTGCAAGCAGCGCGTCACAGAGATGCGAACCCACAAAGCCGCCGCCACCTGCGACAACAACCGTTCTAGTACCTTGATTTCGCTGCGGCATACTCGCTCTCCCTGTTCTGGAGCCTGAAGGGGTGTTTCGCCGTTTCCGGAACCCTCGCCGGTATTCCGGTGAGATATGATGTCAGTTCGGCGGCCCTTGTTTCGCCGGTGTGGTGCTCGAGAATCCGTCGCTGGGCGTGAGCCGCCATGGCTTGTCTGCGTTCTGCCCCTACGGAAGTTAGTGCATGCACCACCTGTTCCGTGTTGCGGGCAATGAGAACGGCTTCATTTTCGGGCAGAAGGTCTGCGAGGCCCGGCCAGAAGTCGCTAATGATCGGCGTGCCGCATGCAGCGGCCTCGAAAAGACGGACGCTCGGCGACCAGCCGGCCGCAACCATATCGGCGCGCGTGATGTTCAGCGTGAAACGCTGGCAGCTATAAAATGCCGAATGTTTTTCAGGCGGCAGATGTTCGATGCGCTCGACATTTTCCGGCCAGTCGATGTTGCTGGGATATTGCGGGCCGGCGACAACGAACCGCATGTGGGGCAACCGGCGCGCTGGTTCGATCAGCAGCTCTTCAAGTTTCGGCTGGCGATCCCGGCTATAGGTGCCGAGGTAACCGAGATCCCACCGGGTTTCGTCGCCAGATTTCCGGTAACGGGCCGCATCGACAGAGCAGTAGAGCGCTTCCGCGCGCTGCGCGCCATATTGCCGTTCAAGGCGATGCAACGTGTCGCCGCCGGTGAAGGAAAAATAGATGTCGAACAGGGGGATCTGCCTTCGGGCGAGATATTCTTCGTCGTTCCTGTTGAGTTTCTCAAGAGTTACCGGCGTATCGATATCATAGAAGCAGAGCCGTTTCGGTCCGAGCGCCTTGACGGCGTCGATGACGCCGACCCCATCCGGCACATAGGATCCGACGATGACAGCATCCGCCTCCCGCAGCCGCTGCGCATACTCCTGCGTCACGGCGATCGGGTCATCGTAATAGACGAGCTCGCAGAAATCGGGAGCGGGCAAATCGCGTTTTGTCGCATACCACGGCGTGTCGCGCTCCAGAAAGAGCACCCGGTGGCCAGCCGCGGCGAGACCGCGAATGAGCGAGCGGAAGGTTGTGGCATGGCCGTTGCCCCATGATGACGAAAGGCTGAGGCCCAGGAAGACGATGTCGAGCGGTTTTATCATTCCGCCGCCTCCACGCTCATGGCACTGCGGGCGCGAAACAATCGGTCCACGTCCTCGGCGCGATGTTCATAGGTATGTTCGTGTCGCACTCTTGTCGAGGCGCGCTCGCCGATGGCGGCCGCCCTTGCAGGGGTGAGCGCCAACAGGATATCGATGACATCCTTGCCGTCGCGTGCGATCAGGATTTCCTCCTCGGGTTTCAGAAAAAGGTCGATACCGTCCCAATGGTCGGTGATGATACAGGCGGCAGCCCCCGCGGCCTCGAAGACACGGGTGGCGGGCGAGAACCCGTTCTGGGCCATCGAAGCGCGCGAGACGTTCAGGACCGCTTTGGGCGTCGCGTTGAAGGCATTGTGGTCGCGGGTGGAAACATGTCCGACATAGCGGATGTTCGGGGACATCGCCTTTCCTTGCCAGCCCGATCCGCCGAGCAGGAAGGTTTCTTTATCGAGACGTGCGGCCGGCTCGAGGAAGAATGTCTCGACCCTTTCCTCACGATCCGGAAGGCGGTTTCCCAGAAATCCCAGAGAGGCCGCGAAGCGCGGGTCGAGTGGAACGGGGTGATGGGTTTCGGGATCGAGTGCATTATAGACGGGGATACAGTCTCTGGCGCCGAGCGACCGATAGGCGTCGATCACCGGCTCGCCGCCGCCATAAGTCAGCACAAGATCCGTCCGGGCCAGTGCATGGCGCAACGGGTGGTCCGGGGAGGTCCGCAGTTCGGCAAGCGTGGCCGGGGCGTCGACATCCCAGAAAATCGTCAGCGCATTCTCGCGGGCGTGATCCAGCACCTCGGCCATCAACAGATCATCCTCAAACCCGACGCCGCTTGCCTTGACGACGATGTCGGCCTCCGCCGCGCGGCTTGCAGCCTGCCGCAGCGCGCTGACGGTTCCTTCATAAACAACGACCCTGCACCAGTCCGGCGGGTCGATATCGCGGTTCTTCTGCCGGTCGAATATGTCGGGCTCATAGAAGGTGATATCGTAACCTCTTGTCGCCAGGGCCTTCAGCAATCCGCGATAGTAGGTGGCGGCGCCGTTCCAGTAGGCGGAGAGGAGGCTCGATCCGTAAAAGGCGATCTTCATTGTGCTGCCTCCCGTGCGGACAATGCGTCATCGACGCGTGCAGGACCGCAGGCCCTGAGGATTTCGAAAAGCTCGTCAACGCGGTGGCGGCATGTATGCCGGGTGCGTATGGTTTCGAGACCGGAGCTGACGAGATGTCCGGCCAGCTCATGATCGGCAAGGACGCTGCGAAGCTGTCGCGCCATCGCCTCCCCGGAACTGACGGAGAGATAATCCTCGCCCGCACGGAATAGCCCTTCGCAATCGTCCCAGGGGGCCGAAATGAGAGGAATGCCGCAGGCGAGGGCTTCGAACATGCGAATGGTCGGAATGCCGGGCAGATGCTCGACGTAGGGCCGGCGTGGAATGTGAACGGTCACCCTGTTCTGCGCAAAGGCGCCGGGCACGGAAGCGTTGGCGATCCATCCTCCATAGGCGATCCCCGCCCGTTTCAGAGCATCCAGCGCATCTTGCGGGTAACGAACCCCGCGCACCGTCGTCTTGAGGCCGAGTTCCGCCGCCGGGCGGACGAGATATTCACCGATTTCGGCCGTCCGTTCGTCATCGCCCCAGTTCCCGATCCAGATCAGATCGCCAGTCTTCTCTGCCGATGGCTGTGGCCTGAAGATAGTGTCGTCAGCGGCCTCATGCCATGTGAAGACGTTGCGTCCCCAGCCGGCGTCCAGATAGCGCTGGCGTAATGTCTCACCGAAAACAAGAACACCGTCAAAGGCAGAAAGATCAAGGCCAGCAATGTCACCGTCGGTCGAGACTGCGCGGTGATGCGTGTCGTGAAACAGGAGTGTGAAGGTCGCGCCCGACTGCCGCAGGCGGCCGAGATGCGCAATCGTTGCCGGTTCCGTCCATTCATGCACGATGACGACATCGGCATCATCAACCGCCGTCTCGTGATCGAAATCCTCGTCATAGATGACGGACCGCAGATCGGGAAAGGTATCGTGAAAGGCGGCGATAGCGGCGCTGCCCTGATCGGCCTCCAGATTTTTACGGCTCCACGATCCGGCGGGCTCGAGCGCGATGGCGACATGTCCGCGCCGCAAGAGATCGCGCATGATCCCCCGCAGGAAATGCGCATTGCCGTGGTTCCAGTCCGAGATCAGAGAGTGCGTATAAAAGACGAACTTCATGGTCTACTCCGCAGCTGTGAGGAGGCGGGGCGAACGTGCCGCCGCGCGATAGTGATCGAGCATGGCGTCGCACTGCGCCTTGCGGGTGAAGGTCCCGGAGCGCAGCAGCGCCTGCGTCGCCAGCCTCTCCCGTAGAGCTTCATCGCCCGCAAGACGGTTCAGGGCGGCGGCGAACGCGGATGGATCGCGTGGCGAAGCAAAGAGTGCGGCGCCACCCCATAATTCGCGGTATGTCGGGATGTCCGCCAGAACTAGCGCGCAGCCGCTTTTTGCGGCTTCGAGCGCGGCAAGGCCGAAAGGTTCATAAATGGAGGGCGAGACGAATACCGCGGCTTCGCGCATCAGCTTCAGGATCTCGGAATGTGCACATTCCCCGACCGGGCGGGCATTGGCGATATCCAGATGCTGGCCGTTCGGACCGCTCGTCGAACCGGCCATAAAAATGGGCCAGAGTGTATCCCTCGCTGCCTGGACGAGAACCGCACCGTTCTTCCCCTCGTCCCACCAGCGTCCCGCTGCCACCACGATATCGCCTTTGTCCCCGGTTTGCGGTACGTCGTCGCTCGCATTGTGGACGACCTGAAGAGAGGGTAACGGCCCATAGACCGCCCTCACGTTTTCTGCATGGCTCCGGCTCGGAACCAGAACGAGATCGGCCTGGTTGAGGCCCCGGCGGCCCAGTTCCTCATGCCACGCCCAGTCGGGTGGCGGCTTTGTTCCACGCACGGCGGAAAACCACGTCGGTATGCAGGAATGCGACACCACCACCACCGGCTTTGCGACAGCAAGCCCGGCGGCCTGCGACGGCAGGTTGAGGTGCAGCAGATCGACGTCGTGCAGTCGGACGACCTCTTCGATCATGGCCGGTATGGCGGAGAGTTGTGCCGGGTCGTTCGCCATCCAGTCGAGCGGCGCATCCAGCCAGAGGAGCCGGCAATTCCGGGGTATCTCGAGGATCTGTTCGGCCGTTGGAGGTGGCCCAAAACCGGTCAGGATAATTTTTATATCCTCGTCCTCAAGCCCGGCCGCGAGATCGAGCGCGTAACGCCAGACGCCTCCGACCGCGTCGACGGTAACGAGAATGGTCCGGATCCGCCTGTTAATCGCCGGCGGTATCATGCGCGCCTCCTGCCGGCATCGACTGGCGAGGCCATGTCACGAAACCGGCTTTCGATCAGCCATGCCGCGAGATCGCGAAGCCCGGAACGCCAGGGTGTGCTGGCTTGCCATCCCAGCATCCGTTGCAGTTTTCGGGTGTCTGCGACGAAAAACAGCTGATCGCCGGCGCGCCAGTCGCCGAAATGAATGTCGGCCTCGCGTCCGATCACAGCCTCGATTTCCCGGATCACTTCCAAGACGCTGACGGCGTTGAGCGGACCACCTCCAAGATTGAAGGCTTCACCTGTCACGGTCGCGATGTTCAGAAGCGCCGCACGATAGGCCGCGACCGCGTCCTTGACATGAAGGACATCGCGGACCTGCCTGCCGTCGCCATAGATTGATACCGGTTCGTTCGCCAGCAGCCGAAGCAGAAAATGCGCAACCCAGCCCTGATCCTCGGTACCGAACTGGCGCGGGCCATAAATGCAGCTCATGCGAAGCACGCTGGTGGGAATGCCGAAGGAGTGGGCGTAATCCAGCACATACTGATCCGCCACGCCCTTCGAACAGCCATAAGGCGTGCAGAAGGCCAGCGGACGGTCCTCGTCTATTCCAACGGCGCGTATATCCTCATCAGCTGGAAGATAGCGGTCGCCGGCCTCGATCATGTCAAGATCGTCGAGAGCGCCATAGACCTTGTTGGTGCTGGCGAAGATGACGCCAGCCCTGCGACCTGCCCTGCGCACCGCCTCCAGCACATTGAGCGTGCCGCGCCCGTTCGTTTCGAAATCGTCCGGCGGATGGGCGAGGCTGGTCGTTACCGCCGTCTGGGCGGCCAGATGAAAGACCGCTTTTGCATCGGTAAACACCGCGTCGATACCATTGAAATCGCGGACATCGGCGAGAACCGGATGAACCCTGTCGCGATGCCGCTCCATCAGCCATGCGAGGTTCTGATCGACGCCCGGGCGTTGAAGATTGTCGAGAATGACGACATCCTCGCCATCCCTGAGGAAACTGTCCGCCAGGTTGGACCCGATGAAACCGCTGCCGCCGGTAATGACGATGGGTGCCGCATGGGTGGCAAGACGCGGCGTCGCGAGCCGCGTTACGTCCGCCAGCCGGTCAATGCCACCTTCGGTCAGCAGGCGCGCCAGGAGTTTGGGCTGATTGTCATGAGTGACGGCGCCGAGATGGTAGTGTCTGGGGTCAAACCAGAGGCCCTCCTGTACCGCGACGTCGGGCGGCACATCCTGCCAAGCATACCAGTACATCCGGTCGGCGTCGACGTTGAGCGCCACCATGAAGCGCCTTGCCTGCTCGATTTCGTCTTTGCGCCAGGTCGAATAACCGGTTTCCGTGATCCAGATTTCCGCACCGGGATTGTAGCGGTCGAGAACCTTGCGCATTTCGCCGAGATGCATGTCCCAACCGCCCCACGCACCCTGTTCGCTGTCCCATGTCCCGGGAAAACCGTGAAAACCCACGGCGTCCACGACGCCAAGAACGCCGCGTTCCCCCATGAGGTTCAGCCAGAACGGATCGAATGGGCAGGGGCCGCCAAGGACGGGCTTGAAGCCCCGCTGTCTCGCCCAATAAGCCGCACCGCCCACCATTTCGCAAAACAGCATGAAGTCGCTGTCTTCCCGCCAGTCCCAGTCGAGCAGGTTGTTCGGTTCGTTCCACAATTCGATATGGGTGAAATGCCGCCCGTAACGGGTAAGGATGTGGTCGACAAAATCGGCATAGGATTTCAGTTCCACGGGCGCGCCGGACGAGCGCCCGGTGCGCGACATCGAGGGCGGGGTGTAGTGGATGCAGGGCAGAATTTCTATCTGGCCGGCGAGATGGGGGATGAGCCAGTCGAACCATTCCTCGCCACCGGGAGCCAGATACTCCGCCCAGGAGAGATGGGTGCGTAGATAGCTGGCGCCGCTGGCGCAGATATCCGGCAGGGCAGTTTTCGCCCTCTCATATTCGCCAGGGCGAAACCATTCCACGAAACCGAATTTCCGCGGCGGAACCGGCAGGCTGCTGACGCGCTCCGTCATGACACCAGCCCTCTTGCAAGCAGTTCCTGCTGCATCTGGGTGCCGCGGTCCTGTCCACCTGTGCTGCGCACCCAGGCGGCGAATGGGCCAAGGGAGGTTTCCAGACGATGGCGGGGCGTGAAGCCCAGAAGCTCCTGCGCTTTGGAAATGTCCGCGAAGCAGTTGCGGATATCCCCGGCCCGGGCCTGGAGCGTAATTTCCGGCGTGAGGTCGGGGCAATCCATCGCCTGCGCCAGAAGGGCGGCCACCTCGGCGATCGTGTAGGCTTGACCGCTGCCGACGTTGAAGACGTGGCCGGGTGCTGCGGGTTTCTCCAGCGCGAGACGGAAGGCGCGGGCAACATCCTGCACGTGAACGAAATCGCGGCGCTGCTCGCCGTCCTCGAAGATGATCGGGCGCTGGCCGTTGGAAAGGCGTGCTGCAAAATTCGCCAGTACACCGGTATAGGGGTTGGAAAGCGCCTGGCCCGCTCCGAAAACGTTGAAAAGACGCAAGGCCACCGCTTCAACCCCGTAGGCACGACCGAATATCAGCACCTGCTGCTCCTGCGAATATTTGGTCAGGGCATAGATCGAGGCCAGATCGACGGGCTTTTCCTCGTCCGTGGCGACTGGCGTCAGGCTGGCGCCATGGGCATCGGCGGGATCCCATATATGGCGCTTGACCAGATCGGCGCGCCGGCGCACGTGGCCCAGGATCGCGCCTTGGCGGTCGCGGTACAGCCCTTCGCCGTAAACGCTCATCGAGGAGGCCACAACGATCCTGCGGACGGGACGTTCGATCATGGCTTCAAGAAGAATGGCCGTGCCGAGATCATTGCTGCCGACATAACGGGCGATCTCGTACATGGACTGGCCGACACCCACTTCGGCCGCAAGATGCACCACGGCATCCACGCCATCCAGCGCGGCAATGACGGCGTTCTTGTCACGTATGTCGGCCTTGACGATGTCGGTGATATTTCCCGGCGCTGGGCCTCCGCTGCCGTGGACCTGGTCGATGAACGCGTCGAGAATGCGAACGCTGTGACCGTGATCGGCCAGTTCCGCCGCTACATGCCGGCCGATGAAACCGCCGCCGCCTGTTACGAGAATTGTCGCCATCTGGAATATCCTTTGCCCGGTCGTCGGGGAGCGAATTGGGGGGCCCAACCGCAGACCGTTGCAAAAGTTCCTTCTTGAATGACTTCAATGTTGTCTTCTACTTCATCAATGACTTCTTCCGGAACCAAAGCCGTGCACTGTTGTTCGGCACCTCCGAGCCCGTTGTTTTGCTTCCGACGGGCATGCCTGCCGTAATCAGGACAAGGAGCGTTGTGATGAATCTCGTCGATAACCGTAGCAGCACCATGCAGGCTGCCGTCGTCACTGGCCCTGGAACGCTGCACGTCGAAGCCCATCCCCTTGCCGCGCCGGGACCGCATCAGGTTCGGATAAGGCTGGAAGGATGCGGCGTCTGCGCTTCCAATCTGACACCCTGGTCCGGTCCCGAATGGATGCAGTTTCCGACGGAGCCAGGCGGTCTCGGCCATGAGGGCTGGGGGGTGATTGACCGGGTGGGTACGGGTGTCGACGATCTCAAGGTCGGCGACAGGGTCGCGGCGTTGAGTTACCACGCCTATGCCAGCCATGATATTGCCGATGCCGGCCTCGTGGTGCGCCTGCCGTCCCAGCTGGATCGTCATCCATTTCCGGGCGAGCCCCTCGGCTGCGCCATGAACATTTTCGAACGCAGCGGGATTGAGGCAGGGCAGACGGTCGCCATCATCGGTATCGGCTTCATCGGCGCGTTGTTGACGCAGCTTGCCGCCCGCCGCGGGGCGCGGGTCATTGCCATATCGCGGCGGCCTTTTTCGCTGGAAGTAGCGCGCCGGATGGGCGCGACGGAGCTTGTCGAGATGGATGATCACTGGCGCATCATTGAATGTGTCAGGCAGTTAACTGACGGGCGTTTCTGCGATCGTGTCATCGAAGCGGTGGGCAAACAGTGGCCGCTTGATCTCGCAGGCGAGCTGACGGCCGAACGCGGCCGGTTGATCATCGCCGGCTATCACCAGGACGGGCCGCGCCAGATCAATATACAATTGTGGAACTGGCGCGGGCTTGACGTCATCAATGCGCATGAAAGAGATCCGGCCATCTATATCAGCGGAATGAGGAAGGCGGCGGCAGCGGTTGTCGCGGGAGAGCTCGACCCGTCGACATTGTATACCCACCGGTATACTCTGAATGATCTAGACCGGGCGCTGAACGATACCAGGGATCGTCCCGAGGGTTTTCTCAAAGCGCTGATAACCTACCCATAAGCGAACCGTAAGGTCGCCGGCATTGATGGGATTTCTGGTTCTGCCCGGTTCGATCGCAAGGCAGCAAAGGTGCAAGGGTACGGAAACGTACATGGTATTTCCTTGCAATTTCAAGCTGCTAAGTTGCCGCCCGTTTGGTGTCGTCGAGCGAGGGGGAAGCGGGTAACGGTTATGCCTGGATCGAGTATTTTTGCGCGCAACCGATTGCTGAGGGCGTTGGGTGAAGAGGGGTTTTCGCGGCTGGTCGCCCGGATGGAGATGATCAATCTGCCCGTGGGCTATCAACTGGTCGGCGCCAACACGCCCATCTCGCGCGTCTGTTTCATTGAGAGCGGTATTGCTTCGTCCGTGGCCCGGACGGAAGGCGGCAAAAGCATGGAGAACATGCTTGTCGGCCGCGAGGGCATGACCGGATGGCCTGTTCTGCTCGGCGCGCGGACAACGCCCGACGAGACGACGATGGGCGTCGCGGGCGAGGGATTTGTCATCGCTGCAGCCGATCTCAGGCACGAGATGGACCGAGACGCACGCCTTCGCGACCTGTTGCTGGGATATATCAATATCTGTCTGCTTCAGGTGGGTCAGCTTGTCCTCGCAAACGGACAATATGCCCTGCGTGAAAGGCTGTCCCGCTGGCTGCTGATGTGCCACGACCGGCTCGACAGCGATGACCTGCCCATTACGCATGAGTTCATGTCGAGTGTATTGGGGGTGCGACGGCCGGGAATCACCAATGAGCTGCATATCCTCGAGGGCATGCGGGCCGTCAGGGCAACACGCGGCAATGTGCGAATCATCGATCGCAAGGTGCTCGAGGAGATAGCAGGGGTGACCTATGGTGTCCCCGAAAAGGAATATGAGAGCCTGATGGCGCAATGGCGGGCAGAGATTCCCGTCCCCTCAGGGCTTCCTGTCAAGGGCATCGGCGAAGGGAACCACTTTTAGGAGCTCGCGGGCCGAATCGCGAATGACGACGCATCCTTCGGAGATGTCGTGTCCCTGAAGGATCGCCTCGCTCATCAGTTCGCGGGCGTCCTTGCGGGCTTCCTCTATGGCCTGATCGAGCGAGGCGAGATCACTTCCCTCGTCATCATCGAGAATATGCTGGCCACTGACGATGCTGAAGAAAAACCTTGGCATTGAAGTGTCCCCAGAACCTGACGGCTTCCGGCGGGTTTCCGCCCGCCGCTAACCGAATTCCCGCAAAATTTGCGCCTGCTTTTCCAGCCGCCCGGCAAGCTCGGAAATGCTCATGTTCGTCGCACAGAGATGGATTGCGCATTCGAGGAACTGCAGCGACGACCGCCTCAGAAAGTCCTGCTGTTGCTCATACGCGATCCGGGAGATGCGATCGGGCTCATGGGGTTTGTCCGTCATCATCGTGCTCCACCAGTTTGTGTCAAAACCGCCTAACTTCGACCCGGCGGAATGGTTTCGAAAAATTCGCCCCGGTCGCCGGGCCGGGAACATTGCCCGGGCTGAGTGGTTCGGGATCAGCGAAACGACTCAGGAGGCAAAAATGGGTAATAACTCGCCAAGCGACGGTGCGCCGGGCACCACCGACCAATCACCGCGCTGGGAGGGGCCGGAAGAAAACAGGCCGCGCGGCTACCTGAAGCCCAAGGACGATCCAGAACGTGACAGGGACGCCGTGGGCGAAAATCTGCGCGATCCAAGGAAAAAACGCGTCTCCGACGCGATGAAGACCAAGGACGACCAATAGGACAGGAGGAAACGATGTCGACCTCGACAAAGACACCGGCAAGCATCCGCCAGGGCGGCCCCGGCGCGTCCCATGAAAACGCCAAGGCGCCGCTGGACATCAAGAAGCCGCCCGCAGACAGCGACAGGCGCTCCCAAAGCAAGGTCTCGGGTGGTGGCGGCGAGCGCGACAGCCACCACACGCATGATCCGGAGCGAAAATGACGCCGGTTCGGGAGAAGACCGATGAAAAAGGGCAAGAAGAAAAAGAAGTGGTCGCAGAAGGTAACCAGCGAAAGCGATGCGCTTGATCTCGAGAAGGATGTTTTCACGAAAAAGGATCCCACCGGCATTGCCCGGTCGCTGAAAGCCTCGGCGGAACACTCGACACGGCGCAAGGCCAATCCGTTCCGCTCGGCAATGTCGATGCTGGTTTTCTATATCAATCGGGCAGGTGGCAAACTTCCGAAGGAGCGTAAAGAGGTTCTGGAGGAGGCAAAGGACAAGCTGAGAAAGGAATTCGGCAAGTCATAATAGGGCGGTTTTCCGGGAATTCATCAGTCGGTGCTGCCGCCGAATTGCCACGAAAACACCCAGATTCATTCAGCCACAGTTCACCCGGCCGGGCGCTAAATCGCTCTATCCAATAAGGAGGGAGATGCGATGCGTAAGATGATTTTAACCGCTGGAGTAATTCTCGGCGCCCTGTTGGGCACTGGCGCGAACGCCATGCCCGTCGGTCAACCATCCGCACCTTCGGCATCCCACATTCAGAATGTGGACTATGCCTGCGGTCGCGGCTTTCATCTGACACCCCGCGGCTATTGCCGCCCGAACGGACCGCGCTACGAGCGTGGCTGGGACCGGCGCGATCCCTGGGAGGGTCGCCGCGAATGGCGCGAACGGCAGGCACGGCGCGAATGGCGTGAGTGGCGTGACCGCCGCGAGTATCGTGACTGGCGAGACCGTCGCGATTATTACCGCTACTGACCAGACGAGGCCCTCCATCCGGAGGGCCTTTTTGCTGTTCCTTCTTTGCAAAACCGCCCCGGGGTTTCTGACCGGGGATGTGCGCCCGGAGAATTCGGGAAAATCCAGGCAACCTCCGGCGTCCTTCAGGGTTTGCCTCCATCGTCACTGACATGGAGGACCATCATGGAGATCACCAGACGCACGATTCTCGCCGCCGGCGCGGCAACCGCTGCCGCAGCCGTCTTCCCCCGGCCGCACGTGGCGCGGGCGGCGCTTCCCCTCAGCCAGCCGGCACTTCCGTTCGCCGAGGCGGATCTGGCGCCGGTGATTTCGGCGAAGACGGTGGGGTTGCATTATGGCAAGCATCACAAGGCCTATTACGACAAGCTCAATACGCTGGCCGCCGGCACCCGTTATGCCGATATGGAGCTCGATCGCATCGTCGTAGAGTCCGCCCAATCGAAGGAGGCTGCGGACGTCAAGATCTTCAACAATGCGGCCCAGGCCTGGAACCATGTTGCCTATTGGGATCAGTTCGTTCCGGGCGGCCCCAACCGTCCGCAGGGCGATCTCGCCGCCTCAATCGACAAGGCCTTTGGCGGTTATGACGGCTTCGTCAAGCGCGCCGTCGATGTCTCGGACACCGTGTACGGCACCGGCTGGGTGTGGCTGACGCGTGACGACAGCGGGCTTGCGCTGATCGGCTATGAGGACGGCAACAACCCTGTCGCCGTCGGCCGGCCGGCTTATCTCGGCATCGATATCTGGGAACATGCCTATTACGTCGATTATGAAAACCGCAAGGCCGAACACATCCGCGCCGTGCTCGACAAGCTGGTCAACTGGCGGGTCGTGGAGGAGCGCATGAAAGCCTAGCCGCGTTTCGCCGCCGGGCCATGTTTCCCGGCGGCTTGCCCTCAGGTGCATTTGAGCTACTATGCCGCCATGGCGGGGAGGCCATGTTACAGGAGGGTTCATGAATTACCGGTTTTCGAAACGGCGCATGGTGTTGAAACTTGCCGCGGCGGCAGTTTCTTTCGGCATGTTGGGAATGACGGCGAGCGCGCAGGGCTTTCCGGATCGGACGATAACGCTGGTGGTTCCCTTTGCGGCCGGCGGCTCCACCGATGTGGTCGCCCGCGTCATCGCTCAGAAGATGGGCGACGAACTCGGCCAGCAGATCGTTGTTGAAAATGTCGCCGGCGCAGGCGGCAATCTCGGCGCCGACCGCGTTGCCCGCGCGGAACCGGACGGCTATACGATCCTGATGGGCACGGTGGCGACCCACGCTCTTAACCCGCTCATCCTCAAGACCAAGCCCTATGATCCCGAAAAGGACTTTGCTCCGGTTTCATTGCTGGTGGTGGTGCCGAACGTGCTGGTCGTTAACCCGAAGCTCAACGTTAACAGCGTCGAGGAACTGATCGCACTATTGAAAGCCGAGCCGGACAAACACGCCTATGCGTCATCCGGTAACGGAACACCGCTTCATCTTTCCGGCGAGCTGTTCAAGAGCATGGCTGGCGTCAGCATGCAGCACGTGCCCTACAAGGGTTCCGGCCCGGCGCTCAACGATCTTCTCGGCAACCAGATTTCCATCATGTTCGACAATCTGCCGTCTTCGTCGGGCCACATGAAATCCGGCACCTTGCGCGCACTTGGCGTGACCACCAGCGAGCGCGCTTCATCCTTCCCGGATTTGCCGACGATCGCCGAAACCGTACCGGGTTATGAGACCTATACCTGGAACGCGCTCTTTGCACCGGCCGGAACGCCGGCCGAGGTGGTCGACAAGCTGAATGCCGCCGCCAAGAAAGCGCTTGCCGATCCGGCCGTCGCCGCCCGCATGGCGGATTTCAGCGCCAAAATCGTCGCCTCCACGCCAGAGGAGCTGAAAACCCATGTCTCGGCTGAAATCGCCAAGTGGGAACCCGTCGTCAAGGCGGCAAATGTCCAGATGGATTGATCGGGCTCGATAGACCGATCTTCCGATCTCCGCTGCGTCCCCAGAGGGGCGCGGCGGGGCTTCTGGCATCATAAGGCCGTGGCCGGGCCGCATCGGCCACGGATATAGTCGCCAACCGCCAATGTGGCGTTTTCGCATCACTTGCCACAAGGTTGCAAAAACCGGCTTGGCAAGTCTGCCAGGTTCAGCTAGAAATTTCTTTACCGCGTCAGATCGAACCAAGGGAGGCGTTGCATGACACCAGCATTCATCGAAACCCTCCCGCAGGGAATGACCAGACACTAGGTCATATCCATTCGCGGCCCGCCTTTTGCGCGCCCGACATGCGGTTTTGTTTTCCTTCACAGTCCGATTGATCTGACGGGATCATTTTGTCTCCCGCCCGGGCTGTGCCTTCCAACTTCCATTTCAAGGACCGGTCGCCGAGTAGAATGGCGCCGTGCTGGTAAAAATGTCTCGCAAGAAGCTCGATTTCCGCGCCGATGCCTATCGCCATGTGCTCGGCTTTGTCTTTCACCACTGGAGCCACCGGCCGGCGCTGGTGGGTTTCATCATCGTTCTGGTCATCGCCAGCACATTGGCCGAAGTCATGGTGCCGGTCTTTTCCGGGCGGATCGTCGATGCCATCGCCGGCGGCGATGCGGCGGATCAGGCGCTGCGCGCCTTCATCATCGTGGTCGCGCTGGGGCTGACCAGCGTCGCGCTGCGCTGGTTCATCTTCAACGGCATCATCCGGCTGACGTTGAAAACCATGGCGGATGTTACCAATAACGGTTTCCACAGGGTGCAGCGTTTCTCCACGGACTGGCACGCGAACAGCTTTGCCGGCTCCACGGTGCGCAAGATCACGCGCGGCATGTGGGCGCTCGATTCGCTCAATGACCTCCTGCTCATCGCGCTTCTGCCATCGCTCGTCATGCTCGTGGGCGCCACCATCGTGCTCGGCAGTTACTGGCCCGTCATGGGCCTCATCGTCGGTCTCGGCTCGCTGATTTATGTCGGTGTGACGGTGGGGCTTTCCATGGGATATGTTTCTCCGGCCGCACGGCTTGCCAATGCCTGGGATACGAGGCTTGGCGGCGCGCTGGCGGATGCCATCAGTTGCAATTCGGTCGTGAAGGCCTTTGGCGCGGAAACGCGTGAAGAAACGCGGCTCGGCCAGGTGCTGGTGAAGTGGGATAACCGCACGCGCAGGACATGGAAACGCGGCACGATAAATGGCACGATCCAGAGCTTCATGATGGTTTCCATGCAGGCCGGCATTCTCGGCACCGGCCTCATCATGTGGCGACAGGGATTGGCGACGCCGGGCGACATAACCTTCGTGCTGGCCATGTTCTTCGTGCTGCAGGGATATCTGCGGGACGTGGGGCAGGATATCCGCAACCTGCAGCGCGCCGTCAACGATATGGAAGAGCTGGTGCTGCTTTCCAAGATGCCGCTTGGCGTCGAGGACCGGCCGGATGCGAAACCGATTCATATTGGAAAAGGCGAGATCGTTTTCGATCACGTCACCTTCCAGTATGGCGCGCACGCCACGCCGCTTTATGATGACTTCTCAGTCACCATAAAACCCGGTGAGCGTGTGGGACTGGTCGGCCACTCCGGCTCTGGCAAGACGACCTTCGTCAAGCTCATCCAGCGCCTCTACGATATCAGGTCCGGTGCAATCCGCATCGATGGGCAGAACATTGCTGATGTCACCCAGGCGAGCCTGCGAGGGCAGATTGCCATCGTGCAGCAGGAGCCGATCCTGTTTCACCGCACACTGGCGGAAAACATCGCCTATGGCCGGCCGGACGCGTCGCGGCGCGAAATCGAGCAGGCGGCGAAACAGGCCAGCGCCCATGACTTCATCATGTCCCTGCCCAAGGGCTATGAGACCATGGTGGGCGAACGTGGCGTCAAGCTGTCGGGCGGGGAGCGCCAGCGGGTCGCGATCGCCCGCGCCTTCCTGGCGGATGCGCCGGTGCTGATCCTTGATGAGGCAACCTCAAGCCTCGACAGCGAAAGCGAGGTGCAGATCCAGCGGGCTATGGAACGCCTGATGGAAGGGCGCACCACGCTGGTCATCGCCCACCGGCTTTCGACCGTCAGGGCGCTGGACCGTCTGCTCGTATTCGACAAGGGCAGGATCGTTGAAGAGGGCGACCATCAGGCGCTGATCCGGCTCAATGACGGCATTTATCGCCGGTTGTTCGAGCGGCAGGCCCTGGAACTTACCAAGGGCTTGGTCGCATGACAAAAGCAACGCCGGAGCAAGTGATGCTCCGGCGTTGCCGTGCCGCATCGTCGATCCGTGCACGACTTTTCCGCTGCGGACGCGTATCTCCGAGCAAAAACTGACGGAGCCTGGAAACCACCAGCCTCTCCGGGCGTTTGGGTGTTTGAGTTAAGCCTGAAGGGAGAACAGCCATGGCCGACGACGCCACCGTTACCATTCGCGCCATTTTCGAAACACGCGAGGCAGCCGATATCGCCGTCGAGCATCTGGTCCAGCAGCACGGGATCTCCCGTCCGGATATCTTCATCCAGTCCACATCAGAGCAGAATACGACCGGCACCCAATCTTCACGTGGTGACCTGCCTCGCAGCGATGCGCCGCATGAGGGCGAGATCGAGGTGTCCGCCGATATTGCATCCAGCCGGATCGCAGCTGTCCAGCGCAGCTTCGGTGACGCCGGTGCGATCCGCGTTTCACACCGGTGATGTCAAAACCGGGAGGCCAATTCCGTACCTGCCGCCCGCGCCGCTCACCGCAACGAGGAGCCCGCAATGAGCAACTTCGAACTCTATTACTGGCCGGTCCCGTTCCGAGGCCAGTTCATTCGCGGACTTTTAGCGCATGGCGGGTGTACCTGGGACGAGCACGATGCCGGTGCAATCGAGGAGATCATGGGCCGTGATGCCGGCAAGCAGCCCATAGCGTTCATGGGACCGCCGGTGCTGATCGATCGAGAGCGCAATTTCGCTCTCTCGCAGATGCCCGCAATCGCCCTCTATCTCGGCGAGCGGTTGCAGCTTCTGCCGCCGGGCGCCGAGGGACGCGCGCTCACTGCCAAGATCGTAAACGACGCCAACGATGTGATCGATGAACTGACGCTCGACGGTGGGCGCGAGATGTGGACCCCTGAAAAATGGGAGGCGTTCGTTCCCCGGTTGCAGGAGTGGATCCGCATTTTCGAGGATACGGGAGCGAGACACGGTCTGACCGGCGATTCGGGGTTCATGCTGGGAACGGAGACACCCGGCGTCGCAGATGTCGTCACGGCCATTCTCTGGACGACAGTTGCAGACCGCTTTCCAGTCATCAGGCGCATAATCGAGGATACTTCACCCGTCATCTGGGCCTATTCCAGCCGAATGAAAGAGACGGCCCCACTGGCCGCCCTGAGCCGCCGCGCCTTTGACGACTATGGCGACGCTTATTGCGGTGGGCAGATTGAAAAATCGCTACGGAAAGTAGCTGGCTGAGGACCGGGGCATCATCGTCCCCCGGTCAGAAGGCGACCCGGCCGCAGCTAGGGTTGCTCCAGCCTTTTTAGCGATTCCTGCGCAGTCGCGTGTCCCTGATCGGCGGCCTTGCGGAACCATGTGATGGCCTCGGCCCGATCCTGCGCAACGCCATGTCCCATTGCATACATGTTCCCTAGATTGCCCTGGGCGACGGCAAGCCCCTGATCGGCGGCTTTTTTATACCAGCTGACTGCTTCACCATAGTCGCGGGTAACGCCGAGACCCTGATCGTAGAGCAGGCCGACAGCGTACTGAGCGGTTGCGAAACCCTGATCGGCGGCACGGCGATACCAGATCAACGCCTCTGCATAATCCTGAGCGACACCCTGGCCGCTTTCGTAGCTGTACCCCAGATTGTACTGGGCGACAGCCAGCCCTTGTTCTGCTGCGTTGCGGCCCCAGGACACGGCGAGTTCCAGGTCCTGCGGAACATCCTGGCCGACCGCATAGAGATCGCTAAGGCTGCTTTGCGCTTCCGCCCAGCCCTGATCCGCCGCTTTGCGGATGTATGCGGCGGCGAGTGCCGTATCACGGTCGACGCCCAGACCCGCCTGGTAAAGAACGGCAACCTTATATTGCGCGGCCGCGCTTCCCCCATCGGCGAGCGGTTTCCACGAGCGCAGGGCGGCGCCATAATTGCCGCTGTCATAGGCCGCCTGGCCTTCTTCAAGTGCCGTTGGCGCGGTAAGGCCTGACGTGAGGGCCGCAGCATTGGCGCCACGTTCCGGCAACGGATCAATGGAGGCTGCAGATACGGTGTGACTGTTCCAGTCGGGCAGGTCTGGCAGATTTCGTGGCAGGTCCTCACGCCATACATGGGTTTGGGTCATGATTTTAATGCCGCCGCTTTCCGCCAAAACGGTTTCCGTCGCTTCGAGGGTCGATCCATCGCGCAGTGACATGACGACAGTCATCTGCACGTTTTTGCTTGCGTTTCTGGCGGCCGCCAGTTGCTCGTCGCCAAGTTGTTTGGCCTTTTCACCGAAGCTTGAGATCACTCCTTCCACCGCAGAAGCCTGTGATTGCTGGAGCGCAACGCGATCGTAGGTTTTTTGGAGGCTGAAGGTGGCGGTTTGTCCGGAGATATCTGCGGTCTCGAGCGTCCATTCGATGGCGACGGGAATGGGCGTTCCCCGTGCATATTCCACCACCGACGCCGTACCTGACTGGCCGATCTCGTATGTGGAACTATCCTGCTCCTGTACTATGGAAAGAAGCTCTGCCTCCGGTGCGAGATTATGAATAACCAGGATTGGATTGCTTTTGATGCCCTCGACAATATCGCGCAAACCCGCTGGCTGGTTCGCAACGCTGCCATCCGGTCCGACAACCGAGGTGCTGTGCAGGTTGCCGAGGATCGCATCCAATCCGACGAGTTTGCCAGGAAAGCCGTTAAGTCCCGCTTCATATTCCACCTGCCGGACGCCATAGGCCGACAGAGTGTTCCGATAGAGAGCGTTCATTGCGTAAGTGTCTGCAGCGCCTTCGGCGTCCTGAGGCAAATCTGCGCTGAGGGACCAGCGCACGCGCATACCCTCCGCATCCCGCGACAGGACCGTCATGCGCTGCCGAAAATCTCCGCGCGTGATCGCTGCCGGCCTGTCGAACCACAACGACATGTCGGTGGAGGTGGTTCTATGGGAACGGTAGAGATATTCCACCCCCGTTTCCGGGGCGTAGGCGGGAACGACCACGCTGTCGGCGGCAAGAGCTTGAACCCCGCTCAACAGGCATGGCGAAAGGAGCAAAACGAGGGTCTTCCGAAGGCCTTTCATTTTAGAATCCCTTTTGTACCTGCGATGGCAAGCGGATGGTATCCGTCTCGGATTTCGGGTTTGCGGCAAACTCTACCGGCGTCAGACCAGAGCCAAAATACGGGCTGGTCCGCCTGTTCCGCCTCGGTGGGCAGGCGCGCCGACGATGATGGTCGCCCCCTTGGCCGGCAGTGCTTCCAGATTGTTCAGTCCCTCGATCCCGTAGCGCCCAGCAGGTAGCCAGGAATTATGGACAGCGAAGTCTGCAGAATTGCCCGGATCCAGCGAGAGTGTGTCGACGCCGATGGCGACTGTATCCAGCGTGAGCAGGAGGTCGGTGGCCGACTTGCCGAAGCCGGGGAAGGCAAATTTTCCGGCATCGTCATTACGGAAGGCCGGGCTTTTCACTTTCGTTGCCCAGCCGGAGCGCAAAGCCACGATTGCGCCTGCCGGAATGTCGCCATTTTCCGATATCCAGCGTTCGATGTCGCCTGCCTCGACCGTGGAATTGGCGTCCTCCCTCGCGCGATCCGTAATGTCGATGATGACCAGAGGGGCGACGAGCTTTTGCGGCTCGAGTTGATCGACGCTGGCGCCGTCTGCGCTAAAGTGGAAAGGCGCATCGATATGCGTTCCGGTGTGTTCGAAGATGGTCAGCTTATGGAGTTGATAGCCGCTTTTGGCGATATCTGCTGCCCACTCCATCTCAATGCCGGGTTTTCCATCGAACGTCGGAAACGTGGAATCGTAGGTATGGGTGAGATCGACGACCTGTCTGGGCGATTGCGCCAGAACCGGGGCCGCGAGGCTTCCCGCCGCCATCGCCGTTACACCCGCCACTGCACCCTTGAACAGCAGACGCCGTGACAGCATGTTCTGTTTGACGTTCTCGATCACGCAGCTATTGCACATGCCTTATTCCCTCCAATGAGAAATTCCCCGGTTGCAAGCGTAACGCAAACACGCAGGGGCGCAAGGCGGGAGCGTGGCCGATTTTTCACCCGTATTCACATCGCGGTTTCGCCAAGTCGGCGTCCATAGGCGGCGATTGCCTTGCCCACTGGCAGGCGGGTGTTCTGATACCGCGCAAGGGCGGCAGGAAGGTCGTCCGTTTGCCGCAGGGCGTCGCGTAGCGCCATTGCATCGCCTGCCGCCTTTGAGACACCCATTGCCGTGTGAGGACGAACGACAAAGGCGGCATCTCCGACCAGGGCGATACGCTGGGAGACCATGTGTTCCGCCTCGTAATCAAAAATCCCCTGGATCGATGGCGTCTCCTCTACGTCCACGGCAAGCGCCATTTGCGGCGGCAGAAGGGAAAAAGCCTCTTCGCGCAGTTGCGTCCTCCGGCTGCCGGAGAGCTCGCCGCGGGGGAGGGAATGCTCAAAATGCCTGCCGTCCCGGCCCGTGAAGGTTCGGGCGAGATCTTCGGCAGGCGTTGGACGATACCAGACCCAGTTATAGCGACGCTGTCCCTGCCGGGTCTCGCCGCGCGATCCCGGCACGAGATAACCAAGAACATGAATTCCGGACGTGATGTAGAAGGCGAAACGGTCCAGCAGCAGGGCGGCGTCGGCAGGCAGTCTTGTTTCGGGGATCAGCCCGCGCCAGGCGACGTAGCCCGCATAGGCGTTTTCCGAATGCTGGTTGACGGCGCTGCGGATGGCCGAACCCACACCATCCGCGCCGATAACGAGGTCAGCACGTTCCTCCATGCCATCGGCAAAGGAGAGCGTCACTCCCTGCGGGTCTTCGCGAACAGCGTTGACGTGATGGCCGAGACGATAGGTATCGGAGAGGAGGCGTGAGGATACTCTCTCAAAGAGGTAGTCCCATGAGACCTGCATCTGCGGCGTTTGCTGGCGCTGGGCAATGTGCCCGCCGGCATCGAGGTAGATGCGCTCCTTCGCAACCACACCGATCTGGGCAACGTCTTCGCAGCCGATTTCCCTCAGAACGTCGAACAGGTCCTGTTGAGGCACCAGTCCCGCACCGCGCCCGGCAAGCCCGGATGACGAGCGTTCGTAGACCTTTACATCGTGTCCGTCCTGCTGAAGCAGTATCGCGGTGAAAAGACCGGCAAGCGAACCGCCAGCGATGCGGATTTTCAGTGGTTTCATGGCCGTACCTGCCTTTCGATATCGACCTGGCAATTGTTCGTTCTGTCTCGACGGGAGAAGGCCGGCGGATCGGATACGCCGGCCCTACTGAAGGAGAGGATGTTCAGCCTGGCATGATTGCCGGCTGGTTTGCGGGAAACCTGGCGACATCCTCGATGCTGACATTCAGGTGCTGGGCAACGAGCGCCGGCGGGGTATGCGTGAGCCAGGAAGAGAGGCTGACTTCCTGATACTCTGCCGTCTTGAAGACCGCGACGAACTGCAGGTCGGTCTTGCCGGTATTCTCGATGATGTGGCCTTGGCTCCGTTTCACGTAGCCAATGTCGCCGGCGCGGAAATCGGCGGTCTGGCTGCGCGGACCGGCGTCGAACACGGTCATCCGGCCTTCACCCTTGATCCAGTATTGCCATTCGTCCGCGTTGGGGTGCCAGTGCATTTCGCGCACCCCGCCGGGCTTGATCGTTTCGATGGCGGCGGCGATGGTTTTGGACACGGTAAAGGCGCTGCTGTCGGCAAGGCGAATGACGCCAGCAGCGTTTTCCTTCAGCGGTTTGGAGGCCGTGAGCTTGTAAGTAAAGGGGTGAGGGGGAAGTCCTGCACCGGCAACGGCTTCCTGATCCCTGGAGAGAGGTCCAGGCTCCTTGCCCTGAAAAATCCAGAGGTTCTGCAGTGGAATATTGCGGAACACATCCTGCTCGACGCCGAAATTCTTCGCCAGCAGTTCAGGTGAGGTATGTGCCAGCCAGTCCGTCAGTAGCAGGGTGCCGTATTCGGACTGGTCGCCTTCGTCGAACACAATGACGAATTCGCACCCGTCGGGACCAAGTCCCTGCAGCGAATGGGGATAACCGGCCGGAAAATACCAGAGATCGCCGGCCTCGACGTCCTGGACATAAGCACGGCCTTCGGTATCGAGCACGGTGATACGGCAGCGTCCATTGGTCATGATCGCCCATTCTGCGGCGCGGTGCCAGTGCATCTCGCGAATGCCGCCCGGTCCCAGTCGCATGTTGACCCCGGACACGGCATCCGAAATCGCGAAATCGGATTTGGTCACCTGACGTGCCCAGCCTCCGTTCTGGATACGCTTGGCGGCATTGTTGAACGAACCCCAGAAGAGCTGCATGTCGCCGACATCCGTCGCGGGCGGGCTCTGGAAGGAGGGGAACTGGTCGTTGATAACAGGGTTCTTCGGGCCGGGATCGCTGAGCCCCGCGGCATCGGCGTTGATTGCTCCCTCCGCAGGCTGATCGGGATTGCCGAAAGATGCAGCACCGGCGGTGCTGGCGGCAAGCGCGGTGCCGCCGACGGCGCCGATTGCGAGGACTGCGCGTCTGGTCAAAGCTTCCATTTCAGAACTCCTTGTTCATGGCGAGTTGCGACGAGGTACCGGTATCGTCGGGTTGTGATGCGAGCTGGAGCGCGGCAATGCGATCAATCAGCTCGGCATTGAAGAGACGGTGCTGCAGTTGACAGAAGGCTTTTGGCTCGAGCGCCTCGTACCGGTCCGTTTTTCGGGCGGCGCGGATGGCGATGCAGGACGTTTCGTCATCTGCCGGAGCTGACACGCCTGTTGCCGCATCCTCCCCTGGAGCAACAGGACCCGAAAGTCCGGCCAGCCTGTCGATCGCCTGCGGCGTGAGGATGCGGAAGGCGCTGGCCGATGCAACGTTTTCAGAGGCGGCAAGCGCCGGCTCGGTATTCCTGATCAGGAGAGCGTTGCCGGCGAGCACTGCGGTCGCGCCCAATGCCAGCACCGTTGCGAGCTTGAGATGTCGAGGTTTGCGCTCGTCTGTCTTCTGACTGATGGAGGTCATGCCCTGCTCCTCAAAATGGATGATCGTGTCGTCAGGACCGTCCGGGAGGGAGGCGTTTGACTGGGACAAGGCTACGGCGGGTCAGCGCTGCGGGCACCTATACAGAGGTCTAGTTGGTATGGCGGAAGGTCGTGGCGGTATGGCAAACGCCGGGAGGAATTCCGTCAACGGCAATGCGTGCCCTGGCGGCACGGGGCCGGGGCATAAAAAACAGGGTTCGAAGGAAGAGGCCTCGCGTGATGAAAGGCTGTCTTCGCCAGGCGTCAACCGAAGGTCAGGGCTGCGGTCCGAGAACCGATTCCAGGCATCCCATCAGTTTGCCGATATTGACCGGCTTGCGCAGAAAGGCGAGGGCGCCGCCGCTCAGGGCGGCGTTGCGGGTGCGGTCATCCTCGTAGGAGGTCACGAAAATCATCGGCGCATGCTCGCCGCGCCGGTTCAATTCACTCTGCAATTCGATGCCTGAGAGGCCGGGCATCTTCACATCCACAACGATGCAGTCAATGTCCGCCTGCTGCTGCGCGTCCAGAAACTGTTCGGCAGAAGCAAACAGGCGGCATTGGTAACCGAAGGACATGATGAGATCGTCCATGGCTTCACGGATGGCAGGGTCGTCGTCAACGACGGCAATGACGGGAACGGGGGGCAATGAAAGCGACCTTTTCTGTTTTTCTTTCTTCCTCTATGCGCCCATGCCGCCCTCAAAGATACCATACTAAGATACAGGTGGGCGCATCTTCTCGCCGATCAGTTCCGCCTTGCGAACGAGATCGGCGACCGATCTCGCTTCCATCTTGCGCATCACATTGCCGCGGTGCAGTTTTACCGTGACTTCGCTGATGCCTAGCTCATAGGCGATCTGCTTGTTCATCAGACCGCGAACGACGGCGTTCATGACCTCGCGTTCCCTCGGCGTCAGTTGTTCGGCAAGGGAGGCGACGGCCTCGTTCTGGGCGCTTTCGCGGCGTCGTGATGCATCCCGTTCCATCGCGGCCGCGACGGCGTCCAGGATGTCCTGTTCCTTGAAGGGCTTTGTCAGGAAATCCACGGCGCCGGCTTTCATCGCCCGCACGCTCATCGGGATATCGCCGAAGCCGGTCATGAAAATGATCGGCATCCTGTTGCCGACGCGTTCCAGCTGCATCTGGAAGTCGAGGCCGCTGATGCCCGGAAGCCGCACATCGAGCAGCAGGCAACCCGGCCGGTTCAGATTGGCTTTTTCGAGGAAGGCGGTGGCGCTGTCGAAAGCTTCGGCATCAAACTTCATGGAGCGAAACAGATCGGTCAGCGCCTCACGCATCGACACGTCGTCGTCGACGATGAAAACGACGGGTTGGGGTGGCTCCTTCGCCTGCTTGCGTGGGTCAGGCATGGTCCATCTCCTGGCTGATCGGCATGGAAATGGTGAAGACCGCCCCGCCGAGGGGGTGATTATCACCGGTCAGCCTGCCGCCGCGCGCTTCCAGAGTGGTGCGGCAGATCGATAGCCCCATGCCCATCCCTGTCTCCTTTGTCGTGTAGAATGGTGAAAACAGCTTTTCCTTCATCTGCGCGGGGAAACCCGGTCCATTGTCGTGAACGGCAATATGGATTTTGTGACCGTCTTCACGTTCTTTCCGCACCGTGATGGTGCGATTGGTGCTGCCTGCCTCTTCCATCGCCTGAATGGCATTTGTCAGAAGGTTGATGAGGACCTGCTGCAATTCGATCCTGACGGCCGTTATTGGCGGAGTGGCCTGTTTATCCACGTGGACGGCGGTGCCGCTGCGCTCGAGCTCGTGTTCGAGAAGGCTGAGCGTTTCGTCAATGAACTCATCAAGATCGAAGGTTTCCGTCTTGCCGCTGGTATGGGCGAGCTGACTGCGTGTGTTCTGGATGATGTCGCTGGCGCGCTGGCCGTCACGGATCATGCGTTCGGCCGAACGGCGGGCCGCGGCGAGATCCGGCGGATCGCGATCGAGCCACCGCAGCAATGTCTGTGCATTGACGATGATGGCCCCAAGCGGCTGGTTCAATTCGTGGGAGAGTGATGCCGACATGGCGCCCACCGCCGCGGCCTTTGAAGCCTTCGTCAGCTCCGCCTGTGCTTCGGCCAGCGCCTTCAGCGCCATTTCGCGCTGAGTGATATCCACCATGCTCACCACCACGCGATTGAAGGCGGCGGCCTCGGCCGGAAAGCTGATGGAAAGAAGCACCAGCTTGTCTTCACCGCTTTCCGTGCGCACCACCACCTTGTCTTCAAAAACACGCCGGTTGTCGATGATCGCCTGCAGGACATCGACGAATTTTCCGGAAGACGAAACGATCGACCGCTGAAGGGTTCCGCGCAGAGAGGAGTCGTAACCGAGCATTTCCTTTCCGGCCTCATTCGACGCAACGACCGTGATGAGGTCGATGCATTGCTGCGTAAAACCCGGATTGGCGCGTGCGTGGGCGCGCATATCGGTGACGCCCTGTTGCTTGAGGCCCATCAACAGGGCGTGAAGCTTCGAATAGTCCCGCTCCCAGAGCGCTACGCGCGTGCGGTCGAAAATGGAGCGATAGCGCTCCTCGCTTTCTTTGAGCGCCGCGTTGACGGACAGCATCGCCAGCCGCGCGGTTTCGGTTTTCAGCAGCAGCATGGTGGTAACGGCCAGCGCTGCAAGGGCGACCACCAATCGAAGGGCAGACTGGAAGTCGGCGTCCTGCGCATGGGTCGCCGCATAGGACAGCAGCGATAGAATGGCGCAGGTGCAGGAGGTCGCGATGAGTCCTGACCAGCTCACGGCCTGCGCGGCCAGAAGAACCGTGATCACATAAAGAACGGCGATCGCGCCTTCTATGTCGGTATAGGTGTCGACGTAAAATACACCTGCTGCCAGCACCAGCGCGCCAACTCCAAAAAACAGATGGTGGGCTCCATCCTCCGGCTCTCTCGCGCGAAACATCATTGACGCAATCGACATTGTTCCCCCGATGCGATTTTTGCCGACAATACGGTTTTTTCAGCACAACCTGACCTATACATAGGTCTTGGTTGCCACCGCCCTCTTAACATCAGGATAGCGGGAAATGGGTGCGGGGCCATATGCAAAAATATGCATCCAGGACCTGTCGTCCACAGGCACCCATGGCCTCTGCAATGCGCACCGGCCCTTGGCTCGTCAGACAGCTGCTGCACTCACCGTAATCGGTACGCCTTTATAGGAGGGCGTTCCCGAAAGGCGATCATAACGGTCTAGCGCCACCACCGCATTCATCTCGGGATAATAACCCGCTGCCGAGCCTTTCGGGATATCGTACTCAACAGCCGTGAAACCCTGAACGAGGTGGCGCCCCTCACTGTCTTTGGCGATACCGTGAATATCGATGCGGTCGCCATCCTTCAGGCCCCGTTCGGCGAGGTCCTGCCGATTCATGAAGATGACGTCCCTGCGACCGAAGACGCCGCGATAACGGTCATCCATGCCGTAGATCGTTGTATTGTACTGGTCGTGGCTGCGGATGGTCGTCAGCACGAGGGCGTCCGGATTGGAGATCAGCGGATCTTCCTCGATCCCGGTGGCGACAAGGAAATTGGCCTTGCCGCTCTCCGTGTTCCAGCGGCGGAAGGAGGCTGCGACATCAAGGCGGAAGCCGCCCTTCACGCGGACCCGGCTATTGAAATCCCTGAAGTCAGGGAAGACCTCTTCGATCTTGTCGCGGATGCGATCGTAATCGGCAATCAGCCAGTCCCAGTCAATGCCGTGACGGTTTCCGATGGTTGCCTTGGCGATGCCGGCGATGATTGCGGGCTCCGACCGCACAAGTTCGCCTGGCGGTTTGAGGAAACCGCGTGAGGCATGCACCATCGACATGGAATCCTCGACGGTCACCGCCTGCGGGCCGGAGGCTTGTGTATCCAGATCGGTTCGCCCGAAACAGGGCAAAATCAGCGATGTCCGTGCCGTCAGAAGATGCGAGCGATTGAGCTTCGTTGCAATGTGGACAGCGAGATCGAGTTTGCGCATACCTTCGAAGGTCGCGGCGGTATCCGACATAGCGACGGCGAGGTTTCCGCCAAGGCAGATGAGCGCCCGGGATTTTCCGGCGATGATTGCCTCGACGGCTTCTATGGCATTGTGGCCTTTTTCGGCGGAGGGGCGAAAACCGAAGGCGCGTTCCATGCCATCCAGCAGCGCCTTGTTCGGGATTTCGGTGATGCCGACAGTGCGATCGCCCTGAACATTGGAATGACCGCGAATGGGCGCTATCCCCGCACCCTGGCGGCCCATATTGCCGCGCAGAAGCAATAGATTGGCAATCTGCTGGACATTGCTCGTACCCTTGGCGTGCTGTGTTATACCCATGCCGTAACAGATAATGACATTGGAGGCGTTCACGTAAACCCGGGCAGCGCTCTCTAGCGCCTCCCTCGTCAGCCCGCTGACCGAGCAGATCGTATCCCATGAGGTGGCGTCGATATCGCTGCGCAGCACGTCGAGGCCTGAGGTATGTTGCTCGATGAAGGCCCGGTCCAGTGCGCCGGCTCCGCCTGCATCGAGGCTTTCCGCATCCATTTGAAACACTGCCTTCATGATGCCCTTCAGGGCGGCGAGATCGCCGCCGGTGCGCAGCTGATAATAGGCGGAGGCGATCGGAGTGGAAGAGAGCGTCGCCATTTCGATCGGGTCCTGCGGCGCGGCGAAACGCTCCAGAGCCCGTTCCTTCAACGGATTAAAAACGACGATCGGCACACCGCGTTTTGCGGCATTGTGCAGCGTCGTCATCATGCGGGGATGATTGGTGCCCGGATTATGGCCGAAGCTGAAGATCGCATCCGCATGATCGAAGTCCTCCAGCGTCACTGTGCCTTTGCCGACGCCGATGGATTTCGGAAGGCCGACGCTGGTTGCCTCATGGCACATGTTGGAACAATCGGGAAAATTATTCGTCCCGAAGGCGCGCACGAAAAGCTGATAGAGAAAAGCAGCCTCGTTGGACGCCCGGCCTGACGTGTAAAACTCCGCCATGTCTGGGTCACCAAGCTTGTTGAGCTCCTGCGCGATCAGGCGGAATGCATCGTCCCAGGCGATCGGCTCATAGCGATCACTCTCGGCTTTGTAATGCAGCGGAAGGGTCAGCCTTCCGGCATCCTCGAGCTTGTGGTCGGTCCACTGCCACAATTCGGAGACCGTGTGCTGTGCGAAAAATTCAGGTCCGGATCGTTTGGCGGTCGATTCCCATGTGATCGCCTTGGCGCCGTTTTCGCAAAATTCGAACGATGAGGTGTGTTTGGGATCGGGCCAGGCGCAGCCGGGACAGTCGAAGCCTTCGGGTTGATTTGCCTTGAGCAGCGTCATGGTGCCCTGGGCGACGATCTGCTGGTGGGCGAGGGTTTTCGCGACGGCTTTCAACGCATCCCAGCCGCCGGCGGGATGATCATATTTTTCGATACCTTCCGGGCGTTGTTCTGTCATGTAGGAAGTCCTTCGATTTTGCAGCCTGGCGATTGTCGTGGGCAACGACGGTAGCCCACGTACGCAAGCTTAAACATTATACTCATGCATAGGTTGCCTGCTCACCAGAGGGCGAAACGAAAAGGCCGCCTCCTGCGGCGGGGGCGGCCTTTTGCGGATCGGGAGGGAGATCCGCGGCTCCGGGGAGGGGACGCCGGAGCTTCTGGCTTCTGTGAGCCAATCGCCGAGGGGCGGGGCGACGGGCAAACGTTATCCCGGGCCGGCGCTAGCCGAAACTACACTTAGGTATCGGGTAGACTGTACCAGCAGCCGATTTCTCCTCACCCTTTCTTCTCCCTATTCTCGAGGCCGATCAGACAGCCGCAACAGGGACGCTCAACAACGGGCGGTCAAGTGCCAAAGGAGAACGATCATGGACACGACAACAGCTTCCAGAAACCGCAAGCTTCCACTTGCAACCCCGACCGATCTCGGAGCGGAGGCAAGCCGCGACATTGCCGCGGCGTTGACCGCCCTGCTGGCGGATGTCTTTACGCTCTACGTCAAGACCAAGAACTTCCACTGGCATGTTTCCGGTCCGCATTTCCGCGACTATCACACGCTGCTTGACGAACAGGGCGCCCAGATCTTTGCCATGACCGACGACATCGCCGAAAGGGCGCGCAAGATCGGCGGTACCACCATCCGCTCCATCGGACATATCGCTCGCCTCCAGCGCCTCCTCGATAATGACGCCGACTTCGTCACGCCTGAGGATATGCTTGCCGAACTGCGCGAGGATAACAAACAGCTGACCGCCATCCTTCGGCAAACGCACAGCCTTACCTCCGACCTCAACGACCACGCGACCACCAGTCTGATCGAGAACTGGATCGACGAGACCGAGCGGCGCACATGGTTTCTGTTTGAAACCACGCGCCATGCGCGCTGAACGCAGGACAAGGAAATGGCCGGCAATCTCATCGAGCTCGCGCTTTCCAGACGGCACCTGCTGCTGGCGGGCGCGGCACTTTCCACGGCGATGGCCATACCATCGACAGCTTTTTCAAACTCCACCCCATCTCCCACCGAAGGAGCATTTCCAATGACTGAATCATTCGTAAAGACCAAGGACGGCGTCAATATCTATTTCAAGGACTGGGGCCCGAAGGATGCCCAACCGATCGTCTTCCATCATGGCTGGCCATTGTCATCCGACGACTGGGACGCGCAGATGCTGTTCTTTGTAGAGAACGGTTATCGCGTCGTGGCGCATGACCGCCGCGGCCACGGCCGGTCGGAGCAGGTGAGCGATGGGCACGACATGGATCATTACGCCGCCGATGCCTTTGCCGTCGTCGAACATCTCGATCTCAGAAATGCGGTTCATATCGGGCACTCAACAGGCGGTGGCGAAGTCGCCCGCTATGTCGCAAAATTCGGCGAGCCGCACGGCCGTGTCGCCAAGGCCGTGCTCGTCTCCGCTGTTCCGCCGCTGATGCTGAAGACGCATTCCAATCCCGGCGGCCTGCCGATCGAAGTCTTCGACAGTTTCCGCAAGGGCGTCGCCGATAATCGCGCCCAATTCTTCCTAGATGTCCCGACCGGCCCCTTCTACGGTTTCAATCGTCCGGACGCGAAGGTCTATCCCGGTGTTATCCAGAACTGGTGGCGTCAGGGCATGATGGGTAGCGCCAAGGCCCATTACGATGGCGTGAAGGCTTTCTCGGAAACCGATCAGACGGAAGACCTGAAGGCAATCTCGGTGCCCACGCTTGTCCTTCACGGCGATGACGATCAGGTCGTGCCGATTGCGGCCTCCGCCGAATTGTCGGTCAAGCTTCTGAAGAACGGGACGCTGAAGGTGTATAAAGGTTACCCGCATGGTATGCTCACCACCCATGCAGACGTTATCAATCCCGATCTGCTGGCTTTTGTGAAAGGCTGATCGCGTAAGGCGCCGCTGCCAGCGAAAGCGGGCGGCGGCCGGTTCCCGCGGAGAAGGAGATTTCGATGCCGTTCAGACCAGCTGATGAAACTCCTCTCCTTCGTGACGGGATCGCGAGCCTGCCGGAGATGGAGGATATCCAGCTTGAGCTTCCGCTCTCGTGCAGAACAGGGCGGGATATTGAGGGCGACGCCGGGCTGAAGCAGTCTCGGTCAAGTCCCAGCACCAAAGTGCCAGCCGTGTGCGTCGATCGCCACCGTTGACAGTCGTTTATTGTATCGCAAACCGGTGAAACTACATCCGGGTAACATTCCCGGCTTTTGACGAAAAACTCCAGACACAAGACTTGCCCATCGATTGGCACAACGTCGCTATCAAGTATGGAGAACCGTGATGTCCAACGAAGTCGTATCGCTCCTGGAGATCCGCAAGGTTTTAAATGAGTTTTGCGAAGATAATCGTCTTCCGATCGGCTGCGCCATGGCCGTCGATGCCGCAAGATACCTGATTGGAATTGCCTCAACCGATGAGGTCGAACGTTTAACCCTGCGACTGTCGCTGGATCAGTGGATGAAGGAACGGATTGCTGCTGCCGCCTGAAATGGCTCGGCTTGGTATAAAGCCGCCCCAAATCGGGGGCGGCTTCTTTGCGTTATAGAAAGACCAGACGCAATAGGTGGTGAAGCGCGGGCTGATCCCGCGCTTGTCTGACGGGATTCAGCGCAGTTTTCGGAAAGCTCCCCGCAGCTCACGGGAGAAAATATCGGGCTGCTCCCAGGCTGCAAAATGCCCGCCGTGATCCACCTGATGATAATAGGCGAGTGACGGATAGGCCTGCCTGCTCCAGCTCTCGGGCGCCTGGTAGATCTCCTTGGGAAACACCGTGATACCGACGGGGATCTTAATGTCGCGGGTCTTCTGGGCGTCCGCGCTGAAGTTGTTGTTGTTGTTTTCCCAATAGAAGCGTGCGCCAGAGGCGCCGCTGTTGGTCAACCAGTATAAGGTGATATCGTTGAGCATCTCGTCCCTTGAAAGAACACTTTCGGGTTCACCATTGCTGTCGCTCCACTGCGCGAACTTCTCATAGATGAACGATGCGAGACCAATGGGAGAGTCCGAGAGAGAATATCCGATCGTCTGCGGTCGCGTGACCATCATCGCGCCGTAAGCAGCGTTTCTGCCGAAAAACGTCTGCAGAGCGTTGTAGGCATCTCGTTCGAGAGGCGAGAGATCTGCCGGCGCAGCGTCACCGCTGCTGATACCCCTCATCAGCGTTCCGGGAACTGTGGCCGGCATATTGAGGTGGATGCCAAGCAGACCCTTCGGAGCTTGGCGTGCGAGAGCATCGGAAATGACCGAGCCATGGTCGCCACCTTGGGAGACATAACGTGTGTAGCCCAAACGCTTCACTAGAACGTCCCAAGCGCGTGCAACACGATCCGGTCCCCAGCCGAGATCTGTTGGATGACCTGAAAAACCATAACCGGGTATCGACGGAATGATCACATCGAATGCGTCTTCGGCTTTGCCCCCATAAGCGGTCGGATCCGTCAGCGGGCCGATAACCTTCGTGAACTCGAAGATTGAACCCGGCCAGCCATGGGTAAGGATGACAGGCAGGGCATTGGGGTGGCGTGAGCGCACATGAATAAAGTGGATGTCTACACCGTCGATACTGGTGATAAACTGAGGCAATGCGTTGAGCTCGTTCTCGGCGTTTCGCCAGTCATAGGCGCTGCCCCAGTATCGAACGAGGTCCTGAACCCGCGAGAGCTGGATGCCCTGGGAGATATCCCCCACAGTCTCCCTGTCCGGCCAGCGTGCATTTTTGATTCTCGCCTTGAGGTCGTCAATCTGTGATTGGTCAATATGCACTTGGAACGGGTGAATGCTATCGTCTTCCCGGGCTGTCTGTGATTGGGATGGTTTGGCAGTTTCCGCTGCCAGGGCCGGGAAAAAGGCCATCAGTACGGCTATGGCAGACCCAAGCACCATCGCTGTGCCGCGCCCGGTTTCCGCCGGATGAAGTATGTAGGTCATATTTCTCTCCATATGATGAGTTTTTGCAATTATTCGCACCCGAGACTGGTAGATGTTGCTCGTGTCCCGGCTGCTAGGTTCGACCTGGTGTTGCGTCACCGAACGTCGGCTTTCAGACGGCTGACGCTGCGGCGTGCAGCAGACCGGAGCGCGCCGGTATCGGCTTGGAAAAAATTGGTGTCACGGAGTGAGAATGGCGCGCGGTTCGAGCATACCATCGAGGCCGAAGGCACCGATTTCCCTGCCAATGCCAGACTGTTTGAAACCGCCAAAGGGCGCGCGGGGATCATGAGGAGCGCCGTTGATGACGACACGGCCTGCCACCAACCTTTCGGCAATTTTTTCGGCGCGCCTGAGGTCGGATCCGAGCACATATGCCTGAAGTCCATAATCGCTGTCATTAGCGATCTCGATGGCCTCGTCTTCGTTGTCATAGGCAATAAGGCAGAGGACCGGGCCGAAGATCTCCTCGCGGGCGATGCGCATGTCGTTCCTGACCCCGGCAAAGATTGTTGGACGGGCGAACCAGCCCTTTTCCATTCCAGCCGGCCGCCCGGTGCCGCCCGTCAGCAGGGTCGCCCCTTCGTCGATGCCGAGTCGGATATAGGCCTGAATCCTCTCCCACTGCGCAGCGTTCGCGAGAGGTCCTATCCGAACCTCCGGATCGCGGGGGTTGCCGACCTTGAATTTCCCAGTCTCCATCCGGAGCTTCTCCGAAATCTCTGTAAGGCGGGACCGAGGGGCGATGATGCGGGTGCCCGCGACGCAGGCCTGACCGCTGTTTGCAAAACCTGACATCAGGGCAACAGGGATCGCCGTTTCGAGGTTGGCGTCCGGAAGGATGATTGTGGGCGCCTTTCCTCCGAGCTCAAGAACCAATCTTTTCATGCCGTCGATCGCGGAGCGCTGAATTATTTTTGCGGCCTGAGTGGAGCCGGTGAAACTGACGGTCGCAACGTCGGGATTCTGCGTCAGCGCCGCACCGACCACGGGCCCCGTGCCGTTAATGACATTGAAGACCCCCGCCGGAAGGCCGGCCCGGTGCAGCCTCCTCAGGAATAAATCCGTCTGAAATGCGCTCTGTTCTGCCGGTTTGATGACGAGGGACGAACCGGAGCCGATCGCGTGGGCAACCTTGGTGGCGATAAATCCGAAATTGCTATTCCAAGGTGTGATAGCGGCAAGAACGCCGCGGGGCAGCATCCTGACCGTGCTTTTGCCCACAACACGGTCAAAGTCGTAGTTCCTAACGGTCTCGGCCATCACATCAAAAACTGAAGCGGCGTTCTGAACAGAGAACGCCGTAAAATAAGCGGGTGCGCCGTATTCTTCGGTCATGGCTTGCGCAAGCTCATCCGGCCTCTCGGCGACCACATCGCGCAAGCTGCGCAGCATATCGATACGCTGCATCTTGGTCGAGGCCGCCATGGCCGGAAAAGCGCGTTTTGCAGCTGCCACCGCCGCCCTTGCATCATGGGTGTTGCCGAGACGGACCTCGCCGATTTTTTCTTCGGTTGCCGGATTGAAAAGGTCCAGCCGCTCATCGCCGACCGGGATGACAAATTCACCGTCGACGTAGATCTGTTCTATTGTTCGCATTGATCTGGCCTCATTGAAGGTCGGAAGTTCGGTTCGATGGTCGCAGCGTAACGCGGCGAACTGCCCCCAAAGGAACTTCCGTAAGTGGATTGGAGGGGCACGCGGAGGTGAAAGTGTGAAGCGGCTGCGACATGCGCCGAGCCGCTCCCAGGGTCACATCGCTGAAAGCGCGCCCAGAAGTCCCGCAAGCGGCGAAGGCTCGTCTGAACTTGCGTCATAGACACAGGACACCGCGAATATTGCCGAGAGCACGAGGGCGATGACGAGCCAACGCGGGCGGAAAAGCGGTTTATGCGAGTTTGAGTGTGACATCGATGTTTCCCCTCGTTGCCTTGGAGTACGGGCAGATCTGGTGCGCATCCTCGACGATCGCCTGCGCCGTGGCACGATCGATGCCCGGCATGCTGACGGACAGGCGGGCCTGCAGGAAGAACTCGCCACCCGTCGTGCCGAGGTCAACCTCAGCATCGACGGCGGTGTCAGCCGGAAGGCGAAGCTGGCGCCTGGCCGCTGCCTTTGTCATTGCGCCGATGAAACATGCCGACCAGCCTGCCGCAAAAAGCTGTTCGGGATTGGTTCCCGGCTTGCCGCTGCCCGGAGGCGAGAGTTTGATGGAAAGCGCGCCGTCGTCGCTTTGCGCCGATCCGTCACGGCCGCCGGTCGTGCGGGTCTTGCCCGTATAAAGAACAATCTCGATTCTGGTCATGGGAGGCTCCTTTGATTGCCGCTGCCGCGGCGTTTTGCGATAGGAGCTTTGTGAGGGATCAGCGTATCGGCCATGTTTCCGGAAAACGCGAAACTGTATCGAAACGTATCGGCGCGTTACGAGGTGCTCGGCCTGCCTTCGTGTGAGGGAAAAGAAACCTCGGCCGCCAGCCCGCCACCCTGCCTGTTATAGAGGCGTACCGCGCCGCCGATCGTTCCGGCAAGCTGCTGCGCAATCGCAAGCCCGAGGCCCGTTCCGCCCGTGTCGCGATTTCTCGATGTTTCAATCCGGAAGAATGGCTGCATGGCGTTGTGCAGCATCTCGTCGGGAATGCCCGGTCCTTTGTCGAGCACCGTGATGACAACGGCGCCTTCAGCATGCCGATCCACTTTTATTTCGGCACTGCCAGCAAATTTGAGGGCGTTATCTATGAAATTCGTGAGTATCCGTCGCAATGCGTGCGGTTTTGTAGACGCCGTGCCGCGCACAATGCCTGAAACCGTGACCGCCTTTCCGGTATCCTGATAGTCGTAGGCGATGCTGTCGATGAAGGATGCCAGATCGATGCGAGAGGACTTCTCGCCGTTGCCGTGGGCGCTGCGCGCATAAGCGATCCCGTCCTGCACCAGACGTTCGATTTCACGCAGGTCACTGACCAGCTTTTCCTTTTCCGGCGTATCATCAGCCATATCGGCCCGCAGCCGCATTCGAGTGATGGGCGTCTGCAGGTCGTGTGAAATCGCCGCGAGGATTTGCACGCGTTCTTCAAGATATTGTGCGACGCGATCGCGCATGGCGTTGAATGCACGAGCCGCGTGGGCAACTTCGCTCGGGCCGCTCTCACTCATCGGCAACCCCTTCTCCCCCGGATCGAGCGCTTCCGCCGCGGCTGCCAGCGCGCTGAGGGGTCTGGTCGTCTGCCGCACGGCAAACCAGGTGCAGAGGAGGAGAAGCGCCATTTGTGCGGCGAAGACGTAGGGCAGCCATTCGGCGATGGGCATGACACCCCGTGGTGTTACGTCAATTGTCAGGGGCGAGCCGTCCGACAGCGTCAGATGAGCCTGAAGCCTCTTGCCGTCGCCGGGAATGGATTCCACCCTGACCGGAAACCGGTGCCCGGCGGCCTCTTCGATCCTCTGCGCGATTTCTGCCCCGCGCCCGGACATGTCGGCGACGCCGGGAAGGCCCGGACCGAGTATGAGCTGGTAGTTGCTGCGGCCGAGGCGGTTCACCCATCCCGCCCGCTCTTCCGCAGGCAGGCGGTCTATGATGGCGATGGATACCGCAAGGTCCTGCTCCAGTGTCCCGAGCATGACTGCTTTGGCAGACATATACCGTTCGGCAAAGAGGATGCTGAACGACAACCCGTAGGCAATGGCAAGCCCGGCAAGCAGGATGAGAAAGAGTCTGGACCGCAACGAGCGTGGCCACCAGCCGGCAATCAGATGCCGGCCTTTCATGCCCTTGGCTCCGAAATCTCCACCGGAACGGAAAAGACATAACCTTCCGCACGCACCGTCTTGATGTAGGTGGGTTCCCGCGCATCATCTCCCAGCCGCTGACGCACGCGGCTTACAAGAAGATCGATCGATCTGTCGAAGATTTCGGCATCGCGCCCCTGTGTGAGGTTCAGCAACTGGTCGCGGTTGAGGACGCGCTGGGGATGATCGATGAACACCCTGAGAAGCCGGTATTCAGCGCCGCTCAGTGCCACGGTCGTACCGTCCCTGTCCAGCAGATGGCGGCCCACCGTGTCAAGACGCCAGTCGCCAAAGGTCAGGAGCTGCCCCGCTTCGCTGATTTGCAGATTGGGCGGCAACATCCGGGTGCGGCGCAGGATTGCCTTGATCCGTGCGAGAAGCTCCCGGGCGGCGAAGGGCTTCGACAGATAATCGTCGGCGCCCATTTCGAGCCCGATGATCCGGTCCATCTCGTCATCGCGGGCAGTCAGCATTAGAACCGGCGTGGCCTTGTGCTTTCCGGCCCGCAACTCACGGCAGAGAACCAGACCGTCATCGCCCGGCATCATCACGTCGAGCACGATCAGATCGACGGTATTGCCGTCAAGAAAACTTCTCATCTGCCGTCCGTCGGCAGCCACCGTTGTTCGCAAGCCGTTCTTCTTCAGGTAGCTGGAAACCAGCTCCCGGATTTCCCTGTCGTCGTCCACGACGAGAATGTGATCGATATGTTCCATTGGATGCCTTCATCGTGCGGACGTTTCAGTGGCCCGCTACTGCATTGCCCGCTGCCAACAGCAGTAAGACAACGGTTCGCGGGCTTCGGCAAGCCTAAAGCTTTGCGACGTCGAGAACGGCCTTGGCGAATGCCTCGGGCGCTTCCTGCGGCAGGTTGTGCCCTATGCCGCCGCTGATATTGCGATGCTGGTACTTGCCCGAAAACCTTGATGCGTAAGTGGAGGGGTCCGGATGCGGTGCGCCATTGGCGTCACCTTCCAGCGTGATCGTCGGGATCGTGATGAGGGGAAGTTTCGCAAGCCGGCGCTCGTAGTCGTCATATTTGGCTTCGCCTTCGGCAAGTGCCAGCCGCCAGCGGTAATTATGGATGGTGATCGCCACGTGGTCGGGATTGTCAAACGCGGAAGCGGAACGATTGAAGGTTTCGTCGGTGAATTTCCAGGTCGGGGAGGCCGTTTGCCAGATCAGGCGAACGAAGTCGCGGGTATTCGCGGCGTAACCCGCACGGCCGCGTTCCGTCGCGAAGTAGAACTGATACCACCAGGAAAGTTCCGCCCTGGGCGGAAGTGGCTTTTTGTTGATTTCCTGACTGCCGATCAGATAGCCGCTGACCGACACGAGGCCGGTGCAGCGCTCGGGCCAGAGTGCCGCCATGATATCGGCCGTGCGAGCGCCCCAGTCATAGCCCGCCACGACGGCCTGTCTCACGCCAAGGGCATCGAGAAAGGCGATCATGTCAACCGCGAGTGCTGCCTGCTGCCCGTTGCGTGCCGTTTCATCAGAAAGAAAACGTGTGGTGCCGTATCCGCGCAGATAGGGAATAAGCACGCGATATCCTGCCGAAGCGAGGATGGGCGCAACGTCAACATAGCTGTAGATGTCATAAGGCCATCCGTGCAGCAGCAGAGCGACCGGGCCCTCCTCGGGCCCGGCTTCGGCGTAACCGACATCGAGTACACCCGCTTTGACCTGCTTCAGGGGCCCAAAGGACGTTTTTTCGCCTGTTGGTGCTGACGGGGTAGCTGAAGGCGCCTCGCCTTTGGCCTGGGCCAGGCCCGCCGCGCCGAACTCTACGGCGGCAACAGTCATTGCGGCAATGCCGAAGAACCGGCGGCGCTGGAAATTGATCTCGGAATTCATTCTCGTCTCTCCTGTCCTTTTTGGATGACAGGCAGTTAACGCTGTACGTGTATCCCCGATGTGTCCCGGGCGAACCTGATGTGAATGGTTTTGTAGCAGCGAGCCTTCTATATACAGACTGATACATTCAGCTTGCCCTCTGAATGCAGATCAGCCGCTCCCGATGTCAGGAGCGGCTGTGGTGGCGTTCCACCAGATCCGTGTTTATTTCGCGGACCGCCGGGCAGCCTCTGTGATGACGTCTGCGACCTCTTCGGGCTTGGATGCGAAGACTGCGTGGCTCCCGGCGATCTCGGTCACCGCGCTGCCGGCGCGCTTTGCCATGTCACGCTCGAGATCGGGGTTGATCGACCTGTCCTGCGTCGCGATGATCGACCAGCTTTTCTTTGTTTTCCAGGCTGGTTCGCCCGACTTGGCTGCGAAGGCTGCCTTGGCGGCGAAGACCTGGCTTTTGGCCATGAAGGCAGCCTCGTCGCGGGGCAGGTCGGCGGCGAAATCCTGCGCAAAGACCGCCGGATCCAAATAGAGGAAGGCGCCATCCTTCGTCTGCTTTATGCCGCTTCCGGCGGGTGGTTTTGCTGTGGCGAGGTCAAGAAGGCTCTCTCCCTTTTCCGGCTGGAAGGCGGCGACATACACCAGCCCCGCCACATCGGGCCGATTGCCAGCTTCCGAAATCACCATGCCGCTGTAGCTGTGTCCGACCAGCAGGCTGGGGCCCTGCTGGAGATCGAGCACGCGGTTTGTTGCTGCCACATCATCGGCAAGCGAGGTGATGGGTTCCTGGACGATGGTGACGTTGAAACCACGGCTTTCGAGGATGTCCGTTGCCTTGCGCCAGGCAGAACCATCTGCAAGCGCCCCGTGGACGATGACGATATTCTTTACCTCCGCTGCCTGTGCGGCAAACGCAATCAGCGCGGTTGCAAAGGCGAGCGCGAATCTTGGCATGAGACGATGATGCATCGTGTTATTCCTTTCATGTGGCCGGATAAAAACGGGTCAACCGAAGGTGAAGGCGTAGGCCTGCACACCGGGGTCGAGGAAGCGGATGGTGAAGGTTTTTGCTGTCACGGTGCCGGACTGGCGAACGAGCTGGTAAAGGCGGGTTGATGTGACGACGCCATTGCCATTGGCATCCGTATCGGCGCCATGATCAGGACCCGGCGGATGGCCATCCACGGTCACCTGGAAACGGACCGGCTTTCCGGAATCAATCGGACCCAGCACCAGATGCAGGTCACGGGCGCTGAAGCGGTAGGTGATACCGCCTTTGGCCGCATCAAGGGTGGCCGCTTCCGCGCCAACCGTCCATTCGCCGGAGAGCCCCCATTCATTGAGGGCAGGCGCCGTGACCGAATAGTCTTGGGGCGCGTCTGCACGTATTGTCTCGTTCGATGCAAAGCTTCGCGCCTGACGGTAGCCTACATAGGTTTCGCCGGAGAGCATGTGGCTCATGTCCGCGCCGGCTTCAGCCCCCTTTGTCTCAGGCGTCACAGTCTCGGTGGCGGATGCGCCGGTGCTGCCCGCCTCGCGCAGCAGATCCTGAATCGCCTCTTCGGTCTCCCTGTAGTCTCCCTCACCGAAATGGTGGTAACGGATCTGGCCTTTGGCATCGATCAGGTAATGCGCTGGCCAGTAGCTGTTATCGAAGGCGCGCCAGATCCTGTAATCATTGTCGATTGCTACCGGATACTCGATCTTGAAGCCGGCGACGGCCTGTCTGACATTGTCGATCTTCTTTTCGAAGGCAAATTCGGGCGCGTGCACGCCAATGACGACGAGACCCTGATCCCTGTACTTCTCCGCCCAGGCACGCACATAAGGAAGGGTGCGGATGCAGTTGATGCAGGAATAGGTCCAGAAGTCGATGAGCACGACCTTGCCGCGCAAGTCTTCACGGGCGAGCGGCGGGGAGTTCAGCCATTCGACAGCACCATCGAGGGACGGCGCGGGGCCTTCAACCGGCAGTGCCGGGCGCATGGTGGCAGCGTCACCGTCCGGCGCTGTGGCTGCGGATTTCTTCGCTACTTCGACCTTCTGTTCGGGCCCTCTGGCGGCGTCGAGACGATCAAGAACGTGCTGTTCGAACGATGTCGTGCTGGCATAGGAAATCTGCGATAGAAAACCGGTGTCCAGTCCAAGGGCGATGGCGGCAACGCCTGCCAGCACCGCTGCCCCGGTTGCCCGGCGAACACGCTCGCTGAAACCGAGGGAACGCTTCATCGCCGCAAACACCCTGCCTCCGATGAGGACGGCGACGGCAAGCGATGTCGCAGCACCGGCGGCATAGGCGGAAAGCAGCAGGCTGGTTTCCAGATTGGCGCCCTTCAGGGCCGCACCGGTCAGCACGATCCCGAGGATTGGGCCGGCGCAGGGCGCCCACAGGAGCCCGGTGGCGATGCCGAGCAGCAGGGAGCCAGTGACCGTCGGGGCGGCATCGGGCTTGCCGGCGGCATTGGCAAGTCGGTTGCCGAATTCAACGACCGGATGGGACAGGACAGAGGCGAACTTCGGTGACATCAGCCCAATTCCGAAAAGGGAGAGCATTGAAAGGGCGGCGAGCCGGCCATATTCGTTGGCGTTGATCGCCCAGCTGCCGCCGATGGCAGCGAGCGTCGCAACGGCGGCAAAGGTGATCGACATTCCGGCGAGCAGCGGCAGCGTGCTGCGCAGGAACGGTTGGCCGGCCCGCGCGAAGACGAAGGGAAGAATAGGCAGGATGCAGGGGCTGAGAATTGTCAGCACGCCCCCGAGATAGGCAACGACCAGAAGCGTCATTATCTTTTCCTTTCAGCTGGGATTAGGGGCACCGGGCGGCGAAGGTGAGCCGGTAATGGCGCCACCTTCCCGGCGTCGCGTATCTCTGATGTGTCGGTGTGTGGGTGATTTTGTATGGGAGTGTAGGCGAGCGGACGGACCGTCGACCATGAAGGGTAACGGCGGCGTGGCCCTTTGCTCGTCAGGGCGCGTATCGTGTGAAAACGAAATCGTGGTCCTTGACGTTGCCGACATGACACGAAAGGCAAGTCTCGTGCTGTGCGGTATCGACCGGTTTGCCGTTGACGAAGCGCCCGAAGCCCCAGCCATGGCTGTCAGGATATTTCCTGGAGTCCTTGACCATCACCTGCACGGTGGTTGCCGCGCCCGGCACCGTGGCTGGTGGAAATTCCGCGGATTGCTGCCGCTTGTAGGCAAGCTTCACCAGTATCGAGCCATCAGGGAAGGGCAGGGTTCCGCTCTTGTAAGCGTTCACGGCGATGTCGTTTGCCAGAACGGCACGAAGCTCATCGAGCGGCGGCGCTTCCTGTGCGGGAGCGATGAAGCGCCAGTCTCGATATCCCTCGGGAAGCGTAACGCCATAGAGGGGTGAGGCGTTTTCCGGCGGGCTGTCCGCAAGGCTTGAATAAGCGGCTCCGAAACCTGCTGCCGCAACTGCAAGAGTGACGGCAAAGAAAATCTGGTTCTTCATGACAAATCCTGCCTGATCCGAAAACGATCAGACGATGATCTGCGCGGCAGGTATCCGGCATGTTTCCTGAAACCGGGATTTATGTATCAGATCGTAGCAGCGATTGTGCCGGCGAGGGAAGCGCCGGCACACACATATCAATCGGCGCGCTGTAGCAGCGCGAGCGCGACGGTGGATGTCGCGAGGATCGCGGTCAGAGCCAGCGGCGCGGTGGCGCCGTAGGAATCGACGATATAGCCGCCGAACACTGCACCGATGCTGATGGCCACCTGGAAAGACACGACCATCAGGCTGCCTGCCGCCTCCAGCGCATCCGGCGCGCCCCGGGAAAGGTTGGTCGGCAGCACGACAGGCGCCATGCCGAAGGCAAGGCCCCAAAGGGCGACGAGAGCAAATGCGGCACCGGTATGGACGCCCCAAAGAACCAGGGAAATCGTTGCAAATGCCATCAGCGCGGCGGTGACGATGAGTGCGAGACGGATACTGGCATCAGCCATCCGGCCACCCGCGACGTTGCCAATCACCGAGGCGACGCCAAATCCAAGCAGTGCGAGAGCAATCGGCGTTGTACCGAGGAGCGTCACCTGCTCGAGGAAGGGACGGACATAGACCGATCCGGCGAAATGTCCCGTCATGAGCAGGAGGATCGCGAGCATGGCCAGCTGAACGCTACGCCGCCGCGTCAGCCGGAAAACATCGGAAAGGCTGTTACTGGTGCTTGCAGGCAGCGACGGCAGGCTGAGGATTTGCAGCAGCATGGCAATGACGGCAAGCCCTGCCGTCATCGACATTGCCGTGCGCCATCCCAGCCAGTCGCTGATAAGGGCTCCCATCGAAGGCGCGGCGATTGTGGCGAGCGAAACGCCGAGGGTAACGATAGCCATGCCGCGCCCGGTCGCATTTGCGCCGACAAGCCTTGCCACGACGGCAACCGAAAGCGCCCAGAACCCGCTGAGAGCAATCCCGAGCCCGGCCCGGCCCAGCAACAGAAGCCAGAAATCGGTTGCAAAGGAAGCAAGAAGGTTTGAGCCGATCGCCAGTGCACTCAGACCGACAAGCACGGTCTTGCGGTTCAGCCTGCCGATGAGGACGTTGCTCAACAGCGCCGTCACTGCGCCGACGGATGCCGTGGCCGTGACGACCTGTCCGGCGGTCCCTTCGGTGATACCGAGGTCACGCGCCATCGGCGTCAACAGTCCCGCCGGCAGGAACTCGGCCGATACCAGCGCAAAGCTGGTGGCCGCCATCGAAAGGACCGCGAACCATGTGGCGGCTGTCCACGCGGGTTGCTCCTCGATGTCGAGGGACATTGTTGTCCCGTCAAACTCTGATGTGGTGTCGGTCATGGTATCTCTCCTTGAGTTGGGAGAGTTTTAAAGGAATTTTGCTGGATGATATGTATCTAAAAGTCCGAATTTCATGCCTATTTGTCCAAATTTGTGCGGCGCACAACGCAGGCGCGTGCGTTGACGCAGGGATGTGTCCGGGGGTCGTGCGCCTTTCTGCCCGCGGGAAATCTTTGCCGGCGGGCAACCTTTCAAACCGCCATCCGTTTAGCCGTCCATGACCGATGCTGACGCAAATTCGAAACGAGCCGATGGCACCGGCAAGAATGGTGCAGGGAAAGTACATGTCGAGAATGCAGCCGATGAGCCGCTGCCGCCGGAGGAAATCGAACCTGCTGAGGGCCTGACGCCCGAGGAAGCCGAGAAGGCCCGCAAAAAATATCTGCTGAAACGCTTCTGGATCAGCGCGCGCGGCTTCTGGAGCCGCCGTGGCGACGGGCTGGCATGGCCGTTCTCCATCGGCCTGTTGGTGATGATCGGCATCAATGTCGCTTTCCAATACGGTGTCAACGTCTGGAATCGTGGCATCTTCGACGCGATTGAAAAACGGGATGCGTCCACGGTCTATTTTCTCGCTTCCATATTCCCGCCGCTGGTTCTGGGCAGCGTCCTGATCGTAACATCGCAGGTCTATGTCAGGATGCGGATCCAGCGGCGCTGGCGCTCCTGGTTGACGAAGGTGCTGGTCTCCCGGTGGATTGCAAATGGCCGCTATTACCAGCTTAACCTGATTGACGGCGACCATCAAAATCCGGAGGCGAGGCTGTCGGAGGACATGAGGATCGCCACTGAAGCGCCGGTGGATTTCGTCGCAGGGGTCATTGCCGCCTTCGTATCGGCATCCACCTTCATCGTCGTCCTGTGGACGATCGGCGGCGCGCTGACGTTGCCGATCGGCGGCGTTTGGATAACGATACCCGGCTTTCTGGTGGTGGCAGCGGTAATTTACGCGCTTATAACCTCAAGCTCGATTGCGTGGATCGGCCGGAACTTCGTCAAAGTCTCGGAAGTCAAGAACCAGCTCGAGGCGGAATTCCGCTATACGCTGACCCGTGTGAGGGAAAATGGCGAGAGCATTGCGCTGCTGGGTGGCGAAGAAGAAGAGCGAAGCGATCTCGACAGCAGGTTCCGCAATGTCCGGCATCAGTGGAAACGAATGGCGCAGCAATATATGCGTACCACCGTCGTGTCGCATGGATCGATGCTGATTGCGCCCGTCGTTCCGGTCCTGCTGTGCGCGCCGAAGTTCCTCGACGGAAGCATGTCGCTGGGCCAGGTCATGCAGGCGGCATCGGCTTTCACCATCGTTCAGTCCGCCTTCGGCTGGCTGGTCGATAACTATCCCCGGCTGGCGGACTGGAATGCCTGCGCAAGGCGTGTCGCATCGCTGATGATGTCGCTTGACGGCCTCGAGCGGGCCGAACAGAGCGATACGCTCGGCCGGATCGTGCGCGGTGAAACGGAGGGTGAGACGATGCTGAGCCTCAAGGATGTATCCGTTTCGCTGGGCGATGGTACTGCTGTCGTTAAGGAAACCGATGTCGAAATCGGACCCGGCGAGCGGGTGCTCGTCGCAGGTGAATCCGGATCCGGAAAAAGCACGCTCGTGCGGGCAATCGCCGGCCTGTGGCCATGGGGCGGCGGCAGCGTCAGTTTTCGTGCCGGTAGCCGGCTGTTCATGTTGCCGCAGCGGCCATATATTCCGTCCGGAACGCTTCGTCGGGCGGTCTGTTATCCGCAGGCAGCGGAGAGCTGGACTGCCGACGAGATCGGCGCAGCTCTCGACAAGGTCGGTCTCGGCCACCTCAAGGACAAGGTGGAAGAAGAGGCGCCGTGGGACCAGACGCTCTCCGGTGGTGAAAAACAGCGTCTCACCTTTGCCCGCCTGCTGCTGAACGATCCCGATATCATCGTCATGGATGAAGCGACCGCCGCCCTGGATGAAAAAAGCCAGGACAGGATGATGCAGACGGTCATCGACGAATTACCAGATGCTACGATCATCAGCGTGGCACATCGCGCTGAGCTGGAGGCCTTCCACAGCCGCAAGATTACGCTGGAACGCCGGGAAGGTGGCGCGAAGCTGGTCAGCGATATCCACCTCATTCCGAGGAAGGCCCGGTCCGGCTCGTTGCTCCGCCGCATGGTCAAACGCAGGTGACGAAAGTCGCGCAGCACCTCCACCCCCTGATATAATGCGAATGAGTATCGCTCTTTCGGTGCTTCTATGTTTTCCACGTCACCCGTATGAACGGTGGACGGTCAATCGGTGACGTCGTAATCTGGCCGCCAGATGAGGCAACGACATACTCTCGGGAGGAAACAATGCCTATCTTCATGGACCGGCATGAGCTCGCCGGAGTTTCTGCGGCCGATATTGCCGCCGCGCATCTTAAGGATATCGACATTCAGGACCGGTATGGCGTCAGGTTTTTAACCTACTGGTTCGATGAAAGGCGCGGTACCGCCTTCTGCCTCATGGATGCGCCGGATGCTGAAACCGCGCAATGCGTGCACCGCGAAGCGCACGGTTTCGTCGCCAGCGAAGTTGTGGAAGTCGCTCTGTCGGCTGTGGAGGCGTTTCTCGGGCGAATACAGGACCCGACGCCGCTCGAGCCTGCCCCCAAACACATGGATGCTGGCCACCGTGCGATACTTTTCACTGACATCGTCGGTTCAACCGAAATGACCGCTCGCCTGGGCGATCGTATGGCAGCTGAACTCGTCCGCGCGCATGATGCGCTCGTGCGTGGCTGTCTGGTAAGACGGTCAGGACGGGAGGTAAAGCACACCGGGGACGGCATAATGGCAGTGTTCTCCTCCACGCCATTTGCAGTCGACTGTGCAATCGATATTCAGCGCGCCTTCCATCGCTACAACAGCGACAGGGGCGAACCCATTCACATCCGCATCGGGCTGGATTGTGGTGAGCCGGTTGAAGACAGCAATGATTTCTTCGGCACGACCGTTCAACTGGCTGCAAGGCTTTGTGCTGCCGCCCATAGCGATCAGATCCTGATATCGGACAAGACCCTGCAGGAATATGGCAGCGTCGATGTCCCCGTATATGGCCATCGATACAGGCTTAAAGGCTTCGCCAAGCCGGTCCTAGCCTATCGTTGCGAGTGGTTGCATTGATTATGGTGTTCTTCAGGGCTGATCCTGACGCGGCACTACCGTTGCGATGCTTTCCTTGGCTTCCTGCTGCTTATAGGTGCTGGTTTCCTTAAGTTGGAAAGCATCCAGCCAGTCACGCCTTCGCAGAAATTGCGCCGAGCTCTTCAAGATCGAGATCATGCTCAAGCTCCCTTAGAGTTTCATCGTCGATCTTTCCTTCGCGTCGCAGACGAATAAGTTCCTTTCTGCCGGCGGCGACAGCCTGAAGAACGACATCGAAGTGGGCATGAAGAAGTGGCGAATATTTCTCGGTACTTTCGGCGTATCTGACACTTGCTGCCAGCCGGTGTTCGTATCTCTTCAGGAGTTGGGGATGGATGAGTTCCCCACTTTCGTCGTAGGCAAGCCCCTGAACGGCTGCGAGCTGGACCTGCGCCATGGCGGCTTCAGCCTCACTCATCGTCATCGGTGCGCGCTCCGGTTCGATATTGCCAAGCCCCGCCCAGGCGATAATCCACCCAAGCGTCGTTCCCTGTATGAGAACGGTTCCCACGATAACCGCGAATGCCATGACCAGAATGAAGTCACGTCCGGGAAAATCCTCCGGCAGGCTGAGCGCAAGTGCCAGCGTCACGACGCCGCGCATGCCTGCCCAGCCGAGCGCCGTCACCCCTCCTGCTCCGAGGGGCGTCGAGCGAGCGACCTTGACCCCGTGAAAAAACCTGATGACCAGATCCGATGTGAATATCCACACGAACCGCGCGATGACGAGCGAAACGAGGATTGCGGCCGCGGGGAGTGCCATCGAACCAACCAGTGAGCCAAAGCCGCCGCCACGTTCAACGACGTCCCGCAGCGATAGTCCTATCAGGATGAAAACCATAGCCTCCATCAGGAAAACAAGGACGTTCCAGAATGAGGTGCCGCGCATTCGCGTCGCCGCAGAAAAGACGGTGTGCTGATGCCATGACGCTATCAGCCCGGCCGTTACGGTGGCGATTACACCGGACGCATGGATCTGTTCCGCCAAAAGATAGGCGATCCATGACAAGATTGCGGTGGCGGCAATGATGAGGTACTCGTCGCCAAGGTGCCGGACGAGCTTTACCCATGCGAAGCCAACGACCACGCCGGTTGCGGCGCCTCCAAGGGCCAGAAAAATGAAGGTGCCGATCGCGTCGGTGGTGCTGAATGTACTTCCGGCCGCAGCCGCTACAGCAAAACGAAAGAGCACGAGCCCGCTGGCGTCGTTGAGAAGGCTCTCACCTTCAAGAAGGATTTGCAGACGCCTCGGAATCTTAACCCTTTCCAGCACGGCACGGGCTGACACGGCGTCCGGAGGTGAGACGATGGCGCCAAGGGCTGCGCAGGCCGCCCATGGCAGAGACGGCATCAGGAGGTGGACAACGACCGCGATGACGATTGTCGTGAACAGCACTGCACCGATCGCGAGAGATGCAATTCCGAAGACGTGTCGTTTCAGGCGATCGACGGCGATCGACCACGCTCCGTCGAGAAGCAGTGGCGGTAGAAAGATAACAAGAACCAGTTCCGGATTGACAGCGATCGTGGGCAAGCCGGGAAGGAACGCCAGCGTTCCCCCGCCCACCAGTAGCGCTACCGATGGCGGCAGGCCCATGCGATGTGCGATGTAGTGCAGCACGATGATGGCGAGAAACATCGCGATCACGAGTTCGAAGAGATGCGTACCGTCCATATGCGCCCCCAATCCGCGTCGGACTCACATCAAATGACGAGATTTGCGAAAAAGCAACGCAGTCATTTTTGCTGGTTTGACTGAGTTCCGGCAATTATCACCGGTTCTTTAGGCAGCGCCGCACATCAAAATGATCTACAACCCAAAACGCAAGCACATCAGGAATGGGATGCCGCCACCCGTGGAGTTCGAGAAGCGGTGGAATATCCAAGCCGAGGGCGGCCCAAGACTTGGGCTAATAAACGAGGAACGAACCTTATGATGACGATAAAACGTATTGTGCTGGCAAGCCGACCCTTGGCAGAACCATCGCATGAAAATTTCCGCCTTGAGGATGCCGAGCTGCGCGAAGCAGCCGAGGGCGATGTCACGGTCCGCGTTCTCTATCTTTCGCTCGACCCTTACATGCGTGGGCGTATGAGCGATGCCAAATCGTACGCGGCGCCTGTACCCATCGACGGTATCATGGAAGGCGAGACGATCTGCGAGGTGGTGAAGTCACGGCACAACGGTTTTGCGCCCGGCGACATCGTGCGCGGGCGGACCGGTTGGTGTACGGGGGCGGTCATCAATGGGGACTTGCTACGAAAGGTCGAGACGCACGGCGCGCCGGTCACGACCGCGATCGGCGTCCTTGGCATGCCGGGATTTACTGCATGGAGTGGTCTGAAGTTCATTGGCAAACCGAAGCAGGGTGAGACGGTTGCTGTCGCTGCAGCCTCTGGCCCCGTTGGTTCCATGGTCGGACAGCTTGCAAAGCTTTACGGGGCGAGGGCAGTCGGTATAGCCGGTGGGCCCGACAAATGTGCATTCGTGAAGGATGAACTTGGCTTCGACAGCGTGGTTGATCATCGCTCGGAGAATTTTGTCAGCGATCTGAACGCGGCCTCTCCAAACGGGATTGATGTCTATTTCGAGAATGTCGGAGGACGCGTCTGGGATGCGGTACTGCCTCTTCTAAACCAGTTCGGGCGTGTTCCCGTCTGCGGCCTCGTTTCTCAATATAACGGTGCAAACTCGTCGCAGACAGACCGTCTTCCGGCAACGATGTCGGCGATCCTGAGACAGAGCCTTCTCGTTCGAGGTTTCATCCAGACTGAATTTGCGGCCGATCATTTCAATGACTTTCTCGCGGAGATTGGCCCAAGGGTCGCTAGCGGCGAGATCAGGTACCGCGAGGATGTCGTCGATGGATTGGAGAATGCTCCTGACGCCTTCATCGGCATGCTGAAAGGCAAGAATTTCGGCAAGCTTATCGTCAAAATCGGTGGCGTCGTCTCATGAGCCGCCATGACGTAAGAAATATCGCGGTTTTGGATGATTACCAGAATGTGGCGATCACCAGCGCCGACTGGTCGCCATTGAAAGACTGTGCCGAAATCACGATCTTCAATGACCACATCGCGGACGAAGAACGCCTGGTTGATCGTCTCTTGCCGTTCGATGCTGTCTGCGTCATGCGCGAACGGACGCCGCTGCCGCGACGTGTTCTCAAGCGCCTGCCGAACCTGCGGTTCATCGCAACGACTGGAGGGCGCAACGCCTCAATCGACCTTGCCGCGGCCCGTGATCTTGGCATCGTTGTTTCGGCGACGGGTGCGAACGGATCGGGCGCCCCGGAGCTGACTTGGGCACTCATCCTTGCGGCGGCACGCCATATTTCCACAGAAATTGCCTCGTTTCGGAGTGGTGGCTGGCAAACCACGGTCGGGCGCGACCTTTCGGGCAGCACGCTGGGTGTCATCGGTCTGGGCAGGATCGGCCGCCAGATCGCAAAGGTCGGGCTTGCTTTCGGTATGGACGTGATCGCCTGGAGCCAGAATCTGACCGATGAGGCGGCAGAAGCTGCCGGTGTGCGACGGGTTGAAAAAGAGACGCTTCTTCGCGAGTCCGACTGGGTGACGTTGCATCTTGTTCTGTCGGAGCGAACGAAGGGCGTAATCGGTCAGGAGCAGCTGGCTTTGATGAAGCCAACAGCCTGGCTCGTGAATACGTCACGAGGTCCGCTTGTCGATGAAGGAGCTTTGATCGCTGCCCTGGAAACCAAGAGGATCGCAGGTCTTGCAGTGGACGTGTTTGATCATGAGCCTTTGCCCAGTAATCATCCGCTTCGGACTTTTGGCAATGTGATCGCGACGCCTCATATCGGGTTTGTTACCGAAAACTCATATCGGATTTTCTATCGAGATACCGTGGACAATCTCGTCGCATGGCTGAACGGAACGCCACTGCGGGTTTTGTGAACTTCCGAGTTGACCCTTGGTTCCCGTCGCACCGCCTGGCGGCACCATCTGGCCTCGCCCAAATAATAATGCGGCCGAATGATCGGCCACATTCTGATGTCACAAAAGTATCAGCCCTTGATGAGGGCCAGCAGGTCGGCGATCGGAACGATCTGGTCGTCTTCACCGTGCAGAACAAGCGTCGGAACGGAGATTCTTCAGGTTCTCGGTCTGGTCGGTTTCCGAGAAGGCCTTGAAGGAACGGGAACTTTAGGTGCTGCTGGAGGTGCTGCGTGGCATGAGAATGCTCTACCAACTGCAAAAATCGGCGGACGGATGCGCAGATGCTGTGGGACTTGCTGCGGCGTCAATTGCCGCGGATGGCGCTGCGTGGTGCCGATCGTCAACTGCTTGAGGATTCGCTCAAAGGGAAGATCATGGATGAGACCGGCTGAGCGTCTGCTGGCGGAAGAAGGAACGTGTCCGTCCGCGTTCGGTCCTGGTCGGCATGTTCAGTAATTGTGCTGCGGATACGCTGACGAACCGGTTGCCCGCACTTGCCGGCCCCGGTTCCTTGCTGCCGCTTTTAAAAAGGTACAGGAAAAAGCCCGGCACGAAGGCCGGGCTTTTGTTGTTGCTGTCCAGGTGGATCAGAACTTTACGCCGAGGCCGACGCGGATTGCATGCTGGTCGACATCCGCGTTGATTGCAGCGCCACCGAAGTTGAAATCCTTGTCGCCGAAGTCGGTGTAACGGTACTCAACGCGTCCGAACACCATGTCGGTAAATGCATAGTCGAGACCAACGCCGACGGTGTAGCCATTGAAGGTTTCCTTCACGTCGGCAATGCCCGGGACTTCCGCATAGCCGCGAGCATAGGCCCAGCCTGCGGTACCGTATACCAGTGCACGGTCAAATGCGTATCCGACCCGGCCGCGAACCGAACCCTGCCAGTCAAACCCGTAGTCGAAGCCTGTGCCGAGAATGGTGGCGGAATCATCGCCCCAGTTCTTTTCGAAGTCAGCCTCAAGGCCAACGACCCAGCTGTTGCCAAGGTCATAGTTGAAGCCGACGAAACCGCCGGCGAGAGCGCCGTCGAAGTCTGCGGACGTTTCGCCGGGAAGGCCGACGATCGAAGCGTCATTGTTGTTCCAGCCGTAACCTGCCTGGACACCGGCGGTAAATCCGGTCCAGCTGAACAGCGGCGCAACCTCTGCTGCCGGGGCTGCAGGTACTTCTGATACGGCATCGGCCGCCATTGCAGTCGATGCCGCGAGCACGAATGCGATAGTCGATACGATTTTCTTCATAGTCTCTGAACTCCCTTACATGAGAGATCATTTATATGCCTTTTGCCTAAGAAATGATGTAACCTTTGTGCAACGCCTACGATCCGTGCAGCGGTCTGCATAAAATCGAGGCTGCCCGGGCGCGGTGGGAAGTCGCTTGCGCTCGCGCTCGTCAGGATAATTTTACAGGCCTTTGCCGGCAGCCGATGTCTTTGCAAGGCCAGGGCTCTCAGCCAAGCTGACGTTCGATTGCGGGCTTGTCGATGACCGACCAGACCCTGCGGATTTTCATGTGCTCAAATTCGTAGAACACATGCTCGCAGAACTGAACCCTCCTGCCATTGACCGGAAGGCTCATGAAGGTGGATTTGGGCATGCAATCGAACGGAAGCCGGGCGGCAACCCGTGTCGCCTCGATGACAAGGATCTCTGCCTCGAACCGCAGGTCGGGAATGTCGGCAAAGTCGTTTTCCAGCATGTCGCGATAGCCCGACAATCCGAATGGTCGGCCGTTGTGTTCGACATTGTCGGCGACGAAGGTTCCGAGTTCATCGAAAGCCTGACGGTTGAGGCAGTCGAGATAGGAAAGATAGATATCCTGAAGTGTCGGCATGTGTTTCTCCGTATCGATCGAAGGGTCGAGCCTGCTTCGGCGCCGAGGTCGATGTCAGCAGTTTGCGCGTTGCTCGCGGTCCGTTGGGACAGCGAACTGTGCTCCGTCATTGAACACGTGCAGGTATGGACGGGGAACCGGTGACGAGATCGCACCTGCCACCGTCTAGCCGGTAAAATCCATCCTGCGGAACGGGCAGTTCGAGCATCTCCCGCTTTGAAAGTCCGAGAAACACGCCGCGAAGGATCCGCCCGAACAGACCATGGGAAATGACGATGGTCGGATGCCGGATATCCCAGATCCATGACGTCGCGCGCTTGCAGGCGTCATCGAAACTTTCGCCGTCTGGCGCCCCGAAATACCAGTCGAACGCGTTTGTCCCGTCAAGATGGCCGGGAAACTCGTTGTCGATCTCAAATCGCGTCATCCCGTCCCAGGAGCCGGTCGTAACCTCAACCAGTCGGTCATCTTCTATATACGGGAGTGGCACCTTGGCCTGTACGCGGTCCGCGGTCTGGCGCACGCGCCCAAGCGGACTGATCTGCATCTGGAACAACTGGTCATCGTTGCAGAGCGTTTCGCGGAGCAAGTGAGCTACATGATCCGCCTGCTCGATGCCACGCTGCGTGAGAGGTGAATCCAATTGTCCTTGAAACCGGCCAAGAGAGTTCCAGACGGTTTCGCCGTGACGAAGGAGGTAGATGGTCGGTAGAGCCACGCTTGTTTCATCCTGCACATTCGTTATCGATTGCTTTCATCCAAAGCATCGATACGGAAACGTGCCGATTGCAGCGCATTGATGACCGATTGCAAAGCCTGACCCTTGTCCATGCCTGACATTGACAGGACATGGTGCTCGAAGGCACCAAGATCGGCGAACTGCGAGTGAAGATCGGCGACGACATCAGGATCGCTGAGGCTGTCACCACCGCGGGCTAGACAGCGTTCTACCGCCTCTGCCGCTGTCGTGCGCAGGACGATGTAATGCAGCGGCCGGGCAATTGCCGTAAAGGCCGGAAGCCAGTCCGGTCGCACGACGCCATCGAGGATCACGAAGTAGCCCGCCTTCGCGTAGCGACCGGCAACGTCGGCGGCAATCTGCATGATCATCTGGTTCTGCTGATGGGATTGCGGCAGCCAGGGATCGATGCGGCCATGCTTGATATATCCCCACAGATCATCGCTATGGAAATGCACCTTTGGCACGCCGGGCAAGTGAGCCAGCGTTCCGGCGATTGTCGACTTGCCAGAGCCGGGATGGCCGGAGAGAAGCAGGATATGGCCGCCAAGATCGTCCGTCATGTTCCATTACTGACCTTTGGCAGGCATAAAGCGGATGATGATGTGATCATTGTGCTATCGATGTTGCCAATCTGGCGTATTCTATATTGGCCGGCACGCAGGCAATGAACCGCCCTAGCTGGCAAGGCTTGTCACGAGATAAGCTGACGCCAGAAGCAGGGTGATTATTGTGAAGAATATCAGTCCTGCCGCCAGTTCATCGAACCGGCCGTCGCGTTCATTGCGGTCCCAGTCGTAAGCCATAGCCAACCTCCATCGTTGCTAACGGAAGAGTGGTCCGGCATGGTTAATGTAATCCTAACGGCGATAGGCTGAATGTTGTCGGGTATGATTTGGTGGCTGGGCGTTGGTGACTGATTTCATCGCGAGATTGGTTGAAACAGAGGCACAGAAGTAATACCATCTTCTACGCCGGTATTACGGGAGTTTGAGATGGCAACAACGGTAACGGCCAAAGGGCAGGTCACCATTCCAAAAGCCGTACGTGAGCTTTTAGGGATTTCGCCAGGAAGCTCGGTCGATTTTGTTCGGGCCCCCGATGGAAGGATAGTTCTCGTCAGGGCAGACAAGAAACAGCCACTCACGCGTTTCGCCAAGCTGCGCGGACATGCTGGTGAAGGTCTGGGTACCGACGCCATCATGGCGCTGACCCGTGGTGACGAGTGACGCTTGTCGATACAAATGTCCTGCTTGATCTTGTGACGGACGACCCGGTTTGGGCCGACTGGTCGATTGAGCAGCTCGAACTGGCGAGCGTTTCGGGTCCGCTGTTCATCAATGACGTTGTCTACGCGGAACTGTCTGTTCGATATGAGCGGATAGAAGAACTTGATGCTTTTGTTGATCAGGCGGGGTTGAAGTTCAGCCTTTTCCCTCGCGCGGCGTTATTTCTGGCGGGAAAGGCCTTTACCGATATCGCCGCGGTGGCGGTACCCGTAACGGTGTTTTGCCTGACTTTTTTATAGGCGCCCACGCGGCAATACAAAACCTTCCCTTGTTGACGCGAGATGTGGCTCGTTACCGATCGTATTTTCCAACGGTCGCTCTGATCTCGCCTGAAGCGTAGGAATGCGCGAGCCTTAGCATTTGTGATTACTCACCGGTTTCAGGGGCGGTTTCGGCTCTGGTGCCGCCGGTCAGGCGAGCTGCAACGCTTTCAACCGGCAGGTTTGACAAGGCTGATTTCGGTTTTGCTGTCGAGGACGATATGCAGGTCGCGGATCATGCCGGCTGCCTGCAGCAGAGCGTTTCGCACTTCCTCATCGCTGCGCCATCCACGTTCTACCGAGAGTGCAACGGCGTGGAGGTCAACGAGACTGTCACGGCCGGCGCCGGATGGAATACCGATTGTTTCGCGCATGTCGCGAATTGTTGTGAGCGCGCGTTCGAGCATACGGCGCTTCTGATAGCCGTCGAGATGGTCGAGCAGGTTGGCATCACGGATGAGCTCGGCAATGAAACAGTTGGTCTGGGTCATGGTATGAGGTTGCCGGGACGGCCGGCTGGCGTCAACAGAAGTCCTGCAGCGCTGCCTTGGACTGCGGTTTTGGGGCTTTACTGTGATGCCAGTCCCAAAGGGCGGAACGCGGGGTGAACAGGGTTATCCGCTATACTCATAATAGATTATGGATGGAATATTATGTATTTATGTGATATTTCTAATGTATATAATTAAGGTTACTGTAAGTGCCGGTGTAGTAATTTATCTGGCAATGTTGATGAAAACAATAGTTGTACGGTAAGATAAGAGATAGAGGTTCACGATGTTCAGGTCCGCACGCGATTTCGGCGATGCTATCAAGGAGAAACGCAAATCTCTTGGCTGGACGCAAACCGGGCTTGCTGCCCGTTCCGGAACGGGTGAACGACTTCATCGTCGAGCTTGAATCGGGCAAGCCGAGTTGCCAGCTCGAAAATGCCCTGATCGTCGCGCGCACCGTCGGCATTGAGATCGGCGATCTCAAGACGGTCCAGGCTGTGCCAGCCGCGCCGGACGATGACCTTGGCTTTTTGCCGATGTTTGGTGCTGATCGATGACAACCATCTACTACGAGACCTTGCCTGTCGCCCATCTGACTTTTGATGGCGAATGGACGTTGGACTATGATCCGGGCTGGGAAGCGCGCCGCACGGCCTTTCCGGTGTCGCTCACCATGCCGCTGCGCTCCGGGCCCGTGGGTACTGCCAAGCTGCTGCACTGGCTTGCCAATCTGCTTCCAGAAACACATCTTGCCTAGATCGGACAACGCCTCAAGGTTTCTCCACAGGACATTGTCGGTGCTTGGTCATATCGGACGTGACACGGCGGGAGCGCTGTCGATCGGCGAACCGCGTAAAGCGGGTGTCAACCTCCAGCCCGTGCCGGATGAGCAGGCGCTGGAGCGTATTCTCGGTGAACTTCCTGCCAAACTTTTCTGGTCGGAGAGCGCGGTGTTTCCATGTCGCTTGCGGGCGTCCAGGAGAAACTGCCGGTGTTTGTCGACGGGCACGGCCATATTTCAGTTCCGGTTGATGGGACGCCATCAACGCATATTCTCAAGCCTGATACGAAACGCCTTGCGGGGAGCGTGGAGAACGAAGCCTTTTGCCTGTCGCTTGCGCGTGCCTGCGGTCTGGAGGCTGCCGAGGCGACGATCGGAGTAGCTGGCAAGCGACGTTATCTTCTCGTGAAACGCTATGATCGCTTTACCGACCCTCAAGGGGAGATCCGCAGGTTGCGCATCAGGAGGATATTTGCCAGTTAACGGGACATTTCCCGTCGCAGAAATACGAGCGATCCTCGACCGGCCGCGGCGTGACCATGAAGATGATGTTTGACGCCGTCAGCGATCTTGTTTCTCCTGGCGAGCGGTTGAAACTTCTCGACGCGGTGATCTTGAATGTTCTGATCTGCAATTCGGATTCGCATGCGAAAAATTACTCGATCCTGATCGGTGCCGGTGGGTCCGCGAAGATGGCTCCTCTCTATGACCTTATGTGCGCAGCCGCTTATCGGCAGGTCGATCAAAGTCTGCCTCAGGGGATTTCTGGCCGGTTCCATGCGCCTGACCTGCGACGTGCCGATTGGCAGGCACTGGCTGATGACGTTGGACTGAGCGGTGCATCAACGTTGAAACGGGTGGAGGAGCTCGCACAACTGGTCAGCGTCGGATGCGATGCGGTGGCACAGGAGGTTTCTGATTCGGCCAGCGATCCGACGAGGGTGTTCGAGCGGCTTACGCACAGCGTTCGAAAGCGGTGTCGAAGAATTCAGGTTCGATTAGGTGGTCGATGAGCTGGAGCCCGACCCGAGCCTATTCGCTCGTTTTCTGAGTGCATAGCGATATCGTCCGTCTACCGAAAAGTTCCTCTCTGGTCACGCATGAAAACGCCCGCCCTTCTTGGTCCTTCGCGTTGGCGCGTACGGACGACTTCTTTCAAGACGGTTTCGGAACCGCATGAACGACCGATTTGGAGGCGCGGCGCCGCTGCTTCTCGTCCGGCCATCGCGGTAGTCGAGCGCGTTGGGCCCACGCGTCGAAGCAGGCATGGCCGTTGTGCAGAAAGCAGGCTTTGTTGATAAATCCTAACTCGACAAGATTGGATAGGCGAATGCCTCGGACATCCGGCGACGCAGTCCTGTTCTACGGCCACTAGAGTGTCAGTTGCTCCAACCAGTCTGAAGCCGGTCAAATCGGACTTCACTAATGGGATGTCCCGACGGGTCGAGTCTAATCGAGCGAAGCACGAGGTTCAGGTTGGGAGAGTAACCCTCAACGACATCACGACTCTCGCGCTTCCATGTTTGCGATTTGCTCCAACGCCTGTCGCGGGGAGGTTTGTCTTTTCGTCGACCGCTGGCCGATCACGTCGGCTCGCTCCCTCAGCCCGCGCCGTTCGGAAAAAGTACCGGTAGTCCAGCGTGGGATCCTTGAGCCTGGAGCGGCCGAGGCTGCCGTGATGACCGGAATTCGGGTTCTTTGCTTTCTCAAAGTTTGTTCCAGACGCTACTTGCCTAATCACCTGTCCGCCCGTTGACTTGTTCTCTTGTTCTCTTGTTCTCTTGTTCTCTTGTTCTCTTGTTCTCTTGTTCTCT
>NZ_CP053858.1:0-486984 GCF_013285525.1 Agrobacterium pusense
ATGGCGATAGCGAATAAGATCGAAGCGGCGATTTTGCAGAAGGAAGATGCGGGCGGCAAGATAGCACGTCACGCAAGCCTTTTGTCGCACCAATTGCAGGAACTGCGAACACGCATGTATCCGCCTAAGTCAGAGAAAAGCCTGCGCCCCTTCCTGACCAACGAAGTATCCAAACTGACGTCCATTCCTGATTCAACCCTGAAACTTCTTTCGAGTGAGGGGCGCGGTCCTGTTCCCGGACGGCTGGAAAACAATCATCGCGTCTACACCCTGGCCCAGATCAACGAATTGCGGGAGCTTTTCGCAAGCCAGAAGCCTGCCGATGCATTGAGATTTTTGCCCCGGCGCCGCGAGGGTGAACACCTTCAGGTGGTGGCAATCGCCAACTTCAAGGGCGGCAGTGCCAAGACCACGACCTGCGTCCACCTCGCGCACTATCTCGCCTTGCAGGGCTATCGTGTCCTCGCACTGGATCTCGATCCGCAGGCGTCACTTTCCGCTCTCTTCGGCGCCCAGCCTGAATTTGACGTAGGCGCCAATGAGACCATCTATGCGGCGTTGCGCTATGACGATGCAGAGCGTCGGCCGATCCGCGACATCATTCGCAAAACATATTTCGACGGCATCGACCTGATACCGGGCAACCTCGAGGTCATGGAATATGAGCACGAGACGCCCAGGGTTCTGGCGCAGAAATCCGGCTCAGGGGCAATTTTCTTTGAACGCTTGAAACTGGCATTGGCCGAGGTGGATCAGGACTACGACGTCGTGATTCTCGATACCCCTCCTTCCCTGGGGTTCCTCACCCTCAGCGCGATTTACGCCGCCACCAGCATGATCATCACCGTCCATCCGGCAATGCTTGACGTGGCTTCCATGAGCCAGTTCCTGTTGATGATGGGAGACCTGATCAGCGTGCTGAACGAAAGCGGCGCACAACTCGATCAGGATTTCATTCGCTATCTGGTTACCCGCCACGATCCGAACGACGCGCCGCAGTCGCAGGTAGTCGCGATGATGCGTCATCTGTTTGGCACGGATGTCCTCCTGCCGACCTTGATCGAGAGCACGGCTGTGGAAGCAGCGGGGCTTGCGAAGCGCTCCATCTATGAACTGGAAATGGGCCAAATCGGTCGTGACACGCATAAACGTGCTCGCGAGGCGGTTGACGCCGTGAACGAAGCGATCGTGAAACTCATCAACACAAGTTGGGGGCGTACATGACGAGCAAGTCGCGCAAATCGATTGTGGCAAACTTCGGTTTGCTTTCTGCCGAGTTGGAAAACCGGCTCTCGACCGAGAACTCGGCCCCCGCTCCGCAGCCCGTGCCAACTGCGCGAGTGGGCGCAGGCGTAATCGGTGCGGCGCATCGGGCGATTGACGACATCAAATCGGAACGCGACCGTCTGAAGGCGCTGGTCGAAGCCGGCGGAGGCACGATCCGCGAACTCGATCCCTTAAGTATCGACCCCTCGCCCTTTCCTGATCGTCTTCCTGACGATGATGCGTCCGATTTCGAGGCTTTCCGGAACTCGATACGGTCCGAAGGTCAGAAGGTTCCCATACAGGTCCGTAAATCACCTTCGTCTCCTGACCGCTATCAGGTGATCTACGGCCACCGCCGGCTCCAGGCAGCCAGAGACCTTGAAATTCCGGTCAAGGCGATCGAGGTCGAGATTTCCGACATCGAACTTGTGATCGCACAAGGTATTGAAAATGCTGGTCGCCAGGATCTGACCTGGATCGAGCGCGCCCTCTTCGCCCGGCGCATGGATGATGCTGGTGTAAAGCCTCGGGATATCAAGGCTGCCCTTTCTATCGATGACCCCGAACTCGCTCGCATGCGATCCGTTTATCGTGTCGTTCCGACCGAAATCATCGAAGCAATCGGGCGGGCCGGCAAGGTCGGTCGTCCAAGATGGGCCGACTTTGCAAAGACCTATTCTGAACGGCCGGATCTCCACGATGCATTGAGCAAGGTTCTATCCGGCAGTGCCGAAAAGCGTCTGGGATCGGATCAGAAGTTTCTTGCAGCATTCAATGCGCTCAAACCTAAGGCCGCCCCGAAGGACACTGGCAAGGCCATTGCTGGACCCGCAGGCGAGCAACTGGGCCGGCTTGTGCGCACGGCCAACGAGGTTCGTATTTCAGCGCACACAGCGTCCGCGAAGGAATTCCTGAGCTTTATTGAATCGGAATTGCCGACGCTGGCTGAGCGCTTCAGTCGTGAGAAGTCCAGGAACTGATCGAAGCCGCAAGTGGATTTCGACACGAATTACGGAAGGAAAGCGCGCAAAAGAAAAAGGCCCCCGAAACGTTGCCGTCATGGAAGCCCTTCTCGTTGTGTGAGAGCTTGAGAATCGCATTTCCATGAATCCTAGTCAAGAGTCTTTGGCACCGTTTTGGTGAGCGTATTTCTTTTGCCTTTTTGAGAGGCGAGCACATGGAAGGTGGACAAGTAACGACGCCCTTTGGGCGGCGACAGGTTACCCTTGCGCTTGTGAGGCGGCAAATTGCCACGAGCAGGATCGAGGAAGGTAAATCGGCAAACAAGTGGAAGGTTTTTCGCGATGCATCTGAAGCTCGGGAGGTGCTTGGTTTGCAGGATCGAAGCCTCGCGGTTCTCGATGCACTTTTGAGCTTCTATCCGGAGAACGAACTGCGCCAAGACGCGCAGCTCGTCGTTTTTCCCTCGAACATTCAGCTGTCAATTCGTGCCCATGGCATTGCAGGCGCGACCCTGCGTCGGCATCTTGCGGCCCTCGTTGATGCCGGCTTGATTATCCGCAAGGATAGCGCCAACGGGAAACGCTACGCGAGAAAAGGCGACGATGGCGCGATCGAGCATGCGTACGGATTCGACATATCACCTCTTCTTATGAGAGCTGAGGAGCTTGCGTGCCTCGCCCAGCAGATTGCTGCCGATCGGATCGCCTTTAGGCAGGCAAAGGAAAATCTGACGATCTGGCGGCGGGATATCCGCAAGCTGATCACTGCGGCTGTTGAGGAAGGGGCAGCAGGCAATTGGGACGAAATAGAGGAGCGCTATATCGCGACCGTGGGAGAAATTCCGCGCAATCCCACCTTGGCTGAACTCAAGGACCTCGGTCTCAGGATGAGCCGTCTACGTGAGGATATCGTCAAACTCCTGAATTCCGAAGATTTTTCGTCAAAAATGAACGCCAATGATGCTCATATTGAGCGTCACATACAGAATTCAAATACCAACCCTCCTAATGAACTTGAACCTAGCTCTCGAAAAGAGCAGGGAGCGAAGCCGAGTGAGGACAGGCAGCCCCAGCATGTGCCGATCAAGGCTTTCCCAATCGGACTTGTGTTGCGGGCCTGCCCCGAAATTTCAAACTATGGGCCCGATGGTCAAATTCGGAACTGGCGTGAACTCATGACAGCCGCAGTGGTCGTCAGATCCATGCTTGGGGTCAGCCCGTCTGCATATCAGGAAGCCTGCGAGGCAATGGGCCCAGAGAACGCGGCGGTGACGATTGCCTGCATTTTGGAGCGCGGTGGTCACATTAATTCACCGGGCGGATATCTCAGAGATTTGACAAGCAAGGCTAAGCGAGGCGAATTTTCACTTGGTCCGGTCCTAATGGCTCTGCTGCGTGCCGGGGGCCACAACGTCAAAGCCACTGGGTAATGTTGAGGCAACATAAGTGCGGGTGGGAACAAAAATTGTTCCTCCAGGCAAGCTGAAGCCAAACGGACCGTGAATTCTAGGCGGAGCGCAGGTTACTGTGCGAATACCCTCGGTCGAGGAGACACTGGTGGCTGTACCGAGCCAGAATCGTAGGTGAGAATTGACGCGTAGGATCGTAGTTGGGGGACCAGCACGTAGTGCCAAGTTCTGTCGCGGACTAGAATGCATCGATGCTAACCACGGTGGGGCGATCGCGGACACCCATGAATTTCAGTTCGTCGATACAAGGCGTGCTCGGATGTCGTGCCGTCATTGGTTTCAACATGACCGAAATCTGCTCCCAGCCCCGACCCTCGTCGCCTATCCCTGCGGGGACTCAGCCTGGCAATGTCACGTCGGCAGGCGGCCGGGCGCTGCTTGGTGACCCGTAGCTGTTCTCGTTTTCTAGGCGCTGGGCGGCAAGAGCCTCGATCTAGGCCGACCGTGCCAGACACTTGTTTGGCCCCCTGTTGCGACGTCGGAGATCGGGAAGTTTTGCGTAAACCAAAATCTTCCCATTGGCGCGAACTTGCCGTCTCCTCTGGTGCAAGCCTTCGAGAAGACAGAGCATGATGGACAAAGTGCGGGCGACACAGCGCTTACGATTTACCGACAGTTTCCTCGCTTCCAGCGACCGTGCAGGTATCGCTGGCGACAGGATTTCATTCGCGCCTAACTTGAACGAGATATCCCGCTTCCCGGGCCGAGTGCTCCCCTGCGCCATGCTCATCCGGTACGACCTGCGCTCGCCGCGCTTGCTGCGCCAATGAACTGCACCTTCACCCGACAGAATCGTCAATGTCGCTCCCGAGGGGGGTAGCGCGTCGAAAGAACGAGCCGTTCAACGCAGGGCAGCATGAGGATTGATAACAGGCTCATGAAGCCCACCAGTTCAATATCAGAAATGGGCGCGGGGCATCGGTGGTGGATACGAATATGTCACCGCCGCCGCAATGGTCACCGCAATGCATTCCCAAATAGCGAATTTGTACGGTGCGAACTGGTTTTCCGTTGTCGGTGAATACTGCCGCTCTCCCCTTCTCGATCAGCTCGAGCACCAGGTACGTCCAGTCGGCCCCGGCAGTTCCATCGGCTCTTCCTAAACAATCGGTTAAACGAGCCTTCGGTTTGAGCGCTTCAAACAGCTCTTCTGCGCGCTTACCCCGAATTTTTCCGAGCCGGTCAGCTTCGCTCCGCGGTTGACGCGGAGACGAGTTGGCGAGAGTCTCAAGGTACCGGTGCGATAGCGCCACTGAAATTAGACCGAACGTGATCTCGGCGCACGGAGCAGGCGTGGCCTCCAACAAGCGAATGGTTTGAGTTCGATCGACATCCCGCCCAGGCGCGGGCCTTCCGGATTCTGCCGAAGTTGATCCAAAACTGCCGATGAGCAATGCAAGAACACCCAAATTCGTTTTGCCGGTTGAAATCATAGTGTTTCGGTCAGCTGAGGAAAATCAGCCGATGTCACCATGACCGAAAAATTGTACTTGAAATCGTGGTCTCCAACGTATGTTCGTGCGATCTTGCCAAACCACGTGATCTTGAAACGATTGGAATTGCCGATCCGGTCGAATTTGATTTTGTGCTTGGCAACCGTATCATGGCCGAGCAGGTATATCTGAAACGCGAAATCATTCCGGTCTGTTATCGTTTCCGGGCTGGGGTCAATAAGCAGTTCGAGGCCGTCGAGAAACTCCGGCGTGTATTCATCCTTGGAGCAGATTCTAAATCCGCCATTGTGCCAGTCATCCGACGACATTATGCAGGATTGATAGTTTTCCCAAGAGTAAGGCGTGTCCCAGTCGCTGGTGTAGTTCGAGCTTTCCTTATCTTTTATATCGCGCTCTGAATTGTAATTTGCCGTCTCGAGATGAATGTCGAACCACACTTCTCCGTCGATCTCTTTTGCTGACCATAAAGCTCTTTGATTGGATGTCCCTCTGGCCAGGGATTACCTTCGAAGTAGATCCTGTTTGATTCCATATATGTTTCTCCTCTTTCAATCAGGGGTCAGCACAAGAACTGTTCCGCCAGACACGCTAAGTCCGAACGAACAATGAACATACTCACGCTGCCGGAATTTACGGACAATGCGGGTTGTTCGGTGTCACAGGACTTGAACGGTGGCGCCGACCTGCACCTTTTCGTATAGCTCGATGATGTCTTCGTTGAGCATGCGAATGCAGCCCGAGGAGGCCTCCGTGCCAATGGTCCACGGTTCATTCGTACCGTGAATGCGGTACAGCGTATCGCGACCATTGACGAACAGATATAGCGCGCGTGCGCCTAGCGGATTAGCTGGTCCGGGCTCTATGCGTTTTGGCAACCCTGGTGTTTCAGCGTGCATATCGTCGGTTGGATGCCATGCCGGCCATTTGGCCTTTCGCTCGATCGTTGCCATCCCGCGCCAGCTATACCCACTTTTGCCAACAGCTATACCGTAGCGCCTGACGGTGCCTTGGGACTCGACAAAATACAGATGCTTGTTGTGAGGATCGACAATGATCGATCCGGGCGTGGCATCCACCTGTTTAGCCATCGTGACCGGCTGCAGATCTCTTGCGAATTTGCTACGATTTACGGGACGAACTGGAAACAGCTCGGACGCATATGGACCTTCTGCGGGCAACGAAGACACGGCTCCGCCTACAGTGCTGCAACCATGCACCGCCAGCAACCCGAGTATGAAACTCCGCCGTGAGACGGCAGAGCCAGCAAGCGATTTCGCAAGCGGGATCGTTATCATGAAAGAGATCCAAGAATTGTCTGGCTATGTGACTCTGGCTTTAGCGGAATTGTTATCGTCACCATTGAGGGGCTGATAATGAGGCGCTCCCGGGATCTGTTCGAAGCCGGGAGCGGTTCTTGGGAGTGCGATCAAAACCTCACGCGCAATCCGAGCGTTCCGCCGACCTCGTAACTGTCGGCAAAATTCTTTAGGCTGGTGTCGGCAGACACTTCGCCATAGACCGTGTATTTATCGTTGGCCCAGCTGTAAGTACCACCAAAACCAATTCCACCGGTCAGCCGATCGGCGCGACTGTAAAACTTCGTGCCCGATACATCTACTCGTGTTCCGTCGAGGAACTCGTTGGTCAGATTGACGATGCTATAGAACTGCGCACGGCTCGTCTGACCATCATCGTCCTTCCAGCTGCGCTCGTGCCCGAGGGTCAGACCCAGACGACCCTTCAGGCTGTCACCCTTGTCGAGCGACACACGGGCACCGTAAGGATCAGTGAAGCTGTCGAAATCGACTGACGACCAGGTCAGCTGTGCCTGTGGCGTTAGGGTCCAATTCTCGTTGAGAGCGATGCGCCTGCCGGCTTCCAAGCTCATAGCATAACCAAAACCATCGTTGCCGTCGGCAAGTCCTCGACGCAGCGTATTGGAGTAGAGATTGCTGTCGTACCAGGTAACCTGACCCTGCGCATCAAGATAAAAGCCGTTATTGCCGTACCAGGTCAGCGTGCCGCCGAAGCCATAGCCTGTGGTGTCGATATTGCCGTTGCCGAAGATCGAAGAGACATCGGTAGAAACCTGGCCATAGTGAACGGTTATGCCGCCGATGAGCTTGCCAGCATCGCTTTCATAGAGCTGACCGTCCACACCTGCCTGCAGATTCCACATATCGTAGTCATAGTCTGACTGGCTCGTGGTGACATCGGGCTGCTGCCTACCATGCAACCCTTCGATGCGACCCCAGACGCCTGTGCCGCCAACGATCGTTGTGGAGCCATCCTGATAATAGGCGTTCTGGTCCTGAGTCGGCGTGCATCTGAAGTTCCGTGCTGGATCCTTACAGAACACGGTCTCGGCCGGAGCCTGCTCACCCCAGTACCTATTGCCGGTGCGCTGAGCAAGCGTCGGCAAGCGATTAAGGACCTGTAGTGCGTTCGGATAAGTCTCATAAACCGGCACGCCTGGCTGATAACGGGGCGTTTCGGGACCGGTAGGCACGATCGGATCGATCAACACTGAGCGTAGATACCAGTCATTTGCGGCATAACTATCCCCATAGACATCCATACCACTGGAGGTGGGGCTACGGTGGAGTGTATAGGCATAGGCGCCTGCCACCTTGGCGTTCTGGCCATCGTTTGTCGCGTAGTCGCCATTACCAAGGAAGAACGCATTCGTGGTCGTGGTGCCGCCATCGATGGCGTTGACAACCTTAATACCGTCAGTGGTCGCAGCCCCGCCACCATTGATGTTGTTAATGACAAGCCCGGTTTGGCCAATTGCCGTGCCGCCATCGATCACGATCTGGTCGGACGGCGAGGCATCGCCGCCCAGGTAAGTATTCAAGACAACCGTACCGGCTGCGCCCCCGGCGCCTCCAACGAAATTAGAGGTCGTCAGTGTCTTATAGGCGCCGTTCACAGGCGGTGCAAAAACGATCAGGCCTGCATTCTCGGTGGTGCTGCCAGCGGTGTTGTTGACCGTGGAACTAGCTATCATGTTCCAGGTGCTCGTAGCATCGATAGTCATGTTGTCGGCGTTCAACGCAGCCCCGGTCAATGTACTCCCATTCAGTGTCGCGTTGGACCTGGCGGTCCCCTCTCCCACGACGTTGCCGGTCAGCACCATGTTGGTGAAACTGCCGCTAGTGGTGCCGCCAACGGCATGCACCACGATGCCGCTGCCTGTTGTGGGAGCGACACCGGTCAGATTGGCAACGACATTGCCGGCCATTCCGGTGATCAGATCCCCCGTCGCGCTCAGGGAGCCGCCTGTCATCATCACCGCGCCATCTCCGGTGCCAAGAATACCCGACGAGCCGGTTCCGTTCGCCGCCACGGCAGTGCCGGTCGTGTTGATCTGGCCGCCACCGTTGACGGAAAGGCCCGAAGCGGCCTGCGTTGTGACGGACGAGGCCGTCAGTTTGACATTGCTGTTCGAACCTTCCGACAGCACACCGAAGGCGCCGGCACCGCTGGTTTTGACGTTCGCATTCGTGGCGTCGACGACACCGCCCTGCATCGCGTGCAAGCCCATGGCATCGACACCCGAAGTGGTGACCGCCGTGCCGCCGTTCGCACTGCTCGTCAACGTGACCGAGCTGCCGGGACCGGTTGCCCGGACACCATCGGCAGTGAAATTGGCGGTCGGGGCGCCACCGGTCATGATCGTGCCGCCGGCAACCGTCGCGGTGCCCCCGGCATTGGCAGCGACACCGATGGCACCGTCACCGGTGGTTGTAAGCTTGTTGTCCGTGATCGTAAGCGTGCTGCCGTCCCCAATCGCCTCTGCGCCGTTGGACTCCTTGCCGATCTCACTCGCGAGGTAATGGCCGCCGGACGTGTCGAAACCTGGCTTATACCCGGTAGTGATCTCGCCGCCGATTACACTCATCGCGCCGCCGCCAGTGGCACGGACACCGGCGCTGGACGGGCCGGTCGTCCGGACAATGGCATTGCTAATGGCGACCTTGCTGGCCGTTCCGGTCCCATCCGTCCCATCCGCAATCGCGCCGGTGGAGCCGGTCTCATAGGTAAAAACGCCGTAGCCCTTGAAATCGATAAAAGCCCCGCCCTGGGCCACTGCGCCGGCGCTGGCCGCTCCATAGGTGGTCACGCTGCCACCCTGATCAATCGTGATCTTGCTGCCGGTCCCCTGGGCGAGGAGAACCACGGAATTGCTGATGAGCGTTCCATGATAATTGCCGGTCACAACCGCGCCGCCATGGATGGTGGCCGCTCCCCCGTCGGCAACCGACATCCCGGCACTGTTATTGCCATAGGTGTTGATGTAGCTGGCGTTAGTGACGATCGTGCTGCCTGCACCCGAAACGAAGGCACCTGCCGTATCCTCGCCGCTAACGAAACCGCTCACACCAGTGAGGGTGATCTGGCCCCCTGACTCAGCGACGAAGGCAGAGCTGCCCATGCCATAAGTCAAGATCCCGGATTGCTGGGCATTGATGCCGGTAATTTCAACCGTGCCGCCATCGGCTGCATAGGCGCCATATGCATTATTGCCGGTTGTAACCGCGATCTGTTGCCCGGTATTCGGCGGCAGCGTCACTCCGTTAGAGTCAACATTTACATCGCTGCCAGTTCCGGTTGCGAAGATGCCGTAGCTGCCGTCGGCCCCTGTGGTGACGAGCACACCATGTCCGTTAATCTTACCGCCGCCATCGGCATAGAGCCCGTGACTGCCCGCGCCTGTCGTATTGACATTCGCGGTGTTGTACCCTCCGCTGCCATCCGGCGCGCCGTTCAAATTGATCGTTCCGCCGCCGCTCGCGTGAGCGCCGGAGCCAGTACCGCTCGCGTCCAATTCAACGACGTTTCCCGTGTAGACCCCGGTGCCGGAGGCGCCGACCACATCCGTGGCATCATTGCTCGATCGAGTTGGAGTGCCTGGCGTGCCTGAATCCGTGCAACTACCCGAGGCGATGCTCACAGGCGCATCCGGTGCCGGTGCGCACTGCGCGAATGCCTGCGTGGAGGGCAGTAACATGGTCACAGCAGCCGCCAGAATGTAGCGATGGTTGTAGACCGAGCTTAGCAGCGCCTTTTTGAGGGAGTTAACGGCTGAGGTGTCAAGACTGCGAATACAAATAGGCTTTTCCGTATGGTCAGATTTCATTTGCCCCCCCATAAGCGCTTGACAACGGTTTCCGCGAATCAATAATCGTCATCCGACAACTAATTGGATGCTACAAACGTTATAGTTGAACGTCCAGCTACAACTTGAAATTACTCTGGCCCCAAGCGTCGATAACGCTGGAGCACGGTAGAAAAGCTAGAATAAGTCGCAATCCTCAGGCGGCGCGAAGAAGTCGGCCTGGAAGTCGCAGCGGCCTGAAGCACCGTCAAGACGCTGGCCGAAATGGGCATAAGGGTCTATTGCCTCGCGCTCGGTGGGGCCGATCTCACCAGCTCCGCCGGTACGATGACCATGAACGTGCTCAACGCCGTCGCCCAGTTCGAAAGGGATTTGCTGATCGAACGGACGCAATCCGGCCTCAAGCGCGCCAAGTCGGAAGGCAAGGCCCTCGGCCGTCCCTCGACGCTGAGCGATAAAAAGAAGCAGGATGTGCGCGATGATCTCGCGACCGGGATGAGCGTTTCAGCGATCGCACGGAAGTTCGCGACCAGCCGACAGACCATCATGCGCGTCCGCGACGAAGGTTCATGGTCTGTTCTGTCTTAGCGTGTCTGCGGGAACAAATCTTGTTCCGACCCCAATCAGGCGTGACTTGAGAAAATTCAGTCAGTCGCTTCGGGAGAACCCGAGAGACCACGGCGGCAAGTGGCGCGACTACGATGGCGAAACCCTTGCCGCCAACGCCTCGCGCTATCCGGAGGTGAGAACGGTCCGGGTGGCCCGCTGCAACGGGAAGATCAGTCCGAACATGACGATCGCTGCGCCGCCAAGTATGGCTACGACTATTAGAGAGACGGGGATGCTGAAATTCGCCATCGCGGACGCCATCACGAACGGCGCCAAGGCCGACAGCACCAGCTTGGACGCCATGGTCTTTCCCTGCAGCTTGCCATAGCCATCACTGCCGAACAGGTACAGAGGTAGAGTGCCGGCGACGATGCTCAGCAGGCCGTTGCCCATGCCGAAAATCACCGCAAACACCATGGCGCCGGGTACCGACGGGGCGAGCGCCAACAGGATCAGAGTGCCGCCGGGAATCAGGACGGCCGCGACAATCGCCAGAGAAAGCGCCGGCAAGTTCTTGCCGAACACCATGTTGATGAGGCGGCTGGCAACCTGGGATGGGCCGAAGAGCGTACCGACCAGGGCGGCCGTGGTGCCGAGTCCGAGACCGGAGAGCAACGGCACCATATGCACCAATACAGCCGCGCTGGAGAGCGACAGCAGCGAAAACGCCGTGACCATCAGTGCGAAGCCAGCGCGGCGTTGTTCTGGTGGCAGTATTCCTTCAACCCGCTGCGGCGGAGCTTTGGTCGTCGACCGGCGCGCGGTAACGCCGTGCGAAAGCCAGGCGTGGATCGGCAGACATATGAACAGGTTCAGACCGGCATAAAGGAGATAAATATTTTGCCAGGAGATGTGCGCATGGAGAGCCGTCGTGATTGGCCAGAACATCGTGGAGGCGAAGCCGGCGAGCAGCGTCAGGTAGGTAATACTGCGCGAGGCCACATGCGGTCTGATCTGGACCAGGAGCGCGAACGCGGCGCCGTACTGCACCAGGTTGGCTGCCACCTGGATTGCGATAAGGGCAACGACGTAGGCCGACTTGCTTGTTGCAAAAGCGCAGGCTGCAAGGGCGACGGCGGCGATCGCCGACCCTATGGTCATGATCCGTCCGGCCCCAATGCGGTCGAACAAGCCGCCGAGCCAAGGCGCCGTCAGGCCGCCGATCAGGAGCGCACCCGATAGCGCTCCGAAGATCCATTCGGTCGACCAGGCAAAATCCGCGGCCATGTCGGGCGCCAGGATGCTGAAGCTGTAATAGAGGGTGCCGTAACCGATGTTCTGCGTGACACCGAGCGCGACAATAGCGGCGACGGGAGCGCGCTCGCTCATATGGATTTCAGGCTCACGCGCTGCTCCAGCTTTTCGGCTTCTTCTTTTCGCTCGCTGTAGCGATCGGTGAGGTAGGCAGAGACGTCACGGGTCAGGATCGTGAACTTCACCAGTTCCTCGCAGACGTCGACGACGCGATCATAATAGGACGACGGCTTCATGCGGCCGTCGGTGTCGAACTCTTGGAAAGCCTTGGCCACCGACGACTGGTTCGGGATGGTGATCATCCGCATCCAGCGACCGAGGACCCGCAGCTGGTTGACCGCATTGAACGACTGCGAACCACCGGAAACCTGCATAACGGCCAGGGTCTTGCCCTGCGTCGGCCGCACCGAACCAACCGAAAGCGGGAGCCAGTCGATCTGCGCCTTCATGATACCGGTCATGGCGCCGTGGCGTTCCGGACTAATCCAGACCTGGCCTTCCGACCAGGCAGAAAGCTCACGCAGCTCCTGCACCTGTGGATGGCTCACCGGCGCCGCATCGGGAAGCGGCAGGCCCGCTGGATTGAAGATCCGAACCTCGCAGCCAAAATGTTCGAGCAGGCGCGCCGCCTCATTCGCCAGGAGCCGGCTATAAGATACGGCGCGCAGGGAACCATAGAGGATCAGAATGCGCGGCTTGTGCGATGAGAATGGAGGACGCAGGGCGCCCAAATCTGGCTGACAAAGATGCGAGAGGGATGCGGCAGGAAGATCAGACAATGCGTTTGCCCTCCGCATCGAGGACCTGCTCACCATCTTCTTTGGTGAAGGCGCCCTTGTGGGTGTCGGGCAGAATGTCCAGCACCACTTCGGATGGTCGTGCCAAGCGCGTGCCAAGCGGCGTCACGACCAGAGGCCGGTTGATTAGAATCGGGTCATTAAGCATCGCGTTGAGCAGCTGATCGTCGCTCAGCTCCGGATTGTCGAGGCCCAACTCCGCATAGGGCGTGCCCTTTTTACGGATGGCGCCGCGCACCGTCAGGCCGGCATCAGCGATCATCTGCACAAGCTGTGCGCGCGTCGGCGGGGTTTTCAGGTATTCGATCACCGTGGGCTCAATGCCGGCGTTGCGGATCATCTCAAGGGTGTTGCGCGACGTTCCGCAGGCGGGGTTGTGATATATTGTGACGTCCATGGTCGTCAGGCCCTTTCGATGGTGGAAGTGGAGGAGCGGACGGCGGCGCCGCGCTCGTACCAGCCCTTGCTGCGGTTGACGATCCAGACCACTGACAGCATGACCGGCACTTCGATCAGCACGCCTACGACGGTCGCCAGGGCTGCTCCGGAATCGAAACCGAACAGGCTGATGGCCGCTGCCACCGCCAGTTCAAAGAAGTTGGATGCGCCAATGAGAGCGGAAGGGCCTGCAACGCAGTGCTGCTCCCCACTCGCGCGGTTGAGAAGGTAGGCCATGCCGGAGTTGAAATAGACCTGGATGAGGATCGGCACGGCCAACAGGGCGATCACGCCCGGCTGCGCGAAGATCTGCTCGCCTTGAAAGCCGAACAATAATACCAGGGTCGCCAGTAGAGCGATCAGGGATACCGGCTGCAACCTGGCAGCGAGACGGTTTACGTCGGTCAGCCGACGCAGGATTTGCGCCGAGATTACCGGCAGGACGATATAGAGCACGACCGACAGGATAAGAGTATTCCACGGGACCGTAATGGCCGAAAGGCCGAGTAGCAGCCCGACGATCGGTGCGAAGGCCAACACCATGATCACATCGTTTAACGCGACCTGGCTCAGCGTGAAATGCGGCTCGCCTTTGGTCAGGTTCGACCAGACGAACACCATGGCGGTGCAGGGCGCGGCCGCAAGGATGATCAGGCCAGCGATATAGGAATCGATCTGGCCTGCCGGCAGGTAAGGCCGGAACAGATAGCCGATAAACAGCCAGCCAAGCAGCGCCATCGAAAACGGTTTTAATGCCCAGTTGATGAACAGGGTAACGCCGATCCCTCGCCAGTGGCGGCCGACCTGCCCGAGGGACGCGAAATCGATCTTGAGCAGCATTGGGATGATCATCAGCCAGATCAGCACTGCCACTGGCAGGTTGACTTTCGCGACTTCGGCCGCGCCGATCGTCTGGAAGGCCCCGGGCGTAAGGTGGCCGAGGGTTACCCCGACGACGATGCAGGCGATGACCCACACCGTCAGATAGCGTTCAAACGTGGACATGATTTTACCCTTGGATAGTCCTGGCAAACAGGCCGGCGGAGGCCGGGAAAAGGCTTGCCGCCTGGCCTGTTTGCAAGATTGCGGCCGGCGCGGTTGTGCGATCGACCTTCACGAAGCCCAAAATAATCAAAGAATGCAGTGGCCGTTTCTGTCAGCAGGTAAAGGGTGGGGGCACCATCGCGCGCTGCCTGGTCAAGCATCTGGCGTGAAATGGCTTCGCCACAACCGCGTCTGCGTTGGTCGGGCAGGGCGACCACAGAGCGCAACAGCGCGTAGTCTCCATAGGGCTCCAGCCCAGCGAAGCCGATAATCTGGGCCCGGTCCGCAAAGCGAAAGAAGGTGCGCCCGCTTTGCTCCAGATCGTCGATCGGAAGTCCCGCCGCCTGCAGTGCTGCCTGGAGGTCCTGATCGCGCCCGCTGGCCGGCTGCTGATCCAAAACGTCGCTCACGCGACGTCGCCCTTGCGGCTGGTGCTGCCTTCCATCGTGCCGATCGTGCGGAGCTGAGTTTCCAGCGCCAGCTTGTCGATCGACGCGAGGGGCAGATTCACAAACGCGGTGATGCGGTTCTTGAGGTAGCGGGCGGCTTGGGAGAAGGCCTGGCCCTTCTCAACCAGAGAACCTTCGACGGCTGCCGGATCTTCAACGCCCCAGTGGGCAGTCATCGGGTGGCCGATCCAGACCGGACAGGCTTCGCCAGCGGCATTGTCGCAGACCGTGAAGATGAAATCCATTTGCGGCGCGCCAGGCTCCGCGAAGACATCCCAGCTTTTTGAGCTGAACCCCGTTGCCTCGTATCCGAGGCTGCGCAGCGTATCCAAAGCAAGCCGATGGACCTCGCCCTTGGGCTGGCTGCCAGCGGAGAAAGCGCGGAATCGGCCCTTGCCTTCCCCATTCAAGATGGACTCGGCGAGGATCGAACGGGCCGAATTGCCGGTGCAGAGAAACAGGACGTTATAAACGCGATCAGCGGTCATTGCAGGTTCTCCTTTGCGGTTGGCGCGCAGCAGGCGGCGACCTCGGTGGCCGGTGCGCATATCTCCGGGTGCCCGGCGCAGCAGTCTTCCATCAGGAAGCGAACCAGCGCGCCCAGCCCATCGTAATTGGCGGTGTAGATAATCGAACGGGATTCCCGCTGCTGGTTGATCAGCCCGGCGCGTTCCAGCTCCTTCAGATGAAAAGACACGTTGGAGGGCGAGACCTCGGCCTTTTCGGCAATAGCACCGGCAGCCATTCCGTCCGGACCGGCTACCACCAGCATGCGGACAATATGCAGCCTTGTTTCCTGCGACAGTGCCGCAAATGACATCAGGGCTTGACGTTCTTCCATATTTCTACAATCCTTGAAATATTGAAACAGGAGTAGCCGAAATGAACGCACTCGACAAGCCCTTTCTCGAAACAGATATCAGCCTTGGCCACCTGCTCGACACCCTCGACGGCGTCCGGGATCTGCCGTTGATCTTCTCCTACGACGGCCGCCCGGTGAAAGGTGGCTATCACGTGACCGAGGTGAAGGCGGGACAGTTCGCAGCACTCGACTGTGGCGCCGAGCACGAAGAATGGTCTGAAATCTTCGTACAGCTGTGGGACATCCACGAAGACGACCGCTCGCATATGCCGGCCGGCAAGTTCGCCGCCATCTTCCGCAAGGTATCGGAGCATCTGCGGCTCGATGGATCGGCCAAGCTGACCTTCGAAGTCAGTGACGGCGTCCGGCCGATGCAGCTTTACTGTGCGGCGACCCCCGCCCTGCACAGCGGTGCGGTACATGTAGACCTGGTACCGCGGCCAGCGAGCTGTAAGCCGCACGATCGATGGCTCGCCGAAGAAAATCGGAAGGCCTCGGCGTGCTCTGGCCCAACACAACAGACGGGCTCGTGCTGCTCCTGAGTCCGCCCAATTAGGGTCAATCCGGCGAATTGGGAGAACGCCTTGTTCTTTTGAATCAGCGAGTTAGAATCCGCTCGATTAGGACAGCCGACACACTTAACCTGGGCCAAATCACGCTCTGCAAAGGCTTCAAAACATGGAAGATCGCGTCCGCTTCGCGCTGGAAAAGTTGCTCAACGTCCCCATGGCGATACCGGCCAGAGCTGGAGGGTCGCCAACTTCATTCTTGCCTGGTGGAACGCAGACGTGCATGGCGACTTTAATCTCACAGACCTTGCCGACGTCGATCGCGACGTCTGCGAAGACATGGTGACAGTCTTCACTTTTCTCGCGCGCGAAGAGGATCTTGTTTACCCCGAGGCTTACAAACCGGAGATCATTCAAATCATTCGCCGCTGGCGGCCGGACGTCGAGATCGATTGATGTCGAAACCGCGCAACCAAGCTTCCCTGCCTAACAGCGAGCGGCGCGCTGTCGAGCTCGACACGATCGCATCGGTGCTGCCAATCGAGCGCAGGGACGAACTCGCCGAACTTCTGACTGACCAGGATGTCGAAACGCTAAAACATCTGGTCAACCAGGGCATGGGCGACAACACGCTGCGGGCGCTGACCTCCGATCTGGCGTATATCGAAGCCTGGGGATTGGCGGCGACCAAAAAATCACTCCCCTGGCCGGCACCCGAGGCGCTGCTGCTGAAATTCGTCGCCCACCATTTGTGGGATCCGGAGAAGCGTGCCAGCGACCCCGACCACGGCATGCCTGATGACGTTGAGGCAAACCTCAGACGCCAGGGTTTCCTGAAATCCATCGGCCCGCACGCCCCCGATACTCTGCGGCGCCAGCTTGCGGGTTGGTCGACCATGACCCAATGGCGCGGCTTATCCGGACCCTTCTCCTCCCCTGCCCTCAAACTGGTGATCCGGCTCGCGGTCCGCGCCGTTCCACGAAAGCGTCGTCGATAAAGCGCAAAAGCGGTCACGGGGGACATCCTGCAAATGCTGCTCGCCACGTGCGCAAGTGACAGCTTGCGTGACATCGGGGACAGAGCGATTTTGATGGTCGCCTGTGCAGCGAGATCGCAGGCCTCCGCATGGAGCAACTGACCGAGGAAACACCGATCGAGGTGCCTGACAGCCCTCCCCTACCCTCTTTGGCAATTCATCTTGGGCGGACCAAAACGACGACCGGAGAGGACGACGAAGTCGTCTATCTCACAGGCCGGCCTGTCGAGGCATTGAATGCCGGGCTGACGGCCGCCAGGATCGATATGGGAAGCGTGTTTCGGGGCATCGGAAGGTGGGGAACGGTCTCGCGCCGGGCGCTCGATCCGCAGTCGATCGACGCGATCCTTAAACATCGGGCGGAAATGGCGGGGTTGGATCCCGGGGAGTTTTCTGCGCACGGTTTGCGGTCAGGATATTTGACGGAGGCCGCCGATCGCGGCATTCCGCTGCCTGAGGCGATGGATACAGTCGCGCCATCGATCAGTGCAACAGGCGTCCAGCTACTGCAACAACGCGACAAAGCGAAGCGGGCGTGCGGCCCGATTGTTGTAGGATCCGCTATCACTGTTAGAATTGCCAAGGCGAGATCAATTCAAGTCCTGTTGTTTCGAAATCTTTGAGGTTTCTGGTCGCCAACCGGCCACCATTGATCCGCGCTATCGCCGCGATCATGCCGTCCGGAGCCGACATCCTCCTCCCCTGCCGCGCAGCGTCTCCCATGATATCGCCATAGGCCAATGCTGCTTCTTCCGTGAAGGCGAACATCTTGTCCGAGAACCGGCGACGCCAGCTCACAAGTCCTTCTTCCAAGCGATCTGCTCGCTGATCCGGCCTGATCTTTTGAATACCAAATGCGATCTCAGCAACTGCAACCGTCGGCAATGCCAATTCGGCATCGTGGCGAACCAGCCATGCTATGACCGCAGAATCGGGAGCTTTCTTAAAAGTCTCAGACATCACATTCGTGTCCAGAAAAATCAAAGCTCTACGCCTTTGTGCGCGCGTCTGTTTTCATTGATGATACTGTCGAAATCCATATCCGTACCCGACTGGGATGAAAGACGGCTATAGAATTTCGCAGCGGGTTCACGTCCCGCCTCTCGAGCCTCATAGGATTCGAGCGCGCGCTCGACGATTTCGGCAATCGTGCGATTTTCTCGGCGGGCGAGCTTATGGGCAAGGTCGCGCGCTTTGGAACTGCGGACAGATAGTTGCGGGGTTACCATTAAGTGCTCCTTCCTCTGGATCAAATTTAACTTAGAACCAAATAGCCATCAAGATGGCATCTGCCATTTTGATGGCTGTCCGGTGTTTCTGATTTGGCGGCCTGTGTTTTCGTCCATCATGCACGGCCGTCCCGCGTGGAGACCAACACGTACCCTCCCCCGGACGCCATACGCCAAGCAATTTCGCCGTAGACGGCCACCGAAACGCATTTCACGCTGGTTTTAACCAGACCGCCGTCCGACCTCGGATCTCGAGGGTCGCGGGCCTGCATTTAGGTCATAAAACACGCTTGCAACTGTTCAATCTCTCGCGCATTCGTTATCTGCACAAAGCACCGAAGATCGCGCGCGAAAATCATCAGTGCCTACAATGCCGCAGGCTATGTCGAGAAAAACGACACCAGCCTATATACCCCCAACAATCTGACCGCCAATAAGGAGGGTGACGGACCGGTTCATGTGAAGTTTGGCGACTGCTCGGGCAAGACCGCTAATTGTATCCCGATTACCGCTAGTTGGAATTGCGCGGCAAGGCTCGTGGGCTGCAGCCGAAATTCTTGACGGCAGTTGGTCCTTCCCTGAAGCGGTTCCCGCACCTCAGTCGCGGGCGAAGGTAGAACCGGCCTTTCTTGGCCGAAGGTATCGCCACGTTCAACAAATTCCAGTGCAGTCCGATGGGTTGCAAATCTGCGTCCCCGCTACGCCCCTAATCCCAGCCTTTGCGGCCGCGCACGGTCACCAGTGTACATCTGCGCAACTAACTGGTCTCCCGCCCATCTGGCGTCGCTTCTCGCCTCTGGTGAGGCTGCGTTTGAATCATGTAGCGCGCCTGTAACTGACCAATTCGCCTCCGTTCTTTACAAAACACCTGAAGAACGCGTGCGAAAATCATGGCAAGCGGCATCTGCCAATCAGTTCGCCACAAAATGCCCTATCGACTACGCCACGGTTCTCCACCGACGACAGGTCCATGAGGTGCAAATCGACGAAGTGGCTGCTGAGCACTAAACGGCCAAGGGGATAAGCTAATTTCCGGAACATTCTTCCAAGGTACAGAAGAGCGTTCGCTTCTTCTTCAACGGCAGAGATGAGAGCGATATATGGTGCCGGTCCTAAAGTGATGCCGGCCACGGCCAACTCGGTCAACCTATGGACGTCCTGGCTGCTAGTTGTCATCAAATTAACAGGCATTGTTGCCGCGTCACAGACTCGGCGGTTCAACGCATCATCTGTCAATCCAGGAACGAGAAAGCCGTCAGCGCCGGCCGCTGCATATGCTTCTCGCGGACAAGCGCCTCCTCGACTAAATCAGCGTGTGCGGCGCCCTGATCGGCTTTTAGGAAGACGCCTGTCCGGGCATTGATGAATGCTGGAACACCGGTAGAATCGGCTGAACGGCGAGCCGCGAGTAACCGAGCAGCCTGATCCTCAACACCATAGAGGCCGGGGCCATCCACGATCTGGTCCTCAAAATTGAAGCCGACAATGCGTAGTTCTAGTAACCTTCGGACGTTCTGCCCGACAATTTCAGGATCGGCAGCATACCTACCCTCAAAATTGACGGTGACCGGTAGCTTCACCGATTTTGCGATTCTCGTGACAACTGCAAGCATCTCCTCAAAGGGAAGCTGTTGGCCATCTGCGTAACCTTGGGCAGCAGCAACGGACCAGCTGCTGGTCGCAACAGCTTTTGAACCAGCGCGCGCCACCGCAAGGGCACTTCCGGCATCCCAGACATTGTAGAGAAACAGCGGGTTCGACGGTTTATGTAAGCTTCGAAAATACTGGGCTTTGTAGATTTGGGATGTCATGCAGGGTATTCCTTAATTACTGTTTTATGTTGTCGTTCGATTCGATGAGCCGCCGCTTGCGCCAGAGGCCTCCGTCATATCCCGTCAAAGATCCGTCTGCTCCGATGACCCTGTGACATGGAATCATGAGAGCTATTTGATTGGCACCAGTGGCACGTGCCACCGCGCGAATTGCGGTGGGGCGACCGATCTGACGTGCAATTTCGGAATAGGTTCGGGCTCGAGAGCTGGTATTTCGCGCAATACGTCCCACACGTGTTGAGTGAAGGGGTTGGCGGACATCGCAAGTGGTGTTGAAAACCTGTCGCAACGCGCCGCAGTGAGTTCTGCCGTGGCCTGCTCCAAGAGGGGCATGCTACCGATACGGATACCGTCTTTTGACACCTGCTGGAGCTTTTTGAGCTCTGCAGGCAGACCTTTTCGATCCACGAATTCCGAAAAGACGCAGATGGCTCTGACTACTCACGGCGATCATGTCGCCGAGCGGCGTCGGTGTCCATGTTGCCCGTAGCTGCTTGTCCGATTGCAACTGCGATGGAGATTGGCCGAGTAGACGCGCCAAAGCGGCGCGAAACGCGCTGGCAGATTCAAAGCTGGCCTCGTGTTGAGCCAAAACAACTTTCCCGCCAACGGCCAGCGTCTCCAATCCTTGGCGGAGCCGCCGTTGACGCGTTTTCGCGCTTAGGTTTTCGCGCAGGACAGGTTAGATGACGAAAAACGCCGGTTGAAGCGACACACGAAGACTTGACCATCGAAACGTTCATTTCGGGCCAGTAAAGCTGCGTAGAGTGTGTCAGGGTCCGGAAGATCAAATATGATGCGGAATTCCTAGCCTTGCTAAAGACAACACACCGCCGGCTTTCGGGCGTCTATTCATCTTTCCGCGTTGACCGGATCAAATTCCGCGCTTCCGCCGCTCCAACAGCTTCAATCCGTTTGCGCAACCGGTCCCCTACCCTGCCACGCAGGTTCTCCAACATGATATTGCCATTAGCCAATGTCGCTTCTTCCATGAAGGCAAACCTCTTGTTGGAGAACCAGCGACGCCACCTCACAAGTCCGTCTTCCAGACGATCTGCACGCCGATCCGGTCTGATCTTTTGGATATCAAAGCGATCACACCAACCGCCCTCGCTATTACCGGGCATTCCCTGCCCTGCCGGCGCCCGAGGCGCTACTGCTGAGATTCTTTGCTCAACGCCTGTGGGATCTAGGAAACCGCGCCAGCGACCCCATTCACGGCAAGCCTGTTGAAGTAGGCCCGGACGCACTGCGTTAGGATAGTCCGGTTTAGGTCGGACACCAAAACCTTGTCAGCTGACAAGGTTTTTGCCACCGAAGTAATGCAATATTCGCGGTCGCTCGGTTCTCTGATGCTGTACACGGGACCTGACTACCGCCGCAGAACCTTGTCAGCTGACAAGGTTCTCGTCTAATCCGAGATGCACCGGTCCGTGAAAAAGTGGTACTTCGACAAGCCTGGAGCAGACTGCCACTGCGAAACCTTGTCAGCTGGCAGCGCATTCTACTGAGGAAATGCGAAAAAATTCGCAGCCGCTCCGTTCTCTGACGGTGCACCACGGACACGACTAACGCCGTAAACCTTGTCAGCTGACAAGGTTTCCACCATCCGGGTTGAACTGGTTCGTGACCGCGCGGGACTTCGGTACTGCGCTTTACACTAGAGTGCTGGCTCCGGAGGTTGCGGACGGTCCGCCAGGGGAGGAATGGTTGCTTTCAACGTTGCTACTCGGACCTATTCCCGGACAAGACCAGAGCTAATTTAAATTTCAAGGCAAGCGTCGGAACTGGCGATATAGCAAAGCCGCTTTTTGCGGAGGAGGAGAGGGGGCGGGGCTCGTTGCATCGGCAACAAGCATCCCCGTATTTAGTAAAGCGCGTCAAGCACCACCCAGAAGATCGAGCTGCGCGATGGCCGCAGAATGGGCTTCAGTGTTGTTGAATTCTTCCGTTTCCGTCGCTTGCGAATAGGATGTTGGAGGTCTTCACGCCCGCAAGTGGGTCCTGATCCGCGGCCGGCCATTGGCGATGAGCCTCACGTCGCCCGCGCCGCGTCGTGAGAACCTCCGGTGTAGTCTCCATGGAGAAACTCCTTGTCTCTCGTCCATGGAACGTCGATCACAGATCAGGCGAGTGCAGGCAACGTGGGGGGCAGAACACCGGTTACGGTAAATCTCGACGTGACCAAAGCCTGTCGAGCGTGTGGTCCGGCACTTCTACCCCATCGACGGGTTGCATTCCAGGATAGGCAATGCGGCAAGCCAATGCTTCCCCGGATTGTTTGAGGTCGATCGAAGCGTAGCCAAGTAGCAGAAAATCGCCAGTTCGCCGTCCGGCAGGGCGATTGCGATCGATCAAGCCCCGCAGAATTTGGAATGCGTTTGGCAGGCGATGAACTTCGTCACGGATGACCAGCTTGTTACAAAGGCTTGCAAGATAGAGTTCTGGTTCCGCCAGTTTGGCCCAATCCGCCTCCGACTCCAGATCGAGATAAGTCGAGGGCCGGCTTTCGCCAATATTGCTTGCCGATGTCGCTTTACCGACCTGACGACGTCCCAACAGCGCCCCGCAGGGCTTTCGTTGACCCTGTGTTGGAGTTCGGCTTCAATTCTTCGTTTAATCAGCCATGCGTTCATGGAGTTGTGTTCCGTGATTGCAAGGAGGAAAATCAATTATGTTAGGAGTCTGGTTGCCCGACCGCTTCTCCGCGTAGCATTGTTATAATAGCTCGAAGCCTGCTGCACCGATCGATGGCGCGACTGTTCCATTGCTTCGGGGAGGGGGATGCCGCGATTGGCGGCTTCCGTCAGATACCCTGACCGCAACCCGTGCGCCGAAAACTCTCCTGGCTCCAACCCTGCCATTTTGGCTCGCTGCTTGAGAATGGCATTGATCGACTGCGGGTCGAGCGCCCGCTTCGAAACTGTATTCCACCTGCCAATCCCCCGAAACACGCTGCCTTTTTCAATGCCTGCGACTGCCATCCAGGCATTAAGCGCCTTCACCGGCTGGCCCGTCAGGTAGACGATCTCATCTTGTTCGCCGGTGGTTGTTTTCGTCCGGCCGAGATGGATGGCGAGAGAGGGGAGGGGAGGGCTGTCGGGCACTTCGATCGGAGCCTCGACAGTCAGTTGCTCGACGTGCAACGAGGCAATCTCGCTGCGTCGGCGACCACCCGAGGCAAAGGCGACCATCAGTATCGCCCGATCGCGAACGTCGCGCAGGCTATCACTTGCGCACGTGGCTAGCAGCATTTGCAGGATGTCCCCTGTGACCGCTTTTGCGCTTTTTCGACGGCGCTTTCGGGGAACAGCACGAACTGCCAACCGGATCGCCTGTTTGAGGGCAGGGGAGGCGAAAGCGCCGTCAAGACCGCGCCATTTGGTGAGTGTCGACCAACTAGCCAGCCTGCGGCGCACCGTATCAGGCGCATGCGGGCCGATGGATTTCAGAAAACCCTGGCGCCTGAGATTCTCGTCGACATCGGCGGGCATGCCGTGGTTGGGGTCGCCTGCGCGCTTTTCCGGATCCCACAGATGATGGGCGACGAATTTGAGCAATAGGGCTTCAGGTGCCGGCCATGGTAGCGATTGTCCGGTCGAAGCCAGCCCCCAGGCCTCTAGATAAGTGAGATCGGATGTCAGTGCGCGCAGCGTATTGTCGCCCATGCCCTGGTTGACGAGGTGACGCAGCGTCTCGACGTCCTCATCGGTCAACAGTTCGGCGAGTTCGTCGCGGCGTTCCAGCGGCAACACCGATGCGATGGTGTCGAGTTCTTCGGCGCGCCGCTCGACGGCGGTCAGCGATGTTTTTGGCACGGGGTGCTCCAAAAGAATGCGCGTTCCGGCGGCCGTCAGGACCGGGATTTGCTACGATTTTCGGTGATTTGCGCCGCGAAATCAACTACCATCGATAAGAGGTACTTATCGATGGTTATAACTCCAACTGGTAATCATACCGAGTGAGGAACCACAATATTCAGATAGAGTTCTTTTAGCAAATCATTTACCATGATTTCAATGGCTTACGATCTCACGAAAATCAGCATGACAGCCCTGCTGGAACCGGCGTTCGAAGCCGGCATCGCGCTCACGCGTCTCGACGAGCGCATCGCCCGGTCGCCGGTCGGGCAGGGATGGATCGAGCGCAGCCATTTCGCCGACGCCTGCGCTTCCCTTTGGATCGACGGCGAGCTCGTCCATCTCGAAGATCTCGTCCTGCACGACGCCACGCGGGATATCCGCACCCCCACCCATGAACTGACCATCGCCCGCGATGTGCTGCGCACGCGTCGGCGCATCGCCGGCCAATCCCCCGATTGGGCGCTCTCTGCCGACGGCATCCGCTCGCTGCGGAAAACCTCGGAGATCGGTGCGGGCGGCGCGGACGAGGCTACAACGACCGGAGTTATTCGGCCGGCGATCGCGATGGACGCGGAAGGGGAGGGGGATGACACCGACGACGCCCAAGACCTCCCCGGCGTCGACTATGCTGCGATCGATGCGCTGCTCGCTCGATCGGAGGCGGCGATCGAGAGGGCAAAGCGTCCCGGCCGCGCTGATACCCGCGCGAAAGATCCTTTCGTCTATGATCTCGACTGGGACGAGGATGCCCGGCTCGACGAATGGCGTGGCGTGTTGCGTCAGGCCGAAGACTTGCCGGCGGTGCTGCAGGCGATCATCGTCCTCGATGCCTGGAACGAACTTTCCGTGCTGCAGCATGCGCCATGGCTCGGCCGACTGCTGGCTGGTTCGATCCTGCGCCAGGCCGGCGTCACCACCGGCACCCATCTCGCCGCCATCAACCTCGGCCTGAAAACCATTCCCGTCGATCGGCGCCGACATCGTGATCGCGAGACACGGCTGCTCGCCATCGCCCACGGCCTGATCGCCGCCGCCGAGATCGGCCTCAAGGAGCACGACCGCCTGGCACTGGCGAAAACCATGATGGACCGAAAACTGGAAGGACGGAGGACGTCATCAAAACTGCCGGAGCTCGTTGAGTTGGTCATGGCAAAGCCGCTGCTGTCGGCCGGGATGGTGGCGAAGATGCTCGACGTCACGCCGCAGGCGGCGCGGCGGATCGTTTTGGAACTCGGCCTGCGCGAGATGACCGGGAGGGGGAGGTTTCGCGCGTGGGGATTGCTTTAGAGCATTGCGACTCTCAGGCGACTTCTTTGTAAAAAGTCCGGTGCGGCGGACGGTCCATTTGAACCTGATAAAGGTCATCCCAATAAGGATAGTAGATTTGTGTGCACGTTTGACCTGTTGAACAGACCCAGACCTTGCCACTTCTCGGGCCTGTCCTTAAAGTTTCATTGATTTGCCGGCTACCACAGCTCGGGCGTGTATTGCAGCCTTCCACTAAGGGGGACCGGTTTGAGGGACAAATTTAAATACTATGAGTTTTTTGCGGGCGTTGGAATGGCGCGCGCGGGTCTTCAAGACGAATGGCAGTGTCTCTACGCCAACGACTGCGATGAATTAAAATGTTCAACTTATAAAAAGAACTGGCGAGGTGAGGTTTTCGATCGAAGAGACGTAGCGCTAGTTGGTGCCGATGATCTTCCTGATTCCGCCGATCTCGCATGGGCATCATTCCCATGTCAGGATCTGTCGCAGGCGGGAGCGAAATTGGGCATCGGCGAAGCGGGAGGGGCTGTGTCCACTAGGTCGGGTGCCGTTTGGCCCTTTCTCGAAATAATACGTCACTTGGGGGAGGAAGGGCGCGCTCCCAATCTTCTTGCATTAGAGAATGTGTTGGGGCTGCTCAGCGCCAATGGTGGTGCGGATTTCCGGGCTCTTTGTTCAGCTCTGAGTGAGATTGGCTATCGATTTGGCGCGGTAGTCGCTGACGCGTCATTTTTTGTTCCCCAATCTCGCCCTCGCGTATTCATCATCGCCATCCGGCGAGAGCTGCCGCTCCCAGCCGCCTTTACAACAGATATTCCTCAACGTCCTTGGCATGGACAAATCCTGTTGCGTGCGAAGGCAAGTCTTCCCCCCGAAGATGTGACCAACTGGGTTTGGTGGTCCCCGGGAGCGCCGCCGTCTAAAAAGCAGTTCGAGCTAAGTGAGATTATCGACGTCAGCGGTGAGGCCGAATGGAACACCGAGGAGGCGACCGATCGGCTCATCGGCATGATGTCTCCGATGCAGCTTGGTCGCCTCAACGAAGCTAAGGCCGCCAAGCAGTTGGCGATCGGAAGCCTCTATCTCAGAATGCGGCCGACCGGATCCGGTAAGAATGTCCAACGGGCTGAGGTCACATTTAGCGAAACGCTCGGTTGCCTTAGAACCCCAAAAGGAGGTGCCTCGCGGCCACGTATCGTGGTCGTCGACGGGGAACGTGTGCGAACGCGTCTGCTATCCGTCCGGGAGGCGGCCTTGTTGATGGGGCTGGACAAGGAGTTCGAGCTGCCATCGACCTATCATGACTGTTTCCGACTTATCGGAGACGGGGTCGTCCCGGCGGTGGTGCGGTTTCTGGCTGAACGATTGTTCGAGCCGCTAGCGATCCACGCGCGGTCGTTTGCTGCGGCCGGCGGGAAACTGAAAGAATCGGCATGAACCTCGCCGGCGCTTCGGATCCGCTCCCGGGCGATTTGCATGACTGGGAGGTCATGCTGACACGGACGCTTTTGCGGTCGGATGCGGGTGACTGCGACGCGATCAGGTCGTTTGAAATCACTCCGGAGACGCTTGCAGAATTCTGCGGCTTCGGAAAGGAGCATGGGGCTCGCGCCGAAGCCGCTTTCAGACAGGCGCTGGTCGCCGATCCTTATCTTTTTTGGTGTTTGGAGCACGGCAGGCGGAGCGCCCCACACGATGAGACGCCCGGCTGCATCGCCATTCTTGCACTGAGTCTACTAGTCGATAGTCTCCTTGATGGGGACTATAGCGGCAGCGGTGAATACAGAACGAAGCTGAGACAGTGGCTCGGTGTCGACCGGTCTTTCATGAAACTGCGCGGCCTGGCGCTGATGTGGGAAGCGCTGGCAAAATGGCTTGAGGATCGAGTGGCGGGTGGCGCGCCGTTCCGCCGGCTGATCCTTCCTGCGCCGCCTCCATCGTGGACGCATATCGGGTACACCCGATATCTTTCGTTTCCCGCGAGACGCGATCTGCGTTTTCTCCAGAAGCAGCTGGAGCGTGGCGACGCGACGGTCAACGATCCGGCGGCTTTGATCCGGCTGCTTGACCCGCTTGTCGCTTTGTCCGACGTCTCGATCGGACTCAGGGAGGCTTTTCAGGATTTCCGACGAGCATTTCGAGCAGGTGAGGCGTCTGTAGATCACCGATTCTGGCGTCTGGTCGAGCGGGCGGGAGCGATGACGGGCGAAATCCCGGCTCAGCCCGCGGAGCTAAGGATAGAGTACGACGAGGACAGAAGGCGTCACTTTCGGGTCGGAACGTTCGGGGCTGCGGCGCTGAGCGATATGACGAGCATGGGAGAGGCTGCGATCTGCGCCGTCATCGCCGAGAGCCCCAATCTCGGGCCAAATGTCCGGCGGGGGATGGTGTTATTTTCGTCAAGTGGGTTGGCGAGCTGGAGCGCTGTAAGCCAATTCCGGCCAATGGCCGGCCCATTCCATATAGCGATCGCCAACCGATACGGGCGAGTGGCTGAAAAATTCGCACTTTTCGAACGATCGGGCGAATGGAGCGTCAGCGTGGAGCCGCTACAGCCGGCCACCGTCTCCGAGATCATCGATCGCCTCGGCCTCCAACATGTTAGCGATAGCGTTCATGCCGTTGGGCTGGTCGACGGAATTCGGGTGGGGAATGCTTGGTTGGGGGCCGCCCGATTCCTGCCCTCTGTTACGGGGATCAACGGAGAAATCGAGGTGCGGCCGCTGGAGGCCGGTGCCGAGGGCGCGTTGTCCTGCGTGAATGGAAGACTGCGGGCTGACGGCGCAGTCGATGGTGAATTCGTGGTCGCCGACGAAGAAGGGACATGGTCACGACGGGTCGCCTTTACGGCAGAGGCAAAGGTGCATCCTGACTTGGGTGGCAGCGCTTACCGTTTGGACGAGGCGTGCGAGTGGAGGTCGCGGACGGCCTCGGCCGCCCGGAGAATCCAGGCCTGCGATCTGACGTGGAGCCCGGATAGATACGGCTTTCAAGACGTTATCGAAGCGATCTATGCCAGAGGAAGAAGCGGCCTCGACGAGGGGGAGGCGATTGCGATCATTGATCGCGCGGCCGGGGAGGAGAGCTGGGAGTTTCTGCGCACGCTACAGGAAGCGACGTTCTTGGACGCGCGGTTGCGCCCGCGTTGGCGAGGGCGGATCTTCACGCTCGCCGTACCATGCCTGGAGATCGTGAAAGTCGACGGCGGGGCCGCGGTCGTCGTGTCCGGAGCGATTCCGGCTCGTATGGAGGCCGATTTTCGCGATACTGTTCACTTGCAGGGCGGACGACCGTTTCGCCGCCTTAGCCAAACGACGATCGGTCCGCCTCTTGTTGGAGCGACGGGCCTCGATCCGGACGTGCTCGGGGCCGCTCTGGGCTGGCAGGTCAAGTCGACCAGAGAGGTTCCCGATGGAAGCGTCGCCACCCAGCTGATCACGAGCGCTTTGATCGGGGACGGCTATGAGGCTGTTTCCACGTGGGACTGGACGCACGGTCGCTTTCGGCTGAAGACCATTGGGATCGAGGACATATCGCTTGTCAGAATGGTCCATCCAGGCGGGAGGGACCATGACATCTATCGGGTGACGGGAAAGACCACACGAAAATTCGTCTCCAGACAAGCGGCCATTTTGGACGCCTACGCTCAAGCGGGGCGCGCACTGTTCAGCTATGGCGAGGGAGCGCTCGATCGCCTGGCCGCTGAAGGTTCGCTCCCGTTGGAGGTCGCACGGTCGCTGAGGCTGAGGACCCTGGTGAACGGAGGGCTCGCGCAGGGGGGCTGGCGATACGAAGTCGGGGAGGACGAGGCGCGCTGGATCGCGAAGCTGTTGCCGGGGCTCGTCGTCGGACTGGAGGAAGGCGATCCGAGGGGGCAATTTCTGGGCTCGCGCCGTGGCCGAGGCCAGCGCAGGCCTGTTTGGATCAATGGGGGAATTCGAACATGATAGCCGGGGTGGACTCGGTGAGAGAGGAGGCTACGACCCTCCCATCAGCGAGATTCGTAGGATATTTCGTGCGTCGCCAGGGGCAGTATGGGACAGTCGCAGCCGTCGGCCGGGTCGAGGGAGACGGTATCGAACTCATTGACGAACCGAAGCGCCTGTTTCCGCGCGATGGTCTCGTCGAGACGCATGGTCTGGCGCATCATACAGGCTTGTATGCGGGCAGTTGGGTTGAATTTGACACGATGCGCAATACTCGGCCGCGGGCGACCGAGTATAAGGTCCTGCGCCTGAAGCGCATTCCGCGATTTGCGGCGCTGCCGCATGGCAGCGACGCATTTTACCGCACGCTTCTAACGCAACAAGGCTGGCGCGGGGATAAGCGGCCGGGTTTGTGGGCGTTGCGATTGTCGGAAGACAGGGTGGTTGTGGTCGATTTGGAGGCCGGCGACGAAGGAGCGCTACGGATATCCCGGCGAGAGGCGCGATGCGTCCGGTGGTACGCCTATCGCCCATCTCGCGTTGTCACCCTTGAGTCGAGCGCGGGAAGGGACGATGTCTATTTGCCCGACGACGACTTGGCGTCGGGAGGTGCGTTCGACTGGTCCGATGAGGCGGACCATGTGGCGCGGGTCGTCAAGGCGCTGTCGGACGTAAACGATCCGCGCGTGAGCGATCTTATCGCTTGGCTGGACCTGCACCATGAGGCCGGCAGCGGCAAGGTTTTCGTCGCAACGCCGGACCGCGACGCGGCGCTGGACGCGCTTCGCTCAGGCGAACTCGCAGATCGGCTACGAGCGGACAAGGCGCTCATGCGCGCTTATCTGGATGCGGCCTTGGAGAACGATGCGGTTAAGGCTGCAGTCGCCGAGCACGCAAGGACGGGCCACTTTGCCGAGCGCGAGCAAATGCGCGCGGCGCTGGTGGCTGAGTTGGAGGTGGAACGCGAGCTTCGAACCGCCGAAATCGCAGAGGAGATCGCGCAGAGGAAAAAGGCCGCGCTCGAGGCCCTTAGGGATGAGCTTGGCTCTCGCGCGGCGGCTGAGCGCCGAAGGCTCGATCAGGATCTGCAAGAGGCTGAGAGGATCAGCGTCGGGCGCATCAACGAGTTGAACGAGAAGCACGAACGACACCGCGCCACGCTGCAGGCCGAAATCGGTGACGTACAGACAATCCTGGCGCAGAAGACGGCCGAGTTCGAAGAGAGCGCGTTCGAGCTACAGCGGGTCCGATCCGAAGTCGTGGCGGAGCGCGCGAAGGTTTGCGAGATCCATGCCGAGATCGACAGACTGCTTTCAGTCGCCGACAGGCTGGAGGAGGCCGACCGCGTTATTGGAGATCTTCCTCAGCTGGCGCACGCTGGCTCGGTGCCCGAAATCGCCTTTGAGAACGCGGCCCCGGTCTCAATCCGTTCGAAGGCGGAAGCAATCGATCGACACGCGCTCCTCTCGAAAGAGGGGAAAGGCTTGATGCGGCGGTTTCTTATCCTGTTGTTATCAGGAGAGGTTCCGGTCCTGCACGGGGCTGAGGCGGAGGAATTTCTGGCGATCGCCGCGACTTTGCTCTGCCCCGGACGGTCGGTGTTTGTCCAGGCGGACCCCACGCTTATTTCCGTGGAGGACTTATGGGCGCGACCGGGCTCGGGCGCGCGGACCGTTCTTGGAGCCGCTGCGCAGGCAGCGGCCAAAGGGCCGGCAGTGTTCGCCGCGATCCTTGGCGTTGAGCGGTCGGGGGCGCGTTTCTGGATACCCGGTTTGGCAGATTTGCGACGAAGCGGGAGGTTACCGCGCGGGTTTCTAGCCTGCGCGGTTTCAAATGACGTTGATAACGAAGAGATTGCGGCGTTGCCGCCGGACCTGCCTTGGCTTGAGATCGGCGGCGGCGCGATCAACGACGGCGCGCACCTCGCGGCGGCGATTTTGGCGCCGGCGGCGCAGCAGGCGCCATCCCTCGACCCCGGCGTCGAGCCGCGTGATTTTTCAAGGTCGGCAAGCCTGATGCTAGATCTCGGATTTAGGCCGGGGTTGACGTTCGCTCTGCGCGTCGCGCGCATGCTCGCCGAAGCGGAAACGGCGGTTGGCGACGAAGGGAAGGCGAAAGAGCTTGTCGCCGATATGGCGCGGTCGATTTGGAACAGGCGCCAGAAGCGGCGCGAATTGGAGCAATAGATGCTGGATCCAATGGGAGGTTTCGATCGGATACGAGATTTTTTCATCTCGTATGTGGAAACCAGTTTTCGTATCGCCGATCCGACCGTCGCGGCGGAGCGACGCCGTTTGCTCGAAACCACGAATGTCTTTTCGACGGCGTCGTTCATCGAACCCATCCTTCGATACAAAACGTACGAAAACCGTATCGACGAACTCGTGGGATTGGCCGGCGGGCCGCTGTGCACGTTGTCGGTCGAAGGCCAGACCGCGTTTGCCGAACTCGCGCTGTCAGGTCTTTTCGAAGGCGCTGACGCGGCTGGGGCGGTCCGTCGCGTCGGCACCTATTCGCCCTACAAACACCAGGTCCAGATGCTGGCGCGCGGGGTTCGCCCTGGCAAGCCCGGGATCGTAACGTCGGGAACCGGCTCGGGAAAGACCGAAAGCTTCATGCTGCCGGTTCTGGCGACGCTTGCGAATGAAGCTGTGAGCTGGCCAAAGCCCGAGGCGGGATACCTCGAGACGAAGTGGTGGCGTGGGAAGGGCAGCTGGAGCAAGGGCCGACGAGGAGAGAAGCGCCCGGCCGCGGTGCGCGCGCTTGTTCTCTACCCAATGAACGCGCTGGTCGAGGACCAGATGGTGCGCCTGCGGCGTACGCTCGACTCCGATGAAGCGCGCCGTGTCATGGATGGCCGGTTTAACGAAAACCGGATCTTTTTCGGGCAGTATACATCATCGACGCCGGTCACCGGTTACGAGAGCCATCCGCGGTTGGCCGGTAACGAGGCGGAGAGAAAGCGCCGGCGACGCCACCAGCGCGAGCTGCGGGAAGCGTTTCGAAAGGCGGATGCGGATCAATTTGCGGCGCGCAAATACGATCACGAGGCACGCCAGAGGGCCGAGGCTGAAGGCGATGCGCCGCCCGAAGCCACCCGCTTTATTTTTCCTTCACTCGACGGTGGCGAGATGCTTTCGCGATGGGATATGCAAGCGACGCCACCCGACGTGCTGGTCACGAACGCGTCGATGCTTGGCGCCATGCTTTCACGAGAGGTCGAAAATTCCATCTTCAAGACGACGAGGGAATGGTTGCTGGAAAATGACCATGCCTATTTCTATCTGATCTTTGACGAGCTTCATCTCATCCGCGGTTCGTCAGGGACAGAGGTCTCATATCTCGTCAAGTCGCTGTTGCATCGCCTCGGACTTGATGAGGAGCGCCATCGGCACAAACTGCGCATCCTCGCTTCATCGGCCTCGCTTCCGATGGAAGGTGAAGCGGGGATCCAATCGCGTCGCTATCTGCGCGATCTTTTCGCCCCGTTCGGCACAAGTGCAATGGCCGAAGACGCGGGTTCGACGGACGAGGCGTTCTGGGCCGATTGCGTCGTCAAAGGGGAGCCGGATCTGCCGGAACGCCAATTCGACGCGTTCGATCCCGAGCCGTTCGTCGAACTCGTGGCGGCGGCGCGGAGCGGGGGCGACGACTTCATCGCAAAAGTGGTGAGGTCCGATCGCCTTGAAGCCGCGATCGACAGGGTCGCAGACGTTCTCGGCGTCAGAGACGCTGGGGACGCGCGAATAGGGGCGATTGCGGAAGTCGCCGCCGCGGTTCTAACGTCGGCATGCCGAGAGGGCCCTGGCGTGCGGGCGACCAAGGCGACGGTTTTAGGCGGACGCATTTTCGGGGAGCAGAACGACCTCGAGGCGCTCCGCGGTTTGCTACTGGCGCGGGCGTTGCCGGAGAGTGGCCAGTGGAGCGCCAAGGTCTCTCAAGGGACGCCGTCGTTTCGAGTCCATTCGTTCGTCCGAAACATCGAAGGCCTTTTCGGTGCCCCCGTGAGACAAGGCGACAAAATCGGCTTTCTTGACCTGAGCGTCGAGCGCGGCCTCTCTCACGGCGAGCCGGAGGCGGGGCAAGTTAGGGGACGGCGCTTATTCGAACTCCTTTACTGCGAAGCCTGCGGCGATCTCCTGCTTGGCGGGCAAAGGGGCCGGCCCGTCGGATCGAGCTCGGCGACCGAGCTTCTTCCATCCACCGCCGAGCTCGAGAACCTGCCGGAGCGCGCCGCGGCGGAATACTACGATAAGATGTCGTTCGACCAATTTGCTGTATTTTGGCCGTCAAGGGCCATACCCGCTTTGGACGGACGAAGCTGGGATGGATGGGAAGCCGCCAGTCTCGATCCGAATTCGGGCGTCGTGTCGCTCGGCGAGGACGTGTCCGACGAGCGGATCGGCGGTCGACTATACAATCAATCGACCGCCGCAGCTCCAAAAGGGCGTCGTTCGGCTCAGCCGTTCTGCTGTCCGAATTGTGGTACGGACTATTCAAACAGACCGGCGTCGTCGAGGTCCAGGTCTCCGATCCGCGCGTTTCGAACCGGTGTGAGCAAGGCTTCGCAACTTATCGCGACCGAATTGTTCGAGTTGCTGCATGCTGCCGGGGCCGAGCCGAAGAGCATTGTTTTTTCGGATAGCCGGCAAGATGCAGCGAACCAGTCGCTCGAAATCGAGCGGCTCCATCTCCGTGACCTGAGACGCGAGGTTCTGGTGACGGTCGCGCGAGACTATCTCGTGAAGGCGGCGGCGAGCAGGATCGATCCGGAAGCGGCCATGGCCGAATTTATAAAGCTGAACGGAGAGGGCAGGGCTGAGGAGGCAGCGGCGATCCTCAAGCGGCTTGGAGCCCAAACGCACGATTCCCAGATCTCGATCGAGAATTCGAAAATTCAGCTGGAGCGCCTGTTTAGCTATAAGGAAGGGTCGGAGGGCGTCGGCGCGCTGATTGAGGAATACGTCAATCTCGGCGTTCATCCGTTTGACGAGGTCGGGCGTAAAGCCTTCGAGGGCAGGCCGTGGTATGAGGCCTTCCAGATGAAAGGTTCGGCCGTAAGCTACGCGCCGTGGCTCGATGACGCGCAGCAGGAAAAACTGGGCCTTGCGATCAAGCAGGAGTTGATGGAGCTCGTCGACGACGTGATTTTCGCCAACACCTTTTTCGCCTTGGAGGAGACTGGGCTCGCGTACCCGTCGATTTCCCGAGACAAAGGGGGCGATGTCGATCGGCTTGATGCCTGGTTACGGGTTTTTGCGAGCGCCACAAGGGTTCGAGAAAACAAATATTTCAACAGCGCGACGGCGACTGAATGGGATAACGCAAGTAAGATTCCGCTTACGAACCGCGTTCGAAAATTCGCCGACGCGGTCTACGGTTCGGCCGCGCTGCCCGAACTTGACGGCGTTCTAAAGGCGTTCGAGACTGAGAAGCACGTCAACGGCGTCATACGCGTCGGGCGCATATTCTTGAAAGTGAGCCAACCTGGCGATCCGTATTGGCGTTGTGAGGCGTGCGAGCGTATTCACCTTCACCGCGGGGTGGGCCGCTGCACCCGTTGCTACAAGGGATTGTCGGAAGGTAGGGACGGCCTCGTTGAGGAGTTGTGGGACGCCAACTTCCTCGGACGGCGGATCGTTCGTGGCCAAAGAGATGGGGTCAATCGGTTTCGGCTACGCTGCGAAGAATTGACGGGGCAGACGGACGATTTCTCGGATCGTCTGCGCAAATTCAAAAGCATTTTTGTCGATGATCTGGGAGAAGTCGCGAAGCGGGCCCGGGAAATTGACATGTTGTCGGTGACGACCACCATGGAGGTCGGTATCGATATCGGCGCACTGCAGACGGTGTACCAGGCAAACATGCCGCCGCAGAGATTTAACTATCAACAGCGGGTCGGCCGGGCTGGTCGCCGTGGCCAGGCGTTCTCGTCCGTCGTCACCTTCTGTCGCGGCCGTAGCCATGACGCCTATTACTTCGCGCATCCGGCGGCTATTACCGGCGATCCACCGCCACCGCCGTTTCTCGCTACCGGCCATGACCCGATTCCGAAGCGGTTGGTGGCCAAGGTGTGGTTGAGGGCGGCTTTCAAGGCGCTTCGCGACGAAGTCACGCGCGAAGGGTTGCCCTATCCAGGCGACTTCCTCGTGCCTCCGGACGTTCACGGAGAATATTTGCCGACCGACGAATATTTTGACGACCCTCGGGGGTTTGGCTGGCGCGATCGACTGAGGTCGGCGCTGCGTGATACGATCGGTGAGCGCGACGCCTATATCGACGCGGCTTGCATCGACAAGGGTCAACGCGCCCGGCTCCGACTGAATGCGTCAGTCGAGGAGGTGATCGCCGCGATCGACGCGCAGAAACAGTTTAAACCCACCAATCCTCAGGGGCTCGCGCAATTCTTGGCCGAGCGCGGGATATTGCCCATGTACGGCATGCCGACGCGGGTCAAACCGCTATATCTCGGCTTGCGCGCGGAGTCGGACGAGGCGGATACCGATTTTGCGTGGTCGACCATGGATCGGGATCTCGACACCGCGGTTTTCGAGTTTGCTCCGGGCGCAGTTCTCACCAAGGACAAGCAGCGCCACCGAGTGGTGGGATTTAGCGGAACGCTGGCACCGCCCGAGCGGCGGGGGCGGGACGTCATTCTCGAGAGCTTGTCTGGCTGGGTTGATTCCGCGCATAGTGTCGCGCTCTGCCCGTCGTGCGGATCAGCGCGATACAGCCTCGCACGCCCGATCGCGGCCGAAGCCTGTGAGGATTGTGGGACCGGCATCGAGCCGGCGGTTTTCAACAACTACGTGACCCCGGCGGCGTTCCGAAGTGATTTCAGGGCCTCGGAAACCGATCTAGAGACGGTAGGGCGGATGGCGGTGCGCACCGTGGCGACGGTGCTCCACGCGGGCGACACGTGTGATGTCGGACATCTTCGCCTGCGCCGGGGCGCCGGGGTCACGATCATGCAACTCAACGACGGCGTCGATGACGACCTTGGACAGCCGCTGCGGTTTACGGTGAGCGAGGCTCAAGATCAGGTCGTTTGGGTGCCCCGATTACCTGCGGCGAAGCTCACGTCATCCCAGGCGATCTCTGTCGAGGAACTCGAGAAGTCGACGGGCCGATGGATTATCGCTCCCAATTCCACCCAGAGCTTCGGGTTGATCGCAAAAAAGGAGACCGACGCTCTTTATCTCGAGCTTCGTGAGTTCGACGCCCGGCTAACGCTTGATCGGGTGGCGAGGAGAGGCGCATTTAGTCACCTTCCAACACGCGCGGCCGCAATCAGCGCCACGCAGATCCTGGTGCAGAAGGCTGCGCTGGATCTTGACGTTTCTCCTGACGAATTTGAAGCGCTCGAGCCACGGCTTCGCGGCGGCAAACCGATGCTGCAGCTCGCCGACGCGCTGATCAACGGTTCCGGGCTATGCAGGCGACTTGGCGAAGACCGTAGTGACGGGACACCCCATATCGTACATCTGATCAGGGAAATATTGTTAGACACCGGCGCGTGGCCGCTCTCAGACTTTATGAGAATTGACGAGGGCGGTGATCACGCGGCTCGCTGCCAGAGTTCATGCTATCGTTGCATTCAACGTTATGGCAATCGCCCGTATCATGGACTGCTCGACTGGCGGCTCGGTCTCGCCTACCTGCGCGCCCTCGTCACATCGGGATATAGCGCAGGACTCGAGGCCGGGGACCAGGATTGGGTCGAGACGCGAGGTTGGCGGGAGCGTGCGCTGGCGTTGGCGCAATCGGTGGCCGGCATGCGGCCGGACTCGCTTTCGGCCGAAATGCATGAGGCCTCCGGCCTTCCGGCGTTGCGCGAAAGGCGGCATGGCGGAAACATATTTCTTGTTTTGCATCCGCTTTGGCGGCATGACGCCGTCACTGGTGGCGACGACAAAGTGAAGTTCGTCGACACGTTCAATCTGGAAAGGCGGCCCTTGCGCGCGATGGAGCTTGCCATGGACGATCAAGATTGATCGAAGGGCGGAGTGCCGGCTGTCGAATGGGCGGTCGCCGGGGTGACGACATGATGGTCGATGCTATGAGGTCACGCACGATGCGGGCCGTCAAATCTAAAGACACCAGGCCTGAGCTGATGGTGCGGAGCCTGATACACGGGCTTGGATACAGGTTTCGGTTACATCGGCGAGATTTGCCGGGTACCCCGGATCTGGCCTTTCCTTCGCGCCGACTGGCGCTGTTCGTTCACGGATGCTTCTGGCACGGGCACGATTGCAAGCGCGGGGCGCGCATGCCGAAGGCCAATAATGGATATTGGGTCGCAAAAATCGACCGAAACCGCCAACGTGACCGGGAAGCGCAGCTGGCTCTGGAGACGATGGGTTGGGGGAGCTGCATCCTATGGGAATGCGAGTTACGTGATCAGGAAAACCTTCGCGCAAAGGTGATCGAATTGATGTCCGCGCGGCCGAAACTGACGGACTGAGGCGTCTGCGCCAAAAAGCTCGCGCGCCTTTTCGCGACAGCGCAAGCGGGTGCCGACATAGTCTGAGTGACTTGTCCGACGGCCGGCGTTTGCAGGCGGCTGGACGAATGAGCGTCCTACTCTCGCCAACTCAGAGGGACGCGGGTACCGATCAGCTTATGGTACTGGTTCTGGTCGACGTCATGATTGTAGGAGTGAATCTCGAGCACGGCGTCCTTGAGGATATGCAGGTGGTTTTCATACCGTTTCGAACGCGGAAACACCCGCCAGTTGACCGGTTCGTCCGCGAAAGTCTGGGTCGCGCCATTGCTCTTCAGGACGAGAAGCGATTCATCGAACTCGAAAACCAGACCGAAGAGAGCGGTCTTCACGGACACGAGCGTGTTCAAGTCCGAGGGGCGCGGAACCTTCCCGATGAATTTTAACTCGCCGCTCGAAAACAGCCGGTACACCGCGATGTGCCGGCGCTCAACCTTATAGAGTTTGTCACGGCTCCCCCAGATGAGCGGTTTTTTGTCACCCGTGTCGTACTGATTGCCGACGAGGTCTTCAAGGCGATCGACATCGCCCGCCTTCCAAGCGGCCTCCGTCGACTCCTCGTTGTCGTCGCCGACGATGTCTTGAAGCGGAATCGAACTATCCGTGGTTCCGGAGGCTCGATCGAACCTGGCCAACACGCTTCCCTCTTCGAACGACGTGCCGACAATATTATTGAACATCCAGTCGCAGGCGTCACAGGCACGCTCCGATAGGCGTCCGCCATCCTGTTCTTTCGGCCACTCGCGATCGCCGATTTTTAGATCCAGATGAAAGAGCCCGTCGGGCCCCGCCGCGACAGCCACGTTGCCATATGCCGGCCAGGCCTGGTTCGCGCCACGCGACGACAGACGTATCACTTGCGTACGGCTCGACGTATCTGGGTCATAATGAGCGGCGAACACCCCGCGGCCGGCCGCGACGATGAGGCGATCATAGTGGAAGGCGCTTGTCGCGTGCGGAAATGGGAAGTCGTTGTCGCTACGGGCGATACAGTATTTCGCAAGTGTGGCGGCGCTAATTTCGAACTCGGTGCTGGCCAGATTGGCGAAGCAGCGCCGCACATGCTGCAAATCCATCGTTGATCGGTAGATGGCGTTGCTTTCACTGAAAGCCAAACGGAGGGCGACGCCGTTCTCGCCGAACGATCGGGCTAGGTCTGCGACAAGACGCTCCCATGCGTAGATCGAGAGTGAGCCGTCGGTTCCAAACAGGTGAAGTTGTCCTTTGTAGAGGAGCGAATCCCACCATTGGCCTTCCACGCTGAGTTTCAGATCGCGCATCGTTGTCCTGAGGCTATTTTGCGGATTTTGGCGGCCGGCAGAATTCCCTGGGAGAGCCAATCAGCTAAAATATCTCCCGGAGGGCGCTGCTGTGGCTCCTTATGATTGCAGGGATAGCCGTGCCATGCTGCAACTTGATGTTCATCAAATTTCGCAATGAACAGTTCGGTGGCGTGATCTCTGTCCACGCCGAGTTTCATGACGATGCCGGAGGGACGGTATAGCGACCATGCAAACTTTTTCTCGATCCACTGGTTCATCATGGCCGTCTGAAATACGTCGCGTTCCTCAGATGTCTGAATTCTCCACTGGGCTTTCCCCTTTGTCTTGTCGCGATGGTCCATTTTATGGACGTATCTCACCAGGTGGTCTGGATCCTCTGAAGGCTGATCAATTTTTCGAAACCGGATTTCGTGTAGATTCATGAACTTACAGCGTTGTTAAGAAAGATGACGTAAATAGAGCGGGGACAACGTGGAATTGAACCACCTATTTCAGAAAATTCAAGATTTAAATACATTTATCTGGTGGTATCGAAGGTAAACGACACTGTCGCGATGAAATGGTTGAAGGATCGCCGGTTGAACACCCTTTAAGCCGAGCCTCGCCAGATTTTCCTGTGATAAGCGAGAAGAAAACATCAACTCGCCGGTCTCATCGAAGGTTAATAGTCCATCATCAAACAGGAAATCGACATGAGGTGCTAACATTAGACCGTTTCGACCGGCAAGTCGTTCATGCGCGCTGGTGCACATACGCCATGGTTTCATGTGGCTAGCGACCAGTAAACCCAGATCCGAGATACCTGTGACCCGGCAAATGGGCTCACACTCTAGTACCCGGCTCCGGAAAATTCCCTGTCCTCTCCTCGCTTGGATCACTTGAGAACGTACCGTGTCGTTAAGGTTCGGGTCGGATGCAAAGCTTTGCTCGATAAGGTCTTCAACTTTGTCAACAAAGTTCTGCGAGGGACCATCGGTAGGACGTTGATCGAAGTCACCTATCGTTGCGTTGATTTCTCCAAGGATCATCGCGAATACTTCACGGCTTACCTCCGCTAGATATGCCTTCTGATTTCCCTTGCCAGTGGCAGATTGTAATGGTGAATGAGATTTCGGCAATATGGGAGCTAGGCTGCTCAGTATCGCCTTCGGTTTTACGCCGATAGCCCGATCGAACCAGCTGACTGGCAATATCCAACCTTCAGCGCCCCAGTTTGTCCCCACGTTTCTAAACTCGGTAGGCTTTGGCGCGATGACGGCGAAATCGGTCACGACACCGATGCGCGCAATTTTCGTCGAGGCATAAGAAAAGACGAAGTCCCCTGGGGCTGCTACGCGCATGTTGTCATAGAATTTACTCCGCGAGCCGTTTTTTTCGACTTTAGGAGACCACAAATAGCCTCCTGCTAACTCTTGACGCTGCGTCTGCTTATGATTGACCCACCAAAATTTCACTCAACATTCTCCAGATTTAGCGTTCGTTGATGTCCGCTAATAGTAGTTTTTCTAATGAGCGGATCGATGATCATCTGCGGCTGATGACACCGATCCTCGTAGGTCTGCGGACTAGCCTGATGAGTACCGCCGGGATGAGTGGCCAAAAGGGCTCCGCACTAGCAGGCGGCCAATTGTTCGGTCGAACTTGCCGACCATCATACGCAAGCCCTCTTAGAAAACCGCAATCTTGCAGAGATGCGGTCTCGCCGTCTCTAGTCCAGCGACGACAGCATCGAGAATGGCGACCCGGGTTCAAGGGGGCGGCAACAGCAAGGTCGGATCGTCCTGATCTTCAAAGAATGCAACCGCATTCGCGGCTCGTTGCTCTCGCCAATATCGCTCGGACTGACGAGGTGGCGCGCCGAAAGTGGTCCCCGCGGCCGATGGGCCGGCTATCCGCCTCTCTGCAGGTTTCTCCACCTGCGGGGTCGATTGGGCGAAATTATCGATATCTCGCGGAATCGGGACGGCGCGCTGGGACAGATGACGGAGAAAAGTTGTCTCGCGCATCGGAAGCCCGCGGCTGTTTTCCCGCCGGGTGAGTCTGCGGACCTCGATGCTGGGAGCTTCGTCCGATAACTGCAGCGGTTGCCTGCTTATGATCTGATCCATCGCCTGCCTGGCACTGGCACTGACCGGCGCGCGGGGTAATTGAACCTTTGTATGACCATACCGACCACTGACCGTGGCAGGCCGCGCGAAGACCAGTCGCTCATTCGGTGAGCCGTCTGGTCTGAGCCCAAAACCTGGATTGTCCTCTGACCCGGTAACGGTCACCCACGTTGGCTCTGCTGGGCTCATCCCCTCGAAGCCGAAATACGGTCCGACAGGGCTGCCAGCGCGAACGTAGGCTTGAAGCGCCAGATAGCTCTGATGGAATTTCTTTGTTTCACGATGCCCACGATGGACGGAAGACATGGCTTGATGCAGCAATGGTGCGCCGATCGAAAAGACGGGAAACCCGCGGCCAAGTGCGACGTCTATGCTTTTGCGAATGTCCGATTCTGCCACGCCATCCGTCTTTAAACCGAGCGCCGCGTCGAGAATGGCGCCGTCGGCAATCTGGGGAAACCAGTTCATGAGGTTCCGTACCCAGTTCCGGCGTTCAGCCAGCTTATTGTTGCGCAGAAGGAAGTAGCCCGCTGCCACCGCTGATATGGGGTCGCTTACCTTGTCCTGGAGGAAACGGTCAGCGACCTGGAGCGTCTCGGCAAGTTGATTGGCCGCGGCAATCGACCCATCTGAAAGGTAGGTCAGAATGATTTCATTGTCGGGCACCTCACGCGCTACCGTGATGTCGATCGTATCGCTTTCGTTTCCGGCGCTTCGAGTGAGCGCAACGCGGACCCTCTGTCCGGGCGGCAGAGCAACCAACCGCCATCCCACATGTTCGCCACCGACCTGAAGGAGGTGAGGATTGTCGGGAACTGCGATCGTGATCTGCTGGATCCCAGTGCGGTCGCTCAGCCTTTCCTCAACGGGGAGGGGACTACTTTGCCACCGACTGTCAAGCAGTGACCATAGGGTGATCCAGACTTTGCCGATCGCGGGAGCCTTCTCTTTATCATCGCCAGTCTTGTCGACAAGATGACCGAGAGACTGAAACGGTGTCACCCATTCCAACCAGGCTGTTGGTGCCGTCTTGCCGATATCAAAAGTCGCGTCACTCTTGTCGCCTTGCCGGTTGGCAATGGTCTGGAGAGAGCGACCGTCCGGCAGCATCGCAACGACATGGAGGCGATCGCTTTGACCCCGTCCCCGATCCTCAACCGTCACCTTTGCCGTTCGGTCCGGAGATGCGATGCCCGATGCCAGGAGATCGCCTTTAGGCGAAAACACGTTGAAAGGCAGCGTCAGAAGGATCCTATCCTTCTGCGACCCAGAAACACTAACCGTCAATTCCATCGGACAATCCCCTTCAATTGACTTTGATGAGACGACGAACGGCAGCGTTCGTCAGCAGTTTTCGATTGAAGACCTGTTCGGGAAAGGAAACGGGTTCCATGGAGTTTGTTCCATAGGTCCATTCGCCGTGCTCCCTGACGAACCGGACCGGCCCCGTTGCGAGCGGCTTTATATCCCTGACCAAGGCTGCGTCTTCTATAAAGGCCTGTGCAACAGGACGAAAGCCTGGGGGTGTGACGTCGAGCTCAAGCATGACCGAAGGCCGTTTCGATAAGACGTGCATGGGCACGGTCCAGTTCCCGTCGCCCTCGGTCTTTCCGATTTTCTGACGATCCTCTTTTTGGTCGGCTTGGGCGAACTCGAGGAACTCTGAAATCGCCGCACGCAGTCGGGTTACATCGACGGAATAGCCGTTTCCGCTGGGGTGTTCCACGCCACAATGGCCGCGAAGGGCGGAAAGCAGCGCCTGCGTGAAGTGGGCAACTCCTCCGTCGGGAGCATAGGCCAGGCGGTTTGCCGTTGTCGCCCGGATGATAGCCCAGTCAGTTGTCGTCAGCGCGCCTCTCCGCGACCCACCGATCAACGCTTTCGGGTCCTCCAACTGGTTGATGATCTCTTCGCTCAGTTCCATACATGCGTCGATAAAATAGAAAAGGCTGGCTTTCGCTTTGCGAAGTGTCGCCTGCACCGTCATCGAGAGTTGGAAGACGGAGTTCCAGATGTCGGCGCCATCCTCGCCGAAGTCGTCAGCGACCAGGTATTGGGTTTCACCGTCGCTGATACCATGCCCGCAGAAATAAAATACACCCCGGCTTTCAGGGTTTAATTTGAGCCGGTCAAGCCAGGCGATATAGGCGGCCTTGATATTTGTGATGGACGGTCGCGCGATTTCCACCGACGTTCCAAACGGTGCTGCGTAGGTTCCGACCGGCGATGCCAGCATCACAACGGAGCCGAGCGGCGCGTCCTCGTTGCAGAAGGCCTGGCTCGATTCCTTTCCCTGGCCGATCGGCATCGCATCGGCTCCAGTCAGAAACCAGTCGGCTACAGCTGTGACCGATACCGGCGGAGAAGTAAGCGGCGGCAGGCTTCCATATCCGGCAGCAGCAAGGCTCGGATATTCGCCGCAACCGATCAGGAGAACATGGGTTGCGGCAACGCTCGGGTCGGCTTTGATAGCGTCGGATTCGAAGACGATACTCATCGTTATGCCTATTCCGACAAGCGGGCCTTCAGCCGCTTATAGAAGCTTGGTCTTGCAAAATATCCCCCATGCGCGCCAAGCCCGCCATAACCCGTGTCGTACTGGAAATCATTGACGCCGTCATAAATGCCTGCCGCACTGAAGGAGAATACGTCATTCGTGTCGAAAACGTTTAGCCATTTCCCAACGTTGGGATTGGCTGAAATGCGGTCTTTTTTTGGGTCAGTCGGCATCCCGGGAGGAAGGATCCGATTATACAGCGCCATCTCCTCGAATAGGCCAACTTGCGAACCGATGGTCGCCAGATAATCGACTTTCAGATCCGGGGCGAAATACGAAAGAATATCGTACGTGATGACCCCACCGAGGCTGTGGCCGACGATGATCAGTTTGTCGTCACCGTCCTGCCGGGCGGCATCCGCATTGCGAAAGTCCTGCAGGACCGTTTGCACGATCGGGCCGGGTGCCGCTGCGGTTCCTCGATTTTTCAGGTAGACGAAGACGTCGCCCAGGAACCTAGACGCTTTCTGATGCGCGGATTTTCGTCCGAGCGCCAGCAATCCGGCGGTTGCTGCGTCGCTTGGCACTGATCCCAATCGCGCCAAAGCCTCCTTCGTTGAGGCAAGCCATCCGCTTAGACCAAACGTTTCGAGTTTTTTCTCGTGCGCTGGCATCTCAGTGATGCCTTTAAGCAGCGCATCGAGAAATTCCTCGTTTGACAATGGTTCGGCTTGCAACGCCCATGCGGGAGCAGGAAATTCTTCGATATATCGCTGCGATGCCTGGTAGGCGGCCGCAATCTTCTCGATATTCCCAGGGGAATTGGCGGTCGCAGCCGCTGCGTCCCAGATGAGATCGACGGCGTCTGCAAACGATCGATCGCGGCTTACTTGACCCAGGATGACGGACTTCGCCCCGAAGGATTCGTGAACTTCGTTCAACCAGAGGTCAATCTCTCTGTTCTGCGAACCAAGCGCCAAGGTTTCGTAACCGCCTCCCGGCAGTGAAACCTGATTCCAAAGAAACTTGACGCCATCTCCGCCCCAGTAAGGAAAGGTGACTTTCACTTTTGCCGGATCGAGTCCGAGCGGCGTGGCAAGCAACGTCTTCAAGAATTCTTTCTTGCGGGCGACGTCTTCGGCAAATCCAGCATCTTCCTTGCGATTGTTGACTCCATGAACGAACACTATTGGCATTCTGACCCCCGCAACAGCACTATTTATTAGAAACAGTTGTAGTCGAGGTAGCGTTCGCTCTCAAAGGGAAAATTTGCCGTTTTGAGCCCGGCATGCCGGCTGGTCTATCAATTGGCGGGGTCGCCACGGCAATCATCATTCAATGGGAAATGGAGGTGACCAGGAAGCAGGTTGGAACGCTTGCAACCGCCACAGCAAAACGGACCGCGAAGAGCATTTCAGTAGGTAGCCGCGCCTGGCCTTTCGCTCGTCCCACTCATAAACCATTGAGGTACCCGCCACTCGCTCGTAGGATTTAAGCAAATTCGTGCTGCAGGAGTCGAGTGCGAAGAGATCAAGACACTACAACTTTGAAGCGCACAGGTCAGACGATAGCTATCGCGAAATCATCCAAGATTTGCGCTACTTCATTTCGAAAATTCAGCAGCGGTCCGGCAGCCGTTACCCTTAGTTTTGTAAGCGCGCGATCGAACAGGACGACATTAGTTTCGCCATTCAAGCGAGAATCGTAAATGATCCCATCGGGTTTCTCGTCGTGAAGCCACAGTGCTCTTGACCATTGCTGCCCGAGTTCGTGCGAAGCGGCACGGGCAGCATCAGTTGGAATCCGCATCCGCAGCATACCGTCCGAGCGCAGGTCCGCGAGCCGAACAGGTTCAATGGTCGCGACAGAGGCGCAGGACACCTCCAGAAGCTCCCCCATGCCGATAGGGAAGGTGCCCTTTGATCCGATCGCGCGCTCGCGCAAGATCGCTTCGGCGAAGCAGACCTTGATGCTGCTGCCGAAATAAACGACGCCGAAACGATCAGGAGGAGTCAGGGCAATTTCAGGATCACTGAAGCGGCTCGATCCGAAGCCGTAGCCAAGCGGATCGGGATACCGGCTTTGGTAGAGCCGGTACCACGATGCCACAGGGGGCAGTTCATGAATCACCAGTTCGCGCGAACCAAAGTCGGTTGGCGGAAGCAAGTTCGATGAGATGCTCAGGAGAAATCACCTTTGCCAATCGAGCGTGCTGCTCCCACTGCATCTTCGATCCTGCCGGCGCGCAGCATTTCGAGACCTGTTCGACCGCCAAGGCTACCGCTTTCCTGCAAAAGGAACCGGTACACCGCCCAAGGGTGCCCGTTCAAAGCCTCAAATAGTTGCGCGAGGCCACCAAGCAGTTGGCCGTCATCTCCAATCTGCCATTTTGGAAACCGCACGCCTCGCTTCGCTCCTTCGAGCCCGAGAACCTCGTGACGCTTGCGCTTTTTGTTCACCGTCTCGCGTGTGGAGCCGATCTCATCGGCAAACTCGTCTGCAGACAACATCTCGGGCCGCTTAAGGATCTCAGCGACACGCTCGCTTCCGCGCTGCTTTGCGGCCGCGAGGGCTGTATCCAGCGCGTCCTTTTGTGGTGTGATCTCCTCGATCTCGATTTCGGGTTCTTCGTCCGAGGATCGAATGACATATGTCACACGAACAGTGCCACCTGTGTTCTTGGCGCGTTTGACACCTTCGGAAACGCCAGAAAGCACTCGCGCAGCGGTCGCGCGGGCCGCTGCTTTTTTCTCAAAGAGTGGCTCCCATTTACCAGCATATCCGGTAATTAGATTGCCGCGACGCTCGGTGCGCTTGCGGGAACCACCTTTCTTATCGGTCATGGCCATAGGGCACCTCCGCATAGAATATGGAGTATCTTGTCAAGTTCGTCAACTTCGTCAGTCAAATTCGATCGAACTTGAATAATAGGTGCGAAGGATAGCGGACGCAGGGTATTGATGTTATGAAATGACATGCCGCATAATGCGGTTTCTGCAAATAACCATCGATGTCTCAACGACTTAGGTTTGGCAGCTTGGTGCCGCAGGTTCTAATCCCTTCAAGAGCAACTATCGCCTTATTTCCAATCTTCGCGCTACCTGCTGACTAGCGCGATCTTAATCCTAGGCTGGATATCCGCATGAAGCGAAAATCTGCCCTCGTCACGAAACGCCAGTCCGCAAGGCGTCGATAAAGGCACGCAAGGCTGGAGACATCTGGCGCTGCTGCGGATAGCAAATAAACAGACCTGGGAAGGGCGCTGACCATGACTGAAGCAGCGGGACTAGTCGCCCTGCGCTGATATGATCTGCTACGGTGTCTTCAACTGGGAAGCCGATCCCGATCCCTTTAAGCGTCGCGCTCAGGGCGCTCTCCTTGTCGCTGAAGATGAGAGGGCCATCAACGGTTACACTGAACCAAGCTTCGTTTTCGAAGAACTCCCAGGCGTAAGGTGTCGCCCGACCTGGCCACCGCCACCGGATACAGCGATGATTTACGAGGTCTCGCGGATGCCTTGGCTGTCCGTGGAGCTGCAGATAGTCGGGCGCTGCGACGGCAATCTGCCTTAGCTCTGGCCCGAGGCGGACCCCAACCATGTCCTTTTCGATTACCTCACCGATCCGGAGCGCGACGTCGTAACGAGCGGCGACAATATCGATCACCTCGTCGTCCAGCGTTATATCAAGGACAATCTCAGGATAGCGATCGGTAAAGTCTTTCAGGATCGGATCGATGTACTTGTGCGCCGCCGATCGGAATGTGTGCACCCGAACGGTTCCAGCGGGCTTTTCGCCCGCCTGCTTAACCTGCGCCACCGCGCCGCCAAGGTCGAGCGCCGCGATCCGAGCGCGCTGAAAAAGGTTCTCGCCCACTTCGGTCAAAGACACGTTGCGAGTGGTACGATGAAGCAACCGCATGCCGAGGTGATCTTCGAGGTTGCGAACCATCTGGCTTAAGGCAGAGGGCGAAACCCCGAGCTGGTCGGCTGCCCGGCTGAAACTCAACTGTTCCGCCACGACGATGAAGGCGCGGAGCTGATTGTAATCCTGACCGTTCAGAAGGTGGCTCAAAGATCGCCTCAATGTTCTTTAGCTGAGCTAACAACTTCTGTAATTTTATAGCGCATTATCAAGCTGGACGCGACAGGCCATCTTTGCATCATTCACTTGAAGGAGCAAAAGATGAAGACGTGGCTTATCACAGGTATCTCGCGTGGACTGGGCAACGCCTTGGCAAGGACAGCGCTCTCGCAGGGCGACACCGTTGTCGGAACGGTCAGGACGGGTTCAATTTCGTTCGACAATGAGACAGGTAACCTGCACGTTCTAAACGTCGATCTCACCGATAGTGCTGCGACCGAAACTGCGGTTGAAGAAGCCTTTAAGCGCCTCGGCCAGATCGATGTCATCGTCAACAATGCCGGATATGGTCTGCTCGGTGCCCTTGAACATGCGACCGACGCAGAAGTGGAACGTCTTTTTGCCGTCGACGTCTTTGCGCCGTTCCGGATTATCCGGCGCGCCCTGCCTTATCTCCGCAAGCAGGGATCGGGGCATATCATCAACATCACATCGATCGCCGGCAGAGCTCCCTCTACTGGATCTGCCTTGTATTCGGCTGCCAAAGCAGCGCTGGAAGGCCTGTCAGCTGCGCTTTGTCTAGAAGTCGCTTCGCTTGGCATCAAAGTGACGGCAGTTGCGCCTGGCGCGTTCAGGACAGACTTCCTGTCGGCACATTCGATTCAAAGGAGTGGCACGGCGCATGAAGCCTATGCCGGAACAATCGGAAAGAGCGATGCGGCCTTCAACGCGGCAGCCGGGCATCAATTGGGTGATCCGCAACGTGCCGCAAATGCGATCATGGCTCTGGTTAAGTCCGAAAATCCACCGCTTCACCTGCTGCTGGGTAGCGATGCCTTGCGTCGCATGCGCACCAAGCTCGATCAAACCGTAGACGAAATCGATGCCTGGGAGACGACGACCCTCAGCACGGATTATCCGGAGGACGGAAAATGAAGATCATACCTCAGGGATGGGATCTTTCCGGAAAGGTCGCTGTCGTTACAGGTGCAGCACGCGGGATCGGGCTGGAATCGGTGAGACTGCTGCGATCGAGAGGTGCACGCATCGTCGCCAGCGATATCAATCCAGCGGTGAAAGACCTCGCTGGAGAGGACATCGCAACGTTCTGCGGGGATGTATCGGAGGAAGCGACCGCGATCGGAACCATCGCGCTCTCACTCCAGCGCTTCGGGAGCATCGATATCCTCGTCAACAATGCCGGACGAACAATGAACAAACCTCTGATCGATATGAGCGCTGCCGACTGGGATGCCATCATGGCGATCAATGCTCGCGGAAATTTCCTGCATTCGCGGGAGGCGGTGAGGGCAATGATCGGCATGGGCGGCGGCGCGATCGTCAATGTCGCGTCCATCGTCTCTGCGGTCGGCATGAAAGATACGGCCGTCTATGCCGCGTCAAAAGGCGCCATTACCCAACTCACGAAGGTTGTTGCGGTCGAGTACGGTGATCGCGGCATCCGCGCTAATGCCGTCGCCCCTGGCGTCGTTGAAACCGACATTCTCGAAGGGATTGTCGCGAACAGCAAGGTTACGCTTGCGAGTTATGGTGGCGCCCATCCAATCGGACGGGTCGCACAGCCAATCGATATAGCCGAGGTGATCGCATTTCTGGCATCGCCTGCATCGTCCTTCATAACGGGTGCTCTCGTGATGGCGGACGGCGGCTACACGGCTCTTTAGGGGAAGGTAAACGTGATGACAAAATCAATTCTGATCGTGGCCGCCGAACGCGGCTTGGGACTTGGCCTTGCCGAGCAGTTCTTCAACCGTGGCTGGAATGTGGTGGGGACGGCTCGACCAGGCACCGACGTGGATGAGCTCAGGAGAGTGGGCGCGACCGACCCCGATCGCCTGACCGTTGCAACCATAGACGTGACCGACGCCGCACATATCGCGCCGTTTCAGGCGTCGCTCGGAGATCTTCTGTTCGATGTAGTCTTCATAAACGCCGGAATTTGGGGTGCGGAGCATCAAAGCGTTCTGGAGGCGACAGACGAGGAATTCTCCCAGATCATGCTGACAAATACATTCGGGCCGATCAGGCTCGCCCGCCATCTTCTCAACCAACTCGTCATGCCAGGCGGGACACTGGCGTTCATGTCTTCGCACCGCGGCAGTATTGCCATCAATGTCGAGGGCGGGCTCGAGCTTTACCGGGCAAGCAAGGTGGCGGCGAACATGCTCGCGCGGGGGATTTATGCGGAAAATAAGGCATTAACTGTGCTGTCCATACACCCGGGCTGGGTCGACACTGCCATGGGCACACTTGGCGGCAAAGTGAAGGCCGAGATTTCGCTCGAACCCAGCGTACGCGGTGTTGCCGATGTAGTCGAAAAGCACATGGGCTCCGGCGAAAATCTATACCTTGACTATCAAAACAATCGTCTCGATTGGTGAGCCTCCGAGGTGTTTTGCCCCACCGCGTCCGACGAGAGCGAAAAGAAGGCGTAACACACCGTGAAATCGAGAGGTTTTCACCCATTTCGTTGATCGCAGGTACGTTTGCCGAGGCGGTGGTACCACGCATTGCGCTTTGCTCCCGGAGATGCTAAAAATTGATTGTCGAAAAAGGCAGATTTGGTGTGGTCTAGCCCAAGTCCTTTCTGAAACGAAAGCTCTGTCCTTGCGTAACGCATGAGTCCCGCGACGAACAACGGACGCTGAACGGCGTCCCTTTGGTCGTCCGTGTGGTTCTCAAACGACGAACTGCTCCGGTCGAACGACGGTTTTGGAGCAGATTATGAAAGACCTTCCTTTTACTTATGATGTGGTGATTGCCGGTGCAGGTCCGGTCGGCCTTTTTCTCGCGTGCGAGCTTCGGCTCGCGGGCGTGTCGGTTCTGGTGCTGGAACAGGCAGAAGACCCTGGTTCCCCGCTAAAGGAACTCCCGTTTGGAATGCGTGGTCTATCCGCGCCAGCCATCGAAGCTTTCTATCGTCGCGGGATGCTGGGCGATGTCAGCATGTCGAAGCGCTCGAGAATAAATCCGCACGAAGAAAGCGCTGCGCCGTATTCGGAGAACAAGGCGCGTCGACCTGCGGGGCATTTCGCAGGCATCCAGTTTTTCCATGACAAAATCGACGTTAGCCAGTGGCAGTATCGCCTGCCTGGTTCCGTAGCAACCAACATAGCAACCACAATGGCGACCGTAGAAACCGTTCTCGCCTCTCGTGCGGATGCTATGGGTGTCGAGATAAGGCGCGGCATTCCTCTCCAAAATTTTGAACAGTCGAGCACCGAGGTGACTGTTCACGCCGGTGGAGAAGTCTTTCAAGGGCTCTGGCTTGTCGGCTGCGATGGCGGGAGGAGCACGGTGCGAAAATCTGCCGGCTTCGAATTCATTGGAACCGATCCGGAATTCACCGGCTATTCCGTGCAGATCGGCATCGCTGATCCCGACGCACTTGCAACAGGTCGCCACTACACGACCACAGGCATGTTCACGTATCAAAAACCCGGCACGATTTCGATGGTCGATTTTGATGGGGGTGTTTTTCACCGCACAAAACCGATCACGATCGACCATGTGCAGAAGGTATTGCGGCATGTTTCCCGCACGAAAGTCACTCTCACGGCTCTACATCAGGCAACAACATGGACCGACCGTGCCTTCCAGGCGACGACATACCGAAAAGGGAGGGTACTGCTGGCGGGTGATGCGGCGCATATCCATTCACCCTTGGGCGGCCAGGGGCTCAATCTTGGGCTTGGGGATGCAATGAACCTCGGGTGGAAGCTGGCATCGACCATTCGCGGCCAAGCCCCCGATGGCTTGCTGGACAGTTACACAGTTGAAAGACACCCGGTCGGAGCTCAAGTCCTTGATTGGTCGCGCGCGCAGGTGGCCATTATGAGGCCCAGCCGAAGTTCAAGGGCGCTTGAGGCCATCTTTCGTGATCTTATCGACACGACCGGCGGTGCCACCTACTTCGCTGAACGGGTGTGGGGAACGCGCCTTCGCTATGATTTTGGTTGCGGCGACCACCCCCTGGTTGGCTGCAGCGCTCCCGACTTCGAGCTCGTCGATGGGACGAGACTCGGCGAATACTTAAGAGGCGGCAAAGGCGTATTACTAGACTTCGATGCTCATTCTCCGTTGCCAGAGTATCGAAATCTATTTGACGCGCAGTTCATATACATCGCAAGCGACGTTAAAGAACGACTTGGTCTGTCGGCCGTTCTTGTGCGACCGGACGGCTATGTGGCGTGGGTCGCGGCAGAAGACGACGAAAGCTTTGTCGAAGCCGCGTCTCGCTGGTTTAGGACGGCTCGATGATTTGTTCGCGATTACAAAGTGGTCATAGGCTTTTAACGAGGCACGGCCGAATTCCTCGCTTTGCAGGTCTCCTTCACATGGTCGATGAAGGCCCGAAACGCGGGCGAGATCCTTCGCCGGCTGGGGTAAAACAGGCTGAATCCCGGCAAATCGGCGACCCAGTCGTCAAGGACCTGCACCAGTTTGCCGGCTTCGAGATCGGCGGCCACCTGGGAGCGAAGCAGAAGGCCGAGACCTAGCCCGTCTATCACCACATTTCTGATCGCCTCGCCGTCGTCAAATATCAAAGAGGGAACAACTTTGTAGTCCATCTTCTGGTGCCCTTTTGCAAACGGCCATCGCAGGAGCCGCGAAGAGCTAACGTACCGGTATGATACGGTGCGATGGGCGATTAGATCTTCCGGGTTGATCGGCACGGGGTATTTCTCGAAATAAGACGGCGCACCGACAATGACGACAGGGGTTGCTGCGGTCAAAGAAAGCGCCACCATGTCCTTGTCGATAAGACTACCAAAGCGGATCCCGCCATCGAACCCCTGCGCCACCACATCATCCAGTCCCTCGTTCGTGGAAATTTCGACCACAACATGAGGATAGCGCTGACAGAAGCTCGACAGCATCGGGCGAATAATGCTCTCAAACGCGACTGGGATTGTTGTCACGCGGACGGCGCCTGTTACCGTCGCCCCTTCCTCCTGTAAGGACTGCATTTCCTCTGCCAGATCACGCATCGCCGGGCCGAGTATTTCCAGCAAGCGCCGCCCAGGGTCGGTCGGGGCGACGCTCCGAGTGGTTCTCGCGAGCAGCGGGACCCCTATCTTCTTCTCCAGCTGGCTGACCGTATAGCTAAGGGTAGATTGTTTTATTCCCAGTTCCGAGGCGGCCTGTGTAAAGCTTCGACAGCGTGCAACCACTTCAAAAACCGCTAAATCGCGTAGGATCATCCGGTCCATTTATCGATCTCATCTCTAAGTTCATTCGAAGCATGGCAGTTTATCTATACCCGGTCGGGCGTCTATCTTTTCTGTGAAGTCTGATGGAGAAGCAGGGTGGAGCCGGCGTCATCGTGAGACGACCATGAATTTGGTTGAAGGATAAGACCGTGAAAGCAGCTGTGTACGACGAGCCGGGGGCTCCTGACGTGTTGAAATACCGGGATGTTACCGACCCCAAGATTGGTCCCGACGATGTTCTGATTGCAACAACTGCAATTTCGATTGAAGGCGGTGACCTGATCAATCGTCGAGTGGTTCCTCCTGCTTGCTTGCCGTGGATTGTCGGGTACGCGGCATCAGGACGGGTCGTGGAGATCGGCTCCAACGTCCGCAACCGCGAAGTCGGCGACGAGGTCACGGCCTTCAACATGCAAGGCTCGCATGCCGAACTTTGGGCAGTCCCGGCAAACCGCACCTGGATCGTGCCATCGGGCGTAGATGCAGCGTCCGCTGCAGTCGTACCTATATCGTTTGGTACAGCTCACTATTGCCTTTTTGCCAAAGGGGGCCTTCGTTCCGGGGAGACGGTCCTCATACAGGCAGCGGCCGGAGGTGTCGGGCTTGCATCAGTGCAACTCGCAGCTCGAGTCGGAGCAAGGGTGATTGCCGTTTCCAGCGGCGAGCGGCGGCTGGAAGGCCTTTCCTCTCTCGGTGCGGACCACGTCATTGATCGCTCCTCCGGCGATATCGTTGAAGCGGTACGACAGATTACGAAAGGGAAAGGCGTTGATCTGGTGATTGATCCTGTCGGTGCCACCTTGCCCATATCGCTTGCGACCACGACCAACGAAGGCCGTATTGTCTTTGTCGGCAACGCGGGCGGCAGCGATCTCTCAGTGGATCTTTGGCCCGCCATGCAATCGAACCAAACCTTATACGGCGTGTTCATGGGGCCGCTTCTGGAGCGCTATCATGTCCGCTCGACAATCGACGACCTTTTGATCGCTCTCGGGAGGGGAGAGATTCATGTCATAATCGAAAGGACGTTCTCCCTCTCGCAGGCGCGAGATGCGCACGATTTTGCCGAGAAAGCGAAGCCACTTGGCCGGGTCATCATGACCCCTTAGCCGAACGTACATACACGGAAATGAGATTAAGGCCCATACTTGGGATCCGCAGAAGGGTGAGGGTTCACCTCCGGTCGACAGCCGGATGATCTCGTGAATACTCCCTCATCGCAAGCAGGACCGGCATGAGCTGATGACCCGCGCGGGTCAGGTGATATTCAACATGTGGAGGCTGCTCATGGAAGTCTCGCCGCTCGACGAGCCCGTCGGCTTCAAGATCCCGCAGGTGCTGTGTAAGTACTTTCTGCGATATGCCGTACAATTCTCGCAAAAATTGGGAACTACGCATTGATTGGCTAGCGAAGAGGCGAAACAGAATCTGCAGCTTCCACCTCCCGGTCAGCATTGCCAGAATACGACTGACATGGGCGACGGAGCCATCCGGCCCGAGACAGGCGGAACGTTCGTTCACGGGCACTTTTAAGTGCGTAATTGCCTGAGTCATCAACTTCCTTCTTTGTGGGTTCCGGATTGAGTGTCGGAGTGATTAGAATGAATTTGAATCTCGACGGAAAGATCGCATTGGTTACAGGCAGCAGCAAGGGGATCGGTGAGGGAATAGCCCGCGGGTTAGCGCGCGAAGGTGTAGTCGTCATCATCCACGGGCGCGATAAAGCAAAAGCAGAAGAGGTCGCGAACACGATCTGCCTTGAGGGCGGGCGCTCGCATGTCGTCACCGGTGACTTGACCTGTGAAGACGACGTCCAGCGTCTGGTCGAAAAGGCGCAGGCCTTTGTCAGGCCGATCGGTATCCTCGTTAATAACGCCGGAGGGTCGGGGGAGCAAGAAGACTGGGCCACAACGCAGTCTCGCACATGGATAGATGGGTATGAGCGGAACGTTATTGCTGCGGTAAGGGTCACGTCGCGCGTGCTACCCGCGATGCGCGTCGCGAGATGGGGACGTGTAATCAACATCTCCAGCCTTGCAGCCATGATGCCTCCGGCAGCAAGGCCAGACTATGGGGCAGCGAAAGCGGCGATGCTAGCGATGACAGCATCTCTAGCAAAAGATGTCGCGGCAGACGGGATTACTGCGAATACCGTATCTCCGGGCACGATCCATAGCACTAGCCTTGAAATGGCCTTTCGCAAGGTTGCTGTTCAGAAGGGGATTGCGCAAGACGCTCCTTGGCCAGAGGTTGAACAGGGGGTGCTTTCTCACTTCGCGGAGGTTCCGGTGCGCAGAGTCGGGAGGCTAGAGGAAGTTGCTGACGCGGTTGCTTTTCTTGCCAGTCCACGCGCAGCTTACATCACTGGCTCAAACCTAAGGCTCGACGGTGGGCTTTGGCCAGGGCTGTGACGCAGGCTGCTTCTGCATGGCGCTAAGTTGGCCCCATGCCGCAAGTCTCGGTCTTCAACTAAAGGCGGCCCATCAATGGCTTGCTATAGATCGCAACATGGATGCCTATGAGGCGCCGCATATCCTCCACATCCTGAGCGGCACACCGTAAACCTCGCATGCCATAAGTCAGCGTCAGGGCATAATCCTCGGGCTGAACGGATATCGGCCAGTCTTCCAAGTTTTCTTTCAGGATCTCGACGACCAGAGCCTGGAAGCGTCGATAGACCTGACGGACGGCGGGAAATTGCAGATCGAAAAGATCTGCCGCATCCGGAAAGGCGGCTGCGAGTTCGACCCCATGCAGACCCCAACTTGTGCAGGCGTGAAGCAGCTTCTCGTCGAGCGGCTCGATCATCGCAACAGCCGTTCTGATCGATGTCAGCGCCTGCGCGTCCATGTTTTCGATGACGCGTGTGAAGATCGCTTCCTTATCTTGGAACTGAAGGTAAAGCGCCGGGCGCGACATTCCCGCCGCCTTGGCTATATCGCCCATGGTTGTGCGGGCGAAACCGTAGCGCACGAAAACCGATTGAGCGGCACGGAGGATTTGATCTTCTCTTTCGGCTTTGGCATTCATAGCCCAACTTGACAATATGACGGAAAATGTCAGGAGATGAGACTATGCAGGACGTTGAATTGCCGAAGCATGTTTTGGACGATGCGGTGACGCGAGTGGGAGATGGGCCCGTATTCATGGTGAACCTTCTGACCTTCAGGGAGAGCCCGCTCTATCCGGACGGCTTTGCGGATAGGAAGTCCACCGCGCGTGCCGCCTACTACGAAGGTTACGCCGGCGCATTCGGCCAGATCGCGGCGATGCTCGGGATCAAATATGAGCTGGTTCATGCGGGCAGCCAGCTTCTGACGCTGGTGCCGCTCGAACCGGAAAGCTGGGACGACATCGTCATCGTTCGCTATCGGAGCCTTTCTGATCTGCGCCGGATCACCGAAACGGAGGACTACGCACGCCACGCCGCACCGCATCGTCTGGCCGGCATTGCAGCCTGGCGGTTCATCGCAACCCGCTCGTACGTGTAGCGCCTGTGGGCTGGCTCAAGCGGGAGGTTCCGCGCTATTGGTGTCTCCCGGCTCAGCGACGACAGGCGATCCGGGACCGGGACACGAGATAAAAGGCTGCGCATGGATTGGAACGACCTTCGCTACTTTCTAGCCGTTGCCCGCACGGCAAGCCTGACCCAGACTGCGTTGGAACTCAAGGTTAGCCAATCCACCGTCAGCCGGCGAATCGTCGAACTGGAGGACGATCTCGGCGTATCGCTGTTTCAGCGCCACCAGACGGGCTATTTCCTGACGGATGAGGGGCGGGAGGTGCTGCGCCATGCCGAGCAGGTCGAAGACAGCATCCTCGCCTTGGAACGCGGCGCGGCCGGCCTCGACAAGGATCCAAGCGGCGTCGTGCGGCTTGCAACATCGGAAAATCTGGCGACGGATCTGATCGTCCCAGCACTTCCGGCTTTTCGCAAGCGCTATCCCAGGATATGTCTCGAAATCATTACTGGCACGGTTGCCGCCGAACTCAGTCGGCGCGAGGCAGATATCGCCCTGCGCGTCGTTCGGCCGACTCGCGGCAATCTGACGGTCAGGAGCGTTGGTCATATGACCTATTCGGTCTATGGCAGCCGGGACTATCTCGACCGCCATCCATATATCGAGGGAGAACCGCTCGGCGGCCGGCATTTCATTACCTGGGACGACAGCCATGCCTTCATGCCGGCTGCTGCCTGGCTGAAGCGGGAGCATTCCGGCTGCAAGATCGCCCTCGTCACCAGCAGCCTGCCATCGCAGATCGCTGCCGTGCGGGCCGGCCTCGGCCTGGCGGTCATCCCCGACTTCCTGGCTGTGGGAGACGACCTCGTTCCCGTTATTCCGTCCGAGCGGATGTTCAGCAACAAGGTCTGGCTGGTCACCCACGCCGATCTCGTCGCCTCGGCCCGCGTGAGAGCCGTCGGGGATTTTCTGGCCGATCGGGTGATGCGTACCGATCTCGATCTTTCCAGACGCGCCCCCGCCGGCTGAGAGACAGCCACGACGGCAGCGTGACCGGATCGTCTGCATCAATCGGGCTGGAACGCTTTCCAGAGCCCGTAGGAATCTTCGATAAAGTTATAGGCGCTGACCTTCCCATCGCGCACGGAGCAGATCGCCGCGAAGTCGCTCGCGAAGGTCTTGCCCGTGCTGAGGATGCAATGCCTGAAATGACCGGTCACGACAGCCGTATCGCCATTCTCAAAAACTCGCTCCACGTGAAAATCGAGCGGCTCGAAATGATCGGGGAAGAGCGCCATCCAGGCGCGCACTGCATCCTTCCCATGGCGGATGCCGATGGTGGGAACGTCGGGCGCCCCCTGCACCTTCCAAACAACGTCGTCGGTCAGGCACTCGAGCGTCTTGTCCACATCTTTGCGGAAGAACGTATCGAGATAATGCTGGACGACCTGTCCGGCCGTCCTCTCCATTCCATTTGTCATCTTGAAATCTCCGGGCCGCGTGGCGGCATTTTAAGTTTCGAAGTCAGCGATGGCCGCCGGCAAAGACGAAGAATTCGCCAGTCGTCCAGCTCGATTCGTCGGAGGCAAGGAAAATCGCCGCCGGCGTCACGTCGTCTCCCGTACCCAGACGCTTGAGCGGTGTCCGGGCGGTGATCGCCGGGCCGAACTCCGTCTTGAGGAAGCCACCGGCCTGGACGCCCTCCGTGTCGACCACGCCGGGCTTGATCGCATTGACGCGGATCTTGCGGGGCGCGAGCTCGTTGGAAAGTGCACGCGTCAGTCCGTCGATCGCGCCCTTGCTGGCGGTATAGACTGATGCGTTTTCCGGGCCGAAGATCGTAACGGTCGAGGACATGTTCACGATGCTGCCGCCCTCCGGCATGTATTTCACGGCCTCCTTAACGGCGAGCAGATAGCCGAAGACGTTCAGCTCCATATGCCGGCGGAAGAGCTCGATGGAGAGGTTTTCGAGCGGCTGGAAATCGTAGACGCCGGCATTGTTGACGAGCACGTCGACGCGGCCATAAGCTCGGTTCGCTTCGGCAAAGAGCGCCTCCACCTGTGCCGGATCGCTCATGTCTGCCTTGACGGCAATAGCCTGGCGGCTTTTCGCCTTAATGTCCGCCACCACATGGTCGGCGGCATCCTTGCTCGCGGCATAATTGACCACCACTGAGGCACCCTCGGCGGCAAAGCCTCTCGCAATCGCTGCGCCGAGGCCCTTGGAGGCGCCGGTAACGACGGCGACCCTCCCTTTCAATCGATCTGTCATAATCCCTATCCTCTTGGCTTGGTTGTGGCGGTGGGGCCCCTCCCGCCTGTCGATCAGGAAGTCTGGGACGTTTTGCCAGCCCAAAGATCGACAGCGCCCATCCGGTCAGCACCCTGCGTTGCCAGCATCCAGCCCGGATATTCCGGCGGCAGCTCGCTGACGGCGTCCAGCTTGGCGATCTCGTCCTCGGTGAGTTCGATGTCCACCGCGGCGATATTGTCCTCGAGCTGGCTCAGCCGCTTCGCGCCGACAATGATGGAGGTCACGACAGGCCTGGATAGGAGCCAGGCGAGCGCAATGCGGGCCGGGGTGCAGCCATGAGCTTCCGAAATCGGCTTCAGCACGTCGATCACGTTCCAGGCGCGCTCCTTGTCGACGATTGGGAAATCGAATGAAGAGCGGCGCGAACCCTCGGGCGACTGGTTTTCCCGGCTGAATTTGCCGGACAGAAGACCGCCGGCAAGCGGGCTCCAAACGAGGAGGCCCATCTTCTCGGCTTCGAGAAGCGGCCCCAATTCGCGCTCCAGATCACGTCCGGCGACGGAATAATAGGCCTGTAGCGTCGCAAACCGCTCGAGATTGAGACGAGCCGAAACGCCGAGCGCGGTTGCGATCCGCCAAGCCTGCCAGTTGGAGACGCCGAGATAGCGGACCTTGCCGTGGCGTACCAGATCGTCCAGCGCCCGCAGCGTTTCCTCGACTGGCGTCAGGATATCGGTGGCGTGGACCTGGTAGAGATCAATGTGATCGGTCTGGAGCCGTTTGAGGCTGGCTTCCACGGCGTCCATGATATGCCCGCGCGAGGCGCCGACATCGTTTCGGCCCGGTCCCATGCGGCTATAGACCTTGGTGGCCAGCACGATCTCGTTTCTGGGGATGCCGAGATTCTTGAAGGACTGTCCGAGTGTGCGCTCGCTGGCGCCGGCTGAATAGACATCGGCAGTGTCGAAGAAGTTGATGCCGGCATCGATGCTGGCCTTGACCAGCTCGTCGGCGCCGCTCTGGCCGACATCGCCGATATGCTCGTAGATGCCGGTGCCGTCGCTAAAGGTCATTGTTCCCAGGCAAAGCTGCGAAACCAGAAGACCAGTGTTGCTCAGTTGCTTGTATTTCATTTTTCTCTCCTTGAGACGCGCGGTTCCATTCGGACCGAAAGGTCCGTTCGCGTCGGTTGTGAATGATGAGGGTGTAGAGCTGCTAAGCGCTCTCTCGCGACTAGGCTGCGTCGCTTGTTTCGGGCGCGCCGAAGATCTCGTTGATGTGTAGCGAGTCCGTAAATTCCTTGCCGCTTGCGATCTTTCCGTTCCGGAAGCGTAGAAGGAAGTGATAATTATTCCGATAGTGCCGACCGTCCTTCATCAGCAGATCGCCCTCGGCGACGATCGCCAGACGGTCGCTCTCGCCGGTGATTTCATGATAATCCATCATGAGCGGGCCAGCAGCGTTCTCCAGAAGCTTGGGCAGGTTTGCGAGATAGGATGTCTTGGCGTGCAGGCCGGAAAACTTGTTTCCTGGCATGATCCACCAAGTCATATCCTCGGTGCTGAGCTTCGACATCGTGCCGGTATCGCACCGTCCAAGTGCATCCAGAAAGGCCTTGGCGACGTCCTCGTGCTGCTTTCTATCCATGGCATATCTCCTTCCTAGCGATTGGTCATGACCTCACACCCACCTGACTTAGGCGCTCCCCTCGCGGAAAAAACGGCAAAAAATGCTCAACCGTTTTCCATTTTTGGAAAACGTACATAAGTGCCCAGCGCGGCGGCCCGTGCGTTGGGCTTTGTCGGCTCTCGACCGAATACCTGCGTAGGTTCGAACACTTGCAACACAAGGTTTGGGAGCTAGACCATTCTTTGCGTGGAGCACCAGTTCACCCCATGTGCAAATTACTTATCGGCAGGAGCCTCGGGTATCCGGCCATACGGTCAAGATCGAGCTACTCGGGGCGTCAAAAATTACGGAACGGCAGAGCTGGTGCTCCGAGGCCGTGGTCGAGGTCGTCGTCACGCCGCATACCGATTACAGGAACTGCCCGGCCCCGACGCGCCGGCGAGCATCTCTATTGCCCGGACAGCGCGATCTTCTGGAGGTTTCAACCAGAGCATCTATTGCTACGCCGAGGATCTTCTGAATGGCGATCGAGGCACAGGCGCATTTGCTGGATCTAACCCATGTCATACGCTCCTGTCTCACCATGGTCGTGTCAGCTACGCCAATAATCCCGACTGGTTTGTCGCCGGAGCCTATGTTCGCAAGGACTTCGATCGGCCGCACTTGAATTGGCATTTTCTGAAGGGTGACTGCACAGATTTCTATGATGTCTACGGTGATGGGGTGCTGCAGGCGATCTTCACTCCTGGGCACTCCGTCGGCCATCAGTCATTCCTGGTGACACTTCCCAATCAGAAGGCCATCCTGATTGCTGCCGATGCCGCTTACACACTGGATCATTGGAACGAGAGAGCTTTGCCCGCACTGATGTCGTCGGCGGTCGATACCGCGCATTCTGTAAGGAAGCTTCGTGCATTGGCAGATCGTACCGGTGCCCTGGTGGTCCCAGGCCATGATCCGAACGAATGGTCCCGGTTCCGGCTTGCTCCGGCCTATCTTGATTGAGGTGCATTCCTCATGATGAGGCCTGAGCATAACCCTTCGTACTCATCTCGCCATAGGAAATGCAGGCGATAACTGGCCTTCAAAAATGCACAGGGTTTTCCGTCATCATGAGGGAGCCGGTGTCGGGGATGTTTATGCGTATTGCTCTGCGCCGGTCGCGACTGGATCCGATCAGAATGTCTTTTTTAAAGTTCTCGCTGTTGCTGCCGGATCGTTCAAGAAACCCATTCGATACCGACGCAAGTTCCCGGATCGAAGTTCACAGATGTTATCTGTCCGGAATGTGGGCTTCCTTGTCAGATCCATGGTGCCGGACCGGAGAAGAGAGCGATGATCAATAACTTGCACTCGCGACGAAATTTCTTGAAGGGCACGGTTTTGGCGACGGGAGGATTGGTGCTTTCGGTCCAGCTGCCGCGCCTCGGGAGAGCCGCAGTCGCCGCCGGTCAGGAGAACCAGAAATCGTTCTTCCCGAATGCATTCATCAAAATCGATAGCGACGGCATCACTCTGATCATGGCTCATCACGAGGTTGGCCAGGGCATCTTCACGTCCAGCGCCATGCTGATGGCCGAAGAACTCGTGGTTGGACTTGATCAGGTCAAGCTCCAACCCGCGCCTCCAGACCTCTCGAAATATCTCGATCCGCTTCTCTTCGACCAGTCGACAGGTGGTTCGACGTCGACGAGGGCCGACTGGATGCGCCTGAGGCAGGCTGGGGCGGCCGCGCGGATGATGCTGGTTCAGGCCGCCGCTTCCGAATGGTCGGTGCCGGCCTTGGAGTGCCGTGTCGAGCTAGGCGTCGTCCATCACGATGCCACCGGACGATCTATGACGTACCTCGAGGTCGCGCCCAAAGCTGCGCTATTGTCAGTTCCTGAAAACGTTGTGCTGAAGGAGCCTCCGGAATTTAGGGTCATCGGCACCCGCGCCAAGCGCCTCGATACCCCGCATAAGGTGAACGGCAGCGCTATCTACGGGATAGACATCATCATTCCCAACATGAAATTTGCGACCCTGGCCATAAGCCCGGTGGTCGGGGGGCTGATCTCGAAGATGAACGAAGATGCAGCGCGAGCGGTCAAAGGCGTTCACGATATCGTCAAGCTGCCCGACGCCGTGGCCGTAATCGGCGATCATATGTGGGCCGCTAAGGCAGGCGTCGATGCGCTTGAGATCGAATGGGAGGCCGGACCCAATGGATCGATGAACCTCAATTCGATCATCAAGAAACTGGAACAGGCATCGCAGCAACAGGGTGTGATCATCCGCAACGACAAGGATGCCGCCTCGGTGATCTCGAATGCGGCGGTGAAGCTCTCCGCTGTCTATGAGTCGCCCTTTCTCTCCCATTCGCCGCTGGAGCCGCTGAATTGCACGCTTCACATTCAGGACAACAAGGCAGAGATGTGGGTCGGAACACAAGTTCCGGTGCGGGCACAAAAGGCCGTCGCGGAAGCAACCGGACTGCCGCAGGAGAGTGTGGTTGTGAATAATCAACTGATCGGCGGGGCGTTCGGACGTCGCCTTGATGTGGATTCGATCGAACTCGCCGCCCGGCTCCTCAAGGATATCCGGTATCCGGTAAAGCTCGTCTGGACCCGAGAACAGGACATGACGCACGATTACTACCGTCCCTACTATTACGACAGGGTCGCGGCGGGGTTGGACAAGGATGGTCGGCTCATTGGGCGAACGCACCGTGTGACGGGATCCTCGATCTTTGCACGCTACGCGCCCGCGGCCTTCATCAAGGGTGTCGATCCTGATGCGATCGAGTGCGCCTCGGAGACGCCCTACGACGAGGACGCGGTTTTCGTGGATTATGTCCGCAACGAGCCCGACGGCGTCAATACGAGCTGGTGGCGTGGAGTTGGTCCGTCGCACAATCTCTTCGTAGTTGAAAGTTTCGTGGATGAAATGGCTGCGGCGATCGAGCAGGATCCCGTCGAGTTCAGACGCAGGATGCTGACCAAAAACCCACGCGCGCTGGCGGTCCTGAACGAGGCGGCGGAGAAGGCGGGCTGGGGCGAAAAGCTTCCAGCCGGAAGAGGCCGGGGGGTCTCACTTCAGGTGGCGTTCGGAAGCTATCTCGCACATGTCCTCGATATCGAGATTACAAAAGAGGAAGTGAAGCTTCTTCGATCGGTCATCGCGGTCGATTGTGGTATCACGATCAACCCCGATACCGTGGAAGCCCAGATGCAGGGAGGTGTGATTTTCGGGCTGAGCAGCGCCATGTACAATCAGGTCACCTTCACCGACGGAGCAGTCGACCAGACCAATTTCGATATGTACCGAGCGCTCCGGATCAACGAGATCCCCAAGATCGAAATCTATCACATCAAGAGCCAGGAGAACCCGGGCGGCGTGGGCGAGGCAGCAACGGCTGCTGCCGCAGGTGCGCTCGCGAACGCGATCTTTGCGGCATCCGGAAAACGCATCCGTTCATTGCCACTCGCGGAGGCAGCTCTGAGCTAGCAACAGGAGCTGAGAGACGGCGTTGGCTCAACTGTGATCGCGCGCCGTCTCTTGGCTCAAACGAAAACCGACCGCAATGTGTCACGCGAATTGGCACCTACAGCTGCCTAAAAGCGGGCGGTGCCGTCTTCAGCACGAGACTACATGGTCGATGCCGCGCGTCGTTGGCGGGTCGCAAAGTGCAGTCGCTTTCTGGCCCGAAGTTCGGCTGGAATTCGTCGAGGACCACTGCGGAAGCCGCGTGATTCCATCGGCAAGATCATGCGGCGTAGATTCCACGCCCTATACCGTTGTCTAATCTCCCACTCAATCGAGATCATCCAATGAAACTTTACACGCATCCTGGAGCAAGCTCGCTCTCCGTCCACATCCTTTTGCGCGAGACGCGTCTACCTTTCGACCTGGAGGTGATCAATGTCACTGCCAAAGTTCGCGCGGATGGCTCCGACTACTGGAAGGTCGCCCAGCGGGGAATGGTACCACTACTGGAACTGGACAACGGCGAGACGCTGACCGAGAACCTCGTGATCGCCCAATACCTCTGTGATCTCGCGGGACGTCGTGACCTGATGCCGGAACCGGGGACCATGCAGCGCTACCGCGTCATGGAGTGGCAGAGCTACGTCGCTGCGGAACTGCACAAGAGTTTCGTACCGATGTTTTGGCCAATCGACGAGGAAATGCGGACGCTCGTCTTACAACGTATCCGTAGCCGCCTCGTATTCCTCGACGAGAGCCTCAAAGGACCGTTCCTGACCGGGGAAACCTTCACGGCCGCCGATGCCTATCTTTTCGTGATCGGGAGCTGGGCGAGGCATTTCGGGATCCCGACCGATGAGTTTCCTCGCGTGAGGAATTTGCTCAAGCTTGTATCTGAGCGGCAGTCGGTACGGGATGCTCTGAATGCGGAGGGGCGCGGGCTCGTTGTTATCGACGATCCTGATCCGATGCCGTGACGCGCAAATGAAGAAATTCGGCGGCGATGTCGGACATCGCCGCCGAGCGTTCAAGAGGCGTTCGTGCTCAAACCCCTTGGCGCTTGAAGCGCTGGTCAAGGAGTAGGGCGACAATTTCAGCCGCACCTGCTGCCACTCCGATGAGCCAGATGTCGCCGGCACCAACGATGGCCGCTCCGATAGCGCTTCCGATTGAGAAGCCGAGATACATCGTTGACGTATTCAACGAAAGAGATACCGACGCCTGGGACGGCGACGAGGCCTGGATGAGGCGCGCCATTTGTGCCGGGAAAAAGGACCAGACACTGAAACCCCATACGGCGATCGCAACAAGGGTCGGAACCAGTGCAGTTGATGGCGTCAGGCCCGTCACTGCGGCAAGAGCAAGGAAAGACAGTGCCAAAAGGACCAGCGAAGTCGTAGCTACCTTGCGTGAGCCGAACCTGTCGTTGAGCGCTCCGCCAGTGGTTACTCCGATGGCGGCGGCGATACCCCACATTGAAACGGTTGCAGCGATGCCGGTCACTCCGAAGTCTAGTTCGGATTTCAGGTAGGGCGCAATGTAAGGGTAGGCAGTATAGGCACCCAGGGACCAGAACAGGGTCACGGCGAGTAGCTCCAGGATCGCCTTCTGGCGAATCACACTGACCCTTTCGGACAGGCTAGCGACGGTCATACCGTCTCCCACCTGACGCCGTATGCCCGTCAAGATGCCGATAATCGCGATGAGGCCCATAACCGCGACAGCCAGAAACGTGGCACGCCAACCAAACGCATGGCCGACCAATGCGCCGAGGGGCAGGCCAAGTGCAATCGCGATGGTCATCCCGCCGCTGACAATCGCAAGGGCGCGACCACGTCTATGCGGACCGGCTATGGCACCCGCCAGCGCATTGGCACTCGGGACGTAAAGACCCGATGCGACCGCCATCAGGACGCGCGCTACGAGCAGGGTGGCGAAGGTGGAAGAGAAAGCGGCGGCAAGGTTACCAACAGTGAACAACGTCATTGCCACGATCAGCGTGTCCCGGCGATTCATGCGTCCGGTCGCGACGGTCGTGATCGGCGAGCTGATGGCCAGGACGAGCGTGAATACAACGACCAAAATGGCGGCCGTCGAAATACTCATGCCCAGATCGTCGGCGATGGTTGGTAGGAGAGGCGCGATCATGAAGCCTTCGGTGCCGATGGCAAAGGTACCGAGGGCGAGGAAATAGGCTGGGACCAGGGACGGTGCCGACGTTTCTGTATTCTGCACAACGCCGTCACCCGACATCCTGTTGTCTGTGATTTTCAGTCGATTTGACATGACGGATTCCCCGCGGAATTTGCTTCCCGGCCATTGACCGGGAAGCAATGCCGCGATTTTGAGGGCTTAGACTGGGATCGGGTTTGCCGCCAAGGATTCATTGAATCCGTGGACGAAGGCGTGCTCATTGTTCCCCGGGTTATCGCGAAGGGCCGCAATTTCCTCGACGTAAACTTCCGGGGCGTCTGTCTCGAGACCCTTCATCGTCTTTTCGATGAAAGTATCCAGCGGCATCGCGCGCGGATCACCGCTCTTTTTGACGAGATCCGTATCGACCCATGGCGGAGCGATTTCCTGGACCTTCACATTGGTGTCGCGAAGCATGAACCGTTGCGAAAGCGAGTATGAGTGAAGGGCTGCCTTTGTCGCTGAATAGACCGCATTCGAAGCGAGCGGCACGAAGGCGAGTACCGACGTATTATTGATAATCGTCGCTTCGGGCTGCGCCTTCAGGTGTTCAACGAGCGCGGAGGTCATGCGGATCGGGCCAAGCAGGTTCGTGTCGATAATGCGACGCGATACTTCGTCGTCAACCAGGCCGGAAGCGTCGTCGAACGGCATGATGCCCGCGTTATTGACCAGGACGTTCAGCTTGGGATACTCGGCGATCAGCTTCCTGGCGACGCGATGGATGTCGTCAATGTCGTTGATGTCGAGCTCAACGCCATCGATTCCCGGATTTGCCGCGGAGACTTCGTCGAGCAACGCCTTGCGGCGGCCTGCGACGATGACCTTGTTTCCGAGTTTGTGGAAGGCTTCCGCCAGCCCGCGGCCGATACCGGAAGTCCCGCCCGTAATGAAGATGGTGTTACCTGTCGTTTTCATGGATCGCTCCTGTTCGTTGAGACGCGCGTATTTCTAGGCGTATCGGCTCGGTTTCGATTGGAGGATCATGTCCCAAAATGCGATCGTCTCAAATGTCAAGGAAGCAGCATTTTAGGACATTGGTCGATCGTGAAATTGGCGATGGCTTCATTCATTCGTTAAGAGGCTCTTAGGGGCGCTGCATGTCTGAGGACGTCAGCTCTCCACTTTCTCCAGTCCAGCGCCTTCGATCATTTTAAGCGTACGACGAACGGCCTGAGGCGGCTGTCCGAATGAGCGAAGAAATGCGCGGCGCATGCGGTCCCGGTCAGCGAAACCCGTGTCGCGTGCCACGATTTCGACGGGATGGGTTCCGTCTTCGAGCATGGCTTTTGCTGCCTCGAGTCGGAGTCGCTCGACGGCTTTTGCTGGTGAATGCCCAGTTTCTTCACGGAACAGCCTGCTGAACTGACGAGGGCTCAGATTCGCGGTATCCGCGAGTTCTTCGACGCTCAAAGGATTTCGAAGATGTTCCTTTGCGTAGACAAGTGCTTTTCGGATACGGTCGGAGCGCGGTTCCAGCTCGAGAAGAGCGGAGAACTGGGACTGCCCGCCGGGCCTCCTGTGATAGACGACAAGCTTGCGAGCGATCGTCTTCGAAAGCGCCGCCCCGTAGTCATCCTCGATGAGCGCCAAGGTCAGGTCGATAGCGGCACTCATTCCGGCTGATGTCCAGATATTCTCGTCGTGAACGAAGATGCGGTCTTCGTCGACATGGACTTGCGGGAACTTCCGCTGTAGATCGCGTGCGTGCGCCCAATGGGTTGTGGCGAGCCGACCATCCAGCAGGCCCGCCTCTGCCAAGAGGAAGGCTCCTGTGCAGACACCCGCAATACGCCTGCATTCCGTGGCTGCATTGACGATGTATTGACGCAGTACCGGTGAGGACGCACGCGGAACCAGTTCGCCGACGACCATTAGTGTATCGGGATACTCTTCGAGCTTCCTGGTCTGGATGCCGATGTTCAGCGAAGATCTGACCGTCCCTCCTTTTTCAGACATCACGGTCAGCCGATAGGCCTCTTCGCCCAGCTCCTGGTTTGCGAATTCGAACGCGGAGAGCGCCGCCAGTCCCATGACCTGGAAACCATCCTCGAGAATGAAACCCACGCTGCGCATAGCCTGATTACTCCTGCTGCTTTCAATGCGATACTGCCGACGTTACTTCCTATCGGTGACGCCGGCAGACCTTGTCTATATGGATTGGCGATATTGCGATTGCCACCGCGGCTTTCGGCTCGCGATGGCTTCGATCGGAGAAGGTTACTCAGCCGCCTGTCTCGTCTCCGGCACACACTCGTCCTCGCCGAGCTTCCTCGGCACATATCGCGACCGTAGCAGCACGTAAAACACCGGGGTCAGGAACAGGCCGAATAGCGTGACGCCGATCATGCCGCTGAACACGGCGGTACCGAGTGACCGCCGCATCTCGGCTCCTGGACCCTCGGCGATCGCGAGTGGCAAGACGCCGAAGATAAATGCGAGTGCCGTCATGAGGATCGGGCGCAGACGCAGATGGCAGGCTTCGATAGCTGCTTCCACCGCGGTCTTTCCCGCGTCTTGCGCCTGGCGCGCGAATTCCACGATCAGGATGGCGTTCTTCGCCGCCAGGCCGATCAGAACCACGAAGCCGATCTGCGTGAGAATGTTGTTGTCCATTCCCCTCAAATAGACCCCGAAAAGTGCACCCAGCACCGCCAGCGGAACGATGAGGATGATTGCCGCCGGCAGGATCCAGCTCTCATATTGTGCGGACAGTGCGAGAAATACGAAGACTACCGACAGCGCGAAGATGTAGACAGCGCTGCCTCCAGCGTGGGTTTCCTGATAGGACAGTTCGGTCCACTCGTATGTCGTACCTGATGGTAGCGTCTTTGCGGCAAGCTGCTGCATTTTTGCGATCGCCTCGCCCGTAGAAACGCCAGGAGCGGCGTTGCCCTGGAGAGGGACAGAGACATACATGTTATAGCGCTGGACAAGCGTCGGGCCGCTTGTCTCCCTGATGTTCGCAAGCGTTCCTAACGGAACAAGGGCTCCAGTTGCGGATTTGACCTTGAGATCGAGCATATCGTCGCGCTCAAGGCGGAACTGTTTGTCCGCCTGGGCACGGACCTGATAGACTCTTCCGAACGCGTTGAAGTCGTTGACGTAGGCGACGCCCAGATTGCTGGATAGAGTGTCGAAGATATTGGGGATCGGAACGTTCAGATACTGCGCCTTGTCTCTGTCGATATCCAGGAAATACTCCGGGCTAGATTCCGAGAAGGTGGTGAAGACCCCGGTGAGACCTGGCGTCCGGTTCGCTTCGACCATCATCTGCTGAGCCAGGCCGAGGATGCGGGTCATGTTCGAGTTGTCCTGATCCATAATTTGCATCTTGAAGCCGCCCGAATTGCCGATGCCCTGAACCGGTGGAGGGGGGATGGCAATGATGAAGGCCTCATCGACGCTCTGCAGGTTCTTATAGAGCGCCCGGATGATCTTTTCGGACGTGTCCCCGGTCGCCAGCCGTTCCTCGAACGGCTTGAATGGTGTGAAAATCACGCCAGCGTTCGAAGCGTTAGTGAAGGTTGCGCCGCTGAAACCTGCAAATTGCACCGCATTGGCGACACCAGGTGTGTCCTTGGCGATATTTCCGGCCTTCTTGATCACCGCATCGGTGCGGTCGAGGGATGCGCCTTCCGGAAGCTGGACGACCACGATCGCATAACCCTGGTCCATGATCGGAATAAAGCCGCTCGGCACCTTGGTGTTGAGGAACCAGGTTGCTCCGAGGAGAGCGACGAAAACGACAACTGCACAGCTTAGACCGGTTTTCGAGCTGACGATACTCCGGACGATTGCGGAGTAGCCGGAGCTGAGTTTGTCGAAACAATGGTTGAAGATATCGGCACACCATTTCGTGAGCTTCGTCACGGGGTTCGTCTTCGTCTCCGAGTGATCGTGAGGGCGCAGGACGATCGCTGCAACGGCCGGAGACAAGGTCAGCGAGTTGAGTGCAGAAATTGCTGTCGCGATCGAGATAGTCACGGCGAATTGCCTGTAGAACTGGCCCGAAATTCCCAGAATGAAGGCCGTCGGCACAAACACGGCGATAAGAACGAGCGATATGGCGATGACCGCCGTACCCACTTCATCCATCGTAACGTGCGCTGCCCGACGAGGCGACATACCGTTCGCGAGATTGCGCTCTACGTTCTCTACCACGACGATCGCGTCGTCCACCACGATACCGATTGCAAGCACGAGACCGAAGAGAGTGAGCATGTTCAGGGACATGCCGAATGCCGCCAGGAAGGCGAAAGTACCGACAAGTGAAACCGGGATCGCGACGATTGGGACGATCGCCGTTCTCCAGGACTGCAGGAATATGAGAACGACGATGGCGACAAGCACGATCGCTTCGCCGATCGTCCTATAGACCTCGTTGATCGAATCCGACACGAAAGCCGTGGTGTCGTAGATGATCCGATACTCCAGACCGGGCGGAAACTGGCCAGAGAGATCTTTCATGATCGATTTGATCTGCGCAGCGGTCTGCAGCGCGTTCGTACCAGGTCGCGCGAAAATACCCATCCCGACCGCCGGTTGATTGTTGACATAGGAGTTCGTCACGTAGTCACGCGCACCGAGCTCGATCCTGGCGACGTCTTCAAGTTTTACGAGTCTGCCGTCAGGCGTTGACTTCACGATGACGTAGCGGAACTGTCGGGCATCCTGGAAGCGACCGTCTGTGCGCACGGTGTATTGGAACGGGTTCTCCCTTGCTGTGGGCGGCGCCCCGATCGAGCCGCCGGAAACCTGGACGTTCTGATCGCGCAGAGCGTTCACGACGTCGGTTGCGGTCATTCCATATGAAGACAGCTTCTCCGGATCGAGCCAGATGCGCATGGAATATTGCCGCTCCCCAAAAATCTGGATGTCGCCAACGCCCTGCAGGCGGACGAGCACATCCCTGACGCGGTTTCGCGCGTAGTTGGACGTATATAGCTGGTCGTATCGGCCATTCGGCGAGAGCAGATGCACGACCATGAGGAGGTCGGGCGAGCTTTTGGTCGTGGTGACTCCGAGGCGCTGCACTTCCTGGGGCAATCGGGGAAGAGCGACTGCCACACGGTTCTGCACGAGAACCTGAGCTTTATCGAGGTCGGTTCCCAGGGCGAACGTGATCGTAAGCGTCATTGCACCGTCTGCGCTCGAATAGGAAGACATATAAAGCATGCCCTCGACGCCATTCACCTCTTGCTCGATCGGCGTCGATACGGTGTCAGCAATCGTCTGAGAGTCGGCTCCAGGATACGAGGTCCTTACGACGATCGTCGGAGGCGCGATCTCGGGATATTGTGAGACCGGAAGCTCGAAATAGGCGATCGTTCCGACAATCATCAGAACAAGCGAGATGACGCAAGCGAAGATCGGACGGGAAATGAAGAAGTGGGCGAACCTCATTGGCCAGCCTCCGATGCAGATGCGTTTTCCGGTGCAGAGGCAACGGGGTCCTTGTTTTCCGAAGGCAGCGTTGTTTCCTTGGGATCGACCTTCATGCCGGGGCGCACACGCACGACGCCTCTCACGATAATGGATTCGCTTCCGTCAAGGCCGCTACGAACGACCCGGTACCCGAATATCCGCGGGCCGGGCCGGATGGCCTTCGTGCTGACCGTATTGTCCTTCCCGACAACGAAGACGACGCGCTCGTCCTGGTCCGAGCTGATAGCCTCGTCCGGGATAAGGACTGCCTGATAGGAGTTCGACCCCTCGAGCTCGACGCGGCCGAATAGCCCTGGCTGCAACGCGAAGTCCGGATTTGCGAACCGGGCGCGGGCGCGAAGAGTGCCTGTCTGGGGATCGACCCGGTTTTCGGCGAAGTCCAGGGTCCCTTCGAATTTGGTGCGGGCCCGGTCGCCAAGGGTGACGGAGACTTTCAATCCGCCGCCGCCACTCTGCAGGACTTCACCGTTCTTGCGGGCCGTCTCGGCATAGCTCAGGAGCCTGCGCTCGTCGATGTCGAAATAGAAATCGATCGGATCCAACATGACGATCGAGGTCAGTACCGTCTGGTCGGCCTGGACGAGATTGCCCACCGAAATCTGATGACGGTCGATACGGCCATCGAGCGGTGCGGTGATCCGGCTATATGTGAGGTCGAGGTTCGCACGATCGAGTGTCGCCTGTGCGCCCTGGACATTCGCTTGTGCTGAATCCAGTTCACGGCGACGGTCGTCGAGGGTAGATATCGTCTGGCTTCCGGATTTCACCAGAGAATTGACGCGATCGAATTGCGCCTGCGCATAAGTGAGGCCTGCAGTGGCAACAGCGAGGTTGGCTCGCGCCTGGTTCAGTGCCGTCAAGAATGGGCGCTGGTCTATCTCGAAGAGCTGATCACCCTCCTTGACGAGCTGACCATCCCTGAAGTTGATCGCCTGCAAGTAGCCGCCAACGCGCGCCCGGATTTGAACTTCCTCAGCAGCCTGGAAGCGGCCGATGAATTCATCGCGGTCTACGACATCGCGCAGCACTGGCTTGGCCACGACGACCTGGGGCGCGGGACTTGTTTCCTGTGCAACTCCGACCGAGGTCAAAGCGACGCTGCAAGCGAGGAGCCAAAGTGAAAATGGAATCGAGCGGTACTTCATCAAAGCCCCCTGTGGTGTTGCGGAAATGCGCATCGCAGGTCAACGTCGGTGCGGCACACTCGAAAAGACTGCCGGAGGCGAGCAAGAAACGATTGTAAGATCGGTCCTCCCCAGCGGAACCCGATCGTCCAATATCGATTCTCGGGTGATTGTTAGAAAACGTCTGAGGTCAAAGGAGCTCGGAAACGATGAACATGAAGTTTGAGATCAGCGAAGAGCCTGTTCGGGACGGTATCGAAACTCTGCCGGAGTTATCGGATATCACCCTCGTAGTGGGACACGCGCCTGCATCCCCTGCAGATGTGCTTCTCGATGAAGCACTCCAGGAAAGCTTCCCGGCGAGCGATCCTCCGGCGTCCGGCAAGATGGAGTGAAGAAAAGCCTGGGCGCGTCCCGGGCTTGAAATGTTGGTCGAGCGCTTTCAAGGGCCTGGTACCTCGTGCGCGGCCTCACTGCGTGCAGACAAAAGGAACGGACCATGGATAGCGGTTCCCGCGACTATCAGAGATTTCCAACACTGACGCCTTTGCAGGTCGAGACGGCCCGCAGATTCGCCAGCGCTGGGCCGCTTTCATTCGAGCCCGGCCAGGAGATATTTCCTGTCGGCGAGCGGAACGCGCCAGCCTTTCTGGTTCTCGAGGGGCAGATCGATGCGTTTCGGCATGACAGTTTTCGCGGCGATCAGGATGTCGCCGCACACAAGACAGGTCAGATCTCAGGCGAGATAAACCAGCTATCCGGCCGCCCGTCACTATCAGGACTTAAGGGTGGACCTGACGGATGCGTGGCTATCGCTTTCGATGCGCCGCACCTTCGCGCACTCATCATCGGGTCCGCGGAAGTCGGCGAGACTGTCATGCGCGCTTACATCCTAAGGCGCGTCGCCTACCTTGATGCCGGCGTAGGCGGCTCGATCCTGGTCGGGACGTCAGCTGATCCTTCGCTTATGCGCCTTCAGGGCTTTCTCACCAGCAACGGATATCCCCACACGGTGCTCGATGCCGGGTCGGATGAGGATGGGCTCGTTCTCGTTGAGCGACTCGGAATAACGGCGGTTGAACTGCCATTGATGATCTGCCCAAGCGGCACGGTGCTCAGAAACCCGACCGTGGGAGAGGCAGCGACATGTCTCGGTATCACGCCTGAACTCGATCCGGAGATCCTTTACGACGTTGCGATCGTGGGAGCGGGGCCTGCAGGTCTGGCCACCTCGGTCTATGCGGCCTCCGAAGGTCTGCGGTCGATTGTTATCGACCAGCGCGCGATCGGCGGGCAGGCGGGCAGTTCATCCCGTATCGAGAACTATCTCGGTTTCCCGACCGGAATTTCTGGAGCAGCACTTGCGGGGCGGGCCTTCAGTCAGGCGCTCAAATTCGGGGTAGAGGTTGCGTTGCCGCTAAAGGTCAGGGAACTGACGGCCCCGGAAATATCTCGTGCACGGTCGGCACCCATATCCTTGAAACTCGAGGACGGGCAGTCAATTCGTGCGAAGTCGCTCGTGATTGCCTCCGGTGCGCGGTATCGCACGCCCGAGATCGGTGGTTTGCAAAGGATACAGGACACCGCTGTTTCGTACTGGGCCTCCGCGCTTGAGGCCAAGCTTTGCGAGAACTCGGACGTTGCCCTTATCGGGGGCGGAAATTCAGCGGGCCAGGCCGTAGTTTTCCTCGCCCCACGCGTCAAGCGGCTGCACATGATCGTTCGCCGCGACCTCTCCGAGACGATGTCATCATATCTCATCGAACGGATTGCGGCGTTGCCCAACGTCGAAATACATCTGGGTTGCGAACTGGTCTCGGTCAGCGGGGACGATGGACCAAATGTCTCAGGCATCCTGCAGCATAAGAAATCGATGCAGACGAGAGCCTGTGATTTCGGCCACCTCTTCCTGTTCGCCGGAGCCGATCCGAATACGAGTTGGACCGGCGGGAAAATAGACACGGACAACAACGGCTTTGTGCTTACAGGCAGAGGGTTTGATGAAGACGTCTCGTCTTTCCTCGGGCGGCAATCGTTCGCTCTGGAGACGAGCATACCCAACATCTTCGCAATCGGAGATGTGCGCGCCGGCTCGACCAAAAGAGTAGCGGCAGCAGTGGGCGAGGGTGCCGCGGTCGTCAGCCAAATACATCAGGCGCTGAAGTTTCTCGACGTCACGGTTTGACGGAAGCAAGCGCAGGCACAGTAAAGGCCACCAGCGGAAACGCATTTATCCTCGACAGCAGGCGTCTCTTGTTGAGAAACGAAATCCGAGCCCGATGGAGCACGCGAAACGGACTTCGTACACTCCCTGTGCTAGCGTATCAGAAAATGGGCTATCTGCTCTTCGAGCACTCGCCACCATCCCCATTCAACGTAGGCGATGAGGGCGGCGAGGATTGCGCCGGCGATCGAGTTGAGATGCCTCAAAGGCGACAGCGACAATTCCGTCTCGAGCGCGCCTGGCTCGAAGATCGAAGGAAGTGGCATTTCGGCGACAGGAAAGAGTGCTCTCCTGAGCGCATCGGCGTGGCGCTCGTATGCCCCGACCCGTTGTGCGGCCGTCAGGTCATCATACAGGTATTCTTTGACGGCGTGCTTGCGCTCCTCGGGAAGGCAGTGGTCGATGTAGAGCTGGATCTCGATTTCGGTGATGGCCGGCATATTATTTGATGCTCCTGAGATGCGCGCCTCTGCGCGCGCTCGCCCGCAGCGGAATCTCGACGAACTCCCTCAATCGCTCTCTCGCGAGAGGGAGTTCGTTGATTACGAAGCTGTCAGGTATGCCCAAGGCGCTCCCGACTTCCTGGAAAGTCAGCTGTTCGACTGACGTGAGCAGGATCATGCTCCGGTCGAGTGTCGTCAATCTTCTCAGGGCGCACGCGATCCCGGTGTCATTCTCCGGGATCGGTTCGCTGTCAGCGTCGTCGGAGATCGCGGCATTGTCGTCTGCTAGACTATGGATCAGGCCGTAGCCTTCGATCTTGAGGCCACCGAAACCGAGGAACATCCAACGTGCTTTCAGCGTTTTCAATGCGATCATCACAAGTGCATCGGCCGACCCAATGTCTGCTGCGTGCCCTCTTGCGAACCTTCGAAAGGCCGGAACGTGCGGCAACACGTTTTTTGTAAACTCTTTCATGAGCGCAACCAGTCAACATTTCGGGTCTATTCGGTAGGATTCCAGGCAATTTTGGCCTGGAAAGCGGGGCAACGAGCCCTGCAAGCGGCATAGCGCGCGGGTGGTTGCCCGCGCGCCCGCTACCTCACGAAAGATGGATGTCCGAAAGATCGATCGATACGACGAGCGGTTCCGGCATTGAATTGCCGTCCGGCTGTCTGGGGAAAATGCGTCGTTCGGTCGGGAACATCAGTCCCTGAACTTCCTTGTAGCCGCCGATGTAGTGAGCACCAGGCGTGTTTCCGGCAATCTCGACGTCGTAGTCATGCCGCTTGAGGAGGCCGGCGTCGTCGACGTAGAGGGTCTGAACGGTGCTGTGTGTAGCAATGTTGGCGGGGAAAGTGACCTTCAAACGCTGCCAAGTCTCCCCATTTTCAGTCCACTCGCCGATCTCCTCCGCTTGAACGCCCGGCGCGGTTAGAAGGAAGGGCATGTTAAGGTACGTCCACATGGCGATGCCCGCGAAATAGGCGAGCTGCGGGTCGGACCAGGGAGTTTCCAGCGTGTGGCCGGCGAACGACGAGCGAGGATCCTTGAGCTCTTCGAGGACCTTACCATGTGCATCCTTGATCTGGACCAGACCCGGCTCAAACCGCGTCACTTTTCCTTCGGCGCTGAAGGGGTCATGGGAAGCCCACTCCTCGCCGAGGCCGACCGAGACGTTGGTTACGTCAAGCTGGCCGGAATGCCCCTTCAGCGGCCACAAGACGCCGCCTTGTTTGAGGTGCGCCGTGAGGCGTGTGTATTTTTTCCAGTTTTCCAGGCCGCCATGGGCGGCAATGATTTTCTCGACGAGGGAAGGCATTTTCGTCTCCGTGGTTGCGTTGTTTAGCTGTTCAGGAAGTGCTGGACGTGGGCGACGAACGTATCGGGATATTGGAAAAGCGCGCCGTGACCAGAGTCCGGATATAAAACGAGTGTGGCGTTCGGCATGTTCTTGAACATCTCGTACGCGTTGATGGAGGGGAACATCGTGTCGTCGCTGCCGTGTACGATGAGCGTCGGCTGTGTGATCGCCTTCAACGACTTATGGGCAGGGTCTTTGTCCGCGCACCATCCGATGATGGAGGCTGCCTGCGGATTGCTGACGGAATCCGGGCTCTCCGGATCGCGCTGATGTGTGCGAACAGCGGCGCGATTGACGAATGCCTGTCCAGCAGCCTGGCTTGGTTCCGATGGAGTGAAGAAGAGGGGAAGGCGGACGTCCTCGGCATTTCGCGCGAATGCCTCCTCGACGACCTGCATCAGGTGCTCTTCGCCACCCTTGGGCGCGGTGCCCGCGAGTACGATCTTGCGGACCTTGACGGCTGGGCGAGCAGCCATAAGCTGTGCGATGAACCCACCGAGGGAGAAGCCGAGAAGATCAACCTTGTCATAACCGAGGGCGGCTATGAAGCTCTCAGCATCCGTCGTCATCTGGTCAACGGTATCGGGCGTTTTGCCCCCGGATGTTCCGACCCCTGCGTTGTTGAAAACAATTACGGGTCGATCCACCGCAAGAGCGTTCACTACAGCCGGATCCCATGAGTCCATCGTTCCGGTGAAATGCTGCAAGAGAACCAGCGGGGTTCCAGTCTCACGGCCTAGCCGACGGTACGCATAGCGAACTCCGTGGGCCTCGACATATCTTGTTTCGGCTTCCTCGAGTTTGACGGACATCAGGCATCCTTTCCTTGTCATCACGACCATGTTGGTGTGGAGGAAAGTGCCGATTAATGTCCCGTTACGCGAGTTAATCAGTGTTAAGTTGGGTTATGGATAGCGCCCCGGTCGCAGTCGGGATCGAACTAGGAGGCGGAATCGCTCTCCAACGTCAGACCATTGCGGCAAGGAGCCAAACGTATCAGGTCCGTCGCCGCTTCGAGATCGATAGTCTTGCTTCCTGGTTCGAATTTGCCGATTACCGCCTCGATGTCATCGATGATACCGGGTTGATCGGAGCGCGACGAGAGCTCGTACGCGGCCATCAGACAACGTAATTCCCAGAACGTCGCCACCATCTTGCGCGAGAGCGCTACCGCGTCCGCGGCAATCTTCCTCGCGAGCTCTGGATTTGTCGGAAACTCCGCGATTGCCAACAAGCGAAGCAACTCCGGACGGCACCAACCCGCATCACCCTGGAGGGCGCGCTCGATGTGGGTTTTACGAGCGCGCTCGCCGGCAATGACCACGAAGTATTCCAGCCTCAGTGCCGCCGCGCCTGAGAGCTCCTTTTCGAGGCCGCCGTGATTGTCATCGCCAAACAGCCCATTCCGATAGGACGAAATCCACTGTTGCCAACGGATCAGTCGTTGTTGTTTCGCCAGGCCTTCTGCTTTGTCGAGGTATTCACTTGCCTCGCTATGTCGTCCCACAAGCGAAGCCATCGGAAACGCGCTCAGCATCAGAAGAAGGCACGAAGCGATCGAGTAACCCAGATCCTCCGCTTCCCGTACCGACTCCTTGAGGAGATCCATGGCGGTGACCATGTTGCCTTCGAGGAATTCTACGAACACCAGGACCGCCAGGCCCGAGATTCGCTGGTCGAAACCAAGTCCGGCATTCGAGGTCCTCCTGATCGACCCGCTGCCATCGTCTAGCGAACCCTCGATTTCCTTGCGCGCGCGAGAGAGCTCCCCGTTGAAGAAGTAATTGTGCCCAAGCATCGCGCTAAACACATGCGATGACACCTGTGGGTTCTTGTCCCGTAGCGCAAGCGCGGCATCGATTGCGTCCTGGTATCTGCCATGCGAGCACAGGATGGCCGTTCTTGCCGCATTTGCCTGGATACACTTGCCTAGATTGCCGACTGCTTCCGCTATTTCGATTCCGCGGTCAATTTCGTATAGGGCATCGCCGTCTTTCGAGTATCCCTGAACGTGGTACAGCGCGCTTCCTTTGGAAATCCGGAGGTCGAGCTCCGTTTCCGTTCCCTCGTGCGCAGATCCGGGGACGCGTTTCAAGGCTTCGTCGAGGACCTGTATCTGCTCGTTCATCAATCCAAGTTGAACCCAGAGAATCTTGGAATTGGCAGCAAGGCGCATTCCCGACTCGGCCGTTTCAATTGACTCGAATGACCAATGGATCGCACTTCGGATATCGTGGATCAGATCTGAATACAGCCGCATCCAGTCAGCGGTCGCCAGCGTCGGCCAGTCACGAGCGGCGTTAGCAAGCGCCTTTTCGCAATAGTCCGCGTGGGCCGCATGAAGCAGCCTTGCTTGATCTCCTCTCCTGACCTTGTCCAGAGCGTAGCTTCTTGTTGTTTGGAGAAGTCGATATTTCCCGTCGCCACCGCTCACCGAAAACAGCGACTTCAGGAACAGGCCATCAAAAGCCTCGTAGAAATCCTCCTCCGGCATTACGCCCGCACAGAGCGTCTGGGCGGCTTCGGTCGAAAAAGCGCTGGCGAACATCGCGCAATATTCGAACAGAAGGCGTTCCTTGTCCGTCAGGCCATCAAAGCTCCAATCGAGCGTCGCTCTCAGCGTTTGCTGCCTTGGAGGCGCTGTTCGCCGTCCCCGTCGCAGAACCGCGAGCGGGTCGCTCAACGAGCTGACGAGATGGGCAAGTCCGAGGTTGGCGACGCCGGACGCGGCAAGTTCGATAGCCAGAGGGATGCCGTCGAGACGCCGGACGATAGATGCAGCCGCTGCAAGCGTTTCGGGATTGTTGAAGTCCTCCAGTTCGGACGACAACATAACCCGGTCAACGAAAAGCTCGACCGCAGGATATTTCAGTAGCGAGGATTGGGGGCTGTCTTCCGGGGGTACAGGAAGGGAAGGTAGCTGTCGTATCCTTTCCCCGGCAATGCGCAAGGGCTCGCGGCTTGTGGCAAGCACGGTCACCTGCTTCGCGGCCGCCAAAATGTCCTCGACGATGAAAGCCGCTTTGGAAATGACGTGCTCGCAATTGTCGAGCAAAAGAAGGAGGTTTCGTTCGGCCAATGCTTCAAGGACGGCATGCTCCGCGTTGTCGATGACAACACTTAGTCCGAGCAGGCTCGCCACAGTCGGAGCGATCTGCTTTTCGTCACTTAACGAGGCGAGATCGACAAACAAGACCTCGCGAGCAGCACTTATGATTTCGGCAGCGGCCAGCGCGACGGACGTCTTGCCAACACCGCCTGCGCCCGAAATCGTTACCAGACGATTGGTCGAGAGCATTTGCGCGGTCTCTGCCACGAAGTCGTCTCGACCAATGAGGCGTTCGGTCAGTCGCGGAAAGCTCTGCTGCAGAACCTGCGGTTTGGCAGGAGCCTGATTGACGGACCCGACCCCGGAACCCTCCACGGGCATGACGAAAACGTAACCTCTACCCGGTACGTTCTCGATGTATCTTCCGCTAGTCCGATCACCCAGAAGCTTTCGAAGTGTGACCAGGTGCACGCGCAGCGCGCCCTCTTCTACGGTCGTATCCGGCCATACCGCTGCGAGCAAGGTTTCCTTGCTGACCACTTCCCCCGCCGATGTTGCAAGTACGGCTAATATGTCGAATGCCTTACCGCCAAGCTGAAGCACGTTGCCGGATTCGGTCAGCTTCCGCTGGGCGGTATCCAACTCAAATCGTCCAAACCTCAGTACGGTCATTGACGATATCCGGCCGGGTTAGAGCTGGGCTGACGCGCAGATGATGAGGCTCGATTGCCAGGACAGCCGAACAGGGGCACAGTCGCCTGTGTAGGCACGGCGCACAAAGCTCCGAGAGGAAAAATTTGTAAGCGGTCTTGTCCCACGTCAGGCTCGCCTTTGGTCTTATTGCGGAGATAGACCAACCGGTCAGTTTATGCAACGAACCATTGAGCGAATGAACTGTCGGATTCTCTTTATGCGTTGTATCCACCATCAACGTTCAGAACGCTTCCGGTGATGAAAGAGGAATTTGGACCGGCGAGGAAAAGGATTGCTTGGGCGACCTCTTCAGGCTTTCCCAGGCGCTTGAGGACGTTAGACTGTTTCTCCGCCTCGAGCATTTCGCTCGATGCCTCGGAGAGCTCGGTCTGGATCGACCCGATCTGGACCACGTTGACATTGATCCCCCGCGGCCCAAGGTCGTGGGCCGCGCCGCGACAGAAAGCCGTGATGGCTGCTCGGGTTGCCGCGTAGTCTGCCAAACCGGGAGCGCCTACCCTGTCCGCGAGGCTGGCACTGAGTGCGATTATTCGTCCCCCGTTTCCCATAAACCGGACGGAGGCCCGAACCAGAGCTGCGATAGCCATCACGGTTCCCGAATACTGTGCTTCAAGCGCGTCCTCATCCATGTCCACGTCATCGATCTGCCAGTGGGCGCGATGATGTGCGTTAGCAATCAGGACGTCTATCCGACCCATCGCAGAGATCACACCCCGCGCGAGTCGCGCGCACTCGACTCCCGATCCATCGTTGGGCCAATCGAAGGTGATGACGCGGTTGCCGAACCGCTGAAGTTCGGTGATGAAATCCGAGGAGAATTCGCTAGCATCGACCGTTAGGGCCAAGTCGGCTCCGGCTATAGCGAGCAGCCTCGCCGTAGCCCGTCCTACGCCCTTATCGGCGTTTGTTAGCAGCGCCACTCGGCCTGCGAGCGGACGTAGGATGTCGTCGGGCAATTCTGGCACTGACATTTCCTTCAGAACAACGGCAACGAAGCGTACTGCGAACTTCGCCCATCGAGCCCGGATACGCGAAGAGCCAATACCCGTATTGTAAGATTGGGCAGCACCCCACAAACACACAATCCGTAACACTGCTAATCAGACTTAACATCGCTTAACTCGCTTAGCGCCGAATGCCCAGACTAGGTTCAAGGGCATCCGAAGCAACGAGTTACGCCAATGCCAAACCAAGTTTCATCCGCTCAACTGCGTCCCGCAAATAATCAGGTCGTGGTGTGGAGTTTGAACCCGCATGGCCTTACGGCGCATTTCCCGACACCAGCACTAGCTCCGACGAGGACGCCAACGTTTCCTCGCGGCAGGACGGTTGCAGGTCTGGCCGAATGGCAGAAAAACAAGATTATGCGCTACATCGACGACAATGTCGAAAGCTGCATAAGGGTGCAGGAGCTCGGGGCTCAGGTTCGGCTTAGCGCGAGCCGTTTTTCCAAGGGCTTCAAAGTTTCGTTCGGCAAGTCGCCCTACGACTACGTCCTCGCGCGGCGGATCGAAGCGGCCAAATACCTTATCACCTCTACCGACGAGCCGCTCAGTCAGATTGCGCAGGCCTGCGGGCTTAGCGACCAGGCTCATCTTTCGAAGGTATTCAAACGACTGGTCGGGGTGACCCCCCTCAATTGGCGGCGACGCCATGCCAGTGGATCGGCTGTCCCGGTTGCGTCGCAGCCATGGTCAAGGCTCGCACAGTCGTCTGAACGCGTGATGGCGATGTAAGGCCATGGCACCTGGTCGAAACATGATTTCGGGCGGCCTTTTCCTCGCGGTGACGAGGTTGATCGGGAAGAGGTGGCGTTCATCGGTGCGATCTCACGCAGCATCAGATCTCCAGGTTCATGCATGCAGCATGATGGCGCGTGTTCGTAAACGCCCGGTGGAGCAATCCAGCTTCGCCGGGTCACTGCATTTTCAACGGAGGATACTGTGAGGAAATATCTCTGTCTTTTGACCCTCGGCTGGGTAGCGATCGCGCTCCCGGATTCGACTGCTCGGGCCGATGGCGACCCGGAAAAGGGCCTGAAACTTTTCGCACGTTGCAGTGCCTGCCACACCGCGAGCGAACAGAACAGGGTGGGGCCGGGGCTCCTTGGTGTGGTTGGGCGGACCGCCGGAACAGCTGAAGGTTATAGCTATTCGGCCGCAATGAAGTCTTCGGGCGTGACATGGGACGAGCGAGCGCTGGACGCATTCCTCAAGTCGCCTTCGGGCGTCGTTAAGGGCACCCGAATGACCATCTCGATCCCCAAGGACCAGGATCGCGCCGATGTTATCGCCTACCTGAAAACACTCACTGTCCAATAATCCGGCACTAGAGGAGCAGAAACATGAAAAGCCTCGTTATCAATGGCGTAACCCACCAGGTCGATGCCCCGGACGACATGCCACTTCTTTGGGTGCTTCGTGACATCCTCGGAATGACAGGCACCAAATACGGATGCGGCATTGCCCAGTGCGGCGCCTGTACTGTCCACGTTGACGGTATGGCTGTCCGAGCGTGTCAGACGACGATGGACATGATTGACGGCCAGAAAATCACAACGATCGAAGGCGTCGGCGAAACGGAAATCGGGGCGAAAGTCCAGGCCGCCTGGCTCGACAAGGAAGTCGTTCAGTGCGGCTACTGTCAGTCTGGACAGATAATGTCGGCGACGTCCCTGCTCACTGTCAATCCGAAGCCGACCGACGCTGAGATAGATGAGGCCATGGCAGGCAACATCTGCAGATGCGCCACATACGTCCGGATCCGCGAAGCAATCCACTCAGCGTCGGCCTGAGGGTGTTCCATGGTCAAAATTCTTGAATAAGGAACAGGCAATTGGATCCATTGGAAACCGCCGAAATATGGCACCGTTCCGGGAAAGAAGTGGCTATTGCAACCGTCGTAAGCACATGGGGCTCATCACCCCGACCGGTCGGCAGCAGATTAGTCGTCGATGACCAGGGTAACTTCGAAGGATCGGTTTCAGGCGGGTGCGTCGAGGGCGCTGTCGTCACTGAAGCACTGGACGTGATCAGCAGCGGCGAAGCCAGGCTCATCGAATTCGGCGTTGCGAACGAAACAGCTTGGCGTGTTGGCCTCTCGTGCGGCGGCATCATCTCCGTCTTTGTATCGAGGCTGAGCTAATGGACCTCAGTCTCGTTACCGCCCTCAACTCGGCGAAAGCCCGTCGAATCCCGGTGGTCGAGATCATCAATCTCGCCACTGGAAGCCAGGAACTCTTAACGGCTATCGATGGCATCGACAGCGCGGTCGCCGATGCAGCACGCCAAGCCCTGGCTGGCGGTCTTTCCTATCGTACGGAGATTGACGGTATTCCATATTTCCTGAATGTGCATCTTCCCGCGATCCGGCTCATGATCATCGGTGCAGTCCATATCGCGCAGGCGCTGGCCCCTATGGCCAGCCAGGCCGGGATGGAGACCATCGTTGTCGATCCGAGAGAAGCTTTCGCAACCGAAGATCGCTTTCCCGGCATCATCTTGCTTCCGGTGTGGCCCGATGAGGCTTTCGAGGAGATATCTGTCGACGCGAACACCGCGATGGTCGCTCTTACCCACGACCCGAAAATCGACGATCCAGCGGTCAAGCAAGCTCTAAGGGCCGGAACCTTCTATATCGGGGCTCTCGGTAGCTCGAGAACTCATCTTGCAAGGTTGGAGCGCCTGCGAGCGGCTGGTTTCGAACAGTCTGTCCTGGAGCGCATTCGGGGCCCGATCGGTCTTGATATCGGCGCAAGGGAGCCGGGTGAAATCGCCGTCGCCATCCTGGCTGAGATTATCGCCCATCGACGGTCCAGGTATGAGGCGGGAAAGACGATATGTTCGGCAAGTTTGAGACAGAAATAGCTACCGGGATGATGCTCGGACACCGTCTTGCGGTCGGAGGCAGGACCTTCTCCAAAGGGCACACCTTGTCCCTCGAAGATGTGGCATTCTTCCTTTCGCACGGAATTTCCAGCGTACTTGCCCATCGGTTCGAAGAACACGAGATCGACGAGGTCACAGCCGCCGATATCCTCGGCGCTCCTTTTGCCAAAGAGGGAGTTTTTTCGAAGTCAGCCGTGGGTGGAAGGGTAAATTTCTACGCCAAAGCCGATGGCCTGTTTATCGCCGAGCGAGACTTGATCAATTCGTTCAATAGCATCAATCAAGCGGTCACGTTTGCCTGTCTGGCTGACCGCAGCCGGGTAGTCGAGGGAGAGCTCGTCGGCACCCTGAAGATCATTCCGCTTGCAGTCGGATATCGGACGGTCGAGACAGCGAGGTTGGTGGCTTCCACGCGGCCACCAATATCCGTATGGCCGTTTGAATCCCGAGCCGTTACGCTCATCTCAACCACTCTACCGTCACTTGGCGCGAAGACAGTCGAGAAGACCGCGCGAATAACCGCAGCCAGGCTGATGGAGCGAGGCTCGACGCTCGTGTCGGAGCTATATTCGGAACACGATATAAACGCACTGGCCGACGTCCTGAGGGAAGAAGCCGATCGAAGGGCGGGATCCAATCATCTGGTCATCGTTTTCGGGGCGTCGGCCGTTGCAGACGCAAACGATGTCATTCCTGCTGCTATCCGTGAAGCAGGTGGAAAGGTGGAGCGAGTGGGGATGCCTGTAGATCCGGGTAACCTGATAGTCATCGGTGCGATTGCGGATATTCCCGTGATCGGAGCACCGGGCTGCGCACGCAGTCCGTCCTTGAACGGTCTTGATTGGGTGCTGGACAGGACGCTTGCGGGCGACCGCATTGACAGCGGGACGATTGCCAGGATGGGGGTCGGGGGGCTGCTCAAGGAGATTTCGTCGAGGCCGCAGTTAAGGGAAGCCTCCGTCAGTCACGAAGCTGTCCCGCAGCTCCGTGACACCGCATTATCGGGGCTATGAGCGCAGGCCGGCGAGTACACGTTCGCGAAGGCCTGCGCATGTTCGCATAACAGCATCAAACTCTTTTGTAGCCGCCGGAAATCCACTCTGAAATCAACTCGGCGTATGTCTCTGCTGCGTCTTCCCAGACGAAGTGGCCGGCGTCGATGACTTCGGCGCGGCAGTGTGGAAGTCGGTCTGCAAGAAACTGCCCGTTGGCGGGCGGGACGATGGGGTCATCTTTGCCTGAGATGACGAGCGTCGGTGTTTGGAGCGACGGCAGCAGGCCGGCGAGGATCGGAAGGTCTTGCTTATAGGCTCGGACGAAGTCGGCCGCTTCGTTCCACCGTTGGCCGTCGGAAGAGTTCCTGTAGTCCTCCAGGATGGTTTCTGGAATTGAAACGCGCGCGGTGCTCTTCACCAACTCATAGACACGTTTACCACCATCGAAATCAGCGAAGTCACTCTTTGACGACGTCATGATCTGACGCAGGGACTCTCCAAAAAGCTGTTCGCTTGTTCCACCGCTACCGCCCACAATGCTCTCGAAGCGCTCCACATGGCGACTGGCGGCGTAAAGCACGGCGAGCGTGCCGACGTCAGGCGCCACCACGTGCGCCCGTTCGATATCGAGGGCGTCCATGATGCGGATGAGGAAATCCCCCATGGCGTGGGGCGACATCAGGTCCGACCGGCCCTCAGACATGCCAAAGCCCAGGAGATCAACTGCAGTCAATGGTCCGAGCTCGCTGATACGCGGCCACACGAGATTGAATGCGAAGATGCTTTCGGGCCAAGGGGCCGTAAGCAATACGGGAATGCCTTGAGCGTCTTTAGTGCTCACAGTTCGCACCTTGATGCCGTCGATAGATATGAATCCGGTTGTCTCAGGCATGTTTAAGCCGTTGGTCATCGAAATAGCCTCCTGTTCGGTTGCCGCCTCGGCAAAATCTATAGTCAGGGTAGGCTTGGAAGAGCCCACAGATCTTTGACAATCCGGCTCCCCCGCAGGTTTTCGAGCGGCCGCATCTTACAATATCGGGATGCCCAGGCGTGGTTCCATGCTGCGAAATCGAAACCGCGAGGCAGCAATGAACGATATTGAAAAATTCGACTTCCTTATCTTTGGTGGCGGTAAGGCGGGCAAGACGCTGGCGATGGAGCAGGCCAAGGCAGGGAAGAAAGTTGCGGTTGTAGAAGCTGGCATGATCGGCGGCTCTTGCATCAACGTCGCTTGCATCCCCAGCAAGACCCTCATTCGCAGCGCCGAGGTCGCACACACGATCAAGAATACGGCCGAGTTCGGAATTACTGTCGACAGCGTTCGCCACAGCATCGATTTGGTGAGAGATCGCACGGCGAGGGTGGTCGCGGAGATGGTCGCGACGAACAAGGCGGGCTTCAATGCAAGCGGATTCAATCTGATTCTGGGCTGGGGTCGCTTTGTCGCGCCCAAGACCATCCAGGTTGAAACCGAGAACGGCGTGCGGACGCTAACAGGCGATCAGGTGTTCATCAATCTCGGAACCGTTGCAGACATTCCGGATGTCCCAGGGCTTGCCGACGCGGACCCGATTACGCACGTGGATGCTTTGAAACTGGGAGAGTTACCCACGCGCCTCATCGTGATTGGCGGTGGCTATATCGGAATGGAATTGGGGCAGGCATTTCGGCGTCTCGGCGCCGAGGTTACTATCGTTGAACGCGGGCCGCGGCTTGCTCCGCGCGAAGATGTCGACGTCAGCGAAGCAATCTTGAAAATCCTCGATTCGGAAGGCGTGGAAGTGGCTCTCAGCGCTTACGACCTGACCGTTTCGGGCCGCTCCGGCGATCGCGTCACGGTGCATTGCGCCGATGGCCGATCGTTCGAAGGTTCGCATATCCTGGTTGCGTCGGGTCGAAAGCCAAGCACGGCCAACATTGGGTTGGAGCTTGCCGGGGTTGAGGTCGACGAGCGCGGTTTCGTCAAGGTCGACGATCGACTACGCACGAGTGCTCCCGATGTCTGGGCGATGGGCGAAGTCGCCGGCACGCCGATGTTTACCCATGCCTCGCTCGATGACTACCGGATCGTCAAAAGCGCGATGAGCGGCGGAAACCGTACCACCAAAGATCGTACTATCCCATACTGCGTGTTCATCGATCCCGAGTTCGCAAGGATCGGCAAGAACGAAACCGATATGGCGAAGGACGGTGTTGATTACCGCGTTGCCAAGCTCCCCATGGATGTCATTCCGCGTGCGAGAACCCTGTCGCTGCGCAAAGGATTCATGAAGGCCATCGTCGCCCGCGACAGCGACATCATCCTTGGTTTCAGCATGCTCGGTGTGAACGCAGGTGACGTGATGAGCGTCGTCCAGGTGGCCATGCAAGGCGGATTGCCTTTCACCGCATTGCGCGATGGGATTTTCGCCCATCCTACGATTACCGAAGGTCTCAACATGCTCTTTGCAAATGTCGGCGCTCCGACCAAGCGCAACTAGAAATAATTCGGAGATTAATAATGACCCCAGCCAATGCTTCGACAGTCGAAACCAGATACGCAAACCTTGAAGGTCGCACGCTTGCCTATCGGCAATTCGGAGAGGGGCCGCCGATCGTCCTCGCCGTCCGGTTCAGGGGAACGATGGACTCCTGGGATCCGCTCTTCCTTGACGAGCTTACGAAGAATTTCACGGTGGTGATTTTCGATTATACCGGACTCGGTGGATCGACCGGGACACCGACATACGATCGCGCGTCGCTTGCGAAGGACGCAAGGGACCTGATCGATTTCCTCGGCTTTGACAAAGTTGTCATGGGGGGATGGTCGTTGGGTGGGGTTGTTGCACAGGTTTTCGCGACAACCTATCCGGACAAGGTTTCGCAGGCGGTCCTAATCGGAACGGCTCCTCCGGGACATCCGAAAGTCAGCGGCGAGCCGCTTTTCATCAAGACCGCCATGAATCCGGTGAATACCCTGGATGACGAGTTTATCCTGTTTTTCGAACCAGCATCCGAAAGCAGCAAGGCGGCCGCAAAGCGTTCTCATGATCGCATCGCCGAACGCAAGGCAGGCCGCTCTCCTGCGATCCCGGAGGCGACCTTCATGAAACTTCTCAGCGAGGCGAAGGACAGGTCGACCATCTACCCGGATCCCGAAGGCTCTCACATGAGAAAGCTGGCGGCCGGCGTGGTGCCGCTATTGGTGATTTCCGGAGACCACGACATCGCTTGCCCGGTCGAAAACTGGTTGGAACTGGTGCACGACTGGAAGTCGCTTCACCTGGTGACGCTGCCGCAGGCCGGGCACGGACCGCACCACCAGGAACCGCACTTCTGCGCCGACGTGATTGCGTCGTTTGTCCGGAACCATCGGTCTGGCGAACATCCGTAGTCAACACCTCACGCACTCGATTTCCAGACTTTTGAGGACCAGGAATAATGCACGCTTCTCGCTTTTCCCATCGCGGCTTCTGCTTTTGCTGCGTGGCCCCCGAGACTTCCGGCGCCGGCGGCGGTCCGATGCTGACACCCGCACAGGCCTACGCGAAAGCGCGCGGGATTGTGAATGCAATGAGGGATTATGCGGCCTCGTCTCCTGTTTCGCTTCACACCGTCCGCGGCAGGCTTACGGTTCTGGAGGGCTCAGGCGGCAATATGCTTGCCAGCTTCGGCGACGACGGAATGTTCCTCGTTGATGCGGGCATCGCCGTATCGGAAGCCAAGATCAGGGAAAGCTTGACTACCTTGGGAAGCCCCGAGGTTGCTGCCGTGGTAAATACACATTGGCACTTCGACCACGCTGACGGCAACGATTGGCTAGGCCGGGAGGGTGCGAAGATCATCGCGCACGAAATGACGCTCAAGCATTTGAGTACGGCACAGCGTGTCGAGGACTGGAATTTCGACTTTTCCCCTTCCTCGATCCCGGCTCTGCCTTCGGTCGTCGTGGCAGACACACATGAGTTGGATATCAACGGAGATCGGGTAAGTCTGAGGTTTTACGGAAATGCGCACACGGATGGTGATCTCTCGGTATTTTTCCAGAATTCGAATGTGCTTCACACGGGCGACACTTTCTGGAACGGGATCTATCCGTTCATCGACAGGTCTACCGGAGGTAGCATTGACGGCATGATCGAGGCTGCACGGTGGAACGTCGATATCTGCGATGCTGACACGCTCGTCGTATCGGGACATGCCAAGCCCGTCGGCAACCGCGATGAACTAAAGGTTTACCTGGAAATGCTCGTTGCCATCAGGGCGTCGATCTCGGCGAGTAAAAGCAAGGGCATGAGTTTGGGTGAGGTGCAGGCTCAACGGCCGACCTCGGCGTTTGACGCCGTGTGGGGCCAGTTCGTGATCACGCCGGACTTTTTCACGAAACTTGTCTACGAAAGCTTGTAATTGCGGCTAAACTGATCGGGGCTGTCATGCAGAGCTTCGGTTCGAACACGGGCCAAGTCTTTCTGTTGATATCAGTCGCACTTGACCTGACTTCGCGAACGATGCCCGCAACCGCGTGACCGAGCACAATGGGAAGCGGCGTTCCGTAGTTCGCCTCGACGGGACTTTGCGGCCGATCGGCGAGCTGATTTCCGCATTTGTTCCATGATGGTCAACCAGGCGCGACGCGCGTCGACGGCTGTTTTCCATGATAAAGGTACCCTGCAGAAATATGGCAGGTTCGGGTGGCGAAGCTTAGAGGAGCGCTCTTGCCTCCACTACGTCCACAGTGGCAAGCTCTCCATCGAATCCTGCCAGCGTTCGATCAAGGCGGCTTTTTGCAGCGCCGAGACCCTCCATTGGGGTACACTTCACTATACTGGCTGCGCAGCGAAGCTCCCAGAACCTTGCGCCTTGCTGAGAGGAAATCAGATATCCTTCCATGAGAAGCTTCCGGGCGGCATCGACGTCTTCGTCGAGGAGCAGCAGGCCCTTGAGGCGGTAGAGTTCTGCTCGACACCATCCGGCATTTTTCGATAGGGCCCGGTCTATGGCCGTACGGTCTGCGAGGTGGCCGCCTACGATCAGGCAGTTCTCAAACCTCGCACCGCCGGCGTTTGCTAGCGCCTTGTTGAAGCGCTCCTTGTCATCCGATGCGAGGGCCATGGAAACCTGCTCGAACGTGAAAGCCCATTCCTGCCAACGGAGCAGGGAATTATCGCCGGATTTTTCAATGAGGAGGCCGAGCAGGCTCCGACCAGGTCCGACCTCCCTCATGCCAAAAGCGGTGGGGCAGGCCGAGACCGCAAGATAGAGGCAGGTCGAGATCGCGTGGTCAAGGTTAATTGCTTCGGCCAAGACGGTGTCGAGTTGCCGCATCGCCGCTCTTAGTTCACCCTGGACCCATAAGGTCTTGACTACAGTTGAAAGAGCGCTGAGCCTTTGGTCGTAACTTGCTCCATTATTCATTGTTCCCCGAACGCCGACTTTCGCCATTTCGAGGGCTATGTTGGCATGTCGCATAGCACCTTCGAAATCACCTATGTAATGAAGGTTGTGAGCGAGCATGCGACTAACGGCGTTCGGCAGTTTTTCACCGCAAAGGTCATCGAACTTTCGCGCAACGTTGATCGCATCAATGTAGTCCCCATTCATTGTGTGGATCGCGGTTATGCCGCCGCTCGCGCGAAGTATGCCCATATGATCGTCGAGGTCTTTAGCGATCTGGATTGCTCTGTGGTATTCCGCAAGGGCTTGCGGATCTCGCTCGGAGCTTTTGATGTGATAGATGGTGCCTGCGTGCGATAGCCGCAGGTACATCTCGTGACGTGGATCAAGTACCTCCGTGGCAGACGCTCGGGCAAGCGCAGTCTCGATCACGACCAGCTGTTCGATCATAAATCCCAGTTGCGTCCAGATAATGTTCGAGGTGGCGGTGAGTTCAATTCCGAGGGCATCGTCGCCATCGGCGGAAAATGCCCAGGCGAGGGCGATGCGCAAATCGTGGATGAGGGCACCATGCAGCCGCAGCCACTCGTCCGTTTCAAGTTTAGTCCAATCCGCCTCTGACTTTTTCAATCTCGCGGAGCAATGGCGGGCATGTGCATGTTGGGCCTCCCGTTTGAGGGGCGATGATGCGAGTTTCGCGGAGGCGTAGTGGCGTGTTGTTACGAGAAGCCTGTAGCTTCCGCCCTCAGAAGTGACGTTTAGGAGGGATTTGAGAAAGAGGTCGTCGAATGCTTCGTAGAATTCGTCATCGGAAAGATGGTCGCCCGCGACAGCGCGGGCGTCCTCGGCGCTGAAAAGTCCGGCAAAGGTTGATAACCGGAGCAGGAGTTCCTTTTCAACTGGAGATAACGTTTGGAAGCTCCAGTCGAGCGCCGACTGCAAGGTTTGTTGTCTTGCGGGGGCATTTCGCCTTCCGCGACGAAGAACTGCAAGCGGTCTTGCCACGGAGCGATGCAGCTCCCTGATGTCTAGGTCGAGGGTTCTCGAAGCCGCAAGTTCAATGGCAAGCGGGATACCCTCCAATTTTCGCACAATGTCGGCAGACAATTCGATTATCTCGGGTTGTCTCAGGTCCTGCTCGTCTTTGAAGAGACCAGCCATTCTGTAAAACAAGTCCAAAGCCGCATAGCCTAGCGCGTCCTCCGCGATTGTGCCCTCTGGCGGGACGGCGAGGGGCGGCAAGCGACGGATGCGCTCGAGCTGTATCCTGAGTGGCTCTCTGCTTGTCGCGAGAATCGAGGACGTCGGAACTTCGAGAAGGATCGATTCTGCTGCTTCCGCTGCAGCATCGATGACGTGCTCACAGTTATCGAAAACAAGAAGTGTCGGAGTTTTTCGCAGTTCTGTCGCCACAGCCTGGAGCAATTCCGAACCGTAGACGCTCAGGCCGAGCTGACTGGCGAGCGACGGCATCAGGCTGGCGTTTTCGGACAAGGAGGCGAGATCGATGAACAACACTCTTCTTCGGCCCAAGAAGCGTTCTGCGATGGCGATGGCAGCGGACGTCTTTCCGATGCCTCCCGTGCCCGTGATGGTAATGATGCGCGACTGCTGTAAAAGGTCAGTTGTTGTTTCGATGAACTCATCACGGCCGATGACCTTGTTCGCGAGGCGCGGAAGGTCTGCTGAGGACATGCTGGACTTCGTCGTGACGGACGCAGCGCCGTCGATCCGAACCGGTGGCACGAAAACGTACCCCTTGCCGGGCACGTTATCTATGAAGCCACGAGCGCGCTCTCCCAAAGATTTGCGGAGCGAAACCAGCGAAACACGTAGCGTACCTTCTTCGACCCCGGTGGTCGGCCAAACCGCACTCAGGAGCTCATCCTTGCTGACCACCTGACCCGCACGTTGAGCGAGCACGGCAAGAAGATCGAATGCTCGGCCACCAAGTCTAAGTGGTTGGCCGCCCGCCGTCAGCTTACGATTTTGAACGTCCAGTTCGAAACCTTCGAAGTGCAGAACGGTCATGGGATCCCCAATTGTTAAGTGCCCTTCCAGAATTCCGATGCAGTCTTATCTTAAAGACACCGAGACTTGGATTAGTCCCACGCCTCCAGCTCATCGAGCCCGGCAAGCTTTCCTTCTTGAGCCTTATAGAAATAGGGGCTGCAGATCAGCCATCTCTTCAACGGCCTCAATGGCGGCATGCATATCAATAGCATGAATGGCCCCGTAATAGACACTTGGTCCACACCGAAACTTCGCACGAAACCAGAGGCCACACCGCGAGAAGTGGACTTGGGACACACGCAAGGCAAATGACAAAGAAGGCCGGGCCGCCCGCCGGCTCTGCAAACGAGTAATCAAGGTCACACACTTCGTACGAATCCCCCGTCAGGAAGCATTGAAGAGGTGGCGCCTTGCCCACATCGCGGGCACCGTTGGCGTAGACCCGTGCTCAATGGCGGCAAAGGTGGATATTCGTTCGTCATCACGATTTCCCGTCGCAAGATGTCACTTAAGGTCAAGGTTGCCAGAGTCTAAGAGACAGTCTTCACTCCTTCGCTGCGTCCCCGCGTAGCACGCACATCTCCGCGAAGATTGTCAAAATCGATCCTCCGATCACACCACTCGGCTTATCGAAACCGGATCATCCAATATTTGATGTTGCGAGCCACTATCCTTGTGCCCGGATAATTCGCGCCTCCAGATCGTGAACCGCGCGCGAGCAGCTTCGAAAAAAGAGGAAAAACCTTTGGCGCGAGTTCTCGTCCTGTTTGCGCATCCGGCGCAACGGTCGACCGGTATCAATCTATCTATGGCGAGGCGCGCCCAGCAGGTCGCGGGGGTTACCTTTGTCGATATCTACGCCGAATACCCTCGGTTCGACATAGACGTCGAACGTGAGCAGAAGCGGTTAATCGATCACGACGTGATCGTGTTCCAGTTCCCGCTCTTTTGGTACTCGACGCCCGCTCTTCTGAAGCAATGGCAGGATCTGGTTCTCGAGTACGGCTTTGCTCACGGGCCACAGGGGAAAAAACTTGCCGGAAAGCTGGCGATCGCTTGCATAACCACGGGAGGCAGTGTTCGAGACTATTCGTATGAGGGCGGAAACAAGCATCCGTTTTCCATGTTTATCCTGCCGCTACGACAGACGATTGAACTGTGCGGAATGACCTTTCTTCCGCCATTCGTGCTGCATGCGGCCAACCATGTCGATTCCCCCTCCGCGAAAATTCATGTCGAGTCCTATCCAATGCTCCTGGAGGGCCTGCGTGACTCGTCGTTGGACATCGGCGCGCTTGGGCGACGGGACGAGGTTACGGCCGGCGATCTTGCGGAGTTCGTTGGCCGTCGGGAGATAAGCTGATGTCCGGCTTGCTGTTGCCTGCTTTTGCCTATCTGGCCTCCTCGGTCCTCGCCGTCATCGTCTCCCGTAGGCTCGGTCTCGGTTCCGTTGTCGGATACATTGTTGCCGGCGCTTTGATGAGCCCGGTTTTGCAGCTTTCGGAAGCCAACGCCGGCTATCTTGAAGAGATCTCGGAATTGGGCATCGTGATGATGCTCTTCTTGATTGGCCTCGAAATCGATCCCAAGATGGTCTGGCGCTTGCGTGCAAAGCTCGTTGGGTTGGGTGGTTTGCAGGTCGTCTTGACGGTTGCGGTGGTCACCGTCCTCAGCGTCTTCCTTCATATCGAATGGCAGCAGGCGGTTCTGTTTGGCTTTGTAGCGGCCCTTTCATCGACGGCGATCGTATTGCAGACCCTTGAGGAGAGAGGGATGCTGGACTCGGACGGTGGCCAGGCGAGTTTCGCGGTTCTCCTGTTCCAGGACCTGGCCGTCATTCCGATGCTCGCGTGCCTTCCGCTGATGGCACCCGGCGGCCAGACGCCTGGAGCCGACCGCGGGGCTGGCTGGCTCTCCACTCTTCCAGGCTGGGCGGCCGCACTTCTTACGCTGGGTGCAGTGGCGGCGGTTGTTGTCGGCGGTCACTATCTCTCACGTCCAATCATGCGCGCGATCGCTAGAGACCGACTTCGCGATATCTTCACGGCGTTTGCGCTTTTGGTGGTCGTGGCGATTGCCCTGCTGATGTCATTGGTTGGATTGTCTCCGGCGCTTGGCGCTTTTCTCGGCGGGCTCGTTCTTGCGAATGGCGAATTCAAGCACGAACTTCAAAACGATATCGAGCCTTTCAAAGGTCTGCTTCTCGGCCTGTTTTTTATGACGATAGGCGCGAAGATCGACCCTTCCGTAATGGTGGCCAACTGGGATGTCGTGCTTGGCGCAACTGCGGTGCTCGTAATCATTAAATTCGCGGTCCTTTTTCCGCTCGGTCGTCTCTTCAGATTGCGGGATGCTGCCGGATGGCTCTTCGCACTGGGGTTGGCACAGGCGAGCGAATTCGGATTTGTCCTGCTCTCGCTCGGTCAAAGCATGGGGCTGATAACCGGAACCTCTGCATCCATCGGGGTGCTCGTCATAGCCTTGGGAATGATAATCACGCCTGGGCTTTTCATGCTCTTCGACCATATGGCCGAAAGGATTGAGAGACGAAAAACACCGTCAACAGAGCCCGAGAGGCCAGGCAGCGGAAAGGTCATCGTCGCGGGCCTTGGCCGTTTTGGCCAGATCGTGAATCGCATGTTGCTGGCCAACGGTTTCGTGCCCGTTGTCCTGGATTACCGTGCGGACGTGGTCGATGACCTTCGTAAATTCGGAGTGAAATCATATTTCGGCGATGCGGGGCGTCCTGATCTGCTTCATTCGGCTGGCGTCGCCAAGGCGGACCTGCTTGTGGTCGCGATCGACGACCCAGACCGCACGATACAGATCATCGAGGCGGCTCGCCGAGCGAACCCTGGGATCACAATTATCGCTCGCGCTTATGATCGGTTGCATCATTACCAGCTTGTTGACGCGGGCGCGGATCACATTGTTCGCGAGCTTTTCGGAAGCTCGGTGGAGGCAGGGGGCCTCGCGCTCAGGACAATGGGCATGCATCCCTACGAGGTTGAGAAGCGAAAGAGCGTGTTCGTCCATCAGGATCTCGCGGGCCTCGCCCGAATGGGGACGCTGCTCGACGAAACGACGCGCGTGTCCGACAACGAGCTCTTTGTCGCGGGCTTCAATGATATCGGGCGCGTCATCCAGGAGGCGATGCTCGGACGGCGCGAAAAATACGATGAACTGGTCCAGCGTGGTTGGAGCCCTCCGGAATTGGAAAGCAGCTTCGCCGCGCAAGAGACTGAAATAGACGAACGAGCCTTAGGAGCCGGACAATGAAATATTCCATGAAAATTCTGTTGGGTCTGGTCTCCCTGGCTGTGGTGGGTGCAGTTGGAGCCGGACTGTTCTTTTTCTATCCCCATTCGCTTCCCGAGGTGGCTGCGAGCGCAAAACAGCCATCTGGGCAAGAACTTATCGCACGCGGCGAATATCTGACGATCGCTGGCGACTGTGCCGCCTGTCACAGCACGAAAGGTGGCAAGCCATTCGCTGGAGGGCTGCCGTTCAAACTTCCATTCGGAACTATCTATTCGTCCAATATCACTCCGGACAAGGAACACGGTATCGGCGCTTGGAACGATGCGGAATTCGTCCGCGCGGTGAGATCGGGTGTCGATAAGCATGGCGAGAACCTATATCCCGCGTTTCCCTATGCATCCTACGCCTTGCTTTCGACCGACGATATCCTCGCCATTCGTGCCTATCTAAACACTGTCACGGCGGTCTCGGACTCTGCGCCTGAGAACACGCTCGAATTTCCGTTCAACCAGCGCTGGCTGATGCGCGGTTGGAACCTCCTGTTCCTGCCCTCGCATCCCTTCGAAAACAATCCTTCGAAGGATGAACGGTGGAACCGCGGTGCCTACCTTGTCGAGGGCCTAGCGCACTGCGGCGAGTGTCATACTCCTCGAGGTCTCATGTTCCAGAGAAAGCAAGGGCAAGCCTTGTCGGGTGGCGAGGTAGACGGATGGAAGGCCTGGAACATTACAAGCGATCCCGAGACTGGGGTCGGTAACTGGAGCGATGAAGATCTGAAGGCGTTCCTCGCAACTGGGCATGCGAAAGGCCACGGCCCTGCCGGCGGCGCGATGCGGGAGGCGGTAGACCTTTCATTCAGCAAACTCCCGTCTTCCGACATCGAAGCTATTGTCTCCTATCTGCGAACGGTTCCGGCCGTGAAAACCGGTCTCGAAACGAAGGTGGTTCCATCTGGGCCGGATGCGTCTGCAGTGCCGTCCGGGGAACTCGGCGCTCGCATCTTCGCAGGCGCCTGCGCCAGCTGCCACGGAAAGGACGGCGGTGGGCTTGCGAACGACCGGGCATCAATTCAGGGTTCGCACGCTGTGAACGATCCCGAAGGCAGCAATCTGGTGAGAGTGATCCTTAAGGGCTCTTCGAATGAGGCACGTCTACCAGGCCAGATGATGCCTGCCTTCCACGCGATCTATTCCGACGAAGAAGTTGCTGCGCTCGCCAACTACGTGATCGAGCGGTTAAGCGGAAAGAGCGGCAAGGTAACGGCGAAGGATGTGGCAGCGGCGAGGGAGTGAAACCTTTCGCCACGCCAGTCCCGGCGACATCGCGCGTAATGTTACGCCCGGGGTTCGGACGCTCAAAACCGGGAGCAAGAGCGGCCGTACAGTCGGCAGGTGACGGTCTCGTTTATCGAAGACGGCTTGCACGCGATCAGGCCGTGCCTTTTACAATATTATTGTAAGTTGGGAAAACCCCACCCACCGGCTTGCCCTTGGTGCCACAGTACAGAGCAGTTTTCCTGCATCAGCCAATCCTTACGCTTTGGTAGCGTAGCGGCTGCATTTGCGGAAGGGAGCTTTTTCCGCATCTTTCCGTGGCGGCTTGAACTCGGGTAGCAAAAGATCGCGGTTCAATAGAGCCGTTGTTCGATAGGCGACAGCAACTCAGTTGCTAAATCTGACAATCAAGGACAGCCCACCGCCTGAGCTCGTTTGGCGGAATTCAGTTGGTAGGCATTGTCCGGAAGAGTCTTGGACTCAAGGGGCTTTTCGGTGCAGCCGTCATCAGGGCGACCACGACCAATCCGGCGACTGCAAACCAGAATGCTGCGAAGAAGCTGTCGCTATACGCAAGGACGGTGGCTTGAGTTCGAGCCGAAGCCGAAACCGTGGCAAGCGCTTTGGCGGTTCCGTTGCCCGTGCGATCGAGCAGATGGCTCAATCCCGACAACTGGTAGCGCAGAAGAGGAGAGTCATTTGTCAGGTGTATTCCGAGGGCGTTGGAATGAAATTGCTCTCGGAATCGCAGAAGTGTAGCGATGAAGCTCGAGGCGAGTTCCGCGCTACCCAATCGGCAGACCTGAATGTACGCGGACGTAGCCGTTGAAGTCTTCGGGTCCGAGTTGCCGACGAGGAAGACAAATGAGGCAAAATACGTCATCGCCTGTCCTGCCGTGCTGAGCAACAAGATCGGTCTAAAGCTCTCCGGAAACCATTGCGACGTTACCTCCGTGCCCATCATTGCAGCGACTCCCGTGACGGACATGCCGATGATGAGTACGATGCGAGCATCAATGAAGTAGAGAGCAACTCCAGCGATTGCAACAAGGAAAAACGACGGGATCACAGCGTACCAGATGAACAGATCTCCGATCTGGTATGGTCGGAGGGCAGTGACTGTCTGCATCATGCCAGGGATCAGACTGCTGCCCATAGCGCTTGCAAATGTAAAAATGGTGACCGCGGCAAGCCCCAGTGACACGTTACGTATGCGCAGGACGCTGACGTGAGCCCAAGGTTGGGCGACAACAGCCTCGTTGACCAGGAAGACGAAGAACAGAAAACCACCTGCGATCAGAGCGCTGGAAATTGTTCCGGATTCCAGCCAGTCCAGCCTGTTTCCCTGGTCCAGCCCGACGTAGAGAAACGCCATGGAAGCACCAAGCAAGAGCATTCCACCCCAATCGGCTTTCCCGAGTTGTTTCCGATCGATTGGTTCCTTCGGCGCGCCCAATACAAGGAAAACGCCGATAAGCGGCGCGAGCAGGACATCTTGCCAGTAGAGCCACTGCCATCCGAAATCCTCGCCGTAGTAACCGACGAGAACGAATCCGAGGCCCTGAGAGAGCGGAATTCGCAGGGTATAGATCGCGAGGCCGATCAGCCAATGCTTGGGTTGCAGGTTTCGAAAGACGATCATCAGTGTCGCCGGAATAAAAACACCGAGAAGAAGCGCCCTCACTATGTGCGCGATTATGAGCAGCGTATGATCGTGAATCGCAGGAATGCCCAACGAAAGAAGGGAATACACGACGCTGGACGGGACCATGATCCTGCGCACGCCGTATACCGTGATCAGCCAGGCCACAGCTGGCGCGATCAATATCTGGGGTGCGTTTGCCGCCGTGTAAAACCACGAGCCTTCATCGAAGCCCATGCCGAAGGCTCCGCGTAGGTCGGGAAGCCCCACCGTAAAAACGCGGGTATCAAAACCCACAACGAAAGAAGCGAGTAGTAGGGCAGCGACTATGAAGACAGGACGTTTCGTCGCGGCCGGCTGCGGGACGGACATGTCCGCGAACTCCGTCACTAGTGTTGTCCCCGCGTGTCGACGGTCACAGTCGCCGACAGGCCTGGGCTCAGTCTGTCGCGTAAGGGCTGCCCGTCGTCGATCGCGATCCTGACCGGGATACGCTGCACCACCTTGGTGTAGTTTCCGGTCGCGTTGTCCGGCGGGAGCAATGCAAAGGTCGATCCGCTGGCCGGTGACATTCTCTCGACCCTGCCCTGCAAGACAGTGCCTGGATATGTGTCGAGTTTCACCTCGGCAGCCTGGCCGATGCGCATATTCGCCAGCTGTGTTTCCTTGAAGTTTGCGGTTACGTACACTTCGTTCGGAATGATCGGGACGACGTTGCCGCCAATGCTCAAATAGTCGCCGACATGCGCGGACTTCTTGCCTACGGTTCCGTCAAAGGGTGCATAGATGCGCGTGAATTCGCGATGAAGCTCGGCCGTCGCAAGGGATGCCGATTGTGCTGCGATCTGTGCGTCCAGAAGGCTTTCCTGACCCCGCAGAACTTCCAGCTGAGCTCTCTGCTGCTCGATAGCAGCAGTCGTCGACTCCGCGGATGCATGTGCCTGAAGGTAGGCTGCGTGGGACTGTTGAAGCCGTTGTTCCGTACTCGCCTGACCAAGGTCCTGTTGCCGCTCGTATTCGAGCCTCGTCTGTTCGAGGGACGCAAGTGCGGAATCATGTTGGGCCGTTGCAGCGACGATTGCCGCTCGCTGCAACGCCTCCTGGTTCGTGAGGTTCGCGCGCGATGATTTGGCGGCGGAAACATTCGCCGAGGCGAGCGAAGCAGTCGCGTCATACTCCCTTGGATCGATCTCGGCGATGAGATCGCCTTTTCGGACGTGCTGATAGTCGGCTACATGAGCCGATACGAGGTTGCCGGATACCCTCGCACTGAGAAAACTGACGTCTGCACCGATCGCGGCGTCGTTCGTGGTCTGGTATGCGGCGCTGGAAGTCCACTCGTTCCAACTTCCGCCAGCGTAAAACACTCCGGCCAATGCAATCCCGACAGCGATGACGGGCAGCAGCATTCTCCCTATCACGCTCGGCCATTCTGGCCTTCCGCTTTCGACGGGCGATGCGCTGCGAACATCAGACGTTATCGTTGCGATTTGATCGGTCATGGAGGTTGCGTTCATCGGAGTGATCGGAGCTTCGTTTTATTGACGGCAACCTACCCGCCGCATTGATGGCAATTACAGCCATCGCTGGACGGCTTGCTGCACTTCGTGAAACGCTCTGCTGGGACTACGCGCGCCCGGGCCGCGCGCGACAGTCCCATATTTTACGCAGCAGCGATGCCGTTCAGCGTTTCGTAGTCCGGATCCGAGAGCGTGATGTCACGCGAGGCGACGTTTTCCTCAAGGTGATGCACGTTGGATGTTCCGGGGATGGGAAGAATGACAGGACTCCGCCTGAGCATCCAGGCAAGCGCAATTTGCGTGGGAGACGCCTTATACGCATGCGCGATTTCATCCAGGACGGAACCCCTGCGCGTCAACTCACCCGATCCGAGCGGATACCAAGGGATGAAGCCGATGCCATTCTGCTCGCAGTATTCGAGCACATCCTCGCTTTCGCGATCGATAAGGTTGTAGCGGTTCTGCACCGTCGCAACCTTGAAATACTTCGAAGCTTGCTTGATCTGATCAACCGAGACTTCGCTCAGGCCCGCGTTCTCGATGGTGCCGGCGTCAATCAGCTTTTTGATCGTATCGAACTGTTCCGACGCGGGAACGCGCGCATCGATGCGATGTAATTGCCAGAGACCGATGCGCTCCACTCCGAGCCTCTTCAAGCTTCCGTGCGCTTGCGCTACCAGATACTCCGGGCGTCCGTTTTGACCCCACTGGCCGGGGCCGCTGCGAGTAAGGCCCGCCTTCGTGGCGATCAACATTCCTGGATACGGATGCAATGCTTCCCTCACAAGTTCTTCGGAAACGTTGGGACCGTAGGAGTCGGCCGTATCCACGAAATTGACACCGAGCTCCGGAAGCCGCCGCAGCGTGCCCAGGACGCCGACGCGATCAGTGGGAGGTCCCCACACGCCTGAGCCTGTGATCCGCATAGCACCGTAGCCGAGCCGGTTAATTTCGTAGTTCCCGATCTTAAATTTCCCGTGATCGGCAGTTGGAGTCGTGGACATGCTGGCCTCCTTGATGTTCGGCAATCTGTGGCCGCCATGACACGGCGACAACGAACTTTATGATCAGATTATTGCGCGTGCAGACTTGTGAATTGTACGATCGCGCTCACTCGTGACTGGCGGCGGTGGACGCGTTTTTAAGGCCGCATCCTGTCTGCTGTGGAAATGCCCCTGCCCGAGATTGCCTCAACGGGGCAGAGGCGTTTCTAATTCACTCTCGAGCAAATGGCCCTAGTGGCGGTGGCCGATCAGGGCATCGCTGGGTGTTGCTGCGCGAGCGGCATATGTGTCCGCCTTAACCTGATGGCCAGCGATATCGATGGCGGCGTACGTGACGACCGACACGATGCTCAAGCCGTACAGACCGGCGACGATAAAGAATTCGAAGTTCTCTCGGGATTTTTGAAATCGCATGGAGCACCTTCGGGCGACTGGGCGCGATGCGAGACGCCGGGCACGGGAGCGGTCAAGTGACAACGCCCATACATGGGCACACTTTGCGCTCGATTTCCGTGTTTGGGCGGCGGACGGATCTCGTCCGCCGCGGATTGACAGAAGGCTGAAACATCAACCCTTGATGAAGGCCAAGAGGTCGGGGTTGATAACGTTGGCATGCGTCGTCAGCATTCCGTGCGGATAACCGGGGTAGACCTTGAGGGTGCCATTCTTGAGGAGCTTGACCGAGAGCTTGGCCGAGTCGTCGATCGGAACGATCTGGTCGTCGTCGCCATGCATGACAAGCGTCGGCACGGTGATCTTTTTCAGGTCCTCGGTCTGATCCGTCTCGGAGAAGGCCTTGATGCCGTCATAGTGAGCCTTTGCTCCGCCCATCATTCCCTGACGCCACCAGTTCTGGATCGCTCCCTGCAATACGGTCGCGCCGTCGCGGTTGAAGCCGTAGAACGGGCCGGTCGGCAGATCGAGGAAGAACTGGGCGCGGTTTGCTGCCAGCGCGTTGCGCAATCCATCGAAGACTTCGATCGGCAGACCACCGGGATTAGAAGCGGTCTTGAGCATCAATGGCGGGATGGCGCTCACCAGAACGGCTTTGGCGACACGGCCCTGAGGCTCGCCGTATTTCGCGACATATCGTGCCACCTCGCCACCGCCCGTCGAGTGACCGATATGGACGGCGTTCTTGAGATCGAGGTGCTGGTACACCGCGTCGGCGTCAGCTGCGTAGTGGTCGATGTCATGACCATCGGCGACCTGGCTCGAGCGACCGTGACCACGACGGTCGTGGGCAATCACACGATAGCCATGCGCCAGGAAGAACAGCATCTGGGCATCCCAGTCGTCGGACGAGAGCGGCCAGCCGTGGTGGAACGCGATCGGTTGGGCGTCCTTCGGACCCCAGTCCTTATAGTAGATATTCACGCCGTCTTTGGTTTTTACGAAACCATCGGTCATCGAAACTTCTCCGTTGTGGGTGGTTTGGGATTGCTTCTGTGCTGCAAGGCCGGGTGCCGCCATCACAAGCGACGCGGCCACGCCCGCCATGAGGGTCTGTCTACGGGAAAGGGCCAGGTTAAAATCGTTTGTCACCGGAGACTCCATCTCGGTCAGAGTTGATGGAGTGAAAATAGGGGCACCGGACGCGGCGATATTGTCACATCCCGCCGCATAGCGCTTTCATTGCGCATGGCTGATTTCAGAGAAACCGTTGCGAGCGAGAAGTTCGAACTCGCAACGAAGAAACGATTTCTAAAGAGCAACGCGAACGCTACGCCCCCTTAGCTCGCCGCCAGCAACGACATCGCAATCGAGTAAAAGTTTTCAAGCGCGTTATTGGCGTTGCTAACCTTCATCCTCAATACCGCTCCCTCGTAGGCATCTATCAAGAAGCGGGCGAATTTAGCCGGTTCAAGGTCGCTCTTGATTTCTCCGCCGGCTTGGCCTTCCCGAATGGTTTCGGAGAGCAAATCAATCCAGTCCGTCAGCGATGCGTTCAGGGTTTCGCGAAGCAATGGAATGCTATCGGACGTTTCCGCGGTAAGATTGACGATCAGGCAACCCCGATTGTACGGTGCTTTTTCGTGGCTTTCCAACAGGTGACGGAAGTGGTGCGCGATCCGGTTCAAGGGAGTGGTGCCAGAATCCTTCAGAATGTCACGTCGTGTCGAGGCGACGTAGTTCGCGACAACCTCGACTGCAAAAGCTTCCTTTGTCTTAAAGTGATTGTAGAAACTGCCTTTGGGGACGCCCGCCTGATCAACGATTTCCTGTACGCTGCAAGCTGAGTAGCCCAGTTCACGGAAACGATCTGCCCCAGCGTTGACGAGCCTCTCCTTCGTCGTTGGACGCATTTGTGTCTCCTTTCCCTGATCAATAGGGATCATTGGCATAAACTGCAGCGTTTGGGGGGTGAAATGTCGGCGCTGATGGCTGGTACGCATCCGCGGCCTTCTTAAGATTCACAAATCTTACGACCTCAATGACTGCATTCAAGCTGCCGGCCTCTCGTCAAAGTCGCCAGCACATTGGCGGTCGCCTGCCAATTTGACGAAGCCCTCGCGCCAGCAGGACCAGACGCTACACAGGCGGCATCGGATACGCAAACACAGAAAATACGCGCTGATCGTTTAAAAGTGCTCGATTGTACAATATCACTTGGCGGTGGCCTGTTCGCTTGATGTCTGGTTCACGGCGAGGCCTCGAAATGAAAATTGGTTCTGTTAAAATCACACGGGTGGAGGAATATCGCGGGCCGGCTTTCATGCCGCGGGACTTGCTTCCGGATTGGTCGGCAGAAGCGGTGGCTCCGCATCTCAATTGGCTCGAGCCGCGTTATCTTGACCGGGGAACCGGAAGGTTGGTGATGTCGTGCCACAGCTGGCTCGTAGAGACGGAGCATCACAAAATTCTCATCGACACCTGCACGGGCAACCATAAGCAGCGGCCAGGCGGAGCTCCCTTGTTCGACATGCTGGACACCCCTTACATGGACCGGTTTGCGTCGACCGGGGTCCGCCCGGAAGAAATCGACTACGTCCTCTGTACTCACCTACATGCCGACCACGTCGGATGGAACACCCGCCTTTCAAGCGGGCGTTGGGTCCCGACGTTCCCGAACGCAAAATACGTGATGTCGAAGACCGACTACGATGCCCTCTTGGTGGAGGGCGGCGGTTCGTTCGCAGCCTGGGGCTCTCTACTGTATAAAGACAGCATCCTTCCGATCGTCGAAAGTCGCCAGGAACTGCTTGTCGACGGCGGTTTTCAGATCGGGGACAACCTCTTTGCCGAAGATTCGCCCGGTCATTCCCCTGGCCATCTTCTTTTCGCCCTCCGCGACGATGATCAGGAAGGGCTGTTCAGCGGTGACATTATTCATCATCCGATTCAGGTCTATTACCCTGAATGGAGCAGCGCGTTCTGCTTTGATGCCGACCAGGCCACGAAAACACGTAAACGTGTCCTTGAGCGTGCCTCTGACAGGGGGAGTGTTTTGTTGCCCGCGCACTTTGCAGGACGCGGCGCGTGTTGCGTTTCCCACAGCGCTAAGGGTTTTGCATGCATCGGTCTTGACGAGGGTTCGTCAACGATTACCGAACCCATGCATAACTCGCTCGCTTAGATCCTCACTCGGAAATGCCAGCTGTTATAAGGCGAGCAAGCGCTCTGCGGTTTGAAGCTCTATTCTGGGCGGTGCTTCCGGGAACGCTTTCAGCGCTGCCTCTATCATCCGCTTCGAAGTCGACCGTTCGTCATCCTGCAACCATTCAGCGTTGCTATTGGCGGCTCTCAGTTGCCAGAGCGGTGACTTCTGAGTGATCGCGCCAGCGATCGCTTGGGAATATAGGTCGCGTGCCATTGCGGGATCGCTGTGACGAACGATATCGCCCTTTATCCTGAGGAGTTCCGGACGGCACCAGCCCGCATTCCCGGCGAGCGCCCAATCCACCAGATCCGCTCCGCAGCGCTCTCCTGCAAGCGTTATCACCGTCTCGAGCCGGGACCCGTTGGTGTCTCCAACGAATGCGGTTTCGAACTGCCTTGTCGTGGCGTTTGATTCCGGGAACAGCAGCTCGAAGGCATCTGCCCAAAGCTGCGACCTGAACATCGAGTGTTTCGTCGACAGTTCTCGAAGAAGTGCGAGATGGTGTCGCGCAACCTGAAATTCACCCAGACCGAAATACACAGGAAACGCAGAAACATATATCGCAAGGCATATTGATATCGCATCGTCCAGGTTCAGAGCCTCGGCGATGGCTTCGTCCGCGAGAGAAATCGCGCGCTGCGAGAATCCCTGGATCCAGGAAGTTTTGGCCATCAACATCAGTGCGACCGTTTTTTGATCGAATCCGGCACCGCTCGTTAGCGTGCGGCCGATCGGCCCGCGGGTGGCTTCGACGGCCAGAGTGCAAAGCTGGTGGGTCTTCTCATGCTGCCCGAGGAAGTGGGTGTTCATGGCAAGAATTCTGCTGCTGGCGCCATGCGCAAGCTTGCCGAACTTGGACTCCAGCTGAAGCGCGATCTCAGCAGCCTCCGCATATCTTCCCTGGGTTGTTATGATTGCGCATCTCCCACTGTGAGCCCTGACGATCTCGACGTGGTCGCCGATCGTCTCCGCGATCTCAGCCGCCTTTTCGAATTCTCGCAGCGCTTGTTGGTCCGCACGCAACCCTCTCACATGGAAGAGCACGAGGCCCAGCGTCGAACGAAGCTGAGTCTCGATCAGAGGGTCAACGTTGGCGGTCGTTTCCATCAGTGCCATAGCCCGCTCGACGACCTTCAGTTGCTCGTTCATCAAGCCCAGTTGTGTCCAGAGGATATGAGATGCGGCCGTGATCTCGAAGCACAATTTCCGCTGACCTGTGTCGAAACACCAGTCAAGCGCGGCGCGGATATCGTTGATGAGGTCGCCGTGCGCTTGAAGCCACTCGAACTTATCGAGATTTCGCCACCCAGCTTTCGCGTGTTCCAGTTCCGCGCCGACCCAACGAGCATGTGACAGGCCGCACGCTTCCGCGAATTCGCCGGCGTTAAGCTGCCTACGAGCGAAGGCACGGGTCATTTCCAATAGACGAAGGCGCCCGTCGCCGCGGGATGTCGATACCAGCGACTTCGACCGCAGGGCGGAAAGCGCGTCCGAGAACGTTTCTCTATCGAGAAAATCCCTGGCTATCGACCAAGCCGCATCGCCTGTAAACGGTCCTGCGAACACCGAAAGGCAGTTGAGTAGAAGTCGCTCCTCAGTTGTGAGTAGGTTGTAGCTCCACTCGATTGTCGCCCTCAGAGTCTGCTGTCGGGGAGGGGCCGTCCTGCGACCGCGCCAGAGGGTGTTGATCGGATCACTGAGGGAAGAGGCTGTGTTTTGAAGGCCAAGCCCTGCCACACGTGATGCCGCTAGTTCAATCGCCAGCGGGATTCCGTCTAGTCTGCGGACAATATCGGCGGCAATCGAAATGTCTTTCATTTCGGTAAGCCCATTCTGGCCCGTGGCGAAAATCAAACGTTCGTTGAAGAGTTCCAGTGCGGAAAAGTCGTGACAGGCGGAGGGCAGATCGTCTTTCTTCGGAACCTCCAGGCTAGGCAGGAGCCGGACCTTCTCCGAAGCGATCCTCAAGGGTTCGCGGCTTGTAGCGATTACAGAGGTGGAGGGTGTTAGTTGAAGAAGCCTGTCGATGACGCCGGCGCAGCTGTCGATCAGGTGTTCGCAATTGTCAAACACCAGGACGGTACGCGAATTCCCCAACGCTTGAACGATGCCAGGCATGGGGTCCGACGAAAAGACGCTTAGGCCAAGCGACGACGCCAGGTGCGAGACTATCAATTCCCCGTTGGAGAGGGCTGCGAGGTCGAGAAAGACGACACTGTTGTTCTCAGTGGCGAGGGAGCGGGCAATTTCGATTGCTGCCGAAGTCTTTCCGATGCCTCCCGGCCCCGTGATCGTCATCAGCCGCATCGAGCGCATCAATTCCACACTGTGTGCGAGGAACTCATCCCGTCCGATCAAACGCACGACCGTTGCCGGCAGGCCGTAGCGTGTCGTAGGCGCTGTGCTGGCAGAGGAATCATCGGTGATCGTGGAAACTGGCTTGGCAAACTTGTATCCAAGTCCCGGTATGCTTTCGATACAAAGCGTTTGCTCACCATCGTAGATGGCCTTGCGAAGTGCCACCATATGGACGCGCAACGAAGCCTCGTCGACATACGTGCTCGGCCATACGGTCCTGATGATCTCTTCTTTCGTGACGACTGTTCCGGCCTTCTCGAGCAGGCACGTCAGTACATCGAAAGCTCTCGCGCCGATGCGTATGGCTGCCTCGCCCTTGCTCAACCGGCGCTGGCCTGGATCCAGTTCGAATTCGCCAAACCGATAGATAGTCACATTCACCTCGGGATGGAACGTCAGGGCAGGTACCAACGTTCGCAAGATATTAATTAGTAAAATACTTCAGCAAGACGACTGGAGTGGAACCAGTTCCGACGGCACCCAAAATAAGGCTGCATCATTCGTCTACGCAACTATCCATGTGTATGGTTCAACGCATTTTGACTTGTGGTTTCACCACCTTGGGCGTCGGACCATGCGTCGGCTTTGTCGAAGGTTTCAAATATGACTGTTCAGGTTTTGAGGTGCAAGGCAAATTCTTGGCCACATGTGTTGAGCAACTGAATCTGGTCCGGGCTGCGCACTTCACCTCCCGGCTGTTGCTTATCCCATATGACGTAAATTGAGATCCCTCAATTTCGCAAACCTGATTTCCACTCCAATCCACACTTGGCTTGGGACGCTACGGACATAGCCACAACCGGCGGTGACCATATGTCGTGATTTTGCGGAGGCCCAATCATCCAATTTTCAAACGCTCGAGCCAGTTAATTGTCTGACATTCGATAATGGAGGTCGAGATGACTGCCCCACGTGAACTCGGCACGCCGGTCCAGCAACAGGTTTATAGTCTCATTGAGGCTATCGGCTATCTGTCGACAGCCACGACGCCGGAAGAGGTTTTGACCAAGATGCGCTCCGCGGCAAATAAATTGATGTCTGCGGAGGGTATCGTCATAATACGAAGAAGCGGAGATGACTATCATTGCGTTGCGGAAGACGCATCTGTACCGCATTGGGTCGGCAATAAAATCGATATCTCTGAACACGGATACGTGACCCTGCACGGGGGCATAAGAGGAAAGTCGATTTCGGGGGAGGCGCTCCGAATATCGGGTACAGAAATGCGTTACAAGCTGACAATGCGTCTGGCTCCATCGGAAACGGGTTTCGCAATAGCGGCATATTGGCATCCGCGTCGCACGCCGACCGAGTTCGAGTTGAAGGTTGCATCTGCCCTCGATATGGCTGGGCGCGCAGCTCTCCGGCGGCTGAAATCAGGAGCAGAAATTACCGAGCTTAAAGAACTTATTGAATCCATCAGGTTGTCGCATCGAGAGCTCGCGCACCGACTCAAGAATGCATACGCCAGCGTGATCGGAGTTGCTAGGCTGACATTGGATGCCGACGCCGCTGATGATCTGGGAGCGCGCCTGAAAGCACTATCTGCGGTACATGACCTTCTCGATCGGGAAACCGGGCACCCCCCGGATCTCGTTGGTCTTCTAACCCGGGTGCTGTCTCCGTACCAGCGCTCGCAAGGGGATCCGATTGCTCTGGAGGGCGAGCAGGTCTTACTTTGCAGCTCTGATGCAACGGTGCTCGGGATTGTGATGAACGAGCTGGCCACAAACGCGCTCAAGCACGGAGCGCTGTCGATTCGAACGGGTCATGTCCAGGTGGGTTGGCTGAAAACGGACAATTGGTTGTCTGTCCGTTGGCGCGAGTACGGGACGTCTTGTTCGAGCTCGCCAGTCGCGGGTGACGGATCTGTCCTCCTTCGTCGCTTGATTGAGGATCGACTCGGCGGGCGCATCGAACGGGAGTTCAATGACAATGGCATTGCGATCCGGGTTGAATTCCCAGTGATAGGGTAGGGCCGAGAAGGCCCACCTTCGCCGTTATTGGCTTCACAGTGCCGAGGCGCTCTGAAAAACCGCTGGTTCCGGTGCTTGCCTCTGAACTTGATCAACACTCCAACCCACGAGGGTCGAAAATCCGGGTATATCCCGAGTGGTCAGATCGCGAAGGAGAACACCTTGGAGCGCTCTGTCACCCTCAACGTTATATCACATCAGTTTCCAGAGATTCTTTACGAATTCCTGAAGCGCTTTATTCGTTGTTCTGGTTCAACGAGGTGAGCGGGCCGCGTTCCTCTAAAGTCTGAAGGTCCCGGAGAACAAGGGCATATTCGGTCTTGATTGAAACGGTTAGACGGTCCCGCCTGCCGCGATGACCGCCTCAGTCGTGTCAACATCGTGCAGGGCGGCCGCTCCGATTTCAACTTCGACAATCGGAATGCCTGAATGTCGAATGATATTTCGCGCCCCCACGTCGCCCTCGAGGGACATCAGGTCGCCAAACAACGACTTTGGAATGATCACCGGGTTCCCGCGAACGCCTCCGTGTGCCGCGACGACAATCGATCGTCCGTCGTCAGCGGCAAATGCGTCAATAACCGAATTCAGATTCACTGTTGAAATCGTAGGCATGTCGGCCAGCATGACCAACACGCCATCCGCGGAGCGAGCTTCCGGCATCGTCAATCCAGCCATCAACGAACTGGAAATCCCAAGTGGGAAATCGCGGTTAGTGGCTATGTTGATTGGAAGGCCGGCAAGAACCGAAATGATGTCTGCGGCCTGAAAGCCAACGACTACGACAACGGAATTGGCATTGCTTTTGCTTGCGCGCAAGGCAGTCCGTCTCACGAGTGGAACGCCCTCGAACTCTGCGAGGAGTTTATTGTCCTCGTCGCTTCCATAGCGACTGGCCTTTCCTGCTGCCAGCAAGATGATAGTGACTTTTGGGTGCTGCTCGAGAATGTCCGTCAACTCCTTCTAAGCGAGGATTTTCGTCCGCGCATAACGCCGAGGCTGGCGACTTGATTGAACGTTCCAGTCGCGTGTCGACTAAAGATGGTGATCAACAGTACATATTTCTGCAGAAGGAGAGTTCTAACGTAGCTGAAGTTCCCGAAGTACCATATCCACGATTGACTGCGGGGTGGGTAGCCAGAGGTCGAATCGTGTCCCGTATCGGTCTTTTCCCTCGCCGGGACCTGCCTTTGGCGTCACCACCGGGCAGCCGCTCAGCGCCTACAATATGTGCCTCGATCAGCGTGAATGGACTTCAGCGCCGCGGCACATGGGCCGCCTCGGTCGGCCATCGGCGACAAGGCGAGGTCATTCCTTTTCGGGCAAAAGGGCCTTGCGCACAAGTTTTTGCCGTTGTTGGTGTCTTTATCGTTTGTTGAACGCGGAGGGCGTCAACGACGCAGGGAAATCCTGGTAGGAAACGGGCCGCAGGAACCGATAGATCGCCATCGTGCCGACCGAGGTGGACCTACCGTCGGACGTCGCCGGATAAGGGCCCCCGTGGACCATGGCCGGCGACACCTCCACACCCGTTGCGAAACCGTTCACTAGCAGGCGTCCCGCTAGCAGTTCAAGGGCCGGAATGAGCGGTTTTGCGATCTCAAAGTCATCTTGGTCAATGTGAAGGGCAACCGTCAATTGACCTTCCAGCGCGGTGAGAACGCGCTGAAGTTCGTCATGATTCGCGCAACGGACCACAAGGCTAGCCGCACCGAAGATTTCCTCCTGAAGCTGGGCATCTTCAATCAATGCCGATCCTGTGGTCGCGAAAAGCACCGCTTGGCCCTCGATCATGGTTCCAGGTTTTCCTCGACCTACTACCTGAACGCTCGACTTGGACTCCAGCGTTGCAGTTCCACGTCGGAAAGCATCACAGATCCCGGCGGTCAGCATCGTTTGGGCTGCCGCTTCCGCGATGTGGGTCGCTGCCTTGCTCAGAAACTCATCGAGACCCATTCCCTCGACTAGAAGAACTAGGCCTGGATTTGTGCAGAATTGGCCAGCGCCAAGCGTTAGTGAGCTGATGAACCCCTTCGCAATCTCATTTCCTCGGTTCGCAAGAGCAGCCGGGAAAATAATCACCGGGTTTATGCTGCTCATCTCCGCGTAAACAGGGATCGGCTGCTTTCGGCGCGATGCAATATCGAGCAAAGCCAGACCTCCGCGGCGGGAACCCGTAAATCCGACCGCACGGACGCGACTGTCTGCGACCAACGCCTGGCCTACCTCGAACCCGGCGTCGAACAGCAAGCTGAATACGCCCGGGGCTAGCATGGAATCGGCGACGGCTTTCTGAACGGCCCTTCCGACCAGCTCGGAAGTGCCCGGGTGGGCCGAATGAGCCTTGACGATTACCGGGCATCCCGCAGCAAGGGCAGAAGCCGTGTCACCACCTGCGACGGAAAAAGCCAGCGGGAAATTCGAGGACCCAAACACGGCTACAGGACCCAACGGGATGTTGCGAAGCTTGAGATCAGGCTTCGCGTTGGGCTTCCGCTCGGGGTCAGCAGGATCGACCCGAAGTTCCTGAAAACGACCGTCCCGCACCTCCTTTGCAAAAAGCTTCAATTGCCCGACGGTGCGCGCACGTTCGCCTTCAATCCGGCCTTTAGGAAGCCCCGTCTCCGCGCTAGCCCTTTCCACCAGTTCGTCTCCGAGATCGAGGATGTTCTCGGCGATGCGTTCAAGAAATAGAGCGCGTTCCTCCAGCGTTGTTTCGCGATAGGTCCCAAATGCTTCCCAAGATAACGCCAACGCCTTCTCTACCTGATCTGGTGTCGCTCCATGAAAGGCCCGGCCCAGCCGGTTGCCAATCGTCTGCTCGATGGCAAAGAACGCCGTTCCTTTGCCCGAGAAGCTCTCGCCGCCGATTAGAAGTTCGCCCTTGATAGCCATTTGTCATTCTCCGATTTCGATTATGCCGACATCGTCTGCGCGACCGTCGCTTCAGTTAATTGTCTACTATCAGCGTTGATGTGAACGTGATTGGCGGATCCGCTCCGCTCGTACGCAAGACGATCGGTTTTTGGAGACGATATTTGCAAGATCTCCGCGCTCAACGCTCGCATAGTCCGTGCGTACTCAGATCGGCCCGACGGAACGCATATTGTGGTTCGGGACCGCGGCAAACGCAAGGAACCTCACATGGACCAACAGCTACACTTACGCCGTATGGCAAGCCTCAGGACGCCGACAGGCTTGTCCGAGGATGCCGTTAAGGACATCTCTGCCGCTGCTACGACGCTGCTCGCCGATGTGTTTGCGCTCTATCTCAAGACCAAAAACTTTCACTGGCATATGAGCGGCGCGAGTTTCCGCGACCACCATCTCATGCTTGACGAGCACGGCGAGCAGTTGCTGGCGATGACTGACCCGCTTGCAGAAAGGGTTCGCAAGCTCGGTGGACCCACCCTCAGGTCTATCGGTGATATCGCAACGCGCCAGCGTATTGCCGACAACAACGCCGATTTTGTTCATCCTCATGAAATGCTGGCCGAACTCCGTGAAGACAATGCCGGCCTTGTTGCAAGCTTGCGCAACCTCCATGGCGTCTGCGATGAGCACGCTGACATAGCAACGGCAAGCCTTCTGGAGAACTGGATTGATGAAGGCGAGCAACGAGTCTGGTTTCTCTTTGAGATCCTGCGTGACACCAACCGCTGAGTGAACGCCAACTTTCCGTACGGCTACAACCTTGCCAACATCGCAAGCCCGGTTGGCGCGGGTTTGGGCTTTCAAGCCGGCTGTACCACTAATGCACATCAAAACGCCAGCGGGCCGAGTCTCGGTGGCAACCTTAGGAGATTCCAATGACCAGCGTAATTCCAACCGCGTATAAGGATCCGGAAAACCCTGCGCTTCCCAAGGTAGAGTTCGATATCGATCTGTCGACCACGGCTCTTGTGATCACTGATCCTCAGATCGACTTTCTCAGCCCCAAGGGGGCAGCTTGGGGTGCATTTGGTGAGAGCATCACCGAGCACAATACCGTGGAGAATATCGGCCGCCTCTTCGAAAACTCGAAGCGAGCCGGCATCAGTGTCGTCATCTCACCGCATTATTACTACCCGGTCGATCATCGCTGGGACTTCGCCGCGACAGGTGAGACCCTCATGCACAAACTGCGTATGTTCGACCGTCGTGATCCGCTCTCACTTGAAGGTTTCGACGGATCAGGCGCTGATTGGATGCCTGAATATAAGCAATACATCGAGGACGGAAAGACCATCGTCTGCTCGCCCCACAAGATTGCCGGGCCACAAACGAATGACGTGATCTTCCAACTGCGAAAGAAGCGCATCGACAAGGTTATCCTTGCGGGTATGGCAGCCAATTTCTGCGTCGAGTCACACCTTCGCGACTTCGTGGAACACGGGTTCGAAGTTGCCGTGGTACGCGATGCCACTGCGGGCAGCAAACTACCCGAGGGAGACGCCTACATGGCGGCCCTCGTAAACTTCCGGTGGTTCGCGAACGCGCTATGGACGACCGACGAGGCTTCAAATCACCTTGAATTAGCTGCACGCAAAGCTTAAGGGCTTCCCCGCCCTTCGGGGCGGGATTGCCTGTCTGACATCAGGCAGCGAGGGCGAACGCTTCTAGACGAGATTGCGCTGCGAGCGCAGCACCGGCGGCCTGCCCGGAGCGGGCCGTTCGGGTCCGGAGAATACCGGTGGTGGCGGGAGTATGGGCTCGCCGCGGGATCGTCGCTGAGCCATTGCTTGGCAGCGATCGCCAAGGTCATCGCCGTATGTCGGGTTCAACAAGGCGGCGGATCACGGAAAGCCCCTCGGTATATACGCGAGGGGCTTTGTCACCTGTAAAGATTGGCTAGCTGCTGAGCGTCGCCAACCGCGGACGTGCAGGAGACCTTATCATCCCGAGGGACAGCCCCATTACGAGCCAAGTCACGAGGTTTGCCGCAAGGGTCCCGATCACGAACTCATGGTGCAGAGTTGCGGGCACCAATGTCTCCATTTCTGGGGCAGCTGGAGCGCCAATTAGGAATGGCATTGCCACAAGAACCGCCGCAGCAATGAGGGCCAGAGGACTACGATAGTTGACGGCGGACACGATCGCGCCGGCAGTGCAGGCCGTGCAAGTAATCCACCAAACCTGACGTTGAAGGAGGTCCGGGGCGGGCATCCCGGGAAGCTCCGGCGGAAGGCCAAGTGCGGGAACGAGGCTGAAGATAAGGTACCCGGCAGCGCCCCAGGCAAGACCGGATTTCCAAGAGGCCAAGCTCCCTTTTAGTTCGGCGAGCACAGTCATCATAAGCGCGAAGCCGACATGCGCCAGCATCATGCCGACGACGGTCAACGTGTTTCTCGCGAATACGGACATCTCAGGGTGCTCGTGCCCCCCCTGTTCGCCAGCATGGGCGTGTTCAGCCGCATGCTCGGATATCTCTGCTTGGAGGATCATCGGCACAGTAATCGAGATATTGAGCGCCGAGGCGAAAATGCCGCCGATGGATCCCGCGATTATCGCCGCGAAGAAGAGCTTTTGAAGATAGGCCATTGCATCAACCTCAATGGCACGGAAAACTTAGGGTGTGACGGACATCATGGGCGGCATTGTGGACTGCTGGGATTCCGGCGAAGCCCACACCGCCAACTAGCAGTACGCCCAGAAAGCCGAGCATGAGTAGTGCGAGCGCTTTTGCTGGCGCTCGTACGTGGGCGATTTTTTGTTCAGTAATTGTCGTCATAACGGTTCCTCTGTCTCTTAGGATACTTCGTTGCTGGTGGCCGCAATTGCAGCGGATTTGAGTGCCTCGGACATCTTCTGAATTGGCCCGTCGATCGAGAGGCCATGTCGTCGCGCGATATAGGCAGGCTCGTTGTACGACAGCCACTGTTTACCTTGATGGGTCCACGCAAGTGCCTTGAGCGGCAGATCGATACCTGAATGCGGCGCGTCGATGAGCAGAAGAGTGCCGACTTTCGGATTGCCGAAGATGAGTAGCACTGCGTCCTCCATAACCAACCCGGCATCCCTTGCGTCCGCTGCGAAGTCGATGAGAGCAAATACTTTCATTCCGGCCCTTTCCACCGCGGAACGAAACCGCTCGATCACAATGCTCGGCGGTAGCCGGGTCTCCAGGGCCGTCATACCCTCAGGTCTGATCATTGGGCTGACCTCGAAATTGGACGACGTTGGCGAGGTATGTCCCGCGTATTCTCGAACGCGACTTTGGTGATACCAAGCGCCACAAGCAAACCGACAACCTGAGCCACGGCAAACGTAGCCGCGGACGCCACGCTCAACGCGACCGGGCCAGCGGCGAACGCTGCGGCAAGAGTGACCGCGGGATTGGCAAAAGACGTTGAAGGCGTGGCTAAAATGGCTGCAACAAGCCAGGCACCAACGGCGAACGGACCCGTATCTGGCTTGCCACTGCGTCCGCAACCGATGACGATCGTAAGCAGGCCCGTTGAAGCTACAATCTCGCTAATGACTAGGCCAAGTGAGGGCGTGTGGCCCATGATCGGACTGGAGGATGCTCCGAACATCGTTGTGGCAATGATCGCGCCAAGGGCCCCGCCCAACATCTGGGCGATTACATACGCGATCGTGCATGTAGTCGGACGTTCACCTCGGAGCCACTGCCCGACAGTGATCAAGGGGTTGTAGTGGCCCCCGGAAACTTTTCCGAGAGCGATGATCAATCCCACTAGCGAACCGGCGATCGAGATCGCGATAACGAGCGATGTGGCGATCGGTTCCCCCGCGAGCTTGTGCTCGACGGTGAGGCCGGAGCCCACCATCGCAACCGCCAGCAAGCAAGTCCCGACTGCCTCGACAAACGAACGCCTGAGTACCGGTATCGTCCCATCTGCCTCGAAGAAGCAAGCCGCTTCGCGCGTCACTGTGAGGTCAGCCATTAGCTTGGCCTTGTGACTTCGAGCGCGCCTCGACTTCAGCCATTTTGGTGGCGATATCACTCGGGGTCAGAATACCTTTCTGGAACAGGATGTTCGCGAAGGCGATGATCCAGCGCTCATAATAGGAGAGCTTCCCGATCATCTCCGAGCCGAGCGCTTCGACGCCGCGGCGCTTCTCCTCGGTATTGATGATCTTGTGAAAATCAAGGACGTCCGCGAGTGCGTGGCAGCGCTTTTCCCACGGCAGAAGTTCGTGTTCGACACGTTCAATTTTTCCGCCAATTTCCCCGCCGATATCATTGGGGAGTTTCTTTACGAGGCCTTCGCTGGACATCATGCAACCCTCTTTTGATATTCGACAGGGATGACGCCGATCATCGCGTCGCGCGTCACCAGTGCAGCAAGTTCCTCTTCAGATAGTCCTTCAGTACCCGCCGGCCGCATCGGCAGCACGAGGTAACGAACCATGGCCGTGGAATCGCTGACGACGATCTCGACATCATCGGGAATGTGCGTCCCGAACTCCTCGAGAACAGCACGAGGTTCGTAAACGGCTCGGGCCCGATACGGCTTGAGCTTGTACCAGTCCGGCGGCAAGCCCAGTACGGGTCGCGGGTAGCACGAGCACAGCGTGCAGACGATGAGGTTGTGGACTTCAGGCGTGTTTTCCAGAACGATCAACTGCGTGTCGTCGTAGAACGTGATGCCCAGTTCCTCGCAACCCTTTCGCCCGTCATCGAGTAGACGTTTGCGGAATTCGTCGTCGACCCAGGCTCGCGCAACGACCTTCGCACCGAGTGCCGGCGTGCGGGAATCCAAGACTTCGATCTGTCGCCGGATTTCGTCTGCGCCGAACAATTTGCGTTCGACGAGAAGCTCGCGAACCGCTGTTTCCATCATGTCGTAATAACTGGGAGGCTCCGTGACGGAGATGTCTTCATGCGGATGCGCGTGGTCGTGATGATGATCGTGCTCATCGTGATCGTGATTGTCGTCGTGCAAGGTCAAATCCTTTCGAGCCAGGTTTCAAAGACTTCGATCCTCAGGCCGTCTGTTGCTTGGCCCTTGTACTCAGCCCAGATTTCGGTCATCGGGATCGCAATACGGTAGTAATGACCTTTCGACCCGGCATTCCGGCCATAGCCTTCCTCCTCGTTGTCGACACCCATCGTCGGGATGACTCGTTCAACGATACCGGCCTTGCCGCGGAGGTAAGTGGGAAGTCGGTAGTGGCCGACTGGAAAGCGCACTGCCGTTTTCACACGTTCGCCAACTTGGAAGTCAGGAACTTCTCCAAGGGCGGGCGTGACAGTTTGCGCTATCGACTGTGCAGTCATTTCAACGCTCCTTCATTTGGAGCCCCAAACTGAAGTCGTCGCTCTGAATGATATTGTAAAATTCAGCAGTCGCGGTTCCGGCGGTAACGCAAGTGGACGACATCTCGCGCCCCGATGTCGCAGCTACATCGTACAAGATTATTCCTGCTGTTCCTGTTTTACGGGGTCAGAACAAGAGCAGTCCGGAATCGTACGCTAAGGACGAACGGAATGAGAACTTATGCGACCCGCTGCAGCCTAGCTGGCAGACGGAGCAATCGAAATCCGTTCGGCATCTGATGTTCGGCATCCCAGGTGTAGATGCCGGTAAGATTGATATGCTCCCAACTGAGCGGCGAGATGTGTTTCAACAGAGTATCAGGAATATCTCGACCCGCTCGCTTCAGCTGTGTGATTGCACGGTCAAGATAGACTGTATTCCAGTGGACGATCGCGCTGACGACGAGGTTGAGACCAGAGGCGCGGAACGCCTGGCTTTCGAACGACCGGTCGCGGATCTCGCCTCGCTCGTGGAAGAAGACAGCGCGTTTCAGCTTATGGGCAGCCTCACCCTTGTTGAGGCCGGCCTGACAGCGTCGCCGCAATGCCGGACTTGAGTACCATTCGATCATGAAGAGCGACCTTTCGATACGGCCTAGTTCGCGGAGCGCCCTCGCGAGATGGCTTTGCTTCGGAGATGCGGACAGTTTCTTGAGGATCGTAGACGGTACCACGGACCGCGTCGTGATCGACGCCGCGAGATGGAGCAGATCGTCCCAATGGTCGAGAATCAGGGCGGTGTTGATCGGCGCCCCGATATGGTTCGACAGGGTTGGATATGCATCGCCCTTCTCAAACGTGTGGAACTTCCGGTCTTTGAGATTGCGCAGTCGCGGTGAGAACCGCTTTCCGATCAAGGCAAACAGCCCGAAGACATGATCACTGGCACCGCCCGTGTCGGTAAAGTGTTCCTGAATGTCGAGGACCGTGTCCTGATCGAAGAGCCCATCGAGCACATAGGCCGCCTCGCTCTCGGTCGGACTGATGGGCAAAATGCTGAAGTAGCCGTATTGATCTGACAGATGGCTATAGAATTTCGATCCGGGCTCGCTACCGTAATGCAAATTGATGTCGCCGCGCTTTGCAGCCCGGTCGCTCGTACGGAAGAATTGGCCATCGGACGACGACGCTGTGCCATTGCCCCAAAGGCGCGAATGCGGATGCTGGGTGTGGGCATCGGTGATGCACGCTTGCGCCGCGCGGTAGGTCTCCGATCGGGCATGGAATGTGCGCATCCACCCAATCTGGTGAGCGCTGATCCCCTTGGATGCGCCCGCCATTCGCTTTGGGCCGAGGTTCGTCGCATCGGCCAGTACACCAGCGAGCATGGCAGAGACATTTTTCGGGATGTCGCCGGTGCGAACATGCGTGAAGTGATCCGCAAAGCCGGTCCATTCATGCACTTCCCTTAACAAGTCGGGAACCTCGACCAGCGGATACATATCGCTGATCTCGGCATTCAGTTCCTCTGCTGCCACGGGGACTTCGCTGGCAGTTGGTGTGACGATCAACGTTCCGGCCTCAAGACGAACTCCTTCGAGCTTTCCGGATCGTGCGCTGTGCGCAAGACGCTGCAGGTTGAACTCGAGCATCTGGCACGCTTCAGCAAGCCACTGCGCGCCGTCGCCTTGGACCCCCAAACCGAGACGATCTTCTTCCTTCATCGTGATGAATGTCGACCGCGGCATCAGATGCTCGTCAATCGGCCGGAAAGATCGGCTGCCGTCGACCCAAATGTCCGCAGATCTAAGCCGGTCTCGCAAAGCCGCTAGCGTGGCGATCTCGTAGAGACGGCGATCAGGTTTCCCTTGTTCGAAGATAAGCCGTCGATCAGTTTGGCTGAGATGGGTGAGCGGCACGCGATCAGGGAGTGTCCGCCGCTTCTCGGCATAAAGCCGTTTCAGCAGCGCAATTGCCGCCAGAAGCGGGTCGTGGCGATACGCCGAGCGAAACGTGAAGGCCTGAAGAAATGCACCAATGTATTTGTGGACGGTCGCGTATTGTTCGGCTGCCACGGTCAACGGCGGTGCCTCGTTGTCGTCGACCATCGACTCAAGCTCAGGCTTCATCCGAAGCAGCCGGTCCCAACCGACTTTCTGGTCGAGAACATCCAATGCGTTCCGACCATAGTCGTTGGCGGACTGCAGTGCGGTGATCGTATCTAGAAACATGCGCAGCGCTTTGGCGGTATTCGCTCTGCAGTCCATCTGTCGCTGCTTCTTTCGATTGTTGGCTTGCGAGAACAATTTACCCATCAGCTTGATGAACATCGTCACCGCATCGTCCGTGAGCTTCTGGCAAAGCTTGATGACTTGGGCCACGATCAGAGCGTGGCGACGGCTGGCGTTGAAGTCGTTGGCAAGCCAGGCCGGCGTTGCGTTGCCCTCCCGGATCATCTGGTCCCACCGTCCGGATGACACGCGCGCCTGCAGTTCCGGATCGATCTCCAGCCGCCGCAGAAAGGCTATCCGCTCGGTCAGCCCGACGAGGTTCGACGCGGCCGGCGCTTCTGGTGCCGAACGCAGCCAATGAAAGCGGGTCTGGCCGATCGACGGGTCAACCTCTAACAGCCTATCCAGTGATTGAAGCCTATCGAGTGGGATGTCTTCAATCAGGGTTCTTTCTGCTCGCCGCCGGGCTATGGCACGGCCGGCAAGGCCGATGCGTTCGATCGTGTCGATCGCCGGCAGAAGAGCGCCGCGTTCGCGAAACGCGGCGACAGTCGAACTAACTATCGCAGCACCGTCGTCGGACATGGTCGCCGCTTGAATTGCCGCCAATAGCGCGGCGCGGCGATCTTGCAGCGTCGCGCTTCTCGTATCCAGATACACCATTAGCCGCGCCATATGATCCCGACGGGTTTCTTCGCGGCGTGCATAGAGGGCAAATTCGTCTGGAGCGGCGCCGATCTGATCAGCAACATACTTCAGCATGGCGCGAGGCGGAGTTTCTTCTGCCCCCAGCACTCGACCCGGGTATCGCATCAGACATAGCTGAATGGCAAAGCCAAGCCGATTGTGATTACGTCTCCGCAGTTCAATCTCCAGGCGATCCGCCAATGACAACGAATAGTGTCGGATTAGGTTATCCTCGTCGACTGGTATGTCGACAAGCTTCCGTCGATCTTGATCTTTAAGAAGCTTGCGCTTTGCCATCGCCCGACTCCATTGATGAGCAATCTGCTCGAAGCGTTGTCGAGTCGGGCCGGACAGAGAAATCAAAATTGGCGCATGTCGATGGCAATCCACAGAGATCGGATGTTGCACATCCGATCTACGGTATCGTTCCGGTTTCGTTCGACCTTAGCGTACGATTTCGGACTGCTCTTGTTCCGACCCCTCTCTTGGCTCACCGTCATAGCCGTCGCGGTCATTCTGGTGTCATGGTTCATCCTGCGTTTCACGGCTCTTGGCGTCCGGATCTACGCAGTTGGCGGCAATGAGGTCGCCGCGCGTCTGTCGGGCATCAAGGTCTGGGTTATCCTTCTTTTCGCATATATCGCATCGGGGCTGCTCGCGGGATTGGGCGGCGTTATGTCTTCCACAAGATTGCTGGCGGCCAATGGCTTACAACTTGGCCAAGGCTACGAACTTGACGCCATTGCAGCGGTGATCCTTGGCGGAACAAGTTTCGTTGGAGGGGTCGGCACGATCTGGGGAACACTGATTGGCGCACTCATCATCGCCGTACTCTCAAACGGACTCATACTGACCGGTGTGTCTGACGTCTGGCAGTTTATCATCAAGGGTTTCGTCATTATCGGGGCTGTTGCCCTCGATCGCTATCGCCTGAAAGGTTCCGCTCGGACTTGATTCAGGTCGGTGCCAGTAAAACGCTTCGGCCGTTTCCTGGACTTTCAAAAGCCGACAAAAAAAGGGAACATAACATGAAACGCCTTCTTCTTACCGCAGTATCAGTTCTAACAATCGGCAGCTCAATCGCCTCTGCTAGCGAATTAAAGTCAATCGGGATTTCGCTGGCATCTCTGGGGAATCCATTTTTTGTCGCTTTGGCAAATGGCGCTGAAGCGGAAGCGAAGAAAATCAATCCTAATGTTAAAGTCACCACCGTCGGCTTCGAGCAGGACCTGAACAAACAAGTCGACCAGATAGAAAGCTTCATCGCAGCCGGGGTTCAAATGATCTTGCTCAATCCGGGCGACCCAAATGCACTTGCGCCTTCGATCAAGAAGGCCAAGAACGCCGGTATCGTGGTCGTATCAGTCGACACCGCCGCAAAAGGCGCGGACCTGACCGTAACGACTGACAACGTCAAGGCTGGGGAGGTTGCCTGTAAATTTATCGTCGAGAAGCTTAAAGGCAAGGGTGATGTGATTATTCAAAACGGGCCGCAGAATTCGGCGATTATCGATCGGGTTAAGGGGTGCAAAGAGGTATTTTCCGCCAATCCGGGCATCAAGGTTTTGTCCGACGATCAGGACGGAAAGAGTTCGCGCGATGGTGGCTTGTCGGTGATGCAGTCCCAGCTTACGCGCTTCCCGAAGATCGATGCCGTCTTCGCGGTTGCCGATCCTCAATCGATCGGTAGTGCCCTGGCAATGAAACAGCTCAATCGTCAGGGTATCATAATCGCATCTGTCGATGGCGCCCCCGATCTGGAAGCGGAACTCAAAGATCCTTCTAACCCTGCGATCCAAGCAACGGCAAGTCAGGACCCTTACATCATGGCGAGCACGGCCGTTGAACTCGGTTACAAGGTGCTGAATGGCGAACAGCCGGAAAAGCCGATCGTGCTGCTTGAACCCAAGCTCGTCACGCGAGACAATGTCGCCCAATACAGAGGTTGGGAGGCCAAGCGCAATTAGCCAACTTCTGCGAACATTGAGGGATCTGCGGACCCACCGCTAATTCACCGCCCTGCTTCGGTTTTAAAGCCTTCCGGGTTTGCTTGAAGAACCACTTCCATGCCGTCGGCTTTGGCCATAGCCAAAGCCGACACTCTGCAAAAAATAATTCTAGCGCAGCTTTTTCACGAGCGCATCGATTCAGAGATTGTCTGTCAGGTTTTAGCCCGTTCGGCTACTTAACTCTCCCAAAAATGGGTTTGCAATAGGACGCTCCTGGGTGTCCTCCGCGTACGTGGGTGCGGACAAATCAGGGGGCAACGCCAGTTGAAATCCCGGTCGATTGCCAAATCAATTAACGCCATTGGACGTTGCGCACCATCATCATTCGTGAGCTTGTGGCGGAGTGTGGGGAAACAATGAGGAAGCAGTACTGACCGGCAATTTCATGGCAGTATCATGCATGTACCTTCTTTTCTTGATGCGTTCATATTGCCAATTAGTGGCGGCATCAGATTTTTCGAAGGATTATAAAGATGAATAAAACAGTTTCCACTGTGAAGTCACGGAACATTCTCGTGCTGGGAGCCGGGGAACTCGGCATGCCAGTCTTGCGGAACTTGGCGCATCGCGCCAAGGACATCGACGCAACGAAGATAAGCGTGCTGCTGCGCGCTAGCGCTGTAGAGTCTGACTCGCCAGCCAAGCAGCGTGACGTCACCGAAATTCGCGACTTGGGGATTGAGATCGTCGTGGGCGATCTGGTGAAGAGCTCAATAGACGAGTTGGCATCCCTGTTTTCGCAATATGACACAGTAATCGGCTGCACGGGCTATGCGGCAGGGATCAACACGCCGATGAAGTTAGCAAAGGCGGCGTTGCAGTCAGGGATTCCGCGCTATTTCCCATGGCAGTTCGGTGTCGATTTCGAAGCGATCGGTCGAGGCGGCCCGCAGGATATCTTCGATGCGCAACTCGACGTTCGTGAACTTCTGCGATCTCAGGACAAGACCGAATGGGTTATCATCTCCACCGGCATGTTCATGAGCTATCTGTTCGAGCCGGAGTTTGGCGTCGTTGATCTGGAAAAGAGCGCGGTCAGAGCCCTTGGCAGTTTCGATACGGCTGTTACGGTGACAACGCCTGAGGACATCGGTGTGCTCACTGCTGAAATTGTCTTCTACGAGCCGACCATTAGCAACGAGATCGTTTTCCTAGCAGGCGATACCGTCACCTATGGCGAGCTTGCCGACAAGCTGGAAGCGGGTTTGAACCGGTCCTTCAGCCGATCCGAGTGGACCGTGCCAGTCTTGATGGAAGAGTTGGCAAAGGACCCTCAGAACATGATGCGCAAGTACCGCGCAGCGTTTGGCATTGGGCGCGGCATGGCATGGGACAAATCCGGCACTTTCAATGTACGCGAAGGCATCAAGGTCACGGATGTGTCCGATTGGATTGACGCCAATTTAGCCAGCAAGTAACGCGGATCAGATGCATTGGTGGCAGCCGAGCAGTCCGTAGAGGTCTTTCCAAGACGCTTCGGCTGCCACCTTGCTGAAGGGCGCTACCAGCTAAAGCCTTTCTCCGACAAAATATGAGGAGCAAACGATGAACAACATTGCACGAACGGTGCTGATGCGCGATGGCGCATCCATCCCTCAGATGGGGTTGGGTGTGATGTACGTACCCGAAGGGACGTTGCCCGAGTTGATGCGCGAGGCGGTCAATGTAGGATATCGGCACTTCGACACGGCGACAGTCTACGGCAACGAGGCGGAGGTCGGTGAAGGCCTGCGGTCCCTCGACATCGACAGAAACGATGTCTTCGTGACAACAAAATTGCCGGACGGTATGCACGGCTACGACCAGGCACTCAGGGCCTTCGACGCCAGTGCGCGGGCAATTGGAAAAATCGATCTCTACCTCATCCATTGGCCGCAACCCGCCAAGGAATTGTATGGTGATAGCTGGCGAGCCCTCGTGCGATTGCAAGAAGAGGGTCGGGTTCGATCAATCGGCGTGGCAAATTTCACGCCAGACCTGATTGAGAGGATTGCGGGCGAAACCGGCGTTTACCCGGTCATAAACCAGGTAGAGTTGCACCCGCGCTTCCAACAACGCAACGTACGAGAATACAACGGGACCAAGGGTATTCTAACACAAGCTTGGAGCCCGTTAGAACACGGTCTCGTGCTGACAAATGAAGAAATTATCGACATTGCAAAAAGTGTGAAGCGTTCGCCGGCTCAAGTCGTGCTGCGCTGGCATCTGCAAAGCGGCTTGGTTGTGATCCCCAAGGCTGCAAACACCAGGCACCTGGCAGACAACTTTGCAGCCTGGGATTTCGAGCTGTCACACGCAGATATGACCCGCATCTCCTCACTGGATCAAAACCAAAGTTCGTTCGGCCTTGATCCGATGACCTACGAAAGCGAGCGCGGACGTATTGAGTCCTGACCGCTCATAACCTTAAGGATTAAACATGACCTATCGTATCGCAACGATCATTGGCAGCCTACGCCAAGATTCAACCAATCGCCGTGTTGCTGAGGCACTTATCCGCCTTGCTCCAGAAGATCTTGAGTTTTTCGAGGTGCCAATCGGAAAGCTGCCGCTCTATAATCAGGATCACGATAGCAATCAGGCAGAAGAAGTCCGGCAGATGAAATCGTCGGTTGAGGCTGCTGACGCAGTCCTCTTCGTCACGCCGGAATATAACCGCTCGATACCAGGCGTGCTGAAGAACGCTCTGGATCATGGTTCCCGCCCTTATGGCGGCACGTCCTGGTCGGGCCGTCCGGCCGGTATTGTCGGTGTCTCACCGGGTGCCATCGGAACTTCGAATGCGCAGCAACACCTGCGCAATATCCTCGCTTTCCTGAACATGCCGACGTTCGGCCAGCCCGAAGCATATATTCAATGGACGGACGATCTGCTGGACGCGGATGGAAACTTCAAGGTCGAAAGCCGTGGCTTCTTTCAAGGCTGGATGGACGGATTTGCCGCCTTCGTAAGAAAGAACGTAGCTAACCAATATTGAGCACACTGGAGCGGGGGGACTTGTGATTCCCCCTCCATCATCGTCAGGCTGGCGCGCTACATGCTGTGAAAACTGCACGCCATTTTGTGACGTCGCAGTGAGCGTGACGTCTTCCGGCATTAGAGCAGAATATTGGTTTGGCTTTATGCAGAGTGTCGTGGAGATTGGCACAATCTGCGCGTTCCGTTCTCAACGAGTGTTGAACGGTCTGTAGAGGGTAATGAGCCCGCGATCAACTCGCGGTTTTACAGCACTTCATACCGCTGCATGTCATTTTTCGCGAAATCAATGAGCGCACGTACTTTTCGAGGCAGCGCCCTTCCCTCGAGGTACACCGCACTGACGGGAATAATCTCACCGTTGTAATCAGGGATCAACTGTACGAGTCGTCCGTTTGCCAAACCTTCTGCGAGTGCAAATCTCGGGCTGTAGGTAATGCCATGTCCTGCTGCCGCCAGTGAGCAAGCGGCAGATGCCGAATTGACCAGAAATCGGCCTTTGACGCTAACGCTGTAATCCTGGTTATTCCGCGAATAACCCCATAAATACGGGCTTCTTCGGTTTGTGTCGACGATACAAGCGTGATTGGCGATATCGCCTGGGGATTGGGGTTCCCCGTTGCGGGCGACATACGCCGGCGAAGCGGCGGCCATCACCCGGATATTGCCGAGCTTGAGCGTTTTGATAGACAACGACTGGGTCGCGCCGATGCGGAATGCAACGTCAATTCCGTCCTTGGCAAGGTCGGTGTAGGTGTCACTCAACCGTATATCCAGAGTCAAGGCAGGATGTTTCGCCACGAAGCGGCCGAGCATCTCCGTGACATATTTCTCCCCGAACGTGATCGGCGCTGAGATCCGGATTACCCCGGAATGTCCACGCGAATCTTCTGATACATCCGCCAGCACGTCATCGAGTTCGCCCAGTAGGGCTGGCGCGCGCGCCAGCAGATTTTCGCCGGCCGGACTTAAGCCCACCCGGCGAGTCGTGCGTTGCAGAAGACGCACGCCAAGATGCGCTTCCAGTTCCGCGACGTATTTTGAAGTCAACCGGTTCGATATCCCCATCCGGTTCGCGGCCTCGGTGAAAGAACCGGTCTGTGCGGTAGCCACGAAGGCTCGAAGTCCATCAATGATATCCACGCAATTACCCCTATTCGGAACAAAATGGAGAAAGTAATTCCATATAATCGCCATATCGTTGGAGGCCCGCAAGGGCTAAGTTCGGTCATCAGGTTTGGGTTAGCGCAACAATCCTACCGAATGCAGCTAAAATAGAGAGAAAAAATGATTGAAAACACAGGTGCATCCTATGCAGCGCTCCTGCTACGGATTTTTTCCGGCGCCTATCTGATAGGCCATTTCCTGATTAAGGTTTTTGTCTTCACCGTTCCGGGGACAGTGGCCTTTTTCGAGAGCGTGGGTTTTCCCGGCTTCTTCGCCTATCTCGCGATGTTTGCGGAATTGGCTGGCGGGATCGCGCTTGTCCTTGGCGTTGGAACGAGAGCAGCGGCGCTCGCGACGCTACCTGTTCTTCTGGGCGCAATTCCGGTTCATGCTGGCAACGGTTGGGCGTTTAACAATCCGGGCGGAGGTTGGGAATATCCGGCCTTGTGGTCCGTGCTGCAGGTCGCGCTTATTCTCTTGGGTGGTGGTGCCTTGCGGCTGAAAGTTCCGGTCGTGGAACGGTTGCTCGGGAGATTTGCCTGACGGCGCGGCGAAAGCCGCGCTTTTCCCCGACGGCAATGAGCTGAAAATCGGGATCGCTCAAATGTCTCGAGGATCCGGTGCAACGATATCGTGCGTGCAAGCGGAAGCTGGCATTGTAGGATGTGAGGACGAAGATGAGTGTTGGACAAAAACTGGAAGGCCTAAAGGATAGGCTGAAGGCTTCCGACCGCATGCCGCTGGTCTTTCTGGGTCACGGCAATCCGATGAACGTGATCGAGGATACCGGTTACAGCAGAAGTTGGGCGGAACTCGGCCGGGCGTTGCCGCGACCGCAAGCGATCCTCGTCGTGTCCGCGCACTGGATGACGCGCGGCACGACACTTGTCGATGTCTCGGCCATGCCGCGCACAATTCACGACTTCCATGGCTTCCCGCAGGCCTTGTTCGAGCAGAATTACCCCGTCCACGGCGATCCTGGTCTGGCGCGCGAAGTGGCTAGTATTCTCGCGAGCCACCATTCGCAGGAAGACGACAGATGGGGCCTTGACCATGGTGCCTGGATGGTCCTGAAATTTCTGTATCCGGAAGCTGACGTGCCGGTGTTTCAGCTCTCCATCGACGTGATGAGCGATTTTGGAGAACATCTTGCAATCGGCAACGCGCTTTCCGCCTTGCGCGATAGGGGTGTGCTGATACTCGGATCCGGAAACGTGGTTCACAATCTGCGCGCCCTGCGTATGGGTGGAAAACCGCATGACTGGGCACTCGAATTCGACGCCGTGTTTGCAAACGCGCTCGAAAATCGAGACTTTTCGGCTCTTGCAGATCGCAAGCGGTTTGGCGCTCTTTTCGGAGTCGCACATCCGACGTCTGAGCATTACATCCCTTCGTTGACGGTCGCCGGTGCGTCTGATCCGCGCGACGCGCTCACGTTCATGACTGAGAGCATCGATATGGGTGCCGTTTCGATGCGGTCATTCATATTCCACACAAGATAAAGGTAGACGAGCATGCTGGTGAACGGTACCTGGACGGAGGACTGGCAGCCCGTCCAACACAAGGATGAACAGGGGCGCTTCATCCGTCAGGTCTCGGACTTTCGGAACTGGATTACGGCGGATGGATTACCGGGTCCAACCGGCGGCGGAGGGTTTGAGGCGGAGGCAGGACGCTACCGCCTTTATGTCGCGCTTATTTGCCCGTGGGCCTCGCGAACGTTGATGGCCCGCAAGCTTAAGGGGCTTGAGAATGTCATTGACGTGACCGTCCTCAATCCTGAACTGACGACACAGGGATGGGCGTTCGGCGGCTACACAGACACTGATGAGGACCCCGTTTTCGGGTCGCATTATCTTCATCAGATCTATACTCGGGCGAACCCGACCTATACCGGCCGGGCGACCGTTCCAGTCCTCTGGGACACGAAGCGAAACGTTATGGTGAACAACGAAAGCAGCGATATCCTCCGTATGCTGGACACTGCTTTTGAGACTATTGTACCGTCAACGCTGCGGCTTTACCCCGCCGACCTTACGGATCAGCTCGACAACCTTAATGCGCCGATCTACGAGAAATTGAACAACGGCGTCTACAGGGCAGGCTTTGCAACATCGCAGGATGCCTATGATGAAGCCGTGGGAGGCGTGTTCGAGGTCCTAGACATGCTGGAAGGACGTCTCGAGGGAAGTTATCTGTTCGGCGACGCGTTGACGGAAACAGACATCCGCGTGTTTGTCACGCTTATCCGCTTCGATGCGGCTTATCACGGCCTGTTCAAAGTTAATCGCAGACAGATCGCTGACTATCCGCGACTGTCCGCTTACATGGAACGGATATTGAAGCTTCCAGGTGTTTCCGAAACCGTCAATCTGGATCATATCATCCGCGGTTACTACTCCATTAAAGCTCTCAATCCGAGAGGTATCCGCCCGGTGGGACCGGATCACGTCCGGCGATTGCTTGCGTCAGTCGACGGGAGGTAACTGACCTTTTTTCGCAGGATCGAAAATATTCTGCCTGATGTTCGACAGTTCTAATTGATACTTCTACGTCGCGCAGGTTGCGTCTTTTCTGCGAAGTTTCAGAGCGTTCACCCTCTGGTGGAGGTCAAGGCACTGCCAATGAGTACTACCGTTCGGGGGCAGTCACAGGCGCAGAGCGTGGAGGAATCGTCGTCTTTATGCCAAAGCGGCGAAACCGGCTCTCGTCTCCGTATGCCTCTGTGCCGCTAGAATCGCTGCCAGGACGGTTTTTCAGGCGGCTGGGAGTCGTATTCGTCGCGAGATTTTCGAAACTCATCTGAATTTTCCACCACCCATGTCCAAAGCGGGATCATACGGATCAGTAGCCCCATTCCCAGCTCCGTGAGCTCATATTCAACGCGGGGTGGCATCTCCACCAAATCATAGCGTGTGACGAGACCGTCTCTTTCCAGTTGTCGTAGGGTACGTGTCAGCATTCTTTGGGTGACACCATGCATCCTTCGCCCGATATCAGCGTGACGTAGTCTGCCATATACACCCAGTGTATGGATGACGCCTAGCGACCAGCGGTTTCCTGCGTGGGTCAAAACCTCGCGTCTCACACCGTCTTCATCTTCTCTGAGACCATCGCACACCGCTTGAGAATAGCTTAGAATTTCGTCTCTCGTCATCTTCCCGTACCTTGGTATCAAATGTGTGCCTTCTTACGAGCCCTTCAAAAATATGCCAGAACCAACTGCGTAATAATGACGACATTTTAGGGGAAATCCGCGATTGCTGCGAGAAGAAAAACGTCTATTACGACTTTGTCATATGTAAATGCGTTAGGATTAAGCAATTGGTCTTTTGGAGTAATCATCAAAAAATCCGGTCTCAAGACCCGATACGGCTGCATTGCTTGACCGTTAAATATGAAGAGTAGAATGAGAAAATATCTTAGGCAGCTGGCATTTCGCGTCGAAAAGTCCCGCCAGTGGCTAAACGCTACGACAGCTTTCACTTTTCTGAGTGTGCTGAAACGCTTTCCTGTCGATCCAGCAATCAGGTTTGCAGACGGTGTCGCACGCAAGATCGGACCCCTGACGCCGCGTCATCAGCTTGTTGTTCGTAATCTGGAGCTGGCCTATCCAGAAAAGTCAGAAGAGGAACGACAGAAAATCGCGCTGGAGAGTTGGGGACACATGGGTAGGCTTGCCGCCGAGTATGTTTTCTTGGACCAGCTATTTGATTTTAATCCCGAAAGCTCTGAAGCCGGTAGGATTGAAGTCGTAGGCATGGAAGAGTTTCAAGAGCTTCGCGACAATAAACGCCCATTTATCGTTTTTACCGCTCATACTGGCAATTTCGAGTTGCTGGCCGTCGTTGGAGCTGCTTTTGGCCTGAACGTCACATCACTTTTTCGCCCCCCAAATAATCCGTACGTCGCGGAAAAAATCCACAGCTTTCGAAAGGAGCGTATGGGAAACCTTGTTCCGTCACACGCGGGATCATCGTTCGCCCTTGCACGTCAATTGGAACGCGGTGGGGGTGTAGGGGTGTTGGTTGATCAGAAGTTCCGGAAGGGCCTCCCGACCAGGTTCTTCGGGCAGGACGTGCTAACAAACCCTTTACTTGCAAAACTAGTGCGGCAATTCAACTGTGACGTTTATCCCGCCCGTTGTGTTCGTTTGGCTGACAATCGATTTAGACTTCACCTTGAATCTAAGATGTCGATACCCCGCAACGACGGAGGAATCGTAGATGTTCAAAGGACGGCCCAGCTTCTGAATGAAAAAGTTGAAAGTTGGGTACGTGAATATCCAAGCCAGTGGCTTTGGTACCATGATCGCTGGAATCGCAGAAGTCGTTGACGCGACTGCTCTTCGCTATGACCCCTTGGTGAAGATGCCTAGTAGCAAGTTGGCTTGTGACGGCTGACTTGTCGCCTCAAATCTAGTGGCGGACCGTGAATTTCTACCCAAATCTTACGAAGAAAACACCAGTGCTTCGAGGCCTGCCAGTTCTGCTGCTCTCAGATCGCTAAGCTTGGATACGTCTACAGCGACTGACCCATCACCTCTTGGCTCATTTTTGGAGAGGATGGCAATAATCCCCTCTACGAATGGCTTTGCAGCGGCGAGTGGGCCTGCTAAAATGACATGCGCCGGTGAAAGGATAGCCAGTAGGCTTGCAATCGCAGCGCCGACAGCTTCTCCTGCTTCCCGGAAGATGAGAGTTGCCCGACGATCGCGGGCATTTGCCTGCCTGATCGCATGGGGCACCCCAAGGCGTAAACCGTCTTGTCCACTGGCGTTTATTTGATCCAGATGCCCGAGCCGCTTCAGGATAGCCCCGGCGGAAGAGATGCAATCTAATGGCTGCCAGGTGCCACTCATAGAATCATAGAAGGTTCTCACTGTGTCGAGCCTTCCTTCGAACATGGTTCGTGATGAATTTTCGGCGACGACAATCAGGCTGACATCTATCGAAAACCCAGCATGGACCATGATGCTCGGTGATCTCGGAATGATAGCCTCTTGACGGGTTTCTGCAATATGCAGCGCGTCGGCGATGGCAGTCCTACTTACAGGAGCGGAAAAACGAGTTTCAATCTCGCTCGCCAGTGCACTGAGCCATTCGTCAGTGTCAGGTTCTTCCGGGATGTGCAGGTCAGGGGATGAAACGAGCTCAATTCCGCACAGTTTTCGATAACCAAGATTGGGTTGGCTTGCTACGCGATCTCTCATCAATGCGCACTGGTTGAGGAGATCGACGGAAAGGTTATCGAATTGGGCAGAGATGACGTCCTCCGCGATACGCTGACCGAGAAGATTAATGATCGAGATTTTTTGTTCGTATTTTGAAAGCACGATGCACAGCAGAAAAATAGTTGTGTCGTTCAAAAAGAGTCCGACATTAGGGCGGCCGCGGGCTGCCTTCGGCGCAGTCGCGCTTTCGACAAGAAAGCCGTCGGCGATCAACTCACGGGTAATGCGCGAAAGATTGGAATCGGTGCTTTCAAGCTGGCGTGCAAGTTCTCGCCGGGACACCCCTGGCGTGTGACGAATTGCTGCCAAGACAGCAGCCTTCTTTAGCAGTTTAAGGCGAGAGGCGGGAACAAGCATGTTGCGACTTTTGAGAGTACATTCCGGCTACGTTTGCGTCATCCAGACTGGAAATTCAATACTGGCTAGCGAATAAGCAAGGTCTACATCTGCCCTATATGTGTGCATGCAATGCACACTTTATGTGCGTTGGCCCGTTTTCTTTCACATCTCGGTTTTTTCCAAATCATCAGGTCGTTAAAATTATGAACTAAATCAGACTATTAGCATTTATTTGCGGGTCGCAAATAAATTGGCACGGCCTTTGCAACGATGGCAGTGTCGGGCGAGTGGGTCGCCGTTAAATCGGAGCAATATGATGGATCGTCGAAGTTTCCTTATAAATACTGCTGCTGCAGGCGTCGCCCTTGCCACGCCCGCCCTGATAGCCAACCGCGTTCAAGCTGCCGAAATGCTAAAGCTCGGATGCCTATTCTCCTCGTCAGGAACAATGGCAAACATCGAAGGGCGTTTGAGTGCCGTCGTAAAAATGGCGGCCGATGAGCTGAACGCAAAAGGTGGGGTTCTTGGAAAGCAGGTACAGGTACTGGCGACCGATCCTGCATCCGACTGGCCGCTTTATGCTCAGTTAGGGCGCCAATTGTTGCTGCAGGATCAGTGCTCCGCGCTGTTCGGCTGCTGGACGTCTGTCTCCCGAAAATCGGTGCTCCCCGTCGTGGAGCAGAACAACGGTCTTCTGTTCTATCCTTTGCACTTCGAAGGTGAAGAAAATTCCAAGAACGTCGTTTACCTGAACTCACCTCCGGCGAGCTCGGTGTTGCCAGCACTTGAATATCTCATGGGCCCTGATGGCGGCGAGGCAAAGCGTTTCTTCATGCTTGGTTCAGACTATGTGTGGCCACGCACAATCAACAAGATTTGCAAGGGCTATTGGGCGTCGAAGGGTTTCGACGAAAGCTCGTGGAAAGAAACCTATGTTCCTGTGGGATTCTCTAACTTCCAGACGATCGTCAACGATATCCGCCAATTCATCAACCAGCCGGGTGGCCAGCCCATCATCATCCTTACGGTGGTCGGCTCTTCTATCCCTGACTTTTTAAAGGAAATTATCAATCAGGGTATCAAGGCGACGGACATTCCAGTTCTCGGACTGGATATGCTTGAGGCGGATCTTGAGGGGCTTGATACCACGACACTTGTCGGTCACCTCAACTGCTGGGCCTACCTGCAAAATGCCGACGCGCCTGCGAACACCGCGTTCAAGACGAATTGGAGTAATTTCGTGAAGGCTGGAGGTCTTCCATATTCCCCTACGACGGTTATCGATCCGATGGTCTCAGCCTATGACGGTGTCCACCTGTGGGCAAAAGCCGTTGAGAAGGCTGGTCAGGCCGATCCTGATGCCGTTCGTGCCGCCTTCGATGGGCTGAGCTTCAATTGCCCCTCGGGTTACGACATCAAGATGACAGCCGAAAACAACTACGTTTCGCGGGGGGTATTTATCGGTTCGGTCAATGAAGCCCAAGGGTTTGATATCCTTTGGCAATCAAAAGACACGCCGAAGCCGGTTCCGTTCAGTCCATACATGTGATCTCGTCATGGGAAATCTTAAGATGTTAGTTCGGACGATCGGTCCCGCCATTTTGTGGCGGGGCTTGTTCTCGATGCTATTACTGGTCGCTGCCTTGGGGGCGGCTAAAGCCGAAGACGCGACGAAACAGAATATTGTCGCACGCCTATGCTCGTCAGCGGCAGCAGAGCAGTTAAATGGCGTTTCCGAACTGCTTGCTGCGATTGAAACGGACAAAGCCGAACCTGTTTGGGGATTGGCAATTCTGGACGCAATCAGCCGGAGAGCTTTGATTTGTGAAGAGCCGGAAGCGGTGGTGACTACATCGACTGGGGTGATTTCGGCCATTTCATTGGCGCCATTATCCCACGCGCCACACAGTAAAACGGGCGCGCTGGTCAACCTTAGAATGCGGGGGACAGTGGACGCAAGTCTGGCCCTGCTTCGTCTGCTTGTCGATAACAGCGGCCCTGGCGCAATGAGAGATGCCGAAGAACTGGGCAAGCGGGTCCAGATGGTACCAATCGCTCTCATTGAACGCGCTGCGAATCTTGCGACCAGTAGCGCGCTGGCGGAAAAGCTGAGAGATCTCGTCGCTTCGGGAGCTCTTCACGACGACGATCCCGCAAAAAAACTGGCCGCGATCGCGACGTTGGCGGCTTCACCGTCGAGCCACAATCTCAGCTTGCTTTTAGATGCGCAGAAAAATCTGAAGCCTGAAGACACCGAAATTCAAAAAGCCCTTTCCTCAGGCATCTCAAAGACGCGGTTGTGGCTTGAGATTGGCCAGATATCTCAGTTGGCTTTCAGCGGATTGAGTTATGCCAGCATTCTTTTCATGGCTGCCATGGGACTTGCCGTCATCTTCGGGTTGATGGGGGTCATCAATCTCGCCCAGGGCGAACTGATCATGATTGGAGCCTACGTCACGTTTCTGGTGCAGGAGGCTTTGAAACTGCTGGCTCCAGGATTAGTCGGCTACTATCTGCTGATAGCAATACCTTTTGCTTTCTTGGTTACCGGCGGCGTCGGCGTCGCGATGGAAGTCACCGTTATCCGTCATTTGTATAAGCGTCCGCTGACGACGTTGCTGGGCTCCTGGGCCATAAGTCTGCTGCTGATCAACCTCGTGCGGGTACTGTTTGGCACGCAGAACCTGGAATTTGTCACCCCTGTCTTTTTGAGCGGTGGCGCTCATATATTCGCTGACTTTTTCGTGACCTGGAACCGCCTTTTCGCGATCGCATTTGCGTGCATCGTATTATGCGCCGCGCTTTTCGTCCTGCGTTTTACCCGGCTCGGTCTGTTTATTCGTGCGGTTACAGAAAACCGCACCATGGCAAATTGTATTGGCGTTTCGGTGAGGTTCGTGGATATGGTCGCCTTTGGCCTGGGCGCCGGACTGGCCGGGCTTGCGGGTCTCGCTCTTTCTCCTATCTACACCGTCAATCCCGGCATGGGTACAGGCTTCATCGTGGATGCCTTCATGATCGTCGTCCTTGGCGGCGTCGGCAGTCTCGTCGGCACAGCCGTTGCTGCCCTGAGCATAGGCATGATCAACGTACTCATAGAACCGGCTTATGGAGCGGTGGCAGCGAAGGTCATCGCACTTTTGATCATCATTCTTTTCATTCAGTTTCGTCCAGAAGGCATGATTGCCCAGAAGGGGAGACGTTAACATGCGAGACATCCTGTTCTCCTACCGCCAGAAAATTGTAGCCGAACGCCGAACAAATCATGTCATCGCTATGCTTCTGGTTTGTCTCGGCCTGACCATACTGGCGTTTGGCGTCACTGGCGCCGGGCCATCAAGCTACTTTCTCAATCTCGTCGGTCAGATAGCGACGTTTGGCATGCTTGCCATATCGCTCGATCTTATCTGGGGCTACGCGGGAATTCTCAGCCTTGGTCATGGATTGTTCTTTGCGATCGGCGGCTATGTGATCGCGATGCACATGGTGAAAGTCGGTTACCTCTCAACGGGTGCGCCGCCGGACTTCATGGTGTTTATGGGATGGAATGATCTTCCATTTTATTATGCAGGCTTGGAATATGCGCCGTATGCGCTGCTTGTCGCTGTTTGTGTTAGTGCGCTCATCGCCTTCGTAATTGGTTACAGCGCCTTTCGGTCGCGGGTGGTCGGGGTCTATTTCTCCATCATCACCCAAGCCTTCGTTTATGTCGCCATGCTACTGATGTTTCGCAACGATACCGGTTTCGGTGGAAACAACGGCATGACCGGGTTTAGCATGCTGTTTTCCTGGCCCCTTGCTGAACGCCGGACCGTCGCATTTCTCGCCGGGATATCCGTGCTCTGCACTGCCCTCTTGCTTTTCGCAACGGCTAGGTTGGTGACGTCTCGTTTCGGTCAAATGCTTATCGCCATCCGGGATGATGAGGCTCGACTGCGATTTCTCGGCCGTGAAACCCTTTGGATCAAACTCGGAATCTGGACGCTATCTGCAACAATAGCAACGCTTGCCGGAATTCTTTATGTGCCTCAGGTCGGTATTATCAATCCGAGGGTTCTGGCGCCCGATCTCTCTCTGGAGATCGCGGTGTGGGTGGCGATTGGCGGGCGTGGTTCGCTGTCAGGCGCGCTGCTGGGAGCGATCGTCATCAGCACTCTGAAATTCATTCTGACGGCTGTTGCACCAGATCTCTGGCCATTCATTCTCTCCGCACTCGTACTTTTTGTCGTCGTGATGCTTTCGAATGGCCTGAGCGACCTGCCGGGGATGCTTGCAACGAGAGTAAGAAAGATCGCGCGATGACCGAGGCACTTCAGGTTGATGGCGTTACCGTCACGTTCGGGACATTTCGGGCCATCAACAATCTAACATTTCATGTCGATTACGGGACCGTTTGCGCGATCATTGGCCCAAACGGTGCAGGGAAAACGACCCTACTCGACGCCATAACGGGGAAAAGTCCTGTTTCTAACGGCTCCATAACACTGGATCGGCGGATTGAGCTGACAAAACTTCAGGAGCCGGAGATCGTTCTCGCCGGCGTTGGTCGGAAGTTCCAGAAGCCAAGCATTTTCGAAGCACTGACCCTGATGCAGAATCTCATGCTTGCGTTGAACGTCGCTATGCGCAGATCGCTCATTGAGCTGTTTTCTCTACCAACGGCCCAGCAGGTGCAGCTGATGGAACAGACGTTCGAAACGATCGGTATGTCTGATCAGCATGACCAGATTGCCGGCACTCTGAGCCACGGCCAGAAACAGTGGCTGGAAATTGGCATGCTGTTGATGCAGCAGCCGCGAGTTCTTCTGCTTGACGAACCCGTGGCCGGAATGAGCGACAGTGAAACTGAAAGAACGGCGCACTTGATCGAAAAGCTGAAAAGCCCCGATCGCGCCATCGTCGTCATCGAGCACGATATGGAGTTCGTCGAGAAAGTTGCTGACCGGGTGATCGTCTTGGATGGAGGTCAGCTTCTGGTCGAAGGGCGTATGGAGGCCGTTAAATCGGATCCACGTGTCGTCGAAGTCTATCTGGGGCGATGATCATGGGACTTACCGTAGAAAAACTAAATCTGCATTATGGCAGTAGCCACGCGCTGAAGAATATTTCATTTGAAACAGCGCCAAAGGGATGCACCGCCGTCATGGGACGCAATGGCGCCGGTAAAACGACGCTTTTGCGTTGTCTTATGGGCGTGCTGCCGTCAACCTCGGGCCGTATCGCCTGGAACGGCACGGACGTTACCAGCTTGCAGCCATTCCGTCGCGTAAGAGAAGGTTTCGGATACGTCCCCCAGGGGCGGGAAATTTTCGCGAACCTCACCGTCGGGCAAAATCTCGAAATTGCTGCCGCGGCGGCCAAGGTCGAAGACCCGGACGAGGTCATTGCCGAGGCCGTCGCGCTCTTCCCCGTCATTGGGGAGATGTGGAAACGCAGAGGCGGTGACCTCTCCGGCGGTCAACAACAGCAGTTAAGCATAGCCCGGGCGCTCGTAACGCGGCCGGATCTACTAATCCTTGATGAGCCGACCGAAGGCGTCCAGCCTTCAATCGTTAGTCGAATTGAAGACGTCATCGCGCAGTTGCGTGGTCGCCTCTCCATCCTGCTCGTCGAACAATATTTCGACTTCGCGCGCTCGATTTCGGACCATTACGTGGTCCTCTCCCGTGGCGAAGTCGTCCTGCATGGCGCCGCATCGGACATAAACGATGAAGCCGTGAAACGACATCTCTCAGTCTAAGATAGAAAGTGATATATGATGTTTGAAGTGAAGGCCTCCCCTGAGAATCTTTATTGGGGCTATTTTGATGCAGAGACCAAGCCAGTTTTGACCGTTCCCTCCGGATCGGAAGTGATGCTGCATACGCTACCGGCCTGCTTTGAAGAAGACGTTCCCCCGAATTCCGCGTTGGTCACGCCGGATCACCGGCTAGCGCTGGACAATCTTGTGCCGGGGGGCGGTGACGGTAAGGTCGTGGCAGGTCCAGTTGGTCCCCATGTGTTGACTGGTCCGATCTTCGTGGAAGGTGCGATGCCGGGAGACGTTCTTCAGGTCGATATTCTGGAAGCCACTCCACGGCAAGACTGGGGTTTTTGCGCAATCTTGCCGCTTCTGGGAACCCTGCCGGAGGAATTCACGAATTATGAGCGGCTACACATTTCTATCGATCGCGCCCGGAAGACGGCGCAATTGCCGTGGGGCCTGGAAATTGACCTAGATCCGTTTTTCGGAATTATGGGAGTTGCGCCACCAAAGGAATGGGGACGAATTGGCACCCCGGAACCACGGGCATTTGGCGGCAACATGGACAACAAGGACCTCCGGCCTGGCAGTACGGTTTACTTTCCCGTCTTCAACGAGGGAGCGCTTTTCAGCGCCGGCGATGGACATGGATGCCAGGGACATGGTGAGGTCTGCATTACAGCGCTGGAGACAGCACTCAACGGCGTCTTTCGCCTGACCGTGCGCAAGGACATGAAACTCACCCAGCCTTTTGCCGAGACCCCAGACAAACTCATCTCGATGGGCTTTAACAGCGACCTTGATGAAGCAGCCCGGCAGTCGGTGCGTGAGATGATAAGGCTTATATGCGAGCGGACCAATTTGGATAGGAACCAAGCATACATGTTATGCTCGCTGGTCGCCGACCTGCATGTTACTCAGCTTGTTGACATCAACAAAGGCGTGCATGCAATCCTCGAAAAAAAACACCTCGTAAACGCATCGGCCAGTCGCTGAGATTTGAATTCTGATCTCGTGTGACTTACGCAAGAAATTTGCGCACACGCTGAAATTTTGTGAGTTTAACAAGGTGCCCACCAAAACAGGTGGACACCAATGTCTCCTATCTTTCAAGCTGCATTTGCAGCTTATTGGAGATGACAATCACTTCTGATTGACGACTGCTGCGGCGAACATCTCCGGTGGAGATGGGTCGCGCCAGCCGAGCGACAACAAGCTCACCGGGGCGAGCTTTCAAGGGCGCCACGTAGCCGAAGTCACCGCCAAGCTGTTCGGGTGGTCGACACCTGATTTCCGAAGCTGCAGCTGCTATAAACCTTACCATCTTCTCTGTGTTGTAGGTATTAATGAAGTATCGAAGTTAACTAACAAGGTCGCAATCTTTACGGGTGCGTCAAAGGGCATTGGGGCGGGTATCGCCAAGAAGCTGGCCAAGAATGTGTTTCGGCGTGGAATATTGACCGCTCTGGCGGGGTGACCGGCGGCCAATTTTGACCCCCCACCTGTTTCGACTGACCATCCGTTGTTGATTGCCACTGAGAACTGACCCAGCGTTTCCACCGAGAATTGACCCGCCTGTTAGGTATGTTTCGGGTCTGCGGTCGTGGTCAAGTTCCTCGTTTTCTCCTTTGTCGTTTTGGTGTCGTGCGCGGAGCTGTTCTTGAAGCGGAAGCTGTCGTTTCCGGTCTCAAGGATGTGGCAATGATGGGTAAGCCGATCGAGCAATGCCGTGGTCATCTTGGCATCACCGAAGACGCTGGCCCATTCACTGAAGCTGAGGTTCGTGGTGATGATGACGCTGGTTCGCTCGTAGAGTTTGCTCAGCAGATGGAAGAGCATCGCACCGCCTGATGCACTGAACGGCAAGTAACCGAGCTCATCGAGGATGACGAGATCGGAGTGGACGAGCCGATTGGCGATCTGGCCGGACCGTCCTTGCGCCTTCTCCTGTTCCAGCGCGTTGACCAGCTCGACTGTTGAGAAGAACCGGACCCGTTTGTGGTGATGCTCGATGGCCTGGACACCGATCGCGGTGGCAATGTGTGTCTTGCCCGTGCCGGGGCCACCTACCAGAACAATGTTGTTTGCGTCGTCCAGGAAGTCGCAGCGATGAAGCTGCTGCACGAGCGCCTCGTTGATCTCGCTGCTGGTAAAATCGAAGCCATTCAGATCACGGTAGGCAGGAAAGCGGGCGGTCTTGAGCTGGTATGCAGTCGATCGCACCTCCCGTTCGGCTGTTTCCGCTTTCAAGAGCTGCGACAGGATCGGAATGGCTCCCTCGAACGCAGGCGATCCTTGCTCAGTCAGCTCACCGACAGCTTGTGCCATTCCGTGCATCTTCAGTTGCCGCAGCATGATGACGATCGCGCCGCTTGCTGGATTATGACGCATGGCGAGCCTCCGTCTTTCTCAGGGCATCGTATCGTTCGACATTGGCCTGAGGCTCGTTGATGAGGGTCAGGGCTTGCGGCGCATCGATGGTCGGCGGCGTGAAGGATTTGCCGTCGACAAGTCGATGCAGCAGGTTCAGCACATGCGTCTTGGTCGGAACGCCGGACTTCAGCGCCATGTCGACTGCCGACAGGACGGCCTGTTCATCGTGCTGAAGGACCAGCGCCAGGATATCGACCATCTCCCGGTCTCCGCCTGGCTTCTTGAGCAGATATTGTTGCAAGTTCCGGAATGCATCGGGGCGCTCGGCGAACGGTGCGCCATTGCGAAGCGCACCCGGCTTTCGCTGCACCACCGCCAGATAGTGCCGCCAGTCGTAGATCGTCTGCCCTGGCCTGTCGTGGGAGCGGTCAATGACGCGACGATGCTCGCAAACGATTTGTCCTTCTGCGGCGACCACAATACGGTCCGGGTAAACCCGTAGGCTCACCGGCCGATTGGCGAAGGATGCCGGGACGCTGTAGCGATTACGCTCCAGATGCACGAGGCAGGTCGGAGAAACACGCTTGGTGTATTCGACAAACCCATCGAAAGGTCTGGAAACAGGCATAAGCGCGGGTGCTTCCTCCGCCCAGATGTCGGCAATGGTGCCACGCATCTGACCGTGCGGGGTCTGTGCCCAGAACTCCTTGCAGCGTTGCTCGAGCCAGTCGTTCAGGGCATCTAGCGATGGAAAGCGCGGCGTTGGCTGCCACAGACGATGACGCGCGTCCTGAACGTTCTTCTCGACCTGTCCCTTCTCCCAGCCGGAAGCCGGATTGCAGAACTCGGGTTCGAACAGGTAGTGGCTGGCCATCGCCTGGAAGCGGACATTGACATCACGCTCTTTCCCGCGGCCGACCTTGTCGATCGCAGTTCGCATGTTGTCGTAGATGCCACGGCCGGGGATACCTCCAAACACGCGGAATGCATGGTTATGGGCATCGAACAGCATCTCGTGCGTCTGCAGAAGATAGGCCCGCACGATGAAGGCGCGGCTGTAACTCAGCTTCGTGTGCGCCACCTGCAGCTTGGTGCGCTCATTGCCGATGATCGCCCAATCTTCCGACCAGTCGAACTGGAAGGCTTCGCCGGGGTCAAACGCCAGGGGCACATATGTCCCGCGACCCGTCGTCTGCAATTCCCTCTGTCGATCATCACGCCATTCCCGCGCGAAGGCCGCCACCCGATTGTAGGAGCCCTCGTAACCAAGGCTCATCAGATCGGCATGCAACTGCTTCATCGTCCGCTTCTGTTTACGGTTCTTCTTGGATTCAGTCTTCAGCCAAGCCGATAACCGATCTGCAAACGGATCGAGCTTGCTCGGCCGCTCCGGGACCTTGAACTTCGGCTCCACGCCGTTCAGGCGCAGGTATTTGCGGATGGTATTGCGGGACAGGCCGGTCCTGCGGCAAATCTCCCGTATCGATAAATGGTCTCGATAATGCCAGCGTCGGATCACGCTCAATAACGCCATGTCGATCACTCCATAGCCCCCGCTGAAAACACGCGAGGGAAGGTTGGAACATGGGTCAATTCTCAATGGAAATATCAGGCCACGCCGGGTCAGTTCTCAGTGGCAATCAACAGCAATAAAGATTGCACATGGCAGCAATTCCTCCGTTGCGACCGAATGCAGCTATTGCGCGTGCTTCGCTTGCTCGCCAATCCGTCAGTCGAGTCGTAAACGTCGGAATTGTCCTGTCGCTCCTGCAAGACCTCGAAGGAACAAGCCGCAGCAGCGCGGGGGTCTGCCGACAACTGGCCCTGCCGGCAGACCCCCGCGCTGTAGCCTGCGCGATCGGGGAACGGTCCGGCAAGCGGGTGTGTCAGCGTCTGGAGTTGGTTAGCTCCTGTCTCCCAAGGAATCCCTAAAATCTTTTAGTCGTCGTGAGCATGGCATCAATGGCCGCCGAACTACATGTTGATCCTCGGGGCGCTGCGACAGATTATCCAGGACGGCTGGTGTGAGGACGGAGAGATCGCTCCGTCAAACATCTTGTCTCTTGTGACCAGAGCCGGGGAGCTCGGGAATCATCTGACGAAGCAGGTTCCGTAGAATTGAACGCACCTCGATAGTAGCAGCAGATTGTTCTCGATCACGGGGAGCGATGAGGCGAACTTCACGTATAACCGCCGGATTTGTCAGAGGGCGGGCGACGATGCCACGACCGCGCAATGCAGTAAAAGCGTACGCAGGCAAGACAGCGATACCGGCATTGACCTCGACCAGCGATAAGACCGTATGAATCTGATTGACCTCCAAATGGGGTCGAAGTGTCAAGTTCGCGTGTTCGAAACCGATTTCGGTCAGAAGCCGAATATTGCTTTTCTGAGTCAGCGTGATGATTGGTTGATTGTCCAGTTCTGACCAGCCGACCTGCTCGTGTGCGGCGAAATCGTGATGGGGTGACACGAAAATCATGAGTTGATCGCGCAACGCAGTCTGACTTTCGACGTCGGGATCTTCACCGGAAAAAGTGCCAACGCCAAGATCGCAACGTCCGTTCCGGACCTGTTCTATGACGACTTCAGGCCCCACATCCACGATCTTGATAATGAGGTTGGGGTGTTCATCGGCCACGCGGCGGACGAGATGCGGAAGCACTGTCGTGCACAGCAAGGGCGGGGCTGCGATACTGACTTGACCGCGCCGCAATTTCCCCAGATCACGCACAATTTCGGCAGCGCGGTCGATTTCGGCCAAGCCGGCGAGTGCTCCTTCGGCGAAGGCGCGGCCGGCATCTGTCAAGCTGACGCGCCGTGTCGTCCTGTCGAAAAGCCGCGCCTCCAGCACTGTTTCCAGATCACGGATTGTATGTGAGAGGTTAGCTTGGGTCGTCCTGACACGTTCAGCCGCGCGGGAAAAATTCCCCAGTTCGACAACGGCCTGGAAGCATTCGATCTGCCGGAGAGTCGGGCGCATTGGCTTCACTTATGAGTTTTTCATTATAAATATATTCTGCTTAGATTACTTCTCGAATAAAAGAAAGTGGTGCTCGATGAGGACGACACGGGTTTTGATTTGCCCGACCCCGAAGCGAGGTTTCCGATGAAATATGACCGGCAGAACGCTAAAGCCTACTCTCGCGCTACGATGCGTGGTATCTGGGCCGCGGCAAACACGCCTTTCAACAAAGATGGATCGATCGACGAAGGCGGCTTTCGCAAAAATGTCGACCACTGGATTAACGATCTCGGCATAGAGGGACTTTTCGTTGCGGGAAAGCAGGCCGAGTTCTTCGCGATGTCGGTTGATGAACGAAAGCGCATGTTCGACATGGCTGTCTCAGCAGTCGGTGACAAGGCCCAGACAATCATGTCCTGCTCGGATCAGAACCTGGATGTGGTGATCGATTTGGCCAAGCACGCGCAGGCCTGCGGCGCCGACTATATCGTCGTCCATGCGCCGGTTCTCCATTTTCTGCGAGCACAGGACGAAACACTGATTCGCTATTATGAAACGATAGCTTCAAAGGTGGATATCGGACTGGCACTGTGGTCCCATCCCGATAGCGGCTATTTGATGAGCCCCGAACTCTGCAATCGTCTCGCCGATATCGAAACAGTCGTCGCGATCAAATATTCGGTACCGCGCGACCTGTACCGCAAGCTCACCGAACTGGCGGGCGACCGCATCCTGGTTTCAACTGCATCGGAAAACGAGTGGCTGGACAACATTCTCGAGTTGGGCTGGCAGCTATATCTCTGCTCTTCGCCGCCCTACACTCTGCAAACCAAGGTTGATCGCCGGATGCGCGACTATACCGATCTGGCATTTGCCGGCAAGGATATTGAGGCACGCGCTGTCTGGCAAACTCTGGAGCCCGTCCGTCATGCGTTCAAGTCAACACGACCGGCTGAAAAGCCCACCTCACACCAAAAATATTGGCAAGAGCTGCTCGGTCAAGTCGGTGGGCCCGTTCGCGCGCCAATGCTTGAGCTGACCGATCCCGAGAAACGGGCCATCCGGCAGGCATTTGATGGCTGCGGTCTAAAACTTTCCTAAGCGAATCAAAAAGGGGAACGAGAATGACTAAACTAAGTGCGTTCAATTTTCATAACTGGATAGATGAACACAAGCATCTGCTAAAGCCTCCTGTCGGCAATCAGCTGGTGTTCAAGGATGCAGACCTCATGGTCACGGTAGTCGGTGGTCCGAACAAGCGCACCGATTACCACGACGATCCGGTCGAAGAGTTTTTCTATCAGCTTAAGGGCGACATGCTGCTCAAGCTGCACGATACATCGACTGGCGATTTCTACGACGTACCGATCCGCGAGGGGGATATCTTCCTTCTGCCAGCGCATATCCGTCATTCGCCGCAGCGTCCGCAGGAAGGTTCCATCGGCCTGGTAATCGAACCGGCTCGTCCCGAGGGCGTTCTCGACGCCGTCGAGTGGTATTGTTTTGAATGCAACGGCCTCGTTCATCGCGCCGAAGTTGATCTGGAATCGATCGTCGACGATCTACCGCCACTTTACGCCGCCTTCTACAACGATGAGAAACTGCGTACCTGCCCGCATTGCAATACCGTTCACCCCGGTAAAAACCCGCCTGAAGGTTGGGTTGCGCTCTAATATTGGCTTACGCCCGGCAAATTTGCCGGGCGCCGAGGCACGAGCATAAAAACATAAGGGGAATTAAAGTGAAAAGCAAACTCTTGATGATCGGCGCGCTGGCGGCGCTGGCTTCTGGCGCGAGCGCCGCCGAACCGGTAAAGATTGGTGTGATAACGACTTTGTCCGGGCCCGGCGGCTATCTCGGCCAGGATGTGCGCGATGGCATGAAGCTTGCCATCGATGCTGAAGGTGGCAAACTCGGTGGCGTACCGGTTGAACTCAAGGTCGAAGATGATGCTGCTAAGCCTGGGAACGGGCGTCAGATCGCCGAACGATTCATGTCGGAAGATGGCGTCAAACTGTTTACCGGCATCATCTTCTCGAATGTAGCCGGTGCCACCGTGCCGGATATAATCGATAATGACAGGATTTATATTAGCGCCAACGCAGCGCCATCGAACATGGCGGGCAAGGGCTGCGATGCGAATTATTTCGTGGTTTCCTGGCAAAATGACTCGCTCCACGAGGCATCTGGCATTGCTGCGGAGCAGGAGGGTTTCAAACGCGCATTCATACTTGCACCGAACTATCAGGCAGGAAAAGACGCGCTGGCGGGCTTCAAGCGCAGGTTCAAGGGCGATGTTGTCGGTGAGATCTACACCCAACTGGATCAGACTGATTATTCAGCAGAGATGGCGCAAATTCGCGCCGCAAACCCCGATGTGGTCTTTCAGTTTCATCCCGGTGGCATGGGTATTGCGTTCATGCGCCAGTATCAGCAGGCAGGTCTTCTCGGCAAGATTCCGATGGTGCTTTCCGAACCATCCAGCGATGCCGTGATCCTCAAATCGCTAGGTGACGCATCAATTGGAATTCTCGCCACCAGCCATTGGAGCCCCGATATGTATAATGCCGCGAGCAAGGAACTCGTGGCAAAGTGGAAAGCCGCCTATCCTGACCGGCCTCTAACCTATTATGGGACTCAAGGATACGATGTGGCTCGCCTTATTGCTTCTGCATTGAAAATGACCGGTGGTGTTGACGATGTGGGTGCCGCGCGGCAAGCGTTGCGTAAGGCTGACTTCAAGTCCGTGCGCGGTAATTTTGCCTTCGGGTCGAACCAGCATCCGTTGCAGGACTGGTATCTCCTTGATGTCGTCAAGGACGAAGACGGCAATCCGACCACCAGGATTAAGAAGAAACTGATCGAAAATTACGGTGATTCGTACGCTGCCGAATGCAAGCTCTGACAGTCGCCGTTTTGCGCGAGTAAGCTCGCGCCATGCATTTTCATTTCTCTTGAAGGTCGTTTCCTCCAATGACACTAATCTTCGAGCAACTTTTGAATGGACTTCTCTATGGCGTCATGTTGTTCCTTCTGGCAGCAGGGTTGACGCTGATCTTCGGGATCATGGGCGTCATCAACCTCGCTCACGGCTCGCTCTATATGATTGGTGCTTTCATCGGCACCTCCGCGGCCGTGCAGACAGGAAATTTCTGGCTGGGTCTTCCATCAGCAGTCGTGGCAGCAACAATCGCCGGGATCGTGATCGAGCTTGGCATCATGCGAAAGCTTTATCAGCGTGACCATCTCGACCAAGTGCTGGCAACCTTCTCGCTCATTCTGATTTTCAACGAATTGACCGTAATGATCTTTGGGCGGCAGCCGATTTTCACGCAGCTACCCGCCTCGCTCTCGCACCCGATCGAGCTGTTTCCGGGCCTGAGCTATCCGCCATTCCGGCTGCTGATCATTGTGGCTGGCCTGATGGTGGCGGGAGGGCTTTACCTGCTCATCAACCGCACACGGATCGGCATGCTGGTTCGAGCAGGATCGACCAATCGAGATATGGTTCGTGCGCTCGGTGTCGATATCCGCCTCCTCTACACACTGGTATTCGCACTCGGGGCTGCCTTTGCGGGGCTCGCCGGCTTCATGACCGGGCCGATTCTTGCCGTTCAGGTTGGAATGGGCGAGCAAATCCTGCTTGCCACTTTCGTAGTCGTCGTTATCGGCGGCGTTGGCTCTATCAAGGGAGCCTTCATTGCGAGTATCTCGCTCGGCATCATCGATACCTGCCTGCGCGCCTTTCTTCCTTCCATCCTGCGCCACTTCCTGGCCGGGGCCGAAGCAGACGCCCTGGGCGTGGGTATCGCATCCATGGGAATCTATCTGCTGATGGCAATCGTTCTTCTGTTCCGCCCGAGAGGCCTCTTTCCGGTGGGAGCCTGACACATGCCTTATCGCTTTTTATTGGTACTTCTCTGCTGCGTGACGCTTGCGCTATTTCCATTCGGCGCCGAAGCGATAGGGCAGACAGCGGCGTCAAGTCTAGTCGCCAGGATCATGATCTATGCAATCGCAGCAGCCAGCCTCAATCTCATCCTCGGCTACGGCGGGATGGTATCGTTTGGTCATGCTGCGTTCTTTGGGATCGGCTCATACGTCGTGGGCATTCTCTATTTTCACCATGCAGAAGGTTCGCTGGTATTCGGTTTGATTCCGGGCTCCGATCAATTCCTGATCACTGTCCCGGCTGCAATTCTGGTAGCCGGCCTTGTGGCATTGGTGATTGGAGCACTGGCGCTGCGCACGTCGGATGTGTCGTTCATCATGATTACACTCGCTTTTGCGCAGATGCTCTTTTTCCTTTTCGTTTCACTGAAGACCTACGGCGGCGAAGACGGGATTATTGTCCGCCAGGCTAATGATCTTCTCGGCCTCAGCCTGCGGGACAAGACGACGATGTATTATGTCATCCTCGTCTCGATGATCCTGTATTTCAGCTTCTTGTGGCGGGTTGTACATTCGTCCTATGGCGCAGTGCTGTCAGGTATTCGCCAGAGCGAGCGACGCATGACAGCGATGGGAATCGCAACTTATCGCTACAAGCTTTACGGCTTTGTGCTTTCAGGGATGGGCGCGGGCCTCGCAGGAGCGCTCCTAACCATTTTCATGCGGTTCGCGAGCCCTGATACGCTGCACTGGACAAAATCGGGTGAATTGATGGTGATGGTCATTCTGGGAGGGGTCGGCACTTTCTTCGGCCCTATCTGGGGGGCGGCGGCATTCCTGATCCTGCAGAATTATCTCTCCTCCTGGACGGAGCATTGGCAACTCGCCATGGGGTTCATTCTGCTTGTTCTTGTTTTGGGGACCAAAGGCGGAATTGTTGGCGGTTGGCGAGCGCTTTGGCGTCAGTTGCATAAAGACGGCAAGGTGGAGGTGACCGCATGACGGCGATCTTGCAGGTTCGCGATCTGGTGAAGCGCTTCGCCGGGCTAATTGCTACGGATCAAGTGACGCTCGACGTAACGGAAGGACACATCCATGCCCTAATCGGACCCAATGGGGCCGGAAAGTCTACACTTATCAACCAGCTGTGCGGTGAGCTAACATCTACCTCTGGGACGATCAGCCTGATGGGAGAGGATGTGACCAACATGCCCCCCGCGATACGAGTCGGGCGCGGCTTGGGACGCACGTTCCAGATATCGACGCTCCTGAATGATATGACTGTGCGCCAGAATATCGCAATGGCGGTGCAGGCGCGGGATGGACACAATTTCCGGGTCCTCGACAGTCTGAGAGGCCGTACGGCTCTCTGGCGAGAGGCCGACGAAATCCTTGCGGGAAGCCGGCTGGCACGTCACCCGGAACAACTCGCAGGCGATCTGTCGAGTGGTGGGCGCAAGCAGTTGGAGTTGCTGATGGCGCTTGCCGGAAAGCCGAAGCTTCTACTCCTCGACGAGCCGATGGCCGGCCTGGGCCCTGCCGAAAGTCAGGATATGATCGAGCTTCTTCAGGGCTTGCGCGGCAAGGTTTCGATGCTGCTTGTCGAGCATGACATGGAGGCAGTGTTCGCGCTGGCCGACCGCATATCAGTCCTGGTTTATGGCCGCGTCATCCTAACGGGCACGGTCGAAGACATACGGGCGAGCGAAACTGTACGGGAAGCTTATCTCGGTGGAGAGGAGGAGCTGTGCTAAAGATCGAAGGACTGCAGGCCGCTTACGGTCATTCACAGGTATTGTTCGACATTTCGCTTGAAGTAAATCAGGGCGAACTTGTCACTCTCATGGGCCGCAACGGCATGGGCAAGACCACCACTATTCGCACATTAATGGGTCTAATCGCCCCCGAAGGAGGGCGCGTCCAGATAGCGGGCCGTGACACGACCAGCTACAGCCCTGAAAATGTCGCACGTCTTGGTGTCGGCCTTGTGCCGGAAGGACGGCAGATTTTCCCGACTTTGACCGTGCGGGAAAATCTGGTCGCAACTGCTTCGAACCGCTGTAGGCGGCAGTCGCCGTGGGATCTCGGCAAGATATATGCGCTCTTTCCGCGCATGCAGGAGCGCGCGAACCAGACGGCGGGCACGCTTTCAGGTGGCGAACAGCAAATGCTGGCCATTGGGCGCGCATTGATGACTAATCCGCACCTTTTGATCCTTGATGAGGCGACGGAAGGGCTTGCGCCCGTCATCCGTGCCGAAATTTGGCGCTGCATCACGGAATTGCGCGAAATGGGCCAGTCGATCCTTCTGATTGACAAGAATATCGCCGTTTTAAAGAAGCTGGCGGATCGTCATTATATCGTCGAGAAGGGCCGAACGGTTTGGCGCGGCACGAGCGCCGATCTCGAAAACGATCGCGAGAAGGTGCACGCCTATGTCGGGATCTGAGACAATTGTTCTCGTTGGATGGGGCGCTATCGGCAAGCGGGTCGCAGAGCTTCTCACTGAGCGGAAGGGGGCCGTGAAGATAGTTGCCGTGGCGGTGCGCGACCGGTCGGCCTCGCGGGATGGATTGCCTCCCGGTGCCGCACTGATAGAAGATCCCGCGGAACTCGCGGCAACTGGTGCAGGGCTCGTGGTGGAAGCGGCGGGTCGCCCAAGTGTCCTGGCATGGGGCGAAGCAGCGCTTCGCGCAGGAATGGATTTCGCCGTTTCATCAACATCAGCTTTCGTCGATGATGCGATCTTTACAAGGCTGAAAGACATCGCGGCGATCAGCGGCGCGAAACTGATTATCCCGCCCGGCGCGCTTGGCGGGATAGACGCGCTGTCGGCGGCTAGCCGTCTCCCGATTGCACGCGTCGAACACCGCATTATCAAACCTCCGAAGGCATGGGCAGGTACGCAAGCCGCCCAGCTAATACAACTCGATGAAATCACGGACGCTACCACCTTCTTCACGGATACCGCCCGTGAGGCCGCGGACACCTTCCCGCAAAATGCCAATGTCGCTGTGATTACCTCGCTTGCTGGGATAGGGCTCGATCACACAATTGTTTCATTGGTCGCAGATCCAAAAGCGCGTTTGAATACGCATGAGATCATAGCAGAAGGCGATTTCGGCAGAATGCACCTTCGTTTCGAGAATGGACCACTCGCCACCAATCCCAAATCATCGGAAATGACGGCGCTTAATCTTGTCCGCCTGATAGAAAACCGGATCGCCACTACCGCAGTTTAGGACAACCTCCCCGTTGCGGGGATCGCCTGGGATTCAAGACATGCGCAACAACGAACACCACATCCGGCATCTGGCTGAACAAGCAGATTTCGCATCCGCTGATCTCTATCGTGATTACAATGCCAAGGCTACCGTTTCGACAAAAGCCTTTGCCGCCGAAATGCAACGCTACCGCCAAGCCAGTGTCGAACCTCGGGCTCATTGGGGGCGGCATTTTGACTTGGTCTATGACGAAGAAAGCGGTCAAAGGATCGATATCTTCGGCCCCTCGTCAGGCGGTGGGCTAAATCCGGTTTTCATATTCATCCACGGTGGGTACTGGCGGGCTCTATCCAAGGAGGATTCCGCCATGATGGCAGGAATGCTTGCGCGCGAAGGCATTGCCACAGTCGTCGTTGATTATCGGCTGGCACCTGATGTTTCACTCGCCGAAATCGCACGGGAGGTGCGCGCCGCTCTAGCCTTCGTTTGGCTTCACGGGTCGAAGTATGGTCTTGATCCCGACCGGATTACGGTCGGAGGAAGCTCCGCTGGAGGTCACCTTGCGGCTACGCTTCTCTCCGAGAGGTGGCAGGGCGAGTTGGGTTTGCCAAAGGATGTGGTAAAGTTCGCCATGCTCGTTAGTGGGCTTTTTGAACTCGGCCCCGTGGCTGCAACGTTCCCGCAGGAGTGGCTCAATCTTAGTCCTGCCGAGGTCGATCAACTTAGTCCAATACGCCACATTCCAGCACTTGGCTGTCCGATAACCGTGGCATGGTCAGATCAGGAAGCGGACGGCTTCAAGCGCCAGTCGCGCGCTTTTGCCGACTGCTGGATTGCTGCTGGTGGAAGGGTGACGGAACTCGAGGTCGCGGACCGGAACCACTACAACATCCTGATGGACTGGTGCTCGTCGAAAACCGAAATGTCGCAAGCTTTGCTTACTGGCATTCTCTCCGTCGGTTGACAGTTTTCAAAGAGAACTAGGCGGTCGCGCCCTCGGTTAGGCTGACAGTTTCGGTCGCGGAAATGCGAGTGCACCAGGCAATTCATGCGCTAAAGCACATAGATTTATAGTTAAAGTATGAATTGCCACATGAGTTGAAACGTTACATGTGTGCTTGGCGACAATCTGGGCTCGTCCAGGTTCATAGATTACAGAGGCAAGGCATCGTGATGAAGAAATCCAACGTGCAGCTTTTCATAGGCGGTGAATGGCGCAAGACCGTCGACACCCTTCCAATCATCAATCCCGCGGATGAAACCGAGATTGGGCGGGTCTCAGTAGCGGGACGCGGGGATCTTGAGGCTGCATTACAGGCTGCCTGGAGCGGGTATCAGGTATGGCGCAATACTGCGCCCGCGGCACGTGCCGATATCATCATGAAAGCGGCGGCGCTTATGCGCGAGCGGCAGGAAGAGATCGCACGCGCGATTACGCTCGAAAACGGGAAACCGATATCCGAGGCGCGGCTGGAAGTCATTCGAGGATGCGAATTCTTCGAATGGGACGCGGGGGAGTGCACACGCTTCTATGGCCGGGTCATTCCGAGCGCTCCCGGCCTTCGCTACATTGTTGTGCATGAGCCTATAGGCCCCGTCGCGGCTTTCGCACCATGGAATTTTCCAATGAGCCAACCCGCGCGCAAGATCGCTGGCGCTCTCGCCGCCGGTTGCTCCATTATTCTTAAGGCGTCTGAAGAAACACCCACTGCAGTTACGCATATTGCGCGCGCATTTGAGGATGTGGGTCTGCCACCCGGTGTGCTGAACCTGGTTTTCGGGGTTCCGGCAGACATTTCGCAGTTCCTCATCCCAAGCACTGAAATCCGGGCTATCGCGTTCACGGGGTCAACAGTTGTCGGCAAGCACTTGACCGAGATCGCCGCGCGTCACATGAAGCCCGCTCTCATGGAGCTGGGTGGTCACGCTCCAGTCATTGTTTGCGAGGACGCTGATCCGGTCGCGGCGGGCATCGCATCGGCACGCAGGAAGTACCGCAACTCGGGCCAGGTATGCACCTCGCCGACGCGTTTCTTTGTTCATGAAGCTCATTATGCGCGTTTCACGGCGGCATTCATCGAAACGGCACAGTCAATCCGTGTCGGTAATGGTCTGGATGAAGGAGTGCAAATGGGTCCTGTTGCCAATGATCGTCGCATTGCGGCGCTGGAAGAGTTGGTAAGCGATGCGGAAGGCAAGGGCGCTAAGTTGCTTTTCGGTGGCCACCGTCTAAAGAACAACGGTTATTTCTTCCCACCGACGGCCCTGGCGGAATTGCCTGACGATGCCCGTGCGATGTCGGAAGAACCTTTTGGCCCACTCGCCTTGATCAATCCCGTGCCGTCCATCGACGCGGCCATCGAAAAAGCGAACTCACTTCCTTTTGGCCTTGCCGCATATGGCTTCGCGAACTCCGCGAAAAATGTGGATCGTCTGATGTCGGGCCTGGAGGCTGGAAACGTCTCGATCAATACGCTCGAAGCATCGGTCGCCGAAACACCATTTGGTGGGATTAAGGACAGTGGGTTGGGCCGCGAGGGCGGAGCCGAGGGCTTGCACCACTATACAGTTGTCAAGAACGTCTCGCATCGCTTGGCGATTAGCCTCTAGAGTAATCCCGTTGCTATTTGATACCCGAGATGCCGCGAGCGGGACTGTCAGTCCTGCGTTCCGCCCACGGGTAATGGATCGGCACGTTATGCGTCGCGGCCTGTGGGTGTTTAATTTACTTGGTTTTTTCACCATGATGGTCGTATGGGGAACTAAAACGGATGCAGCTTTCTAAATTGAAACGTGTCGCAGCAGCTATTGTGGTGTCGTCTGCTCTCGGCGGCGCGAATCAGGCTCATGCCGCCGACACGGTTAAAATCGGATTTATTACGACCTTGACCGGCGCCGCGGGATATCTCGGTCAAGACGTGCGCGATGGGTTCGATCTCGCCGTTAAACAGGGTAATGGTCTGCTCGGTGGCAAAAAAGTCGATATGGTTATTGCCGACGACGGACTGAAACCATCAACAGGACGCCAGTTGGCGGACCGGTTCCTGTATGATGAGCAGGTCGATATCATAACGGGCATGATTTTCTCGAACGTAGCTTCGGCTATCATCCCTGAAGTTATCGACGCTGGCAAGATTGTCATTAGCCCTAACGCGGGGCCCACCGAATTTGCCGGCGCTCACTGCAATGCGAACTATTTCGTTATGTCTTGGTTGACTGACAGCATGCAGGGCAGCGCTGGAAGCAATGCACGGGCTCTTGGCTTTAAGCGAGCCATGGTGCTCGCCCCGAATTTCCAGGCGGGAAAGGACGCCGTCGAGGGCTTTCGGCGCACTTTCGGTGGGCAGATAGTGGACGAGGTCTATACAAGCTTGGACCAGATCGATTTCGCGGCAGAAATGGCGCGAATAAGGTCGGTCAAACCGGATGTGGTGTTCCAGTTCCATCCCGGCGCATTGGGAATTGCATTTCTTCGTCAATACCAGCAATCGGGGCTTTTGAATGAAATACCAATGGTGGTAGCTGAACCATCCATGGATCATGCCATCCTGCGTTCTCTTGGCGGAGTTGCAGAAGGCCTCAATGTCTCCGGTTCGTGGAACGTCGATCTGGATAACGAAGCCAACAGGCAATTTGCTGCCGCCTTTGAGGGCGAGTACGGTCGGACGCCAACCATGTATGCAGCGCAGGGCTATGATACGGCGCAGGCGATTGGCGCGGCGCTGTCCCATGCCGGCGTTGATTTTAAAGACATCCGAAAGTTTCGCTCCGCGATGTTGCAGGCCGATTTCCCCTCCGTTCGAGGCAAGTTTGCCTTTGGCAAGAATCAGCATCCGATTCAAGACTGGTACGCTATGCGCGTCGAGAGTGATGGAAAGGGCGGCTATCGCTTGGTGACGAAAGAGAAGATTGCCGAGATGTATGGGGATGTGTTTGCTGATAAATGTAAGCTCGAGCCCGCATTATGAGGCATAACCAAATTCGAATTAAGGGTTCAGATCTCAGCCTCGAACAACTCGTACTTGAAGACGAGACGCTTGTAACATGCATTCCGGATCTCGGTCCTGTCCAATGGAGGCGCGATCAGCTCATAGGTGAAATGCAACTCTCGGCGAAAGGGCCGAATCCCGCCTCTTCGATGAACATCACAGAAAGCGGATCTGCCGATACACTATCGCTAAGCTTCAATATCTATCTTGTCCAATCCCGTGCTGGAAATATTTTGATAGATACAGGGATCGGAAGTGGTAAGCACCGTGCTGACCGGCCTGCATGGGATAGGCTAAGAGGTCCTCTTCTCGCCATTCTGGAAGGTCTTGGGTTAAGTACGATCGACATTAACTTCGTGGTCAACACCCATTTACATGCCGACCATGTCGGCTGGAACACAATTATTGATGCTAGCGGGGTGTGGCGGCCGACGTTTCCTGCGGCGGTTTATGTTACGCCGGCACTAGAACTTGAGGCAATGCTGGTCAAAGCTCGGGCGGCTTCCAGTTCGTCGGATCTGCTCCACGGCGCCTGGGAAGACAGCGTCATGCCGATCATCGACGGTCCCGGATATTTGACGGTGCAACCAGGTGAGATGTTCGCCGGGCTTCAAACGATCGCGTTGCCTGGGCACACTCCCGGAATGATCGGTCTGATCTTGAGCAGCGGAAATCAAACAATCGTCTTCACAGCGGACGCGATCCATCATCCTGTCCAGTTATCCAACAATGTACCAGCATCGAACTTTTGCATAAATCCAGAGGAATCGGTCCAGACACGCATCGAACTACTTGAGACCTGTGCGCGCAATGATTGGGTCATCGCACCATACCACTTTCCAACCCCCGCCTTCAGTCGAATCAAGCGAAATGAAGCAACGGGCTACGAAATAGAGCCTCTCGGCGTGCAAGAGGCATGAGGACCTCCGCATGGATCCTCTGGATCGAATATGTGGCACCGGCGACATTGGCGTCTAATGCACCCTCGAACGGAACAAGATGATGATCTAAATCACAGCTGAAGAAGAGGTATGCTTGCCGTAAGAACTATGGTATGCCTGCGGCGAAGGCCGTCTGTCTTGACTTGGTGATTAGCTCTAAGTCCATGGCTTATGTCATGCACTACAGTGATTTCCCCCATTGAGCTTTTGTCTGTCGACGATGTTGGTCGCCGGCGGGATTGGTCGGACGAAGAGAAGGTTCGGATCGTCGAGGAAAGCCTGCAAGGCTTTCGGCAGGGTTCGGTAACGGCGCGGCGTTATGGATTGTCGCGGTCACTGTTGACCCGTTGGCGTCGGGAATACCGAAGCGGACTTCTGCACGTTTCCGCGTCAACGGGCTTCGTGCCGCTTTCGATTTCGCCACCGCCGGCGGCATCTTTCGAGATGGGCCCGCGGCGGCCTGAAGACGACAGTATGATCGAGATCGGCTTGCCGAACGGTCGTCGCCTGACGATCCGGGCTTCGCTTGATCCAACTATCCTTGCTCGGCTGTTGCCGGTTCTGGACGCGTCATGATCGCCTTTCCGCCCGGGGTGAAGGTGTGGATTGCGGGCGGTGTGACGGACATGCGTTGTGGCATGAACAGCCTGGCGTTGAAGGTGCAACAGGGGCTTGGCCGCGATCCCCATGGCGGCGAGGTCTTCTGCTTTCGAGGTCGCAAAGGTGACCTGATCAAGGTTCTGTGGCATGACGGCGTCGGCATGTCGCTCTACCTGAAGCGCCTGGAGGCAGGCAAGTTCATCTGGCCGGTTAGCCAGAATGGCTCCGCCGTGCCGGTGTCGGCGGCTCAACTCGGCTATCTTCTGGAAGGGATCGACTGGCGTAATCCACGCTGGACGCAGCGACCTGCAACGGCAGGCTGATCGCGAACATTCCTCTGTTTTTGTTGGGCTTTTGACAAGCGGCATGGTAACTTTCGGCCATGGACGACGCTGCTTCGGAGATAGCCAGGTTACGGGCCGCGCTTGCGGCATCGGAGGCGCGTGCCGCATCCGCCGAGGCTGATCTCGCTCAGGTGCGAGCCATCGTGACGACGTCCGAGGCAATGATCCGGCACCTCAAGCTCGAGATCGCCAAGTTACGTCGCGAGCAATATGGTCAGAGTTCGGAACGACGCGCCCGGCTGATCGACCAGATGGAATTGCAGCTCGAAGAACTTGAGGCCGACACCACCGAGGACGAGATCGCCGCGGAACGCGTGGCGGCTGAGGTTGTGCAAGTTCCAGCCTTTGAACGCCGCCGCCCGGTCCGCAAGCCGTTTCCCGAGCACCTGCCGCGCGAACGGCTGATCATCAAGGCACCCTTGACCTGCAACTGCTGCGGCTCGGCCCGGATCGTTAAGATGGGCGAGGATATCACCGAGACGCTGGAGGTGATCCCGCGCCAGTGGAAGGTGATCCAGACGGTGCGCGAGAAGTTCACCTGCCGGGACTGCGAGAAGATCAGCCAGCCACCGGCACCTTTCCATGCGACGCCACGCGGATGGGCGGGACCGAACTTGCTCGCGACTATCCTGTTCGAGAAGTTCGGCCAGCATCAACCATTGAACCGCCAAGCTGAGCGCTACGCCAGAGAGGGCGTCGATCTCAGCCTCTCTACACTGGCCGACCAGGTTGGAGCCTGCGCAACGGCGCTGCAGCCCATTCATGATCTGATCCGCGCCCATGTGCTGGCTGCCGGGCGGCTTCATGGCGACGACACTACCGTGCCGCTGCTGGCCAAGGGCGCAACGAAGCAGGCAAGGTTATGGACCTACGTTCGCGATGATCGTCCCTTCGCGGGTGATGCGCCTCCTGCGGCACTCTTCTACTTCTCGCCGGATCGGGAAAAGACCCATCCCAACACGCATCTTGCCGGATGGCACGGCATACTGCAGGCGGATGCCTATGGCGGCTACAACGATCTTTATCGCGCGGACCGCCGCCCCGCGGCGGTGATCAGCGCGCTCTGCTGGAGCCACGCGCGACGGAAGTTCTTCGAGCTGGCTGACATCGCCGGAAACGTGCGCAAAGGCAAACCTGCCCATGAGATATCGCCTGTCGCGCTTGAAGCAGTGGCCCGCATCGACGCGTTCTTCGAGATCGAGCGTAACATAAACGGTAAATCCGCAGAGGAACGATTAGCTGCCCGACAACAGCACACTCGTCCGCTTGTCGAGGACCTGCACGACTGGCTCATGGCCCAGCGCTCCCCGATGTCGAAGCACAATCCCGTCGCCAAGGCGATCAACTACATGTTCGAGAAGGACGGGCGCTGGGAAGCCTTCACCCGGTTCCTCAACGATGGCAGCCTCTGCATGTCGAACAATGCGGCAGAGCGAGCCCTGCGCGGGATCGCTCTGGGAAGAAAAGCATGGCTATTCGCTGGCTCCCAGCGCGGCGGCGAGCGTGCTGCGTTCATGTATTCCCTGATCGTCACGGCTAAGATGAACGATATCGATCCGCAAGCCTGGTTGGCGGACATCCTCGCCCGCATGCCCAACATTCCCGTATCACGACTGCCGGAACTGCTGCCTTGGAACTGGTCCGCCGCTGGTAGCGGCCGACAGATGGCCGCCTGATGGGCCGCCCGACGCACGTCTACACGATCGGCTACGTCGCTGTGACGGCAGCGAAGAGGGCATCACCACATTCACCGACCGGGGCGTCGAGAGCCTGAAGGAATTCCTCGCCGACATCCGCACATGGGAGGGCGGTGTCCGGCAGTTCCTCATAGACGAGCAATGCCATCCGGAAAGGATCGAACGCATCATGGCAGACCAGCCAAAATCATAAGCGGTGCGGCCTACGCCGGATAGATACGAACTATGGCCGTCGAAGCCGGCTTTTGCTGGCTGCGCTATCACCTCCCCAATGTCTGGCAACGGAGGTGACGCTTTGCTACCATAGTCCGTTCTCGCCATGCTGAACGTTGTCGACATAGGCCTCGGCCGTAACCACGCTGAGTCCAAGGTTTTCGCCGGACGTGCCCGTGACGCGGCCACTGGGGCTCGCTTGCCAAGTCGATCTGCGGTGAGAGAGCCTGTCAGATGCCTACCGCGAGATATCCCTGATGAATGCGATCGGTGAATTCTTTCATGAGAGCGGCGTTATTGGAACGACTTACGCGGGTGTGTGCCGATCGCTGCACAGATGAAGGGCGTGACCCCCCGGCAACGCCTGCATGCGGTTGTTTTATTCGGCGAACTGATCCGGTGATCCGGACATTGTGGTGATAAATGCCGTGACTTCGGCCTATCGATCAGCGACCATACACCATCCAGGTCGTATCCGCTGCATCTATCGAGATTTGCGCCCTCTCCGAGTGAGGGCGCCGTGCCCTGCACCATCGAGCCGGCCATTTCTCTTTCAGCGTCATCTGGGTCAAAGATCGGCAGCGCGGCTGTCAGGGAATTGCGCCAATCGTCGTAGACATCGAGCTGTCCAGTCCCGTTGAGGTCCCTGAAGTGTAAGCCGTGGACCTTTCATGACCTGCTAGGAGTGCACAATGAGTTCTGACCGCTGCTAATCCAAAGCAGTTCTGGAAACCAGAACAATGCCCGCCGCGGCTAAGAACTTGAAAAAGATGCTATCCTCCTCCGAGTTGATCGTTCCGGCACCAAAGGTGCGAGTGGCGCTACCAAGCGGTTGTCATGGTTGGTGCGTGCGGCTATCGAAATGACGCCGGACGATCGACCATGAAGCTATCAATGGGGATGCTAGCAGTGTCGAAATAACGTAGGGTGGTCGTGCCCTGACACCGGAATTCATCGAGTAACCTCGTCGGATCGCGCTTGGTAACCGCTCTAACGGCGCAAAATCATGCCAGCTGCTTCTCTATCCCATGTATTTTCACTTCGGCCGCGTTCACGAAGCCTGAATTTTTGCACCTTCCCGTTTTCGGTCCTTGGCATATCGTCAAGAAAATCTATGAACCGCGGTATCGCAAAGTAAGACATCTTTCCCTCGCAGAAGCGTACGATTTCCTCTTGGCTCGGCATGTGGCCTTCACGCAATACGATAGCGGCCATGACTTCATCCTCTGCGAGTTCGGAAGCAACCGGAAAAACCGCGGCGATCGCAACGGCTGGATGTGCGATCAGGACCTGTTCGACCTCATATGAAGAAATGTTCTCGCCGCGCCGCCGTATGGCATCTTTCATGCGGTCAACGAAACGATAGAAGCCATCCGTGTCTCGAACCATGCGGTCGCCTGTATGAAGCCAAAGGTTGCGCCAAACCTCGACGGTCTTTTCCGGCATTCCATAATAGCCTTGAGACATCGAATGAGGCTCGCGAGCCCGCAGCAAGAGTTCGCCCGCGTGACCGTCTGGTAGAGGATTGTCCTCATCGTCCACGATCATTGCTTCAAAGCCGTCGACCAAACAACCAACCCATCCGGCTTTCCTGTTTTCCGTCGTCGAGCCGATGACTGCGTTGCTCTCGGTAGTACCGTATCCTTCGAGAAGGATGATGCCCGTTCGCCGATGAAACTCCTCACTCGCATGCTGCGGTACACCGGGCGCCAGAGCGACCCTGATCGAGTGATTTCGTTCCGTGTCGGTCGCAGGCTTCGACAGCAGCATCGGGACCATTGCGCCTAACAGATAGGTTACTGTCGCACCCGAAGCGGCCATAACGGGCCAAAACTGCGACACGGAAAACTTCGCTTCGACCACTTGTGTAGAGCCGTGGATCAACGCTTGAAAGAAAGAATTCAACGCATTTGTGTGAAACAGCGGTAGAGGGGTATGCAGAATATCCCCTTCTTTCACGCCTAGTTGTCGGCCAGTATAAACACCCCACCAGAAGAATTGTCCGTGAGGACAAATCACGCCTTTGGAGAGACCCGTCGTCCCGGAGGTGTAAAGGATCGTAAGCGGATCACCGGGTCCGATTGAGGCGGGCGCAGCAGCTTCTCCTGCCTTTGGAAAATCCGTTATTTGAATCGGAATTGCTGGCCAACTTTGTTCATCCGTCTTGCCAACAACCCAAATAAGTTTCACGTCGAGTTTGCTGAAATCAATGCCGTCAAGCGCTGTTAGGAACTGTTCTTCAATGACCAGAAGTTCCGACTTCGAGTTGGATAGGATATGCTGCAACTGAAAACCGCGGGAGGCTGTATTTATTGGAACCGAGACAGCACCCATCCAGGCACATCCGAGAAACACCGACATGAACTCCGGACGGTTAGAGCAAATAACCGCAACTCGATCGCCCTTCTTTACCCCAGCTGAAATAAAGGTACTGGCATAACAAGTGGCTTGTTCCAAGGCTTCACGGAAAGTCCAGTTCGTTCCTTGGCATGAGAAGAGCGTGCAGTCTGGGTGCCGTATGACCTGCCGCTCCAGAAGAGCTGGAACGGTCCTTAGGGAAGGTGAAAACTCGATTATCGGATCGAACGCGCTCGTCATGCTTATTCCTTATCCATTTCAATTGTAGAGTTAAAAAAACCATAGTTGGGTTCAACAGAGTTATATGATAAATCATATTTCTCTGTCGAGTGAAAAATGGAAACTGGGTGAGCTTCAGCGATCGAAACGAGGATGAAAAATGGCCGTTGACATGCTATCGACGAATACAACGTTATGGAAATTGTGATGACCGATACTGGAAGAAAAACTAACGGCGCTGATGTTTCCGATCTGGAGCGCTATCTGCCATATCATTTTCATTTAGTGACCGCAGGTCTCAGCAGTCGCTTCCTCGAGCGATTACGACCGTATGGAGTGACCGTTCAACGTTGGCGGGTACTGATGGTGATAATGACCAAGGGACCGCGCAATATCGGAGAACTGGTTAAACTCACATTGATACCTCAATCCGCTTTAAGCCGGCTGATCGATCAGATGGAGCGCGACGGTTTGGTAAAGCGGCACACCCTGCCGAGCGACACCCGGGTGGTGGAAGTAAGGCTGACTGACCATGGCCGAGAAATTTATCGTCAACTGGCTCCGGCCGCCACCAAGCATGCTCAAAGCATGATCTCCGGCTTCCGAGATGATGAGGTGGAGGACCTTTTCAACAAGCTTCAGAGAATCTTAGAGAACCTTGAGGTGAACCCTGTCTTCGACTGAAAGCGCGATCAGTCGGTTTCTGGAAGACTTTATAATCTGCATAACTGCCAGCGGCTCCTTTCTTGAACTGAGTCTGCGACTATTACAGTCTGCTTGCAATTCGGCGCCGGCATTCAAGACTGGAGTAGCCGTCTTGTTGCTTCCGCCACGTTCTTCTCTCTCAATAAACTCTCGCCGACGAGGAACAAGTTAATGCCAATCTTCCGCAGCCGTTGGCAATCACTTACATTGAAAATACCGCTTTCACTGACGATGAGGCGGTCATCGGGCACGTAGGGAGCGAGTTTTTCGCTCGTTTCAAGCGAAAGTCCGAAACTGCCAAGATCTCGATTATTGATCCCTATGAGGAGCGCAGGCAGCTTCAATGCCCTTTCAATCTCCTTTTCGTCATGAACCTCAACCAGTGCATCCATCCCAAGATCTGTGGCCGTCTGGAACAATACAGCCGCCTGTTCGTCGTTTAACATCCTCATAATGAGCAGTATACAGTCCGCTCCCCACAGGCGAGCCTCATATACTTGATATGGATCAAGAATAAAGTCCTTCCTGAGGAGTGGCAAAGAGGACGAATTCTGAGCTGACTCAAGGTACTTCAGTGACCCCCTGAAACTTGGCTCGTCGGTCAGAACGGAGAGACATGCTGCTCCGCCCAACTCGTATTCAGCGGCCAAGGCAGCCGGGTCAAAATCCTGACGGACTGTCCCCTTCGACGGGCTCGCTTTTTTTATTTCGGCGATCAGACCAATCGATCCCGCATCGTGGTGCGTTTTAAGCGCACGGTAAAAGCCGCGGACCTGCGGCCGATCAAGGCAACATGCCTTTAACTCAGATATAGGCACGGCTGCTTTGGCGACAGCAATTTCCTGTATTTTATACGCCTTTATACGCTCCAATAGGTTGTTCATTTCTAATTCCCAAAAATCCTTGTTTAATCGGCTAGCGCTTTTCTGAGTCATAGCCATCAACGCATTCCAGAGGGTGCACTGACCGACCTGAATGTACGGGAGTGTTGGCAATGGCCGCGATCGTGCAAGTCCCGTCAGAAGTCGATCGCCTGTAGCGACGAAATGACTGTGCCATTCACGGTATTGTATTTATCACATTGTAATGCTGTATCGTTTCAATGCCCTTACGGCAATAAACCTCAGCACGCGATCAAACACATAGCCTAGAAGTCCAAGCGTGATAATACCGGCAAAAACCCATTCTGTCCGGCCAAAGTTCCGCGCATTCCATATGAGCGCGCCAAGCCCCTCCTGAGCAGCCACGATCTCTGCGGAAACAATAGTTAGGAACGAGTTGCCCATCGCAATTCTCGCGCCCGTTATCATATAAGGAATGGTTGAAGGTACTATCACCGTGAGGAGAGACTGCATCGAGCTCGCGCCTAAGGCCTGAGATGCCTTGATCCGGAGTTCCGACACTGCAAGCGTGCCAGCCAAGGAATTCAATGTCACAATGAAAACAGTCGTGTAGAAAATCAGCGCGACCTTCGAGGATTCGCCAGGTCCGAGCCAGATGACAGCTAGAGTAACGAACGCGATCGGGGGTACGAAACGAAAAAACTCGATATATGGATCAAAAAGCCGCCGAATAACTGGAAAATAGCCCATGGTCATGCCCAAAGGAATCCCAACTACCACCCCTGCAAACCAACCGGTGAGAATTCTTTGGCTTGATGCCAGAATTGAAGTGGCAAGAGTACCGTCCTCGGCCAGCTCGTAGAGCCCTTCAAGTGTCATTATGGGGGAAGGTAGAAAAAGTGGGGAGATCTGAGAGCTTGCGATTTGCCAAAGCAATAGTCCACCGAGTATTGAGCAGGCAGTGATAGCCGCATTCATGGTCTGTGTCTTCACGTACTCCCAGTTTTTCTGCCCAAGACCCTTCTGCGCGCGCTTTGATGTTAAATTTCTCACAGTCATATAACTGCTCCCTCAGTGGCCAGGCCCTGCTCAATGAGGGTGCGGTTGACTTCAACTGCTATGTCGTCGCGTAGCATTCGCATCAGCTCCACGGCTCGCGGATCATCGAGATCCCTCGGACTTGGTAGATCTACCTCGGTGACTGTCTTGATTCTTGCCCTGGGACCAGCGGTCATCGTAACGATCCTGTCCGCAAGTAGCACAGCCTCACTGATGTCATGCGTGACGAAGACGATCGTCGAACCAGTGGTGCGAGAAATTTTCGCGAGTTCCACCTGCAGGACCTCTCGCGTCTGTGCATCGAGTGCACCGAAGGGTTCGTCCATCAAAATTACGGAAGGCTCATTTGCAAGGACACGTGCGATCTGCGTGCGTTGTCTCATTCCACCAGACAACTCGCCGGGATATTTGTGCGACGCGTGAGTAAGGCCGACCATTTTGATGTATCTATCAGCCGCCTGGCTTCGCTGCTCCTTTGGAACGCCGCGTATGCGAGCTCCATACTCAATATTCTCGCGGACCGTCAGCCAAGGGAATAAAGCCTCTGAACTCTGGAATACCACTCCTCTGTCAATTCCTGGGCCTTTGACGCTTCGCTCCCCAACCAATACGTCTCCAGCAACCGATGCGAACCCCGCAATAGCGTTGAGCAGTGTCGATTTTCCGCATCCAGACGGCCCCAGCAGACATATGAACTCTCCTGCCGCGACCGACAGGTTAATGTCATGAGCAATCTCAAAGTCACCAATTTGTATCGACACGTTCGTTAGTGAAACAGGTACTCCACACTGCATTCTGATCCCCTTTTTTATGATTATCAGTCCAGGCGCCTTCAGGCCGTCCGTCGTCGCGAAAAAGCCGATAGTGCGATGGCTGATCCTAGGCCAGAAGAGCAAGTTTAAAATCTGGGCACAACCTCCAGGCAGATATAAATCTATAGCCCGTATATATATATTATGCGGCTTGTCAGACGGCTCTACAAATCGGGTAAGAGATCCAGCCTATTATCAATTCACTACGCAACGCGGACTTCATGAATTTAGGTAAAGTGGTGTGGCCGGTCGTGAGACTAGGAGTAAATAGGTGGCATCGGGTTGAATGTTTGTGACGTGACAGCGCGTCCAAGTCGCTGGCCCACATTACCCTTACGATACTGGCCGTCACGCAAATCTATATCGTATTCTTATTGACTTATAAGACCGGGGCGATTGTCAGGTCAAAACACGCATGCGCTAATACATCGCCGAATTGGAATTAAAGCCAAATATATTATCAGGAAGAGCAGCCCGACTGTGGCTTTACCTATATCGGAACGCAGCAAAACAACAAGGGGATCGTAATGTCAGTCAACTCTGTAAATCGAATGAAAAAATGCCGCACCCTTGCCGGCTGTCTCTTAGCGCTTCTATCCATCGGGGCTCATGAGGTTCGTGCCGAACCAGTTGAAGTTGGCGTCGGGATCGATCCCGGATATGTCGCCTTTTTTGTTGCCAAGCAGGAAGGGCTGTTCGCCAAACACAACGTTGATGTGCGTTTCACCAACTTCGCTGCAGGCCCCGAAGCTTTGGACGCGATCATCGCGGGCACCGTGAATGTCGCCGCCGCCGCTGAGGTAAGCACGATTATTAGAATGGGCCGCGGCGATGTGAAAGCTGTGGCTGTCGTTACGCAATCGGGCAAGTTCCTGAAGATGGCAGGCAAAACTGACATCGTGGATCCAGGCGCAATCAAGTCGCTCGGTGTCGTGCCAGGCGGTGCGATGGAGTACCTCGCTAATCTAACTATAAATAAATATGGCCTTGACCTGAATCGGTTGAAGATTGTGAAGGCAGGGCCTCCCGAGATGGCTGCACTCTTGGTGCGCGGAGACATCGATGCGTTTTGGCTCTTTGAACCATTCCCTTCTGTCGCTGTTAGGCAGGGCGGCAAGATCCTGGCTGCCAGTGGAGACGTGGGCTATATCTATAATTTCTGGGTCACGGCAAACGGAGCCTGGCTGGAGTCCAACAAATCGAAGCTAGAGGCGATCAATGCCGCCCTTGCAGACGCGTGCGTCTTGACGAAACGCGATCCGCAACGCGCCGCAGAAGCGGTACGCATACAAGCGAAAATTCCGCTTGAACAAACGCTGGAGTTTCTCAAGCAAATTGACTGCACGATGCGCGACTTCACAGACAAGGATTACGAGAGCTACGACTCAGTGGCTGACTTTCTCGTCAAATCTAAAATCACGCCCGCGCGCGTCGATTATCGCAAAAAGATCGTGAGCGGCTTTTACAAGCCGTGATGCCGGCGTGCGGGTAGTGTCGACCACGAGGCGACATACCTGCCCCTCCATCAGGCCTGCCAGAGGAGCGTATTCTTTAAGGAGCAAGGGTCGCGGCCATCTCGCGCGCGACCTTTCTGATTACGGGCTGAAACGCCACCACCGAGGGTGAGGCCGACCGTCCAGTGGCGTGTATGATGGAGATGTCTCTTCCAAGGATTGGATTCTCCAAAGCTTTAACAACAATCTTTCGATCGCGAATTTGAGAGATGGCATAGGCAGGTAAAACCGAGAAGCCCAGATCAGCCTCCACAAAAGCCAAGGCCGTCGCAATTTGCGAAACTTCGAATGCCGGATCCATCAAGATGTCAGCTTCGTCATATCCCATCTCGACTAACCTGCGAATACCGCTTTCGCGCGTGAGCGCGATGAGAGGGCGACCGCTCAAATCGTTCCATGAAAACCTGGGCATGCTCGCGCACTCACTGTCGCACGCGCAAAACACCATCAGATTATCTTTGGCCAGCGTCATTCGCTCAATTCCAACTTCGTTAGGCATGAAGGTACCGAGGCCGCAATCTGCTTGGCCAGCTCGGACTTGTTCAACGATTTCATGCGTTGGGACGTCCACGATCTCCACGGTTATGTTCGGGAACATCGCGCGAAACTCGACAATTGCTTGCGGTAAGATTGCCGATGCCAGTAGTGGAGGCGTCGCGATGAGTAGACGCCCCCGCTGCCGTTTGGAGGTGGCATGCGCATTGCGGACGGCGTGCTTCAAGTCCCTAACAACTTGGAGAGCGGCGCCTTGGAATTCACGGCCACCTGAAGTGAGCTCCACCTTGCGCGTCGTTCGGTCGAAGAGGCGAAGGCCTAGTTCTGTCTCAAGATCCCTGACGTTCTGCGAGAGTGCGGGCTGCGCTAACTTCAGTCGCTCGGCCGCCTTCGTGAAACTTCCGAGTTCGGCAACAGCAAGAAAAACTTCCACCTGACGAAACGTAACATTCATTTTCCGACACCTCATGGAGTTCCAAAATTTATGCATAATATGAAATATCATGTAAATCCCAAATTTCCGGTCGGATAGGTCGCCGGCGTTCCGTTCTTAATCTCAAACTTGCATCGACTTGCATGGGCGCGGTGTCCCAATCTGTTGTGAAGTGCCCTCCAACAGGTTTCATTGGTCAATAGAAGGCTCAATAAGTGAAATTTGCATATATTGTTCTTGTCGATGCAGGAGACGCATCGCATCAAGCTTTGTCCGAAAAAGTATTGGCAGACATTTCGGATGTGCTCCGAACAACGCCAAAGATGACGTGCGCGCACCTTTACACGCCGGGCCGCGCCCAAGATCAGTTTCGAGCGCCAGAGAAATCGCCGTTGCTCGGAATGCAGATATACTTCAATTCCCTGGAAGACCTTGAAGAGGCCGTTTGTCGAGAGGGCAACCTATGGCAACTAGTAGAGATGGAAGTCTTTTCGACCGCTAAAGGAAACGTCGTTACGCAGCAGGCGATGTACGTCCGACATTTTCCAGTCGATCACCCTGAGAGTGTCGCCAGCGATCGCGAGAAGCCCTGTTCGTATCTCGTACATTACCCCGGACCAGCCCATAATCAAAATTCCTGGCTGGGGCATTATATCAAACATCACCCCCAAATCATGAGGACATTTCCCGGTATCAGAAGCATAGAAGTACTCACGCGAGTGGACTGGGTCGGGTTTATTCCCTGGGCACGAGCGAACCACATGCAACGCAATCGTGTTATGTTCGACAGCCAAGCGGCTCTGACCAAGGCTCTTCATTCGCCGGCGCGAAATGCGATGCGAGAAGACTTCGAAAAATTTCCGGCCTATGAAGGCGGTAATTATCATTACCCTATGGAAACATTGATTATTCGGCCGAACAGCGCGTCTATAGACAGCCTTGTCAAATGAAGTCGTGCCCCAACAATTTGCAGGATTGGCCAAATCGTCGGGGCTGCCTTTAGTGATACTCTGAGGTTCGCCGTCATCACACCCGCCTGGCTATGGCAGAGTCGTTCGACACTCGATGCTAGTTCAAGCGCTTCGGTAAATCTGCTTGTCTGTCTGTGGGATTGTGACCTTGCCCCCAAGTTTTATTCAGTTTTGAGTTCGCTCCAGGGGTTTTGGGTTGCTGTAGTCGGGGCGGTGGCGGCGGGGTGTGGTGCGGAGCCATTTCCGCTGCGCAGCACCGCATCACGTCGCGGGCTGATTGTCTGAGCGAACTCGGCGGGTGTCAGCCAGCCGAGGCCAGATGACCTGCCACTGAGAATTTCCTCCAGAATGGATTAGAGTCCGGCCTATTGTGAACCGCCCCAGGTTTCTGGACCATCTGAGGCTAGAGTTTTCCGGCTTCATTCAGGGAGGCGGGCTGGTTGAGCCTCCTGATTTCATCAGCGAGATCGGTACCTTATTGCCGATCGCACCATGCGGCCGAAACTCATTATAGTCTATACGCCAATCCTCCATCTTTTCGCGGGCATCCGCAAGGGTCAGGAACCAGTGCTGATTCAGACATTCGGCGCGGAAGCGGCCATTGAACGCTTCAATGAACGCATTGTCGGTCGGCTTGCCCGGGCGTGAGAAGTCCAAGGTGACGCCTTTGGCGTAGGCCCAAAGGTCAAGATCGCGAGACACGAACTCAGTCCCCTGATCGACACGGATCGTTTTCGGGTAGCCAACTTTCCGGCATACCCGTTCCAAGGTTTGCACGACATCTTCACCTCGATAGCTGTGACGTGGATCAAGCACCGGCACATAGCGCGAGAAGGTGTCGACCACCGTGAGCACCCGCAGTTTCTTGCCGGTCGCGAGTTGGTCGTGAACGAAGTCCATCGCCCAGACATCGTTCGGTCCAACGGCCATTTGCCGATCTTCCCGCAGCTTGGCTTTGACCCGTCGCTTCGGCGTCTTGTTACGCAGTTGCAGGCCCAAGTCTCTGTAAATGCGATAGGTTCGCTTGATGTTGGTCCCCCAACCCTCGCGCTCCAACAATACATGCACGCGACGATAGCCGTAGCGAACACGTATCTCGCAGATCTCACGAATACAACGTTCCAGACCGGCCTGATCGGCACGGCGAGAGGTGTAATGGTAGGTCGACCGATCGAAGTTCAGTGCCCCACAGGCACGCCGGATCGAGATCATCCAATCCCGGCACATACCTTTCACCATCTCGCGTTTCCGAGCAGGCCTTAGAGCTTTCGCCGAATGACATCCTGCAACATCTCACGGTCCAGCGTCAGGTCCGCGACGATCTTCTTCAACCGCGCATTCTCGTCCTCGAGCTGCTTCAGCTTCTTCATCTCCGGCGGCAGCATGCCAGCGTATTTTTTCTTCCAGTTGAAATAGGACGCCTGGCTAATTCCCGCCTTGCGGCAAATCTCCGCCACCGACACTCCTTCATCACCCTGCTTCAGAATGAACGCCTTCTGAGCGTCCGAAAACTGCGATGCTTTCATCGTCTTCCGTTCCTTTCCCAGCCAGGAAAATGCACCGGAAAACTCTAACCAAAAACGGTCCAGTTTGAAGGGTTCAGATCACTCGATCACCAGCCGCTACCAAGCCTCAGCACACGTTGAGCTCAAGATCTAAAATTGGCTAGGATCGTCATATTCGGCGCTCGTGAGTGTCGTCCGGTTGCAATCGGGTACTGACAGTCACCCGACCGCGATGCGACTAAATGGATAATCTTCCAACTTGTGACTGCCGGTTTACGCGCGGATGTTCGACTGCAACATGTTGGGACGACTACCCCTTCCATTTAGCATCGTGGTCTGGAAATCTTCGATCGCTTGTCTGTTCGCCTTCGCAAAAGACGGCCCCCTGCTTGGTTCGATACCATTTAAGGCGCGAAGCTTGACCTGCATCTCGATGCTTTTCATGGCGACAGCTGCGCAGCTAATTATGGGAGCATGTCCGACACGCAGACCACGTTCACGGCCGAGCAAGAGACCAGGTAGTACTCCCGCCGGCACGATCACGTCAGCGCCGGACCTCACCATAGGCTCCGCAATCTCACAAAACGCCTCGACCAGTCTCACTTTCGCTTCCTCGTCGCCAGCGAAGGCTGCTGAGAAATCAGAGGGAATAACGTTCAAGCCGCCGATATGACTGATACGGTCACGCAAGCCGTATCGATCGCTCTGCTCCAGGAACCAGACGCGGTAGATCTCGTCGATGGAGATGAGAGCAATGTTTCGCCCCATCTGGGCAGCGTAGTGCAGCGTCACTTCACCGGTTCCCACGACAGGGATAGAAACGGCGGATCGAAGTTCGTAAAGGCCAGGATCTTGAAAGTGTCCCATAACGATGGCGTCATAGCCGGCTTCTTCGGCCGCGATTCCGTTGTCAATCGCAACTGCGGCACAGCGAAACTCGGACAGCCGCCCGAACGCTCGGTCCGGTGGGCTCATTCCGAATACATCGACCTTTGTTCCCGGGTCTGCTATCTCATTTAGGTAGCTTGAGAGCCTTTCGAGATATTCTTTGCTGGATGTCTCGTCTATAAAACTTTGCCAAAAAATTCGCATTACCACTTTCCCCTTCAAGACGACAGATCAGTTGGCCGGTTTGAGAGCGAGGACCCTCAACGGGCTGCCGGACCCGTTCAATATCTTCAGCGGTGCTGACAGGATCGTCGCCCCGGTCGGAGGAAGCAGGTCTAAATTGCACAGGCACTGCAAGCCGTATTTACCGGCACCGTGGAGAAAGTGGTGAGCTGGATAAGGCGGATGAAAATGGCCTGCTTGGCCGGCGTCAGTTCCGATTGTTTCAGTTCCGAAACCGATTATGCCTCTCTCATTTATCAGCCATTGGATGACGTCGGAATCCGGTCCCGGCGTATGAGCTCCATCATCATGAAGATTAGCGTATTGAGCGCCGGACTTCTTGGACCAGTCCGACCGCATGAATACCCAGTGCCCAGACGGTATTTCTCCGTATAAACTTTCCCATTCGAGAACGACCGGAACGCTCAGCAAAAAGTCGGAATCTTTGGCGACTTCGTTTGAGCAGTCTATGACGCAAACCGGAGCTATCATATGTTCAACCGGCAATGTGTCCACCGAATTCAGCGGAAGGTGGCGACCTGTATACCAATGGACAGGAGCGTCGAAATGAGTTCCAGTATGCTCGCCAAAAGTGACATTGTTCCAGTACCAACCCGGGCCAGCCTCGTCGTAGCGTGAGATGCATTCAATACGTACAGGGGAGGATTGACCCAACTCCGGAGGCATCAAGATTGTCGGGAAATCAGGAGCAAGAGTCTGGGTCAAATCCACGACCTGAATTTTGCCCGAGGACAACTCCTCGCCAAGAAGCGAGAGGACAGAGTTCGGCATTTTATACTCCTTGGTTTCTTCTGAATAGGAGCTCGCGCTCAAGGGCTTTCGGGTTCGATTCCAATCTTTGGACAATGTCCTTTGCGAAGTCGCCTACAACGATGTCTTCGAGCCCTTGGATAAGTCCGGCCATGACAGCATCGACCAGCGCCTTGTGGCCGATTTTGGGTTGGGGAAAGTGCTGATACCACTCGCTTTCGGTAGGGCCGCTTGTAACGTTCAGCAAACGGACTCCGCCCTGGGCTAGCTCGGCCCGGATGTGAAGCGACAGGGCTTGAGCCGCGGCTTGAGAAACTGAATATGCCGCTAGATCGGGTACCTGCGCTTGACCAAACACAGAAAGCAGGTTCACCCACGCAACCGCGTCCCGTGCACCATCGCTTCCGCGAGAGCGCATCACAGGGGCAATTGCTTGCGCCAGCCGCAACGTGCCGAACACAACTCTTTCCATTGCCTCTTTGATCACGTTAACCTGATTTGCCGCTAGGATGCCTCCGGGCCGGAGGTAATCGGCCGTGTTGATAAGGATCTCGATCTTGGCGCCATAGTCGCGCGCCAGGTCTTCGACGGATTTCTCATCCGAAAGATCGAGCGGTACCAGGAAAACGTCTTCTAGCTTTTTGAGCGGGTTGAGATGGGGATGCGGAACCCATGCGTCGGGAACTCCGACATAAATTTCTTCTGCGCCGGCTTCGATGAGGCCGTCGACAAGAGGCAGAGTGATCGGGTGGCGGCCGTCGGTGATCAGGACGCGACGGTTTTTTGGATGTGCGGTCATTTCGCGCCATTTCCTGTCTTGTGTCAGATCGGCACCTTTCGGTGCGCCGTAGAGAGCAGCTTGTCCCGCTTCGTCGAGCTTAAGGTGAAGGTAAACCGGCATAGTCTCCCGGCTCTCAGGATGAAGGTGACAAAGTGCCGTTGGACCGCAATCCATCTTCACCAGGCCAACAAGCCATGGAGCCCGTTCCCTGAAATAATTGCTAGCCGGTATTTCGACATTAGTCGCCGAAAGAACCGTTGCTGTCGCGGGAGCATCAGTTATAGCTAGATCATCGCTCAGGCAGGCCGGGCACGCTTCGGGCGCAGGATAGCAAAACAACCCGCAGTTCCTGCAACGATGCAGGGCAAAACGTCCGTTAGCCGCAGCTCGTGTTAAGTCGTGCGCTTTGCGACTTCGCGCTCCAGGAGGAAGAAGCGGAACAGGGGTCCGTGCAAGCGGGTTTTTTCGCTTAAGTTTAGCAACCGGAGCCATCAGTAATTCTGCCCTGAAATTATCACCGCTCCCGATGAAAGGCCGCGGTCGAAATTGATCATACCAAAGCCGGCAGCTAGAGCCAGCCGTGCATCAGGAACCTGCCGGGAAGACGCTATATGCATCACCTGACGCATGGCCTCCACAATCCCGAGATGTCCTCCTGCTGCGCCAGCTTGGCCTGCCGAGAGTTGACCCCCAGAGGTATTATGCGGAAAGGTTCCACCAATCGTGAAATCGTGGTGACGCACGAAATCTGGTCCTTCTCCCTTGGAGCAGAAACCGAGATCCTCAAACTGCATCATTGATATGACCGGATAGTCGTCATAGGTCTGCACGACGTCGATGTCTGAGGGTCTGACGCCGGCGGTCGAATACAACTCTTCGATATCCACAACCCATCCGCCTCTCTCCTGCACAGCGTCGAGGGTCGAGGCGTTGTGCCGCTCGATCGAGGACAAAAGTCTGGCAAAAGGCAATCCATGTGCACGCGCATCTTGTTCGCGCATAACCAGGAATGCGTCGGCCCCGGCACATGGCATCACACAGTCGAACAGATGGATTGGAGGAGCAATCGGCCGTGCGGTCAAATACGCTTCAAGTGTCAGCGGCTTCTTCATCAGGGCGTTTGGATTCTTGAGCGCGTTGTCACGTTGGGACACCGCGAGCTTGCCAAAATCTTCACGCTTAGCGCCGTACTTGCGCATATAGTTGCTAGCGATCAGTGCAAAGCTCGCATTGGGGCCGGCCGTTCCATACGGATAAACCGCATCTTGCGAAAACCGCGAGAAGCTTTCCAGAGATTTCCTGAAAGACTCAACGTGGTTTGTATCAGCACCAATGCACGCCACGATGTTGGCATCTCCGCATTGTACTGCTCGTGCCGCCTTTTTAAGCGATACGATGCCCGAGGCGCCACCCATCGGTACAAACTCTATAAACCGCGGACTCAAACCAAAATGCTGTGTGAGACCTATCGCAGTGTCAGGTGCGGTCGAAAAGCTCGATAAAGAGAAGCCGTCGAAGTCGCGGTGGGATATGCCTGAAGCCTTGACCAGTTCGGCCAAGGCACGGCCGATCCACCAGGCGGTGCTTTCGATTGAGTATCGTCTATACGGCACAGTGACAGGCGCCGCGAGAACAACATCATCGTAAGCACGTCTCAATCCGCCCGCCATTAGCGCGATCCCCAGCTCATCAAGCGATGGTCAGCTTTACATCGATGTTGCCGCGAGTCGCATTAGAATATGGGCAGCGCTCGTGTGCACCCGAAACGATCTCATGTGCAACTGAGTTTTCAATCCCGGGCATGTCCACGACCAACTCCACAGCCAGCGCATAACCGACAGGCACAGGCCCGATACCAACTAAAGCGGATACAGATACATCGTCGGGTAGCGCAATCTTACGAGTACGAGCAACTAGCTTTACGGCGCCGAGAAAACAGGCAGCATAACCTGCGGCGAAAAGTTGTTCTGGATTGCTGCCTTCCCCACCCGGGCCTCCGAGCTCCTTTGGTATGTCCAAGCGCAGCTGAAAACTTCCATCCTTACTTTCGGCCCGTCCGTCACGCCCGCCAAAAGCCTTAACTTCAGCTTGATACAAGATTTTTTCAGGTTTCATAATGACCTCTCTCCTGCCTTTGTTAGAACAGGCCTGATGACACAGTAAACCAAAATATATGACAATTCATATTTTTATTATGAATCCATTTTCTCCCGTGTATTAATTCGATCGGCAAATGCTGGTTAACTGATGGCAATTTTGCGTGGGAACGACGGATGAAAATCGATACGGCCGGAATGAACAATGATTGTACCAGCATGCTTGCGCTACGGGTCGCCAATTGGAATGAGGCACCACGCCTTGAGCGAATTGCGCGGCCAACGGCCGCTGACGGCGAAACCTTGGTGAAGATCGAAGCCGCCACTGTCAGCCATTTGGATCTGACGGTAATGACAGGTAAATTTGATATACAACCCAAGCTTCCCTATGTGGGCGGTACTGATGGGGCAGGGATTGTTGTCAAATCCGGGCGTTTTACGCCGGGCACTCTAGTCGCATTGCGGGGCGCCGGCATCGGCCTGTCACGAGACGGAACTTGGGCCGAATACGCAGCGGTGCCAGACAGCGCCATAAGGGAAGTGCCCCAATCTCTTTCACCAGAACTCGCTGCAACGGTTTATAGTCCTCTGACCACGTCGTATGTCGCGCTACATGACATTGGCCAGATGGGAAGCTGGTCCACGGGACCGCAAAAAACCTCCGAAGAGGTCGTCATCGTAACTGGGGCATCAGGTGCGGTGGGGTCTGTCGTCGTGCAGATGGCAAGCCAAGCTGGCGCCCATGTCATCGCAATTGTCTCGAGCAACGCGCGAAGATCGTCTGTCCCTGACGCCGCCGAAACCATCGCACTTTCCGACAAAGACAAAGTCGGCGGCATAGCTGCAGCACGCGCGGCAACTCTCTTGGTGGACACGATTGGTGGTCCTCAACTTCGCGAACGTATAGGCTGGGTACGTCCGGGCGGCAGGGCCGTCCTTTTGGGATACACGGCCGGCAAAGAACTGATCATAGACATACCGAACTGGTTGTTGGCAAGCGTCGCCCTGTTGCCTGTGTCGATGCTGTTTCATGAGCCCCGCGCTCGGGAACTGATTGGAGGACTTACTGAGCTTGTCCACCATGGAACGCTCCGATTGAACTTGGAAAGCCATCCGCTGAAACGATCAAGCGCCGCTTTCGAGCGACTTCAGCAGGGGGTGGCCCGTGGTAAAGTCGTGTTGCGGCCGTGATGGCGAGGTAATTGATCGCGTTTAATAGGCCGCACTTCTAGATTGATAGACAAAATATCCTTTCTCGCGACCTTTCCAACGACCATTTTTACTGCGGTGATCGACGCAGCCGGAAGAAGATCGTCCATATCGTTGGTCTTTCGGTGACGGCCAGAGTGGCGCCAGCCGTAAGGTGGCCTCTGCTGTAGTGCTGACTAACGAAGCAAGAAACAATAACCACCCAACGAAAGGGGAATCTGGTGAAAATTGGCGAAGCAATCGGTATTGCGCTTACACAACTAGGGGTAAAACGAGTTTTCGGTGTTGTGGGAAGCGGGAATTTTCATGTGACCTGCGGTCTCGTTAAGGGAGGGGCCGAGTTTGTTGCTGCAAGGCATGAGGGCGGAGCTGCCACAATGGCAGATTCCTATGCAAGGATGAGCGGCGAGGTGGGTGTAGTGTCTGTCCATCAGGGATGCGGTCTGTCAAACGCTATCACTGGGATCGCGGAAGCGGCAAAAAGCCGCACTCCGTTACTGATCCTCAGCGGAGAAGTTCTAGATCCCGCATCGAATTTTTACATTGACCAAGATGCGCTCGCCCGGTCCGTGGGAGCGGTCTCACTGCGAGCCCGATCGGCTGCGACTGCATTGTCGGACTTGACAAGCGCATTCTCACTTTCGGTCCGCGACCGTCGCACCGTCCTATTTAACCTGCCGCTGAATGTTCAGGACGAAATCTGTGCGCCAGGCAGCTTGGAAGCCGTCGTACCACTAGCTTGTCTTTCCAAGCCTGGTGCCGCACCCAACGGGGTGGCCGAGCTTGTTGAAATACTCAAGGGAGCGCGCCGTCCGGTTTTCATTGCAGGGCGCGGCGCTCGTGGCAAACATGCCCGCCAGGCACTGGAATCTCTTGCGGACGACGTCGGCGCACTTGTGGCGGAAGGAGCCGTGGCAAAGGGGCTTTTCGAGGGTTATCCCTGGTCAATCGGCGTTTCGGGCGGTTTCTCGTCGCCTTTAACCGTTGAACTTATCCGTAACGCCGACGTCGTTGTCGGGTGGGGAACGACGCTCAACAAGTGGACCACACGCCACGGTAGTCTCATCGCGAAGGGCGCGGCCCTCGTTCAAGTAGATCTTGAAGCGCGGGAGTTGGCCAAAAACCGGCCTGTGGACCTGGGCATTGTCGGGGATGTCTCGGTCACCGCGACAGCCGTAAGCGACTTGCTGCGAGAGCAAGGGTACAGCTCAAGTGGTTATCGTTCTGACGATATCGCCGTGCGCATCAAGAAATCGGTTCTTTGGCGAGACGTTGAATATGAGGACGACAGTACGGGATCTGAAATCGACCCAAGGACCCTTTCCATTGTACTGGATGACATAATTCCTAAGAACCGTGTTCTTGGCGTGGATTCAGGCAATTTTCTCGGTTATCCAAGTATGTATCTCAAGGTTCCCGACGAGAATAGTTTCTCCTTTACTCAAGCCTTCCAGTGCGTCGGCTTGGGTCTGGCGACAGCAATTGGCGCCGCCTTGGCAAAATCTGACCGTTTCCCCGTAGCGGCCTGCGGCGATGGGGGTTTTTTCATGGGCATCTCCGAGCTCGAAACCGCCGTGCGCCTGAAATTGGGCATGTTGATCATAGTTTATAACGATCATGCCTATGGCGCTGAGGTATACCACTTTGGGCCCCAGGGGCACCCGGTAGAAACCGTGACGTTTCCAGACACCGACATCGCGTCTATCGCGCGTGGCTACGGCGCTGACGGCGTCACTGTCCGCTCCAGATCAGATCTTGAAAGCGTTGCGGAGTTGCTCTCGAAAGGGCTCGAGAGGCCGCTCGTGATTGATGCGAAGGTCACCAAGAAGAGCTCTTGGTGGCTGGAAGAAGCTATGAAAGAACATTAAGCGAGCGGGCAGTCCGTCCACGACAGATTTCCCTTCGGACAACCCAGTTAAAATTTGTATTGGGGGCTACGTTGTAGCCCCCTTGGAGGTAGCAGCGCCACTGCGGTTTGCGCGCAAGTTTAACCCAAATCGCGAACTCATCGAGAAGGCTCTTCCTGATCAGTTGAAAGCCGACACTTCGTATGTTTTAGAGCCCGACGGCTTGCGTTGCCGAAGATCGTTTCCTCTGCCTCAGATGGCCGCGTCGGAGGAGGATAAGTAAATTTTCATCACTGCAATTCGTCACGTTTCGGCAGAGCGGAGAAAAGCCCTATGAGCCTCTGTTCATCGATAGGCTTTGTCAGGCATGGAGCCTGCGCAAAAACCTTAGGCATTGAGCTGCACTCGTAACCTGTCACGAAAACTTAAGGAATGTGTCTCGACGAAGGCAACTCTGCGACGTGATAGAGCATTTCGCCGTGCAAGTTGATGTCGAGTATTGCCACGTCGATTGCAAATTCCGATCCCTCCACGACTTCGACGGCCCGTTCTACGTCCGAAACTGGTCCATACACCCTGGCCCCAGCCCGCTCTAGAACTGGCCATCAGATGAAAAGCGACCAGATATTCGTCCTCCACCACCAATAGCCGGCGATTTTCAAGTTCACGCGGATGCATATTTCTACCCTCTTTCTTTGCCGAACCTGAGAAGCGTGCTGAAGTTCCCAAAAGGGTCGTTTCTTTGATCGGCAGGTGGTCAGCTCAGGTTTCGGCAGGTGGCGGTCACCGATGCCTTACAGATCGCGGCCGCACACACCGACAGCGCGTCTGTGGCATTCGATGACATGTGACCCCGATGCAAGTGCCGAGTAAGGCTTCCGACCAAACGGGGAGAGACCGATCCCCTTCCTCAATGTGTTTCTGCGTTGATGGCGGAAACTCGCACTTGTTCTACTCTCACTTCAGGAATGACCTCTAGATGTTCCAATCACTCGACCTGCTCCTAAGAATCTCGGATCTACGTGTTCGCGGTTCATGTCCTATCAAGAGCGTTTCTAAGGAATATGCGTCACCATGAGACCGTTCACGCAGACCAGCCTGTATTCCTTGGAAAGTGGCAATTTGGATGGGAGTGGGTCGGGGTTGACGCTAAGCCAGTGGAAATGCTCGCCGAGACCGGCTATATCTACAGGGAGAGCCAGGTATGAGGCGGAAATGATTGTCGTTGCTGCAAGTTTTGGTGGTCGTATTGCATCTCCCGGCGGGTATCCGGAGTTGGAGACGCTGCTGCCCGTATCAGAGCGGCATATAACCCGATCGATGTGATCCTATATGGCAGCCGCGCCCGCGGAGAGGCGACAAGCCAGAGCGACTGGGATTTGAAAGTGATCGTTTCCGACGAAGCTCTAGAGCGCTTTTCTTCGCCAATGTCTGGTTGGCGACTTCAGGAAGGTTCTGGCGTCTATGCCGATGTCTCCTGTATCAGGCTTTCGGATTTCCAGGCTGATCTAAGCGTGGCAAACTCGGCATCTAACCATATTGTGGCAGACGGCATCGTGATTGATGTCCGCTGATCTCCACATCGCAAATTCTCTTCGGCTAGCGCATGAAGATTTGGTGGCTGCGCAGGCCCTATCGGCAATCGACAACCGAAACGACGTCTACCATCTACAGCAGGCCGCTGAGAAAATTCTTCTCGCGCTCCCCAATTCGGAAAACATCAAGGCAGTGCGTAGAGATTCGCATCGCCTTGACGTCCTGCGAGACCTCTTGCCGGAAGACAATACTTTCAAGGTGAAATTTTCACCAATCACGTTCCTTACCGTCTATGCAACGACCTACCGTTACCCAAAGGATGCTGGTCGTTTGCCTCAGAGAGGCGAGAAGGACGAAACCGAAGTTCCGCGAAGATACTGCAGGTAATTTTGGCGGACGCAGCCGCTCACTTCGGCGTAGCGTTGACCGATTCTGATCGAATTCCAGCAAAACGAATTACGCCGCTGCGGCTTTAGTCTTAGTGCCTGTCGAAAAGGCGAGGACCACCCTAATTGCCTTACAGATCGCATGTCGTCGAAAGATTTTGAGGTGAAAGGCTGCGAGCAATCAGCAGGTCACCGGTTCTGATCCTTTCAAGAGCTTTACCTCCGCTGCCATTCTCAGGCGGCTTTTGCCAGCCGCCTGATCGTCTGGGGCGGTTGTCCGTATTGGCGCATGAACGCATCGCGCATGCGCCTAAGATCGACGAAACCGCTTTCTTGTGCAATCTTCTCCATGGGATGACGGGTCTCCTCGATCATCAGGCGAGCGGCCTCAAGGCGGATTTGCTCGACGGCCTTGGCGGGCGTCTGGCCGGTTTCCGCATGGAACGCCCGGCTGAACTGGCGAGGCGAGAGGGCCGCAACCTCGGCCAGTTCCTCGACGGTCAACGGGTTGGCGAGGTGTGTTTTCGCGTGGATCAACGTCTTTTGAATGCGGTCGCTGCTGGGCGCGAGCTGAAGCAGTTCGGAATGTTGCGACTGGCCGCCGGCGCGGCGATGATGCATCACCAGCCGCCGGGCGATGGCGCTTGCCACGTCACGTCCCAGATCTTTCTCGATCAATGCCACGGCGAGGTCCAGGCCCGCGGTCAGGCCCGCCGATGTCCAGACCGATCCCTCGTTGATGAAGATGCGGTCGTCCTCAACCCGCACATTTGGGAAGGCCTTGCGCATCTCTCTGGCATAGGACCAGTGCGTGGTCGCGCGCCGACCGTCGAGAAAGCCCATCTGCCCCAGCAGAAACGATCCGGTGCAGAGCCCTGCGACCCGTCGTGATCCCCTGGCCATCGCACGTAACGTCGCAAGCGTCGCTTCATCCTGCTGCGGAGGGGGGACGAGGCCCGCCATAAGAAGCAGCGTATCCACCTGCCCCACATCGTCGAGCTTGGTCGTCGGCACGGCAAAACCACTCGATGACATGACAGGTCCGCCACCGACCGAGGTGATCGAAAGGGTGTAATAAGTTTCATCCCTCAACACATTGGCCAGCTCGAAAGCGGCTTGCACGCCGAGCGCCAGAAACTGGAAGCCCGGAGTCAGTACCATGGAAACGTGAGGCATTCGGCTCTCCAAGTTGTATGTCCGAAAAACGTAATTTATACGTCATATCGGACAAATGTCATTTGGTCCATAACGTCCTTGTCGAAAGCGATTGAGCTTTCTCCACAAACAAGGAAAAGACCCATGACCACCAAGGGAACTGCACTCATCACCGGCGCCTCCACCGGCATCGGCGCGATCTACGCCGACCGTCTTGCCGCGCGCGGTTACGACCTGATCCTCGTTGCCCGCAACAAGGACAAGCTTCAGACGCTTGCCTCGGCGATCTCGGACAAGACGAACCGTGCCGTCGAAGTGCTTGCCGCCGATCTGGGCGACGCCGCCGATCTGGCGGGCGTCGAGATGGTACTGCGCGAAGACGCCAGCATCACGGCGCTGGTCAATAATGCCGGGATCGGTACCCACACGACGCTGCTGGAAAGCGATGTCGATCGCATGGAAGCCATGGTGCGCCTCAACGTGACCGCCTTGATGCGCCTGACCTACGCGGCTGTGCCCGGCTTCGTGGCGCGCGGCGGCGGCACGGTGATCAATATCGCCTCGATCGTGGCGGTCGCGCCGGAACTGCTCAACGGCGTCTATGGCGGCACAAAGGCCTTCGTTCAGGCGTTCACCACTTCGCTCAACCACGAACTTGCGGATCGCGGCATCCGTGCCCAGGCCGTACTGCCCGGCGCGACACGGACCGATTTCTGGGCTCTCGGTGGTCTGCCGGTCGAGCATCTTCCCAATGAGATCGTGATGCAGGTCGAGGACATGGTCGATGCCGCCCTTGCTGGGTTCGATCAGGGCGAGACCAGCACCATCCCCGCGCTCCGGGATATCGAGCTGTGGAATGCCTATGAGGCGGCGCGTCTCGCCCTCGGCCCGCAGCTTTCCGCCACCCGGCCGGCTCCGCGCTTTACGACCGCAGCCTGAAAACGTTCCAACCTTCTCAAGAATGAAAGACTGATCCCATGAGAATGACTGGCAACACCATCTTCATCACCGGCGGCACGAGCGGTATCGGGCGGGGCCTTGCGGAAGCATTGCATCGCCTTGGTAACAAGGTGATTATCTCCGGACGGCGCACTGCACTGCTCGACGAAGTGACAGCGGCTAACCCCGGCATGGCGGCCATCGCGCTCGATGTATCGAGCCTCGACAGCATCCAGTCTGCCGCGAGAGAGCTGATCGAAAACCATCCCGATCTCAATGTGGTTTTCAACAATGCCGGCTTCATGCCCTTTGACGATGTTTCCGGCCCATTTGACGACGCCGTCGCGCAGGACCTGATCGCCACCAACCTGCTTGGACCCATCCGTGTGACCTCGGCGCTGATCGAGCATCTGAAGACGAGACAAGAGGCAACCGTGTTGTACACCAGCAGCGTGCTTGCCTTCGTTCCGATCGCCGGTAACGCGATCTATTCGGCGACGAAGGCGGCGCTCCATTCGTTCGCCCTGTCGCAGCGTTTTCAGCTTCGCGATACCAGCGTTCGTGTGCAGGAAATCGCCCCACCATGGGTGGACACCGATCTGATCTACAAAAGCGGTGACCCGCGCGCCATGCCGCTACCGGATTTTATCGAGCAGACGCTCGTCGCGCTCGCTACAGACGAACCGGAAGTGATCGTCGATGCTATCAAGCCCCTACGGGACAACCCGGGCGCGACGGAACATGGCTTTTTCGAAGCCTTCAATCGCAGCATCGTCGATAACCCGATCCCCGTTGGTGCCTGAAACAAAGGCCGATGTCGCTCGATCCGATCGACATCGGCCAAAATCTGTCGGCCAGGCATGACTTCACACATAAACGCTACCGCCTTAAGGACTACCTGAGGGCGCGCGGCGGCATAGCGGTCGCGTAGACCAGTGGCTGGGGTGACTGATCACTGATGTCGCACAGGAGCACGGCCTTCCCAGTCGAGCAGGCCGTGCAGATGGGCAGATTTTCAGAGGGTCGGCCACATGCCTCGTGTCGGACTGACGCTCTCCAGCAGCGAGGCGACATGAAGGATGGTCGACTCCCCCTGCCACGCGCCGACGATCTGGATGTTGATCGGCAAGCCTTCCCTGCTGGTACCGAATCGCATTGAGACACCGGGAAGGCCAGTGACGTTCAGAGGCACGGTTGCGCCCTGCAGGTATGTTGCGTCGACCTTCTGCCCGTCGATCACGAACTCTTCGACGCCGTGCTTGTGAGCGGGGATCGGCAGGACGTGAGTGATCAGCGCGTCGTAACGGGAGAAGTATTCGGCATAGCCATCGCGCAGCCGCTCGGCCGCCTGTTCGGCTTCGATGTAGTCGTCCATGGAAGTGTCAGGCAGCGACAGCATTGTCTTCGCCATCTTGTAGAGTTCGTCGTCCCGACGACCTGCGGTCGCCTTGCGGAAAGCGGGCTTCATCTCCATCACATGCAGACGGTTGAAGACGTCGAGGGCGAAGTCCCTCTCCAGAGCCGGGATGCCGACATGCTCGACTGACAAGCCGACATCCTTCAACGCTTCAGCCGCCGCCCTGACGGTGGCGACCACTTCCGGGTCGACCGGGCCAAAGCCGGGTCCGACCATCCAGCCGACCCGGAGCTGCCGGAGGGGCTGTCTACCTATGCCGGCGTCGAACGGAACCGTGCTCGACGCGAACGCGTCCTCACCATCTGGTCCCGCCAGTTGCGAGAAGGCGAGGGCGACGTCGCGCACCGACCGGGCCATCGGCCCGACATGCCAGAACCGGCGCGGCGCGCGTGGCCAGATACCTGTCATCGGGACGCGACCGTGGGTCGCCTTCATCGAGGTGATCCCTGTCTGCGCGGCTGGTCCCCGCACGGAGATCGCGAGGTCTGTGCCCAGACCGAGTGGCGACATGCCGGCGGCGATGGCGGCAGACTCGCCGCCGCTCGATCCGCCAGGCGTCCGCTCCATATCCCACGGATTGTTCGAACGCCCGGACAGCAGATTGTCGCTCTCGATCCAGTAGGAGAACTCCGGCAGGTTGGTCTTAGCCAGCAGAATGCCGCCCGCCTTCTTCAGGCGTGCGACGCTGGTCGCGTCGCGGTCGGGTCTACGTCCTTCAAAGATTGGCGAGCCGCGCTGCGTCATCACGCCTTCGGTATCGATGGAATCCTTGGCGGTGAACGGCACGCCATGCAACGGACCGAGTGCTTCGCCGGCCAAGACTGCGGCTTCGGCTCTTCGGGCCGCCTTCAGCGCTCCCTCCGCCACGGTGACGATCGCATTGATCTTGGGATCGATCGCTTCGATGCGATCGAGATGCGCCTGTACCACCTCGACGGGTGATATCTCCTTGCGGCGGATGAGTTCGGCAAGCCTTGTGGCGTCGGAATAGATCAGTTCGTTGCTCATAGCGCTCTCTCTAACTAACAGTTGGTAGGCAGCAGAGAGCTAGGCCTTTACAACTCCGCCGTCAACCCCTATCTAACATTTGTTAGGTGAGGATGAAGGCGAAGGAGAGTTTGTATGAGCGGAAGTGCAAGGGAAGCCATTCTCGCAGCGGGACGTCTGAGCGCGCAGGCGCACGGCTATGGCGGCCTCAACATGCGCGAGCTTGCAGCCGAGGTCGGCATCAAGGCCGCCAGCATCTACCATCACTTTCCGAGCAAGGCGGATCTCGCTGCGGCGATCGCCGAGCGCTATTGGCAGGACACGAAAGCATGGCTGGATGAAGTTGCGAAGGAGGATGGCGATCCTAAAGCCAGTCTCCGAAAGTATCCGGAGACGTTCCGGATGTCGCTGGAAAATGGCAATCGCCTGTGCTTGGGAAGCTTTCTCGGCGCGGAATACGACGACCTGCCCGATCAGGTCCGCCAACAGGTGCAGACTTTCGCCGACGTCAATATCGCCTGGCTTGCCGAGCGGCTGGTCGATGCTGGCCTAACGGATAAGATGGGAAGCGAAGCGCGGGCGAGATCAATCTTCGCCGCTGTCGCGGGAGCGCAACTTCTGGCCCGCAGCAGGTCCAACATTTCTCTCTTCGACGCAATGATCGAGAGCTATAAGGACGCCGGTCTGTTGCCGGGTTGATATTTCACCTAATCGGGTGAAGCTACGCTAAGCACCGTTCGGCAAGGCACCGTATTGCGGGAGATTGCGCTCAGATCTTGCCGCCCGGTATCAGCTGAGCCAATGACTCCGAGGAGAGGAAATTCAGAGCCTGAGTTTCAAATTAGACGGGTCGATTGTTCGATCCCCTTCAAGAACTTGGACTTGAGGGCTGTGATCTCAGAAATTCGATAAACGCACGCATCCCTGCTCCGAGATGACGATGCCGCGGGTAGTAAAGGCAGAGCCCAGGATAGGGCGGCGTCCACTCGGCTAGCACCTGCCGGAGTCTCCCGTCGGCAAGTGGGTCCGCTGCCATCCATCGCGTCACGTAGGCGAGACCGCAGCCGTCCAGAGCGGCAGCCAGAAGAAGTCGGGACTGGTCGACGACGAGGTTGCCGGTTGTTGCCACGACGACATCCTCGCCGCGGCGCTGAAACTCCCAGCGGTAGATCGACCCGCCGGCCATGCGGAGCTGGATGCATTGGTGAAGCAAGAGATCCGATAGGCTTGTCAGGGGAGGCGCATCATCAAGATAGGCAGGCGACGCCACGACGATATGCTGCTGATCCGGTCCTATCGGGATCGCGACCATCTCGCTCGGGACGAGTTCCGCTGCACGCACGCCGCAGTCGAACCCCCCTTCGGCAATGTCGACCAGTCTTCCCTCGGACCGAATTTCGAAGCGCATTGCCGGCTGCAGCTTCATGAAGCGGGTCAGAAGCGGCATGAGCACTTGCTCGGCTGCATTGGCGTCGCAGTTGATCCGCACGAGTTCGGAGGGAGTGGCGGCCTGTTCGTGCAACTCCTCGACTGCCAGCCCAATTTCGCTGAAAGCTGGCATGAGCCGATCGACCAATCTGCGCCCAGGCTCCGTTAGCGATACGTTGCGAGTCGAACGGTGGAAGAGCTTTATCTTGAGACGTCTCTCCAGTCCGGCGACCGCGTGGCTTAAGGCAGATGGCGTCTGGCCGAGTATTCGCGAGGCAGCACGGAATCCTCCATGCTCGGCAACTGCAAGGAAGGCTGCTAGCTCACCGGGTGGCAGCGAACCGGCTGTTCGAATTATCTCATTATTGTGTGCAAGCTTAACCATCTAGTTCACGAATGCCATGTGCTTATCTTTGGGGCAAGCCAGAATGTCCTAAGGAGAATGACCGTGACTTTGTCCATCCCGTTTGGATTCTCTTCCACCGCCGCCGATGTCTTGACGAACGTCGATCTCGCAGGTCGCAACGTCATCGTGACCGGCGGAGCAGCGGGGATTGGATTAGAGACGAGCCGCGCCCTGGCCGCAGCAGGGGCGGCCGTGACGATCGCGGCCCGCCGACCGGACGAAGCCGAAAGGGCTGTCGAGGAGCTGAAGCGGGCAATGCCCGAATCCAGCCTGCGCGTTCGCCGGCTCGACCTCTCCGATCTTTCTTCCGTCCAAGATTTTGTGGAGAGTTGGAGCGACCCTCTTCACGTCCTCGTCAACAATGCAGGCGTTATGGCCATTCCGGAATTGCAGCGGACTGCCGAAGGTCGGGAGATGCAGTTCGCCACGAACTATCTGGGGCATTTCACGCTGACCCTCGGCCTTCGGCCGCATCTGGCCCGGGCAAATGGTGCCCGTGTCGTTTCTGTTGCCTCGACCGGCACCCTCTTTGCGCCGGTGTTCTGGGACGATCCGGACTTCCGCTTCATTCCATACGATCCGCTGCTTGCTTATGGGCAGTCGAAGACAGCCTGCATCCTGATGTCCGTCGGAATTACCAAGAACTGGGGCAGCGACGGTATCACGTCCAACGCGCTCAATCCTGGAGCGATTGCAACGGGACTGCAAAAGCACACCGGCGGCCTTCGAACACCAGAGCATCTGCGCAAGACGATAGAGCAGGGGGCGGCCACATCGGTCTTGCTTGCGGCTTCGCCTCTCGTACAAGGCATCTCCGGAAAATATTTCGACGATTGCCAGGAGGGCCCAGTCGTCGACGAGCGCGGAGAGGGACCGTTCAAGGGGGTGGCGAGATACGCGGTCGATGCGGAAAACGCTGCCCGTCTCTGGGAGACGGCGAAGCAGATGCTGGGATTGCCTCTGTAAGCGGAACACCCTGTCGGCCTGGATGGACCGGCAGGGTTGTTCCAACCACGGTGACCGGACGCCGATCAGGCCCTGGCCGCCACTGGAAGACGGAACGGCGCGCCCAAGCGGTTGAAGGCGTTCATTGCGGCGATCGCGATCGTCAGATCGACGAGGTCCTTCGGCTCGAAAGCAGCTGCGGCTGCGGCATAAGCCTCGTCGGAGGCGTGGGTCTGGCTGACATTAGTCACTTCCTCGGCCCAGGCGAGAGCGGCCCGTTCCTGTTCGCTGAAGAGATGAGGCACCTCGTCCCACACGGGAACCAGCGTGATCTTGTCGACGGACATCGTCTTGCGCAGATCGCGGCTGTGTAGGTCAATGCAGTGTGCGCAGCCGTTAATTTGCGACACGCGCAGGAAAACAAGGTGGATCAGCTCGTCCGGAAGGTTTGTCTTCGTCGTCACATAGTGGTGGACACCGTAGAGCGCCTTTGCGCCCTCGGGCGCCACTTCGGACCAGTTCATGCGGGACATTGTTCTTCTTTCCTTTCTTCAGGACACGGTTCCCCGGTCGCCGGAGGAGCCGTCGTTGTAAAACTTCAAAGTGAGGAGGATCAGGTAGGCGCCGCGAGCCTACGGCTTGCGCGGCGTCGTGAGGACGGTGTCGTCGGTGTCGACAACGAAGACGGCCAGCAGCTTCGCAGGCTCAGTCTTGCTTGCATTGGCGCTGACATCGTGGCGGTCGCCCGGCAGCTCTGTGAAGTTCTGACCGGCTGTGAAGGTCTTCGTCTCGCCGCCGTTAACGGCGCTCTGAATCGCGCCTTGGAGAACCGTGGCGTAGATTAGCGCAGACTTTGCATGTGTGTGGGCGGAGCTGTAGCCGCCGGGTCCGTACTCGACAAGGATGCCCTTCACGCTCTTGCCGGGGGCGTCGGGCAGGGGATGCTCGTAGACGAGCGTCACCTTGGCATCCTTCGTGTCGTAGGCGAGTCCTGTCTTCCCGACGCCATGAGCGAAGGTCGTGGCCACAGAGACCGCTAGTGCGGCAGTGACGTAGAGGATGATCTTCATGATGTTTCCCCCTGCCTATGCCCTGAGCCATTCGGCTATCGTGATCCGGCCCTTGACGTAGTCTCCGCCAGGAACGAGCGAGCCTGTGACAACCGGCGCGCCAAAATAGTCGACGGCGTCGTCGGCGGCCACTAGGCGGGAATCGGCCTTGGAGGTGAGATACGTCCGGATGAAGGATTCGAATGAGGCTCGCTCCGGTCCGGCAAGATCCACGGTTCCGTTTTTTGGTTCGCCCAGCGCGACTTCGACCAAAGCGGCGGCCACATCGGCGGCCGCGATCGGCTGGAAGTCGATATCCGGAACCTTCACCACGCCGTCGGCCGCATAGGCACCAGCCAGCGTTTCGATGAACTCGTGGAACTGAGTGGCACGAACGATAGTGTAGGCTTGGCCAGACGCGGCTACGGTCTCCTCCTGCGCAAGCTTGCCTTCCATGTAAGGATTGGCTTTGAGCTGATCGGCGTTGACGATCGAGAGGGCCACGTGATGGCGGGTGCCTGCGGCCTGCTCGGCGGACGTGAGGTTTCGGCTGGACGCGCCGAAGAAGTCGACTAGTGCCTGCTTGTCGAACGACATCATGTTCGACACGTCTATGACAGCGTCGGCGCCCGCAAGCGCCTCGGCCAGTCCTTCGCCCGTATAGGCATTGATCCCGTTGCGGGAGCTTGCGACGACGGCTTCGTGGCCGGCGTCCTGTAGCAACTTCACTGCCTTCGAGCCGATCAGGCCCGTGCCGCCGATGACGACGACCTTCTGCATCTTGGTCATGGTACTTTCTCCTATGACGAGGCGCGATTGCCCGTCTTGCGTTCGTGGAGTTCAAGGAAGGCGCATCCCCGGGCGGCGATACCACCGTCGTCGGCTGCACCAAGGTCCGCCAGAAGGTCCGCGACGGACACCTCGGCGAGTTCTGCGCGATAGGCCTTCTCGGCCTTCAGCATTACAGCGTTGATCTGGCAGGGCTTTGTGAAGTAGGGCTGCGGCAATGGGTTCGGTCCCCGCTGGCGGATCTCGGCGCAGCGGAAAGCGGGCGCCGGTCCTTCAACAGCTAGGACGATGTCGAGAAGGCTGATGTCATTTGGCGCCTTGGCCAAGCGGTAGCCCCCCTCGGTCCGGGCGTCGTCGCAACGATGCCCGCGCCGGACAGCGCCTGCAGATGCTTCAAAAGATAACTCGTCGACGCGCCGTGGAGCTCGGCAAGTGCGGCAGCCGACAGCACGCCGTTTTCCGACAGACCCGCTAGAAATGCCGTACAGTGGATGGCCTGCTCGACGCCTTCGCTTAATTTCATGTTGCACCTCATAATCGTGGATATAAAATGTCTACGATTTCGATCGGAGTCAACCCGTGATCACGTCGACCGCTCAAAATTCCGAATTTGAGATCAGAAAGCGGAGTTTCGGCGGTCGGACGATCCGCCATGGTCAGGATGCTTGCAGAGCGGAAACAGATCGAAGGACATCAAATGACCACCAAGCTCGCACTCTCCTCGACGCCGGAAGGTCTCGTCCCGGCGCTCCTTGCACACCTAAACTCTCTCGACGTTGATACCATGCTCGGTTTCTACGACCCGGAAGGATTGATCGTAGACGCCGCAGGGGTCGCTCACGTCGGCAGGGACGCTATCGGCAAGGAGCTCGCAAAATACTTTAGTCTCGGCCTTCAGATGTCGATCACGCAACGTCACCTGTTCGTGGCCGGTGAAGTCGCGTCCCTTATCCTCGACTGGTCCTATTTCGGCGCGGCGCGGGACGGCAGGAAGATCATCATGGTGGCGACCGCAACCGACATCGCCCGCCGCGGCCCGGACGGTCTTTGGCGCTACCTGATCGACAACCCTTTTGGCTCGATGCAGAGGAGCGCGGGCTGATGACGGATGCCGCCAAAGTTCTGACCGAAGTGACAGCGCTCGCATTCCGCGGCGTCCTCACAACCGGCGTCTATTGCAGGGCAACCTGCGTCTCCCGTCCGCCCCCGGCCAGAGAACATCCGCTGGTTCGGGTGCGTCTCCGACGCCCAAAGAGCAGGTTTTCGCCCGTGCCTGCGATGCCGTCCCAATGATGAGGAATTCGCAAGGAGGAATGCCGATCTGGTCGCCGAGGCGTGCAGGCTGATTGATGCCGGAAACAGCTCGCCGACCGTGGCGGCGCTCGCGCACGCCCTGGGAATCAGCGAAGGGCACTTCCACCGGACGTTCCGTGCACACACGGGAATGACCCCGCGAGCATACATGCAGGAAAAGCGGGCGGCTCTCCTACGGGAAGGACTACGACCGGGAAAATCGGTGACATCAACATTCTACGAAGCGGGCTATGGTTCGAGCGGGAGGTTCTATGCAGTCTCGAACAAAGCGCTTGGAATGGCACCCTCAGACTGCCAGGCAGGTACAGGAAGCTGGTCAATCAAGGCTGGACCGATGCGCTGCGGCGTCTTCATCCGAACGAACGCATCTACACGTTTTGGGACTATTTCCGTAACGCCTACGTGCGGGATGCGGGGTTGCGGATCGACCACTTCCTGCTGAGTTCCGAAGCTGCGGCAATGCTCTCCAAGGCAGAGGTGGACAGGCATGTGCGCACGTGGGACCACACGAGCGACCATGCGCCCGTCTGGATAGAGCTTCAAGACGAACGAGCGAAGAAGCGGAAGACGAAGTAATACGGGCCTTCGAATGCGGGGGTCGTCGACGTTGACGAAATGAAGAAAAATGTCAGGAGGTGAGATATGTGATGGCCGTTGCAGTATGCAAGTCTAAGGACAGACAGTCACTCGGTAATGCGTTTGATTCGGCGCGACCGCTGCAGTTCTCGAATGAAGTTTCACGTCATCTGCGTCACCTCCGATAAAGGGACGCAGATAACTCGCAGTTGGTACCGAAACGCAAACTAGGCCGGGAGAGCGAATATAATTGCTCTGCTGTGGTCTTTCACAATCTCGCGGCTGGCTTTCGCCGCCCAGCATTAGTATGGCGTGCCCGCTTCGAGGTGATCGATGCTCGCGAGATCCACGTCGTCGCCCGTCCCGTTCAGGCGGCGTAACCTGCTGCCTTCATGATAAGATCGGCGATGTCATCAGGATGCGAGATCAACGATAAATGGCTAGCTCTTAATTCAATAGTGTTAGCGCCCATACGTTTCGCGAGAAACCGCTCCAGATCTGGATTAATCGTCCGGTCCTCGCTCGACACCACGTAGAAGCTGGGCTTATGGCGCCATGCCGCTTCGGTGACCTTGCCCGAGAGCAGCGTCTTCTGGAAAGGAGACTGCGTTGCATACAGCACCTTCGCGCGGGCCGTGGGAATGTCACCGGCGAAGTCCTCGAGGAACGCCTTCTCGCTAAGTCTTCCTTCCTCACCGTCGAAAACAATTCCGGCAGAAGCGGGGGGAGTAGGGAAGGTTTTCGCTAAAGCGCCGAAATCCTCGTTTGCGTCGGGTGCACGGGCGGCGACGTACACGAGAGCCGAGACATTAGGATGCATGCCGGCCTGAGTTACAATCATTCCCCCAAATGAGTGCCCTACCAATACTGTTGGCCCGTCCTGCCGCGCCAGTACTCGCTCAGCAGCAGCAACCGATTCCGGGAGAGTGGTCAGAGGGTTCTGCACAGATGTGATGTTCAAGCCCTCGGGCTGGAGCCTCGATATCACTTCGCTCCAGCAGGAACCATCTGCAAATAGCCCATGGACGAAGACAACGTTACGGGCCTTTTCTGGGCGGGCGGCAGCCGATGCAGCCATTCCTTTGGCTGAAAGCACTGATGCTGCCGCGCCGGCAAGCATAGCAGTTGAAAATGTGCGCCTGTTCATGATCATTCCGACTTCCTTTCATCTTAAAGCACATGCTTCGAGGAGTCTTTCGTTGGGAATACCCCAATCTTACATCGTCACGCCGATGTGATCGGCGCGCAATATCGAATAATTTCGCGATGCGACGTAACAACGGGTCCCGTCCAACCGAAAGCACGAGTGATGGACACACGGGAAGACAAATGGGCGAAAGCGATGCGCGCGGAACGCACTGGCGATAGCGCTGCCTACGAGGCATTTCTCAGGGCTTTCGCCGCTTCGGTGCGGCGGATCGTCGAAACGCATTTGCGGTATATGGGCTTTAGTCGCTATGAGGCAGAGGATGTCGTACAGGAAGTGCTCATAGCAGTGCATTCCCGTCGCCACCAATGGGACACGAAGCGGTCTCTGCTTCCCTGGTTGAACGCAATCACGCGCTACAAGATCATTGACGCCAGCCGGCGCTTGGGCCGAGACGCACGCATGCGCGTCGATTTGACCGAAGAGCAGTGGGCCGGCTTGTTCTTATCTGAAGCGGTCGATGCTGAACGCAATCCGGCCGATGTCGAAAAACTAATCTCCGCCTTGCCACCTGGCGAACAGGCTGCTGTGCGAGCCATCGGGCTCGAGGGTGCTTCTACCAAAGAGGCGGCGGCGCGTATCGGTTCCACCGAGGGAGCGGTGCGCGTCGCCTTCCATCGATCGTTGAAGAAACTAATGGCGGCAACACAGAGAAGAGGCCCCGGGGCATGAATGACAATCGGCAGCCAACGGACGATCTTATTCGAGGTCTTGCAGCGCAAGCTGGTAAAGGTTCGTCATTTTTGCTCCGCCTCTCGATCGTCCTTCCTGTCGCGCTGGTCTTTTCGATCCTGGCAGCGACTGGCGTCGTTGTGATGATCGCCGGTCCTCGCTCCGATCTCATGCAGATACTGCCGACATGGACATTCCTATTCAAAGTCATCGGCATGGTTCTTGTAGCTGCCGGCGGGTTTCGGCTTGTTTGGGCAGTGGTCCAGCCGGGCCAGGCGCCTCGTACGGTTCTCTTTCTTGCTCCGGCTCTGGTCTTCCTGCTTGCTGGAGCTCTGTTTGATCGGAGCGGCTTGCCCCTATTTGGGGTTCACACCTACTCCGTGCTAAATTGTACGGCTACTATCATCATGGCTTCGATCCCGGCGCTCGCCGCTATTCTTTCTGCGATGCGAGCCGGAACGCCCACGCGGCTCGGCCGGGCAGGCGCTATTGCAGGTTTCCTTGCAGGTTCCGTTGGTGGTCTCGCCTATACCATCGCCTGCCTCAACGATGGCGCCGCCTTTGTGGCGGTATGGTATTCGATCGCCATTGCAGGCGTAACGGCACTGGGAGCTTCAATCGGGCCCAAATTGTTGAGGTGGTAGCAAGGTCAATTTAGTGATAGATGCTATTTACCCTTCGAAGCAATGGGATACAGTCAGTCATCGGGCTGCGGACCCAAGCTCCAGTCTGAAGTGATTTCATGTCTCGGGCAGATCACCTAACGTCGACAGGCCAGACCGGCGCCCGAGAAAAAGTCATCGCCCTTCGTTCCATGACAGAGCAAGAAATGAGCAATTCCTCGCGCAGTGTAGCCGTCCCTTCACGGAAAATTCAGGCCCCACAGTCCATCAGCGCCGAAGCACGAGCGGCACTGTCGCGCCTGGTCGATGAGGACGGCAGCCCTACCAATGCGCGGTTCGAAATGCCGTCCCCAGAGGATTTTTCAGGCTGGATGATGATGAAAGCCGCAGTAGATGCGCACTACGCCGCCGCGGCTAAAGACCTTGCCAAGAGTTTGCGGTCCACAGTCGAGACAATCGTAGTCGAACAAGCAACGATCCATGTCGCAACGCCGCACGGATCATTTCATGAGCGTAGCGCACTCATCGATCTGCATGGCGGCGCATTGGTGTTCGGAGGCGGAGAGGCCTGTCGCGTCAGTGCGCGCCGCCAAGCTCACAAGCATGCCGTTCGATGCTACGGCGTCGATTACCGAATGCCGCCCGAGCATCCATATCCGGCCGCTCTTGATGACTGCTTGGCCACGTACCGTCATGTGTTGAACGGTCATCCCCCCGACAAGGTGGTCATCCTGGGGAGATCGGCCGGCGGCAATCTCGCGACTGCTATGCTGCTACGGGCAAGAGATGAAGGCATGCCAATGCCCGGCAGATTGGTCTTGCTCTCGCCACAGGTTGACCTCACCGAATCGGGCGACAGTTTCCAAACAAACCAGATGCTTGATCTTGTTCTCCCTCGCCCGCTTAGATCAAGCAACCTGCTCTACGCTGGTGGTGCAGATCTTTCCAATCCCTATCTGTCGCCACTCTTTGGTGATCTGCGGGGCTTCCCGCCGACGTTTCTGCAGACCGGCACGCGTGATCTGTTCCTATCGAACACGGTGAGAATGCATCGAGCCTTGCGAAAAGCTGGCGTGGAAACCGAATTGCACGTCTTCGAAGCCATGCCCCATGGTGGCTTCACGGGTGGGACGCCGGAAGACCAGGAACTCGAAATGGACATCCACCGGTTCGTCATGGCAAGCTGGAACTGATGCGGGGCACCCAGAGAACCTGGCGCAGATCGTCTGTTGCCCTGCTACGTCCCTGGCCACATTCCTCCGTCAAGTCGGAGGTTTGCTCCTGTGATATAGCCGGCACGGGGGCTCGAGAGAAATGCAATGGCATCCGCAATCTCCTCAAGGGTTCCGACCCTCCCAAGGGGCACCTGAGCAAACATCGGCAGGATTTCTCTCTCTATGTCGTTCCAGGAGGCGTCGATGGCCAACCCCCTCTCAATGGCTTTCCTACGGAATACGGCATCCAAGCTGGTGCTATGCACCGTTCCAGGCGAGACGGTGTTTGCGGTGATGCCGTATGCAGCAACGTCTTTTGCGAGCGACGCCGTCATCGCGATCATGGCTGCCTTGGCGGCGGAGTAGTCCGGTCGACTTGCGGGCGGCATCAGGGCCGCCAGGCTTGCGATGCTTATGATCCGACCCCACCGCGATGCTTTCATTGCGGGCAGAACGAGCGAGATTATCCTCACAGATCCGAGCACGTTCCTGTCATAGACAGCCGCCCACGTCTCAGAGTTCGTCGAGGTCCAGTCCTCTGCCGGGGCAGATCCGCCGGCATTATTGACCAGGATGTCGATCGACCCTGCTGCAGCCATGGAATCCCTAATGAGACGATCGACCTGATCCGAGACTGTCAGGTCGCCGAATACTGCGAATGCCCGACCTCCAGAGGATATGATGTCATGCGCGACTTCCTCTGTTTTCATTCTGTCGCGACCGTGGACAAGAATGGTCGCCCCTTCCTTTGCGAGGCCTCGGGCCACACCCTCGCCAATCCCCTTGCTGCTTCCCGTGACCAGCGCGACCTTGTTTTGGAGCTGTAACTCCATGTTATTTGATCCTTGTTATCGTCTCCGGCAGATATGAGGTTCGTCGATGAAACAGGCAATTACGCACTTTAAAGTGCCTGTCGAGGATAGGGCGACATGCCTCGGAGCCGACGGATCTGTCTCTCATGTCAGCAGGGTGCTTCGGATGATCACAGGACGTTGGAAACTGCCGATCCTTTTCCGATTGTTCGCCGAACCATCATTGCGGGCATCGCAGTTCATGAGAGACATACCTGGGATATCCCAGAAGATGCTAACGCAACATCTCAGGGAACTGGAAATTGACGGCCTCATACGCCGACACGACTTTCAAGAGCAGCCTCCTCGAGTCGAATACTCGCTGAGTTCAGCAAGCCACGGGCTTATGCCGATTTTGATGGCGGTCAGGGAATTCTCTCGGGACTATCCCGTCGATCCGACTGTTGGTCGTTGACCTGGATGCCTTTAGCTTGATGAAGCCACATTGTCTCTTGCATTGTGTACCGAATGGTTCCATATAGTCCCCATGGTCAAGCGCACTCAAATATCCGCGTCCGTCGGTCGTCCTCGCGAATTTGAACTCAATGAAGCAGTTCGAAAAGCAATGCACGTATTCTGGGATCGTGGATATCACGATGCATCCCTTCCCGACTTGCTTGAGGGTATGGGACTTTCCAGAGGCAGCTTTTATAAGGCTTTCGTCGACAAGAGAGGCGTCTATCTGCGCGCCCTCGACGCTTACATCGAGGACGCCGTTCGCTCGGTCGGTGAAACACTGCATTCCAATCCGTCTCCTAAAGCCGCAATTTTAGAAGCTTTTTCTCAACAAGTGGATCAAACATCGGGAACGGAAGGTTTGCGTGGATGCTTTGTCGTCTTTGCAGCTGTCGAAATGCTTCCGGAGGATAAAGAGGTCGCACCACGTATTTCCCGGTTGTTCAGACGTCTGCAAGATCTTTATGCGGCGGCGATCATAAGAGGCCAGGCCTTGGGCGAGATCGATCCTGGGCTGGATGAACGAACGCTCGCGAGGTTCCTCGTGTGCCAGATCCAGGGTATGCGGGTCCTGGCGAAGGCAGGAGCAGATCGCGCGGAGACAAGGGCCATGGTCGATCTGGCACTGAAGGCGCTTGGCTGACCCTATTTTGGAACCAATTAGTTCCAATTGATGATATTGCAAACAGTCGATCGATTTTTTGGTCGCTTGGAGAGACTTATGAGAGACGCCAGCAATCCCGATGATAAACTCGATCCACGTCGATGGATGGCGCTGGTCATCCTTTTGACCGGTGCCTTTTTGCCGCCGCTCGACTTCTTCATCGTCAATGTGGCGCTGCCCTCGATCCGGGAGGATTTCAGGGCTTCTGCATCAACGATGCAGCTGATTATCTCCGCTTACGCTACCACCTACGCTGTGATGCTGATCACTGGGGGAAGGCTTGGAGATATCTATGGTCGACGAAATGTCTTTCTGGCTGGAATGGTCGGTTTTGCAGCCGCGTCTGCCTTATGCGGGTTTGCCTGGTCTCCAGCCGCGCTGATCGTCGGCCGTATCCTTCAGGGGTTTGCAGCGGCAATTATGGCACCGCAAGCCTTAGCTTCCATCAATGCAATTTTCCCAGACCACGAAAAATCAAAGGCCCTCAGCCTTTATGCCCTGACATTCGGGGTGGCATCGATGGTTGGTCTGTTCCTTGGTGGCGCGTTGATTGCGCTTGATATTCTTGGTCTTGGATGGAGAGCCATCTTCCTCATCAACCTGCCGGTTATCGCGGTCGCCGCGCCGTCCGCCTTCATCACGTTGCGGGAAACCCGATCTGCGCACCCAAGCAAACTGGATCTTGGCGGAGCATTGTTGATCGCGATTGCGCTATTTGCACTGATCGCGCCGCTGATCGAGGGCCGGGAGCAGGGGTGGCCGATCTGGCTCATCGTGATGCTTGCCACGTGTCTTCCGTTTTTCGTCCTGTTTTGGCGGCATGAGAAACATCTGGAATCGACGGGGAAAGATCCGATTCTTGCACCGAGCCTGCTGCAAAACCGTGGACTACTGCGCGGGCTGCTGGCTGCCTTGTTCTTCTACGCCCTTGCGGCTTTCTGGCTGATATTCTCGGTCTATGAGCAGGGCGGCCTTGGTCGGACGCCTTTCGAGGCCGGGCTGGCGATCCTTCCTGCGGCTGTCGGCTTCGTCCTTGGTCCTTTTGCAAGCGAGCGCATCCTCAGCATCTTCGGAAGATTTTCCGCTGGCGCCGGCATGGTGCTGCAAGCCGCAGGGTTGTTTGGAACGGCGGCCTTAATTTCGAATGGCCTTCCGCAATTCCTTTTTGCTGCGCTCTTTCTTATCGGTGCAGGGCAGGGGATCGCCCTTCCAAACCTGGTGAAGAGCATCGTGCAAAGGGTAGACCGGACGCAGTCAGGTTTGGCTTCTGGTCTGGTCAATTCGATGTTTCAGATTGGCGGTGCATTGGCAGCCGCAATCGTTGGCGGATTGTTCTTCTCGATCTTGGGGCCGGCCACAGACGTTCAATCCATTGGCCAAGCATACAGCGTTGCAGCGGTTGCAATTGCCTTTTGTCTTCTTATCGCGGGATGGCTTTCCGTCGGCCTGACATCGACCCAACCGTTGCGCCGATGAGCGGCACCATTTCAGCGCATCATCAGCCGATCGCGCTAAAACGGCGTGAAACTCCCCAGCAAAACAGAAACATTCAGAGGTAATCTCCATGAACAACATCTCCACACTACCTCTTGCCGGCAAGCGCGCGCTGGTTACCGGTGCAGCACGCGGTATCGGTGCGGCAATTGCGCTAAAACTGGCCGAGGACGGTGCCGACGTTGCGATCACCTATGAGAAGTCAGTCGAGAAAGCGGAAGCTCTCTGTGCCGAGATCCGCGCCCTCGGTCGAAATGCGATCGCAATCCATGCCGATGCCGCGAGCATAGCAGCCGCGACGGCGACCGTCGAACAAACGGTCTCTGAGCTCGGCGGCCTTGATATCCTGGTCAATAACGCCGGTGTCCTTCTCGCAAGTGATTTCGCCACGCAGCCACTTGAGGAGATTGATCTGCAGCTGAACGTAAATATTCGCGGCGTCTTTCTGATCACCCAGGCAGCGCTGAAATATATTCCCAACGGAGGTCGCATCATCAGTACCGGCAGCAACGCGGGTCTGGCTGTGCCGTTCGCGGGGATCACGGTCTATGCCGCGACCAAGTCTGCCCTGGAGAGCTTCACGCGCGGTCTCGCACGTGAGCTGGGCTCTCGGGAAATTACGGTCAATCTGGTTCGACCAGGTCCGATTGATACTGACATGAACCCTGCCGATGGCGCACTCGCAGCCACTATCCTGCCAAACCTCTCGATTGCTCGATACGGTAAAACTAGAGAAGTCGCAGAGGCCGTCGCCTTTCTCGCGGGGCCCGGTGCAGCCTACATTACAGGCTCAGGCATTCTCGTCGATGGCGGCATCAGTGCCTGAGCATTGGCACGAGGCGGTGCTGGCCGCTCCACCTGCAGGTAGTAACGCGGAATTTTTGGGCGCGCATGGGCCGCGGCGTTTCCTCCGCTGCACTACACGCGTAAATTTGAAGGAGCGGGTGGGGCCATAATTCGGGAATCTCACTCAGTTCGTGGTTTCCCTGACGTTGCAACCGCCTCGGGGGTAGCGAATATGGCAGGCCTGGTTTCTGCCTAAGCGTCCGTTTAGCGGGACCTAACCTATGAACATGGAGCAACACTTGAAGACCATCGGCATACTTGGCGGGATGTCCGCGACATCAACCCAGATTTATTACCGAGAGCTTTGCAGGCTGACCCGCGAGAGGCTGGGGGGACTTCACTCTCCAGAGCTTCTTATACGGTCTGTCGACTTTGATGAAATCGAAAAGTTGCAGGCATCCTCCGATTGGGACGCGGCGGGCCGCATCCTCAATGATCATGCTATCGCGCTGCAGCGCGGAGGTGCCGACCTCCTCATCCTCGCGACGAATACCATGCACAAGGTGGCCGAAAAGATCGTGGGCGGGGTCTCGATGCCGTTCGTGCACATCGCGGACGCAACTGCAACCGCTATCCTCGACCGCGGTTTCCGCAGACCGGGTTTGATGGCAACCGCCTTCACCATGGAGCAGACCTTCTATACCGACCGCCTCATAGCTCAGGGGCTGTGGCCAGAGATCCCTGAAGCCGATGATCGAGCAGAAACTCATCGTATTATCTATGACGAGCTGTGCCGTGACATCGTCCGCAAGGAGAGCCGCTTGACCTATGAACGGATTGCACAGCGTCTCGTCGACAAAGGCTGCGACTGTCTTATCCTCGGCTGTACAGAGGTGGGTATGCTGTTGAACCAGGATAATGTAGGCGTTCCTGTCTTCGACACGACCCTCGTTCATTGTAAAGCCGCACTTGACGCGGCTTTAGAATGATATGGTGTGTCTGACGGTCGAGCGATTGTGAGAACGATGAGGCTCAATGATCATACCTGTTCTCCCAGATGATACTGGACCCACTTCGCCTCTTCCGATGCAGTGCGCCCGAAATGCCGTCTGAAATCGCGGCTGAATTGCGCTGGGCTGACATAGCCTACTGAAACAGCCACATCTGCAATGGTTCCGCTTTGGCGGGCGATCATCAGTCTCGCTTCATGGAGCCGCAGCGCTTTCACATATTGCATAGGACTTGAGCCTGTCAGCTCCTTGAAATGGACGTGGTAGGAAGGGACACTCATTCCCGCAGCTTTAGCAAGATCCGCGATGGCCATGTCGGCTGCGTAATTCTCCCGTAGCCACATCACGCTCTCGACCAGTCTTCCCGCCGTTCCTTTCTGCTGCAGGGCCGCGATCACTGTGCCGCCTTGCGGACCCGACATGACGCGATAATGCAGTTCACGCAGGATGGAAGCTCCCAGCACTGCAACCTCGACCGGGTTGTCAAGTGTCATCAGCAAGCGCAGCAGAACGTCTTTGAGCCTGCTATCCATTCTGCTTGAGAATAGACCTCTCGGCTTGGCGCTTACAGGACCGGTGAGTCTCTCGACCTGTATGGCGATCTCTGCCGCCACTTGCATATCGAACTCCAGATAGACTGCGAGCAGCGGCCGCTGTGGATTGGCGGTAGACGTCATCCGGAAGGGAACTGGTACCGAAACGGCAAGATAGTGGTCCTCGTCGTAGAGGTACATTTCTCCATCCAGCATGCCGTATTTATTTCCCTGCAAAACGAACACGGCCCCCGGCTTGTAGAGAACCGGAACGTCATTCAGCACCGCTTCCGTACGTAGGATACGGACACAACCGAACGCTGTTTGATTGTACCCCAGATGAGGTGCAAGCCGTTCAGCCAGGACGACAAGCCGGTCATGTGCGGGGGGAGGCTTTTCACATGTCATAGGATTTGGCAACATACTGAGAGGATATGCAATCGAATTGAAGCGCGCTCTAGATTATCTGTCATGTGGACGGTTAATCAAGGAGTTTCCGACATGTCACCCAAGACCTTCTTCATCACAGGCGCAAACTCAGGCTTTGGACTGGCCATTGCCACTGCCGCAATCCATGCCGGTCACAAGGTCATCGGGACCGTCCGCTCCGAACCGTCGCGTGACAGGTTGTCAAAGACACTGCCGACACTCCACCCGGTCCTTTGCGATGTCACAGATTTCGGTCGCATTCCGAAGGTGGTTCAGAAGGCGGAGGACGACCACGGTCCCGTGGATGTGCTGATCAACAATGCCGGATATGGGCACGAGGGTGTGCTTGAGGAATCGCCGTTTGAGGAGATGCGCCGCCAGTTCGACGTGAACGTGTTTGGCGCCGTTGCAGTCGCCAAGGCGTTTCTCCCGAGGTTCCGTGAGCGCCGAAGCGGCTTTATCGTCAACGTCACGTCGATGGGCGGCATGATCACCATGCCCGGCATCGCCTATTACTGCGGCAGCAAGTTCGCCTTGCAGGGTATTTCAGAGGTCATGCGTTCGGAAATGGCGCCGTTCGGCGTTCGTGTGACAACCCTTTGCCCGGGCTCATTTCGGACGGACTGGGCAGGTCGTTCCATGGTCCGCACAGAGCGTTCCATTGCTGACTACGATAGCCTGTTTGATCCGATCCGCGAGGCGCGTCAGGCAGTGAGCGGCAAGCAGCTCGGAGATCCACAAAAGCTCGCCGCCGCGGTGCTGACCCTCGTCGAATCCGACAATCCTCCACCACAACTTCTCCTCGGTAGCGATGCCTTAAAGCATGTGACGGCACGTATCGAGCGTCTGCGACAGGAAATCGAAGCTTGGAAGGATGTGACCGTCTCCACGGACGGCTGACACAAAACCAACATTTGCTATTGACCATCTGCCTACTAGAAGGTAGATAAGCAGCATGAGCAATCTTTCGACAACCTCGGACGACATTCTGGCGTCCACCCGAAACCTTCTGATAAGCGGCGGTTACAATAGCTTCAGCTATGCTGATATCTCGGAGATTGTTGGCATCCGCAAGGCAAGCATCCATCATCATTTTCCGAGCAAGGTCGATCTGGTGCGTGAGTTGGTTAAGCGGTATCGAGAGGATGGCCAGGCAAGCGTGGCAGTCCTTGAGCAGAAGGTTCCGAACGCTCTGGACATCCTTAAGACTTATGCAAACCACTGGGCTACATGCATCGAGGATGCCAGCAGACCCTATTGTGTCTGTGCTATGCTTGCCAGTGAGCTGCCTTCCCTCCCGGCGGAAGTCGCAACGGAGGTGACGAACTTTTTTCGTTTCATCTCCTCATGGCTGACTTCGGTCATGGAACGCGGTGCCAAGCAAGGCGAACTGAGTCTTACCAGTGCGCCGCATGTTGAAGCCGAAACATTTCTGGCCACCGTATACGGGGCAATGCTTTCGGCGAGAGCCTACGGGAAACCGGAGGTCTTCTCAACGATACTCGAACCCGCCCTCAATCGTCTCATGCCCACAGTCTCACACTAATCTTTCGTGGCATGGCTACCCGGGTCAATCGCGCCCATCGAAACTACCAACTAGTAGGAAGATAAAAATGAGAAATGTTTTTCCAGCTCTGGCCTTCGGGCTAGCCAGCATCCTTTCCGCAACTGTTGTTTCCGCACCTGCATCTGCCGAAGATAAGAAAGCCGCGCCGATCCATGTACGAGGCAGCATCGTCGACTACGAGGGGTCAACGCTGAAAGTGAAGACCCGCGAAGGCGAGACCGTCGACGTCGTCCTTGCCAAAGACTGGAAGGTCGCTGGCGTTGCCAACGCAAAGGTCACCGATATCAAGCCGGGCGATTTCGTGGGCATCGCATCCTTGCCAAAGGGCGATGGCGGTGATGGAGCGCTTGAGGTCCTAATTTTCCCGCCGGAAATGAAAGGCACAGGCGAGGGTAGCTATGGTTGGGATTTGAAGCCCGACAGCAGCATGACCAATGCGACGGTCGCCGATGCCGTAACGGGTGTAGATGGCCGGACCGTCACCGTCACCTATCATGGCAAGGAAAAGAAGATCGCCATTCCGGACGGGACACCTGTCGTCACCATCGCTGGAGCCACCAAGGATGATCTCGTCCCCGGCGCCGTAGTCTTCATCACCGCTGAAAAGGCTGCAACCGGCCCCATCGCCCATCAGGTGGTCGTCGGCAAGAATGGCGTGGTTCCCCCCATGTGAAGACCCCGCCATCACTGGCCGGAGCAGCCGCCATACTGCTTCGGCCGGCGACTACAGATCGACGCTGCTTGGTCTGCCGCCGCTAAATGCACCGATGAAGGACGTTGAGATGAGCGTAGACCCTTCCAATGACAATGTTCGATATCCCCGGACGATCTCTATCCGCCGCCACTCTGTCGTGACCCGGCTCACGCACTGGCTGAACGTGCTCTGCCTGAGTTTCCTTCTTTTGAGCGGACTGCAGATCTTCAACGCCCACCCCGAGCTATACTGGGGACATTATGGCGCCGACGGCGATCCTGCCGTATTGACGATTGGCGCCGATGACAAGGGCGGGGAACCACGCGGTTTTGTTCGCATTGCAGGCCTGGAACTACCTACCACGGGTGTCCTCGGCGTTTCGAATGTTGATGGCGGACAAGTCTCACGCGCTTTTCCCTCCTGGGCAACCATCCCTTCATTCCAGGATCTTGCAGCCGGACGTCGCTGGCATTTCTTCTTTGCCTGGCTGTTTGCGATCAATGGCATTGTCTATCTCGGCTTCAGCGTGCTGAGCGGACATTTCCGCAAAGACCTTGCGCCAAAGCCCCATGAGCTCTCGCCAAGCCACCTCGGCCGCGAAGTCCTCGATCATGCTCGGCTGCGCTTTCCGAAAGGGGAGGAGGCCAAACACTATAATTCGCTTCAAAAGCTTACCTATCTGGCGGTCATTGTCGTTCTGCTGCCGCTGATGGTGGCCACAGGTTTGACAATGTCACCCGGGATTGACGCCGCTTTGCCCGTACTCATTGAGATTTTCGGTGGACGCCAGTCCGCGCGTACCGTCCATTTCATCACAGCGTCGGCGCTGGTCATCTTCGTTGTCGTGCATGTGGCAATGGTGGTCCTGTCCGGGACCTGGAACAACATTCGCTCGATGATCACCGGACGCTATGTGATTCATCACAAGGGGCCACAATCATGAGAAAGCTTCTCACCCGTCGCCGCTTCCTCATCGGCGGCACACTCGGCGCCAGCGCCCTGACCCTTTCCGGGTGTGACCTGCTTGACCAGAACGCCGACGTCGCCGATGTCCTGCGCTCAGCCGAGCACCTGACCATGAAGGCACAGAGACTGCTTCAGGGCCGGGATGCGCTGGCGCGTGAGTTTGACGAAAAGGACATTTCTCCCTCCTTCCGTGTGAACGGAACGAGTGCTCCCGATAGCGAGGAATATGCAGAACTGTTGGAAGGCAAGTTCGCAAACTGGCGACTGAAGATCGACGGTCTTGTTGATCGGCCTCAAGAGATTTCGCTCAAAGATCTGAAGGCGCTTCCTTCCCGCACCCAGATTACCCGCCATGATTGCGTCGAAGGCTGGAGTGCTATCGGTAAATGGAAAGGCGTCCCGCTCTCCCACTTGTTGCGTCTCACCGGGGTCAGGCCGACGGCGCGCTACGTCGTATTGCATTGTGCGGACGAACTCGAAAAGACGCTCGACGGAAGCGGCCGTTACTATGAGAGCATTGATCTCATCGATGCGGTCCATCCTCAAACCATCCTCGCCTACCAGATGAACGGCCAGGATCTCAGCGTCGGCCACGGCGCGCCCTTGCGCCTCAGGGTCGAGCGACAGCTCGGCTACAAACAGGCAAAATACATCATGCGCATCGAACTGGTCGACAGCTTCGCCGGGCTGTGGGGTGGGAACGGCGGCTATTGGGAAGACCGTGGCTACGAGTGGTACGCCGGCATCTGAGGCAATCGAGATGATGAACCACAGGAAAACAATCCATGAGCCGACGGAAGTCCGGAAAGTGATGCCGATTTCAGAAATTGCGCCTTCACGACAAATCGAAATCAACCAAGCGAGTTCCATCCTCTCCGATCCTGACGGCCGATGGGCTGCCGGGCGGGAGGAGGCGATCAGCGATGCCTTCGGAAAGGCATGGGCATCAAGGGTGCCCACGGCGGCGGGACGACGGTTTCTTCTCGCGACGGCCAGGACCTCGATAGTCCCGAAATGTCAGCCGGGAAACTCTCTGACAAAAGCGATCAGACCCGCCGTGCTGAATGGGAGAGAACACCCACTTGAGCGAGCATTTCGTCTTCATCTGATGACGCTCGCGCGAACCACTAATCAACCAGTTTAGAAAGTGACAGAAAACAATGTCGAACAACCAGATCTCCCGTGCCGCGCGCGGCAACGACCAGTGGCTCAAGCAGTATTACTTTACCAGAGCGGCCTTCTCAGTGCTTTGGGTCGCGGCTGCGTTGACTGCCGGACGACATTCCTTTGCGGTGGCTGCCGCACTGCTGATCATTTATCCCGCTTGGGATGCAATCGCCAACGTTATCGATGCCACCAGGAGTGGTGGTCTTGCCGCCAATCGGAGCCAAGCGATCAACGTCGCAGCGAGCTCGGTTATGACGATAGCCGTAATCCTGGCGTTGACAATGAACATGAACTGGGTTCTCGGCGCCTTCGGTCTATGGGCTATCTTCTCAGGGCTGTTGCAGCTTGGAACTGCTGTGCGGCGCCGAAAAACGAATGGGGGTCAGTGGGCGATGATTTTGAGCGGAGGCCAATCCTCTGTGGCCGGTGCTCTCTTCATCTTTCAGGCGCAAATGCCTCAGGAGCCTTCTATCGCCACGGTTGCGGGCTACGCTGGCGTCGGAGCATTCTACTTCCTGGTTTCGGCAATTTGGCTGACGATCGCCCTGTCACGTCGCATTATGCATCCCATCTCATAAGCTCTACCTCGCGCCTGTGAAACGACTTGGAAGATATTCAAATGATGACAGATGATGTGGCACAGCAACTCGCTTCCTACCGGAGGACCATCGACAATTTGGATTCAGCTCTCCTCTATATTCTGGCCGAACGCTTTCGCTGTACCGAGCATGTCGGCCACTTGAAAGCCGAACAGGCGTTGCCGGCGATCGATAATGAGCGAGAGCGACGCCAATTGGATCGAGTGATGAGTATCGCCAATGAGGTTGGCCTCAGTCGGCACTTCGTCGAAGGGCTGATGACAATGATCGTGGGCGCTGTGGTGGAGCGGCACAGGGAGATTGCGGCCAGCAAGTAAGTTGTCTGTCGCGGCTGTCCTACCGCGGCCGTGGATCGGCGGGGAAAATCGATCTTCTTCGCGCGGCTTACCATGCAGGGGCATTTGTGATGTGGTCCGAGACGGTCGAGATAAACGCCCGAAGACGCTGAAGACGTCGCAGGTCCCGATGATATCCCATCCAGATGTCTCGCGCGGGCGGGGGCTTGGGTAGTTCAAGTCTGCGGATACCCGGGATTTGGTTACCCACTGCGCGGGGCAGGACGGCGATCCCAACACCCTGCCTGCACATTCGCCCCTGGACGTTTCGGTTGTTTGATCGCAGCACGGGTCTCGCGTTCGGAAAACTCTCGGAGAGCCAGGCTATGTCGGGGAATTGCCCTGTCGAAGTGTCGTGGGTGATCAGACGGAAACCAGTCCCGTCGCCGAATTTAGGGTCAGGCGACTCCTCGGCGATGTAGACGCCGTATTCGAGCCTAAAGAGCCGCCGTTGAATAACATCGGCAGTGTCGAACGGAACGATGCGAAAGGCAACGTCTGCCTCCCTCTGGGCGAGGTTGAACAGGCGAGTGCCGGTCAGGATCTCGACGTCCACATTGGGGTAGGCTTTCGAGAAATCCGCCACGATGGGAGGCAGGACATAAGCCCCGAACCAGTCTGCCGATGAGATGCGCAGATTGCCTTTGAGATTTTGCTCCTGCCCGGCGAGTCGGCGCTCCATTGCAAGCGCGCCTTCTTCCATCTGCTCTGCCAGGGCGATGATCCCGTGGCCCTCCTCGGTCAGCACGAGACCGTCCGCGGTCCGCTGGAAGAGCGTATGGCCGATGGCATCCTCAAGGGCACGCAACCGCCTGCCGACGGTCGGATGGCTTGTATGAAGAGCACGCGCAGCGCCGCCGAGCGTGCCGGACCGCGCAATCGCAAGGAAGATTCTTACGTCACTCCACTCCATGGCCATGCCCTTACAAAAGTGAACAATGAGAATACAAAACTGTCACTTCAAGTACAAATATAAACATCTAGATTCAAGTCATCTTCTGAAAGCAAGCGGAGAAACGTCATGAAAACATGGTTCATCACAGGCTGCTCGAGCGGCTTCGGACAACGTCTCGCACTCGCTGCGGCACAGCGGGGCGATCAGGTTGTCGCGACTGCACGCAACCTCAACTTGATCAAAGAAATGGCTCGGCCATTCGACGGCCGCATGATCGCCTTGCCGCTCGACGTGACGGATGCGGCGGCGGCCAATGCCGCGGTCGCAAAGGCCGTGGAGATGTTTGGCGGTTTTGATGTGCTGGTGAACAATGCCGGCTACGGACTGTTTGGTGCGCTCGAGGAAGGCACGCCCGAAGAATATCGACCGATGTTCGAGGTGAACGTTTTCGGTCTTATCGAAACCACCAGAGCAGCCTTGCCTGTCCTGCGGCGCTCGGGCGGAACGATCGTCAACATGTCGTCCGGCGCAGGGATCGCGGGCAGCGGCGGGGCAGCATACTACAATGCAGCCAAGTTTGCGGTTGAAGGGGTTTCCGAGGCGCTCGCAGGTGAGTTGAAGCCGTTCGGCGTCCGCGTGCTGATCGTCGAGCCGGGGCCGTTTCGCACTGACTTCCTTGGACGCTCGATAACGATGGCGGCCAAGGAAATGCCGGAATACGCCGCAAGTTCGCGCAGACATTATCGTGAAACCAACAACGGCAATCAAGCAGGCGATCCCGACAAAGCGGTTACAGTGATCTTGCAGGCGGTCGACGCCAATAACGCCCCGCTTCATCTGCCGCTTGGGCCCGTCGCGCATTCAATCGCCGAACGAAAGCTGGCTTCTTTCCGCAGCGATATCGACGCTTGGCGAGACATCTCGGTCGCCACCGATTTCGATCAGGCCTGAGCTGGCGCTAGCTCTGTTTAACATCAACATCGACGGGAAAGAGTTATGATCCCAACACTGGAAGATTTTACCCAGCAGCTGGTGCCGGTGAACGGCATCAAGATCAATGCCGTCACGGGCGGCTCTGGCCCCCCGCTCCTTCTGCTTCACGGTTGGCCGGAAACTTGGTGGGAGTGGCACGACGTCATGCCGCTGCTGGCCGAACAGTTCAGCGTGGTGGCGATTGATCTACGCGGCGCAGGCTTTTCCGACTGCCCGCTTGACGGCTACGATAAGGCGACGATGGCGCGCGACGCGCACGAGGTCATGATCGCCCTTGGGCATGAACGCTACGCCGTATGCGGCCATGACATCGGCGGAATGGTGGCGCTTCCGCAGGCCGCTATCTATCGAGACGCCGTTACTCACCTTGCCGTCCTCGATGTTCCGCTTCCTGGCTGGAGTGAGTGGGAGGCTACGACGGCAAAGATCTGGCACTTCGCGTTCCATGCTAATCGGGATCTGCCGGAACGCCTGATTTATGGCCGCGAACATGACTATGTTTCGGCCTTCATGGCGGAGCGGTTTTACGATCACAGCACCTTTAATCCTGAAGACATCGACATCTATGCGAAAGCAATGGCGCTTCCTGGTCGCACGCGCGGTGGCATGGAATGGTACCGCACACTGACCGCAGACCATGCGGCCGCGCTCGAATACAAAAAACAACCGCTCCGAATTCCGGTTTTAGGTCTCGGCGGGGAGCAGCGTTTTGGTGCTCATATGGTCCCAATGCTCAAGGAGTTCGCCACAGATGTAACGGGCGGCTCGATTGCCCGCTGCAGTCATTATGTGGCGGACGAGCGCCCGGATGAAGTGGCCGCTGCTCTCATCGATTTCCTCAAGGCCAAGTGAACTCTGCGATCCGGGCAAATTGAGCCCGAACGCGTTCATCGATTCAACAAGAAAGGAAACTGTCATGACTGCACCTCAAATTCGTGGCGTCAATCACATCGGCATCACAGTGCCCGATATCGAGGCAGCAAAATCATTCCTGGTGGAAGCCTTTGGCGGCCAGGTGATCTACCAATCGTTCGGGCCGCAGGATCCGGCAAGACAGGGACCCGAGTTCGAGCGGGCCACTGGTGCTTACCCGGGAACGGTTGTGCGTGCGCAGGCGATGGTCAAGATCGGAACCGGGCCCGACATCGAGCTCTTCGAAATGCGCGGCCCCAAACAAGCGCAACCGGTTACACCGAGCGACTTCGGCATTACGCATTTTGGCGTCTATACCGACGACATCGACGCATCGGTAGCGCGGTTTGAAAAGGCTGGCGGAGCAGCCCTCACGGCGCCACGCGCAATTCCCTACGCAACCGAAAAAGGTCCTGGAAACAAGGTCTGCTATTGCCGCACGCCGTGGGGCACGATGATTGAGTTTATCACTACGCCTGATCGCATGGCCTATCATGACCAGACGGATCTGCGCAGATGGCAGGACGAGGATTGAGCATGAGCTTTGATACCTCGTTATCCCGCCGCGGCCTGCTTTCGCTTTCGGCGATGGCTGCAACCTCGGCCCTGGCGGGGTGCGTCTCCACCCCCAGCTCGGGCCGCATGGTGGGGCGACAGTCGACGCCTCTCCAGGATCCGATCGGCTCTGTCCACATCGCTCCTGCGCCGACAGATGCCGAACTGGCGACCATGTACGGTCCTACCGAGGATGGCGGCTTTCTAATCCCGGCGGTTCCCTACAAGCAGATCAATCCGCGCTACTATCGCCAGCAGGTCCTCGACCCGACTGGCGAGGCGCCCGGCACGATCGTCGTCGACACTCCCTCCCGCTTCCTCTACCTCGTCCAGCCGGGCGGGACCGCGATGCGGTATGGTGTCGGGATCGGGCGCGATGGCTTTGCCTGGCAGGGCAACGGCATCATTCAGTGGCGTCAGAAATGGCCGCGTTGGAAGCCGCCGAACGAGATGGTCGCCCGCCAGCCGGAATTGGCCAAATACTCGATCGAGAATGGCGGCATGGAGCCGGGCCTGAAAAATCCGCTCGGTGCGCGAGCGCTCTACATCTTCTCCGGTGGCCACGACACACTCTATCGTCTGCACGGCAATCCGCAATGGCGCTCGATTGGCAAGGCAGTTTCTTCCGGCTGTGTGCGCCTGCTCAACCAGGACATTATCGACCTCTATGAACGCGTGCCGATCAAGGCTCCAATTGTCGTTAAGCAGTAAGTACAAGCAATCACGTCCGTCCCTCCCTGGATAGAGGAGAGACATGTCCCCCAAAGCTTTCAAAGCCTCCGTAATTCCAAGCAAAAAACTCAAGGAACTACCGCCCATGTCGAACTTCAGTAAAGCGGCCGTTGGCCTCATTGCAGCGCTTTTGTCTTCTGCTGTCCTAACTGCCCCAGCCTTAGCGGATGCGCGCAACATCGTGCTTGTCCATGGCGCGCTCGTGGATGGTTCGGGCTGGCGCGACGTTTATGACATCCTCACCCGCGACGGCTATCATGTCAGCATCGTCCAGCAGCCACTAACAAGCCTGGATCAGGACGTTGCAGCTACGAAGAGCGTGCTTCATCAGCAGGACGGGGACGTCGTTCTCGTCGGCCACAGCTATGGGGGGACGATCATCACGGCAGCAGGTGATGATCCTAAGGTCAAGGCACTTGTCTATGTTGCGGCACTGCAGCCTGAGAAGGGCGAAAGCACCGCACAACTGCTCCAGTCGATGCCGTCACCCACCAATGATATCAAGCCGACAAAGGATGGCTTCCTGCTTATCGACCCGGCACGGTTCGCGGCTGATTTCGGGGCGGATCTATCCAAAGAGCAGGGCGAGTTTATGGCCCGGTCTCAGATGCCTGTCGCCGTCGCGGCCACCAGTGCGCCGGTGTCTATTGCCGCTTGGCACGACAAGCCAAGCTACGGGATTGTTGCGAAGAATGACATGACGATCAATCCGGACCTTGAGCGCTGGATGTACAAGCGCGCTGGCTCGACTGTCACGGAGATCGATGGTAGTCACGCTATTTATATCTCGCAGGCAGCTGCAGTTGCGAAGATGATCGAGGAGGCCGCGCAAGCCGTCGACTGACAGAAAAGGACCGCGGTAACTCCGCAAAGTCACTAGCTGCAGCGCTTTGGGAGTTTGGACTCGTGCCTTGGCAGTGACGTGATCGCTGCGCCAAGGATAAACGTTGACATCAGAGGGGCCCCGCGATCCAACATCGCGCTTTAAAGCCAAGTGTCGTCGCGGGCCTTCAATGCAGATCGCCGCGGAAGGTACAGCAGGAGCGCACTCCGGTGCTTGTAGAATGTCTGAACTTTTCAGCCTCGTCGAAACGGGGCCGTGCACATCTGTTGCCCGGGAAAACTGTGCCCGATAACTTTGTCTCGACTCGAACTCCTTCGTATGATCCGGGCCGGAAACGGCCGGATGCAATACGCTCTAATTGTGCCTAAACCGCGAGGTCGTTGCCATGTTTATCCCTCTTCATCAGTACTTCGTATTTATCTCTATCGTTACCATGATCGTGGTGACACCGGGACCGAACCTTGCTTTGCTCCTGGCCAATTCGCCAAGCAACACGAAGCTGACCGGCTTCGGGATGGTATTCGGGTTCGCCGCAGCCATCGTTTCTCATGCCGCGTTGGCACTTGTTGGAGTGGGGGCGGTGATCGCAGCGTCGGCAATCTTGTTCACAGTGATGAAGCTGTTTGGTGCAGCCTATCTCATCTGGCTGGGTACTAAATCTCTCTTGTCGCTGCGACGTCTGAACGCACCTGTCATAAATCCGAGCCGGGTGTCAGTGAACCTCACAGCTAAGAGGGCCTTCGTTCGCGGATATCTCAGCAACTTCCTCAACCCAAAACCGGCGATCTTTTACGTTGCAGTCTTTCCCCAATTCTTGGAGGGGCGCCAACAGGACGTGCTTGCAAATGGCGCCGCGCTCGCACTCACACATGCTCTGATCGCTGTAGCTTTTTACGGCTTAGTTGTCCTCCTGGTCGGCAGCGTGACTGGTTTTCTCAATCGCCCGCACATCGCCAGAAGGATAAAAACGATCTCCGGGGCGGCCTTGATCTTGTTAGGCGGTCGCTTGTTATTGGCAAAGAGCCCTGCCTGATCGTCTCAACCTGATCCGGGGCTAACGCGCCTTCAACACAACGACCGCCTCGCGTCAATTCATTCACTTAGCTAATTTGGCTCGGCCTGTGCGGACGAAGAAAGGATTATCTGTGAATCGCAAAATTATCGTGCCGTCGGCAATGAAGCCGATTGTGGAGCGGGCAGGCTATGCCCCTGCAGTACGCGTTGAAAACCTGGTTTTCTGCGCGGGGCAGGTTGGACGGGATGCCAACATGAATGTCATCAACGACACAGAGAAGCAATTCGAGGCGTGTTGGGACAACTTAGCTACAGTTTTGTCAGCGGCAGGTTGCAGCTTCGAAGATGTTGTCGAAATGACTACGTACCATGTCGGATTGCAGCAGCACATGCATACCTTTCGCGAGGTAAAGGACCGGGTTTTCCCCCGCGGAACATGCGCGTGGACTTGCATTGGCGTTTCCGAACTTGCCCATCCCGGCCTTCTTGTGGAAATCAAAGTTGTGGCAGCTATACCTTCGCACCCGTTACAATTGAGCGGTTGATGCCCGCCGAAGTCCTAGAGTCTCAAATCGGACCGGACAAATAGTGTAGAAGACATAACAAGACGACGCAGCTGGTGGACAACCAGCCAAGGTTTGTATCGCTAAAGCCGCGGCTGCCATAATTCAATCTTACGACGCTCCACGACTGCAAATATTTAAGTTCCAGCTATTTAGGGGGGTAGACAAGCAGGCTGCAGGTTCTCATCTGTTCAGGAGCGAAGGACTAACAAACGATCGCCGAATTGAACTGCCCCCCATTTCGACCGGACAGTCGGCATAAGCAGAAAGGCTCAAGCACAGGCTTGGGTATAGGCTTATGTCTAACGAGTATCGACACGTTGAATTGCTGACGGGTGATGTTCGCCGCAGGCGGTGGACAACCGAGCAAAAGCTGACGATCATTGAGCAGAGTTTCGAACCAGGCGAGACGGTATCGTCCACCGCTCGCCGTCATGGCGTCGCGCCCAATCTGCTTTATCGGTGGCGCAGGCTCTTGAGCGAGGGAGGTGCTGCAGCTGTGGATTCTGACGAGCCGGTGGTCGGCAATTCGGAAGTGAAGAAGCTGGAAGATCGCGTCCGCGAGCTGGAGCGCATGCTCGGCCGCAAGACGATGGAGGTCGAAATCCTTCGGGAAGCCTTGTCCAAAGCAGACTCAAAAAAACGGATATCGCGGCCGATCTTGTTGCCGAAGGACGGTTCGCGATGAAGGCCGTCGCAGACACGCTGGGCGTATCCCGTTCCAACCTCATCGAGCGGCTGAAAGGCAGATCGAAGCCGCGCGGCTCCTATCACAAGGCCGAGGATGCAGAGCTTTTGCCCATCATTCGCAGGCTGGTAGATCAAAGGCCAACCTATGGCTATCGGCGGATCGCCGCGCTCCTCAATCGCGAAAGGCGAGCCGCCGATAAGCCTGTCGTCAACGCAAAACGGGTTCACCGCATCATGGGCAACCACGCCATGTTGCTGGAGAAGCATACGGCCGTTCGCAAGGGCCGCATCCATGACGGCAAGGTCATGGTCATGCGCTCGAACTTGCGCTGGTGCTCGGATGGGCTGGAGTTCACTTGCTGGAACGGCGAGGTCATCCGTCTCGCCTTCATCATCGACGCTTTCGACCGGGAGATCATCGCCTGGACGGCGGTCGCCAACGCGGGCATCTCCGGCTCTGACGTGCGCGACATGATGCTGGAGGCGGTCGAGAAACGCTTCGCAGCAACCCGAGCCCCGCACGCAATCGAGCATCTCTCGGACAACGGCTCTGCTTACACCGCGAGGGACACGAGGCTGTTTGCGCAAGCACTCAATCTGACACCCTGCTTCACGCCGGTAGCCAGCCCGCAGTCGAACGGCATGTCGGAAGCCTTCGTCAAAACGTTGAAGCGGGACTATATTCGGATATCAGCTCTACCGGACGCCCAAACAGCGCTCCGGCTCATCGACGGATGGATCGAGGACTACAACGAAATCCATCCCCATTCCGCGCTCAAGATGGCTTCCCCTCGGCAGTTCATCAGGGCTAAATCAATCTAGCCGACTTGCCCGGTGAAATGGGGTGCACTCCACGAATAGCCCCGAGGTGCTCTGATCAGCCGAATATCGAGAGTTTTACGGCTATAATGATCAAGCGGACCTATGAGAACCGCCATATCCTTTACTGCGTGTGCTTCTCGCCGAATGCGATACTAGGAGCCGCTAAGCACCCGCTGGCGCAACAACCTCATCCCGTTTCTTCCGAACGGTCGTAGACCGAACTCCCATGAGTTTTTCATCATTATCCCGTTACAATGCTGAAGCGCCATGCAATCGGTACGACCTCGAGCACTGTTGAGGTCAAGCGGCATTTCGCATGTTTATCGCAGATGCCGGGGGGCCATATGTCGTCGAGCGGACCTTCGAGAGCGGTTCGCGGCGAAATGAGCGTCGGTTCGATCATGGTGACTTCGGGCTCGGTCCGGTTCTCTGCCAGAAGGCCGAACCCCTTTTTGAGCATTTGCGCTATATCGGGCTTGATCATGTAGACCGGGAAAGGAAGGAACGATGCGAAGGGGTCGTAGTCAAAACAGCCGACAACGATATCGCCAAACGCCTCGCCGTCATGGCGCCCCATGAAACGCAGCAGTCCTTCGAGATTGATCGATGAATTGACGAAGAAGCAGCGGGGCAGGCGGCCTTTGCGTTCAAAGAAACGTTCGAATGCGAGTTCCGTCATGCGTGGTGAATAGCCAGTGATTTCGATATCGTCCCCGTTATCGACCCCGAAAAAGGCGGCCTTGGTGGCGTGGAACCCATCTATACGGGCGCGGCTGGCGTGGTCGTCATGACCGCCGAACAGGATGACGTCGTCAGGACCGAGAGGCCCGTCTTTTTCCGCATGGGCAAGGATTGCCGATGTCAATATTTCCGCACCATGTCTGTTGTCGGAAATAACGGAGGGTACAAATTTGCCGGGAAGGTCAATATTGACATGCGGCAGTGCTGCGCGGGCGCAGACCTGGTGCACGCCGTCGGGATCGGTCGCGCCCGCAATGAAGAGTGCATCGATCGAATAGGCGATCAGTGTCTCCACTGTACGGCGTTCTTCCTTGGGATCGCGCCGCCCGGATACAACCATCGGCGAAAGGCCGCGCTTGCGTGCCTGTCCCTCGACGTCTGGGCAGTCACCACCGGGGCACGCGACGTTCGTAATCTGGTTGAAAGAGCTTCATGTAGGCCGTGTCGTCTCGCTCTTTCATGGCCGTCTGTTCGTACAAACCAGCAAATATTGACAGTTTGTGTCGATCTAACGAGATCCCCAGTCCTGGATCCTTTGGCACCTCCAGGCTGCCGCCTTCGAAGACAAAAGGGGCTCCTTCAGTCACATCAACACCAGTCCAAGGAAAATGTGTATCGCAGTCATAGCTTAGATTGGGTGTCGCCGCAGCGACATGGGTCATAGCAGCGAGCGTGATCCCGAGATGCGAGTTGGAGTGCATCGACACTCCGAGCCCCAATGTTTCGCAGATTTTGCCGAGATGCGTTGAAGCACGAAGACCGCCCCAATAGTGATGATCGGACAAGACGATTTGAACGGCGTTCTTTCGGAAGGCTCGAGCAATCTGATCAAACTCAAGGACGATCATGTTGGTGGCGAGCGGAACTGACGTCGCCGCTGCGACCTGTGCCATCTGGTCCATACCGATGACAGGATCTTCGAGATACTCCAGAACGCCTTCCAATTTGCGCGCTATGTAGATAGCGGTGTCGATGGTCCACCCCCCATTGGGGTCGATCCGCAAAGGGTGGTTCGGAAAGGCTTCGCGCAGCTTCAGCATCGTCTCGATTTCGAGATCGGGATGCAAAACACCCCCTTTGAGCTTCAGTGACTGGAAACCGTATTTATCCACCATCCGGCGGGCTTCCCCGACCATCTGGTCTGGCGTCAGCACTTCCCCCCATTCGTCCGGTTCTTCTCCAATATGAGCGGCGAATTTGAAAAACAGATAAGCGCTGAAGGGAACCCTGTCGCGAACCGCACCACCAAGCAGGTCACACACCGGTCGCCCGAGCAGCTTGCCCTGAATATCAAGGCATGGAACTTCAAACGCCGAGGAGACAACGTCCGTCAGTTTGTGGTCGGCAACGGCGCTTTTTGCATTGATGCCACCACCACCTGGCAAAGCGGCAAGGACCCGTGCCTTCAATTCGTGAAGGTGAAACGGATCGAGACCAATCAATGATGGAGCCGCACGTCTTAGACCGTCCAGTGCTTTGATACTCCCGTAACTCTCTCCCAAACCAACGGTGCCGTCATCACAGGTGACTTCAATGATGGTTCTCAGGGCGTGAGGCTGGTGAACACCCTTGCAGTTCAGCAATGGTTTGTCGGGAACGGCAACCGGCGTTAGTTGAATGTCTGCAATACGCATAAGTACTCCTATCGCCACCAGGCGCGCGCTGCGATCAACGCGTCATCCAGACGTGGCAGTTCGGGATGCCAGTGGCGCTCCCATTCGAGACTAAGAGGGAGGTGTCGGTCATTCGATCCGACAAGCGACAAAAGATCCGCAATCGGGAAGTCACCCTGGCCTGGAAGCACGTAAAGGCGTCGGCCGTCGTCTCCCATCTTGCTGTCCTTGACATGCAAATGAACAACATTGTCGACGATATCAGGCCAAAGGCGCTTGATATCGGAACCCTTGGCCCAGGTGTGATGGGTGTCCCATAATATCAGGGCATGTGGCACAACCCTGATGAAGGTAGAGAGTTGCGTTGCATCGGCTAGAGCATCATGGGTTTCGATCATCAGATCGACATTCAGCCCACGTGATTGCCGGTCGGCTTGCCACTGATCGAGCGCTACACCTGCGCGTGTCATCTCGCAGGTCGTTAACCGATTTCCGCCGTCAAATATCCTGAGATGTGCAATGTCCGCCGCTTCCGCCCACGCAATGAAGGGCTCAACGGCAGACATATCGCCGCTATCAAACAACCGGATCGATGTATTGAGGGCGGTGACCTTGAGGTCACGTTGCGCCAGAAACGCAGCAAAGATTGAAGGGCTGCCAAACTCACCCTCCAGTGCCGAAATCAGGTCGACGGAACCGGAAAGCGTGCGCAATTCCACGCACGAAATACCGTGCCGTTTCGCCAGGTCGGCGGTTTCATGCAGGTCAAGTTCAGAGCAGCCAAGCGTGGAAAAACAATAGTTGAAAGCCCTCATGCCATGCGCTCCATGTCATGTTTGCGAACGGGGTAGAGCGGTGGAAGACCCGCGACAAAGCGCTCGATTTCAGTGATTGCGACATCAGAAAGCGCGCGCAATTCATTGCCCAGCGCACCGGCGATGTGTGGGGTCAGCACGACATTCGGCAAGTCGTAAAACGGGCTGTCGACCGGTAGCGGTTCGGGTTCCGGCGTATCGATCAGGATCCGCAGGCGACCGGATTGCGCCTCTGATAACAGTGCTTCGTGATCGACCAGCCAGCCACGCGCCGTATTGATGAACACCGTGTGGTCGGCCATCAACGCAAGCTCTTGCGCACCAATCATGTGACGGGTTTGCGGCAGGACCGGTGCGTGCAGCGAGACGATGTCGGCCCATGCGAGAAGCGTATGCAGTTCCATTTTTGTTGTGCCAAGTTCCGTTGCCTCAACCGCGGACAGGAATGGATCATAAACGCCGATTTCGAAACGGCCCCGTGTCAGCATATCGATAACCAGTCGCCCAATGCGCGAGGCGCCGACAATGCCGACCTTGCGGGAATAGCTTCCAAGCCAGGGCAGGTTCATGCCACGGCGGCTGCCAAACCCACCGGTGCCGCGCTCAGCCCGGTGTTCATCTCGCAGGCGAAACACGTCCTTGCTGCACATGATGATGGCCGCATAGGTAAATTCCGCCACCGGCGCGGCCATGGCAGGCGCTGCGGTTGTCACCAGAATATTGGAGTTGTCCCAGAATTCAGCAGGCGCGACGACGCGAACGGATGATGCCGCATAGGCCAACATCTTGAGGTTAGGTGCTCGGGCAAGGCGTTCTTTTGTCAGCGAAGGTGTCCCCCAGGCCGCCAGCAGAATGTCGGCCTCGGCCAAAGCCCGGCGACCTTTCTCCGTGTCGAAGTCTGTATAGGGAAATCCGTCAACGATATCGGTCACAGCGTTCAGTCGCGCCCATTCGCGCGCGCCGAAAAACCCTTGCGGAAGCTCGCTGCGCATGGCGATCAGCAGCTTCGGCTTTCCACCACCCTTGCTCATGCACACACCGGATTTGAAACGGGCCGCACATCAATGCGCGTAATATCGATGCTGATCGGCTTTGAACCTGCCTGCAGCAGGACATCAAGATATAGCTCCGGGGGTGCAGCACCCGGCCGGAGTTTTAACGGCGGCGTCCGCAAAGCACCTTTCCAATGTGTATCAGGGAAGGGGAATACTGAGCCGTCTTCGGCACGAAAGGGACTTAGCGCACATGCCTGTTGCCCTTCCTCGGCAATATCTTTCAAACGTAGTGTTACGCCGAGAATGCCTGAATGCGCTGGCACGTCGATATCGCAGATTGCCTCAACCCAGTTACCGGTTCCAGGATGCACAATCTCCCCACCAAGACGGTGGCTTTGCTCCAAGCTCTCTGTCAGAGTTTTCGCGGACAGTTCGGTTGCCAGATTTCCGGTCGGGTTGTTGACGGGGTCGAAACGATCATCTCTTGGCAAAACGCGGTCTGCCGCACGCGGCACAATGTTTGCGAAATAGGCTGCCAGCAGCTTGCCGACGGCAAAGGCACCGCGCACCGAAAAATGCGTTCCATCGTCGGAGTAACCTGGATAGGGCTCTCCAAACTCGCTGTTCGGATCGACCCATGCTGCGTTCCAGTCGAATACATGACAATTGGCGTGACTGGCGGCAAATTCAGCACTCTGGCGATTGATCCAGTGCGCCTTTGCCCGTTCGGAGCCATGCGCCGGCCATTTACCCACGCCACGCGCCAGAATGGGCAGAAGAATGACCGTCTTTCCAGCGGCCAGTAAAGCGGACGCAATCCGTGCTCTGGTATCTGCAATTGTCTGGCGGGTTTCCACCATCATATCGTTGGTGCCGGCATCCAGCAGGATCAGATCGAAATCTGATTGCAGCAATCGCGGCAGTCGTCGTTCGATTTCGATCGCCTTCTGGCCGGAGACGCCGAAGTTGAGGCCGGCAAAAAACCGGCTGACGCCCGGCCGATTGCTCGGTTCCCAGCCCGGTGGCACCGATGGATCGTGATGGACCGGGCAATGCAGCCTGCCGTAAGACAGAACCTCGGCCCAGCTCATCCAGCCGCGTGCCGATGTTGCAAGCATCCGGGCATCGCCAATGTGGTTTTGCTGGACGAGCGACGTGCCAAGAATGGCAACGCGGCTCGCTCTCGGTAACGATACGGACATGGTTTTACCAGGATATCAGGAGAACAGGACGCCGCCATTGATGTCGTAGCAGGCACCAGTGATGTAAGCGGCATCATCAGATGCAAGGAAGGCCACCAGACCGGCAACGTCCTCACTCGATCCTTCGCGCTTCAACGAAGTCGCACCGGCCACTTTTTCACGTACTTCGGGTTTGGTGAAGGTGTCGTGGAACGTCGTTGAGATCATGCCCGGGCAAACTGCGTTGACGCGAATATTGGGACCAACTTCCTTGGCGAGACCACGTGTGAAGGTCATTACCGCACCCTTGGATGTCGCGTAAGCCAGGGCGCCAGGACCGCCGCCATCACGACCGGCTTGCGACGAGAAGGTCACGATGGAGCCGCCTTTTGCCATCTTCGGCACGGCTGCCTTGGCGATGAGGAAAAGCGACGTTAGATTGACATCAAGAACCTGATGCCAGAAAGCTTCGTTCATATCGGACAGAGATTTCCGGGCAATCAGACCGCCTGCCACATGCACCAGACCGTGAATGTTTCCGAACTTGTCGGTCGCACCGGAAATCGCAACCTCTACATCGGCAGCCTTGGTGAGATCGGCCTTGATGGCCAGTGCCTCGCCCCCGAGCTTCTTGATCTCGGAAACGGCCGATAATGCACCTTCCGCCGCGCCGTTATAGGTCAGCACAACATTGGCGCCTTCCCGAGCAAACCGGATAGCGCATGCGCGACCAATATCACGACCTGCGCCCGCGACGACGACCGTTTTGTTTTTGAAACGTAGCATTTGGAAACCTCGTAATGATTAGAATTGCTTGGCAAGAGAGAGTTTGAAGCGCTCGTCATCGACATCGCTGAAGTAGATGTCCGTCGAGAAACCCTGATCATCGATGAAACTGAAAATACGCTTCGGTTCACTCAGGATGTAGGGCACCAGAAGAGTGACCAGACGGTGCCGTGTTGCTGCCGGCACGGTCGCGCAAACGTGGTGATGAATTTCGAGCCCTTCAAATTCCTTCGGGTCGATACCCTGGAAACCTTCAACGGCGGAAATCTGCGGTGCGCCAGAGGATGAATAGACAAACTGGCCGTAAAAGCCGGCTTTGCTGCCGGTGTAACGAAAACTGGAACGGCCGGTCTGGGGGGCGCCGATCGTGTGACAAAGCCATTGCAGTTCCTGTGGCTCACTGCACTCAACCTCATCGACGAACACAAAATAGCTGTCGTTGACGAAATGGACTTCTCGCTCTGCCTTGCGCACCAACGGGTTTGCAACCTGATAGGCCGCCGTTGCATCTCCGACGATTTTGACATGGCCGGCTTGCTCGTCTACCGAAACGATACGCCCGGCCGCACGTCGCGCCAGCGCCTTGTCCTTTTCGGCATATTGGCCTTTGCCACCGATCAGCACCGCATTTTTTGACCGGGTCTGACGGCGCCAGTTCACATGCATCTGTGAATTGAAGGCAACGTAATGACCGGATTGGATCGCGAGGTCTTCGCCGTAGGCGTAAAGCACAAAGGCGTTCTGATCGCCGTGGCTGTGGCTCAGCGAACCGTAGGGACTGGACTTGAATACGAATTGCAGATGCCGGTCCGGATCTTCCATGTGTTTCTGGATTGTCACCCAGCCAATATCGTTGAACACGGAAAGGGCTGGAAGATCGGTCGGCGCAACGGCCGCCACCTGCTGGTAATCGTGACGATAAACGAGATCGTCGAAATTCAGGTCCCACCAGCCGTAATTGTAGAAGGCCATTTCTGTGCCGGTGGCATCTTGCTTAATGCGATCGAAATACCATTGGTAATGGCCATTGCCGGTCACACCAGCAAACTGGCGCACATTGTAACCAACCTTCAGACCGGGCAGATCGCCCATGGTGGAATCGTCACCAAAATTGGCGCGACGTGTTCCGGGCGCCTTGGTGTAGAGAGGGAACCGGCCGGTGTTCTGGAAGAAGGGGCGCTGATAGAGATCGTAACCGATATAGGACCGGATCAGGTTGGCCGCTTCAATCAGATAGGCCATGCCAGTCATCCAGTAGTGCGGACCTTCGGCCCAACCACCATCGGTGCCAGCCCATGGAGAATAAAGTGTCGACAGGAACTCAACCGTATAGTCGAGCCATTCGCCGCCTTCGTCACTTTCACCCAGCAATGAAATGCATGCAGGTGTCAGCACGGCAGACAGGGAGCGTACGGCGTGGCTGTCATAGGGGAAGACGTGGATACGCGCATGCGAGATCACATGGTCAGCGACCTCACGCGTACGGCGCAGCAGAACGGCTTTGACCGTTTCGCGCTCTTTCGCACTCAGATGGTCGTAAAGCCAGTCATATCCCCAGGCGAGTGCAACAACGACACGAAAGGCGGCTTCATCATTATAGGCGCGGGAGGTCGGGCCAGTCGGATTCCAGCCCGCCACGGCCAGGAGCCAGTCACGCGACCTGTCGAGCAGGTCTTCCCGCCCCAGAACACGTCCCGCAATCGCCAGATGGCGAATGGCATAAATCACTTCCTGGCAATCAATATACATTTGCCGCCACAAGGTCGCGACGCGGACATTGTTGGGGTAGGGTTTCGGTTCCAGCATGATCGGCCGGTCTAGCCAGGGCTGGACAGATTTTTCGAAAAAGTTAGACCACCCGCAATGATCGGCATCCTTAGCCACAGCAGCCGAGAAAGCTTTCAACTGGTCGCCATTCAGCCAGAGCCTTGGACGGCTCGTATGGGCGGCGGCATGTCGCGCCGCCCGGCCGGGTAACGGGGTTTTCGGCAATGCGGCAGTGATTTCGAAGCCCCGCGCCGTGCTCCAGTCGGAAAGAGGTTGCCGTGCATTCTGGTCCCAGAGCGCGTAGCTCCAGTGATAGTGGCCATCCTCCAACACCACGTCTGGGGTGAAGAAATTCCAAGCCAGATCTTCAAACACAGTTGTCTGTGCGTCAGGGAAATTGGGGTCAGTCGAGATGCGCAGCACATAGCGCGCACCATCATCAATATCGGGAAGCCAGGAAAAACGCGGGGGATTTTCGGTTGGCGGTAATTGCTCACTCGGCATGTAGCCAATGGTCAGGGAACCTGGACGCGGTTCATCGAGATGAGCTTGTCTGGCAATCGCCGAGGCAGAGGGACGCATTGCGCTCTAACTCCTATAAGAACAAAGAGAGGAGATGGCGGCGACAGGGCCGCCATCACAAGCCTGATTTATTGGGCCGATTTGTACTGACGGTCGTAGGCTGACTGCATCGTCTTGATGACCTCATCGTAACCGAGTGCCGTCAGCCTTTTCTTGTAGGCATCCCAACCGGCATCGACATCCTGCGCACCAAGGATCCAGGTTTGCTGCATCTCGGTCATGTATGTGAGAATGCTCGGCCAATAGCGGTCGAAGGTTGCTTTTTCTTCGGCGTTCAGCGACACGCCCATGAACTCGTCCTTAAGGCAATTGCACTTGTCGTACATATCGATACCTTCAAGCGCGATTTTGTTGGTCCACTGGCGTTCATATTCGTAGTCCATCCAGTAGCCGCGCGGTACCTGCGCACCCACGGCCCATAGCTGGGCATTAACCGGGTCCTTGTTTTCAAGAACTTCCTTTTTGAACTGCGGTTTGCCGTCGACCATCTCATAGGTTAGGCCTTCGACACCGAAGTTCGACAGGATACGGCCTTGCTGGGAGAACCAGAAATCGAAGTACTTGATCGTTTCGACCGGATGTTCATTGGCGGCCGAGATCGCCCAGCCAACCGGCTGAACACGCAATCTGCGGGCGTCTTCGAAACGTTGACCGGAGACGGTCTTCGGCGGCAACATTGGCTTCAGCGCGAAACCTTCGATCTTTGGCGACAGCGCGTCGTTATAGGTCGAGGTGCTGGCGAACCAGTCATGCGTCATGCCGCCGAGATTGTTGCCTAGAAGATATTCACGCGACCGGGCGCCGCGCGTGAAGATTTCCTTGTCGATCAGGCCTTCCTTGTACCACTTGGCGACGTTAGAGATGCCGGTCCTGTAGTTTTCTTCAGCCCATGGATGGCGCAACTCGCCGTCATAGACGGCAAAGTCACCATAGCGTTCAGAACCTGAAACGCGGGCATCCCAGAGATTGATAAGGCGAACCGCGTCGATCTCTTCACGGGCAAAATACGGTACTTCGTCCTTCTTTCCGTTGCCATTCGGGTCCTTGTCGCGGAAGGCTTTCAGGACCTCATAGACTTCTTCAGGCGTTTCCGGCTGTTTCAGTCCCAGTTTGTCCAGCCAGTCCTGGCGGATGAACCAGCCGCGGGAGTATTTTCCGTCCGGAACGTAAGGAATGAAATAGAGCTTGCCATCCGGTCCGGAAATCGCGTTGCGGATATCCTTGTGGCTGTCAAAGAATGCCTTGAGGTTGGGGGCGTGTTCCTCGATCAAATCATCAAGCGGAACAAATGCACCTTCCAGCCCATAACGAATGAAGTCTTCCTTTAGTCCGCCTGACGCATCACCGCCGACGATGTCGGGAAGGTCACCCGAAGCGATCAACAGGTTGAAGGCATCGCGGCTGCTGGTGGTCGCCAGCGATGCTACGTTGCGCACACGGATATTGGTCATCTCCGCAGCCTTCTGCTCCACCGGCCACTTTTCCGAATAGACGTATTTGTCGCGGAAGTGGAAGTGGATTGTCAGCTCCAACGGGTCTTCTGATATTTTGCCGGTATCTTGCGCGAAGGCCGGCAAGGCCATTGTTGCTGCAGTCATCAACGCCAGAAGGGGCGTGCTTTTTCGCAGTTTTCTCACAGGTTCTCCTCCCTTGTGCAGCTACTCTTTGACCCCGCCCAGCAAAATTCCCTTTGTGAAATACTTCTGGGCGTAGGGGTAAATGATGAGGACGGGGATGATCGACGCGATCATGATCGCGGAGGTCACCGTCTCGAATGAATAATGGGCTGTGAGCAGGCTCGAAGCGAACTCGTCGTTCGAATTGAGGTCGACGATGACGCGCTTGAGGTAGACTTGCAGCGGGATTTTCTCCTCGCCACGCAGGAGCACCATTGCCCAGAAATACCCGTTCCAGCGCGAGACGACGCAGAACAGCGCCACCGTGACGATGGCCGGTTTGGAAAGCGGAATGAATACTTTCCACAGCAGTTGCAACTCGCTTGCGCCGTCCATCTTGGCGGCTTCCTCGAAAGATTTCGGCACGGCTTCGAAGAAGTTTCGCAACAGGATGACATTGAAGGCGCTGGCCGCGAACCCGATGATGATACCAAAGCGGCTGTCGAGCAGGCCGAGATCCCGCATGTTCAGGAAGAAGGGGATCATGCCGGCATGAAACCAGAGCGTGAAGGCAATCGCGATATTGAAGAAGGTGCGACCGCGCAGGCGCTTGCGTGACAATGCATAAGCGCCCGGGATCATGATCAGCAGGCTCATGAATGTACCGCCGAACGTGTAGATGAACGTGTTGCCGTAAGCGATCCAGAACATCCTGTCCGAGAGGACATGTTTATAGGCCGCCAGAGTAACATCGACCGGCCAAAGGGTGACGCGACCGGCAGTCACCGCGGCCCCTGAGGATATCGAAACTGCTGCGACGTAAATGAACGGGTAAAGCGTCGACAGAACGAATAGCCCTAGAAGAACGGCGTTAGCCCAGCCAAAAATCCTGTCGCCACGCGAATAGAGATTGAAATTTGTCATTTTCAGTTCCTCACCACAGCGATGTCGACGAGACTCTTCGGCTGATGCGGTTTGCCGAATAGACCAGCACGAAAGCGATAACCGCATTGAACAGGCCGGCGGCCGTTGCCAGGTCGTACTGGGTTCCTTGCAGACCGGTGCGGTAGATGAAGGTCGAAACGACGTCGGCAGTCTCGTAGGTGGAAGGGCGGTAGAGAAGAATGATGTATTCGAAACCGACCTCGACCAGATTGCCAATGCGAATAATAAGCATGATGACAATCGTGGGGAGAATGCACGGCAGCGTGATCCGCCACATCATCTGCCAGCGCGAGGCTCCATCGACTCTCGCGGATTCGTAAAGGGTTGGGCTCACACCGGCGATTGCTGCCAGATAGACGATCGATTCAAACCCCGACTCCTTCCAGACCGACGAGCCGATGAAGACAGGCCGAAACCATTCGGGCTGCGTAAGGAAATATATCGGTTCAAGCCCGATGCCCTTCAGCAGAAGATTGACGATGCCGATGGATGGGGAGAGGAAATTGATGACGATACCCGCAACGATCACCACGGAGATGAAGTGGGGCAGGTAAACGATCGTCTGGGCCCAGCGCTTGCCGATTTCGCTCTGAACCTCGTTGAACATCAAGGCCAGAATGATGGGGACCGGAAACGCGAAGATGAGACCGAGGCCACTGATGGTGATGGTGTTCCAGAATGCACGAACGAACATGTCATTCTGGAAAAGCTCGATGAAATTCGCAAAGCCGACCCACGGACTTTTCTCGATGCCACGGAAAATCGAAAAATCCTGAAAAGCGATGACCAGGCCGTACATCGGCTTGTAGAGAAAGAGTGCAAACCAGATGGCCATGGGGGCAAGAAGCAAATAAAGCTGCCAGTCACGGCGCACATCTTGCCAGAGATCGTGGAGCGACTCCTGAAGATACTGTCTCATGGCCGCGCCCTGCCAGCGGCCTTGAGAGATCCGCCGCTTGCGGCGTCAAAAACATGGATGCGCGCCGTATCGATACCGAGCCGGGTAACGCCGTTTAGCGAGTGATCCGCATAAAGCGTTTCGGCTTTGGCGATGAAGGACTGGCCATCGGCCTTACCGTGCAACAGGGCCTCGGCACCAAGCGGTTCAACGAGGTCGATGCTGCAATTGAGCACGTCCTGTCCATCGGCCACTTCTACGGACATGATTTCGGGTCTGATGCCGAGTTTCACCGGCTGGCCCTGCACCGCGTTCCGGGCAAAGGCATCGGGGATCGTCAGGCTTTGTCCGGCATCACCCGTGAGCACGGCTTTGGTGCGGCCATCCTGCTTGTCGATTGTCGCGTCAAAAAGGTTCATGGGCGGAGAGCCGATGAAGCTGGCAACAAAAACATTGGCCGGCTCAAGAAAGACTTCCATCGGCGAGCCGACTTGCTCGATATTGCCGCGGTTCATAATGACTATCCGGTCGGCCAGTGTCATCGCCTCGACCTGATCGTGGGTCACATAGACACTCGTCGCCTGCATACGCTTGTGCAGCTGCTTGATTTCAGCCCGCATATGGGTGCGCAGCTTGGCATCAAGATTGGAAAGTGGCTCATCGAAGAGGAAAATCTTGGGGCGACGTACGATCGCGCGCCCCATGGCAACACGCTGACGCTGCCCGCCCGACAGGTCGGCTGGCTTACGTGCCAGATATTCCGTCAGACCAAGGATTTGGGCGGCTTCGGCAACGGCCTTGTCGACCACATCGCGCTTTTCGCCGCGCACGCGCAGCCCGAAAGCAATGTTCTCGGCGACGTTGAGATGCGGATAAAGCGCGTAGTTCTGGAACACCATGGCGACATCGCGATCTTTCGGGGCGACCTTGTTGACCACCCGCCCATCAATCGCGACGGTGCCGCCGGAGATGTCCTCAAGACCTGCGAGCATGCGCAGTGTGGTGGATTTTCCGCAGCCCGAGGGGCCGACGAGCACGACGAATTCTTGCGGTTGAATGGAAAGGTTGATGCCATGTACGACTTCGAGAGCACCGTAGCGCTTGACGACGTCGTTGATTTGAACTGCGGACATGAAAGGCCCCTCCTCAAAAGCCTTGAATGTTCAGTCAGGCAGGGGCCTTGGCTCCTCTTGACACACGCTTCCTGGTGACGCGCGTATTGACCTGTTCGATGAAGGTCCAGATTTTGGGGTTCTTGGAGAGCTCTGCGATTTTGGATTCCAGCGATCCCAGATGACACTGTACGGCGTCACGCGCTGCCTCGACGTTGCCAGACTCGATCGCATTCACGATCGCATCGTGCTCTTCGATAACCTTTTCCGTGCGACGTACCGCAAATACCCTTTTCAGGTGGCGCATGCGGTCCATTTCACCTTTGGCCTGATTGACAACGCTCCAGGCGCCGGGCAGGCGAGCCGCTGCGAAAATCGTGCGGTGGAATTCCTCGTCGAGCAGGAAAAAGTCAGTAAACTCTTCATCGGCCGCGGCGGTACGCTGCTGCGAAAGACAGGTCTTCAGGCGGGCGATATCTTCAAGTGAGTGCCGCTTGGCAGCCTCTATCACCGCGCCTTCTTCAAGCTTGAAGCGGATGAAACACGCTTCCATGTAACGCTGCACGTCGATCGGCGAGATATAGGTGCCACCCTGCGGTACAACCGTCACGAAACCTTCCTCCGCAAGGCGAATGATCGCCTCGCGCACCGGCGTCTTGCTCACATGCAACAACGCCGCAATTTCCTTTTCGGACAGAGCCCGACCCGGCAGCAGCTTCACTTCCACAATCAATTGCCGAAGCAATGCGTGGATCCGATTGGACATGTTTCCTTCAACTGGCAAATCCTGCGGCGTCACAAGATCGGACAGAGGCAAAGAGGGGAATTCAATGGTATTAGACATATCAATAACCAAACTGAGATATCAGAATATGATTTGACATATCTGTTGATTTCTTGAAAGTCAAGCTTGTGATGAGGATGGAGATGTCGACCTGCCCACAATTCATCCGGATTTTCTACGGAAAGCATCTTCACCCGCAGGCGCTAACACCTTGATTGAAAGCCTTTTTCAGTCCGCCTGTGAATGGCTCGGAATATGCCGTCCGAAAGCGGTGCGTCCGGGAAAGTGTGAACATCCGGCGCAGTTGTTCGCCAACCTTGGCTCCTTCGAAGCATAGAGCAGAGCCAGCACACCTATCCCTGGTCGAGAAGGTCGTCGTGCAGCGTGCGATAACCGTAGACATTGCCGCTCTCTTCCCATGCCTTCGGGAGCAGATCGGTCTGTCGCTTGCGCTCGTTGGCTCGCCTGCTCAGCGGGTTTTTAGCTAGGTGTAAAATCCACTGGGTGAACCCGCAGCAGTCATCACATCATCCGAACCGAAAACTGCAAGCGATGCAAAGCAATGAATGCTCGACTATCACCTTGCATCCCTGGCGAAATTCGCGGCCGATTTTTTTAGGATGTCTCGCTCCTTGGTGACGCGAGCGAGTTCCTTCTTCAGCCGCCTGGTCTCCTCGGCCTCGTCGTTGCCCTTGGCGTTAGACGCCGCAAACTTCTTCTTTCATTCATACAGGGAATGCTGGCTCAGGCCGAGGCGCTGAAAAACCTCCGCGACCGGATAGCCGCGTTCCGTCATCTGATGCACTGTGTCTCGCTTAAAATCTTCGCTGATATTCGGTTTGCTCACGATACTTTTCCTGCCTCAAAATTAGGAAAGAAGGTGTCTACAAACCTAGGGCTATTTAACAGCTGATTATTTTCATTGCTCGACAGAGGTTAACCATTTCGAATTTTTGGGGGCAACGCCTGATGAGCGTCGCTCGATAAAGGTCGATGCGATAAGAATGCGTTTTGCGACGACCGGCTGCCCCCTTGTTTCGATACGTTCCAGCAGTAGGCGCATCGCTGTAGCGCCCATTTCCACACCTTGTACCCTGATGGTCGTCAGGGGCGGAGATATTTGGGTCGCGGCGGAAAAATCACCGAAGCCGACAACGGACATATCGTCTGGTATGCGGTAGCCGCGTGCTAGAAGTTCGGAAACAGCGGTGAGCGCCAGCCCATCGTGAGCGCAGAACAAGGCTGTGGGTGCTATCCCGGCAGTGTGAAGAGCTTGCAGCGCAGGGATAAAGCCTCCATCTTCGTCAAAGCGCAGGACATGCAGTCTCGCATCGGCATGTTGCTCCAAACTTTCGCGTAGACCGTGATATCGTTCCATACGACCGCGATAGCCTTCCTTCCCCTGCACGAAGGCGATGTCGCGATGCCCCAGCCCAAACAAATACTCGCCGACCGCTATGCCTGCTTCGTGGTCCGTTCCGCCGACATGATCGGCTTGTTCAAGTGGAAACACCCACCCCAGTCGAACCGAAGGCACGCCGGACGCTTTTACAATGTCCAGCGTCTTTTGTTCATGCGGACCAACAAGAATGATGCCTGCGCTATCCTCCACCATCGCCTCGACCCTGCCGGCGTCATGCGTCCACTGCAATCGTACGGCTTGACCCAGTCGATGCGCCTCCTTCTGCATGCCGTCCTGCAGCATCGTCCGCAACTCGTAGCTCACGCTATCGACCTGATCGTGAAAGATCAGGGTGATCTCGCGTTGCTCGTCGGCTGGTTTCGGGCGCTGGTAGCCCAACATTGCGGCAGCGTCCTCGACGCGTTTGCGCGTCGCCTCACTGACCCCGGCTTTTCCTGAAAGTGAGCATGAGACGGCAAATTTTGACAGGCCGGTGTGATTGGCGATGTCCTGCAATGTCACTTTGCGCATAACGCATCCTCCCACCGTGAACCTGCGTCTCGAAATAAATTCAACATAACGCTTTACCTAACAAGCCACATAATACAAGCTAAACAAATTCGGGCATGCAAGCTATTTTTTAGCGTCGCAGCCGTCCGAGGAATCGCGGGATCGATCCTGAGGAGGAGAGATAATTCCGCGATGCGTGACTGGAGGAGGAAACAAATGCAAGGATTTAATCGCCGCGCGTTTCTCGCTGCGAGCACCGCTGCCGTCATACTACCCGCTTTGCCAGCGTTCGCGCAGAAGAGCACCGTCAAAGACCCTGCCATGCTGGAGGCGTTGGTCAAGGAGGGTAAGCTGCCCGCCGTCGTTGACCGCCTGCCGCTCAATCCGCTTGTCATCACGCCGCTTGACCGCGTCGGAACGCACGGTGGTGACTGGAACAGCGCGATCGTCGGTGGTGGGTCCCTGTCGATGTTGTTTCGATATCAGGCTTACGAGCCACTGCTGCGATATAAGCCCGACTGGTCGGGTGTGGTACCGAATGTCGCGGAGGACTACGAGAGCAATGCCGATGCCACGGAGTTCACTTTCAGATTGCGCAAGGGCATGAAGTGGTCTGACGGTCAGCCGTTCACTACCGAGGACATCATGTTCTGGTACGAGGACATCTTCAATTACGAGGGCCTTAACGATATCGGCCAGAACCATCTGCGTGCGGGCGGAAAAAAGGCCCGTTTCGAGGCGTTGGACGATGTGACGTTCAAGGTGATTTTTGCCGCGCCCAACGGTCTTTTCCCGCTGCGGCTGGCTTGGGCGAATGATGATCAGACCACCCGTGCGCCGAAACATTACCTCAAGCAGTTCCACATCAAGTACAACCCAAATGCTGAACAGGAAGCTAAGACCAAGGGCGCGTCTGGCTGGATTCAGTTGTTTCAGCGCGAAGCGGGCCTCGTCGTGGACAACGAGTTTTTTCAGAACTCCCAACGTCCCGTTATCCACGCCTGGAAGATGGCGGTTGCGCCGGGACAGAGCACCGACCGTGCCATCGCTGAGCGCAACCCGTTCTACTGGAAAGTCGACACCGAGGGAAATCAATTGCCCTACATTGATCGCATCGTCTACCAGATGGTCGCCGATGCACAGGTATTGTTGTTGAAGGCGATGCAGGGCGAAATCGATCTTATGGATCAGTATATCGCAACGCCCGCAAACCGGGCAGTGCTTTACGACTCCCAGGACCAGGGCCAGTTTGGCTTATATACGCTGACGTCGACCGAAACCAACGAGATGGTTTTTCAGCTTAATCTCAATCATCCGGACGAAGCCAAACGCAAGCTTTACGGCAACAGGGATTTTAGGGCAGCGCTGTCAATGGCGCTGGACCGGCAGGCGATTATCGACACTGTTTTCATCGGACAGGGAACGATCTCCCAACCGGCCGTGCGGGCGGAGGACCCTCTTTATAACGAACGTCTGGCTACGCAATTCACCCAATACGACCCCGACGCAGCCAACGCCCTGCTCGACAAGATACTTCCCACCAAGGATGGTGAGGGTTTCCGGCAGGATGAAAACGGCAAGCGCGTGACGGTGATATTCGAGATCGACCAGGCTCGAACCACATTCCTTGACATTTTCCAGCTGGCGCTGCCGATGTTTCACGCGGTGGGTGTGGACGTGCAGATGCGAAGCATGGACCGGTCGCTTTGGGAGGTGCGGGTGCGTCAGGGCATCGACTATGACGCCACTGCACACCGCTTCGGCGGCAATGGCGGCATCGCGGCTATTCTCGATCCGCGCTATTTCATTCCCAACACGACTGAGGCGCTCTACGCCAAGGGGTGGCAATTGTGGTACCGCGATCCTGCGTCCAAGGGTGCGGTCGAGCCGCCTCAACCGGTCAAGGACGCGTTGGCGCGGTATGACCGCGTGCTGGGCTCGCCGGACCCAGACGTGCAGCGCAAGCTGATGTCCGAAATACTGGAGATCGCGGCCGACCAGTTTTACGTCTTCGGCGTTTGCCTTCCCAGCGACAGTTACGGCGTGGTGAAGAACAACATGCAGAACGTTCCCAAATCCATGCCGAATTCGTGGGGATATCCCACACCCGGGCCAGCCAACCCGGAAACCTTTTTCAAGGCCTGATTCCACCGTTCCATTCCGGCATCAACTGAGCCCTTTTGGAAACATCGAACCTTTTCAGTCGCCCGCAAAAGGCGTGACGGCATAATATTGTCATTGGAGAACACATGTTGCATCGACCAAACGCCATTTCCGGAGCTGCAGTTCGTTCTCCAGACTGGTTTAAATCCGCCACTCGTTGGACCCAATTGACCTTTGCGGAGGACGACCCGGCGAAATATGACCCCGAGTTCTGGATCGACGTCTTCAAGCGCACCAAGTCGAATGCAGTCTGCCTTTCTGCTGGCGGCTATATCGCCTATTACCCAAGCGAAATCCCCCTGCATTACGTGTCCAGCTTCATTGGCGATACCGATCCGTTTGGCACGATCGTGGAAGGCGCGCGCAAATTGGGAATGCACGTCATGGCGCGCGTTGACCCACATGCGGTCCACGAGGATGCAGCACGGGCCCATCCCGAATGGGTGGCCATCAATCAGGACGGAAGTCCGCGTGAGCACTGGGCATTTCCCGGAATCTATGTCACCGATGCGCTGGGAAGTTATAACCGCGACTTCACAACCGACGTCATTCGCGAAGTCGTAACCAAATATGACATCGATGCCGTGTTCGCCAACCGCTGGCAGGGCCATGGCGTGTCCTACAGCGACGACAATCGCATACGATTCAGGCAGGAAACTGGTTTTGATTTGCCGATGAGACCGGATGCGACGGATCCGGCATGGCAGGCGTGGGCTGCCTGGCGCAGACGCATACTTACCGAGCTCGTAGTCTATTGGGACGAGACGGTCAAATCCATCCGTCCCCATGCCAGCTTCATTCCAAATATGAGCGGTTCGTCACTGATGGAATTCGACCTTTCGCTCATACAGAAACATTGCCCGATCCTGTTCGTGGACCACCAGGCGCGACAGGGTGTGGAGGTTGGCTGGTCTGCTGGACGAAACGGCAAACGTATTCGTGGAACGTTCCGTGACCGACCCGTTGGCCTCATCACCTCCATCGGACCAGAGGAAGAGTACCGATGGAAGGATTCCGTCCAGAGCGGTGAGGAAATCAAGCTCTGGATTCACGACGGCATTGCGCAGGGCCTTTTCCCATGGTTCACGAAATTCAATGCCTGCGTTCCTGACAGCCGCTGGGTGCAGCCCGTTGCAGAAGCCTTTAATCTTCATGCGGACATTGAGCCGTATCTGGAGGCCATGCAGCCAACTGCCGAAATCGCGATCATTGATCCATCCACGACGTTGCGGCACTGGGCACCGGAGCAACGTCATATCGCCGAACATAATGATCTCGGCTTTTATCATGCGCTGGTGGAAGCACGCATTCCGTTTGAATTTCTATCCGATCAGGTGATGACCCCGGATGCGCTTGATCGCTTCAAGCTCGTTGTTCTGGCCAATGCCACCTATCTTTCCGACGAACAATGCGCGGCCATCGAACAGTATGTACAGCGAGGCGGGTCGGTCTTTGCCGCGCATGAAACCTCGCTCTGTAATGAAGTCGGCGAGCGGCGCGAAAATTTCGGGCTATCTAATGTCTTCGGTGCTTCGCTGGCATCGGCGCCACGTGGCCCGGTCAAGAACACCTATGTCGCACTGTCTGATCCGCACCCCGTGAACGAGGGCTACGAGGGTGCCGCACGCATTATCGGCGGCACACACCTGATTGCCGTCGATGCCAATCCGGACGTTGAAACGCCGTTCCTTTACGTCCCTGATTTTCCGGATTTGCCCATGGAGGAGGTCTACCCACGCGAAGCCCCGAGCGGCGCTGCGGTGATTGCGCGTGAGACCGGCCATGGAGGTCGTGTGGTCTACATTCCATGGAACATTGGCGAGGTTTTCTGGAAAGTGCTTGCACCCGATCATGGCAAGCTGATCGCCAACGCCGTGAACTGGGCTCTTGGCCAAGACCATCGTGTGACGGTCGGAGGGAAGGGTATCATAGACATTGCCGTTTATGAAAACGAGGACTCGATGGCAATCTTCCTCGTCAACCTTACCAACCCGATGATGATGAAAGGTCCTTTGCGGGAGGTCTATCCTATTGGTGAGCAGACACTATCGATCGAGCTGCCAAAAGGTAGCTCGTCTGCCACGGTGAAACTGCTTGTGAAAAACGAGACCGTGTCCTGCAAGATCGTTGGCAACCGTGCAGAAATCACCGTGCCTTCCATTCGGGACCTCGAAGCGGTTCATCTGACCTGGCAATCATAAGCCGGATAGCGTGTAGCGGGAGGAACCCATGCTGACATATGTGGCGAAGCGCGTTCTTTACATGATTCCGACCTTGTTCGGCATGTCCTTGATCGCATTCATGATCATTCAGTTGCCACCCGGCGATTATCTGACCTCGCTTCTCTCCACCATGGCCGATGGTGGGCAAAATCTGGACGAGGCGACGATTACGCGCCTTCGCGCGCAATACGGTCTCGATCAACCTGTCTATGTCCAGTATTTCGTGTGGATCAGCGGAATATTGACCCGAGGCGATTTCGGATATTCGTTCGAGTGGAACCAGCCGGTCTCGACCCTGATCTGGGACCGAATGGGATCGACGCTGTTGATCTCGCTGGCAAGTCTCTTGCTCGTTTGGGCGATTTCGCTTCCGATTGGGATCTATTCTGCCGTCAGGCGCCATTCCTTCGGCGATCACGCCTTTACCCTTCTCGGCTTCATCGGGCTGGCCGTTCCGAATTTCATCATGGCGCTGACCTTGATGTATGCGAGCTACCGGTTTCTGGGACAAAGCGTTGGCGGCATATTTTCTCCCGCTTTCGTCGATGCGCCGTGGAGCATCGCAAAATTCAACGACATGCTCAGCCATATGTGGATACCTGTGATCGTCATCGCCATGTCAGGCACTGCCGCCATGATCAGAATTCTGCGGGCAAATCTGTCGGATGAATTGAGCAAGCCCTATGTCGTCACGGCGCGGGCCAAGGGTTTGCCTGAGCGCAAGGTCATTGTGAAATACCCCGTCCGCATCGCGCTCAACCCTTTCGTCAGCTCGATCGGCTGGGTGCTGCCGGATCTCGTTTCCGGCGTCACCATCACCGCCATCGTGCTGAACCTTCCAACGGCGGGACCGCTTCTGCTGCGGGCGCTGGTCGGTCAGGACATGTATCTGGCCGGAAGTTTCATTCTCTTAATGGGCGTGCTGACACTGGTGGGCATGCTGATTTCAGACATATTGCTGGCGGTGCTCGACCCCCGCATCCGGTTCAATTGAAGGGGTGGCCATGTCGATCAACCAGAACCCCACCATCGCGCTGGAAACCGGCCCCGCCATCAGCCCCCTGAAGTCCGGGCGCAAGGTGGTAAGCCTCGAGGCGGCAGGGCAATGGACGCTCATTCGCCAGCGCTTCTTTCGCCACAAGGTCGCAGCATTTGCTGCGGGCATTATTCTGTTGCTCTATTTCATAGGCGCCTTTGCCGAGTTCCTGGCACCCGGCCTGCCGAACACGTCGCGCCCGCAATACACCTTTGCGCCGCCGCAAAGCATCGCTTTATTTGCGCCGGCCGCCGATGGCGGTTCCCGCTTTCTGCCGCACGTCAAGGGCTATAAAATCGAGATCGAGCCGAAAGCCCTCCGGCGCAGCTTCGTTGTCGATGAAACGAAAATCATTCCTATCGGGTTCTTCGTCAAAGGGGCGCCGTATAAGCTTTGGGGCATCATCCCGATGGAAAGGCATCTGGTTGGGCCGCTTGACGCCCGCGATCCAATGTACCTGTTGGGTTCGGACCGGCTCGGACGAGACCTCATGAGCCGCCTGATTTATGGAACCCGCGTTTCCATGTCCATCGGCCTTGTCGGCGTCGCCATTTCGCTGACGCTTGGCGTCGTGATGGGTGCGGTCTCCGGTTATTACGGAGGTTGGGTCGATACCCTCATCCAGCGTATCATCGAGATTGTGAGCGCTATGCCGACGATCCCGCTTTGGCTGGGGCTGGCCGCTGCCATTCCGCTCAATTGGTCACCGCTATCGGTCTATTTCGTCGTAACCCTGATTGTTTCGCTGCTGAGCTGGACGGGTTTGGCACGTGAGGTGCGGGGACGGTTCTTCGCGCTGCGCGGTGACGATTTCGTGACGGCTGCCCGGCTGGACGGTGCAGGGGAAAGGCGGATCATATTCCGCCACATCCTTCCATCACTAACCAGCCACATTCTGGCAGTGGTGACACTTGCCATTCCGACCATGATCGTCGCTGAAACTTCACTGTCGTTTCTCGGGGTCGGTCTGAAACCGCCGGTCGTCAGCTGGGGTGTGCTGTTGCAGGATGCCCAGAACGTGCGCACGGTTGCCACGGCGCCATGGCTGCTGATCTGGCCGAGCCTTGCAGTGGTCCTGGCGGTGCTGTCCTTCAATTTCTTCGGCGATGGCCTGCGCGATGCAGCCGACCCTTACGATAGCTGAAAGGAAGTAAGATGACGAAGCACGAGACCTTGCTGACGGTCAAAGACCTGTCCATCGATTTCCAGCTCAGAACTCATGTGCTGCATGCCGTTCGTAATGTCAGTTTCAACCTTGAACGCGGAAAGACGCTTGCGCTGGTAGGAGAAAGCGGTTCAGGAAAATCAGTGACCGCCCGCGCCCTGATGCGGATCATCGACAAGCCCGGACAGATGACAGGCGGCCAGATCGTCCTCGATGGGCCCAAGGGACCAGTCGATATCGCGAAATTTGCCGCGAGCAGTCGCGAGGTCCTGGCCATTCGCGGTGGTCGGATCGGCCTGATTTTTCAGGAACCGATGAGTTCGCTGTCGCCGGTCCATACCATCGGCTCACAGATCATCGAAGCCGTGCGTCTGCACCGCCGCGTGTCGAAGAGACAGGCTCGGGAGCGTTGTATCGAATTGCTGCGCCAGGTGGAGATACCGCAGCCGGAAGTGATGGCCGACAGATACACCTTCGAGTTTTCCGGCGGAATGCGCCAGCGGGCGATGATTGCCATGGCGCTCGCCTGCGACCCGGAAGTTCTGATCGCCGATGAACCGACGACCGCGCTGGATGTGACGACGCAGGCCGAAATCCTCGATCTTATCAAACGGCTGCAGGTGGAGCGCGGCATGGCGATGCTGCTCATCACCCACGACATGGGCATCGTTGCCGAAGTGGCCGACGAGGTCGCCGTCATGCGCTTTGGCAAGATTGTCGAAAAAGGACCGGTGGACGAGATTTTCCACGCCAGCAAGCATCCCTACACGCGGCAACTTCTGGAAGCGACGGTCAAACTCGAGAGCGGTGCAGCGACGCGCATGCTGCTGGCGTCGCTCACGGCCAACGTTGATCCGATCTTGTCAGTGCGCAATCTGTCCAAAGTCTACGGTGCGCCGTCCGGATTGTTTTCACGCAGCGGCGGTCGTGGGCTGGTGGCGGTGGACGATGCAAGTCTCGACCTGTTTGCCGGCGAAAATCTCGGCATTGTCGGCGAAAGCGGATCGGGCAAAACCACACTAGGGCGAATGATACTTCGGATCGTTGAGCCGACATCCGGCAAAATTGCGTATCGCGGACGCCCGGATGCTGCCCCGATGGACGTCACCAAACTAAGCAAAGTGGATTTGCGCCGCTACCACCAGGATGTGCGTCTTATCTTTCAGGACCCATTTGCGTCGCTCAACCCCCGTATGACGGTGAAGCAGATCATCGGAGATCCTCTTGTCATCGCCGGTGGCATGCCCGGCAAAGCGGTGGAGACCCGCGTTGCCGAGCTTTTGCAGAAGGTCGGGCTCGATCCCTTGGCGATGGAAAGATACCCGCATGCCTTTTCCGGTGGCCAACGCCAGCGTATCGGGATTGCAAGAGCGCTCGCCGTCAACCCGAAGGTCATCGTCGCCGATGAGGCGACTTCGGCTCTCGACGTGTCGATCCGAAGCCAGATCCTCGACCTGCTGCTCGACATTCAAAAGCAGCTCAATCTCAGCTTCATCTTCATTTCGCACGATATCTCGGTGGTACGCTATTTCTGCGACCGCGTCGCCGTTATGCACAAAGGCAAGATCGTCGAGATCGGAGATGCGGAAACCATCTGCACCACGCCCTCGCAGCCCTATACCAAGCGACTGATCTCTTCTGTTCCGAACCCCGACCCCCGCAACAAGCGCATGCTGCACCGCCTGCGCGCAGACCAAGTTTGAGGTCACTGCCGATGCCGAAATTCGCCGCCAATCTGTCCATGCTTTATACCGAACATCCGTTCATGGAGCGGTTCGCCGCCGCCGCTGCCGATGGTTTTGCGGCAGTCGAATATGTCAGCCCCTACGAGGAGGCGGCAGAGACGATCGCAGGGGAGCTCAGGAAGTGCAATCTCGTCCAGGCTCTGTTCAACCTGCCACCCGGCAACTGGGCCGCAGGCGAGCGCGGCATCGCCAGCCTGCCGGACAGGGTCTCCGAATTTGAGACGTCCGTTGAAACGGCGATCGGCTATGCAAAAGTTCTGGGATGCCGAAAGATCAATTGTCTGGCCGGTATTCAACCGCGCGGTGTCGATCCGCAGGTTCTGGAAGACACGCTTGTCGGCAATCTCGGTCACGCTGCGCAACGTCTGGCGGATTCCGGAATTGCCCTTGTCTTCGAGCCCATCAACACTCGCGACATACCCGGATATTTCCTCACCAATACCGATCAGGCCGAGCGGATCATGGACCGTGTCGGGCATTCCAACCTGCTGATCCAGTATGATTTCTACCACATGCAGATCATGCAGGGCGATCTCGTCGCGACCTTCGAGCGCCTGCAGAACAAAATCGGCCACGTTCAGATCGCAGATAATCCCGGACGCCATGAGCCGGGAACGGGCGAGATCAACCACGATTTCATCTTCAAACGTCTGGATGAACTTGGTTACGACGGATGGGTCGGCTGCGAATATCGACCGGCGGCTACCACCAGCGCAGGTCTTGACTGGTTGAAAGCATATCAACAGAAGGAATGAGCCATGAAAATAGGATTTATCGGCCTGGGCGTCATGGGCCGCCCGATGGCGCAGCATCTGATCGATGCCGGTCATGAGCTTTATCTTCACAGGGTCAAACCGGTGTCGAACCATCTCTTGGGAAGCGGTGCGAGGGCCTGCGGTTCAGCTACAGAAGTGGCGCGCAGCGCCGAGATCGTGATTTTGATGCTGCCGGACACGCCCGATGTGGAAGCAGTATTGTTCGGCGATGATGGCGTCGCGCGAGGCCTCGATGCGGGAAAGCTCGTCATCGACATGAGCTCGATTTCACCGATTGCGACGAAGGATTTTGCCGCCCGTATTGAGGCGCTGGGATGCGATTATCTCGACGCGCCGGTGTCGGGCGGTGAAGTTGGCGCCAAAGCGGCGTCGCTGACCATCATGGTCGGCGGAAAACCGGATATTTTCGAGCGCGCAAGACCACTGTTTGAAAAGATGGGCAAGAACATCACCCTGATCGGTGACGTTGGAAACGGTCAGGTTGCAAAGGTCGCCAATCAGATTGTTGTCGCCCTGAATATTCAGGCCGTTTCGGAAGCCCTTCGCTTTTCGAAAAAAGCCGGAGCGGACCCCTCGGTCGTGCGCAGGGCCTTGATGGGTGGCTTTGCCGCGTCCCGCGTGCTGGAGGTTCACGGCGAAAGGATGATCAACGAAACATTCGAGCCCGGCTTTCGCATACGTTTGCATCACAAGGACATATCGCTCGCGCTTGAGTCGGCGCGTCTGCTGGAGCTTATGCTGCCCAACACTGCAATGGTTCATCAGCTGATGAATGGCGCGCTGGAAAGAGGGCTGGGCGATAAAGACCACTCGGCGTTGATCAAAGCCTTGTAGTTCAAACGAGACCTTGTGATTGATAGTCGCGCAATCCAGCGTAAAGCGCGCAAAATCAGTAGATTGGTCTCTCGGTCGGGCCGCAAGACCGTTGGCGAGGAACCGCATGTAGTCATTTCGGCTTCCCGTTCTGGAGCTAAGCGAGGAACAGCGAGATTCCGGATCCCATGGGTGGGCGGCGGTCACCTGGGAATGGGTGATCGCTAAGACGCGCGTCCTAAATGAATTTGCCCTTTCGACAGGTGTCGATGGCAACAGTTCTGCGTAACTTCCCCGTAATTTTCGGCGGCCATACGTCTCTGCCTCAACGGTCAATCGACGACCGCCGTGGCGGTGAACGGATGAATAGGCATCAAAAAAGATTATCTCGGGCGTACTCGTTTGCGTGGCACTGACCGCGTGCAGCCAGACGGAAAAGGGCGCCGGCATTGGCGCGGCGAGCGGTGCAATCATCGGGGGGCTGGCAAGCGGTACCTGGGAAGGCGCCGCAGTGGGAGCTGCCGCAGGCGGCGCGGGTGGCGCTGTGATAGGAAACATCAGCGAACGTAACGAAAGGAACCGCCGGGACCGTTGGGAACGACGGGATCACCGCGACCACAGCTGCAGATACCGGGATTATTACGGTCGCTGCCGCTAGAGATTGCAGCCGGCTGCCGCACGTCAAAGGCGAGAGTGATATCGAAAAACTCCGGCTCTCCACCCTCCGCAGCCACATAACTTCATTTCTATTGAGGAATATGCGGAGAGGGATAAAGCGCCGCGCCAACCTTCCGAGCGGCCGCCGCTAGGCGCTTATCCCTCGTCCACAAGCTGGATCGTCTGTCCAGGAGAGTTGAAGTCAACAAATGTGCATCAGTATAACCGATCCCCATGCTGAATATCGAATGGCGATCAATGACTGTCATCACCTCTGCATGGGTTGCAACTACTGCTTCACGCTGAGCTGTGAGAAACGCTAATACCGCATCCCGTTCTCGCAGACTACCCAAGGCCAGTTCACCGACAACGAAAGGGTGGCAAAGCAGCTGATCATCTCCGATGATTTTGACGAGCTCCGGGTTTACGTGTCGGAAATGATCAATCCAGATTGAACTGTCGACAAGGATCACTTCCCCACTTCGCTCCGGCGGCGAGGCGCTGCCTCAGCCTCAGGCATAGTGCCTCCAAGAGCGATCAGCCGCTTGCCAGACTCGACTCGCACCAAAGTCTCTAGTGCCTGACGCACAAGAGCCGCCGTTTCCTTCGTGCCCGTTAGGGACTTTGCTCTTTCCATAAGGCTGTCGTCGAGATTGATGGTTGATCGCATAACTCGCTCCAAAACGTTGATATGCAAATAGCACCAATTGGTGCAGAAATCTACGCCCATCAAGCCCGGATTGTTTTATGCCATTGCAGTCGCGCTTCGAATCTCTTCAAGAGCGAGACGAGGAGGCTCGGTCCAGATGCAACCTGGTATGGGGATCTGAGCCGAGCATCTCATTCGATCTTACGCAGCTTCCCAAACCTGATTGAGAATCTTCGCAGCCAGTGCGGCTTTGTCTTGCGGCAAGAAGCGACCGTAGTGCTGCTGGACGACATCGGGCGTATCCTGAATTGCATAGCTGGCCTGCTCGTAGGATCCGGTCTGCTTCAAAATATGCGTCGCGAGAATGTCCCGCAGGTTATGCGGTCCATGCGGCAGGAGGCCCTTGATCGCACCCCGCCCGGTATAGGGATTATAGATGCCGTAACGTTGGATGACAGTCCGCCAAGCCTCGTAGAATGTGGTCGAATTGTAAGAAGCATCAATGCTGGTCGTTTTCACCGTCTTGACGAATAGCGTTTGGGGATCTTTCGCACCGCCGAGCAGAACTCCACGATGCCTGTCGATATACGCGTCGAGGTATTTGTAGAGATCAAGAAGGTCCGGCAGTATCAGCCGAAACGGTTTCTGTCCGAAGAAGGAAGAGCCAGAGTTTTTGAAGGCGACCGATGGGATAAGCACCTCCCAGCCATGGTCGCGATCACTCCAACGTAGCTCACCACATTTCATGTACTCAAGCCGGCGTTCCGATGTCGGATAGTGTCCACGCGGGCAGACGCGTAACTGGCGAAGGTTCTTTTGTCTGAGCCCAAGGTGCAGGCCAAGCCGAAGCAACAGGAATGATCTGACGGCCTCGGCGGCCGGTCGTGGATATCTGTTCTCGTCCGGCATACGTTTCACGATCTCGTCCGTGATCTTGCGATATTCCGCTAATGGACTGTCCGCTTCAAGTACACACATGATCGATTCAAATGGATCGCGATGCACACGCATCACTCGCTGGATCTCCTTGGAACGGTTCGCGGCATGTCGGTGAAACGCATCACAGGCACCATGCCAGTCGCGAGCCGCGAAATCGATTTCTTCCTGCTCAATCAAGCCCACGATCGGCCTGACGTTCTTAAGCAGTTCCGGGTGTTGCCGGATCCAGCCGACATCCGCGCGAGATAGGGCTTGGGCGACCATGAGCATGTCTTCTTCCCATTTGGTGTAAAAGCCACGTCGTTGTTCCCGCCACTGCAGATACCAGTCCCAGACTCCTGGGAAGATGAGGAGGCCAAAGCTCAGGTGGCTGAGTGGTACAGCGCAGCCCTTCACGGCACTACCTGGTGAAGCCGCTAGTGCGCCGAACATCAATCCGAGGTGCTCGATCTTCTGAGAGGCCGTTTCCTCGCCCCAGACGCCGTTTCGTTGGAAACCAATCGCGGTCAGTGTTGAGGTTTTGAAACGGATGAGGTCAGCCATTTCCATTGCAAGCCTTGGCGGCGCGTCGACAACGCCGGAAAGTAGATCTGGATCGTCTAAATCTGCCGCGAGGTTTGAATTAGCCCCGGCCATTGAGGCCAATAGTCGAGAGGGCAAGGCACTGCCACCATAGGTGACGCCAGGAAAGCGAATGGCATAGCGTTGCTTGCTGGCAGCCGCCTGGTATCGACGATATTCGGTCGATCCGGAAATTATCACACGGCGCACCCAATCCAGGATTTCTTCACGTTTGGTGAGGGGAAGGCTCCTGAAATCATCCGGCAGATGCAACAAGATCCTGCGCCGCTCAGCCGGGCTCATATCTCCGAGCTCGTGACCATAAAGCGAGCGCGCCTGATAGGGCAGTTTCTCTTTGAAATATCCCTCGGGAAGTCGGTAGCGTCGCTCGATGCGGCGCAGGATGTCGAAACTCGTTACAGATCGTGGCACACGCTCGCCCTGGATCCAGGATAGCAGCGTCTTGTTGTCAAAGGTCTCATTCAGATGAACAACGGCGCGATAGAGCTGCCAATAAGTGTCGCCGAACCGCCGCATATGATAGATCAATGCGTCCTGAAAGCTCGCCGGATCTTCTGTCGCTTCAAATAGTGCGTCTGGGAACGGGCTGATCAGTTTTGGCGTAGGGCCGCGCTGTGTCGACGCGGACCGGGCAAAGGTGCCGTTGGTCGCCGCGCGTTGCGGCTTTCCGGTCGAGGATGCGGAAGCAGCTTTCTTGGCAGCAACGATTTTGGTCGGGCGAGCCTTTGACTTTGGTGGCCGTCGCTCTTCGGCTGCCGGTGGTGCGCCGAGCCATCGGATGATCGCATCCAGAGCAGGCCGGAGCTGCTTTTTCAGTTCTGCCGTCAGCTCGGCTTCAATACCACACGCCTGACCGATAGCCGTCCAGTCGATATGGCCGTTCAGAAGCGGTGGCGATTTTCGGTAGACAATCAAATTGGCCAGATATGGCCGTAAATTTTCCAACACTCGCCTGGATGCGATTGGAGCGATACGAAGATCGCAGAATTCCGAAATTTTTCGCTGAAAATAACGTGATCAAAGGTCGTGTTTGGTCATGCTCATTCCGTTTCTCTCGGCACCAGTGCCGAGGGCGAGCGGAAATAGGGGGCGCCCGTTAACAAAATATGTTTAGGGCAAGAGGTTATCTGTCGATCGCTGCGTCTTGAACGGAGAACCGCAGTTTGTGGTGCTGAGCGATAGACGAACTTGCAATAGCTCAAATATGGCGATAATTATGAGTTATAGAGAGGCATTCTATAACTCATGAAATGGAACTGGCAAAACACGGATTGGCCAAACTTCAGGTACGACACCGCAAGCCTGGTCCCTTTGGAGCAGAGATTCTTGCAGTCCGCCGGCGAGGTTATCGGTGCTGTCCGGCATTTCAAGGAGGACGACAGCAACCAATTTCGTATTGAGTTGCTGAGCGACGAAGCGGTCAAGACCTCAGAGATTGAGGGGGAATATCTCGACCGCGTGAGCGTCCAGTCGTCACTCCGCCGACAGTTCGGGCTAAACACTGATGACAGACAGATCCGCCCCCAGGAGCGGGGGATCGCAGAGATGATGGCGGATGTCTATCGAAGTTGGCATAGGCCACTGCGTCATGAGGGTCTGTTCCACTGGCATTCAATGCTAATGGCCGGAAACAGATATATTGAAACTGTTGGTGCTTATCGCACGCATGAAGACGCCATGCAGATCGTGTCAGGTCGACTGGATAAGCCGACAATCCACTTTGAGGCTCCCCCGTCTCGCCAGGTTACCGGTGAGATGGAGACTTTCATCGCATGGTTCAATCAATCTGGGCCAAATGGTCAAGCGCCGCTTCAAGCTTTAACGCGCGCAGCCGTAGGCCATCTTTATTTTGAAAGCATACATCCATTTGAGGATGGCAACGGCCGAATTGGGCGCGCGCTGGCTGAGAAATCCCTGTCGCAAAACATAGGGCAGCCAAGTCTCATTTCACTCGCCTTCACAATCGAGAAGAGCCGGAAGGCCTACTATTCCGAGCTTGAGCGGCACCAGCGCACGCTCGATATCACCGGCTGGATCATTTTCTTTTCAGAAACGATCCTGGATGCTCAACGGGCGACGCTTGAGCGCATAGATTTCTTCATTCAAAAAGCAAAGTTTTATGATCGGTTTCGGGGTCGGCTGAACGAGCGGCAGGAAAAGGTAGTCGCGCGCATCTTCAAGGAAGGCACGGCAGGCTTCAAGGGGGGGCTAAGCGCCGAAAACTACATCTCGATCACAGACACGTCCCGCGCTACAGCAACACGCGACCTTCAGCAACTCGTGGAGATCGGTGCACTGACGCGTACGGGTGAACGTCGGCATACCCGGTACTCGCTGTCATTGCAGAAATAAAGTGCTGCTAGTCTAATGAACTCCACCAACGTCATTATCTAGGTGAACGATTGTTCGATTCCGCTCAAGAGCGTTGGAATCCTCCATTGTAAAGCTCAGCATCGTGTTCAGCGTAAACACAAATTGTCTTACTTATCATTCTTGACCATCCTCTCGGCGCGTTTCAGCTAAATCGGTTCGGGTAATTGATTAGCGAGAGGCGGTGCCTCCGTACCTCTCGCCTACCTCAGTGCCGCTGAACTTGGCCCTATATTTTCAATCAGCCGCCAAAGAAATTTCAAATGGTCAAACTTTGACTTTCAATTAGTCAAGAATGTATTTTCAAACGGTCATTGTGAACTGCCCCCCATTTCGACCGGACAGTCGGCATAAGCAGAAAGGCTCAAGCACAGGCTTGGGTATAGGCTTATGTCTAACGAGTATCGACACGTTGAATTGCTGACGGGTGATGTTCGCCGCAGGCGGTGGACAACCGAGCAAAAGCTGACGATCATTGAGCAGAGTTTCGAACCAGGCGAGACGGTATCGTCCACCGCTCGCCGTCATGGCGTCGCGCCCAATCTGCTTTATCGGTGGCGCAGGCTCTTGAGCGAGGGAGGTGCTGCAGCTGTGGATTCTGACGAGCCGGTGGTCGGCAATTCGGAAGTGAAGAAGCTGGAAGATCGCGTCCGCGAGCTGGAGCGCATGCTCGGCCGCAAGACGATGGAGGTCGAAATCCTTCGGGAAGCCTTGTCCAAAGCAGACTCAAAAAAACGGATATCGCGGCCGATCTTGTTGCCGAAGGACGGTTCGCGATGAAGGCCGTCGCAGACACGCTGGGCGTATCCCGTTCCAACCTCATCGAGCGGCTGAAAGGCAGATCGAAGCCGCGCGGCTCCTATCACAAGGCCGAGGATGCAGAGCTTTTGCCCATCATTCGCAGGCTGGTAGATCAAAGGCCAACCTATGGCTATCGGCGGATCGCCGCGCTCCTCAATCGCGAAAGGCGAGCCGCCGATAAGCCTGTCGTCAACGCAAAACGGGTTCACCGCATCATGGGCAACCACGCCATGTTGCTGGAGAAGCATACGGCCGTTCGCAAGGGCCGCATCCATGACGGCAAGGTCATGGTCATGCGCTCGAACTTGCGCTGGTGCTCGGATGGGCTGGAGTTCACTTGCTGGAACGGCGAGGTCATCCGTCTCGCCTTCATCATCGACGCTTTCGACCGGGAGATCATCGCCTGGACGGCGGTCGCCAACGCGGGCATCTCCGGCTCTGACGTGCGCGACATGATGCTGGAGGCGGTCGAGAAACGCTTCCGCGCAACCCGAGCCCCGCACGCAATCGAGCATCTCTCGGACAACGGCTCTGCTTACACCGCGAGGGACACGAGGCTGTTTGCGCAAGCACTCAATCTGACACCCTGCTTCACGCCGGTAGCCAGCCCGCAGTCGAACGGCATGTCGGAAGCCTTCGTCAAAACGTTGAAGCGGGACTATATTCGGATATCAGCTCTACCGGACGCCCAAACAGCGCTCCGGCTCATTGACGGATGGATCGAGGACTACAACGAAATCCATCCCCATTCCGCGCTCAAGATGGCTTCCCCTCGGCAGTTCATCAGGGCTAAATCAATCTAGCCGACTTGCCCGGTGAAATGGGGTGCACTCCACATTGAGAGGAATAAGGCCATGATGCTCTATCCAAGACTCGTCGAGCAACGTGTTGCCGATGCCATGTTAGACACAAGGATGATTATGATCGTCGGTCCCCGACAATCAGGAAAAACGACGCTGGCAAAGAAGATAGCCAAAGAGGCCATGTAGTATTACACTCTAGACAATGCGACAACCCTGGATGCAGCGCGACAGGATCCAGTTGGCTTCGTAAGGCGTATAGATCGCGCCGTCATCGATGAAATTCAACGCGCCCCCGAGCTGTTGCTTGCAATCAAAGAAAGTGGGGATATCGACCAGCGCCCGGGACGTTTCCTCCTGACCGGTTCAGCTAATATTTTGACGCTGCCACGCGTGGCGGACTCGCTCGCAATGGTGAGTTTTCATCAGTCTGGCGTGACAAAGCGAGGGGTGGGCCAAACGAGGCGCTCCAGCAGGAGCGCCCAAGCTACTATAAGCATCAAGCGCGACACTAGAGGAGCGCGCCGTGCTGCAGCTTTCGACGATGTCGCTGTCGACCGGTGTCTGCCCCGGCATGGATGCCCACCCGCCAGCTTCGATGAACTGACGCTTTGCAAAGCTATCTGAGAGAGCCTTAAACTCGATCATTTTTTCGGTTGCGTCCGGTGCAGCCTTGAAGCGTTCGACGCATATGGCTGATGCGAGCTCACCACGGGCCGTCTTGCCCGCGGCGGTCGCTGCCTGGAGTGACGATCCGCCGGTCACCCAACCGCCCCAGTTAAAGCCAACGACGATGGTCGCGATTGCCGTCGCCGCACATGCCCACACAAGAATGGTCTTGGAGGGCTGATACGAATTGAAACGCTCGAATATTGGTGTCTTGCTGTCCTGCACGGTCATGGGATTCTCCTCGTTGGGGTCACTGATCCAAATTTCAGAATAAGCGTTACATCATTCCGCCCATGTCAGGCATGCCGACGCCTGCACCATACTTTCTGGGAAGATCTGCAATCATGGCTTCTGTCGTCACGAGAAGGCCGGCAACGGAAGCCGCATTCTGCAGGGCTGTCCGAACCACCTTGACCGGGTCGACGATGCCGAGCTGGATCAGGTCGCCATATTCGCCGGTCTGGGCGTTGTAGCCGTAGTTGTCTTCGTTCTTCTCGAGGATCTTGCCAACAACGATGGAAGCTTCGTCACCAGCGTTGTCTGCAATCTGGCGCACCAGAGCCTGCAGGGCGCGGCGGATGATGTTGATACCAGCTTCCTGGTCGTCGTTTTCGCCCTTGACGGCGATCTTCGTGGACGAACGCAGCAGAGCCACGCCACCACCAGGCACGATGCCTTCCTGAACGGCAGCGCGCGTCGCGTTGAGAGCGTCGTCGATGCGGTCCTTCTTTTCCTTCACTTCGACTTCCGTCGAACCGCCAACGCGGATAACGGCAACGCCGCCAGCGAGCTTGGCAAGGCGTTCCTGCAGCTTTTCGCGGTCGTAGTCGGAGGTGGTTTCTTCGATCTGGGCCTTGATCTGGGCAACACGACCTTCGATGTCGGACTTCTGGCCGGCGCCGTCAACGATCGTGGTGTTTTCCTTGGAGATCGAAACCTTCTTCGACTTGCCGAGCATGTCGAGCGTAACGTTTTCGAGCTTGATGCCGAGGTCTTCGGAAATGACGGTACCACCGGTCAGGATGGCGATGTCTTCCAGCATGGCGTTGCGGCGGTCGCCGAAGCCAGGAGCCTTGACGGCAGCGATCTTGAGGCCGCCACGCAGCTTGTTGACGACGAGCGTTGCAAGAGCTTCGCCTTCGACGTCTTCAGCGATGATGACGAGCGGCTTGCCGGTCTGGACGACAGCTTCGAGAACCGGCAGCATGGCCTGGAGGTTCGAGAGCTTCTTTTCGTGCAGGAGGATGTAGGCGTCTTCGAGGTCAGCCACCATCTTTTCCGGGTTGGTCACGAAGTAGGGCGACAGGTAGCCGCGGTCGAACTGCATGCCTTCGACGACTTCGAGTTCGGTTTCAGCGGTCTTGGCTTCTTCAACGGTGATCACTCCCTCATTGCCGACTTTCTGCATCGCATCGGCGATATATTGACCGATTTCCCTTTCGCCATTCGCCGAAATTGTACCAACCTGTGCGATTTCCTCAGGCGTATTGATTTTTTTGGCCTTGGCCAGCAGGTCCTTGACGACCGCTGCGACGGCAAGGTCGATGCCGCGCTTCAGATCCATCGGGTTCATGCCGGCAGCGACTGCCTTGGAACCTTCGCGAACGATGGCCTGGGCCAGAACGGTCGCGGTGGTGGTGCCGTCACCGGCGATGTCGTTGGTCTTGGAGGCAACTTCGCGCACCATCTGGGCGCCCATGTTCTCGAACTTGTCTTCCAGTTCGATTTCCTTGGCGACCGAAACGCCGTCCTTGGTGATGCGCGGAGCGCCGAAGGACTTGTCGATAACGACGTTACGACCCTTCGGGCCGAGGGTTACCTTCACTGCATCAGCAAGAACGTCGACGCCGCGCAGCAGCTTTTCGCGCGCATCACGGCCGAATATGATTTGTTTGGCAGGCATTGAGAAACTCCCGGGCTCCTCGCCCTGTGGACGTTATGAAAAGGAAAAAGATTCGGCCGAAGCTGAGGCCATCACGCACATGACGTCGCCTTCCTTCCTGATCAACAGGTCCTCGCCGTTGAACTTGATCTCGGTGCCGGACCACTTGCCAAACAAGATGCGGTCGCCGACTTTCACGTCAGGCGGGTTGAGGTTGCCACTTTCGTGGTGGGTACCAGCCAACGGCAACAATTTCGCCTTCAGCTGGCTTTTCCTTGGCGGTGTCTGGAATGACAATCCCGCCCTTGGTTTTTTCTTCGGCCTCGATACGACGCACGACAACCCGGTCGTGCAACGGCCGGAAAACAGTAGTTAACATGTTTGGGATCCTTCGACGGAAGAGAACCCAATGGCCGCTCCCCATAGCATACGTTAGCAGGCTAATTATAAGAGTGCTAGAGAATTCGTAAGGGACGGCCGGCCAAAGGAGTTAAGCGCCCGGTACGGCTAAACCGGATGGATTTCCCGACACTAAAAACGCGAGGAGGGAGGCCGCCCGCTTTCAATGAACACTCGCTTGCAAAAGCGGAAGCGACGACAGCGATAGCAGAACGGTCGACGCGGTCGAGTGGCCTACCGACGATCGATTGCGGACAGCGGTGAGTTGACCGCCGGGCAGAGTCCTCTTCTAAAGCACGGATAGCCTCGTCCGCGCTCGATACTGAGAAGTGCTCGAGGCCTGCTTCCGTCACGACATCTTCGAGAGTTACTTGAATAAGGGTTTCATCTTCTGCAAGGAGAACAAGCAGCTTGCTCCCGTCTGTGCTGATGATGTTCTGAGAAGTCTCGGCGGAATCGTCGACCATGAGAACGTCCTGCATTGGCAGGCGGGAGCTCTTGGCCCTCAGCCGCCAGCGCCTACGAATTCGTTTGCTGACGATGACAAATACATAGACCTTTGATGTGATAAGTCCATCCCCAATCGCACCGAGCCTTTGGATATTGGCCATGACATTAGGCAGTGTCCCTGCCCACGCATTCTTCAGGCATCTGTTTTTTGGCATGCGCGGGATAACGGAGGCGATGCTCACGTACAAGGGGGCCGATGGTTCTCGTCCCGTCGAGATCGAGAAGCGCCACAAGGTGACGATTGAGCCACCTCGATCCGATCGTTCTATAGTCGCGCGACTAAAGCTGGGTCGAGCGTTTTGACTTCTACGACCACGTCCATCGACAGGAATGCGTCTGTAGCGCCGGTGAAACTACCTGAAACCGGCGCTGCATGCGCGATGTCGCGCGTCACAGCGACCGGAATCAGGTTGGCACCACCTATACTACGGTTCGTCGGATCAAATGTAATCCAGCCAGCGCCGGGAACGAAGACCTCTGCCCAGGCGTGCGTCGATCCGTGGTTCGTCGACCCAATGAGTGAACTGTCTGGATTGAACAGATAGCCCGAGACGATCCGGGCGCCAAAGCCGAGGCTGCGCACTGCCTCCACGAACAACACGGCAAAGTCTCTGCAAGAACCCCAACCCCGATCGACCGTGGTCAACGGCGCCTGCGTGCCTTCCTCTTCCCGGCTCTGGTAAGAGATAGATGAGGTAATACCAAAGCTGATATCCTTGAGAAGGGACAGTGTATCGGTCGGCGTGCCAGCGACGAAACCGCGTGCCCATGTCGCAAGCCGGCAGTCGCTATCTTCGTACTGCTGAACCGTAAGCGCACCGAGATCAGTCCAATCACTGTCGGTGTACAGAAAGGGATAGTTGATTGCCGACACCGCAATGTCGAAGACGGGCCATTCAGCCGCCGTCAAATTCACGGCCGCCATGCTGTCCACTACCAAACTCACGCTTGGTGTCTGGAATGTCGCTGAGGCGATCGCATTGCCGAACACGTCATTAGACCAGCTCAGCTCAGCCTCGGGGAAAATGGAAATCTCATGGCTCAGCAACCTGAGCTCGCGTCCTTCACGTAGCCTGAGCATAAGGCGGTGCGGCGACAGCGACACCTTCTCTCGAAAAATATAAGTTGTACGATGATGAATGTTGAGCATCGGCATAGCAACAGACCCTAAAAGCTGATGGCTATGCCTTTGCCCTGAGACAGGGCAAAGGCATAGCTGCGACGGCGATCGCGGTTCTCTGAGCGTCGCAGATCAAAGCCTATGCCGGCGTCCCAGAGCTGTCGCCGATCAGGCGAGCCGGCGTGAAAGTGGGTAGCCCGGCGCGTCATAGAGCGCGCGAATCTGGTTCTGATCAAAACGTGCCTCGTCAATCTCCAACATAGAGCCACGTTGCTGACTGTTTGGCATGTCCTCTACGGCGAAACGGAGGGCTTCGGCAGCTGTCTCGAACCGCCGATAGCGAGGGCCGCTTATTCCAGCTTTCGACTTGCCGGCGTAAAGTCCAGCTCCGCCCGTATAATCGAACTGGGTCACATTTGCACCCTCGCGGTTGCGAGAGAATGACGGAGGCGACGGGTGGCATCTCGGACGGCTCGTTCGCTGTCGCGCAGTTCGCGCTTCCGCAGTTGCATCCGTTTTCGAAGGTTCAAGAGCTTTTCGGCACTGGAACCGGCTTCGGCGCCAAGTACGCGAAATAGCGACTCTGGCGATTTTGGGGTGGTATAGTTTGTCATTTTGTCCTCGAGTGAGCGCGTTATCGCGCCCTTTGCGATTGTATTGGCGTGACAACGACGAGCTATTTCTTACTGGCACTCGCCGTATGGCCGCGTGTGAGCTTGACCTGCGAGCCAGAGGGCGCGGGTGTCACTGTCGCGGTCTTGACTTTCTCCGGTTTACGGATTTCGCGGTTGCTACGCTTGGCCGTTGGCCATGGGCCTATCCTTGGGCGCCGGATAAATGTCGCCGCTGTTTAAGCTGGAGCGATTTGGGTCGGCGTTTTTCTCGAAGGAACTATGCTAAACGGGGAGGAGCGTCTTACCTTGTACTATCGCCCGCATGCGGGTTTTTCCGTCGATGCCGAAATTTGGAAGGGCACTCAGCGCCGCCACGGGCAGGATTCGCTGAGCGGCTCGGGTGACCACGGTCTCGAGAAGCGCGCGAAGGGTCGCTTGTTCGTGATATCCGAATGGACTGGAACGAGCCAGATTTTGTGAAACGTAGGCGGAATACTCGTTGGAAGACATCGCGTCCTCCTCTCGTTTGGGTAAGGCCGTCGGAGAGACAGCGATGCCTAGTGATGCGGCTATTATGTCTGCCACATGCCTGCCTCGCCGTTTGGGCAGGCTACTGTCATTCCTGACTGCCACGCCGCTTAAGCCACGGAGCGGTCGAAACTGGACTCATCCGTGCGGACGCTCCGGAGATCAAAATTGCCAATCTCTGTGGCGGAAAAAACAAAAGGACGGATATGAGCCCGACCTCTCACAGTCATTCAGCTTTGCTGCCAGTACATCCGTGGTCAGCGGTGCGAATGACGTTACTATGCCGCCTGAAGGTTGTCGGCAGAGCTCTTGCCGGACTTGCGGTCCTCGACGATGTCGTAAGTGATCTTCTGACCGTCCGAGAGCGAACGCATACCGGAGCGCTCGACGGCAGACATGTGCACGAAGACATCCGTGCTGCCATTGTCAGGCTGAATGAAGCCGAAGCCTTTGGTGGAGTTAAACCACTTTACAGTACCAGTGTTCATAACGATTTCCTTTAAAAGCAATCGTTGTGGTTCCCGCGATGCCGTGCGGGATAAGATCGATTATTGGAGAGGAAATCCGACGGGAGCATAAAGCTCTGGAACGACGTCACAAGCATTGGTCGATTAACAATATATAAGCTCAATTTTTGGTTTTGCAATACCTATCTCGTTTTTGTTCCAAGATCCTGCTGCCTTGGTCGTATCGAACCTGTGTCGCGCAACCAGCCTCTCGTGCGGTCGAAAAAATTCGGGCCTCCAGCGGCGGCTGGATTTTCCAAAGGAGCTTTAGCTGTTAATGGCAAGGGTACATCGTGCGCCATGCCCTTGATGAGATTGGTCTCGATACCGGGCTTGTCGCTCTCATCGAGCCAGATCTTACGACTATCGCTATTGATGGATCGATCGCATCCTGTACGTCGAAGACGAGTGCTGCACGTCGGCCCATTGAAGGGCAATCTGCTCGGCGTTGACTGGCTATACCGCCTGGTCATGTGCTCCGTGCCAGATGGAGATGCTATCTTGGCCCTTAGCAGGACGCTGCGGTCACGAGCGCGACTGTATCTGGGACGCTCGCACGTTCTGTCTCGCATCTGCTCGAAAGCCCGCTCTACGCCTGAGGCGGTTCCATAAGGACGCCCGACAATGATCGCGCCGGCGACACAGTCCGGTAATGAAGATCTTGTCACGATCCAACCGTGTGACTCGTCGACTTGGTCTATCATCTCGCGGACTGACAGAACTTCACTGGCATCGCGGATGATCGCTTGGTTCAAGCCAGTTGAAACACAGGTTGGCGTTGTGCGCCCGCCGCGGTTGCGGAAAAAGGAAGGCGCGCGGCCGTGCAGGACGACGAACAGCGTTTTGGGAGCGAGGATGGTCGCGTTTTCCGCAAACAGTAGTTCGAACCGAAGTTTCTTCGCTTAATCAACAGGCGCGTATCTATGTGCTGTGGCTCATCGTTCTCCTTTACACCTCATGGGCACGTGTTCGCCTTTGGTGCGAATGCTGCGCCGCGCAATTTCCGTTGCAAAAATCTTTAGATCTATGCCGGGCTGTGTCGGTGAGCACCCCGATTGACCGTCGCGATGGCAGCCGCTTCACGAAACGAGACCAAGCGCCGGCTTCCTTCGTCCCACAGGACTAGCTTCACGCATTGCAGACTCTGCCACAGCGTGATCCTGCCGATTTCGCCGAGTTCCGGGTGATTTTGTAGGACCTCGGGGAGGCGATAGTAGGGGACTTTGCTTGAGAGGTGGTGCACGTGGTGAATGCCGATGTTGCCGGTCAACCAGCGCAGAGGACGCGGCAGGTCATAGTGCGAAGCACCGTGCAGGGCGGCCTTTGGAAACTGCCAATCCGGCTCCTTCGACCAGTGCGTTTCCTCGAATTGATGCTGCACGTAGAATAGCCACACGCCAATCGAACCCGCGAGAAGGACAATCGGTAGGTGGACGACTAGAAAGGAGACGGGGCCGATCGCCCAGATCAGGAGCGCGGCGATCACCATCACCGCAGCGTTGGTAGCCATCGTCGATATCCAGGGAAGCACGCCATCATGCATCATCCCCATCGGTAGGCGTTGCTGGAAGAGGAAAAGCCAGGCCGGGCCGATGCCAAACATCACTATTGGATGCCGATAAAGGCGATATCCAATCCGTCCCCAGCGCGACCGACCATAATATTCCGTCACGGTAAGAGTGGTAATATCTCCGACACCGCGCTCATCGAGATTGCCGGCCGACGCGTGATGCGTGGCATGCGCCCTGCGCCAATAGTCATAGGGAGTCAGCGTGAGGACGCCAAGAACGCGTCCTGTCCAGTCATCGAAGCGCCTGCGTGCAAAGAAGGCGCCGTGGCCGCAATCATGCTGGATCATGAACAGCCGCAGCAGGAATCCTGCCGCCGGGACGATCAGGATCAGGCCCCACCAGAAGCCGTAATGAACCGCCAAGCAGGTCAGCGTCCAGAAAGCGGCAAAAGGGATTGCTGTGACGGCCAACTCGAACACGCTACGGCCCGCATGCGGCGTGCGATATTTAGCGAGGATTTTAAGCCAGGCCTTTTCGTCCGAGCCTTGGTCCGTGGATGACTTTGTTTCCACCATCATCTTTGCGCGCCGGCTTTCTGCAGGGCTGCCGTGCGATAAAAGTGTTCAGCGTGCTGATAGAGGTTTTCCGCCTCGACCCGGTCACCGGCTTGGGCGGCTTCTCGCGCTGAAACCATATACTGTTCATGCCGTCTCATTAGGTTCTGCGGGCTCGATATCACTGTCGTATTCGCGGTCGCCCGAGCACGGCTGCTGGCAGACGGAGTAGAATTTCGGTGTGGTAATTTCAAAAGAACAATTCAAGCCGTCATGAGGCTTGCTCCATAAAAGTCGTGATTTCGGGATTAATTGCCAGCGACTAATATTGGCAAACTCGCCAATGGTATCGCCCTTTGGAGCGCATCGCGGTTCCGCTGCCGTCTACCGCGGCATTGCGGCCGTTTGATGGTGTCTGGACTCCCGTGTCGGCACCGCTCTTGCCGCTCCATCCCCATCGGCTTGGCGGTAGCATCATCGGGATGAACCTGTATCGACAGTGTTTCCCCAGTAAAGTGAAGGTTCAGGAGGAGCAGACGATCCAGCTGCTCCGCTTCGGCATAATTAAATGCGATTTCGCCGACCGGGTTATCCTGATGGTTTTTTGATGTCCATGCCCGAGATCAAGACGACCCTGTGGCTTGAGAATTGTTCTCACGCTGGCGTGGTCGAGGTCATGGTGGCCTCCTTAATCTCGCCGCTAAGATCGGAGTGTATCAGTGTTGCTGCTGTGCTGTCGGTACGGTCCTGAGGAGCCGCAAGGGCTGGGAACGTATCTGCGGCGCAGTCATCTTATCCTGGCTCGGCTGCGACAATTACGCAGCATCCGTGACGCGGCCGGAACGCACCGGCTTCACGGTTTTCGGACCTTGGCGTTCGTATCCTGCCGTCTGTTAAGAGAAGCCTAGCTTGCAGGAGAAAATTTTCCACCTTTATCAGTTCGTTGGGTCTGACGAGACTCGAGGCCGCTCAAGGGGCGATAAACGGCGCCAGCGTTTTTTCAAGTTCTTCCCTCGATATCGGCCACGCCTCGGTACGCCCGTTGGAGCTAAGGAGCAAGGTCATTGTCGTATAATAAGCCTCCCATGTGACGTCGATGGGCTCCTCATCAATCTGAAGCTCGAACACGCCCGGTGGATGAGGTTGCGCCATTCCGGGAAGCTGGAACGGTCGAACGATCGTGATGCTTTTCACTGTTGTCTTCATGACGGCACCATTCCTGTCGGGAGACTACTGGAATGCTCTGTGGCGGGCCAATCCTCTATCTGCCGGCATTCCGGAGGAGGTCTATTTCCCTGGCGATGGGGCCCAGAAGCTTCCGCAATCGGTTCTCCTCCACCTGACCGAGGCGAAACCTTTTCGCGAATTCGCTCACAAGCACATTTTTCGCTGCTTCTGGTTGGAGCGGTGGAACGGATTTGGCTGGATGATGCACAATCATATCCTTTCAGAATCAAGGTTGCTCAACGAAAATGCGTAAGATCAAGCATAATGGCGCCGGATCGGGCTTTTGAATAAGCAGAGATCGCAGCTTTCAGAATTCTTGGTCGTAACGCGTCGAAGGACGCCAGGTAGTCTGCCTCGCTGGTAGTTCGATGAGACTTCTCACAGGCCAAGACTTCGGTCGCTAGGTAGAATTTGATCTCTAATATCCCGTCGTATCCGGTAAAACGGACACAGCGATTTCTATCGTCAAAACTACGAGCTTCGTTCGGGAACGAGATGCCCATTAGCGCCCACCCTCATCTTGCCATAGATCAACAGGGCCGCACTTGGGATGGGAATCGAGGCTTGCTCGCGTCGATGACTGTTGCCGCTTGGCGAGAGAATTCAGGAGAGGCGATTTGGTCGTTACACCGCTGCGGAACTCGGATAAGGGCGAGGCGTCACGTTTCATGTTGGAACTCGCCTCCGACTCGGATCCCGGGAGGCCGGTTGAAATCGAGACTTTCCTGACCAACTTGAACCGGGCGGATTCGATATGCGGTGCTGCTGGATTGGAAGACATCACGTCCTCCTTTGTTGGGGCAAGGTTTAGCACCCTTGATGACAGCGCCCTGATGACGAGCCGTCACTACCATCTACATCGTGTTGAAATACCGGATTACAAGGGGAAGGTCGGGTAAAGACGTCCGGAGCCATAACCAAAGACCGTTGACAACTAAGCTCGAAAACCAAAAAGGGAAAGGATTTCGGGCATGGACGTGAACAAAGAGCAGGCGGGGAGTTCAGCTTCCTTCAAGACCTTAGCACTCGCGCCAGCTTTGTTGCGGCCCACATGCTGAAGAGGAAATCCGTCATCTCTACCTGAGCGCCTCAAGGAAAACCTTGAATACTTCGGACGACTGTCTGTGGCTCGGGTAGAATAGGTGGTAGCCAGGGTATGACGGGCACCAGTTCGAAAAACCTGCTTTAGCCGAGCAGATTCTATGTCTGGCATCGCTAGGCCGTCCGGGACGAACCCGAAACCATACCTGCTGAAAGCCGTATTCATAATCTGCCTGATGCCGTTGCAGATGACTTGTCCATCCACCCGGACCCTAATTTCCTAACCATCCTTTTTAAACTTCCATGCGTAAGTCCCGCCACGCGTTGGGAGGCTCAGGTCTATGCATTGACTTGGAATAAGTTCCTGGGGCGTCGCTGGGATGCCGTGCCTCTCTATGTACGTTGGGCTGCCAATGACAATCATCCCTTGGTCTGGACTTATGGAAACCGAGATCATGCCTTGGGATACAATCCCCTCCAGCCGGACGTCGGCGTCGAAGCGTTCCGCGACAATGTCAGTTAGACCGTAGTCGACGATGAACTCGACCTTAATGTCTGGATACTGGTGCAGAACCCTCTCGAGTTAGGCCAAATGGACTGCATCGATTGCATAGTCCTCGCCAGTGATGCGGATGAGGCCGGCGGGCTTGTCCCCAAGTTCCGTGATCGAAAACAGATCGCCCGCAATTTCCTCGGATCGGGGAGCGATCGAATTCAGCAATCGCCCTCTGCTGTTGGCGAAACGTTGCGGGTTATCCGGGTCAGCAGGCGAACCCCAAGCCGGGTCTCCAGAGCCCGGATTGAATGGCTGAGGCCTGACTGGGACATCCCCAGCTCAGCGGCAGCCTTGGTGAAGCTTCGTTCACGCGCCACGACAGGCGCTGGAACGGGAAGCCGCAATCCCGTTCTTGGCATGCGCAAACTGCCTGATACAACAGGCGGGGCCGACGCGCGCCGCGCGATACGGCCGCGACATCAACAACCGCTTTCGCTCCGATGAACTCCAAGAGCGTCTGACAAGCCCGAGGTGATTGTTTTCATCACATCGGGCGCGCTTCTATCCACGCCATAGACGAAGCCAGGAAAATCCAATGTCTTCTGAATTTCCCAGATGGCTTCGTGCTGATCCGGCGACAGGGTCTGCGCGGGGTCACCGACAGCGACCCATCCGATTGGCACGGTCGAGCCCGGTTCCAACCGCGTTCTCAGGTGCACGGTTGCGTTGATACGGACTTCCGATCCATGTCCGATTTGCGCCCCGTGAAACACGGCAGCTCCGGTGGCGACAAAAACTTCGGCATCGATCTGGGCGCCGACCACATGGCTGTTCGGACCAACGATAGAATGGTCGCCAACGGAGCAGTCATGGCGGCTGGTGGCGCGGATGACCGCGTTCTCGAACACGATGCAGTTGCGTCCAATGCGGATGGAGCCGCCAGCTTCCGCCACCAGGCGAGCGCCATGCATGATCCTGCTACCTGCACCAACAACAACATCGCCACAGACCGTCGCGTCCTCGGCAACCCAAGCCTCCGGATCGACTGATGGTGATCGACCTTCGTACGATGAAATCATGGTTCTTGATCTCCTGTCTTGGTTTTGGCGCTACGACAGTGCCCGTATACTTTCGAGATGCCAGACCTTGGCGACGATCCGCCATCCCTCAACGCCCCTTACGAAGCAGAGATGATCAACAAAGACATTGGCGTGAATCCGCAACCTTACCTTTACAGTGGCAGCAGCCGGCGAAAGCCAGTCGATCAGGATGATCTCGTCTTCGCGATCCTGCGAGCGGCTTGCGGGGGCTTCACGCTTTTCAATTGCTTGCCGATAGTCGGCGATCGGGTCCACCGAAATTGCGCCTTCGTCCGTGTCGAACAGGCTGCAGGCGGGGTGAAAGACCTTGTCGAAAAGCACGAGATCGCAGGCGTAAAGGGCATCGAAGTAAGTTTGTATTGCGTTTAGCAGCTCGGTATCGCGGTTCATCGCGCTTTCTCCGTGGATTGTTTGCGAGTGACCCGTGTCGCACGCCGGCAAGGCGAGTTGCCAGTGGCAGAATTGCCAGATAAGACGGCATTCATGCCAAAAAATGAGATCCAATCCATTCCTGCAAACAAGCGTGTGGTCAGCCTCGTCTATGATGGGCTCTGTACTTTTGAGTTCGGCATCACGGCCGAGGTTTTCGGACTGCATCGCCCGGAGGCAGGACCCGACTGGTACCAGTTCAAATCTGTCTCGCTGGAGGATCAGGTTCTTCAAGCCTGCGGTGGTCTGGCGATTACTGCGACAGGCACTGAAGCCGATCTGTATCAGGCCGGAACCATCATCGTTCCCGGTTGGCGCGGGCCCGATGCGCCTGTGCCCGACCAGATATGTGACGCCCTGGTCCGCGCTCATCGGGGCGGCGCCCGGATCGTCTCCATCTGCGGCGGCGCCTTCGTGCTGGCAGCTGCTGGCTTGCTCGATGGCCGCCGTGCCACGACGCATTGGCGTTTCGCCGAGCATCTGGCCCGCCGATATCCCGCTATCGAGGTCGACGCGACCTGTCTCTATGTCGATGAGGGTGACATCCTGACATCGGCGGGCAGTTCGGCAGGCATCGATCTGTGCCTGCATATCGTCCGGGCGGATTTCGGGGCAGAGCTCGCCAACAGCGTGGCGCGTCGCCTGGTGATGTACAGCCATCGACAGGGCGGCCAGTCTCAATTCATCGAGCGGCCCGTGCCAATGAGGCGAGAGGCCGATCGGCTGTTGTCGACCCTCGATCACATTCTGGCCAACCTCCAGGATCCGCACGCAATCAGTTCTCTCGCCCGTCACGCCGGCATGAGCGAGCGTACTTTCCAGCGACGCTTTCAGTCCCTGACCGGTTTATCCCCGCTCAAGTGGATCCTGAGGGAGCGGCTGGAACAAGCCCGCATCCTGCTCGAAACCAGCACGACCGCACCTGATGAGATTGCCAGTGTGACCGGCCTCGGAAGCGCCGAAAACCTGAGACTTCAGTTTGGTCGATATTACGGTGTTAGTCCCGTGATTTACCGTAATCGTTTTGCCCAACGCCCGGTAAATAACCAGACGCGCCTCAAACGCACCAATCAAATTTCTCCGGTCTGATTGAGGTGAACACCGACCCCGCGACTGGCTGATTCATGCGACAAGAGACATACCTCGGGTATGTGGCTCGACGGTAGAATCCGACGAACCCGCCGGGGATTGCTGTGCTGCCACTTTCGGAGGCGGCATTCGCGTTCCAACGGCGAACAAGATGGCGCTGAGCCCCGCGAAACCGGCAAACAGCAGGAACATGCCAGCCCCGCCAAAAGCACCAAGCATGGCACCGCCAAGTGTCGGTCCGATGAAGTTGCCGACGGTCGAGAATGAATGAGCACCAAAATAGCTGCCCCTGTTGCGGTCGTTCGCAATTCCGTCGACCAGCATGTATTCGCAGGGCACAACCAGAATCTCTCCGATCGTGAAGACAACCATTGCAATCGCAAGCCCCCAAAACCCGGCGGCGCCCATGAAGCCGATTTCACCCAAGGCAAACAAAATGCAGCCGATCACGAGACCGTTGAGAGCGCCCGCGCGTTCGAGAAACCTGCGGGCAAATGGATTTCCAATCAGCACAACTGCGCCATTGATCGAAACGAGATAGGCATAAATTTCGATACCTCCCGCGACATGACTGGTGAGGTACGGAGCGAGCGTCGCTGACCACTGGCCATAAACCGCCATCAGCAGGGTGCCGCCACCAACAAAGAAGGCCAGCCGGGGATCGCAGATCGCCGCCCTCAGGCTCTCCAGCAATGGGACGGGCGCGGTTGCCTGAGGAACCTCATCACGTTGATAAATGGGCACATGCAACAGGTGCAAGGCGGTGGCGAACGCCACATAGACAGCGCCTGCAATGATGAAAAGAGTGGTGGAGGCCGCGCCCGCGGCAATGCCGATCAGCGGGCCGACGGCCCAGCCGGCATTCGTTGCGGTGTAGCGCCATGAGAAATATTTGAGGCGCAGAGGCTGCGGGCACACGTCGCTCATCAGCGCGCGCGATATCGGCTCGTAGATCGCAAGCGCGACTGCGGCAACGATCTGGGCAAAGCAAAAGGCGATGACGGTTTCGGCCAATCCCATGCCGATCAACGCAAGCGCCATGGAAAGAAGGGCAAGCGTCAGCATAGTCCTGCGACCGACCCTGTCCGACATGGAACCCGCGAAAGGAGCCGCGACAGCCCCCAAGAGCGGACCAATACCAAGCAGCGCACCGATAACGGCTGGACCGAGCCCGAACGACTGTTGCAGCTTGATGGCCAGGAATGAGAGCGTCATTGCGCGTGCGATGGTCACCAGTCCTGATCCCGCAACCAGAAACAGGACGTAGTTCAGCCGTTGTTTTTCCTGCTTCATCGCACCCTCAACACTCCTGTCGTCGAAGCGGCAAAACCGCATTCGCGAAACTTCCATTCTCTTAAATCAGACGAAATGGTTTTTGCAACGTCGAGCGCTGAGATCGCCCGTTCGCAAACGCTCTCAATCAATGCGTCCTTCGGGAGAAAATCGCATTGCAAACCCGATAAGCAGGCCGATCCCGACAGCTATCATGAAGCAGGCTTTTGACAAATCGTCCGAATGCCCGCGCAGCCAGCCGACCGTAAACGGCATGATGCTTGCGATGATGTACCCGCCTTCCTGAACGAAAGCCATGAGGCGGCCGGCACCCCGCGCGGTAGTCTCGCGGTGCCTCTTCGGGGCAGTTCGCAGCCGCTCGGGCAGCGGTAGCAGTTTGGCCCCCGCTGCATCTTCACTGCGAAGGCGTCCTGGCGCTTGTTCCGCTTCGTTCAACTTCATCGAATTCCTTCCGCGAGGCCTCAATGTCTTGCCAGGTATCCCTAATCCAGCCTGTGAAGGCAGCCAACGGTTCTAGCATTGATCTGCCGCGAGCCGTTAATTCATACTCAACCCGCGGCGGCACTTCAGGATAGTAATGACGCGCAACAAGACCGTCCCGCTCAAGACTACGAAGTGTTAGCGTCAGCATCCGCTGCGAAATGTCCGGGATGCCGCGTCGGAGTGCGCCGAACCGCATCGGTGCATCAGGCGACAGAGCGAGCATGGATACGACCAGAATAGTCCATTTGTCGCCGAGACGGGCCAGGACGCTACCGGGAGCGCATGGCGTCAGGACAGGCCCCCGCGCGGTTTCGATAACAGGACGGCCATTGATTTCACGCGGCAAGAACGAACTCCTTCAATGGTTATGACGATGTAACCAACGATCAAAAATGTGCCGTCTTGCGCCGGTTTGCAATCAGTATCATTTGATAACCGTCATTAATTACGGATGGTAACTAAAGTGGATCACACTGGAGAATTTCTCGTTTTTGGCGCGACAGGGCAACAAGGGGGGGCGGTTGCGCGCGCACTGAAAGCGAAGGGGAGACAGGTGCGGGCTTTTGTTCGCAATCCCGAAAACGTCAAAGCGAGGGCTCTGGTGGCCGAAGGTATTTCCCTGGTAATTGGCGATCTGTTTAATTCTGCCTCGATCGACCGGGCAATGGCCGGAATTGTCGGCGTGTTCAGTGTCCAGACCAGTTCACCGGCAGGTGAGATCACGGATGAGCAGGAAGTCTGGCAAGGCAAGGCGATTGCAGACAGCGCACTTCGGCAGGCCGTCGGGCATCTCGTCTATTCTTCCGGCGGGGCGGCGGGAAAGGGTCCGACAGGAATGGGACATTTCGACAGCAAGTCCCGAATTGAAGCTTATGTGCGAAGCCTTCCGATAAGGAGTACGATAACGCGTCCGGCAAGCTTTATGGAGATGATGCTTCTGCCCGGCATGGGGCTCCCACAGGGCGAATTCACGTTCTTCATGCGGCCGGAGCAGTCCATGCAGATGATCGCGGTGGACGACCTCGGCCGGATCAACGCCGACATCCTGATTGCTCCGGATCGTTTTGCCGGGAAGGCGATCGAACTGGCAGGTGCATCTGTGACCGGCAAGGAAATTGAACAGGCCTTCACAAAAGCAGCGGGGAAAGCGATCGTCTATAACCGTTTTCCTGAAGACTTGCTCGCCCAAAATCCTTTCCTCAACCGCCTTGCCGAACTTCTGGATTCCGGTTTGCTCGCGGGGGCAGCAGATATCCCCCACCTCGAGCGGGAATTTGGTCATCTGACTTCGCTCGAGGAATGGCTCGAGGGGACTGGAAAATCGCATTTTATAAAAGCGCTCAAGGATGAGAAGACCGAGGTGGCCCTGCGCTAAGTTGGCAAGTCTAGGCTGACCTCGTCGAGTTTCTGGCCACGCATGTCATCAGGCCGGTCATCGACCGTAGTTTCAGGCTTGAGGAACTGGCGGAGGCGTTCCGGTACGAGGAGTTGGGATCCCACGTTGGCAAGATCGTCACCGAGATATAAAATCCTCCCGCCCATCGACATAAACCTGATGAGGCAATGTCGTCTTAATTGGGAAACGACGACCTCGCTATGAGGCCGACCCGCACATGCCTGGTGACAAAGCGAGCTGGCGGTCCAACAATCTGGTAGATCTTGCTGCGCTCCAGGTTCACTGCGCGTGCGCGGTCGGTCTTGTGCTCCGATCGTAGTCAGTATTTCCGAACTCAGGCCTGCGTCCCGAATAGTCATTGTTTTTGAGGTCAGTGAGCAAGCTGGGACCACTCGGCTGCCACCCTAGCTTCTGCCGCGTCAGCGCGCTCGAAGCCGTAATGTCCGCCGCTGCGAACATGGCGAACCAGCCGAAATGGGTCTCTGCTTCTTCTTTCGTGAGGGAGGCGGTAGGAAGTCCAAGTCCGCTGGCGACAACCTCGGCGATCTCGCGCGCGACAACGCCTTCTTCGGCGACAGCATGATAGCGCGCGCCAGGCTCGGCGCGCGCGACCGCCAGCATGTAGAGCTTTGCCACGTCGTCCACATGAGCTGCGGCCCAGCGATTGGCACCAGTTTCTGGATGAGATGGAAATCGACCACGGTACCGCATTCGAAATTGCCCAGAAATTCTCACAGCTGGCCGGATATCCCCTTGCCCTGGCCGCCTGAGGGCTGTCCTCATGAGCCAATCGGAAACGCCCTTAGTTCAGGTCGCGTCGATTATCAATTAAGCGAACTCTTCTACAGATATTCGAAAACTGCTCAAGCAACGACAATCGCACTTTCGAGAGAAGTGTTCGATCGCAAGCCAGCGTTATCTGCAGCACCTCCCTGTCAGTCTCTGCGCTGATTTCTCGGCCACTTGGTGCCTTGGCTCTACAGCTCGCGCTTGTTCAACTGAGATGGGGCTTGCTTATTTAACGAGGTCCCTTGCGCTCTCCTCTTGAGCGTTATACTGTTTTTGAAAAACAGTATAACGTCGGAATCGAGCTTATGAAATCCGTTGATCTCATGTACCAAACTATGCTCGCCGAGCTAGGTCAGCGCTCGCTCGACGCCGCCTGGACGGCCGATTTCCCTCCGGAGGGTCGATTCACCCCGGCGAACATCAAGGGACGAAAGTATTGGTATTTTGACATCCCGGATGGACACGGTGGTACGAAACGTCGTTATGTCGGCCCTGCTGACGATCCGGATATAGCGCAGCGCGTATCTGATCATAAGCGCGACAAGGACGATCTCCGCGCTCGCAGGCGGTTGGTAAATACCCTGACCCGCGAAGGCGGCATGATTTCCCCCGACGTGATGTCGGGCGATATCGTCGAAGCTCTGGCCAATGGTGGTCTCTTTCGACTTCGTGGCGTTCTCATCGGCACGGTGGCCTTTCAATGCTATTCGGGGCTGCTGGGCGTGCGCCTTCCCATGGCTGCCATACTGACCGGCGATGCGGATATCGCTCAAGATTATGCCATCAGTCGAGAGGTTGAAGATAGTCTGCCTCCGATCCTGGAGTTGCTGCGGGAGGTCGACGCCAGTTTCCGGCCCGTTCCCCATAGATCGGGGTCAGCGGCTTCGTCGGCATTTCAGAATGCCGGCGGCTACAGGGTGGAATTCTTGACATCGAACCGCGGCTCGGACGACTACACCGATCAGCCGGCGAAGATGCCCGCGCTCGGCGGTGCCAGCGCGGATCCACTACGCTTTCTCGATTTTCTCATAAGGGAACCCGTAAGGACAACACTGCTCCACCGAAGCGGCATCCCAGTCGTTGTCCCCGATCCAACTCGATATGCGGTCCACAAGCTCATAGTCGCTAGCCGCCGTCACACTGACGGGCAAGGGCCAGCGAAGCGAGAGAAGGACATTCGTCAAGCCGCGCTGCTTTTTGAGGCACTGCAGCAGACAAGGCGATCTGCCGATTTGGCCCTCGTCTACAACGAAGCATGGGAGCGTGGGCCGGCGTGGCAAGAAGCTATCCGCGTTGGGGCGGGGATGCTGCCGGAAACAGATGCGGACCGGCTCAAAGCGGTCCTAATCGAGGGCGCAAATAGAAACCGCGAAGATATTGAACTTCCGTTTGGCGAATAAACGTCGAGATCAAGAATGTTGTAAGGAGCTTTCACCATCTTCTGCGCCGCGAGTCTAAAGATGATCTGGATCAACCGGCAGCAAGGACTCCTCGACAGGGCATCGGGTCAGAGTAGAATAATTGAGTCTGTCTGAGGAACAGGGAGTGCAGCCGACCGTTAGACGTGAATTGGAGGAACACGTTGATGTCTAATTCCCGATGGAGTAGTCCCGTAACGATTTTAAGCACAGAAGGTGGTCGACACACCGTCGACGGCCCATTTGATGCTCTCATTTTCCTATTGGATGAATGGCCGGACAAAAGAGGCCCCGCTTATGTACGTGCAAGGAGCGCTTGCCGTGCCGCACTCGCTGGACGTCAAGGCCCAGACTGGGCTCGCGACATGTTCTTGCAGGCGGCTCAGGAAGCGCAGATTGTGCAGCGTCAAAAGGACGAAACATTATCTTTCGGGTCATCCTCACGGGGAGGTAGAACAAATTTCTCCCCGAAAGAAGGCTCGAGGACAACCGATAGGTCTAATTATAATCACCCAGGCTAGTCGCTTGCGGTTGACCGCAGGCGAGCTGTAGGCACGATCGCAGTTTGCGACGCGTGCGGCCAACGGCGCGCGGGGTCGACCGAAACGCGGATTGTGGTTCACGCTATGGCTAGTGGCAAGGGCATATTGCGGCGTGGCCATGTCTCTCGTGCGGCACTTTCATTTTAACAATAGCCCGGCGGTCATGCTTCGCTGACAGAGAGCTGTATGCGGCATGAAAAGCGTAAACCAGAGTGCCATCGTAGCCCCATCCGTGGTTGCCGCCGAAGTGGGAAACCGGCATCACCTCAATCATGGTAATTCCCAGCTGCGCAAGATGAGGGAGCTTCCCAACCGCCGCTTCGAACGTCCCTTCCGGCGTGAAGGTTCCGACATGCAATTCGTAAATTACTGTTTCCTCCCACGGTCGTCCCGTCCAGCCGACGTTTCGCCAAATGTAACAATCCGGATCGGTGACGAGCGATGGTCCATTGACATCGTCCTTCTGCGCCCACGAAGCCTTGTCTTTCACCCGTTGTCCGTCAGTCAGGACAAAGCAATATTCGGTTCCTGCCACAGCGTCTGGACATGTGATCTCGAACCACCCTGCGTCTTTCATGCTCCCATTTTGAAATCGAGACTGAATGGTCGTCTGGTCTGGAGAAGCGTGCGTGGGGAGCCGTGGTCTTGATAGGTCCGCCCGGTCGCGCTGGGCCGAACCCGGTGCGTCACGACGACGGAACCGGAACCGGCTAAACGAGTTATGATGGTTCCGGGAGATGGGGAGCTGTCAGGAGCGAACGCGTGAACAGATGCAATATAACCCACCGGCAGATGACCATTGGAACGCACTCCCTGTTCCTCCGGGAAGCGGGGCCGATGGACGCGCCCGTTCTGCTCCTGCCCCACGGATACCCGTGTTCGTCCTATCAGTACCGCAGGCTGATGCCGGCGCTCGCCGATCAGTGGCGCACGGTAGCTTTCGATTGGCCGGGTTTTGGCTACAGCGACACGCCTGATCCCGCCGAGTTCGGATATGACTTCGACGCTTACGCCGAGGTGCTCAAAAACGTCGCTGAGGCGCTCCGACTGGAGCGCTACGCGCTCTGGCTCCACGACTATGGCTCGCAGATTGGTCTGCGGCATGCCATAGCCCACCCGGAGCGGATCGCCGCGCTGATCATCCAGAACGGTGACATCTATGAAGACGTGCTCGGCCCTAAATACGAGACGATCAAAGCGTGGTGGGCCGACAAGTCGCCCGAGAAGCACCGCCCTCTCGAGGAGGCCGTAAGCGAAGACGGATTTCGCGAGGAGTTCGTCGGTGAAGTCTCTGAAGAAGTGGCAAGCCTCTTCCCTCCCGACCTTTGGAAGCTCCATTGGCCGCTCATGGATACGCCGACACGCAAAATGGTGGCAGTCCGCCTGATGGAAAAGCTGGAGGAAAACCTCGACTGGTTCCCTCGCTATCAAGCCTATCTGCGTGAGCACCGCCCTCCGACCCTGGTGGTGTGGGGCCCGCAGGACGGCTATATGCCCGAGGCGTCGGCGCAAGCTTACCGGCGCGATCTCCCGGACGCGGAGTTGCACATTCTCAGCGAGGCCGGGCATTGGCTGCTGGAAACCCATCTCGAACAGGCGTTGCCGCTCGTCCGCGATTTCCTTGCCCGGACCTTCCGATGATCGCGCCTTTGAACGTAGCCCGCAACGAGAGGAGACATGCATGGTTACGAAGCCCACAATTGCACGCATCTGGCGCGGCCGTACGCGCCGCGAGGTGGCGGACAGCTACGAGCCCTATTTGCGAGCCGAGGGCATTCCTCCGCTTGAGGAGATTGCCCTCGGCGTCCAGCTTTTTCGGGAGGATCGGGACGAGGAAACGTGGTTCACGACTATCTCCTACTGGCCGGACATCGAGACGATGACCGCCTTTACAAAGGGCGATCCTGTCAAGGTTCATCATCTCGATCGCGACGCCGAGTTCCTGATCGAACTGCCCGAGCGCATCGAGCTGCATCGCATTCTGGTGAATGATCCGAGCCTTCGTTGAGCCGCGAGCAAGCCCTGCCTAGGGTGATGGAACTCCGCAAGAAAATCGGGATCTCCCGGCCGCAGCAAGGGCCGGCCGGTCTCCAGATGGTCCCACCTCTGTGCATCGGGAACGGCGCGCATTCCAGCGCAATCGCGCTGACCAAGAAAAGAAAGCGACGATGATGTCACTGCCCCACCGCGTCTCCGGCAATCTCGCCCTTGATCTCTCCAACACCATCAGTTGGCGTAACACGAGCCGGGAATTCGACCATTTGGCAAGCTTCGATGACGTTGTGGCATGGTCGAAGCAAGTCGGCCTGGTCGACGGCGACTTCGTCGTATCGCCGCAGGAGCAAGATATACTGCTCGAGCAGGTGCTCGCGCTTCGCAAGGCGATTGGTGCCGCGGGATCGGCGATAGCTAACGATCTCGATCCGTCTCGGCTGGATCTGGACGTCATACGCGACGTTGCTGCGCTGTCTCTGCGCCACGCTTCGCTTTCCGGGACGCCGTGCACATGGCATTTTGAGGGTACCTATCGCGTGACCGGCACCATCGCGTGGTCCGCGCTCGACCTGCTTCGAGGCGACGAACTCTCCCGGCTGAAGCAATGCCCACCCGACGATTGTCACTGGCTGTTTATCGACCGGACAAAGAACGCTTCAAGGCGCTGGTGCGACATGTCCACCTGCGGCAATCGCGCCAAAAAAATGGCTCACAGAGCCCGGCGTTGACTCAAACGGCGGCAACGAGCAGACAGCGGTATTCCGGACCCGTGATCAAAGCAGGATGAAAACCAATGATCACTTGCGCGTCGGAATACCGCTTTAACTAGGCGCCGCAGGCGGACTTCGAAGTGGATGGAGAATTTAGTTGGACTCATTCCTGAGGTCGGAGAAAACCATCACGGCCAATTCCTGCCGAGCGAAGAACAAGTGCCCTCTATCTCTTGTGGCATTTACCCTCCGGAACTGACAGCGAAATCAGACGGAGCTTCAAATCGGAACGACTGCAAACTTTCATTTACCACAAGGCGCATTGTTGAATTCCACGCCGCGCATATGTCGTCTTTGTCATAATGTATCCGGCCATAACAACAACCGATGAGGTGACATGATGTCAATCAACTCGGGTCATGCTCGATATTTCCCGCGACCCATACGAACTACAGCTAACCCGTTGGAACGGGCCATCCTGCAGCTAGAGAAGATGATCGATGCGCAAAGAACGAGTGCGCTACCGGCACCGTTTGCTCTTTATAAAGCCAAACGCATTCTCGAACGATGCCACGAGGGGAGCCCGCTGCCGAAATTTGCGCGTGACTGCATGCCCAACGAGGAATAAGCGATCTGACATCGGTAGCACGGGTCCGAAACAATGAACCTTAACGGCGGCCAAAGTCTGCCCGACTGGTCATGACGACCTTCGCCGGCTCGTGCTACATCCAATATGCTGGCAGCGTCGGCGAGCGTTATTTCTACTACAGCAGCCGAAGCGTGCTCTCATCACGGTCTCCTGCGTAAAACATGTCCAGTGCGGCTTGGAAAGGTAAATCCCGTTCAGCAACAGCTCCGAACAACGTCATGCTGGATCGAAATTTGAGATCATCCGGGGATCCGAGAATGTCATGCGCGCTCAGATCGGTGTGCCGCAGCATGGCGGTCGTACACTCGACGAGGCGTGATCCAAGCATAGGATGCGTCAAATACGCCTCCGCTTCCGCACGACCCGAGATCGCGTAAAAGCGCGCAGTTTCCGAACGGCCAAGGCCACGCAGTTGCGGAAAGATAAACCACATCCAGTGTGAGCGCTTCAGTCCCGCCTGCAATTCGCTGAGCGCCACCTCGTAAATGTTTTGCTGCGCCGTCACAAAGCGCTCGAGATTGAATTTCATCGTCAGCTTTCTCCGATTGCAAGGTCCAGCAAAACCGGTCTTAAGCGCTCCACAGCGCGATCTCGCGGGTTAATCCTGACAACGTCGGGGCTGGCCTGCTGTTCCCGAAACCGCTTAGGCATGTCGCAGCTTGCGTCGCGTCCACGTCGAACCCCGCATCCGAACGAAGTAGTCCGTGCGCTGTCGTTTGCTGCACATACCTTGATCCAGGACATCATTCGAACGACGATGCGCTACGGGCGCCCGCCCGAGCGACCATCGCGGTGCACTACAATAATCAGGGCGGGGCGCTTTGACTGGCCGATCATGGCAAATTGGCTATGGGAACGTCGGCAGAATGCTCGCGGCCACCGAGTTGCGGTGTTCATTGGCTTGCAATGAACCGCCAGTTCGCGATTGCGGCCTGGCGGTGGGGCTCGGCACGCAAAAGGTAGTCCGGATGCCTGATGATTGAAAGCAGGTCCGAAAAGCTGTCGTAGCGTATCATCACGATGTCGTCCCACTGTTCGTCCTCGGTCGAGACTAACGTCATGACCCTGGATCCGACGTAAAGACGTTCGGAGATAATCCCGAGTTTTGATGCGACCTCCTGGAAAACGCCAGCATAGCCTTCGTAGTATGCTGCCCGTGACGTCTCTTTCATATCCACGAACCCGCTCGGATAGTGAGGACTTTCGCGGAAGCGGAGAAGATTTATCATCACGACGGGATTGCCGCCGAGCCGTTCAGCCGCGTCTGCCAGGATTTGGGGCGAGAGGGTATAAAGTTCCATGATATGACTTTCTGACAAAATTCGCTCAAATGTCAAAGATTGACAGTTTTTGTTATTATGTCAAGAATCGGGAATGGAAAGATTTTCAGACCGGGAAGAGAAGGTTGCTGTCGCGGCGGAGGATGTTTTTGTGCGCTACGGCTTCGCACGCACAACGATGGGCGACATAGCAAGAGCCGCAGGTATCTCCCGGCCCGCGCTTTATCTCCTGTTCCCGGACAAAGAGGCGATTTTCAGCCGCGTCATTGAGATGATGGACGCAAGATCCCTCGCAAAGATCCAGCATGCCGTCGACCAGATTGAGTCCGTTGATGGGAAATTGTTGCATGCCTGTACCGTTTGGGGCCTACACGGGGTGGAACTGGCTTCAGCCCATCCTGACGCCGCAGACCTTTTTGATTTCCGGTTTCCGGCGGTTCGGGAGGTCTACGAGCGGTTTCAACAGTTTCTGGTTCGGATTCTGGAAGAGCACGTCTCGAACTGGACGCTACCCGTTTCTCGGGCTGAGTTTGCGGCGGCGCTCACCTATGGCCTTCGCGGCCTTCGCTATGCGGCGACGGACATCGATCACATGAAACGTCTCGTTGACGTTCATGTCACTATCTACGGAATGTCACTTAAACTCAACGACAGCGCCAACGGATGACAGACGATTTGCAGTCCCTATCCAGCACAAGCCTGGTATTCATTGAGAGATGCCAGCCGTGCAACGAGTGCTTCCGCAGGCACCGCCCGCGCATGAGATTACGGGCGTGTGCCGGGCAGGAGTAACTCTTCCTTGGGAACATCCTTGCCATATTCCTAGTGCTCATCACCGCGAACGGGACACCGTTTCATAAGTTTTTTGATGGTCCGCCGGTCTCCGCCGAAACGATCCTGCACCTCCACCGCCTGAGGCAGGCTGACCGAGTATTCCTGTCGAAGTTCCTCGACGGTGTACGGCTTTACGTCATAGTCTGGCATAGCACCCCTCCTTCTGGTGCCCAAATGCAACCGCCTCGATTCGAGTTCCGAGCACCGGAACATCCGCGCGCCTTGAGGGTTCGCCTTGGGAAAGGAGACCATCATGAGAGATTTGAACCCGAATACCGTAGGCCGGCCGGACGACCGGAAAGCCACACGCGGCTCAACATGGCGGCCGAGAGCCAAGGACGAGGATATCATCACCAACAATGACGAAGGTGCGCCCCCCGTGCCGATCGGCCAGCCTGGCGACCGTGAGCAAGGCAGCGACAGCGACGGCCCGATGGGTGGACAGTGGATTGCGCCAGACCGGCCGAAGCGTAGCGGCCATTTCCAACCCGTCTACAGGGAAGGGCGTCATTCCAGATACCCTTCTCCCCTCCGAAATGGGCGCGGTTAGGAAAAATCCGAACGGCATTACGGCCACTGTTATTCGGCGGTGACAAGAACCGATGGCGTCCGAAGCACGCGACGCTTTAGGCACGACAACCCGAAGACCGAGTCAACAAACTGGGCGGTAAGGTGACGCCATTACGTCCAGAAGAAAATATCGACGCGCAGTCCTACGGCTTGCCGATCTTTACCTTTGCAGCACGCTTTGTAGCATCTCGGGCCCGAGCGTATTTTCGAGGGCTTTCACTCCGCTCTTGGGTAGTCTCCGAAGGCCGCTGACTATGCCCTCTTTCCAGGCGTCTCCCCGATCCCATGCTTCCTCCCATGCATCGGCCAGTTCGTCATTATGGCGCGTCTCCACCAAAGCTTGGAAGAGCAAGGCGGCCTGTGAGAGGTCTTTGTCTGCCTTCAGCCGTCCAAGAGCGTCCGACCGCCTTCGAGACGATATGATCAGCTTGTGGACAGCGTACCTCTCCGGGGCTGGGACAAGTACGTTCACGCCTTCGCGGAAGAGAAGCACCGTGCGGACGGGCTCGTAGATCAGGTAATCAAGGAATCGCAGGTTTTCCGCCGAAGCGCCAACGAGTGCAGGCATAGGCGACGTCTTGCCTGTGTATTCCTCCGATCCCCGATTTCCAGTCAGGAACTCAACGCGGTAGCCCCTGGCATTCTGGAAGGCTACGATTTTGGCCCGGTCCGCCTGGTGCGGCACTGCTCGAAAATCGGGATCGACTGACTGAAGAACCTCCAGGATTGGCGGCAGGCTGTCTTTTACCTCGGCCGAAATGGCGAAGTCCTGCGCGAAATCGGCGTCGCCTGTCTGCATAACTGCCGATGGCAGGCGAACGCCGAGCATCCCGGCATAGGTGCTGAATGCCACCGACCCGATAAGAACAGCGCGCAACCGGAACAATCCAGCATCGGCCAAGGCCCGCGTGACAGCGCCCGCAAACGGGTCTGGTCCGGGCAGGCCGGAGCGACGCAGGGTGCTGACCATGCGTCTGCGCTCCCGAATGTTGTCCTTGATCTCCTTGTGGGCCTTCACGCGTGCTGTAATCGCCTCGTCGGAGTGCGGGCCGACATATCTTCGTTTGTCCTTGCCTTCAGGAGTCGGGAGGTCGAAATACCAGTAGTCGCGATCTTTGACGGTTACAGTCACGAACCATCCCTCTAAGGGAAAGTCCGCCACAAATTGGGCGTCGAGCGTTCGTTGTGTCAACTCCGCAAACATTGTGCGGTAGCTGATATCAATCTCTCTCAGCATTGTTTCCTCTCGTGCCCGAAATGCAGTTATAAGGATTTGCCAAAAACTTATAACGACACGGACGCGTGTCAAGGTTATAAGTGTTTGCCAGAAACTTATAACGCCAGCGCTACCCTCAAGGCGAACAGTCGTACACTTTTCCAGCAACATTGCGCGGTTTGATCAGAGAGGAGACAATGCCAGTCCGGCTTAGAAGCGCGAACTCCTTGCCGCCGGGGTGGCGGCTTTGTCGCGGGCGTATTTGCAAAGTCGCGAACATCGGCTGTCGATGAGAAAGATTGCGACAACGGGACTGGCCCCGTGGATGCTGATGGAGCCAGCCTTTCGCTACGGTACGCTGATCAGACCATCAGCCACCTACACCATAGTCTGGTATCGCACTCCCGCTCAGCGGGGCATAACCTCTTCATCGAAGAGTAACGGCTGGCCCAATGAGCGATCGATTGCATCAAAGAGCCTTGCACATGAACCCGGATCCCCATCGCACGGCGTGGACGGGCGTCGCAGGGCGCTGAGGAACGAGAAATGAGTTCTCAACAACTGGGATACTCTCATTGGTATGGTGATGGAGCATGGTCATGAGCGGATGCAACCACAAATCCACAGTCCGGTCGGTCACTCCGAGGACGATCGGTTGCGAGCAGTGCCTCAAGGAGAACATGGAGTGGTTCCACTTGCGGATCTGCCGTCAATGCGGCCACGTCGGCTGCTGTGATCAATCGGTCGGCAAGCATGCGACCTTGCACTTTCACGAGACCGGCCATCCCATCATAGAAGGTTACGATCCTCCTGAGGGTTGGGGCTGGTGCTATATCGACGAGGCATTCGTGGATCTGCCGGACCAGACGCCCCAACGCGGCCCGATTCCCCGCTACTACTGAGATGGAACAGAAATGACCGTCGCAGGCTCACGTGAACACCAGATGTTTCCGGCACTCGATCCGCAACAGATTGCGACGGCAAGACGTTTCGCTGATGACGAACCGCGGTACTTTCTGCCCGGTGAGATGATTTTCAATGTCGGCGAGAGGCACGCACCCGCCTGGCTGGTGCTCGAAGGATCGATTGAGGTTTTGCGCCAGGACGGCCTGTCATCCAGCGTTCCCGTGACCCGACATACGACGGGTCAATTTTCCGGAGAGGTCAGCCAGCTATCGGGCAGGCCATCCCTGGCGAGTGGGCGTGCCGGTACGGAGGGGTGCATGGCCGTTTCATTCGACGCCCCGCGTCTTAGAGCTCTGATCATCGGCACGGCCGATATCGGAGAGATCGTGATGCGCGCGTTTATACTTCGGCGCGTCGCCCTGATAGATCAGGGCGGTGCCGGTTCTGTACTGATAGGTCAACCGGGCAGTGCCGACCTTATCCGCCTTCAAGGCTTTCTGGCGCGAAGCGGATATCCGTATGTCGCGCTTGACGCTGACGCCGACGGACAAGGCCGCGATCTTGTCCATCGACTGGGTATCTTGAGAGAAGAACTGCCACTGATGGTGTGCCCCGGCGGCGCCATTTTGAAGAATCCGACAGACAACGAGGCGGCAGTTTGTCTGGGCGTCGCACAGGAGATCGTTTCCGGTACCGTCTACGACGTTGCAATCATCGGCGCCGGCCCGGCCGGCCTGGCGGCCGCCGTCTACGCGGCCTCCGAAGGTTTGAGCGTCCTGGCAATTGACGAACGATCCGCAGGCGGCCAGGCGGAAGCGTCCGCACGGATCGAAAACTACCTTGGCTTCCCTGCGGGAATTTCCGGGCAAGATCTTGCGGCGCGTGCCCTCAACCAGGCGATAAAATTCGGGGTCGAGGTTGCTTTGCCTATTCCCGTTATTGACCTGCGGGCTGCCCAATCACCATTGGGAACTGGTTCAATATTGCGGTTGGGTCTCGATGGCGAACGGAGCGTCGATGCGCGGACCGTGGTGATCGCGTGCGGGGCGCGTTATCGCCGCCCGCAGTTGGCAAATCTCGCCGAATTCGAAGGGTCGGGTGTCTCCTATTGGGCGTCTCCTATCGAGGCAAAACTATGCGAAGGTGAAGAGGTCGTCCTCGTCGGAGGAGGGAATTCGGCAGGGCAGGCGATTGTCTTCCTTGCTCCCAGGGTCCGGCAGCTCCATGTTGTTGTCCGAAGACCTCTCAAAGATACGATGTCCAGCTATCTTATTGACCGTATCGGGGCGCTGTCCAATGTCGAAATCCATGTCGACAGCGAGATTGTTGCCCTCGAGGGAGACCGCTCGACTGGTCTGAGCGGGGCCGTGATGCGACACCGTCAATCAGGTGGTGAACGAACCTTCAAGGTCCGGCACCTTTTCCTATTTATTGGCGCTGATCCGAACACGTCATGGTTACGCTCCGATGTCGACGTCGACGACAAGGGATTCGTCATGACGGGCAGGGCTTCTTCTGTACGCACATCCGTTCTTCCACTCGAGACGAGTGTTCAAAATGTGTTCGCGATCGGTGATGTCAGGGCAGGATCCACCAAGCGTGTCGCCGCCGCCGTGGGCGAGGGTGCCGCTGTAGTCTCTCAGATTCATGAGTGTCTTGGCCGGCAGCCCGGTTGAATTATCCCGGTGAATCCGTCGGGCGCTGAAGACTGATGACGTCAGACGGTCGCTTTTCGTTTCCTCCCATGTCGTTGATCAGTCGCCCGCCGTGACAACACGCTTGCATCGCGCGGTGTCCTCTACGGGAGGTTCTCAATTCTGCGTGCGGACAAAACCTGTCTTTCGCTTCGCCCGGTATGTCCGTGGACCAAGGCAAACTTTGGTCATTTCCGATCGTGGTGGTGCAATCGGCCACTTCTACGGAGTCTCCAAGCTTCATAAAGGATATCGTGCTCCCGCAAACGGAGACGAAGAGACTTGGCATCTGCCTGTTCCCCGGGACCATCGGCGGAGCTAGGAGCATTACCCCACACTCCGTGTCCGGATTATTGCAAAATATGAAATAAACTCGACACTATTCAATCAATTGTAGATGGACGCTGGCCACGGCAATATCGCTCCTATCAGACGAACACAGCGTCGCCTGAAGTTTTCAAAACGAAATCGCAGGACGCGAGATGACCACGAATATCACATCTATCACACGCCGGAACTTGGTGCTAACCGCAGGTACGGCCGTTGCCGTTACAGCGATGTCTCCCGTTTTCGGCTTCGCGGCCAAGAGTGATTCCGCCACTACCGCCACCGAAGGAACCAAGAGCATGAGCACTGTAACAACCAGGGACGGCACCGAAATCTTCTATAAGGACTGGGGCCCAAAGGATGCCCAGCCGATCGTTTTCCACCATGGCTGGCCGCTCTCGTCCGATGACTGGGATGCGCAGATGCTGTTCTTCGTTTCCAAGGGTTTTCGTGTTGTCGCCTATGACCGCCGTGGTCATGGCCGTTCCGCCCAGGTTGCCGATGGTCACGACATGGACCACTACGCCGCCGACGCCTTTGCGGTCGTTGAAGCGCTCGATCTGAAGAATGCCGTGCATATCGGCCATTCCACCGGCGGCGGCGAAGTTGCCCGTTATGTCGCAAAGCATGGCGAACCCGCCGGCCGTGTCGCCAAGGCGGTTCTCGTTTCCGCCGTGCCGCCGCTGATGCTGAAGACTGAAGCCAATCCGGAAGGTCTGCCGATGGAAGTTTTTGACGGCTTCCGCTCCGCGCTTGCCGCAAACCGTGCGCAGTTCTTCCGCGACGTACCGGCGGGCCCGTTCTATGGCTTCAACCGCGATGGCGCGACCGTGCATGAAGGCGTGATCCAGAACTGGTGGCGTCAGGGCATGATGGGCAGCGCAAAGGCCCATTACGACGGCATCAAGGCCTTCTCTGAAACCGACCAGACCGAGGACCTGAAGAATATCAGCGTTCCGACGCTTGTTCTGCACGGTGAAGACGACCAGATCGTTCCGATCGCCGACTCCGCTCACAAGTCGGTCAAGCTGCTGAAAAACGGCACACTGAAGACCTATCCCGGCTTCTCGCATGGCATGCTCACCGTCAATGCCGATGTGCTGAACGCCGATCTGCTGGCCTTCATCCGGTCCTGAACGACATCGCGGGAACTTGCCGTTCCCCCATACCCCGGTCTCCCAAATTCAGATATCCATACGCGCGGAAAGCGCCACTTCACGATTGGAACTAATCATGTCGACCACCAAATCTCTCAGGAAAATCGTAAACCACGGCGTGGCCTGGGAGCAGGCTTTCGGATACGCGCAGGCTGTCCAGATCAAGGACACGATCTATATCTCGGGACAGCTCAGCCACGATGGCGATGGAAAGCTCGTGGCGCCCGCAACCCTTGACGCCGGAGGCCGGCCAGTCGACTTCACGCAGATGGAAGCGCAGATCCGTCAGACTTACATCAATGCCGGGAAACTGCTCGCCGAATTCGGCGCCTCTCTCAATGACGTTGTGGAAGAGACACTTTTTGTTCTCGACATCCCGAGCGCGTTCGCAGCCGGAGCCAAGGTCCGCAAGGAGATGTACGGTACAGATACGCCGCCGGTAGCGAGCAACCTGATCGGAGTGGGCGCGCTGGCCTTCCCTGAACAGATCGTGGAGATCACGTTCCGCGCGGTGGTCGACGTCCCGCCCGCCTCATAAAGGCAGAAGCCGCTCCAAACGCCACCGGTGAACTCGGCGGCGAACATCTCAGGACAGGTTTTCCGAATGCCGAGACCATCTTCCGTCAACACACGATCGCCAGCGACCTTGTATCTGACCTCGGAACTCGTTGCCAGGTCGTTCAGAGTCGTCGAAGAGGAAGGCCCGGAGCCGGACTGGACGCCAATCTCGCCCGAACAACTCGACGAACTTGTCCAGCGGGTAGAGAAGCAAGCTGGTGAAGAGGAAATCTGGATATTCGCCTATGGCTCACTGATGTGGAACCCCGGATTTGAAGTGGCGGGCATGGAAAACGCCGTCGTCCACGGTTGGCATCGTGCGTTCTCGCTAAGGATCGAACGGCTTCGTGCCACCTCGGACGCGCCTGGCCTGATGCTCGCCCTTCAGCCAGGGGGAAGGTGTTCCGGCGTGGTTCTCAAGCTTCCATGTGCTACAAAGAAACGAGATCTCCGGAACCTTCTAGCGCGCGAAATCCGGTATGCCGAGGTGTCTGACATGGTACGTTGGGTCACGGTCAAGACGCCGGCGGGCGCCCGTCGGGTACTAACGTTCTGGGCAAGCCCGAAGCAGTCGCCGCTGACATACAAGGTGCCTCTCAATGAGGCCGCCGCGCTGATCGCCCAAGCGTGCGGACCGGCAGGGTCCTGCGCGGAATATCTGCATCGCACGGTTCTTGATCTGGCGGAGCGCAACATTTTCGACCGAAATCTCTGGCAGTTGGAAAAACTTGTCGCGGAAAGGCTTGAAGCTCTCCCGCGACAGGCTCATCCCGCATAATCGTTGATGCCGCCTGCCTATAAAGAGTATCGGCCGCAAGACGTATCAGCGTGTTCTGCTGTCGACGATCTCTTTCGACTGCAGGCCAAGGCATTGCACGCTTGCCTCAATTTCTTGGTATTTCAACAGACCAACGGGTCGGCTTTCATCTAGACGCCTACACGCGCCAGTGGTTAAACGGTGGCATTACGGTGAAGCTTAGAAAGAAATGAAATCTGTGTTTCTGCCACGAAAGCATCGCCACGGGCGCCCCACCGACGAACGCGGTGGGCGAGTGCCAGAAGCTCATTGGAAAGGTCCGAAGGCCGGTTGCCGTACGGCTCACGTTCTCCTCGCTGGTGTCACAAGCTGCTCACTACGCGCCCTTCGTTCACGTTTGAAGCTCCGAAGACGACATCGATCTCAGCGCCGAAAAAAGGTATCGTTCGGTGAGCTCAAGCCCCGCATTCCTGGCGATTTTTATAGCGGATGTTATTTGCGATTCCAGATGACCCGTCTCGAGTTTCGTCTCAGCGGTCTGCTCAATGAGTACGACCCCGGAATAGATTGAAGGAAGATTGTCCAGGTCTCGAGAGCAGGAGCCCATACTCAGAAGGGATTTTCGACGTCCGCTGGGACACTCGATTGAATACGGCGAGACGAGTGGTTCTCCCCCCAGGATGACTTCATGAATTCTAGCGGCCAGCCGTGGCCGATCTTCCTCCACGATACGTTCAAGAATAAACTCGACTGGAACACCGCGCGCGAGTTCTCCTTCATCGATTTCATATATCTCTGCAAAAGCCTTGTCAGCAGTCAGGCTGTTCTCCCGGAGACACCATGAATAAAAGCCCGCGCCCTTCATCAGAACCTGGGCAACTTGCATGTGCGGTTGCTTCATGGACTTGTACCCCCATCCATCGGTGGCACCTTGCTACACATTTATTTGCCGGGCAATGGTAGCGGGCAGCAATCTCCAAACCCGCCAATGCCATTGAGCTACATGTCTGACGCCCAGCCACCTGGTTGCAGGCAAGTAAACTGCGTAGGGTTTACGGTCGCGATGAGAACCTCGGCTTTTGACCGATGTTTCGTGATCAGCGGAAATGGGCCTGCCGCCTCCAATTTCCTGTTGCTCCAGAGAGTAGAAAGCGTCCGCGACATTTTGTATGCCGACCTCTCGCGGCGAGCATTTTCTCAACAGATCAAGCAGCCCACAGCGTGTCAGCGCTATCCGGCAAGGATTAATATCAGGGCTTCGAAACCTGCTGGTCGGATGGAATGGTCCCATCTGGCGTCAGTTCATCGACAGCTTGTGGTAGATCCTTGCTAAGACGCGCCAATATCTCTTCCCGCGACAGACGTGTCTTCGCCGCCAATTCATCGAGAACCTCCGGCCCGATCGCCTCTGAGAGTTCGTCGGCATTGATGTCGTCGTTTGCCCCCGGCTTGATCCAGGACTCCGCCTTCTGCCCGAAGCCGTTTTGTTGGAACGTCTTGAGAAGGTCGCTCAGACCACCGCTTAAAGTTCCTCCTGAGGTGAGGCTGTCAAAAATAGATCCGATGCCGCCCGACTCCCTGCCGCCACCGAGCTTGCCGAGTGGGTCGGCCGCGCTTGTCTGGGTGGAGGACGCTTCTTCATCCCGGTTAGCTCCGGAAGTCTGCTGCGTGTTCAACCCCCTCAGAAATTCCGCGATTTTTTCCCTGTTCTGATAGCCTGCTACCGCAAGTACACCCAGCAATGCTTTCAGTTGGCCGCTCACCATGATTTTTCTCCTTGTTTTCCTGGGCCCCGAGAAAACATGGCGACGTGGCCCTCTCGCAAAAAACAAAACGATTCGTCGGCAATGAGGTTCCATGAGGTCAATGGATGGAGACTGGCAGCCGCTTCTTCTGATAAACGCGCTAATGAACGGGCTGGGAGGGAGAGAAACGGATGTCCGATAGCGGCGCCATGCGGGTGCGCCCCTGAGAGCAAGCTACCTTCCGCTCATGTCGTTCACTTCGTTCGGCGAGGTCGAGACGCCATAGGATTTGCGCCCAACTTGGATCGTCCGGCAATGACGGCAGTCCTGCACCATGCCTGGTCGAGCGGAGGCTTTCGGGATCTTAAATGCAGGCGCGGGGAAATCTTTCATCATCGACAGGAGAGCGGCAGCGCGAAAATTAGTGGCGTTTTAGGCCGCGGCTAGCCTGGTCCGATTTTGAGGATGTGCCCGCATTTTGCGCGTCATGATGAACCCATTTGAAGAACGCGTAGACGGGATAAAAATGACAATCAGGGTGAGGATTGAGTCGAGCATCTGCATTCGACCTTCGCGAGACGGCAATGTCGCGATCGCAGTTAGAGCTTATTAGCTGTGCCAGGGGCGAGCGTTATTTCGCTGTCCCAACTCGCGATCCAATTTGTCTGCGCTGCAATCACTGCGATCAGCATGGCCGCAAATATTGTAGACAAGGTGACGATCAGGAAAAGTAAAATCTTTCGGAAAATGCGAGTGTCTCCGACGGGAACGCGCGGACGCTATACAAGCCGCGCCATATTATAATTGACGGCAATGGTTAAAACTTGGTTTGCGATATTCCCTGCGTGGACGGACGGTGCCGAAACGGGGCCCGCGCGGAGTTGCAAGGTTTTGCATGCCGATAGATTTCAGGCTTCAAACGGCTGACGAAGGGGCGAGGGGCTCTTACGGCCGGCTGGCTGTCCCGCTTACGAATTCTGCATACTAATTTGAGCGGGTGGAATGAAATCTATGTCGCAGACCGTTAAATTAATCGCGGCAATTGTCTTACAAACGAGATCTTTATCAAAGGCGGTATCGGGCGTCACTGAAGGGGCGCCACCGTGGCGCCCCTCCTGAAACTCTCACATACCATTGCGGCGATAGCGAAGCCGTTCCTGCTCGATCTGGTTGGCCTCGTAGGGCGAGAGCGTTTCGTCGAAATGCGTCCATCCTTGCTTTTCGTAGGCGGCGCGACGTTCTGTCGGATCGACCCAATTCGAGCGTTTGAGAATGGCTTCAGCCTCCGGCGCCAAGGCGTCATCCACTTTTGCGGTGACGAGGGTGCCACCCCGGCGGACGCCTTCGGCGTAGAAGTGGGCATCTCGTTCCGGGACGCCGGAGCTCGTCAGTGCGCCAATAATCCCACCAGCGGCCCCACCTGCAACCGCACCGGCTGCCGCGCCGGCTGCAGTCGCGGCAAGCCAGCCGGCTGCGACGACCGGGCCGACGCCCGGAATGGCCATCAAGCCAAGGCCGGTGAGCAGGCCACCCGCGCCGCCGACGACCGCACCGATCCCCGCGCCAGTTCCGGCCCCTTCTGCGGCATTCGACTCTTCGTGCCGCCGATCGGCGTTATTGGAAACGATACTGATATCGCTGGATGGTACGCCCAGAGCTTCGAGTTCACTGACGGCGGAACTTGCGTCTGCGTAATCGTCAAAAAGTCCGGTAACAGTTCTCATAACATCCTCCTAGGAGTTACTTGGCAACAACATTGCCCTGATAATCGAGAGCGATCGAAACAGTTTTGCCGTCCTTCATGCCGGTGGCATTCCAAACGCCCCTGTCGTCTTTCTTGAGATCCTTCAACCCCGTATAACCCGCTTTTTCGATCCGATCCTTTGCCTGGTCCTCAGTAAAACTGTTGGCGCCCTCGACCGGGGCCGTCGGGTTTTTCGTGTCGGGGGTCGCAATTGCCGGCGTGTTTCCGTCGCTGTTGGCGGCGGGCGCACCTTGAGCATGTGCTGTAAGGGCCGAGACACAAATGAAGGCGGCAGTGAGGATAGTGTTTTTCATGGTTTTCTCCCTAGGTCGGATCTGCGAAGATTGATCCACCTGATTAACCCTCTGATGTTGTTTTGGTTCCAGCATCGGAGGCAAAGTGCTCAACAAGCATGGCGGCGCGTCGGGCATACGAGCGACCATGCAAGGGTCTGGACAGTTGCGCAGGCGAACGGCCGAATAAGAGGGAGGTAGCAACTGAAGCGGTGGAGCGCCCGGAAAGCTACACGAGGCGATTGGCATCGGTAGTCAGGAAACCATAGAGATCGTCGATCGTGATCCCGTTGCGAACCTTCCGGACCTTTTTCATTTTGGCACGTGGATAGCGCAGAATATCGGCGGTTTCGTCTCATCGCGGGCAAACCAGGCGTTAGGCACAGAGCCGCGTTCCTGTTTGTCCGTCGGATCCCGTTCGGCAGAGCTGATAACCGGACCACGAAAAGCACGGATACCTGGTTCTTCCAAAACCACGACGGTAAGAGAGGCACTGCTGGTGCGACCAACGGCGATGTCTAAGTGTCGCCATCTGCGGCGACAAAAGAGCAGAAGGCCGGTTCGCAAGTGAACGTCAATGTCACGACCGAGCAGCGCACCGAAATTCGAAATGTCATTATCGAAAACAAGGTCGAACCCGTCCGTCCGACATTCAGCATTTCCGTTGGAACCGCGGTCCTAAGAACCGTTAGGCTTCATAAGCTCCCAGCGCGCGTGATCCAGATCGTTCCGCAGTACCGTGATTACGAATATATCGTTCTTGCTGACGAACGGATCATCATCATCGATCCTGCGACCTACGAGATCGTCTACGTTCTCACGATCTGACGACCGTCGTTGCCATTCACTGTTGGTCGCCACGGTGCGCCCAACAGTTTGACCGGTTGGTTGCGTGCTGAGCCGCGCAAAATCTCCCCCGCCGAGCGGGACATGCAGTGCCGTTTCACGCGCCGATGACAGCGACCGACCTTACAGGGTCCAATGGCCCCCGCCTCGAATACCGCGTCCGCGTGGTCCGGCCAGGCCTCCACACAGCTCCTGCAGCACCTGACAAAACCAAGGAGAAGAATGCGGAGGGTGCCAGACCGAGATCGGGTGATGGCAGGTTCTGCACGCACTCCCCCTCACTCGGGCCGGGGAGCGGATTACTCGCTGATCGCCTGGAGTTTGTCGCGTCTGACTATTTCGATACAGCGGGCGTTCTTCAGGCGAACAATACCCTTCTCGCGAAGCCTGGACATGCTCCGCGATACCGTCTCAACCGTCATCCCGAGATAATCGCCGATATCCGTTCGCGTCATCGGCAGATCGATGATTCCAACATCGCCTTGTCGACGATCAAGGTCAACAAGGAATACCGCAAGTTTCTCGAGGGCGCTTTGGCGGCCAACCACGAGCAGATGCTCCTGGGCCCGAATCATGCTTCGCAAGGCGAGCGCCATCAATTCGCCGCGATGAATTTCGGTTCCTTCTGCCTCGATCGGCGTCAACCCGGTTGGCACGATCGCCTCGGCGTAGAAGCTCCGACATCCCCACGCCTCAAAACCGAATATTTCCCCTTGCACATGGAACGCAACAACCTGCCTACGCCCGTCCGTAAGCAGACGGTAGATGCGCACAGCCCCGGATTCGATCCTGTACAGAGATCCAGACTTTTCGCCCTGCGCGTAAATCTCACTACCGGAAGCATGGAAAGTGACAGGGCGCGGGCGGACAACCCCCATTGGGAGACCGGGTGACGGAGACGAACCACGGGAGGAATAACTGGCGGAAGCCTTAGCGAGCATGTGAGCTGACCCTCATTGGAATGCCCGACTATGCCGCAGAGCGACGCCTGCCAAAATTCGTTCGTTCCACTAAGGGTTTTTACCTAGCCGCATCAGCGCACTCACGATATCCGTGCCCGTTAGCGGCTTGTGAAGGATTTGTATGCTTGGCCTCTCGTTGCTGAACGTCTCGTCTTCTGCAAGAAAAAGGACAGGCGTCTTTACGGGGAGGGTTGCGAGACATGCTTCCCGCTCGCATTCTGGAAGGGAGCCGTCGAGAATAACACAAATCGCTCCACCGACCGATTCTCCGGCATGCTTCCAGGACCGGAATGACGCGACGTCATATCCGTACGCGCGCAGGGCGAACGCCAAGCCGCGCGACAGTGCGGGGTCCTTCACAATCGAAGTTATATGTCGTGTAGTCGGCAAATTGACACCGGGAACATTGCAATAACGCGACAAGCAGAGCCAGTTGAACAGCCTCTTGACCTTGCGCGCCTTGTTCTGGATCAATTTCCGTCGGAGTTTCCAAAATCCGCGATTTCAATCGAAAGTGACATGCGGACCAGCTCGGGAAGGCTTCGAGCTTTCATTTTTCCCATGACGTTAGCTCTGTGGACCTCCACGGTTCGCGGGCTTATGTCGAGATTGAAGGCTATGGACTTATTCGGGTGCCCCGCCACCACCGCCGCAAGAACCTGTCGCTCGCGTTCGCTCAGCGTCTCAAGTCTTTTGCGTACTTCTTCTGCCGATTCCGTTTCGGGAGCACGGGGATCCAGACGGGCAGCCGCACGGTGGATCGCGTCGATGATGACCGTATCGGCAAATGGCTTTTCGATGAAGTCAACGGCGCCGGCCTTCATTGCCTCCACCGCCATAGGCACATCGCCATGGCCGGTAATCACTATCGATGGTATACGCACGCCCTCTGAGCGGATCCGTCGGATCAGCTCAACACCACTTATGTCCGGCATGCGCAAATCAGTCACCAGCACAGCGCGGTGAAGTCTGGGTGCAAGTGATGCGAAGGCGGTAGCCGTATCATGCACTCTCACACCAAGACCGCTCATGCTGAGCATAAAGGCGAGCGATTTCCTGACAGCTTCCTCGTCATCAACGACGTGCACAGTGAAATCATCGTTCGCCATTTTCTTCCCCATCATAGGCTGGCAGTGTGAATGTGAATCTTGCTCCTCCGAGCTCGCTACGTGACACGGTTATCTCTCCGCCGTGAGCCTCGACGATACGCTTCGATATGGACAGCCCGATTCCCATTCCGCCAGCCTTAGTCGTGACAAAAGGCCTGAACAACTGATCGGAAATCTCATTGGGAATGCCGGCGCCGGAATCTTCGACTATCACTGCGGCTTTGCCGCTTTCAGCAGCCTTGATGCTCACCCGAAGGTCTTTCTTTTGGGACACGCCCATCGCCTCGACTGCATTGCGCATCAGGTTCGTGAGTACCTGCTGTATTTGAATTCGGTCGACCATGACCATATCGTCGCTAGCAGCAAAGTCAAAGACGGATCGCACACCTTTTTCTCTTGAACCCATCAGCGCCAGTGCGCCCGCCTCCTCAACCAGATGACGGAGTTTGTGAGGCAGCTTCTCAGTCTCACCCTTAGTTACGAATTCTCGGAGATGGCGAATGATTTGACCTGCCCTGACACTTTGTTCACCTGCTTCCCTCAGGGCTTCGTGTAATTGCCTGTCCCTTTCGCTTTCGGAGCCCTGTAGCAAGCGTGCGCAACCATGAACATAGTTGGCAATCGCCGAAAGCGGCTGGTTCAGCTCGTGGGCGAGGGTAGATGCCATCTCTCCCATTTCGTTCAGCCGTGCCAATCTTGCCAGTTCAGTCTGAATTTCCTGGAGGCGGGCTGCTGATTCCTCCCTTTCGGTAAGATCTCTCACGAAACCGGTGAAAAACCGTTTGCCCCCCCGATGGGTTTCTCCAACCGCGAGCTTCATGGGAAATGTCGATCCGTCCTTGCGCTGGCCGACCACGACCCTATCGGTTCCGATAATGCGTTTTTCGCCGGTCGCGAGATAGCGCTGCAGGTAGCCGTCGTGCTCGTGCCGATAAGGTTGTGGCATCAGCATTCGAAGATTTTGCCCAATTGCTTCGTCCTCGGAGTACCCGAACTGCCTGACGGCAGCTGCATTGAAAGAGACAATCGTGCCATCCTGCTGGCTGACGATCGTGGCATCGAGCACAGTATCGAGTATAGACCTTAGGTGTGCCTCGCGCGTGTTCAGCGCTTCTTCTGCCGCCTTGTATTGATGCCTTAGGCGTTTGAGCGACCCGCCGAGGTACGCAATTGCAATGCCGACCGCTCCGAAAACGATCAACTCGGGGACTTGGGTGAAGTGCTCCCCGATTTTGGGCCAACGGGAGCTGGAATTTTCCGGGGTTATGGCTCATGTCGGCGGTGATGCCGATGAGCCGCTCATGAGCGAAATCGGCACTTTGTTGCCGATCGCGCTGTGTGGCCGGAACTCATTATAGTCTCTACGCCAATCCTCCATCTTTGCCCGCGCGTCGTCAAGGCTCATGAACCAGTGAGCGTTCAGGCACTCGGCGCGGAACTTGCCATTAAAACTCTCGATGTAGCTGTTGTCGGTCGGTTTGCCTGGCCGCGAGAAGTCAAGCACGACACCTTTGTGATAGGCCCAGAGGTCAAGGTCTCGGGAGATGAATTCGCTGCCATTATCCACACGTATGGTCGCCGGATATCCGATCTGTCGGCAGACCCGCTCCAATGTCTGAACGACATCCTCGCCTTTGTAGCTAAAGCGAGCATCCACCACTGGCGAGAAGCGAGAGAAGGTATCAACAACCGTCAGAACCCTGATCTTGCGACCAGTGGCCAGTTGGTCATGAACGAAATCCATCGCCCAGACATGGTTGGAATGGCTAGGCTCCGTGCGGTCAGCCCGCAGCTTCGCCTTGACCCGGCGCTTGGGAACCTTGTTGCGGAGCTGGAGGTCCATCTCCTTGTAAAGACGATAGATTCGCTTCGGGTTCACAGACCAGCCTTCACGCTTGATAAGGATATGCACACGCCTGTAGCCGTAGCGTATCCGCGTCTGGCAGATGTCCTTGATCTTCAGCTTTAACTCGGCCTGCTCGCCACGCCTGGACTTGTAGACATAGAGCGACCGGTCGACTTTCAACACCGAGCATGCACGCCGGATCGAAACCTTCCAGTCCGCCTTGATCGTGTCGACAAGCTTGCGCTTGCGGGCAGGCCTCAAAGCTTTTTTGAAAGCACATCCTGCAGCATGGCCTTGTCCAGCGACAGGTCGGCAACAATCCGCTTCAGCTTGGCATTCTCCTCCTCAAGCTGTCGTAGCCGCTTCATCTCCGAGGGCATCAAGCCCGCGTATTTTTTGCGCCAATTGTAAAACGTCGCGTCCGAAATTCCCGCCTTGCGGCAGACCTCGCCGATGGGCGTTCCATCCTCTGCCTGCTTCAAAACAAACGCGATCTGCGCTTCCGAAAACTTCGAGGCCTTCATCGAATTCTCCTCTTCTTCCCACAAGGAATCATAAGTGGAAAATTCCAGTTCTAAATGGCCTAATTCATTGGGGGCACGTCATGGGCGCCGCCGGGGGTAAGCGATCTCAGATAGCTTGCCGAGCCAAACGCCAGGAAAAATGCCAGCAGTCCAAGCCGCAAACCTCCGGTTATTGCGGCCAGGAGAATTGGAGGAACAAACAGTATGTAGATAGCAGGGGCATCGAGTAGGTCCATGAGAAACACTCAAAATAAACAGAACGAAGATCGATGAAGCTGCGATGGAATTCCCCTACGTCTGTCGCAAAGCGAGCGCAACCCGCCATTGGATCTTTTCCGGTCCCTGATCGGCATCATACTTTTCGCGTCCGCCATCGAGGTGCCCATCCTATCGCTAACCATATGTTACATTGGCATAGCGCGCTGGCCGGCGACCGGCAATTGTTTCATGCGTCGGCGGGAGATCATGCCAAACCTACGGACCACAGACGGCCGTAGAAAGTGATATACAATTCAGCGGCGACGGGACGAACTACCAGAGCTGGCCACGCCCGGGAAAGTCTACGCTGGCTTTGCGCACGAGGTTGCGATGAGGATCACGCATTCATGCGTGACGGACCCGTCCCGATCAACATGTCGGCGGCGCGAATCTTGAACATGCAGACTGACGTCTCGACTTCGACTGGGATGTTATTGCCACCCAGCCCAAGGCCTTCGATCAGGCCAGGCCGATCCACATGGTTGCGCACATCAGGGTGACAAGGGTGTCGGCCAGTCACGCGCTGCTCAAGTCCCGGCAAGCTGAAGCTTCAAAATTGTTTCAAGTTTCTTCGGTCGGCGTATAGAGAGCCGGAATTTGTCCGATCGGCGGCCATCAATGTTATAACCGCAGTCGTGTCGAGAAGATGCGCGATTACGGAAACATCGTATAAATCTCCAACCGGTCCTGTCGATCTGGCTGGTCGCGCACGTCTTTCATAAAATCGTCGCTCACGCCGCGCGCCATCGCTGCTGCCAAAGAGTTCCAGGCCTCGGCACGCTCAACATGGGGACGCAAGATCAGTGCATCGCCCTCTTGCGTAATGTCCACACGATCGACGTCGACACGCAATTCTTTCGGCAGGCGAATCCGCTGGGAGTTACCGGACTGAAATACGCGGGTGACATGGGGCATGGTTCGCTCCCTTCAATTTTACCGCTTTTATAAAAATCATATGTCCCGTGACTTAAACTAGCAACCTGCCTGTAACCGACAGAGCGTAAGAAACGCGCAAGAGCAGGCTGCCGCAATGAGCGAGGCCAAGGCTCGCCCTAGACTTGACTGGTATCGCCGTCCGCCAGTTGAGCAAGGCCCGGCAGATCGCATACGAGAAGTTTCTGCCGGCCGCCCTGTACAAGGCCCTTGCTCTCCCAGCTGGACAGGATGCGAGAAACGGTGTGGAGCGTGGTGCCGGTCATTTCCGCTATATCCTGCCGCGAGATCGGGAAGTCGATTCGAATACCGTCCACCTCCTTGCGCCCAGCCTGTTGCGAAAGGCGCAGTACGGCGTGCGCCACCCGACGCTCAACTTCCTGCGTCGACATTTCGCGGATGCGCGTATGGGCTTCCTCAAGACGTTGGCCAATGGTCTGCATGGCGGAGACGGCAAGGTGCGGGTTCTGCTCGACGAAGTGCGGCCAGAGGTCCGTCTGCCAGGAAAGGATCACGCTTTCGGCGGCCGTGGTTGCGGTACCGGGATAATCGGACCGTTGCAGCGCCCGGGCGAAACCGAAGAGATCACCGGGATGCACCACGCGCACGATGATCTGCTGGCCATCGTGCGTGACCTGCGTCACCTTCAGGCGGCCGTGAATGAGCAGGAAGAAATGCTTGGCTGGCTGGCCCTGCTCGAAGATGGCTTCGCCCGGCGGCACCAGCCGAGATGTGGCGTGCGTCAGCAGTCCGTCCAGCTCATCGTCGGCCATCCTGGCGAACAAGGCCAGCGACCGGATGACGCTTCGGTCAATCTTCACTTGCACCCTCTCCGGTTAACTGGCACCGCGCGCTCCCCGCCAGGAGAAACATGATGCGAGCGTTGTGTATTCTCACGACACAGCTCTACCCATCGGGCGAAGAAGTACAAATGATATAAATCAACTGGATGTTTTAAGTGACGGCTATCACGTAGCCAGACCGGCTGCCCGGAGCTTTTCGACAAGCGGAGCATACCAGCGCGTATCCTTCACCAGCCGGAAGCCGAGATTGTCAGGCGGTACTCCGACAGCGCAGCCTCCGCTCTTCGGGTTTTTGACGAAGGCGCTCATGGCCGCCCGGTGTTTTCCCGACGCGACCGGGATACCGCAGGAGGCAACGCTATCGATCGCCTCACCATCCTTGCCGAGCGTCACGCGGTGGCTGCAGCTCGATGTCCATTCCCAGACGTTGCCCCCGAAATCGGCAAGGCCATATTCGTTTTCGCCAAAGCTGCCATAGGATTGCGGAACTGGGTTGCCCGAGGCTTTACGGCTGGTCTGCCGCTCGTAATCGGCCAGCCAACGCAAGGCCGGGTTTTCACTGTCCGCTCCGACCCCCAGCGTCTCATCCGGAAAACGCGAGCCGGCGGCGAAAGCCAGTTCAGCGTCGCTCGGCAGGCGCCAGACCTCGCCTGTCCGCTCACTCAGCCACGTCGCATAAGCGCGGGCGTCATCCTGGCTGATACCGGTGGCCGGTATCTCGCCGCCGACCGGAGCGGCAAAGCCGGGTTCTGGCTGCTGACAGCCGCCTTCCGCTACGCAGCGCGCATAATCGCCGCTCGATACCTGATATTTCATGATCGTCAGATTTTGCCGCATCACCACGTCGACCACCGGGCCATCGACGGCATAGCCATTGCGGAAATATTCGCCCTCTGCCCGGTATGTGAGATGTCCTGCGGGCACCATAACGATCTGTGGAGCCATCATAGCCGCGCGGTCATCAATGCCGCTGCGGATGATCCCGGACTGGAAACCGATGGCCGTTGCCAAAAGCGTGGTAAGCGAGAGCGGCAAAAGAAGCGAGACGGCATTTGGGAAGTGGCTGTTGCGGGGAATGCCCATGGAAACCTGCCTGCGTCGAGAAGACGCCAAATTCGGGCCTGCGTTCAGGCGCGGAGAGCAGAACCTTGAGCGCGCCCGCGGCTGTCGACGAGCGCGCTTCCGTTTGTGTCAGATGCTCGACGGGGCGAGCACCGCCTGCATCAAGGTGTTGTTCCACTCGCCCGTCACCTTGAAATGGGCGGCCGCGCCCAGTTCGAAGGCTTCGATAAGGTTGTGATTGACATAGGCGTAGATGCCGGGCTGCTCGAAGGTATAGAAGGCCGCGCCCGCCGTGCCGCCGGGGATGAACCATGTTTCCTGGTCGATATCCGGCGGGTTGCGGAATTTACCCGTTGCCCAGACATAATCGCCATGGCCGCCGATAAGGTGCGGGCGGGTATCGCGATTGGCCTGCGAATGCACGATCAGCACTTTTTCACCCACGGCGGCCTGAAGGGCGTGTTCTCCCGTTAGCGCGCCGACCGCACCGTTGAAGACGATGTGACTCGGTGTCAGCTTGCGCATCACCTCCAGCGTGTCGGCCATGGCGTCGCCGGCGCTTTCATATTTTTTGAAATTGCCGTTCTCGTCGCGCGGGATGTAGAAGTCCTGCTCGCCGACATAATAGATCTTGTCATAAACGAGTTCCTTGCCGTGGCCGTCCGTCAGGCCCTCACGCGGCAGTACCATGATCGCACCATTCATGCCCGAGGTGACGTGCCACGGCACCATGCCGGGAGGTGCGCAGTGATAGACGAAGACGCCGGCCTTGGTGGCCTTGAAGCGCAGGATCGCCTTTTCACCGGGGTTGACGATGGTGAGCCCGCCGCCGCCGAGCGCGCCGGTGGCCGAGTGGAAATCGATATTGTGCTGCAGCTCATTGGTATCGGGGTTGATAAGGGTCAGTTCGACATAGTCGTCCTGGTGCACCACCATCAGAGGCCCGGGAACCGAACCGTTGAAGGTCATGGCGTGAACCTCAGTGCCCTTGTCGTCGAGGATCATCTTCTGCTCTTTGATCGTGAGGGTGAACTCGACGATCTTCGGTCCGCCTTCGGCTTTCTGCGTGTGAGCATGCACGAAGGGCGGCTTGACGAGATCAACTTTTACGCGAGGTAGTACTCCAATCTCAGCCTTCGTCAATGGCTTGGCCGCAGCCTTTTTTTCCTCTGCCGCGCTCGCTGCCGATGGCATGATGACCGGAGCCAAAGCCCCTGCAAATGCCGCGCCCGCGAGAATATTACGCCGTGTGATGTGGAAGGTTTCCGTCATCATATTTCTCCTGTCCCTCTTGGGGCAGAGCATGCTTCGCTCTGTCACAGCATTTGTAGTGGAGGTACGGAAATACAATTTGAGATGGAGCAAACTGCGCGTCGGGCCACCTGCGACATTTTGGCAGGCGGTTACGGCTTCATGCGCACGGGTAGCACCTCCTCTTTGCCTGTTCGCAAAGAAGCGAGACGGGATTGCGTCTAGACATATGTCAAGACCAGATGAGGAGCATTACAATGACTGGCAGCCAAACCGTTCCCACCCAAGGGCGCAGCCGGCCAAAAGGCGGCATTCCAAGGGGGCTGGCACGCACCGGCCCGGTTGTCTTTTCTTATGGCTTCCGGCCGTTTTTTCTCGGTGGCGCCCTTTGGGCCATCGTGGCGATGGTGTTGTGGATCGCAGCCCTTTCCGGCTTCATTGACCTTGGGGGAGATTACGGCCCGCCGAACTGGCATGCCCATGAGATGCTGTTCGGTTTCGCTTCAGCGGTGCTGGCCGGCTTTCTTTTGACGGCTGTGCCCAACTGGACGGGGCGGCTGCCCGTATCGGGCAAACCGCTGGTCTGGCTGTTTGCGCTCTGGTGCGCGGGCCGGATCTTCCTGCTCGTGCCAGACACGGTGGGTGTGGTCACCGCCGCAACCGTTGACGGACTTTTCCTGCCGGCACTTCTCACGATCTGCGCGCGCGAGGTCATTGCAGGGCGCAAGTGGAAGGACCTCAAAGTGCTGGGTGGGCTATTGGCGCTTTCCGTCGCCAATATCGTTTTCCATTTGGCGGCGATTGAAGGCGACCCGAGCCAGATGGCGACCCGTCTTGCCGTCTCAGCCTACACCGTGCTCGTCATTATCGTCGGCGGCCGGATCGTACCGAGTTTCACTCGCAACTGGCTGAACCGTTTCGGCCGCACGGATTTTCCTGTGCCCTATAACGGCTTCGACACCGCCGCCATCCTCACCGGCATTGCGGCGCTGGCCACCTGGACAATGGAACCCGAGAGCATGCTGGCCGTGACAACGGCGCTTCTGGCGGCTTTCATGCATGCGGTGCGGCTCATCCGCTGGCGCGGCTGGACGACATGGCCGGACCAGGTGCTGGTGGTGCTGCATGCGGCCTATGCCTTCATCCCCGCCGGTTTCATCGCCATTGCGCTGGCGGCTCTCGATGTCATGGATACACGCTCGGTCCTGCATGTCTTCACCGTCGGCGTCATCGGTTGCATGATGCTTGCGGTGATGACCAGAGCGAGCCTCGGCCATACCGGACGAAAGCTTGCGGCCAGCAAAGTTACTATTGCCGCTTATGTGGCGCTGATCGCCTGCGCACTGCTGAGACCGGCAGCCGAGTTCTTCCCCGGCGCGATGATGCGTCTCTACGCCTGCTCGGCGCTTCTCTGGATCGTTGGTTTCGCTCTCTTCTGCTTCGAGTACGGGCCGATCCTGATGCGCGAGCGCAAACCGCTCAAAGCCTAGAAGGCCTGCTTGCCATACCGCCAAAACGAAACGCCCCGGAAGCAATTTCAGGGGCGTTTCGTTTTCCGGGATTTGACTTCTGGTTTAATGCGCACCGGCACCGGCGCGGATGAAGATGCGAAACACCGTGCGCGCCTCGTCGAAATTGCCGGCCCATTGATGACCCCGGGCCAGAAGCTCCGGGTAGAGGAAGGTCGGTTCCTGCGGCATCAACAAGAAGATCACGGAACCCAGGGGAAGACGGTCAAGTGTGGCAAGCGTACGGGTCGTTTGACCCCCGGTCGCCTCATCGCTCAGATCGAGATAGACGACCGGGTCGGGCCATATCTGCGGCTCCTCCGCGTTGCCAGCAAGCGCGGGCGACACGGAAATCTGCTCGGCTTCACTGGATCGCGGCGTGAACAGCACCTCCCAGTCGCCGCCGCCGATTTCCCGGACCTGATGGTTGAAACCGCGTTCCGCCATCACCTTGAACAGTGGACTGGGCCGGAAGGTGGCGTATAATCGCAGCGCCTCGCCGGGCGCAAGCCCTGCCACGGCTTCCATGATGGCCGGAAAAGGCTCGCCGCCGCTCAGCAAAAGCGGCCGGACATCGAGTTCCCTGATCATTTCCGTCATTGCATCACCTCATCTGTCGGCTGGCGGCGGCAGGGGCCGTCCGCCAGAGGAATTTTCACCATGCCGCAGGCGCTGGGGTCAATGTTCGGATCCGCAGCAGCATTCGCAGCCGGAGATATCGTCTTCCGAACCTTCGGCCTGTTCTTCCAGCCGGCAGATATCGAGACGCCAGACGTCCGGACCCTGTTCGAGATATTCCCAGCCGAACTGGCCGGGGAAATTGGTGGCGAGCTGGTAAAGCAGTGGACGGGGATCGTGATCGCTGGTGATCTGTAGCGATTGACCCTCGGTCAACGCGCCAAGTGCACCGAAAATGCGCGGATGGCGTTCGCGATGCGGAATGATGCGCACATCGATATTGGTCGCACTTTGGGCTTGGGACATAGGCTGGCTCCGTGGCCGCGGATGGAATGATGCCCGGCGGTGCGGCCGGCCGGCGGACTGGAAAAACCTATCCGTCTTGGCGTTGGGAGACATTGTCGCCGCGCAAACAGACCTGAGACTCGTCAGGTCCGTCTGCGTGACATGCGTCAGCCGGCAAGGCTGCGATAGATTGCTGGCAGCGCCGATGGCAGCTTCGCTATCCTGCTGACGATGGCATAACCGTTCTGGCCGAACATTGCTGGTATATAGGATTGCGCCTTGCTGTCGACGGTCACGCCGAAGACGCTGACGCCAGAATGTCGCGCCTCGGAAACCGCACGGCGGCTGTCCTCGATGGCGAAGCGACCCTCATAGTGGTCGACATCGTTCGGCTTCCCGTCCGTTAGCAGCAGAAGCAGCTTGCGGCGCTCCGGCCTTTCATGCAGCTTGGCGCTCGCATGGCGGATGGCGGGGCCGATACGGGTGTAAAAGCCCGGCTTCAGCGCCGCGATGCGACGCTCGACGGTGTGGCCCATCGGCTCATCGAAATCTTTCACCGTTTCCACCCGCACCCACGAACGGCGGCGGGAGGTGAAGGTCATGATGGAGTGACTGTCGCCGCAGGCGGAAAGCCCGTGGGCAAGCACCACCAGGGCTTGCTTTTCCACGTCCAGCACCCGGCGATTGTCGAACCACGCATCGGTGGACAGGGACACATCGACGAGGATCGTTACGGCAAGATCATGCGCCTGTGGGCGGCTTGCCATATGAATGCGGTCGCTGCCCTGTCCTCCGGCGGCGATGTCGCTTCTCGCGCGCACCACGGCGTCAAGATCGAGATCATTGCCGTCAAGCTGGGCGCGCAGCATCTCGTGGCGTGGCCGCAGCACCTCGAATTGCCGCCTGATCCGACGGATGAGGCTCTTGGTGTCCGGGTCGGGTTCCGGTGCCGTTTCGGCGTCTTTCGCCGGACCGGCGATGACCCGGCAATGATCGGCGAGATAGGTACCGCTGCGATAATCCCATTCGGGATAGGTCAGCTCCGCTGTCAGCGGGGTATGGTTCAGTGCTTCGGGCGGCAGGTCCAGATCGAAGCGGAAGCGGGCGGAAGGGCGTCCCTTTCTCTCGCCCAGCGTTATGTCATCCAGCTCGTCGGCTGCGCTGCCGTCGGCATCGTCGCTGTCGTCACCGGGACGATCGACATTGACCATCTCCGCCATGGCGAGGATTTTTTCGAAACGGTTGAGAATGAAGGGGCTGCGTTTGGTCTGGCGGTTCTCAGTTTTTTCGCGCACCGCGATATGACGGGCGGCCTCCGCACTCTGCGGCGCTGCATTAGAGGCCGGCTGGTCCTCGCCCTGCCGGGACTCGGATGTCTCGCGCAGCAGTGTATCCGGCCACAGCGGCACCGGCAGCATCGGCAGGTAGCGTGGCGGCGCTTTGGCCGGAAAGCCGGCGGGTGGCGCATGTCCCTCGATCCCTGCCGCATCGGCCAGCATGGAAAGCACCCGTTGTTCCACCTGCTGTTCCGCCTGCGGCAGCGGCCGCTTTTGCCGCACCGCGAGCATGGCGGCGCATAGCCGGCGATAGCGGGTCTTCATGCCGGAAAAAGTACGGGTTACGGTCTCGGCCAGCTCCGCGGCGCGGTCGAGCCGGGCAAGATCGTTGCGCAGCGGATCGGCAGCCACGACCGGTTCAAGCGGCATCATCGCCATGGCGGCGGCGAGCCAGAGATAGAGATCGCGGTTGAGGCACCGGTCAGGAAACAGATCGAGCATCGGCGGCAGCATCAGCGTGGCATGATCGCGTCCGGGTTGGGCGAGCTTCTCTTCGCCAAGGCCCATGCGCTGGCGCAGCCTCAGCCGGTGGCTGGAAGTGCGCGCGCGGGCCGGAGCGATCTGCACCGCGTGTTCACCGCCAAAACCGCGGAAACAAATGGCCAGCACGGCCTGCATATCTTCCAGCTTCACGGCGTGATCCGGAAAGCGCAACCATGTGCCGGTATCGCCGATCAGCCTGTGCCAGGCGCGGCCGACGGTTTCTTCCAGTTCCAGAAAGTCCAGCATGGTTTATCCTCATGGCATCAGGCCGGAATGCGAGGGCCTCGCCGCGCATTCCGATACGGATAAAAATCCGCCCTATCGAATGATCGCATCCGCAACTTCGTGCAGCGCGGCCTTCACGTCAGGCTCGTCGGTCAGCGGCTCGATCATCGCCGCGCGCACGGCCTGACGGGCGGAAAGGCCGGTGTCGATGAGGCTGGCGCAATAGACGAGCAGGCGGGTGGAGACGCCTTCTTCCAGATCGTGGCCTTTCAGGCCGCGCAGCCGGTGGGCAAGATCGACGAGCGGCTCGACATCGCGCGCATCGAGCCCGCTTTCATGCGAAACGACGGCAATCTCCTGCTCCTTCGGCAAAAAATCGAATTCAATGGCGACGAAGCGCTGGCGGGTGCTGGGTTTCAGGCTTTTCAGCAGGTTCTGGTAGCCCGGATTGTAGGATACGACGAGCATGAAACCCGAGGGCGCTTCCAGCACCTCGCCGGTGCGCTCCAGCGGCAGGATACGACGGTCGTCGGTGAGCGGATGCAGCACAACGGCCACATCCTTGCGCGCTTCCACAATCTCGTCGAGGTAACATATGCCGCCCTGACGCACGGATCGTGTCAGCGGGCCGTCCATCCACACGGTTTCACCGCCTTTCAGCAGGTAACGACCGGTCAGATCGGCGGCGGCAAGATCGTCGTGACATGAAACGGTCGAAAGCGGCAGGCCGAGTTTTGCCGCCATATGACTGACGAAACGGGTCTTGCCGCAACCTGTCGGGCCTTTCAGCAGCAGCGGCAATTGCCGCACCCAGGCGCTTTCGAACAGCGTGCATTCATTGCCAAGCGGTGTATAGAACGGCATGTCCGGCAAAGGCTGCGGCGGGGCGCGGAAAATCGTATTCATGGTCATCTCCATGGTTGGTGGTAAGGACCGGCTCTCCGGGGGAAAAGGAGAGCCGGTCCGTTTCTCATTCGGCGGGCTGCACCAGGCGGGCGACGTCGCCCTGTTTCTGCTTGCCCGGCACCAGGACTGCCCAGATGAACATGACCGCCGAAATGAGAACTGCGAAACCGGAGCCGAGACGGATCCAGTAGAAGATCGCCAGCTGGTCCTGCACATCCATGAAGCTTTCGCCCATGACGCGCTGAAGCTGGATCTGCACCACGCCGGCAAAGGTCAGCGCGAAGGTCATGACCGACATGGCCGTGCACATCACCCAGAAGCTCGTCATCGAAAGCCACTGGTTGTAGGGCGCGCGTTTCTTCATTTCGGGGATGGCGTAGGCCATCATCGCAAGGTTCAGCATGACATAGGCGCCGAAGAAGGCGAGGTGGCCGTGCGCGGCGGTAAGCTGCGTGCCGTGGCTGTAATAGTTCACCGAAGACAACGTGTGCAGGAAACCCCAGACGCCGGCGCCGAAGAAGGCCATGACCGAACAGCCGATCGACCACAGAAGCGCTGCGCGGTTCTCATGCTTGCGGCCGGCCTTCCAGGTCATGACGAAGGTGAAGATGACCATGGTGAAGAAGGGTGCCACTTCCAGCGTCGAGAAGAGCGAGCCGATCCATTGCCAATAACCGGGCGCGCCGATCCAATAATAGTGGTGGCCGGTGCCGAGGATGCCCGAAAAGAGGGCAAGGCCGACGATGACATAGAGCCATTTTTCCACCACTTCGCGGTCGATGCCGTTGAGCTTGATCATCAGGAAGGCGAGGATTGACGCCATGATCAGTTCCCAAACGCCTTCCACCCACAGATGGATGACGTACCACCAGTACATCTTGTCGAGCGCCAGGTTCATGGGGTTGTAGAAGGCGAAGAGGAAGAAGATCGCCAGACCCCAGAGCCCGAAGAGCAGGATGTTGATGACGGTGGTTTTGCGGCCCTTCAGCGCTGTCATGGTGATGTTGAACAGGAACATCAGGACGACAAGCACGATGCCGACCTTGATGGCGAAGGGCTGTTCGAGGAACTCGCGGCCTTCATGGATACGGAACATATATCCGACCACGGCAACGGCTGCGGCCACCAGAAAGATCCAGAACTGCGCGATGGCGAGCTTGGGGCTGTAAAGCTCCGTTTCCGTCTCTTCCGGCAGCAGGTAGAAGGTCGAGCCCATGAAGCCCATCAACAGCCACACGACCAGCGCATTGGTGTGGATCATGCGCACGATGTTGAAGGGCAGAAGCTCTGAAAGCGTATTGGGGAGCACGTAGATCGTCGCGGCGACGACGCCGAACAGGATCTGCGCCACGAACAACCCGATTGCGCCGTAAAAATACAGCATGGCGACTTTTTGCGTCTGGTATTTCATCTCGTCGTCTCCTTGCTGTCAACCTCAACCCGCATCGTTCGGCGGCCAGTTCTGCGTCTTGATCCGGCTCGTCCATTCGAGAAAGTCGACGAGATCATCGAGTTCCTGTTCGGTGAGATTGAACTGCGGCATCTGGCGCCGGCCCTCGATGCCGGTGGGCTGGGCGGCCATCCAGGCCTTGATGGAATCGCGCGCCGCATCCTTGTCGTCCACGCCGCCATAGCGCTTCCAGACATTGCCGAGTTCGGGCGCGAAATAGGCGCCTTCGCCGAGCAGCGTGTGACAGTTGATGCAGGAATTTTTCTCCCACACATGTTTGCCGCGTGCGACGCTTTCCGTCAGCGTGCTTTCGTCCGTCGAGGTGGTGCGCATGTAATAATGGCTATGGGCGGTCAGCCCGACAAATATGGCGAAGAAGAAGATGGAGCCGCCGTAAAAGACGTTTCGCGCTCCTGTTTTGGTCAGGCGTTCTGCCATGCCAATGGTCCTTTCCATCCGGAAGACCGCTTATGCGGACTGGCTTGATCGAACCCTCTTGCCGGGATTTGCCAGCAGGCTGGCGGAATGCGGTGGGGTCTGACGCCTTTCTAGCCGCTGGCTGCAGGCGTTCTTTGCCATTTGGCAAACAAGTGGAGAGGTGATGTGGTCCGCCTTTTCACAGCGGCAAAATGCCCTGCAGGAACGCCCGCAAAAGGGCTGCGGCGGCGAAGATTGCGGGCCATGCCAGAAGTGCCGTGCGCAGCAGGCCCCGCTCTTCGCCAAAACCCAGAAAATCGTCGATGACGCGTCTGGATTTCATGAGCGCGAAAAGTAGCATCAGGCAGGCGACGGCAACCGGCGGCAGAAGCGCCGCCTTCCACGAGGTGATGACGGCCGTACCGGCGAGAACGAGTATGGCGAGCACTGCAAAACTTCTTGCAAGCTGGCGGGAGGTGCGGTGGATCATGACTGTCAAACCAGATAGACGATGGGAAAAATGACGATCCAGACCAGATCGATGACATGCCACAGCGTTGTCACCAGCGTGACGTTCTCGTTTTTCGGGAAGACTGCGACGAGAAACAGCAGCACGGCCACGAAGACGACATGCAGCAGGTGGAAGCCGGTGAGCAGGAAATAAAGCTCGAAGAAAGCGCCATAGGCGGCATCGGAGGCGAGGGCGATTTCGGTGCAATATTCATAGAGTTTTACCCCGACGAAAACGAAGCCCAGCAGGCCGGCAAGCGCGAGCGCCCGCCTTCTGCCCGGCGGCGCGGTGTGGCGACTGGCCGCAACGGCCGCCTGCCAGCCGCTCGCCAGCAAAATCAGCGTATTGAGACCGGCAAGTTGTGGCTGCAGATGCTGGCGCGCGGCGGTGAAGGCCTCTGGATTGAGGGCGAAGGCGATAATGAAGGCGCCGGTCAGCGCGCCGAAAGCGGCAAGTTCGCTCCAGACCAGAATCCACAAAAGCAGGTTTCCGCTTTCCTCTTCCGTACTTGTCGGCATGGCCTCGCCCGTATTTGTAAAACAGCAAACCACGCTTAGGCGTCCTCAAAACCCGCTTCTTTGCGGTCGGTCAAAGAAGGGAGCGCGCAAAGTTCTATTGTCATGACAAAGCGCAACTCTGGAAAACGGAGCTTCCCATGAACGACGCACAGGTCGGGCTGATTGTCGCAACCCCTATTATCATTGGCTTTGCGGTGCTGTTTTACCGTATGGGAGTGTTGCAGCGCATGGGCGCGGTTTCCGCCGTACTTGCCTCCGTGGCCATTGCTTCGGTGCTGTTCCTGAACCAGTGAAAAGGCGATCGCATGCTTGAATTTGTCGCCGCTCTTTCGCTTTTCGTGGCGCTGCATTCCATTCCCGCCGTCCCTGCCGTGCGCGGCCGGCTGATTGCGGCTATCGGCAGGCCCGCCTATTTCGGGACTTATTCCGCCGTTTCGCTTCTGACGCTGGGCTGGGTATTTTATGCCGCGCTGTCGGTCGATTATATTCCGCTCTGGGAGGTCGCGCCCTGGCAGGCGCATGTCACGTTCCTCGTTGCCCCAATTGGCCTGTTTTTCGTGCTGGCCGGCCTTTTCAGCGTCAATCCGCTTTCCATTTCCGTGCGGCAAGGAGATAAACCGGGGGCAATCGTGCGCATCACGCGGCATCCAGTGCTCGTCGGTTTCCTGTTCTGGTCGCTCGGTCATGTCGTGCCAAATGGCGACCTGCGTTCCGTCATCCTGTTCGGCGCCTTTGCGCTGTTTTCGCTTGGCGGGATGGCGATGACCGAACAACGCGCGCGAAAAAGACTGGGTGATGCATGGAGCGCGGCGGCTGCTAAAAATGCAACGATCCCTTTCGCAGCAATGCTTTCCGGCAAAACGCGCCTCGCCGTGGACGGGCCGATGCTACTAGCCGCCTTGCTGACAGGGTTGACGGTCTGGTGGCTGTTGGCCGGCGGCCATGCCATGCTTTTCGGCGCGGACCCTATGGCCTATCTCTGATCGTTTAGCGCGCCTTCGCCATATGCGGCTGCCATATCGACGCCTGCGGCGCGGGCGCGATACCGAGCTGATCGATGGCGCGAGCGGCCATCTGGTCGACAATATCGGCGACGCTTTGCGGTCTGTTGTAAAAGGCCGGCACCGGCGGCATGACGATGGCGCCGGCCTCCGTCACTGTGCACATGTTGCGCAGATGGATGAGATGCAGCGGCGTCTCGCGCGTCATCAGCACAAGTTTGCGGCGTTCCTTCAGATGCACATCGGCGGCGCGGGTGAGAAGATTATCCGAAAACCCGGTTGCAATGGCCGCAAGTGTGCGCATGGAGCAGGGCGCAACGATCATGCCTTTGGTCGGGAAGGAGCCGCTGGCAATTGCCGCGCCGATATCATCGACGGCGTGATTGACGCTGGCGAGCGAGAGCATCCGCCCCATGGCTTGCGCACCTTCCTCATGCAGCACGGTGCGCCTGGCCGATTGCGACAGGACAAGATGGATTTCGACGCTTTTCATCGCGGCGAGGCGCTCGACGATCCGCAACGAAATGGCGGCACCCGAGGCGCCGGTGACGCCAACCACGACGCGGCACGGGGTCATGGCCGTTCTCCAAGGCTGAGATCGCGCCACATCAGATCCACTTTCGCGATCACGTCGGGTGTCATCGACAGCACACGGCCCCATTCGCGCTCCGTCTCCGGCGGCAGCTTGCGGGTGGCGTCAAGCCCCATCTTGCCGCCGAGCCCGGCTTTCGGCGAGGCGAAGTCGAGATAATCAATCGGCGTGTCGTCGATGATCGTCGTATCGCGCGAGGCGTCGAAACGGGTTGAGAGCGCCCAGACGACGTCCGCCCAGTTGCGCACATCAATGTCGGGATCGACCAGAATGATGAGCTTCACATAGCTGAACTGCGGCAGCATCGACCAGAGGCCCATCATCACCCGTTTTGCCTGCCCCGGATATCGTTTGTCGATCGAAGCGACGATGACGCGGTAGGAACAGGCGTCCGGCGGCATCCACAGATCGACAATCTCCGCAAACTGCTTTTTCACGAGCGGCAGGAAAATCTCGAGCATGGCTTCGCCGAGAACCGAAGGCTCATCCGGCGGCCGGCCGGTATAGGTGGAAAGATAGATCGGATCGCGGCGCATGGCGATTGCCGAGAGCGTCATGACCGGGAAGGATTCGACCGAATTATAATAGCCGGTATGGTCGCCATAGGGGCCTTCGAGTGCCGTTTCCGTTACTGAGACGGTCCCTTCCAGTACGATTTCGGCATTGGCGGGCACCGGCATCGGCACGGTCAAGGCTCTGGCAATGCGGCTTTTCGAGCCGCGCAGCAGGCCGGAGAAGCCAAGCTCGCTGATTTGGTCGGGAAGCGGCATCACGGCGGCGAGAATGGTGGCGGGATCAGTGCCGATGGCGATGGTGATGGGCATATCCAGCCCGCGCGCCTGCCACAGCCGGTGGTGATGTGCCCCGCCACGATGAGCCAGCCAGCGCATGATCACCTTGTCCGGCCCCAACACCTGCATGCGGTAGATGCCGACATTGATATCGTCGCAATCATCAGGCGAACGGGTGATGACCAGCGGCCAGGTGATGAGCGGGGCCGGCTCGCCCGGCCAGCACCATTGCACCGGCAGGCGGGCAAGATCGATCGCATCACCCGTCAACACCCTTTCCTGCACCGGCGCGCGCGAGACGTTTCGTGGCCGCATCGAAAGTGCTGCTCTCAGAAGAGGCAGCTTACCCCACGCTTCGGCCATGGATTTGGGCGGTCGCGGCTCGCGTAATTCGGCGAGCTTTTGTCCAAGTGCGGGCAGACCGCCCGTTTCCAGCCCCAGCCCCCATTCGATACGTTGCCGCGTGCCGAACAGATTGGCAAGCAGCGGCATGTCCCGCACCTTGCCCTCATGGTCGACTGGTTGCTCGAAAAGCAGCGCCGGCCCGCCATCGGCAAGCACGCGGCGGTGGATTTCGGTGATTTCGTGCACCAGCGAGACCGGCTGGCGGATTCGCCGCAGCTGCCCACGTTCTTCCAGCAGCCGGATGAAACTGCGCAGATCGGCAGTGCGGATTGGTCTCGTTTCTGTTTCTTCGTCTCTCATGCCGCCTGTTTGGAGGCGCCGGTGCGGCATGTCCTTGCGCTGCCGCAAATGCGGCTCAGTGCGAACGAAGATAGTCGGCGAGAGCCGGGGCGTGGTTGTGTTGGGTATCGTGGGCGGCATAAAGCAGTGTGACCCGGCCCTTTGCCATCAGCTCCTTCATGTGGGCCACGGCATCGGGATTGGCCGAAAGCTCCTTATGATAATGCCGGGTGAATTCCTCAAAGCGGGACGGCATATGGGAGAAGTTCTTGCGCAATTCGTTGCTGGGAGCGATTTCCTTCATCCACAGGGAGAGCTTTGCGTTTTCCTTGCTCATGCCGCGCGGCCAGAGCCGGTCCACCAGAATGCGCGCGCCGTCATCGTCGCTGGCGGGTTCGTAAATCCGTTTGACCCTTAAATCGGACACGGGCGGCCTCCGTCGCTTGGCAAGTGAATGAATTATAGCGGCTTTTGTGAAGGCGCACCCGAAAATTTCTCTGTCTTTGCGTTCGCTCAAACCGCCATCCGTACGCCACGGTTAGGTTGCCGCCCGCAACAGAGCCGACAGGACCCTTCATGAGACCTTTCCCCGCCGCCATCGCCACTCCCTTGAATTTTCTGCCGATTGCCGTGGTGCAGCGAGCGACGGCGGCGATGCTGGCGCAGATCATGAAGCGGCATCCGGATATGTTCGTCCGGCTCGGCGAACATCGCAGCAAGTGCTACGCTTTTCTGCCTGTCGATCTCCCCTTCACCTTCATGGTCGAACCGGCGCATTCCGCCATCACCGTCAGCAGAAAGGGCCGCCTGCCCAAGACGGACGCGGCGGTCGAGGGACCGCTTTTCATGCTGCTTGCGCTGATGGAGGGGCGGCAGGATGCCGATGCGCTGTTCTTCTCGCGCGATCTCAGCGTCACCGGCGATATGGAGGCGATGGTGGCGCTGCGCAATGCGCTTGATGATAGCGGCATCGATCTGCCGCGCGATCTCGGTGCATTTGCCGGACCTTTCGCGCCGATGGTAACTGGCCTTGCGGACCGCCTGCGCGGCCATGTTCTGTCCGAAACGCGGGGAGATGAGTCATGGAACTGATCTGTCCTGCGGGAACGCCCGCCGCCTTTCGCGAGGCCGTGGATGCCGGGGCGGACGCCGTCTATTGCGGCTTTCGCGATGAAACCAATGCCCGCAATTTCCCGGGCCTTAATTTTTCCCGCGAAGAACTTGCCGAGGCCATCGTTTACGCGAAGAAACGCCGCGTGCAGACCTTCGTGGCGCTCAACACCTTCATGCGAGCAGGCAATGAGGATATCTGGTATCGCGGTGCGGCCGATGCGGTGAAGGCGGGGGCGGATGCGCTTATCCTTGCCGATTTCGGTCTGATGGCGCATGTGGCGGAACATCATCCGCAGCAGCGTATCCACGTCTCCGTGCAGGCCTCCGCCTCCAATGCGGACGCGGTGAATTTCCTCGTCGATGCCTTCGGCGCGAAACGCGTGGTGCTGCCTCGCACCCTGACAATTCCTGACATTGCCCGGCTGGCGCGGCAAATCCGTTGCGAAATCGAAATCTTCGTGTTTGGTGGTCTCTGCGTCATGGCGGAGGGGCGTTGCTCGCTATCCTCCTACGCCACAGGCAAATCACCCAACATGAACGGCGTCTGTTCGCCGGCAAGCCATGTCCGCTACCGGCAGGACGGGCAGGCGCTGGTGTCGGAACTTGGAGATTACACCATCAACCGCTTTCCGGCCGGCGAGGCGGCGGGTTACCCCACGCTGTGCAAGGGCCGCTTCGAGATTGCCGATGACAGGTCCTATGCCTTCGAAGATCCGGTATCGCTTGACGTGATGGACCAGATCGATGCGCTGCGCGAGGCGGGCGTCAGCGCGCTGAAGATCGAGGGCCGCCAGCGCGGCAAGGCCTATGTGGCGGAAGTGGTTTCCACCCTTCACCGGGCGCTTGCCGCCGGTGCTGAGGAGCGCGGCAGGCTGCTTTCCCGCCTGCGGCTCATGAGCGAAGGCCAGCGCACCACCGTTGGCGCTTATGAAAAACGCTGGAGATGAAGGCGATGGCAAAACCCGCAAAGGCCACTCTAACACTCGGCCCGGTCCTTTATCTCTGGCAGGGCGAGAAATGGCGAGATTTCTATTTCCGCATCGCCGATGAAGCGCCCGTCAGCCATGTTTATCTCGGTGAAACCGTCTGCTCCAAACGGTTTCATTTCACCGAGCCGCATCTCGCCGACGTGATCGAGCGACTGGAGAGTGCCGGAAAGAAGGTGATCCTCTCGACGCTTTCGCTGGTGACGCTGGAGCGGGAAAGTCGCCAGCTGCGCGGTCTGATCGCCGATAGCCCCTATCCGGTCGAGGCGAACGATCTTTCTGCGCTCGGTTTACTGCACGGCACGCCGCATGTCGTCGGGCCAATGGTGAATGTTTATAATGCCGCGACCGCTCGGCTGCTTTCTTCTCGTGGGGCGAGTGTTATCTGCCTGCCGCCGGAACTTCCGATGACCTCGGTGGAGCGCATCGTGGCGCAGACGCCCGATGTGGACTTCGAAATCTTCGCCTTCGGCCGCCTGCCGCTCGCCATTTCGGCGCGCTGCGCCCACGCCCGCGCCAAGGGCAATATCAAGGATAATTGCCAGTTCGTCTGCGGCGACGATCCGGATGGATTGCCGGTACGCACGCTCGACCGGCAGTCGTTTCTGGCGCTGAACGGCGTGCAGACGGTATCGCATACCTGCCAGTCGGTGCTTGGCGAATTGCAGGATTTGGTCGCCGCCGGCATTTCCCGCTTCCGGCTGTCGCCGCAGGACTGCGACATGGTCGCGGTGGCGCAAATCCATGACGACGTTCTGGCCGGCAGGCGGGAGGCGGAGGACGGTCTTGCACGTCTCGGGCAAATCTATCCGGACGTGCCCTTTTCCAACGGTTTTCACCATGGGCAGGAAGGGGCGGTCTGGATCGCCCGTGCCCGCAACACGGCGCATGGGGTGAATGCATGACGACGAACGGGCAAAGCGAGCAAACGCTGCCCGCAGCGGCACCGGGCGGAGCGGATATCGCGGCGGCAATCCATCTGGTGCGCGATATTGTCCTGCAGAGCGCGCTTGATTGCAACTGCCGCGACAGGGTGCACGAGGCGCTGCGCGAACTTGAGGATTTCGAGCGCCAGCGCAATGTCGTCAAGCTTCTGGCCGTCGCCCGCGAGGAGCGGCGCAAGATCGCGCTCCTGACCGAGATGCTCTGCGATTTCGCCGAAGACGACACGGTGGATCAAGGCGTGGTTGAAACCGCAAGCCTGATGTTTCTCGATATCGCTGCCGCGGCTCAGGAGGGCTCGCGGCTCCTGCGGGACGCGCTCTCACTCAAGAAGGGTGAATAATCCCTGTTTTCGGCCCTGTTTGATCCTGCGCAAAGAGCGGGCGCTTGCAAAATGTCATTTCCGGGGTGGTGACGCGCCGGGACCGGAAAACGGTCTGAGCGGGCGTCACGCGCATCAGGGCGCTTCCGGCGCGAAAGGATCAGGACCATGGCCCATCTCACCCGTCGTCAGGCTCTTTCGGCCTTTTCCGGGCTCGCGGTCGCGACACTTGCCGCACCGCATGTTGCGAAGGCGGAAGCGCCGCTCACCTTTTATGGCCCTCCGGCCGCGCCCTCCGCCGTGCTGGCCCATGCGGTAAAGGGCGGGTTCTTGAAGGATGTCGCACCCGGAGCAGTCTTCAAAGCCTGGAAAACACCGGATGAAATGCGCGCGGCCGTTGCCTCCGGCTCCATGGGGGCGGTGGTGATGCCGAGCTATGGCGTCGCCAATCTCCACAATCGCGGTCTCGGCCTCGGGCTGTTGAACGTGCTGACCACGGGCCTGCTCTATATCGTTTCGAAAGACGGGACGCTGAACTCCCTGCAAAGCCTTTCCGGCAAGACACTCGCTCTGCCGTTCAAAAACGACATGCCCGATTTCGTGCTGCGCCGCCTTGTTGCCGAAAACGGCCTGAAGCCCGGCGACATCAGGCTGGAATATGCCGCCTCGCCGCCGGAAGCCGTGCAATTGCTGTTGACGGGCCGGGTGGAGGCCGCCCTGCTGAGCGAGCCGGCCGCGACCGCCGTGCTCATCAAGGCGAAGTCTTTTTTCATGTCCGTCCATCGCACCATCGATATCCAGCGGGAATGGGCGAAGGTGGCCGGCAAGGCCGAAATCCCGCAGGCCGGCCTCGCCTTGACATCACCGGTCCAGCAAAAACTCGGCAGTGCCAGCATCGAGGCTTTGCAGGACGCCGTGGAGACGGCGCTTGCCAGCGCCATGGCCGATCCGAAGGCGGCGGCCGCTGCGGCCGCTGATGCCTTGGGTTTCCCGCCTGACATCATCGCGGCCTCCTTCCCGACAAGTCATCTATGCGCCCTTAGGGCGAGCGCTGCGCGCGCCGATCTCGAGGCGTTCTACGATGAGCTTGCCAAGGCCGACCCGGCAATCATCGGCGGCCGGCGGCCGGATGACGGGTTTTATCTGGTGTAGCAGGCATGAACCGCATTCTCGAAAGTCTTGGCTGGATGGGCCGCTATCTGTGGGCGGGCTGGGCGGGGCTTTCAGGTATTTTCTGCTTTCTCGCCGCCTGGCAGACCGGGCATGAAATTTATGGCTCCTTCATCCTGCCTTCGCCGGGTGAGACCTTCGCGGCTATCGGATTGCTTGCGGCGAGGCCGGATTTCTTCGCGATCCTGTCGCAGAGCGCCGTCAGGGCCCTGACCGGCTTTGCCATCGCCGCCGGCATCGGCACGGTAGCGGGCGTGCTGGCGGGTTATTCCTTCGCGGCCATGCGGTTGATGAAGCCTGTCGTCACCGTTCTGCTCGGCGTGCCGCCCATCGGCTGGATCGTGCTGGCGCTCATTTGGTTCGGCTCGTCCGGCGGCACGGCTGTCATGACCGTTATCATCGCCTCGGCCCCCGTGTCCTTTGCCGGCGCGCTGGAAGGTGTCGCCAAGCGGGACCGTCAGCTGGAAGTGATGGCGCAGGCTTTCGGCGCTCCGTGGTTTTACCGGCTGCGCACCGTCACCATGCCGCATGTGCTCTCCTACCTCTTCCCGGCCTGGGCGACGACGGCCGGAAGCGCGTGGAAAGTAACCGTCATGGCCGAGCTCCTTTCGAATTCCGGCGGCATTGGCGGCGAACTGGCCACCGCACGCGCGCTGTTCGACATTGCGCAGGTCAGCGCCTGGCTCACCATCACGGTCGGCCTTGCACTGTTGACCGATTACGGCCTGCTGCATCTGCTGCGGGAGGCGCTGGAACGCTGGCGCGCCGCCGGGCTGCCATGGGGTGTCAAACGATGAGCGACCGTTCCATCCTGCGTTTCGAACATGTCGGCCACGCCTTTCTCGGCCGCAGCCTGTTCGACAATTTCGATCTCGGCATAGCGCCGGAGGAAACCGTGGCGCTGCTCGGCCCCTCCGGCAGCGGCAAGACGACGATTCTACAGATCGCGGCTGGAATCATCGATCCTGTTCGCGGCCGCGTGCACCGCCATTATCGCCGGCAGGGTCTGGTGTTTCAGGAGCCGAGGCTGCTGCCGTGGATGACGCTTATCGACAATATTGCCTACGGCCTTGCGGCGGCCGGCTTGCCGAGACGGGAGCGGCGCGAAAGGGCGGGCGATGTGGCGCTGGAGGTCGGTCTGGAGGTGGCTGATTTCGGCAAATATCCGGTGGAACTCTCCGGCGGCATGCGCCAGCGCGCCGGCGTTGCGCGGGCGCTCGCCGTGGAACCGGACATGCTGTTTCTGGATGAGCCATTCAGCGCCGTTGATGTCGGCCTGCGCCGTCATTTGCAGGAACTTCTGGTAAGTGCTGCCCGCCGGCGCGGTTTTTCCACCCTTCTGGTCACCCATGATCTTCACGAGGCGTTGCTGGTTGCCGACAGGCTGATCGTGCTCTCCGGCGTCGACGGCCGAGTCGTTGCCGCGCATAAGCCCGCGGGTTCGCCGGGCCGGCGCATGGCGCGTGCGGTTTTCGACGAAGCGGAACGCCTGTCCGAGAGCCCGGCCTTCGCCGAACTGTTTTCAGCAAGGGAGCGGGTGCGATGAGGCAGCCCCCCATCCTTTCCGAAGCCCTGCGGCTGTTTTTCCCTCTGGCCGCACTGCACGGTGCGGGCTGGCCCCTCCTGTGGATCGTCATCGGTGGTTATGCCCTGCCTTTCGCCGATGCGGTGCCTGCATCGCAATGGCACGCCCATGAAATGATCTACGGCACCTATGGCATGGCGCTTGCCGGTTTCCTTGGCTCGGCGGTGCCGGAATGGACGGATACGAAACCGGCGCAGGGGAGAGTGCTGGTCCATCTTGCCTGCCTCTGGCTGCCGGGCCGCATCATCGGTGTCTTGGGGGCTGATGCGTGGAGCCTGCTGGCCGGCTTTTTCGATATGGCTTTTCTGCTTGCGCTCTCTGCCCTCATCGGCAGGGCGATGCATGCGCGGCGCACGATGAAACACCTGGCATTCCTTATCTGGCTTCTTCTTTTCGCGGCGGCGGAAGCGGGTGTGCGTTATGGCTGGTGGAGCGGCGATCTCGAACTTGCATCCCGCATGCTGGAGGCGGCGCTGTGCATTTTCACCGTGCTGTTTTCGCTCTCGGCAGCCCGCATCAATGTGGTCGTCATCAATCTGGCGCTCGATCCAAGCGGAGAGACCACGCCTTACCGGCCGCATCCCGGCCGCCAGCACATGGCGGGCGCCATGGTGACGGTTTATATGGCAGCGAGGCTCGCCTTTCCGCAAAGCGATGTCTGCGCCTGGCTTTCGTTTGCGGCCGGTGCAGCGTTTCTCGACCGGCTCGCCGAATGGTTCATCGGGCGCGCGGTCTTCAGGACCGAGGTGCTGTTGCTTGGCCTCGGCAACGCCTTTGCGGGCGTGGGTTTTCTGGCGCTCGGCGCGACACGGCTCGGTTTTTCCGTCACGCCCGCCGCAGGGCTGCATCTGCTCTCGGTCGGGGCGCTCGGATGCGCCATCATGGCCGTCTTCATCATTGCCGGGCTGCGGCATACGGGCCGCAATCTGACGCATCTGCCATGGCAGGCGCATGTGGCCGCCCTTCTGATGGCGATGGCCGGGCTAGTCCGCATCCTCCCGGAATTCGACTTTGCCGCAACATTGTCTCCCTATCACCATGGCCTCAGCGCCGTTTTGTGGGCGGTGAGCTTCGGGGTCTGGTTGCAGAGTTTCCTGCCCTTCATGCGCGCGCCTGGCATGGACGATGCAGGAGCCTGCGGTTGAGAGCGAGACACTGCTTGCCCGTCTAATGTTTATTTTTTGAGCAGAAGCACAATGCGAAATCAGTGATTTAGGCGAGCCGTCTTGATGAATGTTAATTTTGATAAATAATCAATAAAATCAAGTGGTTGAATATTTCTGTCTTTTGGCGGATGATAACTCGAAACGAATAGGAAACGCGAATATGCCTAAAATAGTCGCGCCTCAACACGCAGATGAAAAGACTGGCCGGACGAGGGAGCTTGTGACCTTCGCCGTTCTGGCCTTTGGGATCTGGCCCGTTCTGGCGGTCGGATTTGTCGGGGCTTATGGCTTTATCGTCTGGATGTTCCAGATCATTTACGGCCCTCCGGGGCCGCCCGGTCATTGAGGGCGCCATGATGATGGAAGCCTCTTTCAGCCGGCGCGATTTGCTGCGTGGCGGGCGAAAACATAGACCACGCATCTGTCCCCCCGGGGTCGCGTTGAGCGACCTCACCGCTTGTAGCGGTTGTGCAAAATGTGTCGAAGCCTGTCCCACCGGCATCATTGCCATGGTGGGCGGCTTGCCTTCGGTGGATTTTTCCAGCGGAGAATGCACCTTTTGCGGCAAATGCGCCGAGGCCTGTCCGGAGCCGGTGTTTGCCGCACCCGCCGCGCAACGCTTCGATCATGTCATGGCGATCGGCGAGGGCTGTCTCGCTTTCGGCAATATTGATTGCCAGGCCTGCCGCGATGCCTGCCCGACCGAGGCCATCCGGTTTCGTCCCCGCCGCGGCGGGCCCTTCGTGCCTGAACTTATCGAACAAGCCTGCACCGGCTGCGGGGCCTGCGTGTCCGTCTGCCCGGCCGGCGTGATCGAGATCAAGGAAGCAGCCACGGAGATGCAATATGCTTGAAAATACAGGCCGGTATCATGTTTCAAGCGCCGTGGTGGCCGTGGTGCCGCACATGCGCGACGCCGTGCTCGCAACGCTTTTAACGCTCGACAATGTCGAGGTTCATGGCGAGGGCAACGGCAAGATCGTCATCGTCATCGATGGCACGAGCACAGGCATGCTGGGCGATACGCTCACTTATATTTCGACACTCGACGGTGTGATTGCCGCCAACATGGTTTTCGAACACGTCGATACAGAGGAGACAAGCGGCGATGAGCAGCGAACTGACGCGGCGTGATCTATTGAAGGCGCATGCCGCCGGTATTGCGGCGGCAACGGCGGGCATTGCGCTGCCGGCCGCCGCCCAGCCGGTGCCGGGCGGCGTTTCCGCGTTGCAGATCAAATGGTCCAAGGCGCCCTGTCGTTTCTGCGGCACGGGCTGCGGCGTCATGGTCGGCGTCAAGGAAGGCAAGGTCGTCGCCACCCACGGCGACATGCAGGCGGAGGTCAATCGCGGCCTCAACTGCATCAAGGGCTATTTCTTGTCCAAGATCATGTATGGCAAGGACCGGCTGCAGACCCCGCTTCTGCGCAAGAGAAACGGCGTCTACGCCAAGGATGGCGAGTTCGAGCCTGTGGGCTGGGACGAGGCCTTCGACGTCATGGCCGCGCAGTGTAAGCGGGTGTTGAAGGAGAAGGGACCGACGGCCGTCGGCATGTTCGGCTCCGGCCAATGGACGATCTTCGAAGGCTACGCCGCAACAAAGCTGATGCGCGCCGGCTTCCGCTCCAACAATCTCGATCCCAATGCCCGTCACTGCATGGCGTCTGCTGCCTATGCCTTCATGCGCACCTTTGGCATGGATGAGCCGATGGGCTGTTACGACGATTTCGAACATGCCGACGCCTTCGTTCTCTGGGGCTCGAACATGGCCGAAATGCATCCCATTTTATGGACGCGTATCGCCGACCGGCGTCTGGGCTTCGACCATGTGAAGGTGGCGGTGCTTTCGACCTTCACCCATCGCAGCATGGACCTTGCCGACATCCCGATGGTCTTCAGGCCGGGCACCGATCTCGTCATCCTCAATTACATCGCCAACCACATCATCAAGACCGGGCGCGTTAACGAAGACTTCGTGAGAAACCACACGAAATTCGTGCGCGGCGTCACCGATATCGGTTATGGCCTGCGGCCCGACAATCCGGTGGAGATGAATGCCGCCAATTCCGCGGATCCGACCAAGACCGAAGCGATCGATTTCGAAACCTTCAAGGAATTCGTCTCCGAGTACACGCTGGAAAAGACCGCAGCCATGACCGGCGTTGAAGCCGGTTTTCTGGAGGAGCTGGCCGAGCTTTATGCCGACCCGAAACGCAAGGTCATGTCGCTCTGGACCATGGGTTTCAACCAGCATGTTCGCGGCGTCTGGGCCAACCAGATGGTCTATAACATCCATCTGCTGACGGGTAAGATTTCCGAGCCGGGCAACAGCCCGTTCTCGCTCACCGGCCAGCCCTCGGCCTGCGGCACGGCGCGTGAGGTAGGAACCTTCGCCCACCGCCTGCCTGCCGACATGACGGTGACGAACCCCGAGCACCGCAAACATGCCGAAGAAATCTGGCGCATCCCGCACGGCATCATCCCGGAAAAGCCGGGTTACCACGCCGTGCAGCAGGACCGCATGCTGCATGACGGCAAGCTGAATTTCTACTGGGTGCAGGTCAATAACAACGTACAGGCAGGTCCCAACACCAAGAACGAGACCTATCAGGGCTATCGCAACCCGGAAAACTTCATCGTTGTTTCCGATGCCTATCCGACCATAACGGCTATGAGCGCCGACCTCATCCTGCCCGCCGCCATGTGGGTGGAAAAGGAGGGAGCCTATGGCAATGCCGAACGGCGCACCCATGTCTGGCATCAGCTTGTCGAGGCCTCGGGTGAGGCGCGTTCCGACCTCTGGCAGCTGGTGGAATTCTCCAAGCGCTTCACCACGGATGAGGTGTGGCCGGCGGAGATACTGGACGCCAATCCCGCCTATCGCGGAAAGACGCTGTACGAGGTGCTCTTCAAGGACAGCGATGTCGGCAAGTTCCCGCTGAGCGAGATCAACGCCGAATACGAAAACCAGGAAGCAAAACACTTCGGCTTCTATCTCCAGAAGGGTCTCTTTGAGGAATATGCCGCCTTCGGGCGGGGCCACGGCCATGATCTGGCGCCCTATGATGCCTATCACGAGGTGCGCGGCATGCGCTGGCCGGTGGTGGACGGCAAGGAAACGCTGTGGCGTTACCGAGAGGGTTACGACCCTTATGTAAAGCCGGGCGAGGGCGTGAAATTCTACGGCAACAAGGACGGCAAGGCGGTCATCATTGCCGTGCCTTACGAACCGCCGGCGGAATCCCCGGATGCGGAATTCGATACCTGGCTGGTGACGGGCCGCGTGCTGGAGCATTGGCATTCCGGTTCGATGACCATGCGTGTGCCGGAACTCTACAAGGCTTTCCCGGGCGCCCGCTGTTTCATGAATGCCGACGATGCGCGAAAGCGCGGCCTCAATCAGGGCGCGGAAATCCGCATCGTGTCGCGCCGCGGCGAGATACGTTCCCGGGTGGAAACGCGCGGCCGCAACCGCATGCCGCCAGGCGTCATCTTCGTTCCGTGGTTCGATGCCAGCCAGCTCATCAACAAGGTCACGCTCGACGCAACCGATCCAATCTCCAAGCAGACGGATTTCAAGAAATGCGCAGTCAAGATAGAGCCAGTCGCATGATCAGGAAACACGGATGGATCGCCGCCACGCTTCTGGTCGTGGCGTTGGCGACGGGGGCCGTTGCGCAGATGGTGACGGAATTGTCCGGCCCGCGCGGTGATGCCATGCAGACCGAACCCGCCAAACCCCTGCCGAAATGGGTGGTCGACGATTTTAGACGCATGCGCGCTTACCCGGAGCAGCCGCCAGTCATCCCGCATTCGATCGACGGTTACCAGCTTTCGGTCAATGCCAACCGCTGTCTCTCCTGTCACAAACGCGAGTTCACGCAGGATTCCGGCGCGCCGATGATCAGCGTCACCCACTATATGACGCGCGAAGGCCAGATGCTGGCGGACGTTTCGCCGCGCCGTTATTTCTGCACCGCCTGCCATGTCCCGCAGGCTGATACCCGACCGCTTGTGCCCAGCACGTTTGAGGACATGAGCACGATGGGCGTCAAACCGGCGGGTAGCGAATGATGATTACCCGTGTGAAGAAACTTCTCGCCTGGTTATGGGCGGTTCTGACGACGCCGGCTGGCACGCTCAGCCTCGCCTTCCTGACGCTAGGCGGCTTCGTCGGTGGCGTGATGTTCTGGGGCGCCTTTAACACCGCGCTCGAGATGACCAACAAGGAAGCCTTCTGCATTTCCTGCCACGAGATGCGTGCCAATGTTTATGAGGAGCTGACTCGAACGGTGCATTTCTCCAACCGTTCCGGCGTGCGCGCCTCCTGTCCCGATTGCCACGTGCCGCATGAATGGACCGACAAGATCGCCCGCAAAATGCAGGCCTCCAAGGAAGTCTGGGGCAAGATTTTTGGTACAATCGACACCCGCAAGAAGTTTCTAGACAAGCGGCTGGAACTTGCCCAGCACGAATGGTCGCGCCTCAAGGCCAATGACAGTCTGGAATGCCGCAACTGCCACTCCTCCGTCGCCATGGACTTTACTAAACAGACACAGCGCGCCGCCGATATCCATTCCAAATATCTGCTGACTGGCAAGGCCACCTGCATCGACTGCCACAAGGGCATCGCCCATGAACTGCCGAACATGGAAGGCATCGACCCGGGTTGGAAAATGCCGCCGGCCCTCAACGATGAACCGGGACAGACGGCATCTGCGATCGATGATCTGCGGCGGGCGATGAGCGATGTGCACCGCAACGTATTCTAGGAACCCCCCTGGTTCCAAAGAGAGCCTTCGATCGCCGCGCCGTCTGTGCGGGCGTCGAAGCCTATGAGGCGATCCGTTCGAACAGGACAACGGCGACGATCGTTAAACCGGAAATCCTCCGCCAGGAGGAAGCTGCGCGAACTATGGCCCGGGACCCATGCTGATCTGCTCGAGGTCGGGTGCAATCGTCTTGAAAAAATAACGTCTTTCAGGAGGACGGTAGCGGCATTCGGCTCACCATCAAGCGATATATCCATAAAAGTCATATCCAGCTCATGCGCAGGCGAGACCAGTTCGTTTTACCGGATTTCTCACAAGCAAAATCGAGGGCAGTAACAACCGTTTATCAGGGCATCGCTGATGACCATGGTTCTTCACATGAAATCCTGGTAACGCCGCTTTGCGTAAGGTCAGCGTGGGTATTTGCCGGACAAGCACATGCGGTTCGCGAATTTTCGAGGGATACGGCAATCCAGAATTTCCAACGGGTCTCCGCCAAGACTTGTCTGACGGAGCCCGGGTCAGCCGCACTTCGGAATTTTGCCGTGGTGTTAACCATACATAAAATCGCCGCTCCAAGGTCTCTTCGGTTATGTTAACAGTCGGTGAAAATCGCGATTGGGTTGGACCAACGACGTGAGCTTTGTGCTGGAGAAACACTGGGATCGGCTCCTTAAGGAGATTGGAGCGTGTGAAGTGGCGGTTCGAGAAATCGAAACCGACCTTCGACTTCGTGCTATGTCGAACGACGCCAGCGACAGGGAGTTGGCTCTCTTGCGGCGGCTGAAACATGAAAAGGCCGATTTGCTTTATCGTTGCCAAAACCTCCGAGAAGCCTTCATCGCGTTGCTGGATAAAAGCAGTATCGCGGCTGAATAGGTTCCAAGGTCGGAATTGCGGGCTAACTTTGGATCTACTTCCATCGATTTTTTAGGCGTTCGTCGTCCCGGCTTTGGAGACGTGGCCCGAAGCTCGCACTGCTCATCCCTGCCAAGCTCTGCGGCTGGCCCTGGGCGGCTTGCAGTTTCCAAATCGGCAACCATGCCGGTGCGATGCGGCGATGGGCCGAGGCTGGCAGCGTCTGCCCTGGAGGCTCGGCAGAACGCGCGCATAACCCATACCCGAGCCACGCTCCGCCTCGAGCCATCTGAGGATATGCCCGTGTTGCAAGCGTTTCGCGGGAAGCTGTTCATCGTAGAGCAGCGCATTATACACACATTTGCGTGCCGTCAGCGGTTGCAGGCAGCAGGGGCCATCGTCTTGAGCTCGGTTCGATCAACACGATGCGTGTTCAGTCCGTTACTGGAGCGGCACGTTGACACCGCAATCGTTGACGCGAAGATCCACGATCAGGCACTGCTGAATGTGCCGATTGTACTGGAGAACGTCAAAATGCCGTTCGTTTTCGCGAACCGGGCCAAATCGAACGACTGCGGTAAACTCTTCGACCGGCGATAGCGCGGAACTTCGCAAATAGCCGATGCGCTTTTCGGTCCACCCGGAACGTCGTCCGCTATCACTGACAGTCGCTCGACAATCGACCGTTGTCGGAACGACGCTCACTGCCGGGGCAAGGACGAGCAGTGAATTCCCGCAAAGCGACACCTCGCAAAGTCGCGAGTAACTCTACATCGATCCTGGAGTCGTGATCGGCGCCCGGAAAATCCCGAATGATCTCGCCTATCGTTTTTTCAACAAGCCGGCTCTGCATCCGCCCGTCAGCGGTAAACCGCGCGGCCCAGCGAAAAAGGAGGCGTCGAAGCGGACATTCCTGGAAATTGGATGGTTTGGGCACAGCCGTCCTCCACACGATATAGGCGGGAGCGCGTAGTAACCCTCAGCTGCCACCGCCTATGTATTCGGTTGGTGACAATACAAAAAGTGTAACACGTCTCGTGGAAGAGTCGAGCGATTAGCTTTCAAGGGTACGGAGTTGCATCCCGGTAGCAGGCCATCGCCGGCCGACTGATGGCTTTTGAAGGCATAACTTGCTTGCGATGTGAGCAAAAAGAAACCCTCCAGAGCGGAGGGTTCGAAGGTGTGCAACCATGACAGGCTGCAAGCGCATGGACGGGGGAAAGACCATCCGCCTACCCAATCGTCGCTGTGATGATTTGTTCCGAAAAATTCGATCCTCAATTGAGGTTACTGCGGCGCTTGCAGCCGGCATGCTTGCACCACTGGTTCTCATGAATGCCCTCGCCGGCCTTACTGCTCTCAACGTTCATTGATGGGCATCTCCGATTATATCGACTGGCCCTCTCGATGTTTCCATCAGCGGCCAGCGGACCTTCCTCTTCCATTCAGTCAAGGCATCGACGGGTGAGGTGCAGAATACCCACTCAATGAAAGCATCGGATATGTTGGGATGGTCATAGAGGAGGGCGGCGATGCCTTTCCGGTCGCTGAACAATATCTCAATCCTCGCTCCCGTCGGAATGTCGTCATCATCTGCCCAGAGTTCCATGGCGACGTATCCCGAATAGGCAGTCAGGTCGGATTCCCGGTCGACTTCGGCGACCAGCCGTTGGTCGAGATTATCGTGAGTGGTTTTCCGCACACCGAAGAATTGACCATCCTCCAGAAATCTCTTGGGATAGACACCATGATTTTCGAGAATGTAAGGGTGGATATGCATCTTCCTTCTCCTCTCTCCGAACGGTTCGGCGGGTTTAGTCTCCTCATCGACAGGGCTGTGGCCCAGACTGTGGTGAGGTAATGGCCGCCGATTATAATAGGCGTCCTTGCTCCTCCACCGGTTCTCCACTTTGCGAAATGATCGTTGATCCGTATGGTTCGCGTGACGAAACGATCAGCGCGCCGTTCGGGAGCGGGCGGGCGAGCTCCTTTGCCTCATTCCACGGAGCCCGCATCCAGACTTCGGTTTCTTCCTTCGTCAGCAGCAGGACGGGCATGGCCTTTTCATGGATTGGCTTGACGAGGTCATTCGGATCGGTCGTCAGGAAACCGTATAGGTCGTCGGTTGTGAGCCCGTCCCTGACCTTGCGGACGCTTTTCCATTGCGGCACGTGGATGCCAGCAAAGAACATGAGTGATTTCGCCTCGTCTCGAGCGAACCAGGCGTTAGGCACATTGCCACCCTCCTGGTTGCTCATCGGATCCGGTTCAGCAAAGCTTGTGACCGGGACAAGGCACCTGTGCTCGACGCCGAACCATCGCGTCCAGTGAGGCAGGTTTAGCTTGCGCACATTCGTGACACCACGGTCCGGCTCCATGCGGATAAGCTCATCCATATCGACGGCCTGACCTTTGGCCTTCAGTTTTCCCGCCCTCGCATCCGCAGCTTTCTTCTGCACGAAAATCGGCGAGGGCAGGCCCCATCGTGCATGAACCAGCTGCTTCTTGCCGTCCGTGGTGTTTCGGACGATCGGCCCCATCTGGTCGGGGTTCATCTGATAGGCCGGCATCAGGTTGATCAGGCTTTCGGCGTCCTGGGCCCACTTCGAGACCCAGTCCTTGTCCTCCATCCGATAAAGGTTGCACATGCTGGCAGTTCCCCTTGGTCCGGATGCAATGTGTTCACCGCATCACGTGCGCTTCACTAGTGGAGCATATAAACGCGGGTATTGTCCTGCCGTTCCCCCATACCTGGTAGGAGCCCGTCGCACTTTGTCGTAAGCCGTCCACAAGCGCGGCCACTGTGGCGCCGGACATAACCCAATGCGGAAGGCCCTTGCGCCTCCGTCAAGTCTGGCAAGGTCCATCCAGAACGACCATAGCAGCTACACGTGCGTAATCCACCGCACCTGGTTCTATGAAACCAGCGACGGAACGCTAGCTGGTCCTGGTGTCGCCAGGAATGAGTTGCTTCCAGATGGACAGGAGCAGGATTGCAATTGCGCCTGTCGCAATGCCGATGATTGCCTGGGCCAAAGAGGTGGCCAGCCACTTGGTGATTTGCGGAAGAACCGCCACTGTGTGTTCGATATTAGATGCAAACGTTTCAATCAGATGCTCTGGTTGATGCAATCCAAGCCCTGCCAGACTGTGCACGATGATGCTTCCACCTACCCACAGCATTGCCGCCGTCCCGACGATAGCCAATGTCTTCAAAAGCACGGGCACGCCCTTCACGAGGCCCGCTCCGACTTTGCTTGCTAAAGGGCTTCCTGCCTTTGCCAGGTGCAGTCCCACATCGTCTGCTTTGACGATGATGGGCACGACACCATATACTGCAGCGGTGATCAGGATGCCGACGGTTGCCAGCACCGCAGCTTGCGAATAGATGCTCAATGTCGAAACCCCGGCAAGCGTAAGCGCCATGATCTCGGCTGAGAGGATAAAGTCGGTCCGGATCGCGCCGGAAACTTTGCGGTTTTCGAGATCCGCCGCGTCGAGCGCCGCGTTCTGAGCCTGATCGTGCTTGGTGACGTGAGGAAAGAAGGCCTCGTGAAGCTTCTCCGCGCCTTCAAAGGACAGATAAATTCCGCCGATCATGAGCAGGGGGGTAATGAGCCATGGAGCAAAATATCCAAGCACAAGACAGATCGGCAGGAGAAAGATCAGCTTGTTTTTCAGCGATCCGAGCGCAATCTTTCCGATGATCGGAAGCTCGCGCGCAGGAGCCAGGCCGATAACATAGGTCGGAGTAACGGCAGTATCGTCGATCACGACGCCCGCCGCCTTCACGCTGGCTTTCGCTGTCTGCGTTGCGATGTCGTCCAAAGAGGCCGCCGCCGCCTTCGCAATGGCTGCAACATCATCAAGCAATGCGATCAGTCCAGTGGCCAAATCCAACTCCTTTACGGCTTCAGCGCGATGCGATTTAGGCTGTACGCTCGACAGTCATTGAAAGACGAGATCACACTACAGCCACCCTGTTTTTTTGAAACTGGAATACAGAATAGCGCAAAGTGTAAGAATGACACCGATTACGATATAATAGCCGTATTCTGATTTCAGCTCCGGCATATGCTCAAAATTCATTCCATAAATGCCAGCTATCGCCGTAGGCACGGCGAGAATCGCGGCCCAGGCAGCAAGCTGCCGGGTGATTGTTCCCTGACGCTGCTGTTCCAGAAGGTTTGAGGCTTCGAACACGGAGGTAATGATTTCTCGCAGACCTGACATCATGAACTCGACGCGCCGAACGTGGTCGAGCACATCCCGGAAATAGGCCTTGGCATTGTCGTCGATACAGGGCAGTTCGAGGTTTGTCAGCTTGCCCACGACCTCGGCCATCGGGCCGAGGATGCGCTGAAAGCGGATGACCTGTCGGCGCATGCGAAAAAGCCGTCTGATCTGCTCGCGTTCGAGAAAGGAGATCAGCATATGCTTTTCCATCTCGAGCACCTTGTCCTCCAGAGCCTCGACCATCGGAAGATAGCCGTCTACGACGAAGTCGATGATACCGTGCAGGACATAGTCGGGCCCGTGATCCAGGAGTTGTGGAGACTGTTCGAGCTGCTCCCGTAACTCCCTGTGTGAGCGTGCCGAACCATGGCGAACGGAGATCACATGGTGCCGGCCGACAAAAATACAGGTCTCGCCATAGGCAATCTTGTCTCCTTCGAGATGGGCGGTCTTGATGATGACGAACAGCTGGTCGCCATAGACTTCGACTTTGGGCACCTGTTTGCCATTGAGGGCATCTTCTACCGCCAATGGATGCAGATCGAACATCGACTTGAGGCATGCCATTTCATCGGGTGTCGGGTCGCTAATGCCGATCCAGGCAAATTCGCCATCGGTCTCTTGGAACGGGTCGCCCGTCAAGGGGAGTTTTTCGGTGCGCTCGCCGAGCCGATAGATGTAAGAGGCTATAACTGTCATGAAGGTCGCTCTCTAATGCCAATGGCTTGCGATGTGGCACCCAGCTACAGCCGTGGCAAGAGGGCGACGCAAAGTCTAAATGCCAGGACTGTGTCATAGGGCGTAATCAGCCACTTTGCTACTGCATCGAAGCAGGGAACGATGCTGCAAATCTGAAGTTCGTTGAGGGGAAGCGGGCTTCAAACTGATCTCAATGCGGAACAGGCACTTTAACGAGACGTTTCGACAGCGATGGAGTACGGCCAATATCAGCTTCGTTCAGTCCCCTAAACGACGTGAGAGGGTCGCGCCCGCAACGGTCTTCCGGTTCGAGATCCGCAGGATCGCGTTTCGTTGCCCGGAGAACCCGTTGAAAAAGAGAAATCCAGGGACATCGCGCTGTACCAAACGCCAATGCAATCGCCGCAACGTGCACTTTTCGCACTGACGACACCCATGTGCGTCCGTCGCCGCGACAATACCGCATGGGTTCGACAACAGGCACATGCAAAAAAATCTTTTGCTTCCTACGTCCTTGAATCTTTTTCGAATCTTCGACCTTGCTAATATTGGGATAATATTCCTCAACTTTGTAGTGCTTGACTCTTTTGCACTATAGGAACAAACAATGAACAGATAGCCCGTACGACATGATGTCGATCCTTTGAACACGACCTTGAAGGGAGCCGTGAACGATGACTGCTGCCCGCCCCAAGGGGGTAACAGATCTGATCTGTGACTTGCGTGACCGCATCGCCTCGATGGAGGGCGCAGCCGCGAAGCGGGCCGGAACGCTCGCCTTCGGTGTCCCCAAGATCGATGCGGCCTTGCCTGGCGGCGGGCTGGCCTATGGAGCCCTGCATGAGTTTGCGGGCGGAGGAGCCGGTACTGTCGATGGCGCGGCAGCAGCGCTTTTTGTCGCGGGCATTGCCGCGCGAACCAGAGGCCCGGTCATCTGGTGTCTGACGCGACCGGATCTGTTTTTTCCGGCGCTTGCCCAGGTCGGTCTCCATCCTGACCGCGTTATTTTTGTCGAGTCCGACAGGGAAGAGGATGTTCTGGCCAATATGGAGGAGGGACTGTCGTTCGGCGGTCTCGGCGCTGTCGTCGGCGAACTTGTCCGCTTGCCAATGGTCAGTTCCCGCCGATTGCAGCTAGCCGCCGAGCGAACCGGGACGATGGCTCTTGCCGTCCGGCGATGGCGACGGCAGACCGAGGCGAATGATTTTGGCCAGCCGACGGCGTCAACAACCAGGTGGCGGGTGAGTGTGATGCCGTCCGAGGAGCTGCCGGTACCGGGGGTGGGCAGGCCTCAATGGTTTCTGGAATTGATGCGCGTGAAAGCGGGTGAGTGTGCTGAGTTTCTCGTGAGGGCGTGTGATGACAAGGGTCGTCTCGATCTATCTTCCGGATCTGCCGACGGATCGTATTCGGCGGGCGGATCCCTCCATTTCGCCTGAACAGCCAATTGCCGTGATCGCAAGAAGCGGATCGAAGCGATGGGTTTCGGCTGCCGACCCGGCTGCCAGAGCGGCAGGCGTGCATGTCGGCATGCCGGCGGCGAAGGCGCAGTCGCTGTTTCGCGGTCTGATGATGGTCGACGCGGATCTTGAAGCCGATCGGGTAGCCCTCGAACGCATCACGCTCTGGGCGCTGACGATCTATTCGCCAATCGTTGCCGTCGACGGGATCGATGGCATTGTCATGGATACCGAAGGCGCCGACCATCTGCAGGGCGGCGAGCTGCCAATGGTGACAAAGATCGCCAACCAGTTTCTGGGCAGGAAGTTGAGCGCCCGTGTGGCGGTCGCCGACAGCTGGGGTGCGGCCCATGCCTGCGTCCGTGCAATCAACCGCGAGACGATCGTCATTCCGCCGGGTGAGACAGTGCGGGCGGTTGAAAATCTGCCGATATCGCTCCTGCGTCTGCCGGCAAAGATTGTCGGCGATCTCCGCATCCTTGGTTTCCAGACGATCGGTGAACTTGCCAATACCCCGCGCGCGCCGCTGACGTTGCGCTTTGGACCAGAGGTTGGGCGCCGTCTCGACCAGACGCTCTGTCGTATTGCCGAGCCTATCGAGCCGATCCGGACGCCTGAGCTGATCGAAGTCTCGAAAGCCTTCGCTGAACCGATTGGCGCTGCCGAAACGATCAACAAATATGTCGGCTGCCTTGTCGTCCAACTGGTCGAGGAACTCCAGCGCCGCGGTCTCGGCGTCCGCCGTGCCGACCTCATCGTCGAAAAGGTCGATGGCACGAAGCAGGCCATTCGCGCAGGCACCGCCAAGCCTGCCCGCGACATCGCCTGGCTGACGAAACTGTTTCGGGACCGGACGGAAAAGATCGAGCCGGGTTTCGGGATCGAGAGGCTCACCCTTGTCGCCGTCATGGTAGAGCCATTGGAGGAGGCGCAGAAAGTCTCTGCTCTGGTCGAGGATGACATCACCGATGTGACGCCTCTGATCGACATTTATGGAAACCGTGGACAGAGGGTCTATCGCGTCGCGCCGGTTGCATCCGATGTGCCGGAACGCTCCGTCCAGCGGATCAGTCCGGTCGCTGAACCGATTGCAATTGGCTGGGTGAGCCACTGGCGCCGTCCAGTCCGGCTTTTATCACGGCCCGAACTGATCGAGGCAATCGCTCTGATGCCTGACCGGCCGCCCGTCTCGATCGTGTGGCGCGGCAAGCGCCGTAAGGTCAAACGCGCCGATGGCCCGGAACGCATCTTCGGGGAGTGGTGGCAGCGCGACGCCGAGATGGAGGCGGTACGCGACTACTTTGTCATCGAGGACGAGGCAGGCGAGCGCCTGTGGGTGTTCCGCTCCGGCGACGGAGTGGATCCCGAGACCGGGTCCCATCGCTGGTTCTGCCACGGGATCTTCGCATGAGCTACGCCGAGCTCCAGGTCACGACCCACTTTTCCTTTCTGCGCGGCGCCTCCTCTGCACAGGAATTGTTCGAGACGGCGAAACAGCTCGGTATCGATGCACTCGGCGTTGTCGATCGTAATTCGCTGGCCGGGATCGTCCGGGCGCTGGAAGCATCCCGCGCCACCGGTCTGCGCCTGGTCGTCGGCTGTCGGCTCGATCTGGCTGATGGCATGTCGGTGCTGGTCTATCCGATGGATCGAGCCGCCTATTCGCGTCTGACGCGGCTGATCACGCTCGGCAAGTCGCGCGGCGGCAAGAACAACTGCATCCTGCACTGGGACGATATTGTCGCTTACTCCGAGGGCATGATCGGCATTCTGGTGCCGGATCTGCCGGATGCTACCTGTGCCGCGCAGCTGCGTAAGATGGCTGAGCTTTTTGGCGATCGCGCCTACGTTTCGCTCTGCCTGCGTCGGCGACCGAACGACCAGCTGCGCCTGCATGAGATATCCAATATGGCGAGCCGGTTCAAAGTCAAAACCGTCGTCACCAATGACGTGCTGTTTCATGAGCCGGGCCGGCGGCAATTGCAGGACATCGTCACCTGTATCAGGCACAACACCACGATCGACGATGTCGGCTTTGAGCGCGAACGCCACGCCGACCGCTACCTCAAGCCACCGGAGGAAATGGCACGCCTGTTTCCGCGCTACGCGCAAGCACTCGCGCGAACCCTGGAAATCGTGCGTCGCTGCAAATTCTCGCTTGAGGAACTGACCTACCAGTACCCGGAGGAAGCCATCGTGCCGGGCAAGGATGCTCAAGGATCGCTCGAGCATTATGTCTGGGAATGTGCGCCGGATCGTTATCCGGAAGGCCTGCCACCGGATGTTTTAAAGACCGTTCGGCACGAGCTCGATCTCATCCGCACCATGAAATACGCGCCTTACTTCCTGACGGTATTTTCGATCGTCCGTTTTGCCCGAAGTCAGGGCATTCTCTGCCAGGGCAGGGGATCTGCGGCCAACAGCGCTGTCTGCTATATCCTTGGCATCACCTCGATCGACCCCTCCACCAATGACCTTCTCTTCGAGCGCTTCGTCAGCCAGGAACGCGACGAGCCGCCGGATATCGATGTCGACTTCGAGCATGAACGGCGTGAGGAGGTCATCCAGTGGATCTACAAGACCTATACCAAGGATAAGGCGGCACTCTGCGCAACCGTCACCCGCTACCGGGCCAAGGGCGCAATCCGCGATGTCGGCAAGGCGCTTGGCCTGCCTGAAGATGTCATCAAGGCGCTGTCATCGGGCATGTGGTCCTGGTCGGAAGAAGTTCCCGACCGAAACATCAGGGAACTCAACCTCAACCCCAATGACCGGCGTCTGGCGCTCACCCTGAAACTCGCGCAGCAGTTGATGGGCGCGCCGCGTCATCTCGGCCAGCATCCCGGCGGCTTTGTCCTCACCCATGACCGGCTGGACGATCTCGTGCCGATCGAACCGGCGACGATGAAAGACAGGCAGATCATCGAATGGGACAAGGATGACGTTGAGGCACTGAAATTCATGAAGGTGGACGTCTTGGCGCTCGGGATGCTGACCTGCATGGCCAAGGCTTTTGATCTCATCCGCGAGCACAAAGGGCAGGATCTTGATCTCTCGAAAATCAGCCAAGAGGATGCGGCGACCTATGCAATGATCCGCAAGGCTGACACGCTCGGCACCTTCCAGATCGAAAGCCGTGCGCAGATGGCGATGCTGCCGCGGTTAAAACCGCGCACGTTCTACGATCTCGTCGTGCAGGTTGCGATCGTGCGCCCCGGCCCAATCCAGGGTGACATGGTGCATCCCTATCTCCGTCGTCGCGAAGGCAAGGAGCCCGTCGAATATCCGACACCCGAGTTGGAGGCGGTGCTCGGCAAGACGCTGGGCGTGCCGCTGTTTCAAGAGTCAGCGATGCGCGTCGCCATGGTCTGTGCCGGCTTTACCGGTGGTGAGGCCGACCAGCTGCGCAAATCCATGGCGACCTTCAAGTTCACCGGCGGCGTCTCGCGCTTCAAGGACAAGCTGGTGTCAGGCATGGTCAAGAACGGATATTCGGCCGAGTTCGCCGAAAAGACCTTTTCGCAGCTGGAAGGCTTTGGCTCATACGGCTTTCCGGAAAGTCATGCGGCCTCCTTTGCGTTGATTGCCTACGCTTCGAACTACATCAAGTGCCATTACCCCGACGTCTTTTGTGCAGCCCTTCTAAACAGCCAGCCAATGGGCTTTTATGCTCCGGCCCAGATCGTCGGGGACGCGATCAAGCATGACGTCGAGGTGAGGCCGGTTTGCGTCAACCGCTCGCGATGGGACTGCACGCTGGAAAGGATTGGAGGCAGCGATCGTCATGCTGTGCGCCTCGGGTTTCGGCAGGTGAAAGGGCTGGCTGTCGCGGACGCCGCACGGATCGTTGCAGCGCGCATGAACAACCCGTTCGCCTCAGTCGATGACATGTGGCGCCGGTCCAGCGTGCCGACCGAAGCGCTTGTCCAGCTGGCAGAGGCCGACGCCTTTCTGCCATCGCTGAAACTCGAACGACGCGATGCGCTTTGGGCGATCAAGGCGCTGCGCGACGAGCCCTTACCGTTGTTTGCAGCCGCAGCCGAACGCGAGGCGACGGCGATTGCCGAGCAGCAGGAGCCAGAGGTGGCGCTTCGGCAAATGACGGACGGCCATAACGTCATCGAGGACTACAGCCACATCGGGCTGACTTTGCGCCAGCATCCTGTCGCCTTTCTCCGCGAGGACCTGTCGGCACGCAATATCATTTCCTGTGCCGAGGCGATGAATGCCCGGGATGGCCGATGGGTTTACACCGCTGGCCTCGTGCTGGTGCGGCAGAAGCCGGGATCGGCCAAGGGTGTGATGTTCATCACCATCGAGGACGAGACCGGACCGGCCAACATCGTTGTCTGGCCCACCCTGTTCGAGAAACGCAGGCGCATCGTGCTGGGATCTTCGATGATGGCGATCAACGGACGGATTCAGCGGGAAGGGGAGGTCGTCCATCTCGTCGCCCAGCAACTCTTCGATCTTTCAGGGGATATGATAGGGCTTGCTGATCGCGATACGGAGTTCAGGCTGCCGGCTGGTCGCGGCGATGAGTTTGCCCACGGAGGCGGCGGGCCGGATTCACGCGATCGACCAAAGCCGGTCGTCCCAAGGGATATGTTCGTGCCTGATCTCCATATCGAAACGCTGAAAGTGAAGAGCCGGAATTTTCAATGAATTATTACCTCGCGAAAATTTCCTGCGAACAAACCCGGCTATCGGCTGCGGCGTTTGTGCCTGAGAAAACCTGCTTGCAAGCTCGACGCCTGCGATGCCAACGTCGCCCATGGACACCTGTAACCGATCCAGGCGCAAAGCGATGGCGGCCTCAGTACGGGCTCCAAGACTCTCCGGGCGGAGCCTGTTGATCCTTATCTTTCGTTTGTTATCGAAGGCGCAGGAACTCTCCTGTTGCGATGACAAGCACTTAAATTGCCACTGCGGCCAGCTGCGCGGCGGTGAAAGGCGTCCTTCATCCACCTACGCCAGCCGTTAAACTTTCAGGCCAGGGCCTAAAGACAATTCCGGTCGCTGCCTTCCTGGGAATCTCTAAGCCGCAGCGACATTGACCCGGACATATCCCCGATCCTTGGCACTCAGCCAAGAAAGGTCGGATCTACCGGCCTGACGGAGATGCTCGACGGCCCTCAAAACAAGTGGGTGATTCAAATCACTTTTCTTCAGCCGGCAGCTACGATTACTCCTTGCCCAACCGATCAACTCTGCCTTGGTCGGCTCATCGATGTAGGCGCGCGCCGTCAACATCATCACCCCATCTGAAAATACATATACGTCGTATTCGTAATGGTAGGCATAGAACCCACCTTCGTCGGGCTCGGAAGCGTCGATGTGACGGGAGACCTCCACCTTGAATGGCCATGGGGACGCATTGAGCCGGAAGAAAGACACCCGCCACAAGGCGACCCTGACCCGATAGAAGAGTTTTTCGAATATGAACAAATCAGCACACCAGCAAGCCTGCTCTCAAGACGGGCGTTATGGAAATGGTCCGGCCGGAAGGCGTGTCAATGATAAGTCAAATCGAAGCCAGAGAGTCCAGACCAATCTTATTCCGCAAGCACGCCAGGTCATCCCGCTTCGTTCGGGATCTTGTGTGCAATGATTTGCTATGACATGACGTGCCGGTCATCTACCGGGAAAGTAACGTCCCGGCCTCCGACGGCAGAGAAGATCATGTGACGCTGAGGGTTCCCTAGAATTCGTCCCAGGTGTTATTCGCAAGTGCAGCACTGCCGTAACCAGCAGAGACCACTGCGGTGTTCCGCGACCGCCTCGTCAACGGTCCGGAGCCAGATGCTGCTGCCATGGCAGAGGCCATGTGATGAAGTCCCGCCGTCTCCTGCGACGCAGCAATGCTACCTCGACGCAACTGGAATTGACTGATCAACTCACGCAAACGGGCAGCTTCTGCGGCAAGGGTTGCGCCAGCAGCGTTGGCCTCCTCCACCATGGCTGCGTTTTGCTGGGTTACCTGGTCCATCTGATTGACAGCAGTATTGACTTCGGAAAGGCCGACCGATTGTTCGCGGGAGGACGTGGCAATGGAGTCCATGTGCTGATTGATCGTGACAATATAATCCTCGATCGTTTTGAGAACCTCGCCAGTTTCGCTGACAAGCCTGACCCCGTTATCGACCTCATGAGTGGACTTGCTAATCAGGCTTTTGATTTCTTTCGCTGCATTGGCGGAACGCTGGGCAAGTTCACGAACTTCCTGGGCGACCACTGCAAAGCCTTTTCCCGCTTCACCTGCGCGCGCGGCTTCAACGCCTGCGTTGAGCGCGAGCAGATTGGTCTGAAACGCGATATCATCAATGACGCCAATGATGTTGGAAATCTGGCCCGAGGATTGTTCTATCCGCTCCATTGCCTCAACAGCATTGGCCACCACGGTCCCCGACTGGCGGGCACTGTCGTTTGCCTGAATTGCGATATTTCGTGCTTCTTCTGCGCGCTTATAGGAATTGGTGACATTCACCGTAATCTGGTCAAGGGCGGCCGCAGTCTCTTCGAGAGACGCCGCTTGTTGCTCGGTGCGCCTCGACAAGTCGTCTGCACTCTGGCTGATCTCACGCGAGCCGCTGTCAATAGACGCTACGGCTTGCGAAACCGATCTGAGTGTCCCTTGCAACTGTTCGGCAGCTGCATTGAAGTCTGTTCGCAAGCTTTCGAAATCCGGTGCGAAGCTGTGCTCAAGAGTGACCGTCAAATCGCCTGAGGCGAGACGCGTAAGCCCTGCAGCAAGCCCATTTGTGGCCTCTGCCATCGCCTCTGCACGGACACGTTCCTGCTCGGCAATTTGGCGCCGTTGCTCCTCGGTCATTTGCCGCTGTTCATCCGCCTGATTTTCGAGTTCCCTTGTCTTCAAGGCGTTGTCCTTGAAGACCCGAACGGCGCGGGCCATCGCACCGGTCTCGTCAGAGCGATCCTCACCGTCTATATCCGTCGAAAGATCACCGGATGCGAGCCTGGTCATCGTGCCCGTCAGCCGGCCGATTGCATTGCCAAGAGATTTAGCGAACAGAAAAAAGGCAGTAAGAGCTAATAGTGAGGTCAGGAGAGTGACAGCGATCATGGTCCAGAGCGATGAACGGGCTTCCGCCAAGAGCGTAGTCGCATCAGTACCGATCTCGAAGACACCTATTTTATCGCCAGCGAAGGACGTGAACGGAACCGCTTTGATCAGCATATCGCGGTTATCAAGCACAGTTTGTTCAAAAACAGACGCGCCATCAAATGCTGACTGAAGTATATCGTCCGACAGGAAGGGCTTGCCTCCATCCGTCGAGGACTGATTAAATAGTTTTCCGTCCTGGATGACATTCACGGAGATCTCAGCGCCAATGCGCTCTGCGATAGGTGTAAAATAGGCGTTGGACAGTTCCGTGCCGATGTCTACCACCCCGACGACCTTTCCATCGGCCAAAACAGGCGCGACGGCATAAACGCCAATTCCGGTTCGGCCCGGTTCGATTCCCGCCGCCACTTTTCCCGTTGTGACCGCCGCGCCGACTGTCTTGCGGCGAGCCAGATAGTTATCCCCGAATTTCTCAGGCGCGTGCACGCGTGCGATTACATTTCCGTTCGCATCCGCGACGGTAAAATTCTGCAATCCGCCGTGTTGTGCCACGGCCTTGACGTTTGACGAGAATTTATCGAGAATTTTCTGGCGATCGTTATTCTGGATGTAGCCGGCAATATCCGGTTCACCGGCAAGCATCAGTGCGAGAGCCGATGCGGAGCGCTGTATGGCTGCCATATCTGTCTGAATGACATGGAGGTCGCTTTCTGCCTTGCTGTGAAGAGCTCGCGAATTCATCTCGTTTTGACGATACCATGCCAATCCGCCGATTGCCGCGCTCGCAAAAAGCACGGACGCAAAGCCATAAGCTGTTATTCTGATCCAGATCGGTTTTTTTACGGTGATGACGGACACTTGAAATCTTCCCCAGGCATGATTGCTTCCCCGCGCCGATCGTTATTTAGTGAAACCTAAAATTTGATGAAAATTTGTGAATATTCAGTCTTCCAATCCATTGACTGCGGCCCTAGGCTTCCAACGTTATTCGCGCAGCAGGTGTCCGCGGTTCTCGGTCAGCGGTAGCACTGCGACATCGACAAGATCGGCTATCATGAAGGGCGGAATGTCGCAGCTGAAGGTGGCCGCAAGCGAGAGAGAGCTAGCTTCGACTCCAGCACGCTGATGATTTCATGCCTGCTGTCTTTGCTCTGGAACGCAACAGGCTCTCTATTTTTTCACGCCTGCGGGGCTCGTGGCGACCCGGAATTCCGGAATCCTGTGATGAGCACTGCGCCCAGGAACAGCGTCATATCAAGGGCGCGTTGCTAAGCTGAGAACTCTGGTGATGCAGTGCAGCGCTGGTCCCAACGGCGTCAGTCAAAAGGTATCGTTTTATAGGGGACGCGCAATGTCCCGGGTGGAGGGAAATCCGCAAGGTCAGCCCAATGTAAAACGGTCTGATTCGACAACGGGGTATATTTTCAGCGATGCGGGTCGCTGGCATTCTGTCGGACCCGGCGCGACTTGAGGTCATACCGGAACCGGCACGCCGTGAGCAAAGTCATGACGTTAAGTCCCTTGAACGTGCCGGCACTAAAAAACGCAGGGTTCCCTGAGGCTTCCAAAACCGAACAGAGGGGCGTCACCCGGCGTCCTCCTTCGGACCGATCCACCAGCAAAAGATCCTCCGGTGGCCAACAGGATACAGGTTCCGAGAAACACGGCGCGCACGCCGATATAGCCCCCGATAAACCCGCCAAGGACCGGGCCAGCCACCTGGCCGACATATTGCGAAGAGATTGAGAGTCCGAGAATCCTGCCCGTCGCTGCGTCTGGAACGTTATGCCTGATCACCGCGGTGATGCAGGGCAGAAGGCCGCCGAGCGCTACATCCATCAGGAAGCGTAAGCCGATCAATTGCCAGGCCGAGTTCACGAAAGCCTGCGGTGCCAACAAGAGCGCCGCGACGGCAAGCCCCACCATGATGACCCTCCAGCAGCCGATGCGGTCGGCAAGCTTACCGAGCCATGAGGACGATATGATGCTGCCAAGCGCCGCAGCCGCCATCACGACGCCCGAAACCATCGTCACATCGGTGTCGGTTACAAACTGAGCGACATAGACTGTGATGATCGGCTCGATCGACATATTGGCCAGCATCAGCAAGAGGCCGAGCGACAGCATGGCAATGACCGGGCGCTTGTCAGGAATGGAGGCCCAGCTGCCGTCCGAATGCCACTCACGCATGCCACGAGCGCGGTACTTGGCGGGATCCGCAAGGGCAGCCAGGGCGAGGTCTCCTGCCGATGTCGCAATCAAGGACCATTCCCGTTCTTTATGTCGCCTTTCTAAGGGACCGGCCGCGATCAGCGTCAACCCCGCAGGGGGGGGCTCCGCTTAAGCTTCGGTGACGCCTGCGGCACAGCCCCTTCTTCGGGCGCCATCGGGAATGGTCCCGATGCAACGAAGGAGACAATCCCATGGCTACCACGATCGCAACCCTCACCGAAAAGACCGACGGCACTCTCGAAGGCGTCTTCGCCACCATCCGGGTCAACGCCCCGATCGCTATTGTACCCAACGCCAACAAGGCCAGCAAGGAAGCCCCAGACTTCCGTGTCATCCACCGCAAGACCGGTTTCGAAATCGGCGCCTGCTGGAACCGCATCTCCCGCCAGACCGGCGAAGAATATCTCTCGGTCACGCTCGAAGCACCCGAGATCGGCGTGATCTTCGGCAACATAGCACCAGCTCCCGGCGGCGAGCCCGGCAAGAAGGTCATCCTCTGGAACAGCCCGGCCTGAACCGGACCGCCGGCTCCGACATCGGGGCCGGCCTCCCCATTCCAAAGGAGACCGCCATGAGCCGCTACACAATCACTGTCACCCGGACCGCATTCCGCCACTCAGACCCGGATGCCATCATCGGCTACGACCGTCCGCTTCAGACGTTCTTCCTCCGGGCATTTCCGGATACCGATGGCGAGGATCTGGAGCTCTGGCTGGGTACGGAGTTTCGGGAGTTCGAAACACTGTCGCAACTGCGCACCGCGGCAATCGCGCGCGGTTTCGACTTCATACCTTTGGCATCCGGCATTCTTCACAAGCTGCTGGACGATCACGCCCGTGAAGCGCATCACGTTGTCAGCGATACGATTATCCAGGATCTTATAAACGTGACATCTGCCTGCTGATGCAAGCCTAGAACGAAACAGCCCGGCACGCTTGCCGGGCTGTTTTTTTGCTTGCCTGGTAAGATTACTTGTTCAGCGCATCCTTGAGAGCTTTGGCCGGCGTAAAAGCCAGCTTTTTCGCGGCGGCAACCTTGATCGTCGCGCCAGTCGCAGGGTTACGCGCCTCGCGCTCCGGAGTGTCCTTCACCTTGAATTTGCCGAAGCCCGGCAGCGATGTCTCGTTGCCGGCCACGGCCGCCTCGGTGATCGAAGCGATCACCGCCTCTACGATAGCTTTTCCCTGAACCTTGGTGAGGCCATGCTCGCTGGCAATCTTGTCGGCGATTTCATTGGTCGTGGTCATTTTCTTCTCCGCATCGTGTCAGATGCAGAATCCCTGCCATTGTCGGCCGGGTCTGTCATCGACACGCCGCGGCAAATCGTTCGCAAAGCCCGGGATCTCCACAGTTATTCACTTAATCACACGTCAGTTACCCGAAGATGGGCATCGAGCCCGTCCTCGGGTCCGGGTGCGATACGGAGAGGAAATGTCTGCTCAGTCCGTCCGAGGATGCCATGGTGCCATGCCGGCCTCAAGGACGAGTGGTCCCCCAAATTTTGCCTCCGCTCCGGTACCCTGCGCTCCAACAAAATCGGCACCCCCACTCGCCGGCTCCGCCGGTCGCTGGCGCGATCCTTGACCCCGCCACGCCCCCATGACCGCGCGCGTCGTCTTTCACAAACGTCAAGGAGACGACGACGATGCTTCTGGAACAACACATTGAAGAACTGCGGGCCGAATTGCGAAACGCCGTGTACCGCGACGAACGCCGCGAAATCGAGGTCGAGCTGGAACTCGCATGCGCCGAGTTGGCGGTGATCATGGCCGAGCAGGAGGGTGTCATCGAGTGGAGCCGCCCTTCTGAGGCCGGTTTTGCCAAATCGTCTGGTCTGACGCGCCGGATCGACCGGCGCTTCAAACCCGAAGCTTCGCTCCGTATCGGCAGTTGCCGGAACCTGTCGCCATAACTGCGGGGAGGTAGTGGTCGGAGTCCGATTCCTCGTCAGCTCCATGCCATCCGCATAACGAGGGTATCGGCCCCGCGGCGCACCCTTCGCTATCTGTCAGCCGATTCAGCTTGCCGGGCATGCGGTTTCGGCCTGTATCCGCGCGATCGTCTCTTTCGCAAAATCCGAAGAAAGAGCCTGACGGCGTCTTCCTCACGCGCGAAATGATGCTCCCGCCTTTGACCCTTCGCGCCGATACGACCCCATCGACGAATGAGACAGGCATCGCCGAACAGGTTGGGCTCGATCGACATGGCATAAAAGCGGGCCATGTTTTTCCTGTCGTCGATGCGTTCGACATAGATCTGGTAGGATTGTGCAATCATGAAACGGAGAATCGGACAAGGCGAACTCGGCGTCCAACGACATATTTGAATCGGTCGGCCTTGATTGATTCATGCTGATGATGGGTTTCCGGCTGATAATCTGAGCGGGCCGCCCGCGGCGATAGGTGCAAGCGGGCAACGCTCACTGAGCCCGAGAACGGTCTCCGCCCATTCGCGTCGCGTCCTTCCCGCGGTTGCGGCACAAACGGAGAAGGTTGGGCCGGTCAAGCGGACGCTGCCGCGACTTCTCCACACAAGACCGAGAGAAGGACTGTCCTTTGCTGCGCCCTCATGCCCCGGCCCCGGCTTCACGCAATCCTCCCCACCTGCGGCGCGCTCGCCGTCTCCTCGTTCCCTTGCAATCGATGCCGGGCTACCGACATCCCGGCAACTCACGACGACGCCCCGTTCCATATCTCCCACCAAACCGGTCCCGCACCTCGCTGCTGCTCCGGCGCGGATCACATGCCAAGCCTGTGTTCGCCGTTGCTTCGTCTGCCGACCCGCAACAGCATGGGCGCGCCGGGCACGGCGCCCGGACCGCTTTGGTGGGAGATGGCAGGATAGGCTATTGGTATACCAATAGCCGTTCGCCCGAGGGGCGATTGTCTCAAAGGCGAGCAGGCGACCTCTTGGATTATTGACCCCAGACGCGATCGGGAAAGCAGCTCTTCAGCGAATAGGTGAACGGGCGAAACCGCGAATAGACAAAATGCCGATCCGCCGGTTGAGCAACCGGTTGGTTGGGTGGATGGCCAATACAGCGAACAGGGGTCTCAGCGCGTCGGCCTTTGAGGGACCAGGCTGCTCGGTGAATCAGCGTATCCCTGAATCAGGTAGCAGGCGTCTGTGCAAATGAGTGAATAGGTGGAGCGCCGATCCACCAAACGACGGTTTGGCTTCTAGGTAAATCGGCCTGTGAGCGAACCAATGGCTGAGCGTCTGGGTGGACGAGTGTTTGCGTAAACAGGTGGACGCGCGTAGCTGCGATTGAATGTTTCGAAGAAGCAGCGGGTGAGTAATCAGGTGAACCCGCGTCCGCGCGAACTGTGCTGATCAATTGTCGGAGTTGCGAGGTGCCGGGAAGCAGCGTCACATCGAGTGCGAATATGTGATGGGCGGCCGTCGTTCGGTACAGCCCGGCCTGTGGGCTCCCTGCACCAGCTTGAAGCCTCGTATTCACGATGAGGCGATGATTTCGCTGATCTCCGTGCGATGCATGGCTGATTGTCAGCCTGAAGAGGTCGGCGTCCGGAAGAGAGGATGCCACTGAATTGCTTCGAGGTTGCCGCAGTTCATCGCACTTTCCATTCTTGAGAACCTGGTATATGACTGCTCAAAATTATACTGAAGTACAAGTTTTGCGGCGGTGTCCATCCGTTGCCGGTGACATCTCTCACGTGTTGCACGGTGCCGGGCAGCGGTTCTGCGCAGATAACTGCAAGGTCTTCCGAAGCGAAACAGCAGGACGGTTTCCCACTGACGAGCCACCGATCACTACTGACGAAGGAATGGTACAGGGCGCCGGTCATTGATTGCCGACAAAGCGGCGTGGAGACGCGCACCGCAGGCGTTGTGGCCGGCCCCTCCAGCTTAGTAAGCATCGCAGGGGCACCTGATGAGAATGATGCCAATCAAGCCGGGACACGATTCGGTGCGTTCGCAGTCGTGGGATCGATTGTCGGTCGCACCGAAATTATTGAACGTTTTCTGTTGGGCCGTTTTCACAACACGTTCTCTCTGAGGGACGACCGATTGGTCCAGGTCTGCGAGCACTGCGAGGAAAGTCGCGCGCCAGACGTCATTCGGTCGCCGATCATGAACGGGTTCGTACGCCTTGGACAGCGGAGGTTGTTGGTCAACGAGCGCATCCTTCTGTTCTCACCGGCGGTGGTTCAGCGTTGCGCGAAACGACTATGCGATCCTGGTCAAAGGCCATCTTTGGCGCGAGATGTGGCGCGACAACCTCAACGACGACCTGGCAGAGATTATAGCGACGATTGGAAGCCTGGGACTGGTCTTAACCCAGCTGCATATGGCGCAACCATCGTCATCCTTTTGTGGGCTCGCGCGAGATCTCTTTCTCAAGGCTCTCGAACACGCCGGATCCCAGCAGGAAACTTAGGAGGTGAGCCGTGGAAATCCTGAAAGCTCTGTTTTGGCCGTTGGCCATTGCGATCCCCTTGGCAGCGTGCGGACAACTTGAGCAGCCGCCCCGGCCGCTGCCGCCAGCGCCCTATGCCTATCTCAGTCTTGCTGCCTGCAAACACTATGCAGCGAATATCATTGAGTGTCAGCTGGAGTACGGTACCCAGTTTGGGCGCCACCGGCTCGGCCCGGTACAGCAGGTCTCACGCGATCTGAAGACGGATCTCGATCGTTCTCCCTATCAGGTTTCATCGTGCTGGCCTGCTTCCAGGATCCAGCGGGAACTCCCGAATTTCGCGTGCCGAATCTATCGTGCGCATTCAGGGGCCGATGCTGGCTCCGTGCTCGTCAAAGGAGGCACTGCGGTCAGACTGGCTCGTATTTTTGGCGATCGCGAGCAGGTTTCTTATCGCTGGAAGCCCGATCAATGGTCAAGGGTACGCGACTGAATTCATTGGGCATTTTAGTAACTCTCGCCTCGTTCCATAACAAAACTTGCACTACAGTGCTATTTTTTTGATTGATTTCCCGCTCGGATTGCAGTTCAAAACTTGTACGGCAGTATAAGTTATGGACTCGTTCGAAATGGATGACAGCCCGCCTTCTTCTGTAAGCAACCCGACAACCAGAGCGTCGCGACGGATAGTCTGGCCCGCTGTGACGTCACTGCTTCTGGCGGCCAGTTTTGCCTCGACTTCCGCCGAGAATGATCCACAACAAAGAAGCGAAAGCCGCGAGCTTACCGATTGGCCCATTCGTTTTGTCCTCAACCGTTCGGAAGAGCGCGCCGCGCCGGCAACACCTGTGGCGGTATCGCTTCTTGGTGTGACGCCCGAACATCTATTGCCGCCAGCCATTGAACTCGCCAATTTCAACGAACGTTATTGGGGGCGGGCCGAAATCAACGCCGCCACCGAAAATCTTTCCTTCGTCGCAAAAGCAAGGACCCCATCCCGGCTTGCCGGTCCTGAACTATCGGGACAATTGGCGCGCGACACGAGAACATTGCGGGACCGCTCCGTGTTCTTACCGATCAGCGTCTTCTCGTTTGAGCCGGGTCGAGGGGAACGGGCCGGCGATCCAGCTGTTGAGGCCGGCAACGCCGCGGATCAGACATCGACGCAAGCTCGTCCCAACCTGCTTTCCGGCGTTCCTGAAGAATACGCAACAATCGCGGTGCAGGTTGCGGCGGAGGAGAAGGTCGATCCGAACTGGGTGCTGTCGATCATGCGCGCTGAAAACGCGCGTTTCGATCCGGACCTGGTCAGTTCGGCTGGTGCCGTCGGCCTGATGCAGGTGATGCCAAAGATCGGCGAGGCTTTCGGCGCCGATGACCTTACTGACCCCGAACAGAATATTCGTGCAGGAACGCGTTTCCTGCGTGTGCTGATCGACAAGTACCGTAACCCGGTGCTGATCGCCTCCGCGTATAATGCCGGAGAACCACGTGTCGATGAGCATCAATCCTTGCCGCTCATCCGCGAAACCGCGGACTATGTGACGCGCGTCATCGGCTACTACACCGGCAAGCCGGCAACCAGCCTGCCTTACACGCCCAGGCCGACAGCTAGCACTGAATCCAGTCAGCACCGCCGCGCAGGCCTGGTCGACCGGGCAAGGTCCCCGATGCTTGTCTTCTCGGCCACAAAGCCGCTCGTCTCGGACGACAGCCCGCAACAGCCAATGAAAGCGATCCAACGCGGCGGTCCGGTCAAAATCGTCAAGGAAGAGGTAGTTCAATGAGCATAATGATCACGGCAATTCTTGTTGGCAGCGTCACCTGCCGCTCCCTGTTTAACCGTAAGTGGGCCGGCCATGTCGCTATGGTATTGCTTGCGGCCTCGATCCTGTTCGTCAGTCAATATGAGCCGGCCGCCGCGCAAAGCCTTGATGCCCTGGAGAATGCTGCGGACAGACTGGTGCAGTTTTTTACCGGCCCCTTCGGCCGTTCGGTGGGCGCGATCGCGTTCATCGGCATGTTCCTGGCTGCCGCTTTTGGTTTCTGGTCCTGGGGAGCGCTCCTGCGGGTCGGTGGAAGCCTCGCGGGCATGTTTGCTGCCGCTGAGCTTGTCGACTTCCTCGCTGGGTCGTGATCATGACGAACTCTGCCAATAAAGCCGCAGGCGGGGACGACTACATCGAATCCTATCCGGTCATCCTTGCCCTAACGCGCCCGCCGACGGTGATGGGCATCCCTTACACCTATTTCCTCGCTGAATGCTTCATCTCGCTCATGGTGTTCATGGTGCTTGGTTCCATTCTGTGGTTTCCCGTCTCCTTCGTCACCCTGCACGGCATTCTCTACGTGCTGACGGTCAAGCTCGACCTCTGGTTTTTTGACATCCTCGGGCGCCTCAGCATGTGCGGCGTCAATCCCCTCGGCCGCAGGCTGGGCGGGGGCATCCGGACCTACGGAGCATGACCGATGGGCACCACGGCACGATCGCTCAAGGGAAGCTTGTCGAAGGGCTGGGAGATCTTTGCCGATCGCGGCATCTCGGCTCACGTTCCTTTCTACGTCCCGATTGAAAACGGCATTATCCGGCTGAAGAACGATTGCCTGGTATCGACCTTGCGTCTCACCGGCTTCTCGTTCGAAACGGCCGATATTGAAACGATCAATATGCTGCAGCGGCAGCGCAACGCCGCATTCCGCGCCATATCCTCGATCGGCAGCTTTGCGCTCTATACCCATGTTGTCAGGCGTAAGGTCGCACCGTCCTTGCCGGCGACGTTCACCGAACCCTTCATTCAGCGTCTGGATGATGTCTATCAAGCAAGCATCTCGAGGAACGAGATGTTCGTCAACGACACCTACATTTCACTCGTTGTGCGGCCGCTATTCAAACGAGGCTCAGCACTGTCCCGCATCATGGGCATCGGAGGCGATGTCGTGCGGAAAGAGCAGCTTCGATCTATTCGAGACAAACTGGTCGAGGCGACAAAAGCACTGGAGAAGTCACTCGCGGCCTACGGTCCCAAAGTCCTCCGCGACGTGCAGCGTGTCCAGGTTGACCTCGGAAACGGCAAGACGATCTATCGCGACTTTTTCGAAAATATGGAGGTGGATGAGGGTACACCCAAAGCCTGGTTTTCAGAGCAATGCGAATTCTTCTACACGCTGCTGAATGGCGGCCGTGTGCGGCCTGTCCGGCTCGGCAACCTGCCCGTCGATGCGATGCTGCCAGCGCGTCGCACGTCGATCGGCAACCGAACGATCCATCTTCAGGGGGAGACCGCCGGCGACGACCGCTACGCCGCAATGGTCTCTTTGAAGGAATATCCGCCCGAGACCGGCGCCGGCATGCTCGACTACATTCTCAAACTCCCATTCGAGATGGTGCTCACGCAATCGATGTCCTTTATTGACGACGTCACAGCAAGAAGCCGGATCGAGCGCCTCGATCGGCAGCTGTCAAAGGCAGACGAGGGCGGTTCCAGCGTTCAGGCCAGTCTCGATATTGCGCGGGACGAACTGGCGAGGAAGCGCGTGGCCTTCGCCGAGCATCATCTGACTGTGATGCCGATTGCGACATCGCCGGCCCAGCTTGACGATTCCGTTGCTCTCATCGGCAACGAGCTAGGTGCGTTGGGCGCTTCCTATGTCCGTGAGGATCTAAACGCGGAGCCCGCCTATTGGGCGCAGCTCCCCGGAAATCAGGCCTACATCGCCCGGCGCGCGGTGATCTCTACGCTCAATTGCGCGGGCCTGAGCAGTTTCCACGCCTATCCCTACGGCAAGCCGGACGGCAATCACTGGGGTCCGGCGATCACCATATTTGAGACGACGTCGGGCACACCGTTCTTCTTCAATTTCCATCAGGGGGATGTGGGACATACGACGGTATTCGGGCCGACTGGTTCCGGCAAAACCGTCATCATGGCTTTTCTGATCCTCCAGGCCTACCGGGTCAGCCCGCGTCTGAAGACCATCGTGTTCGACAAGGACCGCGGTCTCGACATTATGGTTCGTGCAGCGGGCGGGACCTACATGACGCTCGAACCCGGCGAGCCGTCAGGTTGGAACCCTTTGCTTCTTGATGATACCGAGGAAAACCGCGTCTTCCTCTATCAGCTCTTAAGCTTCATGCTGAAGCCGTCGAAGGAAGGCGAGAGCCTGACGCCGCAGGAGGAGACCATCATCCGCACGGCGATCAAGTCGGTCCTCAAAACCAGGGATCGGTCCTATCGCCGCCTGTCGTCACTTCGTGCCCTGCTCGCCGGAAGCGAAAGGACCGAGGGAAGCCTGATCGCACGGCTCGACAAATGGGTCGATCACGGCCCTTATGCGTGGCTCTTCGATAACCCCGACGACAGCCTTGATATCTCGCGGCCCATGATCGGCTTCGACATGACGTCGATCCTCGACGATCCACCGGTTCGCACGGCAGCACTTCTCTACATGTTCCATCGGCTGGACGAAGTCTACGACGGCAAGGCGCCGATCATCAACCTGATGGACGAAGCTTGGAAGCTGCTCGACGACGACGAGTTCAAGCGCACGATGAAGGACTACTTCAAGACCATCCGAAAGCGGAATGGTCTTGTGATCTTCGGGACGCAGTCCGCTGATGACGTGGTGCAGTCGAGCGTCAGCCGAACGATCATCGAACAGACCTCGACCAACATTTTCTTTGCCAATCCCAAGGCGGACGAAAATTCCTACATGAAGCACTTCGGCCTTTCCACGGCCGAGTTCGACTGGGTCAAGAATAGTGATCCGGCCTCACGCTTCATGCTGATCAAGCACGCGAAGAGCAGCGTGATCGCGCGTGTCGACATGTCCCACATGCCAGAGTTCATCAAGGTCCTCTCCGGCCGAGAAGAAACCGTCCGCGAAGTTGAGATGCTTCGCGAGGAATACGGCGACGATCCCAAGAACTGGCTTTCGAAATTCTGCGACTGGGAGGGGGATGCGTCCGATGACCAACGCAAGGCTTCCTGAATTGGCAACCGTCAGTGCCGTGGTACTGGCCAGCGTGTTCGGACCACTCGCGGTGCTAGCGCAGGTACCGGTGAAAGACGGCGCCCGCCGCGATATCCAGCAGGAGACCGAGAACTGGTACAAGACCTATCAGTCAGATACGCGAAGCGTGAAGGGTGCGTCGGGCGGAACGACGGACAGCGTTGCGCCCGGGCAGGGCTCTGGTGCGCCAATCTATTGCTCGGCCGAGGGTATCGGCGGTGAAGTCGCGCCGGCCGGCCCGTCGAAGCGCACCTATAGCCAGCAGGAAGTCGCCCGATTGGTCGCCGACGAGGCGATCCGCCAGGGCGTCGATCCGAACTTTGCGCTGGCGATTGCCGAACAGGAGTCACGTTTTCGCCAATCCGCGCGCTCACCGGTCGGTGCGACTGGCGTCATGCAGCTGATGCCGGGCACCGCGGCCGGGCTCGGTGTCAATCCTTACGACCTCCGCGACAATATTCGTGGCGGTGTGAAATACATCAAGCAGCTGCAGGGCATGTTCGGTAATCGCTACGACCTGATCGCCGCCGGCTACAATGCCGGACCCTATCGCCAGTCGCTTCAAAACGGCCGGGTTCCCGATATTCCCGAAACGCAGGATTACGTCAAAAAGGTCTCATCCTACTATAGCCGGAACAAGGCAGAGAACGGCGACAGACGTCCACCGGGCGAGGGCGTCGAGACGGAAACCGCCAGTGACGTCAGTGGATGCGGCGAGCAGATGAAGAAGGCGGTCGACCGTAATACTGAGGCACAGGTCGAACGTAGTTCGGTCTGGAACGAGCTTCTGGGGAAATCGCTCACGGCAAACCAGCAATATCTTCAGCGCCTACAGGCCGGGCTTCAGTCTTCGTCGGCGGGTCTGCGTGGCTCAGGTGGCGGCAACGCCAGGGAACACGATGGTTCCCTTGTGATGGCCGAGGTCCAGTGCCCCTCGGCGACCATCGATACCGGCAATGTCAAATGCTTTGCCGTGCCATCCACCGCGACCACCGACCAGATCAGGCGCTGGCTTGAAGACCTCCAGGAGCAGGCACGCGCCAGTGGCGATGTCGCGACCTTTTCGGTGTTGGAGGATCCGGCGCTTGGACTGGTGACGGTCGTCGATGCCCGGCCAGTGGCAAATTGAACAGGAAGAGAGAGGACAGGCAGATGAAAAAATTCGTTATCGCCGCACCGCTTGCCATCACCGCAACGTCAAACACCTTTGCGCAGGTGCCGGTCAAAGACGCAGATAATATTGCGGTCAGCAGGGAAATCGAAAAACTCTCGAAGCAGATCCAGGATGACACCTCGATCGTAAAGGATAACACGACGAAGACGCTTCAGGCGATAAGCGGCGACCGATCGCAGGATGCCAGCCAATTCGCGAAACTAGCAACAGGCAACGGCTTCAGCATGGGACAGGCGCCTGATTTCAACAGCATCCTGTCAGGAAACGAAGCGTTGTTCGGCGGCATCAGCGGTGAATTCCAGAACACCGCCGCCAAGCTGATCAATGGACTCAATCTGGTGAAAATGGTTGTCGATACCGTCAAGGGAGGCGAGCTTTCAGGCGCCAATCAGGCCTATTCGCAAGGCATCAACGCGCTGACGACGCTGACTGCCCTTACCGACGCGATGAACAGCGCCACGAAGGAGCGTCAGAACGCCTTCATGCAGGCGACGGAGCAGATCGGCACGGCACAGGATTTGAAGGGCGCGCTCGAACAGAATACCCAGATGGTGCTCCAGGGCAACCAGACCGCAAACGAAGCCGTCGGCTCCCTCAACAACCAGGTGATGTTGCTGAACCAGCAGTACAAGGCGGCACTCGCGACCTCTTCCCAAAACCTTAAGACCTTCGCGACGCTTCCGGACAGCGTGATGCGCGATGGCGGCGGTGGCGCTGACGGGGCATCGGTCCGCGACCAGCTCAAGGCATTCGAGGAGCAGACCCAGTGAGGTTCGTCCCGTTGCTGATGTTGGCCACTGCGACCTTGTCCGGATGCGGCGGCAAGTTTGAACAGCTGGCGAAATGTTCGGCTGACGAGAACCCCGTCCCAGCCCTCGGCTACGCGGAACAGCAGAAAGCGGCGCCGCCGCAACAGGCGCTTGCGCGGATCGTCAGCAACGATTGCGGTCCGATGCGGCCCGTTAATTCCTAAGAGGGGGGATGATGGATCCGGTCAGTTACGCGATCAACTTCTACGGCGACGCACTTCGGTATTTCGACCGGATTAACGAGGCGTCGCTTGAGAGAGCCTGGGGTCTGTTCGCCGAGAACGGCGATCTCGTCTCATCCATCCTGGCCTTGTTCCTCATCCTCTATTTTCTCTGGGCCGCGCTTGGCTTGTCGAGCGTCTCAGTTCAGGACATGGCGATCACTGCCTCAAAGCTCGCGCTTGCCTATGCGCTAGTCATGTCCTGGGCCACCTTCTACGACAATATCGGTCAGTTCATTTTGACGTCGCCTCAGGATCTGGGTGCTGCCATTTCCTCCGCGATGGGCGGGCAGTCCGCCGGCTCCGATCTTGCCGCGCAGGTCGCCAGCATGTCGCGCAAGGTCTACGACTTCGCCATGCGGCTCTTCATTTCCTACGAATCCGGATGGCTACCGAACGTCACCGGTGCGGTCGTCGTCTTCATCGTACTGGTCTTCGGTCTCTTGCCGATGCTGCTGATCCTGACTGGCGTGACGCTGTTTGCCAAAATGATCACCGCTGTCATGCTGGCGATCGGCCCGATCGCCATCCTCTCCTATTTCTTCCGGATCACGAGGTTCGTCTTCGACGCCTGGGTGAGGGGCATCGCCTATGGCATGTTCATGCTGCTTTTCACCTATGTCATGGCCGGACTGTCCTTCGGGTTTCTGATTGGCATGATGGACACGATAAACGGCGACATGGCGACGAGGGAAAACGCGCTCGCGATCGTGCTCGCCATGGTGCTCTACCTGGCGCTGATCTCCTATTTCATTTTTCAGGTTCCGGAATTCGCGCGAACATTCGCCTACGGCACAATGACTGCAGTCACTCCCGGCGGAGGCGGCGCCAGTGCGCTATACGGCGCTGCCCGCGAAAGATTAGGTTCCAGCACCTCGCGAGGCGGGCAGGCCGGAGCGGTGGCCCTTGCCATGCTGGCGGGTCCAAAAGGCGCGTTGACGGCGGTTTCGCTTTCGGGCCGCGGGGCAATGACGGGCGCTGGCGCGCTCGGCCGGATGCTGACAATGCGCCGGCGAAACGGCGAGTGAGGTGAGACACCCTCTGGTCATTCAGGTTTTTCATGCCGACAGCGCATCCGTTCTTCAAGCGGGCCGCAACATTAACAACGATCATGATTTTGGGGACAGAACTTGACATTGTTCAGAAGACAATTGCGATCAGCGCCGGTCGAACAGGTGGCCGGTCCGGAGGAGCTCTACGATCAGCACCTCTCATGGGGTGAGAAGAACCGCTCTCTCCGCACCTTGATCGGTTTCATCCTCCTGCTGTCTGCCTTGGCCGGCTGGACTGTTGCTGGCGTTCTGTCGTTCTCAGTGGCGCAGCTCTTTCCGCTGGTGCGCACCGAGGTTGTACCTCTGATCGTCGACCGGAACACCGGTTACATGGAAACAGTCACCACGCTCGATAAAGACCGTGCGACGGTCTCGGAAAACCAGGCCGTCCGCGCCGCCTTCGCCGGCAATTACGTCATCCGACGCGAAACCTACGATCCCCGTTATCTTTCCGACAATTTCGACATGATTGCGCTGTGGTCGGAACCGGGCTCGCAGGCCTTCAAGGACTACGAGGATTGGATGAACCCCTCCAATCCCCGAGGCCCCGTCAAGTTGCTTGGTGCGACCGGCGAAATCCGCCCCGAGATCCTCTCGGTCAATCCGCTCAATCCATCGACCATGTCTGTTCGTTTCGAGACACGTGAACGGCGTCGCGGTGGTGACGTCGTTACGCGTTGGTCGGCGACCATACGCTACCGGCAGATCAACCTGCCCGCCAGCAACCGCATCCGCCTCTACAATCCACTCGGTTTTGTCGTGACCGAATATGCGAAAGTCCCCGAGACCATGCCCTCAGGGATTACGCCATGATGAGGCAGACGGTTTTTGTTTCTCTTTTTACGCTGCTGTGGCCGTTGGCCCTACATGCCGAACTGGTCGCGAGGCCAGGACGCCTCGATCCGAGGATACGGTCGCTTCCTTATTCGGCCGAGCAGGTGTTCCTCGTGACAGGTACCTATGGACTGGTGACGACAATCCTCTTCGGGGCGGATGAGGAAATAACCCAGGTCGTAGCCGGGGACACAATCTCCTGGCAGATCCTCACTTCGGCTGATCGGCGCTCCCTGACCCTGAAGCCGATGGAGAAGGATGCGGTCACCAATCTGTCCGTGGTCACGACGAAGCGAACCTACTCCTTCGACCTGCGTGTCAACGACACCAAAGCCATGCAGAACCAGACGTTCAAGCTGCGGTTCACCTATCCGGAGGACGCCGGCCTCAAGGGCACGGCAGAACTCTGGAAGCAGGCTGAGGCAGCCCAACGCAATCCTAACATCAAGAACATCCGCCGTGACAAGGTCAATTACGACTACGGCTTCAAGGGAAGCGATGGAGCCAAACCGCTCTGGGTTTTTGACGATGGATTGAAGACCTTCATGAAATTCACCGGCGACATCCCGGCGATCTTCATTGTCGACGGCATGCGCCGCGAGAGCCTAGTGAACTACCGTCGCGAGGCCGATTACATCGTCATCGACAAGGTCTCGCGGCAATGGACGCTGCGTTTCGGCACCGAGAGCGAGACTTGCCTTTTCAATCTCCGCACAGCTCCTGCCGATATCCCGGCACCGATTGAAGGAGCGGTATCGCCGAAGCGAATTGGCACCGGAACATCCCACCAGCGATCGCAAACAAGATAGGAGGCGCCATGTCGGACCCCAACTACCATTCGATCGACACCGATACGTCCATTGGCGGGCAGGTGAGGCACGGTGGCATAGGCTTGATGCGGCCGTTCGCAGTCGTTGCCGCAATTGCTGGCGTTGGTGTTGTTCTCTACTTCCTTCTGGCGGGTGGGGAAGAAGAACCGGCGATCGACCCAACGCCCCGTGAAGAATTTCGGCCGGTCCAGACGCCGAGAAACGAAGGCTTCAGGACCCCGTCACCACCGCCGCTGCCTACGGTTCAGGTTCCGGAAGCGCCACCATCGCCGCCACCGCCCCCGGCTCCGCGGGTGCCCGCCGCCGCACCTGTCGCGCCGCCTGCCGAGGTCGATTGCTCCCGAGGCAAGAATCCGGACGACCCCAAATGCATCGAGCTAGAGCGAAAGGCCAAGTTGCTTGAACGCGTCCGCTCGTCTGCAATGGTATTCGATCAGTCGGACCAGACCAGAAGGGCGTCCACGACGTCGTCCGATGCATCAGCGAATATGTTCGGTGCGAACAGCAACGCGGGTCAATCAAGCGCCACGAGCGGAGATGCCGTCGATAGCGATCGTGCCTTCCTGAAGTCGATGAGTGGACAGGGTGTGGAGGTGTCGGCCGCCACCGAGAACCGCCGCACGGATGCCTGGATACCGCAGGGCACGATGATCCGAGGGACGCTCGAGACAGCTATCAATTCCGATCTCGCCGGCATGGTGAAGGGGATTGTGCGGGAGGATGTCTATTCCTTCGATGGCCGCCGAATTCTGATTCCGGCTGGCTCGTCACTGATCGGCGATTACAAATCCGGTGTCCAAAGGGGCCAGGAGCGCATCCTGATAGTCTGGACAAGAATGATCCGCGGCGACGGGGTCTCGGTGCAGCTGGGCTCGTATGGCACGGACCGTCTTGGCCGCTCTGGTATGGCCGGTGTCGTTGATCGGAAGAACTGTGAGCGGTTCGGACCCCCGGCGCTGATGACGCTGATCGGCGGCGCGACTCAGTACATCGCGCAGCTTGGTCAGAGGCAGGATCGCGACATTACCATAATCAACGACAATGGCAGTGTCACCCGCATACCTCAGGACAACGGAGAGTCACCCCAGGACCGCGCCCGCTCGATTGCCGCGGAGACCATCGCCTCGGGTATCCAACAAATGGCAGCAACGGCGTTTGAGGATTCCCGCAACATTCGTCCGACCATCCACATTCCTCAAGGTTCGGATATAAACGTTTTCGTGACGCGGGATCTCGATTTCGCCGGTCTTTATCCCGACCCGGTGCGCGAAGAGTTCGAGCGCCTTCGCAAGGTGAGATACGGGAAATGAACGCGCGCCCCCAGATCTCTGCCGAACAGCACTTTCTTGCCGAGGCGCTCGAACCCATACGGGTCTTCCTCGACGACCCTGCTGTCGTGGAAATCTCGTGCCAGCGCAGCAATGAAATCTGGCTGGAGAAGATCGGTCAGCTTCGAATGGTGCGCCACGAGATCGAGGGCCTCGAGCAGGACGTGATCCGCCACATGGCGTCTCGCGCCGCCTCCTTCACCAAGCAGACCGTCAATGCCGAGAATCCACTTCTGTCGGCCACGTTGACGGGTGGCGAGCGCGTCCAGTTTGTCCTGAGTCCGACCTCTGCGACCGGCCACGCATTCTCGATCCGCAAGCAATTCATCCGACGGTTCGACCTCGACGACTATGAGAAGGCGGGGGCCTTCCGGTTCACGAAGGTAACCGGAGACGATTATCTCGATGATGTCGATGTCGAACTCTCGCGACTGTTGCGGAAAGGGAATATACGAGATTTCCTGGAACAGGCAGCCGCCAACCATCGAAGCATGCTGATCTCCGGTGGCACGTCCACTGGAAAGACGACTTTCCTTAACACGATGCTGACGGCGATCCCGAACCACGAGCGCTTCGTCTTCATGCAGGATACGGCCGAGCTCGAGCCGTGCCAGGAAAACGTTGTTTCGTTGCTGGTCTCGAAGGGGGGGCAAGGAGAAGCGAGGGTGACGATGGGGGACCTTCTGGCCACGGCGCTCCGTCTGCGACCCGATCGCATCTTCATGGGCGAGCTGCGCGGCGACGAGGCTTTCGATTTTCTCAATGCCATCAACACCGGTCACCCGGGCTCTATGTCAACGATCCACGCCAACTCGCCTCACCACGCTTTCAACCGGCTGTCGACGCTGGTGCTCAACAGCAATGTCCGCATGGAGCGCGACGATATCATCCGCTACATCCGCTCGATCATCCCGATCGTGGTCCAGTTGAAAAAGAGCGATGCCGCAGGCGGGCGCGGCGTCAGCGAGATCTATTTTGCCGACGAGGTTGACGAACATGGCCAGCGTGTACACGGACGGAGAGATTGACCGCCCGAAATGGACGAGCTTGCAGAAACTGTCCTTCCTGACACTGCCCGTCGCGCTTTCGGGCGTTGTCGTGATTTGGCTTGTCTTCTTCACCTTGATCTACGACGCCTATACCGTTTCATTCGGGGCCCCGTCGTATTTCAACTATGTGGGGCAGGCGCGCTTTGCCGACGCCGCTCGTTATACTTGGTCGATTATCCACACCCGCAACACTGCCGGATTGTCGCTTCTGGCATTCGCGCTTGCCTCACCATTCCTGTTCTTCCTGCTGTGCCTCTGGATGCTGAAGGGCGGAAGGGCGCTGTCGCGCAAGATCCTATACCTCCTGCATATCCGATCAATGTTCAGTCTGATCGCCTCAACGGCTCTTATCTTCGCCGCAGCTTATGCCGCCGTCGCTGTTTATGGACTTGCCTTTTACCTCGTCGTCACCCGCGCCGGCGAGCATGCGGAGATCGCCAGCTACTATGGCAATCATCTCGCCGCAATGTACCAGGCACCGTTCGGGGCGACGGATACCGCTGGTGCCTATCAGAAGCCCTCGCGACAGACCGTGCTCGCGACGCTTGCCGGTCTGGCCGCCGCCGCCGGGCTTGTCGGTTTTCCGATCGGCGCGACGATACAGAAGCGTCAACGGATGATCATGGGCACGGCCCGACTTGCGACCCTCAAGGATGCGGCGGACTTTCGCCTGCGCGACAAGCGCGGGATCGTACTTGGGCTGAAACAGGGTCTTCTTCTGCGCAATGACGGAGACCAGCACGTGATGCTGATCGGCTCGCCCGGCCAGGGAAAGTCGCGCGGCTTCGTTATCCCCTCGATGATGAGCTTCGAAGGGTCTCAGGTCGTGCTCGACATGAGCGGTGAATTGTACGAGGAAACTTCGGGTTACCTGAAGCACAAGGGTTTTGAGACTTTTCTACTGGCGCCGGGATCAACATTTACCGATGGTTATAACCCGCTCGACCTGATCAGTCAGGACCCACACCAGCGTATAACCGACCTCCAGAAGTTGACTCAGATGCTGCTGCCGGAGCGGCTGCGCTCGGATTCATCCGACTTCTGGGAAGAGAGCGCGAGGATCCTGCTGACGGCCATGCTCGGTTTTGTGCTCGAATGCCCGGATACCCGCAAGTCGCTCAGCGAACTTTACCGGATTCTCAACTCGATGTCCGACGAGCGCAAGGCGATCGTCCAGTTGCTCGAAAATTATGAGGCGGTCCTGTCTGACCAGACCCGCATGCAGCTCACCAAATTTGCCGGTCGTCATGAGAAGCTGGGAGAAGGGATTGCCGCAGAAATCGTCGCAAAGTTGAACTTCCTGCAAAACCCCCTGGTCGAGGCGCTGACATCGATCACCACCATCCCGATCGACCGTATTCGCCGCCGCAAATTGGTCATCTACATCCAGGCTGACTGGAACGCGATGCAGATCTATGAGCGGCTGATCTCAATGTTCATCCAGCAAATGGCCGACAAGCTGGTCCAGATGGGACCGTTGCCCAATGGCGAGCATGAGGTCATGATGATGCTTGACGAGTTTGGCAACGGCGGCCGCATCGACACAGTGCTGACGCTCGCCCCTCTGATCCGCAAGAATGGCGTTCGTTTCGTCTTCATTCTTCAGGATGGCGCCCAACTCGAGCGATTGTATCAGCGGTCCGGACAGAAGATCCTGATGGGGGCATCGACGATCAAAGTCTTCATGAATTTTCAAAATCAGGACGATGCGCTGGCCGTCTCGCTCGCAGCCGGGAAAACCACCAAATGGATCGAACAGTCGTCCTATTCTTATCGCCATGGCCGCAGGCAGCGGTCGATCTCCAAGGTACCGGTGTCAGTCGATCTTCTTCCTGTGAACACGCTGATGATGATGAAGCCGGAAGAGGCGATCCTCCAGGTGACCGGCATGCCGGTGATGCGCACCATGAAACTGGATGGCGGCGAGCGGATGTTTGCCGAAGTGCGACGGTTCAAGCCGGTGCCGAGGCCTTGCCTGAAGCCCGTTGAGTGGACGATCGCTGACAGTGACCGCATGGGTTTTCACGCGCCGCCGGTGAGTGCTGCCCCGCCGCGTGATAGGACGAGTGCCGCCGAACTTGATCTCAATCTTGCTGCGATCAAGCGCGCCCGAAAGCCACAAGATTTGAGCTTCATCGTCAAAGAAGGCGTTCGGCACGTTTATATTTCTTCCCTCGATGAGCTGCGGCGCAGGTTGGACCTCGATGAGAAGCGCGAATCTGGAGTGGCAGAAGAAGATGCAGGCGATCAGCAGCCGCGGCATAAACCCGCGCATTATGCGGCTGGGGGCGAAGATGTGAGTGTCGAGACCAAGGACGCCCGCGCCAAATCTACAGATAACATTGATCTCGATATCGATGAAGAAAAGCTTGGCCAGAGCGGCTATTTCGGACCTCCGACGAGCGCGCGCAAGCATCAGGACGGCTTATCCGCATCGGCAGGCGGGGCGCCCGATCGCTTATCTGGTTCCCCCATTCTCCGGCGCCAGGAAGTAAGAGAAGCATTTGGCGACGATCTCCAGGCCTTGAATGACGTTGTCTTCCAGCAGGTGGGCGAAAATTGGGTTGAGCCAGAAGAGTTGAATGCGGATGTCGATCTCCTGATCAACACCCTTTCAGGCAGGCTGACCGAGGCAAGTTCGAGAGCGTGGCTACGGGAGTTTGCGGACGCGGCACGCGATCCGTTGGGCGAAGATGAGGCGGAGCCCGAAAACAGGACGGATCGCAATTAGTTGCTGAGTTCAAGCGGAACCGCAGCTCGCAGGGGCCGACCTGGCGTCGTCTTGGCCCAGGCGTCAGGAGAACGACTTGCGTGACCAAAATCAAATATCACTCAAGGCTGCAGAAGACCGCACCTGGCGGTTCAAAGACTGGCGCAGGTCTTCATGTTACTATTGATGTTCTTAGTAAGACCTGAACCGCAACACCTACGCCACGGCCTCTCGGCGCTGGCGCGTTCGGGCGGGGAGCGCAGAGACTGGATCGTTTTTCGGCAATCCTGACAAGGAAGTTCGCCACATCAGCATCTTGGCATTGCAAGTGCCGCGCCATTGACGCGGCATATCGCTCGGTAATCCTGGCCGTCCGCCGTCGACGGCGGCGTATTATGTAAGCGCAGGAGGCCCTTGTCGTCGTCGTCGAGTGGTCAATCGAGCGAATTGAGGAAGCTTTGCAGCATCTCGTTGAAGATATGGTGCTGTTGCCAGTGAGGCCCGTGACTGGCATTAGCGAGACGCAAAGGACGGTTTGTCCACAAATTACGGTATTTGAGCGAGTCGATATAATCGAGATTTACGACGGGATCGTCCGCGCCGTTCACGATCGCCAGCGGGACTCCTGAAGTCGCGACCAGTTCCCGCTGATCGAGTTGCGTTCCCGCAAGGACCGCTTCGACCATGAACTGCCGCGCGCGGCCATCAGTTCGTCGAACGGCGGAGGTGTAGAACAAATCGCGCTCGGCTCCGGGTCCAAGTGCCATCGTTACCACGCCTTCGATCTGTTCGTCCGTAAGTGTTGGGTTGCCTGTATACGCCATTTCAGGATTGGGAAGGAAACCCAGTTCGGCGCCTTCAGGGCCGGGTGGAATGGGTGGTGTTCCGAAGATCATGACACCTGAAACGTTACCTAGTCTAGCAGACAAATCCAATGCAATATGCCCTCCCAGCGAATGCCCGAGAATAGCGACCTTAGCGATGCCAAGCTTTGTAAGCACTTCAATGATCGCTTCTGCATAACCGCCAAAGCAATAAGTGCGTCGGGGATCGTTTGCATCGGACGATGCACCGTGGCCCGGCAGGTCCAGCAAGACCAGCCGCCTTGTTCCGGTCAGGGCCTGTGTCTGAAACAGGAACATCTCCTTGCAGCCCGAATTGCAGTGCAGCATCAAAAGGGGAGTTTGGCCCCCGTTGACGTCGCTTACCGCGATGCGTCCCTGCGTTGTCTCAATCAATGTCTGTTCGCTCATGTCTTCTATCCGGGCTTAGTCTGTTTGAACTGCGTTGGCAGACCATCATTTCCGTGCGTACGCCATATTTCAAGCATGGTCGCAGCGTATAGGTATGCTCCTGTCGGATCGGGGCGAGTAATGGCTGAGACTGATCGGTGAGGCAGTCGCACTCGATCCAGCCGTTCATCATCTTCCCTTCGCCGCCTTCCAAGCAGAGCCGCCATACCACGCGCGCAGTGCCGCCTCTTCTTGCGTTAACTCTGCCAGACTATGGGCGGGACCGTTTCTCACAACTATTCGCATGAATTTTGTGCACCAAATTGATGCAGAGCTTCCTGCGGTCCAAACGGCCGGCCAGTATCACTTGCGTGGGCAGATCGGAGAGGTGTAGGAAGCGTAATGAGTTTGTGAACTGCCTTGTTTGAAATATGAACGACAAGCGGATTACACTTGGGCAGAGATAATTGCAGTCGACATCGGGTGATGGATGAGCAAACCGGTTCCAGGGACATTTTTGATGCGCCGTCATGGCCCACCTTGTCGTCACTTGGTCGGCGTGTGGGTCGGTCGTAGACTGCGCCCGGTCCCGACTGGGAATGGCAGTCGATGCCTCGTGTAAAACGCCAGCCTCAGGTCGAGGCCGTCGATGTTTCGACACTCGATTCTCTGTCATTCCAGGAGAGGCTTGCCATTGGCCTCGAACGGCTGAAGGCGGAACGCAAGGTGACGAACCGTGAGTTGGCTGTGCAACTCGGGGTGCACGAGGCATACATTTCGCAGGTGACTCGGGCGATGCGAGACGTCAAGCTCTCGACGCTCGACAAGATGCAGCGAGAGTGGAATATCCTCATCGAGGATTTGCTTAAGATCACTGAAGATGACCTCCCTCGGATAGCGGTCTGGAAAGCCCGCCGCAAGAAACAGAAAACCGCCGGGACCGACTCGTGATCACGTGGTCGCCAGGTGCTGTCCGGCAGCTGCTAGTGGTTCAAGTTGAACCAGAACCGCTCTTTCACGCCTTCGCTGTTTGGAACATCGAAATAGAAGGGATCCGCGCGGCGTGGGCGGGGAGTTACAATCTGCTTGGTGCAGCTGTCGCCATCCCCACCCAAACTCCGACTGATCGTCAAACCTCCTGACCTGACACTCCCAATACGCTGGCCCGACAGTCGGCAAATATTGACGGTCTCGATACACTGGTCAGGCTCGCTCCGCGAACTGTTGTCGCCGCCTCGTGACGAGTAACCCACTGTGGTTCCAGCAGGGCAATCCTCGTAATCCTCACGGCCAGGCTTTCCCGCTTTTGCCTCATGGCAGACGGGCCAGGAAAAGCCGGGTCTGGACATCGCGTCGATGAGCTTTCGCATCGGTGGAACGCAATAGGGGGCACCGTGCCAGGACGGGTTTTTCGATGCGGCACATAGCAGAACCTGGCAACCCCAGCTCGCGTCCTGTGCTTTTGCAGACATCGGAGAAAGTGAGCCTACCAAACCTGCGGCCAAGAACATGATCATTTTCACAGCCGGTCTCCTTTGATTGGTCTACTGCATTTGCACCCAGGCGCCGTCGATTTTTGCAAACGACAGGGTGCCGGGCTGGGTCGCCCCCGCAAATGAGCCGCCTGTGGTGGTGATGACGCCGGTACAGGTGACACCGGGCACCGCCTGCCGGGGCAGGCATTCCGAAATCCGGATCGAACGACCGGATCTCGCGATCGCGGCGCTTGCCTCCGTGTCGCTTGGAAATTCAAACGCCCATTGTTTCTGTCCGAACTCCTTTTCGAGCCGCACGATCTCCTGCTCAAGCTCTGCCGTCCTGTCAGTCCGTTGCAGGTGGCCGACCGTGTAACCACCTGCCGATCCAACAACGAATGCGATACCGACGGTCGCAAACCATCCATGGTCGAGTTTCATCATCGGCAACCTCAATAGCCTTCGATGCCGAGGCGTTTCAGGATCGCGATTGGATTTGTTTCGCACTCCGATTTCCATTGACGATGCTTGGCGCAGGCATAGGCATATTGGCTAAGGTCGGCCGAAGACAGGTCTGCCAGCTTGTTGCCGACCGCTTTCCATTGCTGCACGTCCGCCGGATCGCAGCCAGCGCCGCCTGCCCCGCAAAAGTCCGGATCCCGTCGTTCGATTTGTGCTTTGGTGGCGCCGTCCTGCGCGCGGGCTGCAGACGGAAAAACTGAAAGCAAGATCAGAATAGTAGCCGAAGTCTGGAAAGGGCTTCTCATTTAACCTCCATGCACGTGCGTGAGTGACAAGGGCAGGGGACGGCGTTCTTCGGCGGGCTGCGCCTGGCCGTCGGACTGTTTTACGGGCACCTGCGATACATTGTTGAGCCAGGGAGGAGATAAATCTGGCGAGGACCAGATGCCGAAGCCAAGCCCTCTCGCTCTTCTCTCAATGTCGAAATAAGCGGGGATCTGAGGCTCGTTGGGATAGTTGAAAGCGTAGCCGATCCCTTCCGCAATGGCCGTCTCCGCGAGGTTCGTCTCGCCTACAAAGCAATGGGCGATCAGATTGTTGTTGGTATCGCGACCGATTGGCACGCAATTGACGTCCTGGCCAAGGGTTCGCAGGATCATCCACGCGCGCGTGACCTCCCCAGCCGGCCATGTTATGCCGTCGCTCGTCGCCACCTGCTTGAGACGAGGGGCTTCAAAGCCGGCCAGCCGCACGAGTTGACGGCTCTTGATGAATTCGAACGTAGTGCCGTCGATAACCTGTACCTTGCCAAATATCTGACGCGGAATGTCGGAGGAACGAGCCTGCCGCAGCGACCCCGTTGGAGCGAGAGCGAGTAAAATCATCGAGATCGTGATAACCTTCATCGTGACACCCCGGCTTGTTGCATCAGCACCGAAACAGGGTGCGGCATGTCGGGATAGGCCCAGAGCCCTGCGCGGGCAGCACGGGCGCTTTCCTCAGCGATCCTGTAGCCAGGAACAATGAGTCGGCCGGTGCTATCGACAGCGGCAAATCCCCATCCTTGCGCTATAATATAGGTCGCGAGATCATAGCGATGCGCGCCCGCCGTCGTCTGGCATGCGACCACCACATTGCTCTGGTCAATCATTTGAATGTTGGTGCAGACAGGTTTTGTGTCTCTGATCAGAGCCTGCATCATGATCACGTTCAGTTCCCCGCAGTCGCGCGAAGCCCCCGCGGACAGGGTGACGGTGGTTCCGCGCAGGCATGCCTGCAAACCATAAAGGCGATACCGCTTGCTGCCGGAGATCCAGCTATCACCGGTCTCGAACTGCGCGTGGCTCGGAAACGGCACGAACGCGGAAGATGGTGGCTGCGCCGCGTCCCTGGTCCCAGGAGAGCTATCCTGCGCCGCCTGAACGCGAACAACTGGTGGAGAAGGAGGGTGCACTTGCCGCGATTCGTTACCGGCAAGCGTGGGGAGGATGACAATACCTGTGTAGAGGCCGGAAGCTGCGATTGTGGACATAAACATCAAGGCTCCGATCCGCATCAATGCCTTGTCGGATTGGCGCGGTAACGCTCACCGTGGGGCTGGAGAAAACTGAGACTGGCCCCGATACCGGCTTTGGTCGCCCGTGCGGCGTCTTCCACCTGCGAATAAACCGGGGCGGGCTGGCCGGCACTGTCACCGAAGGCGAAGACCACGCCCTTGCTGATCGGCACTTTCGAGAGAGACCGTGCGGTATCTCCAACCATGAAAGAGCATTCCGCATATCGTACCATCGGATGGCTGGGGCTCCGTCCGAGCTCGTGACAGGGGAATGCGTTTCCGGCGAATTGCTGCACGTCTGAGATGGTCACAGTCATCGCCGCAAGCGAGACGATGGAGCGGGTTGCCACAAAGTCTGCATATTCGAGCGGCTCGATTGAAAGGCCGCCCTGGACTTCGACTAGCCTTACGATCTTTCCACCTGCTGCGAGAAATGCGCTTCCGCTGAGCGCGGCTTCTGGGGTGACACTCTGGAAACCAAGTTGCGTTGCGATTGATGACGTATCGAGCGGAATCGGCGATGTGGGGACGCAGTCATGACCCTCCGCACAATCATGCTGGTAGTGGCGGACAAATTTTGCGGTCGCGTCGACCCAGCTTTTCTCGGGTGGGGCGACCAGGGAACCGACATGGCTGAAAATGAGGTGGCGAGAAGCCCGCCATGGGTCATTCTTCATGTTTGCATCCGTGGCCTGTTGACTTTTTCGAATATGCACGAAATTGTACTGCAGTGCAAGTATTGAACGGCCGTGAAGTTTGAGGCAATCTTGGTCACAGGCCCAATTTGCGTGTGGAGACGGGAAGATGGCTATCTATCAAAAAGCTCTCATGCCCTTCACTCTTCCAATCCGCGCCGGCTGGTTGCTGCTCCAGATCGCGTGCTTCTTCCTCGTGTCGATGGCATGCATTTTGGTTGCGGCGTTTGCTGGCTACTGGATCGTGTTGACGTTTTCGTATGCCTTTTTGCCGCCGGAAACGACCGGCAGCGTCTGGCAATGGGTGACCTCTATGCTGAATCTGCTTGGTTTAGGGCCTGGACAATCACATCGTTCCTGCTGCTCGTTTTGCCAATTCTTCGATTTTGGCCGGCAAGGGATCGGGTTTGCGAGGCGGCACGAACGCTCGAAACGATGCGGCTTAATGAGGGCCTTATCGCAGCCCGGCAACAGGAGGAGGCACGGGCAAAGCTTCATGGCCGGTAAAGGATTGGGTTCCCTCGTATGAGATGGGAGCAAAGACAACTGCCAAGTTGGGTTCCGATCTTCCGCTTACGAACACGCTAGCGATCGCGATCCAGGCGTCGGCAAAATGGGTGAGAAATGTCATGACAGTAAAACCCCTCTCTCTCGCCATATCGACCTTCAAGGGCGGGGCCGGGAAGTCGACCCTGAACGTCAATCTCGCTGCCGAGTTTGCACAGCAAGGCCACAAGACGCTGCTGATCGATTGCGACGAACAGGAATCGTCGACGCGCTGGTACAATGTCTCCATGAAGCGGGGCCTATTGCCGGCAGACGGGTCATTGTTGCATCTGCGCGTGGCTCCTAAAGACAGGTTTCGTGAGCGGCTGGACAACGCGCCCGAGGCGGCAATCCGGATCTACGATGTCGGCGGGTACGTGCATCAGCGCGCGATCGAAGTCTACCACGAGTGTGATGCTATCCTTATTCCAGTGATTCCAGAGCCAACGGCAGCTACGTCAGCCATCAAGGTGGCTACCATATTGACGGAAATAGGTCGGAAGCGGGATCGCGGGCCGATCCCTTACGCGGCGATCTGGAACTACGTGGACATGATTGCCCTCACGCACAATCGATCGCTTCCCGAGGTTCACGCGATCTTGGCGAGCGGCCGGATACCCGTGGTCGAAACGGTCGTCCGTAAGAGCAATCATTTCAGCGATGTCGGGGTCGGTTACGGCTCCCTTTACTCGAAACTCGCAGGCATCGTGAACAACCCGGCCTTGACGCTGTCAGCCAAACGGCGGGCATCGGAAAGCGTGCTCGACGCAATCGATCTCGTAAAGAGGATCAACAACGAGTTCATCGGTCTGCTGCAGGCGGAGGCGTAACGATGTCGAGGGAAAGAACGTCGGCCGGCAACATTCTCGCCCTTGCCCAATCAACGGAGGAAAAAGCGAAGGACATCGAGGAGGCAGCAACTTCCTACATGCCAACAAATATAGACCTCGAAACGCTGATGCCCGATGGTTCTGCTCCGGCCCAGGCGTCAACAGTTCTTTTGGAGCCGGATTCATCGAAGACCCGAATACCGGCCAGCCTTGAAAACAAGCGAGGACCGGAGTCCAAGGCGCCCAGGACAACGGCTCGTGCGCCAGTAAAACGGAAACGGGTATCGCTTTATCTCGATGACGATGTGTTGACGAAGATTTTTTGCGTGTCCTTGGAGCAGCACGAGCAACTGTCCTCAGCGACCCATCGCTTGATTCTGGAAGCCCTTAAAGCAAGGGGGCTTTAGATCGAAATGAGAAGTCCGCCCATTATGTTCCGCCTTCCCGATCATGTCCTGGGAAACGTGGAGGCTCTTGCCGGACGGCTTGATATTTCCGTCAACATCGTTGCCAAGCTGATCGTCGTCAGGGAGATCATGAATGTTCCAGCCATGCTCGATGAACATGATCGTCAGTTGGCCGACATACATCGGTTCCTACGTGAGCTGGCCTTCCGTAACGAAGAATTCCTCACAGACGAGGGTACCCGCGCCGAGAGCGTCCGTGTGATTGCGCAGAGGCTGGATGACGTGCTGGACGCTCTCGACGCCATTCGCGATGCCGCCTTTGTCCGGCCATCGTCTTATATCGTCGACTTGATCAGGAGGCATGATGAGGGAGCCGTCCAGACGTCGCTTGAACGCTAGATCCGAAGGTCGCCGGCTGCCAAGCTATTTCGATTTGATCGACGACGAGCTGCGCCGTCGTGGCGCGGGTGGCGGAGGTGGGAAGCGCGCGTCGGCCGTGAAAGGTAAAGGAACACCCGCAAAGCACCCTGCTGTCTCCTCGGCGCTTAGCCGCGCGGCGGGTAACAACGCGGTCGTCGTCAAGGTTCTGTCTTATGGTGCAGGCGCCGGCTCTGCGCGCCACGTCTTGCACTACCAGGCTAAGGAAGAAAAGGCACACGATCAGGACGACCGAGAGGTATCGGATATCAATGAAGCCGTGCGCTCATGGGAGAGAGAGTTCGGCAATCGGAAGGGTAGCAGGGACGTTCTTCGTCTGACCTACGAGCTCGAGAACGCGGACCGGGGAGACATCGCTCGTGCACTTTCCTCGCTCGCAGAGGATGGTTTCCGCCGGGCTGGCGACATAGATCGAACATACGCCTTCAGTGTGAGTGATGGCGGGAAGGGACAGACACGGCTGCACTTCGTTCTCGTCATTGCGCATGAAAAGAAGGATCGGGCGGATCGCAGCAGCAGCAACCGTATACCGGGCGAGGCAGACATCGCGCATGCTATCGAGCAGCGCCTGGACAAAACCTTGCGGAGAGAGGGCATCACGCCGATCTCGCGCTATCCGGTCGAGTTTTCGTCTGGTCCGAAGGGTCTGATCGCGGCCTTGCACGCCATGCAGCGCGGCGCGGTGGAGGTGACGCTTTCGACAAGAGCGCGCATCGAGGAACGGCCAGGCAGAAGCGGGCGGTATTTCCGCGGCGGCGAGCGCCGCGAGATCACCACGGCCGATCAAAAGCAGCTGACGGCGGAGGGAAAAATCGTGGGCGCGCTTATGCAGACCCGACAGCCACGAGATTTTATGCATTTGTTGCTATCGGGACCGGCGAACGTCGATCGAGACAAGCTCCTCCTTGCTGGCCGCGACTTCCTCAGAGCGCAATTCGCTGGGCATCGCTATTCCTATGCGATCCACAATCGCAACGATCTTGCCAAGCATCCACATCTGCATGTGATTGTCGCGTTGCGCGATGGCAGCGGAAAGATGCTCAATCCCAACATTCGCAACTTCACGGAGTGGCGGATGCGCTTCGCCGAAAAAGCGAGGGAGCGTGGAATCCCAGTTGAACGACACAAACGGATCGAACGCGCCGCTCCGCCACCCGTCAAGCGTTGGGAGTGGGAAATGTTCCAGCGCATGGGAGCGACGGCGCCGCCAAACGTGATCGAGAAGGTGATAGCCAAGGTTCGCGACACTCCAGCGGCGCCGAAGCTTGCGGAAGCCAGAAGGCGGCTGGACCAGAGTCGGCGCTCGGTCGGACGTGTCGTCACGATGCTGGACGGGGTTGCGAAGGACCGAAATGCGCCGAGCACGGCGCGCGAATTGAGCCAGGACCTCTTAACCGGGCTGCAACGTGAGTACCGGCGGCTCGAAACGGCTGTCCACGATGGCCGCGATCCCTCCAGGGAAAAAGGAGAAGAGCATATGTTGCGATCGACCCCCATTAGCGCCGCCCAGGCCAAGACGGCGAAACAAACTCTTGCGAACACCGCCTCGGCCATTGCAGCGAGGATCGCCAACCCTTCCGACCGCCTGATCTTCGAGCAAGCGTCCAAGGTAATCGGAAAAGTCGTCGGATTGCAGCTCGACGCGCGTGTCGCGAAAAACCGCAGTCGCGCCGAGGAGGGCAAAGACAAGGGCAGCTACGACAGCCTCGAAACGAAGTCGGTCGCAGGGCGCGATCATGTGGCAGAGCAGGGGATCATCAAGAAGACGTCGAACGACCGCTCAGTCGATGCCGCGCGCATCGCCCGTTCCAATGTTGAGCGTGATCAGACGGACAATGACCGGCCCAACCGCCAGCGTGACAAAGGCCAGCAGCGCGATCGCGAAATGACGAAATCGATCAAGCTTCGTCCGTTCCGGGAGAATGGTAGAGATCGCAGTCGTTGAACTCTTTTTTGTCCACGATCCGTGCTGGCAGGCTCAGTCTCAGTATTCTTTCGATCTCGGTGTCAAACAATCTGGCGCCACGATTTTCGGAAGGAAGAGAAGTGGAGAATTCATCTGGAATTATATGGTCGCGGTGACCGCCTTCCATGGGGGGATAGTGGATGTAGGTGATGCCCGCCCCGACTGCTGCACGCCGTCCTTCAGCGGTGCTGCAGACCAACATGGCTTCCTTCTTTTCAACGCCATACCACTCGATCGCTCGAAATACCGTATCCGCATCTGCCACTCCCGACCGATCGTCCTGAGCTTGACGGAAGGTGCCCCATGCCATCCAGAAGTCCGGGACGACCTCCCGAACCTTCAATAGATCGTCGAGGATACAGGTTAGAGCGAGAAATTCTGGCGTGCCCTGGGTGCCGACCGTCATGCCTCTGGTGTCGGAGATGAAGCCGAAGCGGACGTCATTTTGACGAAGTTGCTGGAGCATCTGGACAAAGATGGCGTTGACGTCTCCCAGCGTGAAATCTCTGGGAGGGACAGATCGTCGCAAAAGGATGCCATCTCTCTCGAAAATGACGAGGCCTCTCGAACCGATTTTTCGGAATGTGCACTCAATGGTAGCCATCGGAAGACGATCCAAGCTGGGACACGTTCGCTACTCAAAAATATGAGTGTCCGAAGAGTCACATTTCTGACCAGTTGATTGCGACCCTCCAATATACACGAGCGGAACAGATGTGGCTGTTCAGACCATGCGCGAGTGTTCGGTGAGGAAGTTAATTTTAGGGAACGGGAAAAAAGGGCGCGGGCACTTCGTCATACGTATATTCAGACGGAATAGCCGCAGGTCCGAGGCAGGAGACAAACAGATCCAGATTTCTTAGGCTGTTGCTTGCCGCAATCGAGTAGAAGTTTCCGCTGTTCCAGATGATATATGCGTATGAGAATACTTCTCTCAAAACGGAGCGCATTTCGTCGAGAGTGACTTCATTGAGGTTCATGGTTTCCAAAACATTTGTCTTTTTTCGGTTTATTTCGGCCTCGCTGAAATACCGGATCTTAAACCCGTGATCCTTTTGAAGTTCTCTCCTTCGATACTCTTCGACATCTTGGCTGCGGAACTTCTCAAGAAAAATTATCAGTCCTTTTGCCTTCAGATTACGTCGGACAAAAGCGATCTGCTGCTGGCGGTTCGGCGAGTACATTTGAAATGTTGTATCTTCGAAGATAATATCAAAACCTGACGCAAAGTCCTGAAGTCCAGGTGTTTGGCTGAGCGATTCCGGTGACAGGTGATTAAAGGGGCCGAGGAAGAATTGGGCATGCTTTGGGACGCCCCAAGCGTAGAAGCTTTCCTTGTTTTCGATGGTTGGGCTGCAGGACAGCGACAGGACTCGGCCGTCGGCAAGCTCGCTGATGGTTCGCGCCATCGTTCCTTCCGCCGTTCCCAAGCTATAGAGGGTTAGTGGAGGCTGACCTGCGGACGAATATCGGAGTATGGCCGTCCCTAGTCTTATTTCCTCTTCATATCGGTAAGGAATGCTACTCAGATAATGCTGATCGAACGGCCCTTGTCTGACTGCGTGTAGCGCCGCAAACCGCTCAGTCTCGGGGTTGCGTTCCAAAAGCCGGTAATCAAGAGAGGGGCGGCGAATAGGCACTCCCGCCCGCCCTGCTGCAGTGGACGAAAAGAAATCGGCCAATTCGTTTAAGCGGGCTCCCCGCTCGCACTCTTCGTGAAACTGCGTGAAGTCTTGCATCTAATGCCTCTCGATAGCATTGCCAATTTCCAGTTCTGCAGGATCCGGTCGGTTGACGATTCCACGGAACCGTGAGCCGCAAACCTGACTGCTGGGCTCAGCTATCGTGCGGGGCTAGGCGCAAACGTTCATTCAGAAATTTGATATGTTTTCAAGAATATGATGCATTTTTCTGGTTGCGATTACATGTGTTTGCCTGACCTCTTTGGGTGCCTTAATCTTTTAGCTGAGTAAAAAGTTTGTGCGGGAGATAATGGGTTGCCATTACTTAGCCACCGACGCATTTTGCCGGAAAATTCCGAAAGTGCGGTCGTCTCACAAAAGCAAGCGCAATGGGATGAATTCTGTGTCGGGCTCGTGCGAAGAAAAGGTGTCAGACGTCAGCAGATCGATTTCAAAAGCCATACGCATTCGCTTTTTCTTAACCTGGAAGGGGCGGCGAGATCCGGAGAGACATTTCTCGACGGTCGTCGGCATGCATTCGCAGCTCGGCCGCAAGGATCATTGGTCTACATTCCGCCAGGCGTCATGTGGCATGGATGGGATGAAGGCGACCAAAACGCGGCCTATCTCCTGATTTCCGCCGAAGAACGATTTGCTGACAAAGTTTTTGGCGATGACTTCGTGCCCGCACGGTTCGTCCCGAATATGTCGTTTCAGGACGTAGGGATTGAGCATGCGGCCCGAAAAATTTACTTGGAGCTTGCGCAGCTGGATTCCGCAAGTGGACTCATAGTGGAAGGGCAGCTCACCACAATCTTCGGGCACTTGTTGCGACGTTCAAGGCTCTTCGACAAGCACCGCAAAGGCGGCCTCGCGCCTGCCGTGCTTAAACGCATCACTCAGCGTATTGACGCGGCGCTGGAGGAGAAAGTCAGCTTGGGCGCGATCGCACAAGAGTTCGGGTATAGTGCGGCGCACCTGTCCCGAGCGTTCAAGCAGTCGACCGGTCTTTCTCCACAAGCTCATTTCAACAAGGTGCGCCTCGACCGGGCGAGCGAGTTGCTTCGTACAACAAGTAAATCGGTGACCGAGATCGCACATTCGTGCGGTTACTCGAGCGGCAGTCATCTCTCATCGAGCTTTCACAAGGCTTTTGGTATCACTCCGATCGCGTACCGCGCTCTTTGGGCCGAATAAAAATATCAAAAACATGAAAGCCTGGATGCCTTTGGAGCCTTAGAATCTCGATACTGCGGTTAAGGCAGACTCGAGGTAAGTCCATGAGCATGACGACACCGCGTGCGTCACATTGTCATTATCTTTTATGCGTGACGGCTTCGGCGGTCGGACGCAACATATACTTCATCGTTGTCGCCTGGCTGATGATGAAATACACTGCGGATCCGTCTGCCATCGCGATGTTGCTCGCGGCCGGGAGTTGCGCCGAGTTCTTGACAACGAACCTTGGCGGGGTAGTCACTGACCGCTATCGGCCGCAACTGACCTGTCTAGTCTGTGACGGTCTCCGTATCCTAACCATGGCAGCGGCGACTGCCGGAATGATGTCGGGTTACCCGGTCCAGTCGCTCGTCGCGTCCTGGGTGTTATATGCTGTATTGGACCGAACGTATCTCACTGCGCTCCAGGCCATGATACCCGGAATGGTGGATGCGGCGCGCCTCCTATCGTTCAATTCTACGGCATATGTGTGGATGCAGATCGGTAATTTCTGCGCCGCCGTCGCCGGAGGCTTGCTGCTGGCCTTCACACCGGATTACCTGAGCCTCGTGGCGCCGCTGTCATGCTTTTTGTTGTCGTTCGGCTCATCCATTGCCAGAAGAGAGGGATATTGTGATCGGCGTGGGAATGCCGAGCCGGTCACGTTCCTGCGGCGCGAATTGTTTCCCGGGTTGCCGCAGCGAAGTCTTGTGCTTCCCTCCGTCGTTTACGCCTTCATTTATGCGGCCGGAATGATGGTAAGCGTTCTTGGTTCGGCTCTTGTGATGGGAGAACTTAGGAGAAGCGCCTTGGCGTTTGGCTTTGTGGAGGCCGGGTGGGCTGCTGGGTCCGTCCTCGGATGTCTGTGGCTGCTGTTTCGGTCAGAGAAATCAGATGCCCTTTTATGGCACCTTCTTGCGACAGGCGTGATCCTCACGAATTTCCTGGTGTTCCAGAATCTTTTTGCAGTGCTGCTTCAGATGATGGGACTTGGGCTAACCTACAACATTGCCCGGATTCTTATCGATGTTGAAATTCAGCGGTCGTTTCCCATAAGTCAGCTTGGTCGGGCCAGGAGTCAGGTTCATACGGTGTGCATGGCACTGTCTCTCTCTGTGTACGGCGTCGTAGCGCTTATCGGAAATGCTTTGGCGCCATCCGTCATTTTCGGTTGGTTTGGATTAGTGGTGCTGTTTACCGGAGTTGTATTCTGGGCGTGCTTTCGGCGCGATCTGCTGCTTGTTAGGTAACGACGCCGTAGGTCGTAAACATGTGAGCCTTACCCACACAAGTCTATCTTGTGAGAGCCGCTCGCCAGCGGACAGGTGGTACATCTTGTGCGTTCTCGATCTTGATAAATTGTGGCAGCGGTACTAGTTAGATTTTGAGGCAGTACGCGCTGCCTCGGGGCTTGATAACCCCTACGTGCGGTTGATGCTGGCCGAGACAGCATCACACTCCTTGACCTTTGGTCGGGGAGCCTGTGGCGTATGTCCAGGTTCGCCCGAACTAAAGGCCATAGGGCCGTCACGTACGGTTATCAACTCCCCGCCACGGGTTAAGTGAGTTCTTCAAGCGGGGGCGCACCGCTTGAACTCTTATCTGGGGAGTTCATATGGCGGCGTCTATCCCGCTAAAGGCGACAGAACTGAATGTTCCACCAGCTTATTCTCACGTTGACGCGCATGTGGGCAGGCAAATCCGCGTTTGGAGAATATTGGCCAGAAAGTCGCGAACCGAACTGGCGGCGGCCGTCGGTGTCAGTCGCCAGCAAATTCAAAACTATGAAACGGGTCGAAACTGTGTGCGAGCCTCGACACTTTACGCGATTGCCGGCGCCTTGAACGTAACGGTTGGCCAACTGTTCGATGGTCTTCCTCCGACAAAAGATCTCGGATCGCTTTTCGCTAAAGAAGAAATAACAGATCCGCCGGGCGAAGTGCGATTCCTGCTGGGCCACCTGATGCGGTTGTCGCCGCGCCTGCGCGAACGGGTAGCGGCGCTCATTCACGCGCTCGCGCGAGCTGAAGAGCGTAGTGACGGAGCTGGTAGCGGTTCCCCCCCTCTGAGAAATCGCACGTGCCAGTAATCAATCTTACAGGCTCAGAGAAGATCTTAATCTCCGGCGACGATGTACGGCAAGCTATCTAACGTGTTCGTTCTGTCAAAGTCTGGATGACCCCGGGCGTGCACGCCCGACATTTTACGTTGGGTGCCTCAAGCAGGTAGTCCGTTCCCCGAAGAAAAGAACATCTTGGCAGTGACGATACTTTGGCTATCGGTTCATTGGGTGTTCCGGCGTGACCCAACCACGCCAATTATCGAGCATCTGGACAAGAGTTTTTATCTTCGACGCGGTACAAAAAACTAGCGAGCGCGCGTCATATCCTTTATCCTGAGCGGTGAGGCAGCACGTACTGCCTTGGGGCGTGGAAACCCCTACGAGCGACTGGTGTTGGTCGATTCAACATCGCACTCTCTGACCTTTTCGGGTCGGGGAGCCTGTGGCGTATGTCCAGGTTCCCCGGAACTAAAGGCCGCAGGGCTGTCTCGTACAGTTTCCAACTCCCCGATCATTCGGAGGTTTAGTGAGTCATTCGCGGGGACGTACCGCGGTAACTCATTCCGGAGACTGGCCGTTGAAACTTCAATCCCATGTTTTTAAACAGGGGCAATGCCGGGTAACGTCTCATCAGCAGAGAACCTGGCGCACTGCCCGGGTCGACTTGGTCCGACGAACAGGGCTTGACAAGGAAGAGACGGCGATCGTCTCTGACCACCATCTGTTGCTTCTTAACCTACGTGGCAATTCAGAGCGGGGCGACTATTTTCTCGATAACAGGAGGGCCGGTTTCGTTGCGCGAAAACCTGGCGCGATCCTGTTCATTCCAGCAGGTTGCCGTTGGCATGGCTGGGAAATTGGAGCGTCCACGGCGGCTTACCTGTCTATCATGGTTCATCCGGCCCAACTGACCAGTCTGACGACCTCGCCGATCACTTTGCCGACGATGTCGCCGGATCTTGGCTTCGAAGACCAGGTCATCATGAATGCTGCCCGCGGGATAGGCGCTGAAATCTGCGAACGGAACTCCTTGAGCGGGATGTTGGTCGAAGCTTACGTGGCAACGATTTTCGTACAAATGATGCGTCGGCAGGAGCGCTTTCAAAATTTCTTCAAAGGCGGACTGGCTGCGGCGGATCTGAGCCGCGTGGTTCAAAAAATCGAGGAGGGGCTGGCTGAAAATGTGACCCTGAGCCAGCTTGCGGCAGTCGCAGGCATAAGTGTTCCGCACTTTTGTCGTGCGTTCAAACGAAGCTTCGGCTGCCCGCCCTATGAATTTATCATCAGACGGCGGATCGAGCGTGCCAAGGAACATCTTCGTGATTCCGAAATGACCATCACGGAAATTGCCCTGGCATGCGGCTTTTCGACATCGAGCCATTTCGCAAACAGTTTTCGCCGGCAGGTCGGTACGACTCCGCAAATGTACAGGGCGGCCTGGTCGAACAAGGCTTTTGGTTGAATTTGCGATAAAATCGCGCACGATTATCAACATTCTGCAAGTTTTGCTCGGTACACCTCGACATTCTCGGTTTTGTAAGCAGCCGAGGACAAGCCATTGCATTCATACCAGCTCCCAGCGCAACACTCGCCTATCTGTATTCAGAAATCAGCCGCTCTGAAGGTTGTGGACCTCAAGAAGAGCTACGGGCATTTCGAAATTCTCAAAGGGATTTCCCTGACCGCCAACGCCGGCGACGTTATTTCAATTCTTGGGGCAAGCGGCTCGGGAAAAAGCACCTTCCTGAGATGCCTGAACTTTTTGGAAGAGCCGACAGACGGCCAGGTTTGGCTGTCGGGGCATCGTGTCGAGATGCGCCCAGGCATGGCTGGTCGAAAAGCGATCAACGCGCTGCGGGCAAGGCTTGGAATGGTATTTCAGAACTTCAATCTCTGGTCCCACAAAACGGTTTTGGAAAACATCACGGAGGCTCCGATCCACGTCAGGGGCTTGACCAAGGCAGATGCTCGTCAAAGGGCGGAGGAACTACTTGCAAAGGTTGGGCTTGCAGACAAGCGGAATTCCTATCCCGCCCATCTGTCCGGCGGGCAGCAGCAACGCGTGGCGATTGCCCGCGCCTTGGCTATGGAGCCCGAGATCCTTCTCTTTGACGAGCCGACATCCGCATTGGATCCGGAGCTTGTGGGCGAGGTGCTGAAGGTCATTCAGTCTCTTGCTGGTGAGGGTCGAACGATGTTGATCGTGACGCACGAGCTTGCCTTCGCACGGCAAGTGTCGACCCGTACAATTTTCTTGCAACAGGGTTTGATCGAGGAAGAAGGCCCACCGGACGTTGTCTTTGGCAGCCCTTCTTCATCTTCGCTGAGACGGTTTTTATCCTCCCACATTGGAGGGCGATGAGATGCTGTCCGTCCACGGATTCGGTGAACAGATGCTGGCCGGGGCCATCACAACCCTTCAAGTTGCATTCGCAAGTCTGGCTTTCGGCATCGTCGTTGGATGGTGCGGCGCCTTGGCGAAGCGCAGCCAAAGCAGGGGCGTCCGGTGGGTGGCGAATGGTTACACCACTGTTATCAGGGGTGTTCCGGAGCTGCTTCTCATTCTCATGTTGTATTATGGAGGCACTGTCGCGCTTACGACGTTGTTTGGTCGATACGTTGAAATTGATGCGTTCTCGGCCGGTGTTCTCGCTCTGACGGTCGTGTTCGGTGCTTATGCAACCGAGGTATTCCGGGCGGCTATTCAGGCAGTGCCCGCGGGTCAAATTGAGGCAGCTCGCGCACTGGGGTTCTCAAATCTGTCCGTGTGGCGTCTTGTGATCATGCCGCAGATGTGGCGGCATGCTCTGCCCGGTCTTGGAAATCTATGGCTGACGTTATTGAAAGATTCGGCGCTGATTTCGGTTGTCGGGCTCGAAGACCTGATGCGGAAGGCGAACATCGCCGCTGGCGCCACACACGATCCGCTGAAGTTCTATTCTGTGGCTGCGTGCCTTTATCTCCTGTTCACCTCGATTTCGCTCGCGGCACTTGCTGCCTTGGAGCGTCGAACTGACCGCGGGCTGCGCATCTCCCCCAAAGGAGGTTTCTGATGGAAGTGGCGTTGATTGTGCAGACACTACCGCAGCTTTTGAATGGCCTAGCTCTCACTGTTCTCCTGACCATAGCGTCCGTTGTCGCAGGGTCATGCATTGCGATCCCCTTGGCTCTCGCCGGTGCATCAGGTAGCAGAGTAATTTCCCTGCCCGTTCGGGCGTACACATTCGTGTTTCGCGGCACGCCACTACTGGTGCAACTATTTCTGGTCTACTACGGCCTCGGCCAGTTGGAATGGGTGCGGGCAAGTGTGGCTTGGCCCTTACTCCGGGATCCGTTCTGGTGCGCGCTCGTTGCATTCTCGCTGAACAATTCCGCCTACACGACAGAGATTGTGCGCGGCGGCCTTCGCGCCGTACCACCAGGCGAAATTGAAGCAGCCAAGGCGTTGGGAATGCCGCTTCTCCTTCGTATCCGACGAATCATACTGCCGATCGCTCTCCGGCTTTCGCTGCCGGCCTATGGGAACGAGGTCATTCTCATGCTGAAAGCCAGCTCGCTGGCAAGCACCATCACCATTATGGAGTTGACAGGGACCGCCAGAAAGATCGTTGCTCAGACATTCGCGCCCTACGAAGTCTTCGTAGCCGCCGCTCTTCTCTATCTCACCGTGACCTTTCTCTTCACAAGTGCATTTAGCCTCATCGAGCTTCGCTTGTCGAAACATCATCGCCGTATCGACAATGAGAGGAAGGCCGCCGAGCCGGCGCGGCTGTCAAGGGAGTTGGCATAATGAGTATCACTGCTTTCCCACCTCGGCCTGTCAGCGTCTCGTCGGCAGAACTACGCGGGAATTGGTATGAGATCGATCTACAGGCCATTCGTCACAATTACCGGCAAATTCGGGCGCATCTTCACGAACATGTGGCGGTCTACGCATGCCTGAAACGCAATGCCTATGGCTGCGGAGCAGGTCCTGTTGCAAAGGCCTTGGCTGCCGAAAATGTATACGGATTCGCCGTCGCGTCTTTGCTTGACGCGATTGCCATCCGTCGCGAAGGGATCTCGAATCCGGTACTCCTTTACCCGGGCGCTCTGCCTGTCGCAGCTGCCACGATAGAAGCGCTTGACCTGATCGTTACCGTATCAAGCATCGCCGAGTTAAGGCAATGGCGCACGAGCGTGTCAAATCTGCGGATATTCCTCAAAGTTGATCTGGGTTTCTTTCGCGCTGGGGCAACGCCGGCGCAGTTGGTCGATTTGCTCGCTGAGGCCGCTCAGGACCGAACCGTTCGGGTTGAAGGCATCTACGCTCACTTGAGTGAACTGCCCGGCTCCGGTCCGGAACTCGCTCACAGTCAACGAGCGAAGATGAACGGCATTCTAAGACAAATCCGTTCGTTGGGCATCAGCGTTCCGGTCGTCATGATGTCAAGCACCGAAGGTGTTTTGAACTACCCGGACATGGACTTCGATGCAGTCGATCCCGGAGCACTGTTTGTCGGTATTTCTGACGTCGAGAAACCCGTGCGTGACGTGCGCCTGCGACCGGCGTTGACGGCGATCTCGACAACACTCATTTCCGTTAAACGTCTCGATCAATCTCTCGATCCACCCGACAGCATTTCGTGGATACGCCCCGACATGGTTCTCGGAGTGATTGGAATGGGATGGGGTGATGGCCTTCCCAGAGCTCTGCCGGAGAGGGCAGTGGGGCTGGTACGCGGCAAACGCGCAAGACTTCTTCCGCCGTCCCATCTTGAGCATATCCGCATCGACCTTAGCCATATCCCGGAGGCCCGCTTTGGGGATCAGGTCGTCCTGCTAGGACGCCAGGGCGCCGAACAGATCAGCATTGAGGAGTTCGCGAGCACCAGAGGCACCGACGCGATCGGGATTTATGGGGACCTTCGTGACCACATCCCACGCCTCTACATCTAATCCGAAAAGCAAAGAAGGGGAATAAATATGAAAGTCTCGCAACTGCTGTGCCTCTTGCCGATTGTTATAGCACTCGTTGGTCACGCAAATGCCCAGGAATCGAAGACGATTACTATTGCTACAGAGGGGGCTTTCCCTCCCTGGAATTCCATCAACTCCTCTGGAGAGGTTGAAGGCTTTGACGTGGACGTGGGAAAGGCGTTGTGCGAGCGGGCGAAGATCTCTTGCCGGTTTGTCGCTCAGGCCTGGGACGGGATCATTCCGGGATTGACGGTCGGCAAATATGATGCGGTCATGGCCGGAATGTCGATCACTGAAAAAAGAAAGAAAGTCATAGCTTTCTCCGAACCATACGCTCTGACCTCCAACTATTTCGTCGTCGCGAACTCAACTGGCCTCCCCGCGATGGACCCGGCCGCCGCAGTCGATCTCTCCTCGGATAATTCCGCAACCAGACTGCTTCTCGAGACTCTGAGGTCGAACTTGAAGGGCCGAATACTGGGTGTGCAGGGGGCAACGAATGCTGAGGCATTTGTGAGGGAGGTGCTGGGGGAGGACGTGGAGATCAGGACCTATGACAAACAGGATAATCTGAACCTGGATCTGCTTGCCGGGCGGATTGATGGCGGACTGGCGGATTATTCAGTGTGGAAAGCATTTCTGGACGCTGACGGAGGGAAGGTCGCATCGCTCTATGGTCCCCGGATTTCGGGTGGCGTCTTTGGCCCAGGTGTCGGTATCGGCCTTCGCAAAAACGACAGCAATCTAATAAGCCTCTTTAACCGAGCAATCCTGGCGATGAAGCAAGATGGGACTTTAAAGTCTGTCAGTATCAAGTGGTTCGGCATTGATATGGTGTCAACGCCATAACCAGTTCTGCGCGCCTCGTATGCTACCCGACCTTGGACAGCTTCACGTCAGACCTTGGTCTGATCGAAGGGCGACAAAAGTTTTTTCTCGTGTCTGCTGAAGTCCCGTCAAACCTTTTGTCACATATTTGGACTTGACCCTCCAAGGTGTAGTGACGACTTGTACGGGCTCAGAGTTTTGCCCATCGGTGCGGTCAGATTTCCGCATCCTTGGCATACAGATCGAACCCGAAGGAGGCTGGAGGTGTTACCACGCCGCAAACTGATCGCCGTTTTCCCGTGTCTGCTGTTGACCCTCTTTAACACGGCTCTTCCCTATACGATTAAAATTCACGGTTTCTCCGCTGCATTTCACGAGCAGATGGCTGAGGCCGGAAACGGTAATGGTGCTGGCAACGGAAATGGCGGCGGTGGAGGCAGCGGGGGAGGTGGCGGCGGCAATGGAGGGGGTAGCGGAAACGGAGGCAGCAACGGTAACAGTGGCGGCAATGGTAATGGTAATGGTAATGGTAATTCGGGCGGCAAGGGAAACAATAACAGCCAGTCGTCAGGCACCGGAAACGCTGCGAAAACCGAGGCCGATGTCGACGACGCGGCGAATGCAGGTCGCGGTACTTTGACTGTCCGCCACAAGGATGGCATCAGCGAAAGCGTTCAGCGCGGCCGATACGTGATGAAGGATGCAAAGGGCAGAACAATCGTCAATCGCGATGCAACAGTCTCTGACGAGCAGCGGCTCAGGGCCTTCCTCCGCTAACGGCGCCGGTCAATCTCGTCACGAAATGCCATCGCGGCTTCCGTCCGGTTGCTCACGCCGAGCTTGGTAAAGATCTGTGTCATGTGATGTTTTATCGTCTTTTCGTGCAAATCCAGTTTCAGCCCAATATGCTTGTTGCTTAACCCTGCAGATGCCAGCTCCAGCACCTCCCGTTCGCGCTCCGTGAGTGCGACAAAGGGATTGGCCCGGGCGCCTGACCCGGTTTGGGAAATCAGACGTGCCGACAGCGTCGGAGCGACGTAGCTGTCACCTGCCGCGACGGTTCGAATGATATCAGCCAGTGCACGGGACCCGACTCCTTTCAGGACGTAACCCTTTGCCCCAGTCTTTAGAGCTGTCATGACGTCATCGCCTGCCTCGGAAACCGTCAGCATCACGATCTTTTGGGCCGGGACCTGTTCAAGTATGAGCGGCACAGCTTCCAGCCCGCCTCCAGGCATGGAGATATCGAGCAGCAGGATGTCCGGTCGGTGCTCCGCGGCTATGCGCAGCGCATCGTCCCTGTTGCTACCCTCGCCAACGATCTTGAATTCGTCCATTTCGGTCAGGCTTCGGATAACACCTTCTCTGAACAGAGGGTGATCGTCCACAACTGCCAGACTGATCTGCTCCGCGGTCATGCCTGTTCCATTTCCTCGATGTTAAGCGACATCCGCACGATGGTCCCACGATCGGATGAAAAGAGATGGAAGACTCCGCCCAGGCTTTCAACGCGGTCCCTAAGACCCGCGAGGCCGAGTTTCTCGGGTGAAACGTCGCTCATTCTGAATCCGTGCCCTTCGTCCGCTACTTCGACGGTCACCTGGCTGCCTTCGGATGATTGCGTAACTTTTTGTCCAATGCCGCCCGCATGGCGATAGCCATTGTTCAGGGCCTCCTGAACAAAACGATAGATACAGATCTTTGCAGCTCTGGAAAGATACGCAGGTGTTTCGTTGAGTAAGAGGTCGACAGTGACGCCCGTGCGCTGCTCGTGGGCAACAATCGCGCGCTTCAGAAGCGCGGCAAGACTGTCCGTTTCTATGTGCGGTAACATCAGCCCGCTGCAAATGCCCCTGATTTCTGCCATGGCGTCATCGAGGCTTGTCTTGATGTTCGTCAAGGATGCTTCCCGCTCCTCGGCAGGAGTACGAGGATCGGCGAGCTTCGGACTGTCAAGGCGCAAGGATGCATAGGCGACCAATTGTGCGGGACCGTCGTGCAGGTCGGCACCGATGCGGCGCAAGTAACTCTCGTTGAGGGACGTGGCCCTTTGTGTCGCACGCTGAACACGCGCGCGTAGGGCCTCGTTCTGCCGCAGCAGGGTGGAGAGTTCATCGATGCGGTCATTGAGGGCCCTGCGCTGGCTGTCGATGGTTCGGCTTCCACGCAGGACCATAATCGACAAGAGGCCAAAAAATATGGTCGTGAACGCCGCGACCGCGAGCCAGCTCAGGAGGCGGGCCTGATTAAGACTCCATTCGAATTCATCAGCGACCTCAAAAAATTCAGAGACGGCGACGACCTTGCCCGACCACGGCTGCAAGACCGGATTGTAGATTTGCAGAAGTGGCTTTTCGCTATTGCGTTCGGCATCGCTCTCGACGCCGTCGATCCGATTGAACCTCGCTGTCATCTGGCCGGTAAAGGCCGTTTTGAGGTCGCCGGACAGTGGGAACTGCTTGCCGGAAAGGCTTTTTTCGCTGGAATAGAGAATAGTACCGTCGCTGCGCCAGAGCCGAAACGAAAACAGTCGTTTTCCAAGTGCGCCCTGCCCAAGGGTCTCATCCAGGGCCCGTGTTATCGAATCGTCCAGGCTCTGGGTGGTTTGCATGTCAGGCAATAGAGGAGCAATCACGCTGTCGACGTAAAGCGCGGTCGTTGCCGCGGAGTTACGTGTCACGGCGTTTTCGATCAGGCTGGCAACGAAATAACCCACGACCACCATTGCGCAGATCGCGACAAAACCGCCCGCAAGCAGGAACTGGCGTGCGAGTGACTGGGAATTCCAGCGTGCCACCGGGCTCGTTATCGGCGCCTCCTGGTCAGGGCCTGTCCGCAGAATGCGCATTATCAGCACTCATCTCCCAATCCTTCATAGCTACCCGTCAACGCAAGGTGTCCACCATGCCCGCGGGAGGCACCGGTTTCCCCGATGTGAGCTCGTCGTCCGGTCCATACAATCAGCGACCATCGGTCGCGATCAATCGGACTATGGTCCGAATGCCCAGGGCATAGGTCGGAGTGGAGTAGAAACCCGAGATTTCGGCAATATTGTAGTGGGTAACGATTTGCTGGCACCGCGGCTCTGCGCAAGCGGTGACCGACTATGAAAAGGACCTGCTCATGAAAATCTCCTCGCTGATCGGTACCGCAAGCCTTGGGCTCGTCCTGGCCCTTGCCCCCATGGCGGGAGATACTCCCGGCTTCACGCACGCAGCATTTGCGAAGGACGGGAACGGCGGCGGCAATGGCGGTGGTAATGGAGGAGGAAACGGCGGTGGCAACGGAGGAGGCCATGGCGGAGGGAAATCTGGCGCCGGCGAAAGCCGGGCGTCCTTGAATTCATCCGCGCACAAGGGCTCTTCGGTATCATTGAAATCGCATCACCCCGACAAAACTTCAAAATCTCACGCCGAGAAATCCAAAACGCAAAGCGCAAAGCCCGGCACTGGCAGCCTCAGCTCGATGAAGAGAAACTACCATGCCTATCTGAATTCCCAGGACCCCAAGATGGCGGCGCTTGCAGCCTACGTGAAGGCATATGCGGAATTCGAAATTCAGTACGGGGTGGGGGCCGTGCCCACAGATCCCGCGCTTAGCGAAGCTGCCCTTGTCTCGGCGCTGGAACAGTTGGCAAACAGGCCGGTCACCGACGTGGAGCTTGCCGAAGCGAAGAGCATTTTGGGCGCTGGAACAGATACAGGGAAAATCGCAGAGGTTCGCGACGCTCTCGAACAAAAAGATGGAAACTGAGAGACAGCCGTAAAGGAGTGGCACGCGTGGACCTGCCTTCGTCTGCGATCAGGAACTCACCTACGCGGCTGCAAGTTTTCTGTCCTGCGCCTTGGGAGTTTGGTGTCGGTCGACCTCATTTAATTGCCGGAGTAATGACCGGCACTATCGCCGGATCAAGTTGCCCGCCGCGAGCTTGATCCGGCGATGTCATATAGGCGACCCGTTTGCCGTGAATACCTGATAATCGGTTGGCTGCTGCTAACATGCGTAAGCTCTCGATAACGATCGGCGACAATGGAAATCTCGTTCGTGGTTTCGGCCACTTAGGGCCGATAGCCGGAGATCAGCCCCTGGCCGAAGCGGTCAAATGTGACCGGGCTGTCTTTCAGAAGCGTTACGCTCTCGGACACTCCAAGTCGTCGCATCGCATATCCCATTTTCTCGGCTATCTGAAACAATACGCGTTATCTTCATCGATTCCGCCGGTCGCTAGAGCAACTGCTCCAGGCGGTGCGCGCGAACGGCAGGAACGTTCCCTTCAACGGCGCCCGGCGAGCGTCACGCGTGTTTCGACTAACACTTTCCAATCCCTGTCAGTCCTGCGTTGGAACTCCTTTCGAAGCAGACCCACGTCCGAGAAAAGATGGCGACCCATGGCCCCTCTTTGGGATCACAAGAGGGGCGCATCAGCGGACAGATTATCTTCTTCGGAGGTGCGGCCTCGCATCCGCAACCTTGACCACGACGTCTCACTTTTTGGCAGGCCCGGACCGGGTCGATCATTGCAAACCGATCCTGCGTGAGCTAGTTAACGTCATCCACAAGGACCCGGTGAAACTCCGGGTGGCTCTTCTGGCCGCCGATCCGCCAGACAACACAGCAACGCAACCTATGCCATATTCGAGGACCGAGTTTCGCTCGGCCCGTTGCCTCAACTGTGAAAAATATTCCGATGAAAACTCTTTCAAACTACCGTCAGGAGTGGTTCTCCAACATCCGTGGCGACGTACTTTCGGGTATCGTCGTCGCTCTCGCGCTTATCCCGGAAGCGATAGGCTTCTCGGTGATTGCGGGTGTCGATCCCAAGGTCGGCCTCTACGCTTCCTTCGCAATCGCCTGCGTGACGGCCTTTGTGGGCGGCCGGCCGGGCATGATCTCTGCTGCCACGGCGGCGACCGCTGTCGTCATGATCTCGCTGGTCAAGGACCATGGTCTTCAGTATCTCTTCGCCGCCACCATCCTGATGGGCATCATCCAGATCGCTGCGGGATGGCTGAGGCTGGGCCGCGTGATGCGCTTCGTTTCCCGTTCTGTCATCACAGGCTTCGTCAATGCGCTTGCGATCCTGATCTTCATGGCCCAGTTACCCGAACTCCTTGGGGTCCCGACGCTCACCTACATGATGATTGCAGGCGGTCTTGCCATCATCTACCTCTTTCCATACGTGACCAAGGCGATCCCATCGCCGCTTGTGGCCATCGTGGTTCTCACGGCCATGGCATGGTGGTTCGGCATGGACCTGCGCACCGTCGGCGACCTTGGCGAACTTCCCTCTTCGATCCCATTCATGATGCTTCCTCAGGTTCCGTTGACCTGGGAGACGCTGCAGATCATCTTGCCATACTCGGTAACACTTGCTGCTGTCGGCCTGCTGGAATCGCTGCTTACCGCGCAGATCGTCGATGATATGACGGACACGCCCAGCAACAAGAGCCAGGAATGCGTTGGACAGGGCGCGGGAAATATCTCCTCGGCACTGATCGGCGGCATGGGCGGATGCGCCATGATCGGACAATCGGTCATCAACGTAACATCTGGTGGTCGAGGACGTCTTTCAACCTTCGTGGCTGGTTCTTTCCTGCTGTTTCTGATCGTCGTCCTCAACGATCTCGTCCGGATTATCCCCATGGCAGCGCTTGTTGCGGTTATGATTATGGTTTCAATCGGCACTTTCTCCTGGAGGTCGATCGTCGATCTGAGACGTCACCCGCTTCCGTCGTCCTTCGTCATGCTGGCGACCGTCGTAACGGTCGTTGCAACACATGATCTGGCGAAAGGCGTGATCGTTGGCGTCCTGCTGTCCGGCATCTTTTTCGCTGGCAAGGTAGCCCGCCTGTTCAGTGTTAAGCGCCTGGAGGACCCCGAACAGAACAGTGTCACCTATGCGGTAGTTGGGCAGGTCTTTTTTGCGTCGGCAGAAGCCTTTATCCACGCTTTCGACTTCACCCATAAGGGCAAACGGATCATCATCGATCTCACAAAGGCCCATCTCTGGGACATCACCGCAATTGGCGCGTTGGACAAGGTCGTACTGAAGCTCCGTCAGGCGGGCGAGGAGGTCGAGGTTCTCGGATTCAACGAAGCGAGTGCTGATATGGTTGACCGCTTCGCGCTGCACGACAAGGATGAGCGGCGAGCGGCAAGCGCCGCACTACACTGACCGCCTTCATCCGTGCACCTTTGATGTTGTGGGCGAGCGTGATGGATCGAACCGAATTACGGCGGACGTGAAGGTGTCGATGGGCGTCGTTGCGCTGCTTTTGCTGTTACGGTTGCACCCGGGCCTGATGGCTGGCGCGTCGACCTGCACCGATCAAACCGCCCTGGCGGCCCGAGATTGAAGGAAGGGAGACTGGTCTTGCTGCCGCTCGAGGAATGGCGGTAGCACGGTCGGGCAAGAAGGTTAAAAGTGACATTGCGGCAAGATGATCGAGATGAAAACTGACTCTAGCGAGGTCGCAACAGATCACGCGTACACCTCGCAGCGGTCAACGATTGCAGCGCTGTTCAGAAAACAAATGGCTGGTCACTTTTACGCGTGACGCTTACTTTTTGGAACGTGATTCAGGGCGGAAAGAAGCGCAACCCGGGACAACCACATAATGCGTCTGGCTTATTGCTCATGTCGACAGCTGACACTAACGGCGAATGGCGAACCGGTGAAGGTATCAATTTGCCACTGCCGGGAATGCCAGCGCCGTACCGGCTCCGCGTTCGGCGTAGCCGTGTTTTACGGGGCCGGCCAGGTGACCGCAACCGGCAACCATAAGGCATTTCTACGCCGGGGCGAAAGCGGAAAGAAGTTGGAGTTCCGCTTTTGTCCTTGCTGCGGATCTACGGTATATTGGCTCCCGGAATTCCGGCCAAACCTCGTCGCGATTGCCCTCGGCTGTTTTGAGGATCCATCAGGCATCGAACCGACACAGAGCGTATATGAAGCCATGCAATTCCCTTGGGTCTCTTTGTGTTTGCGAAGTGAGGGACCCCACTGACCGGCCGCGTTTGCGACCGCAAGCCTCTACCATCACTCCGGCGCGACGTTAGCTTCCGGCCCTCGTCGCCTGCATGTATTATTATAACCTACTTTCTGTGGTTTCCCGAAAATGCGGCCGTCAATCCGAGGCCGATGTAAATGGACCCGCTGACCCAGCGTTCAGCTTTAAGGTAGACCGGGCTGCGCTTCAGCCAGTTACCCGCCGTCCCGGCAGCGAGTGCATAGGCGCCGTCCGTGAGCACTCCGATCACTGTGTAAAGAACCCCGAGGAACGCAACCTGCATTGCCACATGGCCACGCTGGGGCTCAACAAACTGCGGCAGAAAGGCGAGGAAGAACAACGCGGTTTTCGGATTGAGGAGGTTGACCAGGAAACCCTCGCGGAAAATGCGTCCGCGACTGCGCGGCTGGTCTGCGCCGTTAACGTCGGGAATGCTCGCGGGACCGAAAAGCTTCTTGAAGCCCAACCAAATCAGGTAGGCCGCGCCGGCATATTTCACCACGCTGAAGGCGATCGCGGAAGACGCCAGGAGCGCCGACAGCCCCGCAGCAGCCGCGGCGACATGCACGAGTGTGGCCGCGTGAATGCCCAGAATCGAGACGAGGCCAGCAGAACGGCCCTGCTCGACCGATCGGGCGAAGATGTAAAGAACCGCCGGCCCAGGCACGAGAAGCAGAACAAGAGTGGCGCTGACGAACAGGCTGAGATTGGCCGCGCCGGGAATTATCGAATCCATGATTGTCTCACTCCCCTCTGTGGCGATAGCAATAGCATTGAAAAGCGTTCGATGCGAGACCGGCTTGTTGTGTCGCCATCCAATGGTTCAGTGAGTATGGAGTTCGCACGTCACGTTGATGTCTTCGAACGAACCAGCTTCAGTGGCGGCTTGAACTACTATGGCAACCTCGATGTGACCCGGTACCTGTGACGCTCGCTCCACGGTTTATACGCTGGCCTTGCGGCTGTTTATATCGTGGGAGAGCGGACCCTCGCCTGAGTATGCCCGGCCCGCGGCAAATCATCGACAAAATGACGAAACTCGTTCCCGACCTGACGAGGAGCTACGTAATACCACACTGTGGACATTGGCGCCGCGGAAAAAGCCCGCGATGTTGGGCGCAATCATTGCCTTTGCGAGGTCTATACGGGGTTACGAGTGAGACTGTCGCACAGCAAAATCCGGGGGCACCGTCGTTGGTTTTGTTCCGGCCGGATCACTCTCTTTGCTAGGCTCTGGTCCAGTTGAAACAGCCGAGGGGCAGAGCGGCGTTGCTTACCAACAGTGCACCGTGGCGATAGAGTTCCAAGGGATTTCCATCCGCCGGCATATCCACTGCCCACAATTGGCCCGACGCGTCAGAGGCAATTATCCTGCCGTTTACCGCGGCAATGGCAGCAAAGGCATCCAGCTCGCTTGTGCCGGGTGAGAAAAGTACCGTCACCTGTGATTGACCGGACGGCGGCAGCAAAGCAAGCGGGCCCGCAGTCAGTGCCGCCACGACGAGCAAAAACGGCGATCTGGGTACACCACCTCCCCTTCTTGACCTGCTCCGGCGCAGTATCCAGCCAATGGTCAAAGGGAAAAGTCCAAACATGGCAAACCAGAGCAAATCCCAAAAAAGCGGGTTATCCACGTCCATACGGACCCGGTGAATTCCCAGCAGCCAGTGTGACACAATACTGTCAAGGACATGCCATCCACCGAAGCCGACGACGGCATTGGCAAACAGAAACCGATCCGCTCCTTGAGCAGGGAATTCATTACGGGCTCGCCAGAGCAAGCAAAGCCCAACGATAGCAACGAGGTACATCAGCGCATGAAAAATACCATCCCAGAGAATGAGAAGGCGAATATCCAGGCGTGCCTGCTCAAGACCACTTAAAAGATGATGCCATTGCAACAACTGGTGCAACAAAATGCCGTCGAAGAACCCGCCGAGTCCAAAGCCCAGCATATAACCGGCCCATCGAAACTCTCCGGAAAAGGGCCGGAGGCTTGTTTCAGCTCCTGCGTCTGTCATTGATTTCCCTCCACTCCATTGCCATTCCAACCTCAGGAACGGGCCAATGTTCCGGAGTGTCCGTAGTTGCATGAGCCGGTCGCACGGGGCTTTGGAACTGCGGCTGCTTATGTATCAAGAGGCAATCGCGAGGATCAAAACTCGGAGCGGCTAGCGGCTGACTTGGGTCGCGGAAGTGCTTTGTACAACACGTATTCGTAACGGCGCGAATGATCGGGGGCTTCCACAACGAAAGGTCAAGCCGTTCCAAGGACCACGCGCGGTAAGCGACAGATCGGGTGAGAGTGCTTTGGGACGTTAGCTTTCAAGTGAACAGGCCTCAGGTAACTGACGGTCGGCACAGGGTCATCCCGGATCAATGACTTCGGCCGCGTCTAATGACAAGCCAGACGCAAGCGAGCTGCTCCAAGTTGCAAGTAAAGGAGAATCGAATGTCTGCAATCGACCGGATTGGCTCAACCGCCGCGATTTACACACGTTTGCGGCCGCAGCAGGTCACTCACACAGTCCCCGGCCAGGCTGCCGAGCGGCCAGTTGCGGCTTCTTTTGGAGGCGCCCCCGCGCCCCTTTCCTCCAATCTAGCAAATGTACTCTGGTCGCTCCAGGGAGAACCGGCCGGACACATTGATGAGGCGCCTCTGCAGGACGGCGGGCCAAGCCCAGAGGAAGAACTGAGCAAATGGGCGCGTATGAGCCTCGGCGAAAAAATCAGGGCGCAGTATCTGGAGGCGCGCGGATTAACGGAAAGCGATCTTGCCGCAATGTCGCCCGACGAGCGGAAGGCGATCGAGGACGAGATCAAGAACGCGATCATGGCTGCACTGGAGAATACTGGCGACGACCACACACGCCGGAGGCCGTGATCCAGTCCCAAAACGGAAGAGGTTAAGCCCCGCCGGTGCGACCGGATGAAAAGCAGTCCCTCGACGGGTGGATGCTCCCCGGCGCATGCCTGTTGCTTTTGCGTCTATAATCCCCCGCCGCCCGAGTGTTGTGTCGGTTACCTGTCACTGCAGACGGAACTCGCCGTCAATGCGCCGCCATTCATTCGGCCCAATCAAACGCTGGTGTGTAAAGCGCACGGAGTGAAGGGGGCCGTCGAGCCTCGTTTGCCAAAAGTCGAGGAACTTGTGCATTTCGGGGAAGTCGGGGGCCAGGTCATAATCCTGCCAGACAAAGGTCTGGAGCACGGCCTCGAAATCCGGAATCCGATATAGGATGTGGGCAGTTGTGAGGCCATAGCCATTGAGCTGGCGTTCGAGATCGGATGAAAACTGCATGCTTCATCTCCTTTCGTGACACGGCAAAGTGTGGCGCAAAATTTTCCAGGCATCAACGGTCTTCTCAACGCGAACCGTCAGAATCTCGTTCCTTTACAGCGCATTAGCAGCAGACCATCCTGAGTGCTGATTTTTTTGTGCCGACCTCTTGAAATTCAAAAATCGCCAAACCAGATTTTTGCGCGCGAACGCTCGGACGAGGTTCGCACTTCCGGACCGGCCACCCCCGGCCCGGAAAGAATAGACGTCATCTTTTTTGTCTTACGGAGGAAAATATGTCGTTCCGACCGCTTCATGACCGCATTCTCGTCCGCCGGGTCGAATCCGAAGAAAAGACCAAAGGCGGTATTATCATTCCCGACACTGCCAAGGAAAAACCCCAGGAGGGCGAGGTCATCGCCGTTGGGCCCGGTGCGCGCAACGATGCCGGACAGATCCAGGTGCTCGACGTCAAGGTGGGCGACCGCATCCTGTTCGGCAAATGGTCAGGCACCGAGATCAAGATCAATGGCGAAGACCTGCTGATCATGAAGGAAAGCGATGTCATGGGCATCATCGGGGCCCAGGCTGAGCAGAAGAAAGCCGCCTGAGCATCCCACCCTACACCCATCAGTCAGATAGCTGCCTATTGAGGAGTTAGAAAAATGGCTGCCAAAGAAGTCAAGTTCCACACCGATGCCCGTGAACGCATGCTGCGAGGGGTCGATGTGCTCGCTAATGCCGTGAAAGTCACCCTTGGCCCCAAAGGTCGTAACGTCGTTATCGACAAGTCCTTCGGCGCACCGCGTATTACGAAGGACGGCGTGTCGGTCGCGAAGGAAGTCGAGCTTGAAGACAAGTTCGAGAATATGGGCGCGCAGATGCTGCGCGAAGTCGCTTCGAAGACCAACGATCTGGCCGGCGACGGCACCACGACCGCAACTGTCCTCGCCCAGGCAATCGTCAAGGAAGGTGCTAAGGCGGTAGCCTCCGGAATGAACCCGATGGACCTGAAGCGCGGCATCGATCTTGCGGTCGAAGCTGTCGTCAAGGAGCTGAAGACCAACGCCCGTAAGATAACCAGCAATTCCGAAATCGCCCAGGTTGGCACAATCTCTGCGAACGGGGATACGGAGATCGGCCGCCATCTTGCCGAGGCGATGGAGAAGGTCGGCAACGAAGGCGTCATCACCGTTGAAGAAGCCAAAACCGCTGAAACCGAACTCGAAGTCGTCGAAGGCATGCAGTTCGACCGCGGCTACCTGTCCCCCTACTTCGTCACCAATCAGGACAAGATGAGGGTCGAACTGGAGGATCCCTATATCCTTGTCCACGAAAAAAAACTTTCGAACCTTCAGGCGATGCTTCCGGTTCTCGAAGCTGTGGTCCAGTCGGGCAAACCTCTCCTGATCATCGCTGAAGACGTCGAAGGCGAAGCTCTTGCAACGCTCGTCGTCAACAAGCTGCGTGGCGGCCTCAAGATCGCTGCGGTCAAGGCTCCGGGCTTCGGCGACCGCCGCAAGGCCATGCTGGAAGATATCGCCATCCTGACCGGCGGCACTGTTATCTCCGAAGACCTCGGCATCAAGCTTGAAAACGTCACGCTCAACATGCTCGGCCGCGCCAGGAAGGTGGCGATCGAGAAGGAGAACACCACCATCATCGACGGCGTTGGCTCCAAGGCGGAGATCGACGGGCGCGTCGCACAGATCCGGGCACAGATCGAAGAAACCACCTCCGACTACGACCGTGAAAAACTGCAGGAACGCTTGGCGAAGCTCGCCGGCGGTGTTGCCGTCATTCGGGTCGGCGGTTCGACAGAAGTCGAGGTGAAGGAGAAGAAGGACCGCGTCGATGACGCGCTGCACGCCACTCGTGCGGCGGTAGAGGAAGGCATCCTGCCTGGCGGTGGCGTCGCGCTGCTGCGCGCTGTCAAGGCACTCGACAATCTCGGTACGGCCAACCAGGATCAGAAGGTCGGCGTCGAGATCGTCCGCCGTGCAATCGAGGCGCCCGTCCGTCAGATTGCCGAAAACGCCGGCGCTGAAGGGTCTGTTATCGTCGGCAAGCTGCGCGAGAAGACGGACTTCTCCTTCGGCTGGAACGCACAGACAGGCGAATACGGTGATCTCTACGCGCAGGGCGTCATCGACCCGGCCAAGGTCGTTCGTACTGCGCTTGAGGATGCCGCCTCTGTGGCAGGCCTTCTGGTGACGACCGAAGCGATGATAGCCGAAAAGCCGAAGAAGGATGCCGCGCCTGCACCCGTCGGAGCGGGAATGGACTTTTGATAGAAGGGGGGCGCCCAGAGGGCGCCCCCTGTTTGGTGCTCCCTGGGAAACGATGTGGAGCCTGACCGGCCAAATGCCAGCGCGAGTATTCTTCCGCAAATTCGCGGGCGTCTGGATGAACGCAGTGAAGGCGGCCGGTGGGCTGTTTCTCCCGGAATAATAAATTGCCAAGGCGTCAGGGGCGGCGTCCACTCCTCCAATATGCGCATCAGTCGTCCAGCCCCGAATCTTCGCGGCATAGGTTTCTGCGAAAGCGGAATCGACCACACGAAACTTTCACCAAGAAATCAATCGGTTCCGCCGAGGTTTTTCCATTCTGCTGTCAGTCAGGGTGGAATGCTGCGCGGTTGACATGGCGACCTCGTCGCAGTTCGACTGCCCGAAGTTCGGAACGGATGCGACATCGACTGAGGAGGGGCCTGTTTAATGTCTCCTGGCTTTGCATAGTCGAGTTAACCGCACTGCGAGTTACTAGTGGCCGAATTTTTAGTCATCCCACCACCGCCGCTGAAAACGCGGATTTGATCAGTGTTTTCGTATATTCAGCCGACGGCCGGTTGAAGATGGCGTTTGTCTCTCCCTCCTCGACGATCTTTCCGTTTCTCATGACGATGACGTAATCTGAAATGGCCTTGATGACGGACAGGTCGTGGCTGATGAAGATGTAGGAAAGGCCGTGGGTTTTCTGAAGACCACGTAGCAGATCGATCACCTGGCCCTGAACGGACCGGTCCAGCGCCGACGAGGGTTCATCAAGAATGATGACCTCGGGTTTGAGAATGATGGCGCGGGCAATGGCAATGCGTTGGCGTTGTCCCCCGGAAAATTCGTGGGGGTAGCGGTTGCGGTCGGCGGGATCGAGGCCCACTTCTTTCAGTGCCTCGCTTGCACGCCTGTCCCGTTCCGCACGGTTGAGGTCCTGGTCGTGCACGACGAGACGAATTCACCAGGGAAAATTGCCACCTGAGAGCTGAGGGTGAGAAACGGCCGGCGACACCGATTGTAGCTCGTGACCGAGGGGTTGGTGGCCTTCGCGACACGAGCACGACGTCTACAGAGACTGAGTTTGTAACCTTTTGAACTTGCCGATAATAAGATCGGCTTGCCAGAATGGCTGGAAACGCCCAAAATGTGCTGAAGCAGAACCGGGAAGGGCTTCATGAGCGTGTACAACCTGTCCATGGGACTCGGTGTTGTAGTGTTGATCTGCATAGTCCTCAAAGGCTTGGGGATGCACCAGGATCAAGCCTGTGGAGCAGCTCGACAACCCACAAAGCGACGGTATTCCGCCGAACTAGTCGACCGTCTGCATGTTTGGGCGGCGACCCTGAAGGCGTCGGCGAGTTGCTGATGATCAATCTCGTGTCCGGCAAGTCATCACGAGTACACAAGAAGCCCAATACTTGAATGCGCCCACAGCATAATCTTCCGGACCTTTGTGCGGCACCGTACGAAGGCGGTTTTTTACCCGGCTTAACCATGTTGGTTCCAGCCGCTTTAAGCTTCATTCACGTAGTGTGGACGAAACACAGGCGGACATAACTATGCGAACACTTCTGCAGTCGAAATGGTTTTGGCGATTTGGCCCGCCCTTTATCGCGTCTATCGCTATATGCGGGCTGCTTCTCTTGTCACTCTACTGGGCATCGATCACAAGCGATTCTGTCGCGGTTGCAAGACAGCGTGACGTGGTCGCCCTGACGGTATCGAAACTCAAGTCGTCGATTGCTCATGATCAGGAAAGCGCCACTGTCTGGGATGACGCCGTCACGAACTCCCTTGCCCGTAATCCGTACTGGATGGAAACCAATCTCGGCGTATGGATGAATACCTATTTCGGACACGATGCTGCAATCGTGCTGACAGCGGACCTTGATCCGATCTATCAATTTCTTGTCGATCACAATGACGCGTCCACCGCCGATGGTTTGCGGACCGCCTATCTACCGTTAGCGACGAAACTGAAGGAACGCCTTATCGCAGGCGATCAGGAGGGAACGAGTAGCAAGGTGCTCTCCATAGGCGAAGCGGACATCGTCTACGTTGGATCACGTCCGGCGATCGTCAGCATCAAACCAATCGTTTCCGATACAGGAGATATCGAGCAGCAACCGGGGCAGGAAAATCTGCATGTTGCGGTCCGTTTTCTGGATGGAGATCTCGCAGCAACAGTGGGTCAGGAATACCAGTTCGAAAATCTTCGATTTGCCCTTCATCAGCCAACGGACCCGCGTTTTTCTTATCTTGCCTTGCGTTCGAAATCCGGCCAGGTCGTTGGCTACTTTGAATGGCAGCCGTTCAGGCCCGGCCAAAAAGTTCTCGAGGCTACCATTCCCGCGATCGCATTAGCATTTTTCGCCATATTCGGTGCAGCGAGCGTCGGTGGAAACGCACTCTGGAGGCGGTCGAGCCGATTGAAGGCGAACCAGGAGCAGTTGCAATACCAGGCGGCACACGACACCCTCACCGGCCTTGCCAATCGCTCCGAATTCAACGCGAGAGTTGCGGCGGTCGCGCAGGATGCAAGGGAAGACGAGGCGCATGCCGTTCTGTTCATCGATCTCGACAGGTTCAAGGAGGTGAACGACTCCCTCGGCCATCCTGCAGGCGACAAATTGATATCGCTTGTTGGGGCGCGGCTCACGAGCCTTTTGCCTGACAGTGTTGTTGCGCGGATCGGTGGGGATGAGTTCACCGTTCTTGTCACATTGAACGAGTTGCTGCAGCCGGAACATGTTGCAAAAATCATTGTGGACGACCTTCGATTGCCTTTCGAGATCGTGGAGACGCAAGTCACAATTGGTGCCAGCGTCGGAGTGTCGGTAAAGAATGGTGCGTTTGATGCAAACGAGGCTATACGTCAGGCCGACATCGCACTGTATCACGCCAAAGCAGCTGGCAGGAATACTTACGCAATATTCGGCGACCACATGGACGACTTGCTTCGCAAGAGAAGGGCTATGGAATCCGACCTGCGGAAGGCGGTCAACGGCCACGCCGAGATAGAGATATACTATCAGCCAGTCTTCTCAGCACGGGAGGGGAAGCTCTGTTCGCTCGAGGCTCTGTCCCGCTGGAACCACCCCGGACTCGGATACGTAAGTCCCGAAGAGTTTATTCCGCTCGCCGAGGAATGCGGTCTGATCCACGAAATTGGTGCCATTGTGCTGGAAGACGCCTGTTCGATGCTGGCGCAGTTCCCCGACATCGATATTGCGCTCAACGCCTCCTCGCTGGAACTGTGCTCGCCGGCCTACCCGCTGAACGTAATTGCCGCGCTCGAAAAATGGCAGGTTGCGGCTAACCGCCTGGAGATCGAGATAACGGAAAGTGCAGCGACCGGCGATGACGGCCGATCGGAACAAAGTATTGCGGCCCTGCGCGCAGCCGGCGTGAGATTTGCGATCGACGATTTCGGGACAGGATACTCTTCATTCTCCCGGGTTCAGAAGATCGAGGTGGATCGCATCAAAATAGACAGATCATTCATCGAGGAAATCCACAGAAGCGACAACAGGGCCCTCGTCAGTGCCATGATCGATGTCGCGCGGGCCAAAGGGTTGAAGATTACAGCTGAGGGTGTTGAGACAACGGAGCAACGCGACGCTTTGGAGAGCCTCGGTTGCCATCATCTGCAGGGCTTTCTGCTCTCACGGCCTTTGGCGCCGGATGCTGCTCGCGCGCTGCTTTCGGCGCCCGATACCGCCTCAACGCTGCCCGGTCACGCGGGGTTTGGCCTGACCGCCAGCGGTATACGGTAAGGCGCTGATCGTGAAAAATATAACATTGCCGGGGGGGCGTGGCGTGCCGTACAATTCCTCGCCGCTCACTTCGCACCGGCGGAACCAGACGAGTCTTCTCCCCACGTGCTTCTCACACGATATCGCAAGACACGGTCTGCTTGCGGCGAAAGGTTCTGCTCACCTCGTCGCCAATGGGTACTAGCCTCCCATCCCGTCGCGTGGGCTCCGTCCCTGGGAACGGGGTGGATCGCGTTTTTTGGCAGATCCGAATTCGCGACCTCACGCCCGAAAAAACAACCCCTGATAATAGGCAGATTGCTGGCCCGTCCGTCGTTATCTAGTTTCCGTCGACGTTGACACGACAAAACGCGAAGGTGTCCATGACCAAAGAACCAAAGAGCCGGCTGCCTTCGCTGACTGCTGTCACAGCGGGTTTCATGTTTGCCTGTACCCTCGTCGGTGCCGCGATTGTGTTCAAGGTGGTAGACGATCGAATGGTCGGTTTTCAGGAGGCAAGCCTGCGAACTGCCGTGGAAACCAGGGCGCGGGGCGTCCAAACAGCTTTCGCCGCTTCCCTTTATCGGGAATGGATAAACCTTGAAACGCTGGGAAGCTCGCTTGCGGTGAGCCAGCCTGAAGAGATCCAGGACGATCTCTCAACGCTCGTGGGAAGCGGACGAGTTGTGTCATGGGCAGGTTATGCCGGAAATGACGGCAAAGTTCGTGTCGCGTCAAATGGTCTATTGGTCGGGGCGGACGTGTCATCGCGTCCATGGTTCCAGAGGGGGCTTCAGGGCAACTTCGCCGGGGATGCGCACGAAGCGGTTCTTCTTGCGGCTAAACTTCCTGCTCCCGAAAGTGGAGAGCCGTTACGGTTTCTCGATTTGGCAGCCCCTGTAACCGGTGTTGGTCAGTCAGTAACAGGAGTTCTTGGGCTTCATCTTAATCTGGAGTGGGCAAAAGCCTACATTCGTGAGTTGAGTGGTGCCCTGGACGTCGACGTGCTTATAGTCAATCCCGAGGGCAGGGCTGTTATATCGTCCTCGAATGAGAGCCCTTCCAACCTGGACCTGCCAAGCTTTCGAAGAGCAAGGACAGGTGCCACCGGCGTGAGCCTCGAGTTATGGCCGGATGGGAAGAATTACTTCGTAGCCACGCTTCCCGAGGCCAGCTACCAAAGCCTTCCAAGATTTGGATGGTCTATTGTCGCGAGGATCGATGCGAATGCATTCAGGAATCCGGCCAATAGCTTCTCCAGTGGGCTACTTCTCAGTTTGTCTCTCCTGACCGTGGCGCTGCTGCTCCTCATGTCATTGTTCATTGTCTCGTTTATTCGGCCCTTCCATCACCTCGCCGTGAATGCCAAAGCCGTTGCTGATGGACAGAACGTATATCCCTACGAGAGCAAAAGAACCTCTGAACTGGCTACAATCGGCTCGGCAATTTCCCGCTTGCAGGCAAATGCAGACCGACATGACGACAGGTAGGCAAGCCGGACCGTCTACTGGCGGGCAAAACGGGTGGTGGCATCCTTGATGATCGCCGATAGCCGTGTTGACGTGACACTTGGGACGCTCCCTCCAGCGTAAAGTCTTTTCAGCAAGAGTTGGTACTGTGTTTCATCCAGACCCAGCGCAACGACCAGACCGTCGTCGGTCCGATCCAGCACCGTGGCGGTGAAATCTCCAATTTCTTTGAGTTTCATGGTGATGTGGGTAGCTATAGGCGCGTCTACCCCTCTGAGACGGGCAGTTTCCTGCGTCAGGTCGGTCATCCAGACACGCTTCAGCGCACCGCCGATGGATATTACAACCCGCTCGGGACGATCAGCATAGTGTTTTTCCAGTCTTGGCAGTTCGACGCAGACCAGCAGCGTCACGGCGAGGATCACCAGATTGTAAACAGTCCAGAACAGGATAACGACCTTCCCGTCTCCTGCGTCATTGAATGCGAAACGGTCAGAGACAAGACCTATCAGGACCCCCGCAACCGTCAGAAAGGTCAAAAGGAGGAAGGGGCGCATCAGACGCCATTGCACAACGACTTTGGTTCGGTCTCCTCCCTTTGCCGTAACACTGAAAGGGTGACCTTTCGGCTTCACAAGCCCCACAATCGCGGCTCTCGATATGGGGAGCGCACCAAGCAACTGGCTGACGTCATTGACGATGGGGATCACCATTCCCGACGAGATAAAATTCAACACGAACAGGATCCAGACCATATACGTCCCGAAATAGCTGATGACATCGGGAACAGATGCGTTGACCACCGTGATGTTGAAAAACCAGTAAAAGAGAGGAAAGGTCATGGAGGCGATGCGGAATGTGAAGGTGGTGAGCCAGAAAAACACCGAGTCAACGACGCTCCAGCGATCGCGCAGCCGCAAATTGTTCCGCGAGAAGGGACCCAGCCTTCCCCGGGCAATCTGCATGAGCCCCAGGCACCATCGAGCTCGCTGAGTGACGTATTCCTTCAACCCCTCCGGAGCAAGGCCCTCGGTCAACGCTTCGTTCAGATAGACCGTCCGATAGCCGTGCTCCTGCAACTGAAGCGTCAGCATGAAATCTTCCGTGATGCTGTCTGTCGGGAACCCACCGGAGGCCTGCACTGCCCTCCATCTGATCACCGACGACGTGCCGCAGCAGAATGCGATGCCCCACCCGTCGCGGCTTGGTTGTAAATGGTCAAAGAAAAAGCGCTGCTCGTCGGGATACGATCGGCTGAGCCCGAGATTATGCTGGATAGGATCCGGATTGAAGAAGTGCTGGGGTGTTTGAACCAGTCCGACCTCCTGGTCGTGGAAAAGCGCAAGTGCGCGCGAGACAAAATCCGTGTGAGGAACGAAGTCCGCGTCCAGCACGGCTATGAAGTCTGGCGGTTGATCGTCTTGCGCAAGAACGCCCAGGGCATGATTGATGTTGCCGGCTTTCGAGCCCTTGTTATCTGGCCTGCGAAGGTATCGAACGTCGTGCTCCTCGCAGAAGTCAAGCAGCCAGTCACGGCGCCCGTCATCCAGCACAAGAACCTGGACGTCCGGATGATCGCTGGCCTTTGCCCCGACGATCGTCCGTTCCAGAACGGCTTGCTCCTCGTTGTATGTGGCGATCAGAATCGCGACTTTTGGAGGCGGATCCGGTTTCCACCAGGATTTGTTCTCCTCGACTTCAGCGGACCGATCGGTGGTTCTGGTCAGGATTGTGAACGCGCTCAGCGACGAGAGAACAGATAATGCTTCCAGAGCAAAGAATGACCAACTGAACAGACAGTCCAGCGTGAAGCCGGGCGGGGCCAGGGTCTGGGTTCCTCGCCACCAGATATATCGCACCGCTAAAGCCATTCCGATTGCGAAAAGGAACGTCCTGTGGGTCCAGTTACGATTGTTCAGGAGGTACGGCAGGACGAGTGCGCACCCGAAGGCCAGAGCCAGATGAGCGAAGCTCGACTGGAGTTCGCTAAGATAGAGAAAACTGTCCAAGTCCTATCTCCATAGTCCTCGCAGCCAGTCAAAAGCGCGCGTTTCGAAAAACACCCTGCCCGTGCGTCCTGCAAGGCACCGAAGGTCGGGGTCGTCCCGCAGAGCCGGCACATCAAGTGCCACGTCGTACCTTTGGAGGTGGCGCTGACTCGGTGCTATTGCCATATTTTCATAGATCGTAGCCGCGCCGGAACCTGCAAGGCGGATTACCGATCCCTGAAGAACCTGACGGCTTCGGTTAAGGCGAAAGGTCGCGGGTGCGCCGACCCTGAGGGAATTGTAGACGCTTTCCGACACGGATAAGGTCACAATTGCGGAGTCGCAGTCTATCAGGCGCATGAGGTCCTGACCGCGCTGGACCGTTTCGCCCGAAGCGGAGAGGTACTCCCACAGCGCACCATTCACATTCGCCACCAGATCTGAGGAAGAAAGTCTGTTTACACGAAGACGCTCGTTTGCCAGCCGATCTGAAATTGCAGTCAATGCCAGTTTCTTCGCCTCAAGTTGCGCTTTTAATTCCAGACGCTGCACGTCGATCTCGGAAATCCTCTGTTCGGAGTAGGGGGCGTCGTTAAATCCGTCCCCGAGGAAGACTCCCCGCTCGGCCGCCTTCTGTGCCACAACGATTTCGGCGGCCTGAGCCTTTGCATTTGCGACCTCCAGCGCGGAAACCTCGGAAAGTGACTGGGCCTGTTCAAGGGACTGTGCGGTAGAAATGCCCTGACCGCTTAGCCGTGATGATCGCTCGCGGCTGAGTTCCGCGTATTTCAGACGTGCCTCCGACGCAGCACGCGAGGCGTCGGCGGACTGAGCCTGAGCCGCGAGCTGGCGTTTTCTTTCCTCACGATAGATGGCCGCGCGGGTCTGCAACTCATCAATCGATTCATCGAAAGACGCGACGACGGTCTCGAGCCTTTTTATTTCGGTCTGAGCATCGGCCTGTTGAAGTTCGAGATCAAGGAGACGGATGCCGTCAACAAGAGGATCCTCAAGAGAGCCCAGTGGATCGCCTTGCGCAACCTGGGCGCCCAGCGGCCTGGAAATCAATTCAATTTTGCCAGCGATGGGAGCGCGTATCGTCGTCAAACGGGCATTTATGAACGCATTTGCACTCGCGCCGCTAAGCTGCTCCCCAAGCACCACATAAAGAGCACCGCAGATCAGCAACAGACCGAATCCGATCTTTATGAGCTTCATGTTTCCTCCTCGACATCTACCTAACAAAACGTACGGCCGGGGATTGGTTCACCCTGCTTGAGAAAACCCGATCCCAGAGTTAGCGCGCGGTTAAATGAGAACCGGCGCATATTGACTTCGACCTATCAAACCACCGAGCGCTAAACGTGTCTCAGGTCAAAACTTGCCCGCGAGTTTTTGTGAAGCGCTCGCTTTGCACGATTATCGACAGGCAAAGGGCGAGAACGCGTGCGACGATCACCGAGAGGAGGTGGCGCGGCGAGCGTCATGGATAGATCGAGAAGTTCGGGAGACGCCGTCGCGACTAAACTCGGCCGTTTCGTGCGGCACGCCGCGTGAATTTCGTCCAGATCGACAGCAATAAGATCGTGACGCCGCCGGTCGCTATACCGATTAGTGCCTGAATAAACGCGGTGGCCAGCCAATTCGTCACGGAGGGGACAAAAGTCAGGGTTTGTTCTATCCTTGATGTGACTGTCTCGATCAATTGTTCAGGCTGATGCCATCCCGTCCCCGCGAGGCTGTGTACGATAATGCTTCCGCCTACCCACAACATTGCTGCTGTCCCGACGATCGCCAGCGTCTTCAAAGAAACGGTACACCTTTGACCAGCCCTTCATGTCTTATCGGAAGCTCTGCCCGACAAGCCTCAGCAGCGATCCTGAAAAGATCCCAAGCCGTCCATGCTGCCGGTCGCTACCACCCCTCAAACTGGTGCCAAAACGACGTTGCGTTGCAAAGCCAATATCTTCCTGGATTATAAGTGATGCCCGCAATGTAGTCGGATCAGCAGCAGACATAGAGGCAAGCAAGCAGGATTTTCGTCAATTGAGGAGCTGGACTCCGGCGCATCCGATATCGACGGCGACGCGATCTGGCATCACAAGTCAACTTCCGGGACAAAATTGACATGAAGTAACCGTGTGAGTCGGTGTCAAAGCTGATTAGAGATGCGACGCCGCTGGCCCGTTAGAAACGCGACACTGGCTCCGACAATCAGCCCCCGACCGGACCGGCTGGCCGGGGTTGCAAGGGTAGGGAGGGGGCGGATGATGGAACCCCCTCTTCGGCTTTAGCTTCCTCAGTTGTGGTGACTGCTTTGCGCTACAAGCGGACGTGTGTCCGTGGACCAGCCTCGTGATTGATCCCAAGAAACAACCCTTAGATCAGGCCAGCGAGAAAGCCACTTCGATACCTTTGCAACATAGATCTCACGCGTGATTTGCCTCTTGTTGGCTCTGACGACACCAGCCAGAAGATCAACGAACCCAAAAGCCGCGTATATCTCGGTCTCACGTCCTGCCGGTCGCATACCTATTGCCGTTGAGGTCGTTGGAAAAGTGTCTATGGCATCTATTACAGAGGAGTAAGGCGCTATCGGATGGCCGAACTTTGTCTCATACCAGAGGTGGACCCGCGCTTCATTTTTCACGTCAATCCAGATCGGAAGATCCGGAAATAGTTCTCGAATACGCTTTGCCTGCTCCTGCTCACTTTCCTCCGTCAGATCATCTGGATCGAAGTAGATTAGATCCATATCCGATACCCCATGTTCCGGACTGAACCCAAAACGCGCGTTCCAGATCGTCTGCGCAAGGCAGCCCGCAACCAACCAACAGTCAGGTAGATTCAGGCGCTCCCATGCATTCCAGACAGTGCGGATGGAGGGGTTCTCCAGCACGGAAGCTTCAAACCGGGCTTTATCAGCAGTATCCATAATGCTCCCTCTATTTTGCCGTTTTCGACTGTAGCCAGAGTGGCAGGACACCGGAACAAAATTCGTCCGCTTCGGGCCGATAGCGGCCTTATTCAGCCGCCTCCATTCGCGCAAGCGCTTTCTGCCTTCTCGCAATCACCTCCGGATCATTCATGAAATCTGTCCGTCGTCCGGGCTTTCGTCCGCGTTTTTGATACCCATTGCTCTGGCTCCCGTCCGGGATCTCAAACATGCTGTTGGTCTGTCCGGTTCGTCGCGGGCCATGTTTGCTGCGCTTTAAATCGCGGCCTTCCTGCATCTGAGCAACCAGCGACAGCATATCGTCCAGTCGTTTGTTCTCAACCACAGGCGACCGGTGAACCGAGCGAAGCGTGTCGAAGGTTCTGTAGGACAGGATGAAACTCTCGTGCATGATCTCCAGGCGGCCGTCTGGATAATCGCATACGATGACTTTTTGACCCGCCAGTGATGTTGCCCGTTCCGTCGGATCGAGAATGAATATCACCTTGTCGTAGCGCAACGTCAGTGACTGCGACAGGGTGCGAACTTCCTTACGGCACATGGCGCTGTCAAGATTCTCGTGGGCGGCGAGGGGGCGATGCATATCCTTCGGATTGCGGGGTGGTTTGCCGAAACGGGCGTTGAAGTCGTCAATGAACTCCGGAGCGTAATGGTTGGCAGCGTCTATCGTGTCGATACCGCGGAGCCTTAATTCTTTGACCAGTCGATCCTGCAGGATCTGGTTGGCCCGTTCAACTCGACCCTTGGCCTGTGGGGTGTTGGCGCAGATGATGTCGATGTTTAGCTCATAGAGTGCGCGTCCGAATTGCGTCAGGCCACTTGTGCGATCTTTCTGTGAGGCGTGCGTAGAACGAAATACGCCATGCTTGTCGCTGTAGAAAGCCAGCGGTTTACCCCATTGCTGCAGATAGGCTTTTGTCGCATGCAGATAATCGAATGTGTTCTCAGATCCAGCAAAACGCAGATGTAGCAGCTTTCCGGTGGCGTCATCGATGTAGACGAGCAGGGCACATTTTGGTCCGCGGTTCTCGAACCACCAATGATGCGATCCGTCGATCTGCACCAGCTCGCCAAAGCAGTCGCGACGTCCGCGTGGTTGGAAGACGCGCTTCTTGCGTTCTTTCCGTGAGATCCAAATACCTGCCTCGGTCATCCATTGGCGTAGCGTTTCCTTGCCTATCGCCAGTTGGTGCTGCTCAATCAGCTTCTCGCGAGCTAATGTCGGACCGAAATCGACATATCGTTCTCTGACCAGGTCGAGTACAGCGTTGCGAATATTCTCGCTGTGACGCCGGTTGCTTGGTTGCTGGCGCTTCTTCGAGACGAGGCCGGGCATGCCGTCATTCTCGTATGCCTTCAATAACTGGTGCATCTGGCTTCGGCTGATGCTCAAAACACTGGCTGCTTGGACAACGCTCAGGCGTTGGTCATGAATCTTCTGGATAACTTCGAGGCGATGCAATTCTTTCTGCGACATGGTGATCAAAAAGGACATGGCAACTCCGAACGCTCCTGACCGCAGTCAGGCTGAACATCGTCGCATCCTTGCTCCCAACGTTGACATTGACCAGTGTCGTGCGAGGAGAGTGTCGCATTTCTATCTGGCCCAAGTGTCGCATTACTAAATGGGCGTGTGAGTCGGCGATCGCATAACATATATTATGGAACTTTTGGTGGTTGCCGTTCTTCGGTGAAGCGTTTTACTTGATGGATAAGGATACGCCCGAGACGGCGGCACCTATCGTCGACGAGCATCACAACGGTATGATGCGACTTAATTGATCCCTTCAATTATAAATGACCTATAGTCCCCACCGAGAAAGCGATGGCGTACCGCAGCCTGGTAGTCGGAACTGTCGTAGAAGGTGCGCGCGGCCTCCATAGTGGGAAAGCTGACCATTACCACGCCTTCGGGAGCGGCACCTTCAAGGATATCTTGAGGACCGTGCGCGGCAAGAACAGTTCCTCCTGATACAGCCAGCAGTGGTCTTAACATTTCAGCGTATGTCTGCATTTCCGCAGCGTTACGGGTTCGGTCCTGGATGAAAATTGCATAAGCTGTCACGCTGAAATCTCCTTGGAACTGAGGCTTGGCCGATCGCGGATGACGACCTCGCCTGATGAATTAGAGTTGATAGATGGACTGGTCGAGATACGGTGTACCCTGCTGAAATCGAAGACACTCCCGATTTATGGCCGTCCGACATACTCCATCCATTAAACCGGAAAATGGGAGCCGGATCTCGGATCAAGTGCAACTTGGTTGGTGCCATATCCAATCCGCCTCCCCCACCGATGTCAGTTCGTCGTCACGTTGATGACTACGTCGATGTTGCCCCTCACCGCGTTCGAATACGGACACGTCGCATGCGCCTCTCGTACAATCTCTTCAGCCGAAACCTGATCGAGACCTGTGATCGCAACGTTGAGCGCTACAGAAAGTACGAAACCACCGCTTCCATTGGGCGAAAGCCCGACCTCTGCCGCCACCACGATGTCATCGTCCGAAACCCTGTTCGCAATGTTGCGAGTGACGTAGATCACTGCGGTTTCGAAGCAGGCCGCATAGCCGGCCGCGAACAACTGCTCCGGATTGGTCGCTCCGCCCTTGCCACCCATCGTCACTGGCAGGGCCAGCGGGAGGTCAAGCAAGCCGTCTTCGCTCCTGACGTTGCCACCGCGACCACCGATAGCAGTGACCCTTGTGCTGTAAAGTGGGCTCATCGATTAGCACCCATCAGAGCATTTCCGACATGCCGAACGAAGTCAGCATTTGGTTCTGAATTGGGCGTACCGCTTCGTTCAGCGAATGAACACCGAAGTCCAAACCTTCAGGCATGACGACCGTCCGCAACGGACGGCGCTCTGTAGTTTCGACCAGTTTCGCGATGGCGTCTGCCACAAGCTGGGGTCGAGGGGGATTGGCTTCGTCCTGCCCATCGTTGGCGTGAGCCTTGATCTGACCTGGAACAGCGGCGACGTCGCCGTACGCTGTAAGCACGGCCTGGTCCGATGGCTCGGGGCTCGAAGAGATGAGGTTGCTCGGGAATGGGCCAGGCTCAACGATAACAGAGTCGACACCAAAACCCTTCAGTTCGTAGCGATAGGCTTCGGCAAGCGCTTCTAGCGCGAACTTGCTTGCGGAGTACGTCCCGAAGAATGGAAATACCACGCGTCCCATCAGCGATGTTACATGAACAAGAAGACCGCTGCCAGAGGCGCGCATATGCGGTAGAACGGCACGATCCGTGCGTACGGCGCCGAAGAAATTGACAGAAAAAAGCCGTTCAACATCTGCGATAGTGTAGGCTTCCGTGATCCCGACCGGCATCAGTCCGGCGTTATTGATCAAGACGTCAATCTTGTCGTTCCGCTTCACGACCTTTTCGATCGCAGCATCCACAGAAGCTTCGTCTGCGACGTCCATTTCAAGGACTTCCAGCCCATGTCCTTCGCTCATAGCCGCCTCGATGAGATCGGTTCGCACCTTTGCGTTTCGTCCTTCGACGTCCCGCATGGTCGCAACGACCGTATGACCCCGGCGTGCGAGTTCCAATACGGTTAGGTTTCCAAAACCGCTGCTCGCGCCGGTGACTACAATGACTTTTCCGCTCATCTCATTTTCCTTTGTAAAATTTGAAGCTGCACTACCGATATAGACAGACCTGTATGTACTTGCAATCAAAAATTTTACAGACTAGTCTGTCTAGATCCAGAAAAAGACTTGAGGCTCAGAAGATGCAAAGGAAAGGTGTGGTCGCGTTTGTGAACGTGGACGATCAATCGCTCGATGCGCTCGCCCCGCGGGAACGAATTTTAAAGACGGCGTCGGACCTCTTCTACCGACTCAGTATCAATTCGGTCGGGATCGATCGGATCATCGCCGAAAGCGGCGTGGCCAAGATGACCTTCTACAAGCACTTCCCTTCCAAGGCGGCGCTGATATCCGCGTATCTGCGCTACAAGAGCATCATTTGGTTTCAGATGCTTGCGAGTGCGACGGAAGAGCCTGGTCTCTCGCCGGTAGAAAGGGTGCTCGCTATTTTTGATGCGCTGGACAAGCCCCTTCGCGCGCTTTCGTTCCGCGGATGTTCTTTTACAAGAGGACTGGCTGAGTTTGGACCCGAAGCTAATACCCCGGAAGTGCAAGCGACTATTGCCGAGTATTTCAAGCAATTGCATGACTTTGTTTCGTCACTCATTGAGCCATTGCGGTTGTCGGACCATGAACGCGCTGTGATCCAGATCTTATCACTTATCCAGGGCTCGTTTGTAATGGCGCAATCGCTACCAGATCCTCGAATTGTCGAGGCAAATCGAGAGGCAGCACAAATTTTGCTTATCAACGAATTAGGACAGACGCCCCGATAACAGAATGTCTATTACGCACTAGACAGCGTCCAAAAGGAATTAGTTTCTCGATTCAATGCGGCATAAAGCCCGCTGAGCAGTAATTCCTGGCCCTCGATGCGACAGAATATCGTATCGGTTCGTCCTTCCCCTTCCAGTCTTTTCTGGGAGGGGAACGCTCGAACGCAAATCGGGGCTTACATGACAACGCGATCCAACCTACAAAAAAAGCAATGCTTCTGCCAGCCTTTGATCAGCAAAGCATTTCCACGCAGTGAATGGCCCCGAGGTTCATAGACACCCTCGGGTTAGATTTTCTGCTGATTCATGAACTCGACGAGCGACAGCATTCCGCTTCTGACGTGCTTGCGCATTCGATTTGCTCATAATGCTCTTCCTTCCTCAAACTAGGGAAAAAGGCGTCTAGATCTCTGGGGTTAGAGAGACTCTATTTGGTCAATCGCGATCAATTTCCTTTGTTGCAACCAGTTTCGCAGCTGCCTCATTAGCTCTAACCAAGGCGTCCCTCATGGCTGTTCCCACGGCCAGTTCGGATGCAAAAGCACCGATAAATTCGTCACCCGCACCGTGTGTGCTTTCTACCTTGATCTTCAGACCCTCAATCACAATCTCGCCTCCCGCGCCGTTGGCATAGGCCACACCCGCACCACCAGCGGTGACCACGACCTCTGGGAAGGTCTGTGCAAGTGCGCGCGCAGCCTCAAGTGCGCCATTGAGCGTCTCAACCACGGGGACTCCTGCGAGTGTTTCGGCCTCGACGGCATTCACGACGATGATATCGATAAGTTGCTGTAGCTCGTTCGACAGGGCACGCGCGGGTGCGGCATTAATCAACACATGACCGCCAGCTAGTTTTACAACTTTTGCTGCAGCGATATTGGCCGCATCCGGAATCTCGTTTTGCAAAACCAGAATTGTTGTCCTATCGAGCAGTTCGCGCGCCGCCACGACATCTTGATCGCCGAGTGTCAGGTTGCTCCCCGACACAATAACGGCGCCGTAATCGCCCTCGTCATCAAATATGGCAACGCTCATGCCGGTGGATTGGGATGCGTCGCGCCGAACGAAGGTATGATCGACGCTTTTGCGTTCCAAATTGGCGAGCAGGAACCGCCCAAAATCATCATCTGCGACGGCGCCGACCATCGATGTCGCCACGCCGGTACGAGCTGCCGAAACCGCCTGATTTCCGCCCTTGCCGCCGCTTTTGGGGTGCCATGACGTGCCAGTCACCGTCTCGCCCTTGCGTGGCCGTGATGGGCCCATGACGGCAATATCATAATGCAGACTGCCGAAAACGGTGACGAGAGGCGAGGATCTCATGAAGGTTTATCTTTCCGTTTGGATTTGACGGCAGACATGGTCCGGTCAAGGTTTCGTTCGGCCGATTGATAGTCGCGTTGCGCGACTGCCATGAAGACGGCGTCGAGGATATTCAGCTGCGCGATGCGAGCCGCGGCGTTTTCGCCCATGAGAGGCGAGCCCTGCGCAGTGGAACAGAGGACAACATCTGCGGCTTGTGCCAGGGCAGAGGAGTTGTAATTGGTTACCGCGATTGTCTGCGCGCCATTGCGCTTGGCGACTTGAAGCGCTTCGATGATGGCCGTGGTATTGCCTGAATGGGAAAAGCCGATGGCGATATCGCCTTCGGACAACAGGGCTGCCGACATCAGCATCATGTGCACATCGTCAAACACGCCGGCGCGCACGCCGATTCTCAGGAATTTATGGGCGACGTCGCGTGCGATCTGCGCCGAACCGCCGACGCCATAGAAATCCCGATTTTTTGCCCCATGGATGAGGTCTGCGGCCTTGTCGAACGCGACCATGTCGAGGATCGAGAGGGTTTCTTCCAGGGCATGGATCGATGTGCGAAAAACCTTTTGCACGATCTCCAGCGACGTATCATCTACCGAGAGTTCCTGGTGCATTTCCGCAGTCGGCTGGCGGTTATACTGGCTGACGGCCGTTCGGAAATCGCGATAACCGGCAAAGCCCAGCTTCTTGGTGATCTTCACCACCATGGCTTCAGAGACACCTGCATCGTCTGCGATCTGTTTCAGCGATGTCTCATCGCTGAAATCACGCATGGCAAATACGGTATCGACAACCTTCGCTTCGAGAGGCGTCAGCAGCGGCATCATCATGCGGATGCGTGGGCCGACGGCCTTCGTGTCGAAGCTTTCGGAATTCATTCTCTTCCCCTTGTTGCGCGATCAATCATCATTGCAACGAGGATTATAAGGCCGGTGGCGAGCAGTTGATAGAAGGCCTGAACATTCATCAACGTCAAACCATTGCGCATTGCACCCAGAATGATGGCGCCCAGAATTGTGCCGAGTATGCTGCCCTTGCCGCCCATCAAAGATGCACCGCCGATGGCCGCTGCCGCGATGGCATCCAGTTCCCAAAGGTTGCCGAGGATCGGCTCAGCTGCACCAAGGCGACCGATGAGGATGAGCGAGGCAAGTGCCGCGAGACCACCGGAAATTACATAAGCCGTGATCTTGGTGCGGGCGATCGGAACGCCCGCGACATAGGCCGCCTCTTCATTGCCACCAACTGCCATCAGATATTCGCCGATGGGCGTCTTCTTGAGTAATATCCACGCGGCAATGGCGACGACAGCAACGATCAAAACAGGGGACGGAATGCCGAGGAGATTGCCGTTGAACAGCGAACGGAACCCGGCGGGAATACCGAGAACAGGATTGCCGCCGGTGTAGATCAGCGCGATGGCGCGGTAGGTGCTGAGCGTGCCGAGTGTCACGATAAAGGGTTGGAGACCGACATAGGCAACAAGGCCGCCATTTATGAGGCCGCAGAGAACACCAATGCCCAGACCCGCGAGAATCGCTAGCGGTATCGGTGTCCCCGCGACGAGCAGGCTGGCAGTGACGACAGCAGAGATCGCAGCCGTCGGGCCAACCGACAGATCGATGCCGCCGGAGATGATGACCAGCGTCATGCCAAGCGCCAGGCAGGCATTGATGCTGGACTGCTGCAGAATGTTGACGAGGTTTCTCTCCGAAATGAAGCCCGGAACCAGTGCGGCAAACACCGCCATGATGACGATGAGACCAATCAGCGTTCCGGCATCGCGTAGTGAAAACGAGAAGCGGCGGAAGGCCGGAGCGGAGGTGGCGGGGGAATTGGAAGTGCTGGTCATGGGTTGTCCTGTAGGTTCACACGGGTCGCGCAATGCGCGCGTCATCCGCATCGGCATTCGCGCCTGGAATGGCATGCGCGACAATCGCGCTTTCGCTCAGTTGATCACGTTCAATGGTCGCAGCAATCCGCCCTTCGCGCATGACCAGCACGCGGTCAGACAGTCGGATGACTTCCGGCAGTTCGGAGGAGACGACAATGATGGAATGGCCCTCACGGGCGAGGTCTTCGATCAGGTGATAGATTTCCGACTTGGCTCCGACATCGATGCCGCGTGTCGGTTCATCAAAGAGCAATATTTGCGATTTCGCCGCCAACCAGCGCGCGATAATCGCCTTTTGCTGGTTGCCGCCGCTGAACAGGCGGATAGGGCGATCCAGCTGGAAAGGTCGCAGATTGACGCGCTTCAACAAATCCTTTGCAGTGGCGCGCAGCTTGAAATTGTTGATCATACCCCCAGACGAGAAACTGGCGAGGGAGGCCAGTGCCATATTGGTCGCGACGGGACGCAAAGGAATGATGCCCTCACGCTTGCGCTCTTCCGGCACCAGCCCGATACCGGCGGCAATGGCATCACGGGGATTGGCGAAGCTCTGCTCCTTGCCGTCGATGCTGATCGATCCGGCGCTCAATCGGTCGACACCTGCCAGCAGACGTAAAAGTTCCGTGCGGCCAGAGCCGACGAGCCCGGCGATGCCGAGAACTTCACCCTTATGTAAAGTGAAGGACACATCACGAATTCTGGTGAGCGAAGACAGGTTTTTGGCTTCGAGCTTGACGGCGTCGGTGACGAAGGAATTATGCTCTTCCTGCATCAATTCTCGACCGACCATCTTGGCGATCACATCGGTTTCCGAGACCTTGGCAAGATCGACAATGTCCACCAGCTTGCCATCGCGCATGATGCTGGAGCGTTGGCAGATGCGAAACACCTCATCCATCTTGTGCGACACATAGATAATGGAAACGCCGCTTTGCGACAGGCTGGCGATGACCTCGGCCAAACGGTCAAACTCGCTGGGTGTGAGGCTCGATGTCGGCTCGTCCATGGCGATGACCTTCGCCTTGTCGAGGAGAGCACGACCGATTTCAACGATCTGGCGCTGCGCGACCTTCAGCGACGATATTGGCGCCGAGGGATCGATTGTTTTGTCAATCATAGCAAGCGCTTCGGCGGCTCGGGCTTCCTGCTCGCGGCGGGACACAAAGATGCCGCCCATATGGGTCAGCGAATGTCCGAGAAACATGTTCTGGGCGACGCTCAAATGCGGCACCTGCTGAAGTTCCTGATGGATCATGGCGATACCGGCGGCGCGAGCGTCCATCGGCTTTTTGAAGGCAACCGCCTCACCATCCACGAAGACGGTGCCGGATGTGGGGCGAAACACGCCGGACAGAATGCGCAACAGCGTCGATTTGCCGGCACCGTTTTCACCGAGAAGTCCATGGATTTCGCCGGGAGCCAAATCAAACGAAACGTCCGTCAGCGCGTTTACGCCGGGAAAAATCTTGGAAATCGTCTCGAATCTCAGTCGTGGCGTCATCGTTCCATCTCTCAGGCTAATGAAGATGCCGAGGATAAGTCGGCATCTCCTTGAGCGTTGATTACTTTACAGTCTTGGCGTCTTCCATCAGCACGGCGCGCACATCGACGCCCTCGCCCTGATAGCGGCTGAGATTATCGGAAGTGATCAGCGCTTGCGGGGTGGCGACCACGCGCGGCAACTTCTGGCCGGCAACAAGACGCAAGGCGGTTTCCAGAGCGACTTCACCCGTCAGAACCGGGAAGCTGTCCACGGTGCCGGTGAGTTCGCCCGCCTTGATGGAGGCATAAGCGTCAGAGATACCATCGGTACCGAACACCGCGACCTTGCCCGCGAGACCGGCGGCCTTAACCGCTTCGACAATGCCCAGCGCCATGCCGTCATTATTGGCGTAGAAACCAATTAGGTCAGGATGCTGATTAAGGATGTTGGTTGCAGCATCGTAAGAGGTTTGACGATCCCAGTTGCCGGGAACGCTGGCAACGACCTGGAACTTGTCGTTCTGGGTGATGGTAGACTTGAAGCCGTCAGTGCGCTGAACGGCGGCGTAAACGCCAGCCTGACCTTCAACAATGGCAACCTTGCCGCCCTTCGGACGGTTTTCGATAAACCACTTGGCAACGCGCACACCATTATCGCGCTGAACGTTACCGACATAATGCTCAGCCTGTGGGATCACGGCATCATTAACGTTGACGACCGGGACATTGGCGGCCTTGGCCTGCTCGATAACCGGCTGAAGATTGGCATCCGTCTGCGGCGAAACGAGCAGAACATTGTAACCCTGCGTGATCATGCCTTCGGCAATTGTTAACTGGCCCAACTGATCGCCTTCGCTCTGAGCTGCCTGATAGGCAACCGGCACACCGACCTTTTTGCCGAGGGCTTCATAACCTTCGCCCAGAGAACGCCAGTATTCGTTGGTCAGCGTCTTGGAAACCGCTCCAGCCTTCGTGCCCTCGGGCAATTTTGGGAAAGGCCCGAGCTTGGCTTCGAGTTGCGACCAGTCCAGCCGGTCCTTTTCGGTGTCGGAATTGAGCGGCGCAAGTTCCTGCGCGAAAGCGGCGCTGAACAGCAAGCTGACAGCAAACCCGGCAGCTATGGTTGTCTTCAACAGGGTCTTCATCGGTTTCCTCCCGGATGGTTTCTGGGCACACCTCCGGCGTGCCTTTGGTTGAAAGGTTGAAAATTGGTGAATGTCAGCGCTGCTCAGTGTCAGCCGAGCATCAGCTCCTGAATGATCGCCTGCGCAGATACCGCGTCCTGACGGTCAACCGCACCAGACAGGCGATTGTCCTGTTCAATCCGATCAACGATTTTCAGCATACGCTTGACGGTCTGGATATTCACTTCGCATTCGTGAACAGGGTCGAGGCCGGTCATGTCAGGAAACGTGTCGAAATAGATCGCACCATCATAACCATCCTTGCGAATCTGGCGCAGAAGCTCGATCGTCTGTTGCGTATGAACCGCCCCAACCATCAGGCCGTCGTCGCGCTTGGCGTAACCGTCATTGAGGTGAACACCAAGAACGCGGCTGTAGCGGGCGATCAAGGCTGCGGCAAAAGCGGGCTGTTCATCCGCATAGAGTACATGGGCGAAATCAAGCGTCACGCCAAGGTTGGGCATATCCACATCCTTGATGGCCAGAAGCGTCGTCGCGCAATCGGGCATCAGACTATAGGAACGCGGTTCGTTCGGCTTGTATTCGATGCTGATCTGACAATCCGGGTCATGCGCACAAACTTCACGAATTCCATCAATCTCGTGTTGCCACAGCGTATGGTAGTCGGCCTGGAAGGCGTAGTCGAAACCATCCTGCCCCAGCCACAGCGTCATCAGGTTACTGCCAGCGGCGCGCGCGGCATCAATGCCCTTCTTCGTCAGCTCGATCGCTTCACGCCGCACAGCCGCATCAGGATTGGTGAAAGCACCGATCTTGAAAGCCGGATTGGTGTAGTAGCGCATGGCGAAGCCATTGATTGCAAGGCCGAGATCGCCGATCTGGCGGGCAAGAAGTGCCGGATCATCGGCCACATGATCAGGATAATTGAGGTCGAGATCCGTCAGACCATCAACCTTTGCAGCGCGCTTTGCCATCTGCAGCATGGTCGGCTTGCCGGAAAGATCAGGCCACTCGGCAGCAGGCTTCGAGGCGAAGGAATTCAGTCGGGTGGCGAATTTCAATTGGGTCACTGCTCTTGCTCACTTCGGTCGTTGTTGATGCAACTTCACAGATTATAATTATTTTGTAAAGCAATATGTGTTGTGCATCGCATCAATTCGTTTTGGTGACGCCGTTTTTCGAACTTTTCCGCGCTATCAAAACGCGCGAAATCCAGCCGTCGAGATCGCTGCAGCCATAGATATTCGGAGCATGACGAAGGCCACGAGTTGCGCAGCGAAATCCGGTGGCGTCAGCGCGCCATCACGGCCTCGATTTCAGAAAGCATCGGCATTGCAGGGGCCGTGCCGCGCCGGGTCACGGCAATACCGGCGGTCGTGCAACCGAATCGCACCGCCTGAAGCGGCCCCGCACCGCGCGAAAGCGCAGCCGCAAAACCACCCACGAAAGCGTCCCCCGCGCCGGTCGTATCGGCGGTCGGACCGCAGGAGACGGCGGGCACATGCACGGATTGCCCCGGCGCATGAAACAACACGCCCCGCCCTCCAAGCGTGATGATGGCCACACCAACGCCGCGAGACAGGAAAATCTCGCCAGCACGTTCGGCATGATCAATCGTATCGATGGGAAAACCGACAAGCGCGGCGGCTTCTGTTTCGTTGGGAATGATGAAGTCGCAAAGGCTGTAAATATCTTCGGGGAAGGCTTCGGCCGGCGCGGGATTGAAAATCGTCGTGACACCTGCACCGCGCGCGATTTCCAGCGCATAGCGCGCAGCCTCCACCGGCTGTTCTAGCTGGGTAACAAAAACTGAGGATTGCGCAATGGTATCGCGTGCCGCCTCTACATCGCCGGCGCCAATCGTGCCTGCGGCTCCAGCATAGACAATGATAGCGTTGTCGCCCGTGCTGTCATTGACGTAGATGAATGCGGCACCGGTCGGCTGATCGTCCATGACCGTCAGCTTGGCCGTCACTCCGGCCTCTTCATACGTCTTCAGCGCCAAATCACCGAATGTGTCGCGGCCAATCTTGGAAATGAAAGACACCTGCGCGCCGGCTCGCGCCGCGGCGACGGCTTGGTTGGACCCCTTGCCGCCCGGACCGAACGAGAAACCGCTACCGGTAATGGTTTCGCCCAAAGCAGGCATGCGGGGTGCGAGATAGGCTGTATCGGCAACAAAAATACCAAGAATGGAAACCCCAGTTTTCATTCCAGGCCTCATTTTACGGCCCCCGCAGTGAGGCCCTTTACGATGTAACGTTCCAGGAAGATGCCGACCAGAACCAGCGGCATGATGGCCGCCGTCGCAATCGCCGCCATCGACCACCAGTTGATGCCCTGCGACCCCGTCTGGCTGGCCACCATAACCGGTAGCGTCTTGGCATTCGAACTCGTTAAAAGAGCCGCGAAGAAATATTCGTTCCAGCAAAGAATGACCGAAAGGATGAAGGCCGCGACCATGCCGGGCAAGGCGATGGGCAAAACGATGCGCAAAAACGCACCCCAGATCGAGCAACCATCCACAAGCGCTGCCTGCTCCAGCTCCACGGGGATCGTGTCGAACTGATCGCGCATGATCCAGATGACGATCGGCAGAACCATCAGCGTATAGACGAGGATAAGGCCAACCAGGGTGTCGAGCAGCATCAGGTGCTTGTAGAGAACCAGAAACGGCATCGCCAACACGACGGGAGGAAGAATGAGCTGCGACAGGAAGAAGAAGGATATGTCCTTGTTCTTCATCCAGAGGAATTTGTAGGAAAAGCGGCTGAGACCGTAGGCCGCCAGCGAGCCGATCAGCACAGCCAGAAACGATGCGCCAGCCGAGGCCACAATGCTGTTGAAAAACCGGCGCATGAATTCATCGCGCACCGTCGATTGCGAAAAGATCGTATCGGGTGAGAGACCCAGCGAGCGCCAACCCTTCCAGTCCGGCGTGAAGTCGACAAAGGGAATGAGATGCCCCTGCGTCACATTCACCGCAGTTTTGAAGGATGTGGTGATGGTCCAGTAAATCGGGAACAGCGACACGAAAGCCCAGAACACCAGCGCCGCATAGATCAGCAGACTGCTGGTCAGAAACTGCGGGCGGCGGGACCAGAGGCTTGGTCGTGGGGTTGATGTTTCAACATGTGTTGCCATCGGTTTCAGCCTCAATTGTCGCGTTGCATCCACCGGCTCGCCCCTTTGAGGATGAGCGCGACGAAGATAATGATGATGACCAGATAGAATTCCGCCAGCATGGTGCCATAGCCGACATTGGAACGGTCACGATATTCGCGGAAGATGAAGCTGGATACGGTGTCGGTCGCCCCACCCGGCCCACCTGCCGTGACGTTGATGACGATATCGGCCAGCTTCAGCTGGAAGATGATGCGCAGAATGATGACGGTGATGCTGACCGGCAGCATCAGCGGAAAGGTGATTTCCTTGAAACTCTGCCAGCCGGAAGCACCATCCGCCTTCGCCGCCTCCTTGATTTCGGAAGGCAAAGCCTGAAGGCCTGCCAGCAGCAGGATCATCATGAAGGGAATGGAGACCCAGGCATCCATGGCCATGATCGAGGTCCGCGCCAGCAATGGCGTGGAAAAGAATGCCGGATTATCCCAGCCCAGATGTCGCGCAAGCGTCGCCGCTGGCCCGAAACGATACTCCATAAGCGATTTGCCGATCATCCAGCTGACGGCCACAGGGCTGAGCATCAGCGGCAGCAGAAAGGCGACACGGAAGAATTTGCGCGCCTTGATCTCCGCGTTCAGCAACAATGCCAGCCCGAAGGCAATGGCATATTGCACCAGCACCGACAGAACATAATAAACCATGTTCAGCAGCGCGTTCCAGAAATAGCGATCGGCAAACAGCGTGCGCAGGTTATCGAGCCCGTTGAAACGGCGGCCCGCCACCGCACTCAGGTTCCAGTCGGTAAAGGCAATATAGAGGCCAAAGACGGTGGGAAAGACCACCATGGCAACGGTGAAGAGAACAGCAGGAAGCACGAAAGCCGCCCGCTGGCCCGCCTCCCCACGGATCATCACCTGCGCAGCACAAAGTGCCACCGCCCAGACGATGTAGGCGAAAAGCAGCGGTCGCCAGCTGACGAAACCAAAGGCGGTGATGCCCGCGACGTCAGTGATCTGTGCGAGAAGAACGCCAAAGAGCAGCACCGTCGCGGCCACCAGCAGCAGCTTTCCGCGCCGCGCGGAGCTGGGCGGAACGATGGTCCGTTCCACGGGGCTGATGGTTTGCGTGATCGTATGCGACATGGGCAGACCTCTGGGCTGGTGAGCCGAATGGAAGACTTCGTGGCTCAGGCGGCGAAAACCCCGCCGCCTGAACTATTGCAAACTAAGAGCCTGCACCGGGCATCATGCCCCGAGCGAGGCCTTGTAGAGTGCAATCTGCTTGTCGCGCCCAAGCTGATCCGTCAGCTTTTCCCACGAAGCAGCGATGGCGTCTGCTCCGGCCTGTGCGCTGGCCTGACCGGCAAACACCTTGGCAAGTTCATCTTCCGCGATGCTGTAATACTGGAAGATGCCGGGAATACGTGGCTCGATGGCAGCATTGGGGTGGTTGTATGAGTTGGACTGCGAGGCGAGGTAGTTCGAGATGAAGGCCTCGTCATAGCCCGCCGTCACCCATTCCTTGATGTCGAACTGGCTCTTGCGATAGCACTGGAAACCCGATGGGTAGGCTGCAGTCCACAGCGCGATGTCCTTGCCGCCCAGATGGGCCGCCGCACTCCAGGCCGCCTTCTTCTTTTTCTCATCGCTATCGACACGCGCCATGACGTAGACACCCCAGCCGAGATAGGCCATGTTGGGCGCAAAGTTGGGGCCGCTGGCGAGCTTGTCCCATTTGCCGGTCTTGGCATTATAGACATCGTCAGAACCGGGCAGAATATCGAAGCCGATGGTGTCGCCAATCACCGACGTGTCGCTGGTGCGTGCAGCGGCACCCACGTCGCCCCACCAGGAGACCATCGAGCCTGTTCCAGCCAGAAACTGCTGGAAAGCCGTGGTGCCGGGGTCGGCGTTCAACTGGTCGCCTGCTTCCGATGGCAGGGCATCGATAACGTCCTGAATGGCGCGAACCCAGGCAGGGTTGTTGATGCGCGGCTTCATCGTGTCAGCGTCGAACAGCCAGGCCTTGTCGTCCGGGTGCTTGGCATAGGCCGTTGCACGGCTCCCGAGGAAGTAGAAGCCGAAACCGCCCCAGGCCTTCGGGGCATCGAGATAGCCGATGGCGTCTCCGCCTGCGACCGTCTTGCCCTTGAGGAATTTGGTAACTTCCTGAACCTTTTGCCAGGTCTTTGGCACGCCCCACTCGCCCTCATGGCCCTCGTCCTTCCAGGCTTTGGCAAGGTCGGCATCGGTGAAGTAATCGGTCCGATAATTGAAGTTGTGGCAGTCACCATCGACGGACACGCGGTAGGTCTTGCCATCCCATGTTCCAACTGGCGCTTTCAGGTAATCGACATAGTCGTCCATATCGATCTGGGCCTTGACCCAATCCGGCATCTCGGAAGCCAGCCCCTTGCCGCAGACATCGCCCTCAAAAGGGGCGCCCATTTCCAGAATGTCGAAATCGACCGTGCCGGTGGCGATGGCCTGCTGCAGACGTGGATTGTAATCCGCCTGCGCCAGATCGATCCAGGTGATCTTGGCACCGGTATATTCTTCCCATGGCTTCAGAAAACCGCGGAACAGCACGTTATGGAGGTTCTGGTTATTTAGGCCCATGAAGGACAGCTCGACGCCGGCAAACTCGCCCTGCTTGACGTTCTTCTTCGTCGCTTCCAGGCACATCTCGCCAACTTTCTGCCAGTCGGCATCGGTTGGAGAGCCCTTGCCGACGCCCGGCACCTGCAAGATCTGCGTGCGCAGGGACGCGTCCTGCGCATAAGCTGCTCCAAACGGACCCAGCAAACTGCCCCCGGCGGCCACGGCCCCCAGGCTTGCGCCTGTCTTCAAGATGGCACGGCGGCTTAAGCCGATCGCCATCATTCTCTCGAAATCACTGACTTTCATGCGGTTCTCCTCCCGTTGATTTAGACATCGTCGCGTTTCTCCTCGCCGCGACGAAAAGATTTCATTCCAGCCTCAGTCCGCTTTCCCCATCGAAAAGATGAACCAGCGCAACATTCGGCGTCATCGCAATCGTGCCGCCCGCAGGCTCTTCCACGCGGTCGCGAAACACGCCGATGATCTTCTGCTGGCCGAGCTTGGCAAAGACCTGCGTTTCAGAGCCGGTCGATTCCACCACCGTCACCTGCGCGCTGACAGAACCGCCTAGCGCGAAGTGCTCCGGTCGAATACCGTAAAAGGCAGACCTGCCATCAGAACCGGCAGGAACGCGTACCAGAGGCAGGCGAATGCCATCATCCGTCTCGAAATAGGGTTCTGCAGCACTGCGAATATGGCCTTTGATGAGGTTCATGGATGGAGAACCGATGAAACCGGCAACGAAGGTATTGGCGGGCTTATCATACAGCGTCAGCGGCGAGCCGATCTGCTCCACGCGCCCATCGCGCAGCACGACGATACGGTCTGCCATGGTCATGGCCTCGATCTGATCATGCGTCACATAGATCATCGTCGTCGCAAGGCGACGCTGCAATTCCTTGATTTCCGCCCGCATCTGCACGCGCAGCTTGGCATCAAGGTTGGACAGCGGCTCATCGAAAAGGAAGACTTTGGGATCGCGAACAATCGCACGGCCCATCGCCACACGCTGGCGCTGACCGCCGGAAAGCTGGCGGGGGTAGCGGGCCAGATAGGGTACAAGGTCAAGGATCTCGGCTGCTCTGCGGACACGAGCATCGATATCGGCTTTGGTCTCACCACGCATCTTGAGTGCGAAACCCATATTCTCGGCAACGGTCTTGTGCGGATAAAGGGCGTAGCTTTGAAACACCATCGCGATGTCTCGGTCTTTTGGTGGCAGGTCGTTGACCACCTTGCCGTCGATCTGGATATCTCCGAATGTGATCGGCTCCAGCCCTGCGACCATGCGCAGCAGGGTCGATTTTCCGCAGCCGGACGGCCCCACCAGCACGACGAATTCGCCGTCGGGTATTTCAACGGAAACACCATGGATTACCGTCAGGCTTCCATAGGCTTTTCCGACATTGACGATGCTCATCGACGCCAAAAGCTCTTCTCCTCCCACGGCGTCGCGCACTCCTCACGACGCTCCTCCCGTTGTCCCTCTCTGCAGCGTCGGCGGAAGCACCCCGCTTCACTACCGCCGCTGCTGAGACCCTTGGGAGGATATTGCTACGCATTAAACTTCACATAGGAATTGAAAGTTGTAAAGTCCGCGTCCGATCAGTTTGTTACTTTTTTCTGAGCAGCGATCGCTGAATTGGATCATGCACTACCTTACACCATGATGCGCCCTGCATTATTATGTGTGCCGATAAAATCGCGTAATTCGACTTGCATTGTGATTGAAAAATTACAAGCGTTCGATATTTTGTAAAGATTGGTGTATTGTCGACTGTGAGGAGGTTAAATTGCTCAAGGGAGTTGATCCGGTTTTGAATGCTGAACTTTTGTACGCCTTGATGCTGATGGGGCATGGCGATCAACTGGTTCTGTGCGACGTCAACCATCCGGCTCACACCATCGCTCGGCATACGAGCTACGGCCGCCTAATCGACGTTTCGGGATGTGGCCTCGAACGTGTAGCGGAAGCTGTTTTGAAACTGTTTCCTCTCGACACATTCGTCGCCGCACCGGTCAAGCGTATGCAGATAGTCGATGACCCAGATGGTCATTTGCCAATTTTCGACACCATGCAGGCTGTGGTCGATCGGGCCGAAGGTAGGCGCGTTCCCATAGAAGCACTGGAGCGCTTTGCATTTTACGAAGCCGCAAAACAATCGTTTGCGATTATCCGAACGTCCGACATGGGGCCATATGGATGCTTCATTTTTAGCAAAGGCGTCGTTTAAGTCCGGTCCGACAAAAATGACATCCAGCGAGGCACGCCGCGGCTTGACGACACCTTGTGGACGCCGAAGGGCGTCCAATCACGTAGAGACAGCCGGTCAAGCTCATAGCGGACGCTCCAGTTGTGATAGGCAGGAACATCAGTAATCGCGTTGAGCGCATCACCCGTGTCGGCTGCCGACTTGCCGACGGCCGGGGCGATATCGGGGATCAAGCGTGGATCGAAGGGCTTGGGAATGATGTGCTCGGTACTGAACGATAGCACTTCTCCCCCATAGGTATTGGCCAAGGTTTCATAGGCTCGACGTGTGCCAGCGCTGCAACGGCCGACACTGCCGCCACCTTCATATCTTCGTTGACTTCGGTCGCCTGACAGTCGAGCGCGCCACGCAAGATGTAGGGGAAACAGAGAAGATTGTTGACCTGATTGGTGAGGTCGCAGCGTCAGTGGCGATGATCGCATCGGCCGCGCGGCTTCCACAACGTGCGGCATGATTTTCAGATCCGGATTGGCCATGGCCAGAATGAGCGGATTGGCCAGCAGTTTCAGCCATCGGGCTTGAATACAGCAGGGGTGGATAGGCCCAGAAAGATATCAGCGCCTGCAATCACTTCGGCCAGCTTACGGTCATCGGTCCGATGGGCGAACCGGCGCATGTTGGGCAGCATCGGGTTATTGCGCTCGGCATGAACGACGCTGTTGATGTCGGTCAGCGTGATCTGCTCCGGATGACAATGATAGTCGAGAGCGGATTGGCGGACGTCGTCGATCATGCCGAAATTCTTCAAGAAACGGTGGGGAGCGGAATTAGCGCTCCCCACGAAACAACGCTATTCGGCGAGTTCGCGCATGACCTTGATCAGGTCGGACTTGCCTTCGAAGCCGATGCCCGGCAGTTCCGGCATCGTGATGTGGCCGTCGATGACTTTGACGCCATCGGGGAAACCGCCATAGGGTTGGAAGAGATCCGGGTAGCTCTCGTTGCCCCCAAGGCCGAGGCCAGCGGCAATGTTGAGCGACATCTGGTGACCGCCGTGCGGGATGCAGCGCGACGGCGACCAGCCGAACTGGCGCAGCACGTCGAGCGTGCGCAGGTACTCGACGAGACCGTAGGAGAGCGCGCAGTCGAACTGCAGGAAGTCCCGATCGGGGCGCATGCCGCCGTGGCGCAGCAGGTTGCGGGCATCCTGGTGAGAGAAGAGGTTCTCGCCGGTGGCCATCGGGCCATCGTAGAATTCGGAGATCGCTGCCTGCAGCGAATAGTCAAGCGGATCGCCGATTTCTTCGTACCAGAAGAGCGGGTATTCGCGCAGCATCTTGGCGTAGGCGATGCCAGTTTCGAGATCGAAGCGGCCGTTTGCATCTACAGCGAGCTTCGCCTCCGAACCGATTTCCTCAAGCACGGATTCGATGCGACCGCGGTCTTCGTCGATGGACGCGCCGCCGATCTTCATTTTCACGACATTGTAGCCTCGGTCGAGATAGCCGCGCATTTCCTTGCGCAGTGCGCTGTTGTCCTTGCCGGGGTAGTAGTAGCCGCCAGCCGCGTAGACGAAGACCCGTGGATTGGCTTCGCGGCCTTTCATATCCGCGAGATAGCGAAAGAGCGGCTTGCCCTCGATCTTGGCGACGGCGTCCCAGATCGCCATGTCTAGGGTGCCGACGGCGACAGAACGCTCGCCGTGTCCGCCTGGCTTCTCGTTCATCATCATCTTCGCCCAGATCTTGTGCGGGTCGAGATTGGTGCCAGCGTCGTTGATCAGTTCTGCCGGATCAGCTTCGAGAATACGGTCCTTGAACCGCTCGCGGATCAGGCCTCCCTGACCGTAACGGCCGTTCGAGTTGAAGCCGTAGCCGACGACGCGTCGGCCGTCCCTGACAACATCGGTCACGACCGCGACCAGACTGGCGGTCATCTTCGAAAAGTCGATATAGGCGTTGCGGATGGGTGACGCGATGGGTTTGGTAACTTCGCAGACATCTACGATGCGCATGTTAAATCTCCACTTTCACTATGCTGGTTTGATGGATTGATTAGTGTTGAACTTCGAGGGCGTGGCCTGGAGCCGTTATGTTGCGGGGAATGTCGCCGCGTTGCTCGGCGATGACGGCCTCGACGGTTGCCCGGTCGAGGGCGCCTTCCCACTTGGCGATGGCGATTGTTGCGACACCGTTGCCAATGAGGTTCACGACGGCTCGCGCCTCGTTCATGAAGCGATCAACGCCGAGCAGCAGCACTAGGCCGGCAATCGGAATAGCGTGGAAGCTCGATAGCGTGGCGGCAAGCGTCACAAAGCCCGCACCGGCAACCCCTGCTGATCCCTTCGACGTCAGAAGAAGGACGCCGAGGATCAGGAGTTGCCCCTCGAGCCCGAGCGGCGTGTTGGTGGCCTGCGCGACGAAGACGGCCGCCATCGTGAGGTAAATGCAGGTTCCATCGGCGTTGAACGTATAGCCGGTGGGAAGAACAAGTCCGACGACTGACTTCTTGCAGCCCAGACGCTCGAGCTTGACCATCATGCGCGGCAGAACGGCTTCCGACGAGCAGGTGGCAAGAACGATCAGGATTTCGTCCTTGAAGTAGCGGAAGAAGTGCAGCAGCGGAAAGCCCGACCATCGGGCGACAGTACCGAGAACAAAGACGACGAACAGGGCAGACGTCAGGTAGACGGCCAGCATGAGGTGGCCTAGCGACCAAAGTGTGCCGATCCCGTGCTTACCGATGGTGTAGGCCACGCCGGCCCCAGCGCCGATAGGAGCAAGCCGCATGACCATGCCGACGATGCGGAACAGGGCCAAAAGAAACGCATCGAGCACATCGAAGACAGGCTTGCCGCGTTCGCCGATCTGCAAGAGGGCGATACCGACGAGGACGGCCAGTAGAATGACCTGAAGCCTTGCTCCCTTGGCGAAGGCTTCGACCATGGTGGTCGGAATGATATTCATCACGAACTCGACAAACCCACCCTGCGACTGCGCGGTCTGCTGGTACTGCGAGATCGCACCGGCATCGAGCGTGCTGGCGTCGATGTTCATGCCTACGCCGGGCTGCATAATGTTGACGACGATGAGGCCGAGAACGAGGGCGATGGTCGAGACGACCTCGAAATAGATGAGTGCCCTCGCACCCGTCTTGCCGACTTCCTTGATGTCGCCCATCTTGGCAATCCCGAGCACGACGGTCGCAAAAATGACAGGCGCTAGAAGCATCTTGATGAGCTTGATGAAGCCATCGGCGAACGGCTGGAGTTTCGTAGCGAATGCCGGGAATACGAGCCCCACGACGATGCCGATGGCGATCCCGATGAGGACCTGGATGTATAGCTGTCCTAGCAACCGACGTGCCATGTTGACCCCCTCCTGATATTCCCTGCTGCACCTCCGCAGCGGTCGGACAAGACCGACTATTGCCGGTTTAATCGAGCAAGGTCGCCGCTTCCAATGCCTTAACGATCTGTATTGATGCCGTTCCGGCATTGCGTTGAGATTGTGGTCGTAGCGACTTTGTATGCTCTTATGCTAAATTCGCGGGAAATGAGAGGAAGTGACGCATACTGCCTCTCATAAGGATGAGGATAGGCAATGCCGATTGAGCTTGAACGTCGACCTCGAGGGCAGGCAAGGGGTGTCCATCACCCGAGGGTATCTGCAACGGCTTTTCCGCATGTGACGGTGTCCGCATCTCCGTCCAAGTCGCGTGTTCGAAGCCGCCGATCGGTGAGAACGGCCTCTATCCCGGACATGACGGCCGCGCTCGCATCAGGCTCACCCAAATGATCCAGCATCATTGCTGCCGACCAGATCTGGCCGATGGGGTTCGCGATCCCCTGCCCGGCAATGTCAGGGGCCGATCCATGGACAGGCTCGAACAGGGAGGGGAATTTCCGCTCAGGGTTGATGTTTCCTGAAGGGGCGATGCCGATTGTACCGGTGCAGGCAGGCCCAAGATCAGAGAGGATGTCGCCGAACAGGTTCGATGCGACGACCACGTCGAAGCGGTCCGGATTCAGTACGAAATGCGCACACAGAATATCGATATGGTATTTGTCCCACGTGATATCCGGATAGGCCTTTGCCATCTCCTCGACCCGTTCGTCCCAATAGGGCATCGAGATGGAAATGCCGTTTGACTTGGTCGCTGACGTCACCCGCTTCCGGGGCCGGGTCTGGGCGAGATCGAAGGCGAACTTCAGGATCCGGTCGACGCCGATCCGCGTCATCACCGTTTCCTGCAGGACCGTTTCCCGCTCGGTTCCCGGAAATATGCGGCCGCCGACCGAGGAATACTCGCCCTCTGTATTCTCTCGGACGACGTAGAAGTCGATATCGCCGGGGCCTCTGCCTGCCAGCGGCGAGGTCACGCCGGGCATCAGCCGCACGGGCCGCAAGCTGACATACTGGTCGAACTCGCGGCGGAACTGGATCAGCGAGCCCCAGAGCGAGATATGATCGGGAACGATCTCCGGCCAGCCGACCGCACCGAAGAAGATGGCGTCATGGCTGCCGATCTGCGCCTTCCAGTCTTCCGGCATCATTTGCCCGTGCTTCACGTAGTAATCGCAGGAAGCGAAGTCGAAGCTGTCAACCTGTAGTTCGAAGCCGAACTTTTTCGATGCTGCCTCCAGAACCCGGAGTCCTTCGGGCACAACCTCCTTGCCAATGCCGTCACCGGCGATGGAGGCGATCTTGTAGATGCGGTTGGTTCTGTTTTCCAAAGTATGCTCCAATTCGATCAGTCTTCCTCGACGAAGACCTGATTGCGACGTCTCGCGATGTTGGGGAGAAAGGCGATTACCAGCACTATGAGGGCGACCGCCAGAAGTCCCGCGCTGATGGGCCGCGTGACGAAGACAGAGACGTCACCGTGCGAAATCGTCATAGCCCTGCGAAGATGCTCTTCCAGCAGGGGACCGAGGACGAAGCCCAGCAGCATGGGCGCCGGCTCGAAATCCAGTTTCGACAGGGCGTAGCCGAAGATACCGAACGCCGCCATCACATAGAGATCGAAGGTGTTGGAATTGACGCTGTAGACGCCGATGGACGCAAAGGCGAGGATGGCCGGAAACAGCACCGTGTAGGGAACCGTCAGAAGTCTGACCCACAGGCCGATCAACGGCAGGTTCAGGATGACGAGCAGCAGGTTGCCGATCCACATCGAGGCGATCAATCCCCAGAACAACGTGGGTTGCTCAGTTGCGACCTGCGGGCCGGGCACGATGCCCTGAATAATCATCGCTCCGATCATGAGTGCCATGACGGGATTGGCGGGCACGCCGAGGGTCAGCATCGGGATGAACGATGTCTGCGCCCCGGCATTGTTTGCAGCCTCCGGACCGGCGACACCCTCGATCGCGCCATTGCCGAAGCGTTCCGGCGTCTTTGAGATCTTCTTCTCCAGCGCATAGGATGCGAAGGACGCCAGGATCGCACCGCCTCCTGGAAGAACGCCCAGAGCGGAACCAAGCAAAGTGCCCCGACACGCCGGGGCAATCATCGCTTTGAAATCCGCGCGACTTGGCCAGAGGCCCGCTACACGGCTGACGACGGCCGTTCGCTCGATCGTCGTCTCGAGGTTTCGCAGGATTTCAGCGATGCCGAAGAGACCGACAGCGACGGCGACGAAGTTCAAACCGTCCGCCAGTTCCGGTCGACCGAGCGTGAAACGCATCGCCCCGGTATTGATATCCGTTCCGACAAGACCGAAGACGAGGCCCATCGACACCATGGCGATCGTCTTCAGCACAGATCCGCGCGCAAGGACGATGGACGCGGCAAGTCCGAGTACCATTAGGCCAAAATACTCAGGCGAGCCGAATTTCAACGCGATTGAGGTCAGGGGCGGCGCAAGGGCGGCGACGACCACGGTTGCGATGGTTCCGGCAAAGAAGGAACTAAGCGCGGCGGCTGCAAGTGCTGGCCCCGCCCTGCCCTGCCGCGCCATCTGGTAGCCGTCCAGAGCCGTCACAGCTGATGAGGACTCGCCCGGCAGATTGATGAGGATCGCCGTCGTCGAGCCGCCATACTGTGCACCGTAATAGATGCCGGCGAGCATGATCAGGGATGTCTCGGGCGAGAGCGAAAGCGTGATCGGCAAAAGCATGGCAATTGTCGCTGTCGGACCAATCCCCGGGAGAACGCCGACGAGCGTTCCGAGCAGCGTGCCGACGAAGCAGAAGACAATGTTGTAAGGCGTGAGAGCAGCGCTCAGGCCCATCCCTAGATTCCCGATGAGGTCCATCATGGCTCAAACTCCCAACCAGGGGCCGATGAGACGGACGGGCAGCCCGAGACCGTAGTAGAACACGCCCAGACAGAACACTGTGATGCCCAGCGTAATGGCAAGAACTACGAGCGGTCTTTGCCCGGTCGCCGCGGTTGCGGCAGACAATGAGGTGAGCGCCACTGCAGGAACGAACCCCAGGCCACGGACGGTCAGGCCGAAGAGGATCGGGGCAACGATAATCGCGGCAAGAGCACGCAAGGGCGCGATCTGCGGGCGAAAAACTTCAGTGTCCCTGAGGGCCTTTGTTCCAATAACGGCGCCAATCACCGTAATGACGATCGACAGAATCAGGGGAAAATACCCAGGGCCCATTTTGAGCGCCGATCCGACGTCCATTGTAAATATGGACGAAATGCCGAATCCGATACCGACAGCGAGCAACGTGCCGGAAGCAGCAATGTTTTTAATATCCATGAAAGACCCCCGTTCGACTACGGGCTTTACCCCGCAGCCGAACCATCACCGTTAATCTGCAAACTGGCCGGCAGCCTTGATGATGGGATCCCACCGCTTGATTTCGCTATCGAGTTTGGTGCGAAGCGCCTCCTGCGTCGCCTGTTCTTTCGTCGCGGGCATGGTGGCGATCTGCGCGAAGCGTTCCTTCAAGGTAGCGTCGTCCATTGCAGCCTGGAGCGCCGACGTCAGCTTGTCGAGGACGTCTTTCGGGGTGCCCTTGGGCGCGTATACGCCATGCCAGACACCGACTTTGAATTCAGGCAATTCAGCCTCGGTGGTCGTCGGCACGTCAGGCAGTGTGGCAGCGCGTGTTTCACTTGTAATAGCGTATGCCTTGACTTGCTTTTGCGTAATCGGGCCGACGGTATTTGTGGCCTGGTCACAGGTCATATCGATCTGGCCACCAAGCAAATCCGTCATGATCGGGCCATTCCCCTTGTAGGGAACGGTCGTCATCTGCGTACCGATGGTTGACATGAACAACGTGCCGCAGAGATGGGACGCGGCTCCAATGCCAGCATGAGCATAGGTGACCTTGTTACCGTTCTGCTTGATGTAGGCGACGAGTTCCTGAAACGTCGACGTCGGGAACTCATTGCGCGCGATTACCGTCATCGCGGCGTCGCTGACGAGCCCGATCGGTTCAAACGCCTCCATGGGTTTATAGGGCAATTGCCGGTACAGTGCTGGGGCCGTCGCCATTCCGATATGGTGTACGAGGATCGTATAGCCGTCCGGATCTGCGTCCGCGACGCGTCGGGCACCGATTGTTCCGCCGGCGCCTGCGACGTTTTCAACGATGATTTGCTTACCGAGCGACTTGGACATTGCGTCTGCGGTCAGTCGGGCAATAGTGTCAGTTGGCCCACCCGCCGCATAGGGGACGACCATAAATATGTTGCGTTCCGGATAGTCTGCCGCAAAAACCGGGGTGACTGCTAGCGTAAATGCAGCTATTGTTGAAAGTAGCTTCATGTCTTCCTCCCATTTGCCGTCGTCTCCAACAACGGCACTCCTCAAAGCAACATTCGCGAACAAGCGATTGACGGTCCAATGCCGTTTCGGCTTCAATTGGTGCCGCAACTAAGGGGGGAAGATGGATACCGCCTGGCTTTTGGATTTGCGAGCTCTCGCTGACACCCTTAATTTTTCGAGGGCTGCGGAGATGCGCAACATTACCCAGCCCGCTTTCGGTCGCCGGATAAAGGCTTTCGAAGACTGGAGTGGATCCGTTCTGGTGGACCGATCGACGCACCGCATCAGGATCACGCCTGCGGGCGAAATCATGCTGGATGCCGCGAATGATATTCTTCAAAGGATTGAAAGGGCAACACAGGACTTGCGTCAGGAGCGATCCGCCACCGCAACCCTGACATTTGCGGCAACGCACGCTCTGTCCTTCACGTTTTTTCCGGGGTGGGTGCAAAGTCTGGGCTCATCGGTCGCCACCGTGCCGATCCGGCTCCTGTCAGACAATATGAACGAGTGCGAAAAGATGATGGCGGAAGGCAGAGCGCAGTTTCTGCTTTGCCACTTCCATCCGAACAGTGAAATTCGGTTGCATGAAGCCGATTTCAGATACGTGGAACTGGCCAGCGATGTTCTTCTTCCAGTGGCTCAGAAGAATAAAGAGGGATCGGCAAGCCATATACTGCCCGGCACGCCAACAGACCCTGTACCGCATATATCGTTCGATGAGAAATCGGGAATGGGCCGGATCCTCGCCGCCAACCTGCCTCATGTCGGAAGCGAACTGCATCTCGCACGCGTGTTCACATCTCACCTTGCAATGGTGTTGAAAGCGTTGGCACTCGAGGGAAAGGGTATCGCTTGGATACCCCGCAGCCTTGCTAATTCCGAGCTGGAGCCAGAAGGGAAGCTTGCAATCGCCGGCGACGAGAGGTGGATGGTACCGGTCAAGATTGTGCTGATCCGACCCCGATCACGGATGACGGAGCTGGCGGAAAATTTCTGGAAGAACGTCGAAAGTTTATCGAAACGAAAGCAGGGCTAAGGGGATCGATGTGCGCCCGCGGGGCGAGCTAAATGTTGATCCGCAAAGGACTAAGAATAATTGTAGAGGCTTTTACAACCCTGATTGAACTCATCCCTCAAAGGAAAAACCGACATGATGACTATGAATAGAGTGGTCCTTTGCACTTTGTTTTTTGGAGCAACCATGGTGACTAACACTCTTGCCCAAGATAGCAACAAGACGTCTTTGCCGGGCTACACCGAAGGTGCGCAGGTCGTTCGCGTCGAGAAAACACAAGGCCAGATCGATGCGATCGGTGGTGTTGTCTTCTCACAAATCAAACAAGTTCGCGCCGTTACCCAACTCGAAATGTCGCTTCTGGTGCCCCGGAACAATGATCTGAAACCCGCAATCGTCTATTTCCCGGGCGGCGGCTTCATCTCGGCGGACCATGAAAAATTCATCGATTTGCGGATGGCACTTGCCAAGGCGGGTTATGTGGTCGCAGCTGCGCAATATCGCACTGTTCCCAACAAATATCCGGCACTTGTCGAGGACGGCAAGGCAGCTATTCGCTATCTGCGCGAACATGCCGCCGAGTATGGTATCGACCCAAGCCGCATCGGCGTAATTGGCGACTCTGCTGGCGGATACGTGTCGCAGATGATGGGCATGACGAATGGCGAACAAATCTTCGACACCGGACAATTCCTTGACAAGTCCTCTAATGTGCAGGCGGCCGTAACGATGTATGGAATCTCCAACCTGCTTGAGATCGGCGAAGGCTTTCCAGGTGCGATCGCCAAAGTGCACGAATCGCCGGCGGTGACCGAGGCTCTGCTGGTGAATGGCCCCGCTTTTGCTGATTTCCCCGGTGCATCGATCGGCAGCGATCCCGAAAAGGCTTTGCAGGCAAGTCCCATGGGTCATCTCCAGGGCAGCAAGCCGCCCTTCCTGATCATGCATGGAAGCGCCGATACTCTCGTTTCACCAAGGCAGAGCGTGCAGCTTTTTGACGCCCTCAAGAAGAAGGGTGACAAGGTCGAATACGTTCTTGTGCAGGGCGCCGGTCATGGCGATCTTACCTGGTATCAGCCACCCATCATCGACCGGGTCGTAGAATGGTTTAAGTCCACTTTGGGCGAACCGATCAAGGGAAAGGTTGACGAGAAGGATTCTCGCGGCGGAAATCTTTGAACCGAGAACGATGGTGGCCTCTCAATTTACGTTGGAGGCAGAAGCAACTTTATTTCGGACGGCCCAGTCTTCTCGATCACACTGATCATTACGCCGCCACTCGCCAAATCGTCCCGGAGATTGCCGCCCAGATGACCTTGCCGCAAGGTGCACCCACAAAGGAATAACGAAGATGGCCTGCCTTTAAGCGACTTACCAAACTATTCGTCTTTCTGCCTTCAATTTTTAAGCCTTTGCGGATCGGCGACACCGCGGTCAAAGTAGCGCGAAGGCGTTGTCCCCAAGGCCTTACGGAACATTGTTATGAACGCGGTTGTCGATTCATAGCCGAGGGCATGGGAGACTTGCTGTACGGGAACGCCGTCGGACAGCTTAGAGACCGCGACAAGCAGATGGAGCTGCTGTCGCCATCGACCGAATGTCATCCCCGTCTCCTTGAATACCAAGCGGGCCAGCGTCCGCTCGCTGGTGGCGATCTTACATGACCACTTAGCAAGCGTTGTTCGGTCGGCCGGGTTCGCCATCAGCGCCTCTTGAATCGCTACCATCTTGGGGTGAGACGAAACGGGGAGCCTCAGTCCGCCCGTTGGCATTCCCTCAAGCTCTCTCAGCAATACTTTCATAACAAGAAGTTCGTGATCATCGGCGTTGCTCCCAACGCTCGTGCCAACGAGCCGCAGGACTAGCTCTCTCACCAATGGGGTGATCTCTAAGGTGCAACAATCAAGGGGCAGACAGGCGGCATCCTGCTTGACAAAGAGGATGCATAAGCGCGAGTGCGGAGATGCGGGGCTGCGATGCCGAAGACCGGCCGGAACCCATACGGCGCATCCGGAGGGGACTATCCATATCGAGCCGGGAACGTGGCACATTACCGTACCGCTCAGGGCTATGATGAGTTGCCCACTCGCGTGCTCGTGCAGCGGCAGCTCAGCCCAGTCCTGATCGTACCCGACAAGCAACGCCATCGCGGGTGTTGCGAACTCGACATCCCATGCGGCTGCCGACGGCGCCCGAAGAGGTGTTATTGGCATATTTTCGATATCAGTAGTCATTCTGGAGCATATCACGCCAACGATGGAAGCAGTACTAACGATGTCTGCGGGTATCTTCAACCTTAGCGCCATCGAATGGAGAGAATGACATCATGCGTATTGTTGCTTTAGAGGAGCATGTAATGCTCCCCGAGATGACCCAACGGATTCCAGCTTCGATTGCCGTAGAGGCCGGCTGGGTGCCATCGGGTGGGGATTGGGGGCCTGGACCTCTCAACGAGGCACTGGGCGATATACAGAATGGGCGCATCGATGCCATGATCCAGGCAGGGGTAACCCTGCAAGTGCTGTCTGTCATAGGTCCGGGTGCCGAATTGCTTGCCGGAGAAGAAGGCATAAGCTTCGCGCGTGATTACAACGATCGACTTGCCGCGGCGGTTGAAAGGCATCCAGATCATTTTGCGGCATTCGCTCATTTGCCTATGAAAGAACCAGCCGCTGCCGCGGACGAACTGGAGCGGTGCGTGGAAAAGCTCGGTTTTCGTGGTGCCTCTATCAATGGGACCACGGATGGTCTGTTCCTGGACGACCCGCGGTTCGCGCCGATCCTGTCACGGGCCGAGGCGCTCGCCTGTCCGCTATATATTCATCCCGGCCCCCCTCCACGTGCAGTGCGGGACGTTTATTATGGTGGATTGCCAAGCGAAATCTCATCATATCTGCTGTCGAACGCCGGCTTTGGCTGGCATTCAGAAGTAGCGATTCAAATTCTTCGCCTGGTGCTGTCCGGCGCACTCGACCGGAATCCAGGACTGAAGCTGATCATTGGTCACATGGGCGAGTTGCTGCCGATGCTGCTCAAACGCGTTGACGAGACTTTCGGAACGGTAGCGGAAACAGGACGGCAGCGTACCGTATCTGAAACTATTCTGGATCAGGTGTGGATTACGACCAGTGGCTTCTTCGACACGTCTGCTTTTCTTGCCGCGCTGACCGCATTCGGCACGGATCGCATCCTGTTTTCAATCGATTATCCCTACGCCACGAACGGCGCTGGCGTGGCGTTTCTGAACAACCTACCTGTCTCCAAGGCCGACAGAGCACGAATCGCCCACGGAAACGCCGACTCTCTACTCGGCCTATGAAACCCTCGATCAAGGAGCCGAACCGGTCGGCCCTTGATCAAATATGACGACCCGAAGGGGGCCGTTGTGTGCAACAGTAGACGAGATTCGCGTATCTACCTCCAGCAAAGGAAGTCGACAGATCTCTCCTAAAACACGAATATCACAGAGGTCAGCATGGGACGCTAACGTGCCAGCAACCTAGTCTGATCGCCAATGCCGCGCGGGATACGATCGACCGTCCACATGGTATCCGTCATGAAGCACCTCTCGATGGAAATTGATTAGCGGACGACCGATTGTTATTTTCGCTCCAGCCAGCCGTTTCGCAGAACGTCGCTAAGCACGTCCCGCGTATCTTCCTCTGCGAGCGAGGCTCCGCTTGCCCACGCGATCGCCAGTGCCCCCAAAAAAATATCCCGGCCGGTCACCGTTCGACGTGCGACCCCGCTTTGCTGTGCAGCATTCAGGATGCGCTCGGTCGTGGCGGTGACGGCATGGCAGGTAGGGGTGAGCGGAGACTCTTGACGGCACGCCGCGCGTAACGGCTCAGGCAATCCCTCATAAGCCACCATCCAGTCTCCCAAAGCGTCAATCCAGCGCTCGAGCACACGAGCTGGATCCGAATCCTGCGCTTCTATCTCGACGCGACGACGGTCCAATGCTTCATAATGATCAACCAGGAGCGCGGCGAGTAGAGCGTCCTTGTTCGGAAAATGGCGGTAGAGCGTGCCCGGCCCCACCTCGGCCAGCTTTGCGACAGCATCCATCGACACGTCAACACCGTTTGTTCGAAACGCCTGCCTGGCCACGTCGAGTATGTGAGCCCGGTTGTGTCGGGCGTCTCTGCGAGGCGCAGACGATTTCGGCAACATTTCCATATTTAACCTTTAACACTTGAACATCGGAGACACTCTCCGTATATGAGAATGAAAGCGGAGATGCTCTCCATATAGCGCACCACAGATCTTTTTAACAGGTTGTTCGGCGCAAACGAGGATGGAATGACAAGGCAGATGATAATTGGGATGCATCTGGGCAACGGTTACGGGAACCTCCCCGGCGCCTGGCGCGCATCCTCAGTGGAACCCAAGAGTTATACAAGTTTCGACGCTAAGGTACGCCACGCTCAGGCTGCCGAGCGGGGCAAGCTCCAGTTCCTGTTCCTTCCAGACGGCCCAACCCATGTCGCGGATATCGCCAATGAGCCGCCGAACTTCAACCTCGATGTGATGCTCACCTTGGCGGCCGTCGCGCGCGAAACCAGTCGGATTGGTCTCATTGCCACCGGCTCGACAACGTTCAACGAACCGTTCAACCTGGCGCGCCAGTTTAAAGCGCTGGATATTATGAGCCACGGACGGACAGGTTGGAATGCTGTCACTTCGAGCGGCGAAGATGTTGCTGCAAATTACGGAAGAAGCCTGCCGTCCAGCTCGGATCGCTATGGACGGGCGCATGAGACTGTCCAGCTGGTACAAGCGCTTTGGGGCAGCTGGGGCAAGGATGCCTGGGTGCACGACAAGGCAACTGGCCGGTTCGCGAATGCCGAACAGGTGGTTCCCATCAACTTGGGGGGCGAGTTCGTCGCCGCGCGCGGACCTTTGCACATTCCCCCTTCCGAGCAGGGACAACCCGTCATTTTCCACGCCGGCGGCAGTCCGAACGCTATTGAGCTCGCCGGCCGTTATGCAAATGGCGTCATTGGCGCTGCGTTCACGGTTGATGACGCGTACACGCAGCGCGCTGCTTTCCGTGCAGCGGCCGAACGCGCGGGGCGGGATCCGGACGAGCTCAAGTTCTTAGCCGGGCTGATGACGACGATCGCCTACGATCGACGGGAAGGTCTCGATCGCCGGATTGCATTGAGTGAACGCACCTTTCCTCAGCGGGCGGCGTATCTCGGTCATATGCTCGGCCTTCGCCTTGATCCTGCTCGGCTCGACGAGCCCTTATCGCCCGATCAGTTGGCCAAGGCGCGTCCATCGCCTGGCGATCCACGCTCGGCCCATGCGCTGAAGGTTGTACGTGAAGGTTGGACTATACGCGACGCTCTTGCGCACGGGGTTATCGACTACCATCCTGTCATTGTTGGACCCGCCATAGAGGCCGCTGACCACATGCAGGAGTGGTTCGAAGCAGAGGCTGTCGATGGCTTCTGGGTTTCCCCGGACATCTATGAGGACGGGATAGACGCTTTCGTCGACGGCGTGGTGCCGATCCTGCAGGATCGTGGGTTGTTTCACCGGGACTATGACGGCGTTACCCTGCGCGAGCACCTTGGCACTCCCGCACAATACGGGATCGACCCGCGCGTTACGCAGTGACGTCAATAACTATCAACACGCACACATCAATCGAAAGGATATGGACATGAAAATCGGCATCATCGGCGCTGGAAACATCGGCGCTACGATTGCGAAAAAACTGGCAGCGGCCGGGCATACGGTCAAGCTGGCGGGCTCGAAGGGCCCTGAAGACATCCGCGAGAAAGCTGAGGAGATCGGCACTATACCGGTCGCCGCTCAGGATGCGGTCAAGGACGTCGAGGCAATCATCCTCTCGATTCCGTTCGCGCAGATCCCTAATGTCGCTGGCCTGTTTGCACAAGTACCGGCGGATGTCATCGTGATCGACACCGGTAACTACTATCCCTTCCGCGACGGAAACATTGCGGAGATCGACGAGGGCAAGCCGGAAAGCATCTGGGCGAGCGAACAGCTTGGTCGGCCGGTGATCAAGGCGTTTAACGCGCTTCTCGCTGAAACGCTTACCAATGGTGGCGCCGAAGAGGGCACAGTCAACCGCATCGCGATCCCTGTCGCGGGCGATGACGCACGTGGAAAAGCGATTGCGAGTAAACTGGTGAACGAAACCGGCTTCGATGCGCTGGATGCCGGAGATCTCGCACACTCCTGGCGCCAGCAGCCAGGCACGCCCGCCTACTGCACGGAACTAACGTTGCCCGAACTCATAGACGCGCTGTCCAAAGCCGACAAGGCGAGCGCGCCGAAGAACCGCGATGCGCTCATCAAGAGCTTTATGGAAGAGACGTCGCCACTCAGTCACGGGCAAATTGTTGCCCGCAATCGTGAGGTCACTGCTCCAAAGTGATCCCCTGCGCCGGAGGCCGCGAGCGCCTCCGCCCTCCCGATCATTAATCGAGAGTAAGGTAGCAGACAAGTAAATCGGTACCTCCGGCCACGTAGGAGCTAAGGCGACGCGGCCTCTAAAGTTTACCTCGAACACTTCGAGGCCGGTCACAACCCCGGCCGGGACTTCATCGTCAACGTTCGCGGCCTCTTTACGCGGTTTGACTTGCCCCGGGACATACGATGGACGCCGCGGCCACGTTGCCGCAACCTAACGCGCGACAGAAGAGGAAAAGACAAATGAACGGCATTCTTGAAGGCAAAGTCGCACTGATCACAGGCGCCGGCTCCGGTATTGCTGCGGCTGCAGCAAGACTGTTCCACAGAGAGGGCGCCCGAATTGTGCTTGCCGATGTCAGTGGAAAAGAGGCGGAACTTGCCGCCGAACTTGGCGAGGGAGCAGTGGATTGCCGGGCCGACGTGAGCAAGAGTGACGATGTCCAGGCGATGATCGACATGGCCATCACGGAGTTCGGGCAACTGGACATCTTGTGCAATGTCGCCGGGATCACAGGTCCACAAGGATCGTTGGAGGACGCGCACGAGGAAGACTTCGACCGCGTAATTGCGGTCAACATCCGCGGCCTGCTCCTCACCACCAAGTACGCGCTTCCACATCTCGTCGCGGGGAATGGAGGAGCCATCGTCAACATCTCGTCGACCACAGCGCTCGTTGGAATGCCAGGTCTTGCCGTCTATTCTGCGACAAAGGGGGCAATCATTGCCATGACCCGTGTCATCGCCGCTGAATATGCGAGCAAGGGCGTTCGCGCGAATGTAATCTGCCCGGGTGGGATCGAGACCCCAATCTATCTGGAGCATCTTGCGAGAGATCCGGAGTCAGTAAGCAAGACCGTAAGCCTCATCCCAGCGGGTCGAGTCGGCAAGCCGGAAGAGATAGCACAGGCCATGCTGTTTCTCGCTTCGGGTGCATCGTCCTACATGACCGGTGCAGTCGTTCCCGTTGATGGAGGTCAGACGGCCGTCTGAATGCCAGTTCAATGACAAGTACATTTCAGTGCGTGACGAGATGCTCCCAAGCCGACCGCTGCGCCCAAACGATGAAAGTACCCAAACTGGGAGAGAAATTATGAGAAAAGGCCTGTTGCTTACATCGTTTGCAGTTCTGGCAAACGTTGCGGCCGAATTGCCTGCGCATGCTGGCGCGGACGAAAATTCCCTTCCTCTTAGCTGCGACGGGTCCATTGTAGCGAACTTCAAGCCTAATGCCGAAACCAAGGTGCTGCTTGTCAAAGCGTACAAGAAAGGTGATCCGTTTCCGGAACCGCCGCGGGAAAGCCGATTCGATCCCTCCGCACCGCCGATGATGGCCACCGCTGACCTTTGCCTGGTGAAGGTGCTCGTAGGTCCGGGGAATCCAGGTCCTGCGGACGCTCCGTCGACCTCCGCCGGTATCGGCATTGAAGTCTGGCTGCCAGCAAAAGGTATCTGGAACGGTCGCGTCCATGCCGTCGGCGGCTCCGGATGGGCAGGCACCGAGGAAGCAGACCCGACGAAAATATCTTCTTACACAATCTCCAATGACTTAAGCTCTGCACCGTTCATAGCCGGCAAGGAAGGCGCGGTGACCGCAAGCACCGATGCGGGGCATACTGGAGGCGTCATGAACGGCGCCTTTGCGATGAACCCCGACGGCACGATCAACAAACCGCTGTGGAATGACTTCGCGTCCCGCGCAATCCATCAGCAGGTCGTCATGGCGAAGGCGCTTGCCGAGGCATATTATGGCGCCGCAGCGAAATATACTTACTGGGACGGTCTTTCGACAGGTGGCCGTCAGGCACTGAAGCAGGCGCAACGCTATCCGGAGGATTTCGACGGCATCTTAGCCGTTGTGCCGGGATCAACTGGTCAAAGTTCCTGATTGCCAACGTCTATCCGCAGACCGTGATTCAACGCGATCTAGGCGGCCGTCATTTGACGCCCGACCAGCTTAACTTGGTCTCCAATATCGCGATTGAGGCTTGCGATTTAGTCGATGGCAAGCATCTCGGCTTCATCCTCGACAACGCCGCCTGCCGCTATGACCCAACGAAGGACCAAACTGTTCTCTGCACCGCCGACGGTGGCAGTAACCATACCGCTGCATGCCTTACGCGGAAGCAGGCGCTGGCGATAAACAAAATTTGGTATGGCATGACCTCCGACGGAAGCGTTCCGGATCCTGCGGTCGACAACGGGATCAGCGCGCTTACCGATAAGCGTAAATGGTATGGACCACCACGAGGTACGAGCCTGCTTGCTCTGGCAGGGGATGCCCCGTTCACCATTGCGGTTGATATGTTGGCACTTGTCCTCCAGGACCCTACGATGGCAACGCCGTCCTTCCAAAATGCGAAAGCGAACGGAACTGACGGTTGGAAGTCGATGAGCTACGAAAAGCTGGCTCAGGCATTCGACGCAGGGATCGCGCTGCAACCGCAATTTGGAGACATCAATACCGACGATCCGGACCTGACCGGTTTCAAAGCGCGCGGTGGGAAGCTGATCCATGTTCAGGCCATGAACGATGAACTGGTGCCGTATCTGGGGTCCGTCAACTATTATGAGCAAGTGTTGGCAACGATGGGTGGACTGTCGGGCGTCAACACCTTTTATCGCTTCTATCAAATCCCCGGCATGGCGCACGGTTCGAGAAACGGGACTGCCAATCTCGATGCAAACCCGCCGCTACCCAAGGCTCACAACGCGGAGCTTTACACCGTGTTGACTGATTGGTGGAGAAAAGAATTGAGCCCGGAAATACCATCCTTAAGTCGCTCAGCGACAAGCCCAGCGCCAAAAGCCTGCCGATGTGCGCCTTTCCGACAAAAATCACTCATGTCGGAGGCAGTGTAAATGAAGCAGGTAGTTATAAATGTCTGTAACCACCAAGACTGCTGCCTTCAAATCCAGGCAGCCTTTAGTGGCGAGTACCTCTCATATTACTGACCTGGAAACAAAGGAGAATCATATGAAAATCGGCATCATCGGAACCGGTCTGATCGGCGCAAATCTCGCAAGGAAATGGGTGGCTGCGGGTCACTCTGTTCGTGTGGCCAACGACTTCGATCCCAGTGCGCTTGATGATCTCGCCCACGAGACCGGTGCGCAGGCTGTGCCAGTCGCAGACGCTGTGAAGGACGTCGAGGTGATCGTCACGACGATCCCGCTTCACGCCATACCCTCGCTGCCCAGCGGCCTCTTCAAGACCGTGCCCAACGACGTCATTTTGGTCGATACCTCGAATTACTTCCCGGGACGCGACAGAACCATCGCTGCCATCGAGGCAGGCATGGTGGAGAGTCAATGGGTCGAGCAGCAGATCGGGCGTCCTATCATCAAGGCGTTTAACAATCAGCTTGCTTACACCCAGGCGCATGAGGGAAAGCCGGCGGGCACGCCCAGCCGCATCGCCATGTCAGTCTACGGCGACGATGCGATTGGTAAAACAAAGGTCATCGGCTTGATCGACGATCTTGGCTTCGACGGGATTGACGCTGGTCCTTTGGCAGAATCCTGGCGGCAGCAGCCAGGGACGCCTGCCTACTGTACCGAACTGACGGCACCAGAATTGAGGGCGGCGCTAGACAGGGCTGTCAAGAGTAGATCACCTAAACTGCGGGATCTCTCACTCAAGCGTCTTGAGTCCTTTGGCGAGGGATTTCTCGCCTCCCTCGGAAAGGGCGAATACACACTCGGGTATACAAGCAAAGACGTTGTTGAAATGTATCGAAAGCTTGAGCTGCAGAAAATTTAAAAAAAAAGATGAGAAGCTGTGAATGGCGAATCCGCCGAGATGTGACGTGGACTATGCCGCCATTCACAGTCTTAAGCTTTGAAAAACTCCTCAGCGATAAATTTAATCGAGGTCGTGGGCACGTTTGCGCCCGGGATCGACGCACACCAGCTTTGAACCATCAACAATAGAAGTGAAGATTTAAGGCGGCCCGTCGCCTAGGTGCAACACATGGGGCGTATCGTCGCTTCCGCGCGGAAACTGAGAGAGAATTAACCGGTGTTTGCTCGCGAGCGCTTGCTGGCTTTACTCGCGCTACGCTCCACGGCCCTCTTCTCACTGTGTACTTCGTCTTTGCGGGCCCGGCCTCCCGAACCCGCTTGAAGTCGATAATCCCGTCGAAGGAAGCCGGAGCGGTGATCCAAATCAGATCCGGAAAGTGGCTTTACTTAGACCACTCGCTCATCACCCTGCGGTCAGACCACCGTCGACGATCAACATGGTGCCGGTCACGAAGCTCGCCTCGTCGGATAGCAGCCAGCGAACAGCGAAGGCAATTTCATCCGGCTCAGCGAGGCGACCCATGGGGCTGGCCGCCATCATTATGTCCTCAAGCCCATCGAATGCATCCATCTGTCCTTGCATCATGGGTGTCCGGGTTGCGCCCGGTAGTACGGAGTTCACGCGAATACCGAGCTTGGCATAGTCAAGCGCCGCCGCCCTTGTCGCTGAAATCACACCGCCTTTTGCGGAGCAATAGTCGGCGCCGTTTGGGAAAGCCGCAATACCCGCTGTCGATGCGACATTGACGATGGACCCTTTGCCAGCGTCCAACATCGCCGGCACTTGCGCACGCGTGGCGTAAAAAACGCTACGAAGGTTGAGGGAGTAAACATCGCCGCCTCCAGCATAGGGTCGCCGCCGTATCGGAGCCGAATATGCGGGTTACGAGCGATCGCAAAAAGAATAAGTTCTTCCATGAAGCGAACGTAATCGGCTGATTGATCAGTTCGTGTCTCTCCCTGCCAATGCAGTGAGGATATCTCCCTCGATGAGAAGAGCATTCGCAAACGCGCGCTGTAGACGGGAAATCCAGTGGAGCCGACCCCGCTCGTTACGTGAACGTGTAGGAACCGAATAGAGGTCCACGGGATGAGACGGGAGGATCCTGCCCGCGTCACCAAAAGGCCTTCGGCGTCGATGACGTAAGCGGTTGTGATCAATGTGGATCCCACGCGAGGCATCACGACTTGCGTGGTACAGCTGTATGAAGGAGGGTCGTCCATCTGCAATCGAGGGCTCTCGTGCGTTCAAAATCAAAAAGCCGGGCTAACCCGGCTTTCGTTACTCATCAGAACGGCCAGTAGCTGGCGGCGACGTGATGCCATTGCTGTAGGTGGACCCAAGCGGTATCGAGCGCTGCGCCCACCACAAACACCACGACGAACAGCGCGACCGCAATAAAAATCGCTGGCGCCTCAGTATGGCGATCACGCGCCAACTCATCCGCCAACGTCTGCTCGTGGTACATGTGAAGCAGGCATTTTCCGTTCATCTTACCCTTCCTGGTCAGTTCATCGAGGCGGTTCAACTGCCTTTCCGCAGGTTCCGCCTGTGAGGCTTCGCCTTCTCGGAAGGCTGCCTTTTCTTCTACCATGGGACGCGCAGTCGGAGAAGTCTCAACCTCGATAGTCTTGTCAAACGGGATCACTGTGATCGATGCTTCTGATGCCAGCCAGCCGGACGTCTTCGGACACAGCGCATTCGCCGAGAATGCCGATATTCTAAGAGCCATGGGAAATACCTTTCTGGCCAAGCCGGACGCGGGAGCGGCGGATTGCTGCCAGCGGGTGCGCTGGACAACATTGCAGTCGCAAGGCCAATCAATAATCAGCAGCGATCCGCATGGAACGAAACCGTTGTTCCTGTTGGGCGCAGACAGCGCAGGATACCTCAAAACCTGACATCGAGCCTGGCGTTGACGCCACTGTCCCGGGCGCCATCGCTAAACTTACCCTGATAGGCGATGGCGAGAGTGGCGTCTGGTGCGATATCGAAATTGACACCGGCCTCCAACACGGCTGCATCCCTGGCAAGCGGATTGGAGAGCGCAGTGAAGAAATCGGAGCCGGCGAATGCATGACTGTCGGCTGGCGTCATGTCTCCATAGGCGTGCCTCCATCCCAGCATGCCGGCGAGGTTCATCTGCATGTTTCCGATCCTCACATCGCTTTCGGCGCGAACTCCGACAGTGGTAAAGGTCGTATCTGTCGTTTCGCCGGAGGAGACAAGAACGGCAGCGCCGCCATTTTCCGCGAAGCCATCCGTCTTCACAGAAACATGGGCGAGACTGACGAAGGGCTCGAAATGGCCGGCCGGCGTTTCCATCCGGTAGCCGAGTTCGCTGAAGGCCTGCAACGTGCCGGCATCGTAGCTTGCCGACAGGCGGTCTGCAAAGCCGGTGAACTCGACAGAGCGGCTGGTGTTGATGTTGCTCCAGCCATAGGCGAGACCCGACCGGAACGACAGGGCTTGCCATTCTGCCCCTGCATAGAGCCCGACATGATAGTTGTCGCTCAAGGCTGACGAGGCACGATCATCTACATCAAAGGATGAATGGCTATAGCCCGCCAGCAGGCCCAGGCGCCAGTCATCGGTGACCATTGCGTCGGCGCCGCCGATAAAGCCCCCGGTCGAGCGATCGAGACTGGCGGCATTGCCGTCTGTATCGGTCGACCCCCACGAACTGAAACCCGCGCCCCAGAAAGCAAGGCCAGAGGCCCTCTCGGGAGTTTCAAGGCCAAAGGCTGAACGCAACCGATTATTGACCGTATTCCGGATATGGCGTGAATCCTCAATTAGCCCTGTCGTCACCGATGCATGGATCTCACCGGAAAGCTGGTCAAAAGCTTCGAGCGCCGTATCCCCGTCGAGTTGGACGACCGCGCCGTAAAGCGCGTTACCATTGGGCAGGCCTTCCAAAGCTCGCGCCGTGGCAATCTGGTTGTGCGTCTCGGCGATCGCTGCGAAATCGACATCGTTTCGGGTCAGTGAGAGCGTGATATCATTGCCGTTATAGCCAATTGTGGGATCGAGGAAGGCAAAGTCGGAGGTGACGGTATCAAAGGAACCGTTTACGCCATGTTCTGCAGAGAGGATCGTGTAGGTGGCCGCCTGATCGTATCTGCCGGTCATGCCGATATGGGCAACAGTGCCACCGTTGAGGGTAGCCGACCCCGTCACCTTGATCAGGTCGCTTTGTTTGCCGCCCGGAGCAACCTCGACCTCGTAGCGGGAGCCGGTATCGAATGTCAGGTCGCCATCAACTGTCAGCGTGCCAGTCGAATTGCCGGGTGTAACGGTCGAACCGGAAGACAAGGTCACCGTTGAGCCCGGTCCTGAACCAATCGTGCCTGCGCCCTGCAGGCGCCCGCCACTTCCAATCAACGCGGAGCCGCCGAGCACCTCGTTAACAACAAGCGTCGTGTCAGAAACCTTGCTTACGCCTGCAAAGCTGGAGTTGTCGCCCGTGAGAGCGATCCGGCCTCCGCCATCGAAGGCAAGAGTGCCCGAACCAGAGATGGCTCCACCATAGTTTCCGTTGTATCCTTGGCTGAACGTGAAGCGCGCCGCCGATGCCAGATTGAGATCGCCTGCGAAGTGGTTCGTCGCCGAAACGATACCGCCCTCCATGACGGTCCAGTCGAGCGTTGATACCCCGCCAAGGGCGAGCGTCCCTGCACCACGCTTCACCATCTCGCCACGGGTGCCGCCCATACCAGTGATATCACCGACAAAGCTTCCGTCCCCGACTTGATCGAATATAATGGTTCCGGCGTTGGCGATTGAACCGCGGATCGCATTGGTATCTCCGACCAGAGTTCCCGCCCGCACGAGGGTGTTACCCAGATAGGAGTTTTCTCCTGTCAGTTTCAGAGTGCCGTTGCCAAGCTTTTCGATACCCCCTGGCCCTGAAATCGCGCCGGACAAGGCAAGCTCACGATCGCCGAAAACATCGACGCGGCCGAAATCATTTAGGTCGATCGCACGGCTGGAGCTGAAGCCGGTCGTCGTCGCCAGCGTTCCTCCATCGAAGGTAACTCCCCCCGACGACGCGCCGAGACTGGCGTCCGACGACAGCCACAGGGTCCCCGCGGCAATCCGGGTACCGCCAGTGTAGGAATTGTTGCCGGTCAGTACCAGAGACCCGGCGCCGGTCTTTACCAGACTGGAGGCGCCACTGAGCGTTGCGGATATCCCTGCCGCCATGCCAATGTCTGAAGTTCCGCCATCGCCAACCCTGATGATGGTTTCGCCATCCGGCCCAAGCAGCTCGATAGGACCGCCTGAGATCCGATATCCATCGGTGGCAAACTGCATGCCGGTGACACCGATCGCACCCGCGGTATCGTCGACCGTGACTGCTCCGGACGTTCCCTGAAAGATCGCAAAGGTCGGATTCGGCTTGAAGGATCCGTTAACCGAACCATCGTGGGAAGTCCAGTGACGTCCGTCCGCGGTCCATTTACCGGAGCCCCCATCCACGACATTGTTGTCGTGCAGTGCTGTATCGCCACCGTCCCAGAAGCTGAGCTGCGCTCCGGCAGTTGAGACCAGATTGACCTGGCCATCGGCCGCGGTCTGAATGGAGAGATCATCCGCGGTGACGCCCGCCGGCGTCGAGCCAATGGAAAGGCCATTGTCAGTCAACCCTCCGGCGTAGTCGAACAGTCGGTAAACTCCGACACCGAACCCGCCCTGATCGGTGACGCGAAGCGTGCCGTCGAGTGTGAGGTAACCACCGACGTCGAAAAGCGCCGGCGAGGAGATGCCTCCCAGCGCGACGTCAACGGTGCTGCCCGCGTCGAGCCTCAGATCACCGGTAACCGTCAGTGACTGCCCCTGTCGCCCGGACAGGATGCCGCCGTTGGAAAGAGAGAGGTTGCCCTCGATCGTGCCGCCCCCCGTAACCCGTCCGGCGTCAGAGGCGTCAACATCGCCGTCGAACTGGCCGTTCACTTGCAAACTGCCGCCGCGCACCATTGCCGAGCCTCCGAGGCGGTCCGATACCGTCAACTCGCCCCCTGATATCATCGTCTGACCTGTGAAGCGGGAATTGTCGCCGGTGAGGATCGTATCGCCATTCTCGTGAAGGATCGTTCCGCGCCCGGCGATTTCGGGCGTAAAATCCAGCGCGGAACCGTCCGGAAGACCGGTATGATTGAAGACAAGCGAGCCCGCGCCGCGGCCAAAGAGCAACACTTGGGATTCGAGCGTGCCAGCTGCCGTCGCGCGTTCGCCCGCTGCCGCACCAATATTGATCGTGCCGGTTGAACCAGCGATACTGCCAATATCGGTACTGCCCAGCCCGCTCGCTGCCGTCACCGTGGCGCCGTCGGCGATCGTGAGGACACCGGTCCCCGCATATCCAATATTGAGATTGCCTTTGCTGGTCCAACTTGAACCGCGGCCAGTGACCAAGACATCTCCCTGGGCACCAGATGAATATCCGACAAACCCGGCAGCCTCGTTCGATACCGCGCCTCCGTTCGTGACCGACAGCGAGCCCTTTCCGTCTGTACCGATATAGAGAGTGTCATTGTCCCAAGCAGAGCCGCCACCCGCCACCGTGACCACGCCTTGGGCACCGCTGGCGCGACCGACGAAAGCGGTGGCATTGGAGACATGGCCGCCATCCTCAACCAGCAACGACCCTGTGCCATAAAATCCAACATAAAGTGTGTCCCTGCTGGTCCAGGCTGAACCATTGCCGGTGACCGCCGCATCACTTATTGAACCAGCTTCTTTTCCGATAAAACCGAACGTATTCGAAACTTGGCCGCCGTCTTCGACAGACAATGTGCCCGCGCCGTTGTTACCGATTATGAGGTCGGCAGTATTTATCCAGGATGAGCCCGTTCCGTTGATCCTGGCCAGACCATCCGAACCGGCATAATCGCCCACAGTCCCGCCGAAGCCGGACACCTCGCCGCCCGCCAGGACCGAAAGTTCACCATTACCAAAAACGCCCACGGAAACACCGAGGGAACTCCATGATGATCCCTCTCCTACAACGGTGACCGCACCGAAGGCATCGGCGCCATAGCCCACATAACCGCCCCTGTCGGTGATGACCGATCCTCCCTTCTCGACAGTCAGCGTACCTGTTCCGGAATTGCCAAGATTGAGGTCGCCCAGATTGGACCATCTGGAACTTTTGCCGGTGACAATGACTGCCCCTTTGGTGCCGGTGCCGGTGCCACCGCCGATAACCCCGTAGCCATTGGTGACTGTGCCGCCGCCCTCGATCAGAAGCGTGCCATTGCCTCCGGCATCCCCGACGAAAAGACTATGAGCGTTGGTCCATTGCGAACCAGTGCCAGTGACATTGACATGACCTTCGGCACCCGAACCGGTACCGATGTAACCGAACCCGTTACTGACTGTGCCGCCTGCCCCGACAGACAGAGTGCCCACCCCGCCGCTACCGATTACGATATCGTTGACCATGGTCCAGGTCGAGCCGGTGTCCTTCACTGTCACCGTCCCAGTGGAGCCGGCCTGGACGCCGATGCCGCCATCCGTACTGCTGACCGTGCCGCCCTGCACAACGTCCAGTGTGCCGGTACCGTAATTGCCGACAACAAGGGTGCTATCGTTCGTCCATCCCGAGTCGTCGCCCGTCACGGTTACCTTGCCGATCGCGCCCGGGCCGAAACCAATATGACCGCTCGCATTGCTGACGATGGCACCTGTTTCGATGGCCAGCGTGCCTTCCCCAAGCTGACCAACAATGAGATCGCCGCTATTTTCCCAACTTGAACCGCTACCGGATATGGACGCCGTTCCGATGGAGCCCAGGTTTGCGCCTATGTAGCCATAACTGTTTGTGACCCTACCGCCATCGGCAATGGTGAGTGCACCGCTGCCCATATATCCTACGGAGAGGTAATTGGTATTTGCCCAGGTCGATCCAGCCCGGGTGACAGACACCGTGCCGGCAGAGCCCGCGTAATTGCCGATGTATCCGCTTTGGGCATTGGTGACAGTGCCACCGTCCACGATTTCAAGCGTGCCGGTGCCGAACATGCCGACGTATATGCTGCTGTTGCTCAACCAGCCCGAGCCGGACCCCGCCACAGTCACCGTACCTTCGCCTCCGGCCTGAACGCCGATTTGGCCATACGTGCTAGTTACGAAGCCTCCGCCTTCCACACTCAGCGTTCCCGCTCCGGAATCGCCAATATTGAGGACGCCTCCCACATTCCAGACGGGTGAAGTCGCTGGCAAAGGACTGACGTCGCCGACCGTCGTAACGCTCTGTGCCAATGAGGAAACGGTGGTTGTCACCCAGGCAAGGCAGGAAACAAGCGCGGTGGTAGCCAGCAACGGGAAGGATCGTCTGGCCGAAAATTTATATTGATTGGTCATCCAGCCGCCACCGATGGAACTAGAATTTGACGCCCAGCCCGACCTTGACGGTATGCTGGTCTACATCGACGTTGATACCCTGAAGATCCTTGTCGCCGAAATCGTTGTAGCGGTACTCGACACGGCCAAAGACATTGTTGGTGAAAGCGTAGTCCAGGCCGGCGCCCACTGTGTAGCCGCTGAACGTGGCCTCGTCTTTGCCAAGGCCAGGAACACTCACGTAGCCCTGCGTCGCAGCCCAGCCCGCCGTGGCATAAAGGAGCGCATGATCGAAGGCATATCCAACCCTGCCGCGTACCGAACCGGCCCAGTCTGTCCCGAATTCTGCACCGAGGATTTCCTTTTCGTTCCAGTTGTGTTCAACATCGCCCTCGATGCCGAGCATGAGATTGTTGTCAAACTGGTAATTGTAGCCCGCGAGCGCCCCGAAAAGTCCGCCATTGGCATCTTCGGAACTGGATAAGCCGAAACCGGAGAACTCTCCTGTCGCCCAGGCACCGCCGCCCTGAATGCCGAGATAGGCCCCCGACCAGCTAAAGACAGGCGCCTGGAATGTGACCGGCAACGGCGACTGCTCTGCGACAACGTCGGCGGCCTGTGCTGTCGACGCACAAAGGGCGATGAACGCGGAAAGGACTAGTCTCTTCATGGTAAAATATCCCGGTTGCGATGCGTCAACGGGACGAACGCCTCGAACCGCTGCGCAAATTCGCGGCTAAAGAAGCAAACCTTTCAACTGAACATAAGAACCAATAACCAGTTCGAGGCGAATCTATCCCGGCGCGCAAACTGAACCCCGCAAAATACTCCGAGCGCGCAACGGGGTTTCACCGGCTAGGCAGACAGGCTGGTCACTTTCCCCACAGGGATGCGCGATCGAACCAGCTTTGCGATTCGTGGCCTCCCGTTAGCCAGTTGCTTTGAGCGACGGCGCGGATTTCGCGCGGCGTCAGACCGTGACGGCGTTGAAAGGCGCGCGTGAAATTGTGGGCGTAGACGAAGCCATGCTCGAGACCGATATCCGCTATCGTTTTGTGAGCTTGCGCCGGATCGCGCAGCGCCGCGCGCGCAAGGTCGAGGCGCCGTTTCTGGAGATAGGTTGCAACTCCGCCTTCGCCGGAAAAAAGGTAGGAGAGTTTACGCAGGGAAATACCAAACGCGGAGGCGATAGCGGCCGGGGTGATATTGGGATCCAGCGCATGTGCATCGATGTATCGGCGGATTTCGCCAAGTTGAGCGACGGATACTCCCTGCGAAAAATCTTCTCTCTTGGCTCGGTTCAACGTGGCGGCGACGAGCTCGAGGGTTGGGGAAGCCAGCGCCGCAGCTTGGTTCTCGCTGAGCAGTGGAAGCGTGCGCCAGAGATTGTCCAAATGGTGGCGCAGTAATGCTGCCATAGGTTCGTCGGCGGCGAGAACGCTCATATTGTGTTGGTCGGGGTTGTCCAGCAACGGCGCAAGCAGGGGCCGGGGAACGAACAGGGTCAGGTTGGCAAAATCGCTTGCCGCTCCCGCATGGGCCTGTGCTGCATCGTGAATGACCAGGTCTCCCGGCGCAGCCTCGGCTTCCCCCCGTCCGTCCTTGCGACTCCAGCGGCCGGCAAGATAGTATTGAAGCTCGAAATGATCGTATCCATCTGCGCCGATGCGATAACTGGAACGGCTCAGTTTTTGTGCGACGCTGACGCAGTAGGTAAGCAGGAGTTCGCCGAGCCGGTAAGTACAGTGCTTCGTATAAAATGTGTTGGGCTGCGCGATGTTGACGTCATAAAGCGAGCCGGCCGTTTCCTGCCAGAAGTCCAACGCCTGTTTCAAAGGCAGTGCCCGGGTATCCGTTTTGAACACAAGATTGTCCGGATCGCCAGTCCTGATCTGATCTATCTGTTTCTCGCTCATGCCAGATTCACCAGTTAGTCGTAGCGCGCAATTAACTGCCCAATTTAATCGCCCCAAGACGACTACACTCGAGTCGGGGTTCGCCCACGAAAGAGTTTAAGACACCGTGTCGCCGCCGATTGCGTGGGAACTTGGATCGATGCTGGCGGTGCTTGCCAAATTGTGTTTCGCGTCCAAAAGCACCGCGCATTTTGAGAGCATCGGCAAAACTGAGTCAACTGCAGGGTCAGGGGCCAGAAGGGAAAATCTGGGGCGGGTCGAAAATGTGGGGCGACGCTGGAACAAAGCGGTGCCCGGAGCGTTAGTAAACCGCCTTTTCGTCCGGGAATGCGTCAGGCGGGAAACGGCGAATGGGATTTTCAATGTCGAATGCCGAAAATGATTCAGATCTACAGCTGAGTGAATACCAGGCTATCATCGCGGGTGGCCGAGCTCTTCTGGATGCGGTTCCCGCGGCGGTGTATGTGTGCGACAGGAACGGGCTCCTAGTCTCATACAACGCTGAGGCCGCACGGCTTTGGGGTAGATATCCTCGAATACGAGATCCACGAGACCGTTTCTGCGGATCTCTCCACCTTTATCTGCTTGACGGGTCAAACCTTCCCCATGACAGTTGCCCGGTTGCCGAAGCTGTCCGTTCAGGCGAGGAAACGCGTAACGGCGAAGTCGTAATGGAGCGGCCCGACGGCTCGCGTTTTGAAGCATTGGTAAATGTACGCGCACTGCTTGACCGGGACGGACGTATTGAAGGTGCCATAAATTGTTTTCAGGACATCTCTTCACAGAAGGCTCTTGAACGGCAAGCAAATCGACACGCCGCCGACCTGGAGGACTTTTTTGAAAACGCTGCCGTTGGGCTCCATATCGTCAGCAACGAAGGAATCATTCTGCGGGCAAACAAGGCCGAGCTTGAGTTGCTGGGTTACACTGCGGAGGAATATGTCGGCAAACATATCGCCTCCTTTCATGCGGACGCCCGGGCAATCGCCGATATACTGGACAAGCTGAGCTGCGGCAGAAACCTCGATAGGTACCCAGCCAGACTTCGCGCCAAGAACGGGCAAATCAAGCATGTGTTGATCACTTCGAACAGTCGCTTCGAGGACGGACGTTTTATAAATACGCGCTGCTTTACCACTGATGTCACTGATGTACATCAGGCAGAACTTGCACGTTTCGAAAGCGAAGAACGTCTTGCGGCAACCTATCAGGCTGCGACGATCGGTATCGCAGAGGCAGATTCAGCTGGACGCCTTCTGCGGGTAAACGACGCGCTTTGCCAAATGCTCGGACGTTCTGAAGACGAACTCCTCGCGATGACGTTTCTTGATTACACGCACGCCGAAGACAAAAAGCAAGACGCAGAGCGCTATGCGCAGCAAGTCGAGGGTAAAATCGACAGCTACGTATTGCGCAAGCAGGCGATCAAACCGGACGGCACGTCCGTGTATCTCGACGTTCATAGCTCGTCGGTACGGGACGCCAAAGGAGAGTTTCGTTATGGCGTGCGCGTCCTTATCGACGTCACCAAAGCCAAACGGATGGAAGACCGAATACGAGAGAACGAGAGGAACCTGCGTGACCTTCTCGAGGCGTTACCGGCCGCGGTCTACACTACCGATGCTGACGGTCGCATCACGTTCTTCAACCGTGCGGCGGTAGAGATGGCCGGCCGCGTTCCGGCGTTGGGCGATGAGTGGTGCGTCACCTGGCGGCTCTTCCGAACGGACGGGACCTTTCTGCCGCACGACCAGTGTCCGATGGCGGTCGCCATTAAAGAGGACCGACCAATTCGCGGAGAAGAGGCGGTTGCTGAAAGGCCGGATGGGACGCGCGTTCCGTTCATCCCCTACCCCACTCCGTTGCATGACAGCGAGGGTAGGCTGACGGGCGCCATAAACATGCTGGTTGACATTTCGGACCGGAAGAAAGCCGAAGAGTTTGCGGAGCGGTTGGCCGCGATTGTCACCTTCTCGGACGACGCGATCGTCAGCAAGGACACCCAGGGCATAATCCAGACGTGGAACAAGGGTGCCGAACGGCTTTTCGGGTACGCGGCCGCGGACGTGATCGGAAAACCGATTACGATCCTCATCCCGCCCGAGAGGCAGGACGAGGAGCCGGAAATCCTTGCACGCATCTGCAGGGGCGAACATATCGAGCATTACGAAACCGTGCGCATGAAAAAAGACGGAAGCCTGATCGACGTCTCGCTCACGGTTTCTCCCTTGAAAGATGCCAAAGGGCAGATCATCGGGGCATCGAAAATCGCCCGCGACATAACGGAGAAGCGCCAGGAGGAGCGGCGACATCTGTTGCTCATTAACGAGCTGAACCACAGGGTGAAAAACACCTTGGCAACGGTGCAGTCCCTCGCTTCCCAGACGTTCCGTGGCGAACGGGACAGTCACGCCTTCCGGCAATTTGAGAACCGCCTTGTTGCGCTTGCCCGAGCACATGACCTTCTCACGCAAGAAAGCTGGCGGGGTGCCGATCTGCTAGAGATTCTGAACAGGGCGCTCCAGGCCGTATGCCCCGATCGGGAGCGCCAGCTTGAGGTATCGGGACCGCCCTGCCGGTTGAATCCCAAACTCGCGCTCTCCCTGTCGATGGCCTTTCACGAACTTGCCACCAACGCAACGAAACATGGGGCTCTGTCGGTTGATGCAGGCAAAGTCGCCGTTGACTGGAATATTGAGGGAGACGGGGAAGACAAATGGCTTCATCTCAGATGGAGAGAGCTACATGGTCCAAGCGTCACGGCTCCCGAAAAAAGAGGATTTGGCAGCCGTCTTCTTGAACAGGCCCTGGCTCGTGAACTGAATGCGCAGGTCCTCCTGTCGTTTCCCAAGTCTGGCGTAAACTTCAGTTTGACCGCGCCCCTGCCCGCCTCACATCCTGACGAACGGAACAAACACTGATGACTGTCCCTGGAAGGAAGCTCCGCATTTTCATCGTTGAGGATGAAGCACTGGTGGCGATGTTGATGGAAGATATCGTAACGGATCTTGGCCACGAGGTGAGCACTATAGCGTCGCGCGTGCAGCAGGGTTGCGAAATCGCGCGTAGTGGAGACTTTGATGTCGCTATTCTCGATGTCAATCTCGATGGACAAACGAGTTATCCGATAGCGGAAATTTTGCGGGAACAACGCATCCCGTTCGCGTTCGCGTCGGGCTATGGTGCCAAGGGACTGGACCGTTCATATGCCGACGTGCCGACACTTTCAAAGCCCTACGTCACAGAGGACGTCGAGCGCCTGATAGCTGGGCTAATTCGTTAGCAATCTGTAAGACGACAAGCAGGTGTGGCGCCACCGGCTTCCTACAAATCCAATGCAAGTGGCACAGTGCAGTCGCCGCGATGCCGATCGGTAGTGCCCCGCGTGTGGAAACAAACCGATAGTTCCCGCGTTTCGGCGAGGGACCAGTAAATGATGGCGACGCTGAGGCCCATTCAACCGGAGCGACCACATGCCTTATCTTGTTGAGATCCTGCTTCCTGTCACTCCCGCTGTGTCTGACCGCGCGCTTGAAACGGTCCGTGTCGAACTGACCAACCGTTTCGGCGGTGTGACGGTTCATGATCCCATCCCGGCCGACGGCTTATGGAAGGATGGCAGGAAGGTTGAACAGGACCGTATCCTTCTGCTCGAGGTCATGACCGACGAACTCGATCGCCACTGGTGGGCGCAGTATCGCCAAAGTCTTGAGACGCTGTTTTCCCAAGATGAAATCATCGTACGCGCATTATCCATTGAAAGACTGTAGCAGACAGGAGCCAGGACATGATCATTGGATACCACGCGTCTCACGAGCAATTCGCACCCGCCGAGTTGCTGTCATTCGTCAAACAAGCCGAGCGAGCGGGTTTCGATGCTGTGATGACCTCTGACCATATTACCCCGTGGAGTGAGCGCCAAGGCAACTCAGGCAACAACTGGACCTGGCTGGGAGCTGCCATGGCGGTCACGACGCTGCCCTTTGGCAGCCTCGCCATTCCCGTCGGCTTGCGCTATCACCCGGTTACGCTTGCGCACCTGATTGCCACTCTCTCGGAAATGTTTCCCGACCGGCTTCGCTGGATCGCAGTCGGAAGCGGCGAAGCTGTAAACGAACATGTCGTTGGCAAGGGCTGGCCGGACAAGCAGGAGCGCGACCAACGTCTGCAGGCGGGGGCTGACATCATGCGAGGTCTTCTGAGCGGTGAAACAGTGTCCCGTGCATTGCCATGGTTTTCCGTCGACAATGCGAAGCTCTGGTCGCTTCCCAGGCGGCCTCCGGTCGTGTTCGGCGCTGCACTGTCAGCGGACACTGCTGCATGGATGGGGGGCTGGACAGATGGTCTCCTGACGGTACGCAAGCCGGCTCGGGAGATGGCGGACATTCTTGACCGGTATCGAGCGAAGGGTGGCGTTGAAAAGCCGCTCGTGCTCCAGCTGCAGCTCAGTTGGGGGGCCACACGGGACGAAGCGCGTATCGCCGCCTGGGACCAGTGGCGAACGGCAGCCGCACGGGCAGATCTCCTCGCGGACCTTGCAAGTCCGGCAGATTTTGACAACTTGACCCGCGAGGTCCCGCCGGAGGAGATGGACGAGTGCGTCCCCCTTGTCAGCACTGCGGGCGACATCCTTCGGCTCCTCGATGAGTGCCGTCCCTACGGCGTCGGCGAAGTTTACATTCACAACGTCTCTCGCGATCAGGCTGGCTTCATTCGATTCATGGCGCGCGAGGTGCTCCCGAAATTACCGCAACGCCGTTAACGTCATCCTGTATCCAAGGGATCTGGAACGGACTGGGAAAAGGAAACCTGTTGCTCATGGACAGCGGTCTGCTCGTTGGTTATCTCGCATCAATATGCTCCGTGGCGAGCTTCATCCCTCAAGTCTGGAAGGTTACGCGGTCAGGCGACACGGAAGCGATTTCAGTGCGGATGTATATGTTGACTGTAACCGGATTTGCGCTTTGGACGACGTTCGGTCTTCTTCGAGGCGAATGGCCGATCATTGTCACCAACTCCCTCTGTTTTTGCCTGTCCGGTATAGTCCTTTTCCAAAAACTCCGGACGCGCAGCTTGTCTGAATGAGAGCGCCGGATTTACGGGCAACAGTGGCAATGGCGCCTGTTGAGGCAAGCCCAATGGAGCCTCGGTTGCCGCAAAGGTCCGGCTCGGTTCCGGTGTCATTGATACTCGTTGCCCGGTTACAGCTGTCGTCCCAGCAGCGCCGGCTGTTTCAAGCTGTTGCACCTGCGCGACTAGTCCATGCTGGATTATCACGCGAGGCGACCGGCGTGCATCTATGAGTAGGCATGTACGGGTGTCCGAGTATGCCGATCATTCATCCCGGCTGGCCCAGCGGATCCGTCAAGGATTTGACACGACCGCCAACGCTCGCTGAACGGGCTGGCCAGCCTGCTTCGAGCTGCGTCCGGTGCGCGATGTCTGGTCGCCAACCAGAAAGGGGGTGACTACGCGCCGGTAGTCGTTTCTGATCCATGTCAAGCTCCGGCGTCCAAACGCAGTGCGTTTGGGAACGCGCAGACTTCTCAAGCGGTGGCTGAAGGCGATATCCCCGATCTGCTTCGCGCTGTACTGGTCAAGCTCTGGAAAGCGGAACGAACCTCTCCCTTACTTCGACGTTTCGGGGACCGTTAGTTCGACAGGGACTCCGTCAGGATGCCTACAATCATAACGAGCTCGAGTACGCCACCAGCCACAAACAGAGCAGACATCACAACCGTAGCATAACCACCGCTTGGCCTTGGCGGGCTACTGTAGCTGACGGCGTTCAACACACCGCCGAAGAGCCAGATTACCAAGTCGGCGACGCCTACCAGCACCCATGTTCCCGATAAAGCTTCCACTGCCATCACCTTTTTCCTCTGCGCGAAACCCGCCTCCTGGGAGGCGGGTTTTTTGGGTGGCAAAATGCTCACATCTGTTCCTTCTGCGCCCCGCCGCCCGGCTTGGCAGGACCGAGCTCCGGTTTCTGCCCTAAGGGCTCGGAGATCTTTGTCGAAAGCTCCCCTTTCCCATCGATGGAGGGTCCTGTGCTCCAGCGACCTTGCGCCGGCTCGCTCCCATCGTACTGGAAGCCCAGATAGGAGTAGCTGAACTCCTGCTGTTCCAGCTCTTGCGGAAAGCTGTTGGGAATGGGAAAGACATTTTTTGCCCCGCCCAACTCCTCCAGCGCGGCAAGCCACTGGTTTTGATGCATCGTGTCTCTGGCAATGAGGAACGACAGCATGTCCTTCATGCCCGGGTCGTTGGTCATGTTGTACAGCCGCACAGCAAGCACCCGGCCTGTCGATTCCGCGGCAACATTGGCGGTCATGTCGGCAGCAATGTTTCCGCTGGCATAAATATGCGACATGTCAAAAGGCACGCCGTCTGAATCGACGGGCATAGCGGCGAGCCCGGACGATAGCATGTTCTTCAGATTGACTCCGTTCAGCACGGCTCCTCCCACCGCATCGCCAGAGATTTCCTCCCGCAGCTTAAGGGGCGCACCTTCAAGATTGAGGGCAACGGCGGTGGCGAGCATTTCGATATGACCGAGTTCTTCCGTGGCCGTGTTCATGAGAAGGTCACGAAATTTCGGATTCCCGCGCGCGCCGCACGCCTGGAAAAAATATTGCATGGCGACCCGGATTTCTCCTTCCACGCCGCCAATTGCCTGCTGAAGCGCTCTTGCAAACAGCGGGTCTGGTGTCTCCACTCTCACTGGGTACTGCAGCTTGTTGTCGGTATAAAACATCTGATGTCTCCTCGTTTCATCGACCGCCCAACCGGGCGCCGCGGGGATTGTTCCGGCCCATCACGCAGAACGAGCACAACACGCAACGTGCCAGCGCGTGCCCGGATATCGGCGGGAACTTCCGTGGCGAACAACGGTTGGGGGCGCTCATCAAGGAGGATTAAGAATGACAACCGACGTGCGCGAAATTTTTGTGACCGGACTGCGTAATGCCCACGCCATGGAAAACCAGGCTCTGTCGATCATGAAGCCGCAGATTTCAAGGATCGAGAATTATCCGGAGGTGAAGGCCCGACTGGAACTTCACTATCGAGAGACGGAGGGACAGATCGCCCGCCTTGAGGAAATCCTCAATGGACTGTCGGAATCGGCCTCGACAATAAAGGACACGGCGCTTTCCATTACAGGCTCTCTCGCAAGCCTCGGGCATACAGTTGCCGGAGATGAGATCATAAAGAACAGCCTCGCGAATTTTGCCTTCGAAAATTACGAAATTGCTGCCTACAAGTCTCTGCTGACCCTCAGCGACCATGGAGGCTATCAGGCAGCTTATTCTGCACTCCGAAGCAACCTCGAAGAGGAGGAGAACATGGCGCGGTGGCTGGAAGACAATCTGGAAAAAGTGACCCTGGAATTTGTGGCACTCAGTGAACAGGGACAGACCGCCAAGGTCTGACCTTTCGCTTCGGACCAATCGATGAGTCACGCGGAATTTCATGATATCCGGCGGAGGGGCACGTTGCATTCTGACAACTTCGACAAAGGCGACATCTTGTGCTGTGTTTTTCTTCCTTTTGTAGAGGAGGTACGCCGTGTGGCTCATCATTCCGGGCGGATCGAAACAAAACGCCGGCTTGCCGAAAAAGCGGTGGCTTATCTTGATCTGCTCGAACCGGCCTTCAGACAGCAAGGGGGCCTCGCCGTCAGGCAACGGCAAGCAGTGCGCAAGTTCCGCACCTCGCCGGGCTCAGTCGACAGGTCGGAAGCCGACATGGATGAGCTCCTGCGCGAGGCCACGCAGCAAATCGAAGCCATGGTTCTCCTGATGGATGTAAGATCTGGGTAACCTCGAGTAACACGTGTTGATAAAGCGGCGATGTTGGCGTGCTCGCCTTACGACCCTTCTCGCGGAGAGACACATGGGCGGCCGCCAGCCGATCTGAACAACAAATAGCAAGCTTCCTCGGGCGCAATTCTGAAAACTTGCCGGCGCCGTCCCTGGCAGTCGGTGGCTGGACAGTTGGCGACTTTCTCGACGTTATACCCGCGTTCTCTTCCGTCTTGAAGAAACGTGTCCTGCCGACGAGCTAAGTGTCCAGTGTCGACTCCAGACGGGGCCAATTTCGCTGATCGGGCATACCACCAGCGCGAGCAGAAACGGGCGTCTCGGTCGCCTTGCACCTAGCGGGAAAATCAAGATGACGGAAGATGATGGCGAGACTAATGGGTGACGTACCCTTTCGTATTTGGCACAATAAGCCACGACAGGTGGGGAAGTTAGTTGGCTCGCGTTCCTCGTCAAAGGGTTAGATTACGAATGGAGTGACACCATGAACAAGGAGGAGCCGCGGCTCGCCTGGTGGATCGCGCGGTGGGTTTTGCTTGCTCTTGCCATTCCCGGTGCGTCGCAATCGGCACTTGCCGATGCACCGCGGCTCGGTCCTTTCGAACTGCCGCAACCCCGCGAGCTGACCGTCTTCGACGGTGATCACACGTTCAGCCCCTATGAGGCGCTGAACGGATCCTACACATCAAAGGCATCCTGCGCCACAATTCCTTACGCGTTGTGGGTCGAGGTCGACGGCAAGGGCGACTGTATTCGTTATTATCCCGAGGGGCTCACCAATGGCGAGAACCGAACGGTGCTGGTTTATTTCGGCGGCGATGTGATGCTGCGAAACTCCAAAGGTGTCCGTTTCATAACTGAATCCTACGTCCGTCAGTCCCCCGCGACAATCTCCTCAGAAATGGCCGCCTGGGCACGGCAAGCGGGCCATCCCGTGATTTTCATGGCGCGCCCCGGCATTTATGGCTCCTCCGGCGATCACAACCGACGTCGGTTTCCCCGCGAGATCGAGCTAATGAACCATACGCTCGATCTGATCAAGGACAAGCACAACGTGTCGTCCTTTATCTTGACCGGTCATTCGGCAGGGGGGCAAATCGTCGCCGGTCTCATGAACCGGCGAAGAGACATTTCGGCGGCTGTCATTACGTCCGGTCTCGTTTCGGTAAAGCAGGTGTCGGCGTTCTGGGAGCGGCGTCGCCGGCTTCCCGGCAAGCTGCTCTACAACTCGGCGCAGTTTTACGATCCAATCGACGAGATTGACCGGATTTCCACCGATCACCGACCGGAAATTTACGTCTTGTCTGATCCGGAGGATCGCACCGTCCCGTTTTTCAGTCAGCTGTTTTATGTCAGGCGGCTGCGTGCAGCCGGGTTCGAGCCGCACCATATCTACGTTCAGGCGGCCGACCGCCAACGTCATCTTCTTGCTTACCACGGGCGGCTTGCTGCTGCACTTATCGCTCAGGGTCAGTCGCCGGTCGAAATCCGTCGCGCGGTCCGGGAAATGGAACTCGACCAGTTCAGATAAACGTTTCCGATGCGCAACGGACCTCACACCGGCGCGCTTGTGTCTGCGTTTTCCTTCAGCCACGTTACCAGCTCGTGCATGCCGGTGCTGTGCGAACCTTTGAAAAGAACGACGTCCCCGTCCGACAGATCTTCGCGGAGAATTTCCTTCAACGCCTGCCGCGACGCGACGTGGCGGCCGTGCAAGGACGGCGAAATCGACGCCCAGAAGCCAGCATAAAGCTCTCCTGCAACGTAGACTTTATCAATCGGAATGCCTCCGATCACCCCGGCTAGTTCGTTGTGATAAGCAGCCGCATCCGGGCCTAGCTCCGCCATTTCGCCGAGGACTGCGATCCGCCGCTTCCCGCCTTGATGATCACCCAGCCGGAGCAACGCCGCCCGCATCGAACCGGGATTGGCATTATAGGCATCATCGATCACGGTCAGTTGCCGTCCGCCGAGTGCAAGATGTATTTCCTCGCCGCGCCCCGGTAGCGCTGCGAAACTTTCCAGTCGCGCGATCGCCGGTTCAAGAGAGTGGCCTAGCGCAGTAACGGCGGCAAGGACCGCGACCCCGTTCAACGCCATATGACACCCCGCCGCACCGATCCGGAAGCTGATCTCTCGCTCACCAATCCGCGCGTGAGCCTGCCGGCTTGCGGGGTCGTAGTGCAGGAGCTGACATATGCATTCCTTCGAGGTGCCGTAGCTGATGACGTCAAGTTTCTGCCTTTGAGCCGCCTCATGCACCGTATCCCACTCCAGCATGTCGCGGTTGAGAACAGCTTTGGAACCAGGCGCCATGCCCAGGAATATCGCGCTTTTGGTCCGCGCGATGTCGGCCACCGTGCTCTTCTCGCCAAGGTGGGCTGGCAATACATTGGTAAACACCGCGACTTTCGGACGAGCCATGCGCGCACTGACTGCCATTTTGCCGACAGCCAGCTCCAGCACCACATGCGGCGTCTCCCAGGGAATAGAGGCGAGGTTCCAGGCCACGCCCGCCGGGAGGTTCGCATTATGTCGGCTTTTGGCGACATCTCCCCACGGCGACAGTGCATGCGCGAGCATGGAAACGACCGTCGTCTTGCCCGCACTCCCTGTCACAGCCAGGACGTTTCCCGTCATCCGGGATCGCGCATAATCTCCCATTGCCAGAACAGCCCGCACGGCATCAGCCACCTGCAGGACCGGCTTATCGAGGGCACCGACCAGTGCGGGATCAGTGGTCACGAAGCCTGCCGTTTTTTGATGATCTAAAACGGTATCGGCCGGCACCCCGGTTGGGTCCCCCTTTCCGCGTAGGACGACCATGTCTCCGGGCTGCATCGCCGGGGCGTAGGTGCAAAGCCCTCGAGCGGTCCAGCCATCCGGCGGCTGGCGAAGCCAGGTGCCGCCAGTGGCGGCTTCGATATGGGTTGCATTCCATTCCTTGCCATCGGGACAAACCGCCGGCTTGGGTCCGCTACGGCACGTGAGAGATGCCGTATGTTGTCGGACGAGTTCACGAAACGATGCACGCTCCCTGAGATAGTTGCGATAGGCAACAAAACCGGACAGATAGTGTTCGACGTCGTCGATCCGTACACGAAAAGCATGGTGGCGAATGAAAAATGAACCAGCGATGCGGTCGGGGTTGCGATAATACATCGCCATCTCTGGCCAAAAGTAGCCGTTGAGCAGATGGTGGGCACGTTTCTCGAGCGCCCTCTCGAAACGGGCCAGATCGATGTTATCTAGAAGCGCGCGCATTGTCGGCGCGGCAGCAATGCGCGAGATCGTCTGTCTGGCGGCCATCATTAGTTCGAGCAATGTCGGAAAAGTGGTGATCCGGTTCTCGACGAAATCGAGATAGTCGGCGACATTTCGGATGGCAAAACGGAAGTACCGTTCTTCCGGTCTGTGGCGTGTCAGTTCGTTGACACAATATCCTAGCCAGTGGTCGTGGTGTTTCCAGTATTCCTTCCTGATGAAATGGCCGAATGCCTTCTCCACGGTTTCTAGCCATCTCTCGTCGCGGGTAAGATCGTAGAGGCGCATGAGCCCGAAGGCTGCCTCGCCCTCGTAATATATGGTGCGGTATCTCTGCTTGACCGAAAGATCAGGAAACCGGAGAACATGGACGAAAGCTCCGCTCTGAGGATCCTGCATATGGCGAATCCCAGCAGCGAGCCGCTCCGCAAGTCCTGTCCGGTCGGTCGTGCCGGTGACGCCCATATATTTTGTCAAAGCCAGGATCGCGACAGCGTTCCCCCCAAGCTTGATTTCTCCGTCCGCCTCAACGAGGAAGGCGGCTTGCTGACCATCAGGAAGGACGACGGGCTTGATCAACTGGGTCTCGAGACAGAGGAGCGCGCGTTCAATCGCCTGTCTTAGTTGCCTGTCGCGGGTGACCTCCCATGCCTCGATCATAGCATAGACTGTGCTGGCGTGCCGCAGTGTGTTGTAGGTTTCTATACGCCGGTCGAAACAGGCATGATAGCCGTAGACAAACGAACCGTCGACGTTGACCTGCCGGGCAAGATGCTCTGACGCGGCGCGTACCAGTGCCAACGCCACACCGCCATCCAGCCTGTCGATCGTGCGGCGCCCGGTGTCGAGGCCCGTACCTCCAAGCACGTGAAGTGCTCCAGTCTCATCGCAGAAAACGCCTTTTGTCGAGAACAGAAAGATCGCTTCATTATGGGAAAAATCGATAGTCGGCAGGTCGTCGTAGCGTGTGCGGGCATAGAGGTTGAAATTTTTCTCATTGAGCACCGAGTTTGGAAGACTATTGCCGCCGTAAAGCATCGCATTCGCATTGAGCTCCTGCTCTGTGAAGGCATGGCGGAAGGTGGAATCGAGCGCGATGCCGAACCGGAAATAATTCCGCTTGACCTTGCCAAGCAAAAGGCGCAATCGCGCCCATGTCGTCTGCTCGGCGATCTCAACCCAGTCGACGCGGATCCAGCGTCCTTCGATACGCTCCGCAGCCATGACCGCGAGGAGCCTGCTTACACCCTTCTGCCAGGCCGACTCGAGCGATGAACCTGTCGCATTGATGACATGCGCGCGCCTGTCACCGTCGGAAACGGAAAAAAAAAGGACGACTTCCGGCAGTGGCTCCGTCAGACGGCAGACCCGGCCCCGCAAAAAGATACGTATATCCGAAAGCCGCTTTTTGATGCCCGGGAGTTCGCTCGCCAGTGCAACTTTTGCCTCAACGTTCACGCAGTGCCTCCCGTGCTTTGTTGAAAGGCTTGACGAGATATTCAAGCACCGTCTTCTCGCCTGTATGGATATCGACGTTCGCGACCATGCCGGGAACGATCGGGAACTCCCGTCCGGCAGCATTGACCAGCGCGTCCTTGTCGGTCTTGATAAATACCCGATAGTAATAGATCTCCCGATCAACCTCATCCTGAATGGTGTCAGGCGATATTGTCGTGACTTTACCTTCAAGACTGCCATAGACAGCGTAATCATAGGCGCTGATCTTCACGCTCGCGCGCTGACCAGGGTGGATATAGGCGATGTCCCGGGGTGAAATGCGCGCCTCTATCAGAAGCTCGTCACCGAGCGGGATGATGTCCATGAGCTTGCCATTGGGCGGGACCACACCGCCAATCGTCGACACCTCGATGTTTTTGACGATACCGCGGACCGGGGAGCGGTGAGTGAGGCGGGCGAGACTATCGGCTCGTCCGGTCACGACAGGCGAAAGAGAGTTTACCTCCGCATTCGCCTTGGTCAGTTCCTCGCGCGCCTTCACAACATATTCCGATTTGATTTCCACCTTTTTGAGCTCGAGCTCCACTATTTGCCTGCGAAGGCGGATGACCTCGACATTACTCGCCGCTCCCACCGACCTCAGTTCCTCATTGAGTTTCAGTTCGCTGTTGACGAGAGAGAGTGATTCCTGGATCCAGCGCAGCGATTCTTCTAGCGCCCGCCTTCGCGCCGTATAAAGCTCCGTCTCCGATGCAACGAGAACCGGATAAGTGTCGAGGGTCGCGGGAAAAGTCAGGGGTGTACCATTGACTTCCGCTTCAAGTCGCGCAGCTGCGGCCAACGCCGCGCGGTATTTAGCGGCGCTTTCCTCGACGTCGGATTCGCTTTTGGTCGGGTCAAGCTGCGCGAGAATCTGACCCGGCTCTACGACCTGGTCTTCGCGCACGTGAAGCGTCGCCACGATTCCGCCTTCGAGCGACTGGATGACCTGCTCTCGGCTGATTGGGATTACACGACCGTCACCGGTCGAGACTTCATCAAGGGTCGCAAAATATGACCAGACTAGCACAGCAAGCAAAAGAGCGACGAACAGTTGTATAACGCGTGCAGACCGTGTCAGGTTTCGGCTGTCATCATCGCCGAAGGCCCAGCCACCACGCCTGGAGAAATCACGTTCGCTGAATGCAGCCATTTATACCTCCTGCGTCGTCTTGAACGGAAAGCCCGCGACTGTCGCCACGGTTTTCTTTTCTGACAGTTTCCGACGGACCCCGTTTGGCGGAACGATCTTCTTCACCCCACGCAGGGTGTTGAGGACCTCCTCCTTGCTACCATCGAGAACAATCTGCCCGCTCTCGACAACAATGATGCGCTCAACCAATTCAAGGACGCGCATGCGATGTGTTGCGACGACAATTGTCCTCTCCTTGCCCCAGGACTTGAAACGCGTGATAAACTGACGTTCGGTTGCCTCGTCCATCGCCGCAGTAGGTTCATCAAGGAGGACGACAGCCGGGTCACGAACAAGAAGGCGCGCCAAAAGTAGAGCCTGCTTTTGCCCCCCTGAAAGACCGCGTCCGCCTTCGAGAATCGGGTGATCGAGACCGCGGGGAAGCTTGCGCACGAAATCGTCTGCTCCTGTCATCGAGAGCGCTTCGAGCAGTAATGGCTCAGGGGCGTGTAACGCGCCCAGAGTGACGTTTTCGCGGATTGTGCCGTGAAAGAGTCGTGAGTCCTGTGTCAGCAGGCCAACGTTGCGTCGCAGGTCGGCTGGATCGACCTGTGATAGCGCAAGGTCATCAATTAGAAGTTCCCCGGCGACCGGCTCGACCATGCCTGCCATGGCGAGCAGAAGGGTCGACTTTCCAGCGCCGTTCTTCCCCAGAACTGCGATCTTTTCTCCTGCAGCAATGGACAGTTCGCCAACCGCCAGCGCAGGCCTGCCTGCTCCTTCGCCATAGTGAAAGGCTGCTCCCCTGATTTTGTACGCGCCGCGAAGTGTGGGAACGCTGACACGCGTCTCGTCATCCGGGTGATCGGAGGGCATGCGCAAAATGGCATCGATACTTTTAAGCCCGACCTTGGCCTGTTGAAACCGGCCGAGAATTTGCGTCAACTGTGCCATTGGCGCCATCATGCGAGAGCCCAGGATGGAGCAGGCGACAAGAGAGCCCGTCGTCATGTCGCCTTCCATCACGATCGGTGCCCCAATGAAGACGACCACCGCGAAGGTTCCGGTTTGCACGGTGTGACTCCAAGCCGCAAGACCATTGGTAATGGCACGAAGTCGAAGCTGTCCGTCCGCCGAAACGGCGTTGTAATGGTTCCAACGCTGCTGGAAGTGGTCCTCGGCCTGAAGCGTCTTGATATCTTCTATTCCCTGAACGGCTTCCACGAGCATTGCGTTACGCAATGACGCTTCACGCATTGCCTCACTCGCGGCAGCCCTCAGGCTGCGCTGTACGACAATACCCGGCAGGACCAGAAGCAGGAGCGCCGCAACCGGTATCAGCACGAGTGACCCTCCGACAAGCCAGAAGATGACGAGGAACAGAATGAAGAAGGGAAGGTCAGCAACGGCAGCCACAGTGGTAGAGGTCAAAAGCTCGCGCACTTGTTCCAGGTCTCGCAACTGGGCAATAAACGTGCCGGTGGATGTCGGGCGCTCCTGATTTTTTACGCGCAGTGCATGTCCGAAAACGAGGTCGGAGATGCGCATGTCGGTGCGTTTGCCCACGATATCGATAATGCGGGTACGCAAGCGGCGCATGATAAAGTCGAAGACCAGCGCCAGGACGACACCAATGAACAAAACATAGAGGGTGTTGAACGATTTCGCCGGCACCACCCTGTCATAAACCTGCATCGAGAACATCACGCCCGCTAGCGCCAGGAGGTTTGCGACCAGGGACGCGAGCATGACGTGGCCATAAGCCCCGATGTCGCGAAACGCGATTGCCCGGAACCAATGTTCCCGATATGGCGCAATATAGCTGTCGACGCGCTCGTCAACTGTTGCACGTTGGGGGCGCGCCAAGACGATAAAATCAGTTTGTACCAGCAGCGCGTCGAGCGGCAGGATCGTAGCCACGCCGCCTTCACCGCTTAAGACTACGGACGCGTCGTTTTTGGCTGAAAGCCCCGTCACCACACCAACGGAACCGTCCGAGAGCCTCACGATCGCCGGTAACCGCCAACTGGTGAGTAGGCCTGGTGCGGGAGCTGCACGCTTTATCTGCAGCCCCAATTTGTTGGCAAGCCGGCCAAGGCAATCGTCGGTCTCGATTGCCTTCAGTGCCTGTACGAGTTGTCGTACCCCGCCCGGTGAGATTGGCACACCATAATTACGTGCCACATACTGGAAGGCCTCGCTCCATCTATCAAATTTCTCGCCGTCCGCATCAGGATCAGGCCATTGTTCCGTCGTCATGTCGGAAATGGGCATTGATTTTCCTCTGTGACGACACGGGGGAATTGAGTCCGCCATGCCGTCTTTGGGTCATTCAGATTACAGCCGAAGGTGTGGAGTTCAGTTCATCCTCCGTCACCAGATGCCCGAAGGGGTCTACAGGTAGTTCCACCGGTTCCGGCGATTCGACCACCTCGATACCTTCCTCTGTGGGAGACAGATCGGCATCCCCCTCATCGGGCTCGTCAAGCGCTGCCAGGCCGTCCAGAGGCACTGTCAGTTCCTCGACGTCCTCTTCAAGCAGCCCCGCCAGGTCAGCGTCGCTATCGTGATCCGAGACCAGCGGATCATCACTCATCGCAACATCGATTCCGTCCAGACCCGAAATGTCCTCGGCAACGAATATCGAAGCCTGATCCGGAACGCCCGCACCCGACGGATCAACGGTGACAACGAGGGATGACTGCTCCACCGCCCCGCCTGGATGGGTAAGCTGATATTCGAACATATCGGTCTGTGGCTCGGTAAAATGAGTCAGATCCGAATTTGGTGTGTAGCTGTAACTGCCGTCGGGATTGATGGTCAGCGTACCGTATTCGCCCTCAATCGTTCTGGTTTCGGTTACATCCAAGAATGTTGTTCCGTCAAAAATCTGGAACGATGTAAACGTAGAGCCTAGATCATCGTTGGCAAGCAGTTTTCCGCTGTCCCCCGTCAGGGTGCCAATCTCATATTGGTCCGTGTAGGTAACATCGATATCACTGGTTATCGTCGCAGACACGTTTACCAGCGTGCCGCTCAATGTCGACCGAACCCGATATGTGCCTGCAGCGAGATCGAGACCGGCAAGGTCGATCGACGCTACCGTGCCGAGGCCGCCAACGATGATATTGAAGGAATCGCTCGCCACTTGCTGCCAGCTGCCGGGTGTTGTTTCCCTTTCGAGATAAACGACGCCGTTTGACAAAGCCGCCAGCAAGACCGATACACTGATGCTGCCGGAAACATCCATATTGTCGGTGATGACGAAGCTGCCACTGGTATAGGTGCTCGTCTGCCCCAGGCCACCTGAAAGCACTGTGGAGCCGCTGGCTGTGAAGAAGTCATCATCCGATATATTGGTCCAGACGACAGAAGCGTCTGCGCTGTCGCCCGTCGCGGCGAACTCGAGTGCTGCAGGAAGACCGGGATCCGTGTCGCTCCAGGTCATCGTCACATTGTCGCTGCCGATCTGGACGTAGAGGGTTGCAGTCCCGGTATTGCCGTTGGCGTCTGCTACGACGTATTCGAACTGGTCTACCTTACCGATCCCTGCTCCGTTCGCAAAAGGCGTATATGTGTAGGAACCATCAGGGCGAATCAGGAGCTCACCAAAATCGCCCTGGATGACAGTCCCATCCGGCTCCACAGTCTGTCCGTCGACACTCTGAACCGTGGTGCCGCTCGGCACATCGTCATTTCCGAGGACGTTGCCGCTTGCCTCGACAGGTTCATAGCCGCCGATTTCGGTAAAGTTGTAGTCAGTGCCTTCAAGGGTCAGGGTGCCGCCCACCCCCACACCGATGAGCCCGTTGAATCCCATGAATGCGCGGTATTCTCCAGGCTCCAGGCCCGGCACCGTACCACTGGTTCCGCCAAAGAGTGACAGGGACAGGATTGTGGCCGGTCCTCCTCCCTCGATGCTCGTCCATTGCTGTGTGGCAGGGTCCCATTTTTGAACAACAAGACTGTAGTTTCCGAGGACATCCGCCCCGATGAGTCCGCTGAAATCGAAGTTCAGATCCTGTGTGTGGCCGGTCTCAACGCCGAACTCGATTGCATCGGCGAACAGCTGCAGGTCGAGACCGGCGAGACTCACGACAGCCAGATAGGTATCGCTCCCGAGGGGAACGTCCTCTGTCACGGTAGGTAGAAGATTCACTTCCGCCCCGGCCACATCATCCGTGGGTTCGAGATCCGCATCGGCATCCGCGTCTGCGTCAGCGTCAGCATCAGCATCCGCATCGGCGTCTGCGTCCGCATCTGCGTCGGCATCTGCGTCCGCGTCGGCATCCGCATCAGCGTCAGCATCGGCATCCGCGTCGGCGTCAGCATCGGCATCCGCGTCGGCATCAGCATCTGCGTCCGCATCGGCGTCAGCGTCTGCGTCAGCATCCGCATCCGCGTCTGCGTCCGCATCTGCATCAGCATCCGCGTCAGCATCGGCATCCGCGTCGGCGTCGGCATCAGCATCCGCGTCGGCGTCAGCATCGGCATCCGCGTCGGCATCTGCATCGGCGTCCGCATCAGCATCAGCATCAGCATCAGCATCTGCATCGGCGTCCGCATCAGCATCGGCATCCGCGTCGGCATCAGCATCAGCATCTGCATCGGCATCGGCATCCGCATCGGCATCCGCGTCTGCGTCCGCATCGGCATCAGCATCCGCATCCGCGTCTGCGTCCGCATCTGCATCTGCATCTGCATCAGCATCAGCGTCGGCGTCTGCATCCGCGTCGGCATCTGCATCAGCATCGGCATCCGCGTCGGCATCAGCATCCGCGTCTGCGTCCGCATCTGCATCTGCATCTGCGTCGGCATCCGCGTCTGCATCTGCGTCAGCATCCGCGTCGGCGTCGGCATCGGCGTCCGCATCAGCATCGGCATCCGCATCGGCATCAGCGTCCGCATCAGCGTCAGCATCTGCATCCGCGTCGGCGTCTGCATCCGCGTCGGCGTCTGCATCGGCATCAGCATCTGCATCGGCGTCCGCATCAGCATCGGCATCCGCATCGGCATCCGCATCGGCATCAGCGTCCGCATCAGCGTCAGCATCTGCATCCGCGTCGGCGTCTGCATCCGCGTCGGCGTCGGCGTCGGCGTCAGCATCTGCATCGGCGTCGGCGTCTGCATCCGCGTCGGCGTCGGCGTCGGCGTCAGCATCGGCATCAGCATCAGCATCTGCATCCGCGTCGGCGTCTGCATCGGCGTCAGCATCGCTGTCGTCGCTGGATGATCCCCCGAGCGCGATAGCTCCCCCGCCCGCCAGCAAGCCCAAAGCCGCAAGTCCGAGAACGGAACCGTCACTGGCTGAGGCGCCGACCAATTCGTCTACACCCTCGATTTGCGAGAAACGAAAATCCGCCAAGCCGTCGCTGTGCTCGCCGAGCCAGAGATTTCCATCTTCGTCCTCGAGGACGAGCTCGCTGTGCTCACCCTCAAGCTCGCGGTAGAAGTGTCCAATCCGGATCGTTTCGCCAGACCGCATTCGGAGGAGGAGATCATCGCCATCGCGCACGAAGTCGGAGACCTCGTTGCGGGCTGCACGAATCTGGACGATGCCGGGCTTGTCCATGTCCAGGTCGTCGAGCGATACAGTCCGGGAATTTCCTGAGACTTTGTCGGTTACTATTGCAACCATGAAACTGTCCTCCTGCAACACAGAACTTCGGCGACAGAAATCCGCTGCCGCCTGGAACACCAAGCAACATTCAAGAAATTTGATTTTGCGAACGGTTAACCGCTGCGAAGTGCGGAGCCTGAGATAAATCGGCTCCGGTCTCTTGCATAAAAGGGGATTTTCCTCTCAAAGGCCCCTCTCCCATCGCTATAATTGCAGAAAATTCAAATGCCGCAAGAAAAAACAACCGAGGGGCGCATACCAAAAATGACGGGTAAGAGGCTCCGAGCTTCGAACATTATCTCAACGCAAATGCTAAACGCGGCTCGGCTGGAAACCGGCGATCCTTCTGTTCCTTTGCTTGGAAGTTGCTCGAGACGAAGTGGCACGGCGGAGCTCTCATTGAAAAAGAAGATCTCACCGATTGGCAAATCGTGCCACAAGCGAAATTTGCCTGTTATGATGCCCACCAAGAATAAAAGTATGCAAAATCATATCTTTGGGCGCGGTGTGACCGGCGACGAGCAGTTGTTAAAGCGCTAGGCCCTGAACTGTCTGGCCCTCGATTCCGAAGGCTTCGCGCATGCGCCCGGCACTGTAGGTGCAGTCGATGTTCAACCTGTGCAGGTCGTACTGGATGTTGCTGATATCGAATCTTGCGGCATGTAGTTCCTGATCGGCGTTGAGCAGGTCGAGGAGGGTGCGCGTACCCAGTTCAACATATTGTGTTCGGTAAAGATCGCGTGTCTGCCTCATCGTTGACTGGCGTGTCGAGAGCGAGCGACGAAGACTTTCCTTGCTCGATATCTGGCTGCTGGCCTCGGTCAGGTTGCGCAGAATATCGACCCGCGCGCGCGCTTCCGCAGCCTGTGATGCGCCGAGAGCCTGAACCGCCATATTCCGTCTGGCGCTTGTCGCTCCCCCGTTATAGAGGCTGCCCGAAACTTTTAATCCGACCGTGTAGTCGGGATCGAAAGAGCTGAGTTCCGTCACGTCGACACCGATCCCCGCGTCGAGGGACAGCGTCGGTAGCCCTTCGGCTTTGGCAAGTTCGATTTGCGCGGCTGCGGCTTTGCGGTCTGCTTCCGCCTGCATCACAGCGGGCACGCGGGACCAGTCGAAATCTGTTGCACTGCAGGCCCTGGAAAGCCATCCCGGTACCGCGTCAGTGACAACGACCGCTCCGTTAATGCCGCTCAAGTTCGAAAGGACCGCTTCCCAGCGGGAAAGCTGACCTTCGATCTCCAGGCGCGTCGCCTCCGCAGCCTGAACGCGGGCCTCTGCCTGCAACAGATCGGAACGCGTGCTGGCGCCCTTATCAGTGCGTGACCTGACCAGTTCCAGAATTGCTTTCACATCCTCGATCTGGTCATTCGCAACGGCTCTCAGAGCACGGTTGCGCTGGATTTCGATAACCGCGTATGCCGCTTCGCGTGCGAGATCATCGACCGCCATCAGCACTTGGGACTTGCGGCCCGCAATCCCTGCGGTCGCAATCTTGACCCGGTTGTCGACCTTGCCGAAATCATAAAGCATCTGTGAAACACTAAGGTTGAGGTCGGGGCTGTACCGATCCGATCTGTCGTAGGAGGAATCCAGTCCCCAACTGAGGCTCGGTAGATAGCCGGCGCGGGCTTCGTTAACGGATTCGGTCTGCTGTTGTAGCCGCCCGATCGTTTCTGTCACTGCAGGATGCCAGTTGACAACCTTCCTGACGGCCGTCTCAAGTGACAGCGGACCTTTGTGTTCACTTTTTTCGCGCACGGGGGAATGTATTTGATCAGTTGTTCCGGTTACGCCCGGAAGACTACCGTTCACCGTTCCTGTCTTACTGTGCGAAGCGGCCGCATTGGGCGGCTGATGACTACTCGCGACCGGACGGTTGGCGCAGCCGGTGCTCGACATCCCCGCAGCAACGATGCAGATCAACGCAGGAAGCCAATGAAAACGCATTTAGTGTTCCACCTTCTGACGAGAAGAATGAGCAACCTGCCAGTACGAGGAACAAGATCGTGGCCTTTGATTTGCCGATATTTTGTGCAAATCAGAACTACGGACACGTGGTTAACAATGAATTAACCATGACTAACGAATGTTAACCATGGATATTGCTGGCCACTGTCTTGAACATGTCATGCGTCGCCACGGCGACGCCCTCGTCAGAGGCGGCATCGCGCGCCGGTCGTGTCACGCTGGACCCGTGTTTCGGGGGCAGGAGGTGAGGTTTTCGTCTACAGTGATCTATCTTAAGCCCCATAGAATCCTGCGCGCATCTATGGGTGAGTGCGGATACCGGAGAGGCGGTATAACTTGGGTCCGTGCACTTGCGACTGCGTCGTCGTCACTATCACGGCCGTCGCCGGCGTCGCCAAAGGCATGAACGAGAGCGCAGAAGCTTAAACTCCCGCTACCCGGTCCCGGCACTGCAATTTTCGGACCGTCGTGCATTCAGGGAGAAAGGGCGGTGACGGCCGGCTTGTCGCACCGTGGCTCCGCCATAGAGGTGTATTCGTAAGGCCGATCCGTATTGGTGATGCTGCGCAGGCGGCCCCAGCCGGCGATCTGATGCTAAAAGGGCACCGTGTCGAACAGTGCGACTGTGCTTCATCCGCGTGGCAGGTGATCGACGAACCCTGGACGGGACGCTGTACGGCCTAGAGTGCAAGATTGTCGGCGTGGACAAAGCATAGCTTGTTGCCTTCCGGATCGCGACAATAGGCGGCGTAGAAGTCCGCGGCGTAGCGTGGCCGTACGCCGGGAGAGCCTTCACTGATACCACCCATACGGATTGCTGCCTCCCAGGCGTCGTTGACAGCAGATCGCGAAGGCGCAGCGAAGCTGATCTGGACTCCGTTTCCCCAAGTTGCCGGAAGTCCATTGATCGGTTTGCGAAGGGCAAACTGCGGCCACCTCCTGTCACCGCTTTTCCAGATGACGCCTGCGTCCACGCCGGTTTCGGTCTGGAAATCACGTTGCAATGCCAGGGGTGTCAGGACGCAGTCTTAGAAGTCGACCATTTTTTCGAGGTCCCTCGCGCCTAGCATAATATGACTGAACATTCTTTCTCCTCGCTGACCAACATCACGCCTGCCCTTCCCGCGCAAGACATCGTATGCGCTACCTATGTTCATTCCTCTGGTATCGATCGTCGCGCCAAGCGCCGCACATCGAATGGTAAGGTTCCGCTATTAAATGCGACGCGCCGCGCGTCTATTGCACCGGTCGATTACGCTTCCAGGCCGAAATCGCGCTCCTTGACCTCCGCAAGTGCCGCGTCAATGCGCGATCCATCAGAGATTGCGGCTGCGTTTCCCTCGCATCTGGCGGTTCAGCGCCACGAACTACGCCCGCGACACCTGCGTTGAGAAATACTTAGAACGTCAAGACTTCGCTGTTCAGTCCTAACCCTGAAGCTCGAATGGATGTTCCGGCGAGAATGTTGGATGGTGCGGCAGTTCCCCATGCTCGCAATCGCTCTCCGAAAATTATTTGCCGCAAGCGCATAAACTCCTCTGACCGCGACGAGGTTAGTTTCTGGCAGTGAGCCCTTTGCTGGATCGTTTATCCAATTGTTGCTGACGCCAATCGGAGCTACATCGAGTGGCTGGCATTTTGCGTCGGCGTCTATTGCCTCCGGGCGATGGACGCAATCTGCCACCCCGAACATGTCGTGATGGAAGCTGCTTCTCGGATAAAAGAGGCCCGCAGTGGGCTGGGGTAAACTGCGGGCCTCTGTCAGGCCGCCTGACGCGACCGTACACAGGGTGGCTCGTTATGAATGAACGCCAGATGAACAAACGCGCGCCGGAGGGGGCGAGAACCAACCCGCAAAAAACAGGATCAGTAGCCGAGCCCGAGGCTTGCTGCGCCGACTGACGCCGGTCGTATATGTCGCGTGGCCGGACCGCGGCGTCTGGCGGTCAGTCTGCGTGCGCAGGCCGTATAATTTCTACTCCTCAAATCTCGGAGTGGACTCCCTCAAAGATTGCACTAGTCTCTGGCCAATGCATCCGCGCGGTCGCGTCTCGTCCCGAAGCTCGTATACGTCCAGCGCCAGGAGGATAGCATGAAACGACCTGCACAAATCGAAGGCTGCTTGCTGCAGCGAACTCTGGGAAAATGGGCTGCGTGTTTCACGCCCCACCACGCCTTGCAAGTGAAGCTCGTAGAAGACACAATCACCGAGACGTTGAAAACACTGTCTTCACGAGGTGACGAGGCTGAAATTGATGCAGAACTTTTCTTGACGATGCGGCGCCTGGCGTTACGCGCTTTTGGCTCGGCTTATGCGCTGCCGGACAACTATCCACTGCGCAACAGTTTTTCTCCTGACGAAAACATCTCAACCAAGCGTTGATGGTGGACAGGGCGTCAAAGAGTGCCTGGGGTCTCAAGCTTCCTGCCACCACGCAAGGACCAGCCGTCTCGCCCCCCGCCGGGCAAATGTGTTTGCACCATCGAGACCAACCGCCGCGCGTGCCTGCGGTCCCTCTCCAGTGTGGAACAGCGCCGATCATCGGCACTCCGACAGCACCTGTGTGTGCGCGATACGGTAAGGATCGAGAGCGCGCCGTCACCTTCAGTTTGCCGCTCAACCCATTTAGTTCCCTGTATCTTTCGGGGTTGCCGTATCGCAAGATGACCGGGCAGCCGCATGTATCTTGCAAGAGGCAGGCTACTGGCGCGTTACGATGCGGTGACCGAAGTCATTTTTGATGATGGCTGGCTCACTGATAACCAGCCAGAGCAGGTAGCCTAACCCACCCACAAAGGTGGCGCAGCCGACGACGAGGAACGCGATACCGAGATACAATAGTGCCAAATGTCTTTTGCTCATGTTCGCTGACGGCGGGGTTGGGTAGCCGCCAGGATCCGTGTGGCGCAACTACTGGCCAGCCAAGGCCGTCATATCCATTATCAAGCAGCGCAGATTCGTCAAGAAATCCCGGCACTACACCGCGGAGCGCTCAAGATGCGGAACGCCGGATTCCCCAGTGCTGTGGGGATCGAAATCAGAGGTGCCTGATTTCCTAACTGCGTTCGGACCCTCGCGACAACGATGACGATGGTGCCCGCGTCCCGGGCGGCCCAGGCCGGCAATTGGGCTCGCACGTCCGGTACCGCGGAAGGGCGCCGAGCCGGAACCGGATTCCATCAAGTTGGTTTGGTCGAGCGGAGGGTGAAATGTCAAAGCCCGTCATAAAGCAGCAGACCGTTTCAAGTCGGCTTGACCGTAACATCGCAGCCCTGCTCGAGCGGCGGCGGCGAGAGGCAGCGACGGCTTCGCTTCAGGAGAAGGCGGCGGCAGCCATCACCCGTTTCGCTGGCTCGATGATATTTGTCTACATTCATGCCTTTGCGTTTGGAGGGTGGATCGTTATTAATGTGGGTCTGCTTCCCATCCTTCCGGCGTTTGATCCATCGATGGTTGTCCTGGCCATGGTCGCTTCCGTAGAAGCTATTTTCATCTCGACATTCGTTATGATCAGTCAGAACAGGATGGCGGAGGCCGACGACAAGCGCGCGGACCTCAATCTCCAAATATCGCTTCTTGCAGAGCACGAGACGACGCAACTTCTATCGATCGTAACCGCGATAGCGGAAAAACTCGGTCTCGACCTTGCTCAGAAGCAGGAAATTGCAGAACTGCAAGAGGAGGTTACGCCGGAGGGCGTTCTGGACACCATTGAAAAGATCTCGGGCGGAGAGGACGGCCAGTCTGAGGGAAGAGGACCGCTCGGCGATGTTTAGACGTATCGATCGCATTTTGCTGCTGATGGTTGGGTCCACATGTTGATGCGCATTGATCGTCCGCTGACTCGGGCCTCTGGCCGATAACCATTACCCGGCGGTTCACCGCGACATGGCGGATACGACCGCCAAACCCGAGCCGCCTCACGGTGCAAAATTGCAAACAGTCACTGGCGGATCAGCAGATCTGGTTTAAGCGCGGCAGTCGTGCATTCCGTTTGTCGCCGCGCAACGGGATGTCGGGCCCGGACTGCGAGTGATTTTTCGACCGGCTTGTGCCATTTGAATTTCCCCCGTCAGATTGGCGCAGCCGGCCTTTGACAACCACGATCCGCCAGAAACACGTCCTCCTCCGACGCCACGGGTTCACATCTGCATCCCCCTCACCACAGGCCGACCGCCGGCTCGCCGCAGGCAAGGCCGGATGTCGTCGCTCGTCATGCACTTGGTGTCGGTGACCTCATGCGTTCGGACATCATTGCCTGGAAATTTGACATCAGAATTATGCATCCGCCTATAACAACCCAGACGTCTATACCTTCTCCGTAAGCGTAGAACCCGACGAGTGCAGCCATGGGCACCCGCAGAAAGTCGACGGGCATGATGACAGAGGCATCGAGGCGCTTCAACGCCTGTACCTGGCAGTAGTGTGCACTCAACGCACCAACGCCGGCAACCATCATCCATGGAACATCGGACAGGCCGACGTCCCTCCAGTCTGTCAAAGCGGCGACCAGTCCCAGAGGCAACTGAATGAGGATCATCCAGACCACGATGACTGCAGGTGAGCATTCCCTGGTAAGCTGCTTGACGAGGATCAAGGAAAGCCCGTAGCCTGCGGCCGCCAGCAGTACAAATCCGGCGGCGGGATCAATGACGCCCTGCCCCGGGCGCACGACAACCACAACACCAATGAATCCGCCTAGGGTTGCGAGAAGCCGCGGCCCGGTCAGCTTTTCCTTGAGCAATGACCAGGCGAACAGCGCGACCCAGATGGGCATGGTAAACTCAAGGGCAAAGACGGACGCCAGCGGCAGAGAGACCACGCCTATTGTCCAGAAATACTGGGCGGTGAAGTGAACGACGTTCCGTGCCAGATGTCTGGGAAACAGTTTCATCTGGCGGATCTGCGGCAGGAGTGATCGTCCCACCAGCAAAATTACGCCAAGGCCGACCAGAGCGCGGAAAAACAGCACCTGCCTGATTGACAAGGTCGATGCCAGCTCGCGAGATCCTACCGCCATACTTATGAAGGACACCATGCTCAGAGCCATCCAGCCCAGTCCCTGCATAAAGTCCGCCCGCCCTCGCTTTCTATCGAAACGTTTGTCTTTTTCCATCATTGCTCCGGACAGATAAATTATGTTGCGGCTATAGAGGGCGCTTCGGTCTGCTTTTATCGACCAGATATCGCATCTTGCGAAGCAGATTTTGGTGGTTTCAATGGCCGCTGAGTCTGCCAACGTAAACGCGGACATAGATCCTGCATCCCATCCCCCGGTCGATATCATCCTGATCCTGGGGCTGCTGAAGCTTTCGTAGGTCCTGTCTTTCACCGAGAGAACGGTCACCAGCATTGGATCCATCGCGATATTTCTCGCCTCGCTGCCCGTTGTGAGGCCCAGGGCCGCCGCCCCAACGGGCGTCATAAAGGACGGCGGGCGCCCGTACGCCTGCACTTCACGATGAAGAACGCGATCATAAGCGCAGGGCAGTGCCTTAAGGAGCGCTTCTTGACTTCCTCCTCAAGAATGCGATGATTGCGCTACCATGTTGAAGAACAGCAATTTCCATAGATTTTGCCTCAGCCGAGAGTATCCCGTCGAAGAGTACTAACCCGGGACGTAGACTGCTGTCGCGCGTCTGTGCCCGGGCTTTGACCCTGCGGGATTGCGCGACCTAATCCACAAGCAGTCTTTTTATAGCGCAGCCCTTGGGCTGCAACAGAGGCATATGACATGAATACCACCAATTGCGGAAAGCCGTCCATCGTGGTCAGGCAGACTGACCACGCTCGTCTGACCTCTCTTGCACTGGCAGCACCGGGAAGCGACCTCGATGTTGCCGAGGAATTGCTTATCGAACTTGATCGAGCTGATGTCGTAGAGGACGACCGGTTTCCGCCGGATGCCGTAGCGGTCGGATCGACCGTGTCCTACAGGACGGAAGGCGGCGCCAGAAGGTCGGTCACTCTTTGTTATCCCGGTCTCGCCGACATCGAACGCTCAATGGTCAGCGTGCTGACGCCGATTGGCGCTGCGCTTCTGGGTCTTTCTCCGGGGCAGCAGATAGAGTGGAGCGGCCGCGACGGGCAGTCACACATGTTGACCGTCCTTGGCGTGACCGCCGGGGTCCCTTCCACGGCGGCCTGAAGGGCTCAATTTCAGAGGATACGAGAACCTCGCCATTTATCGGCGAGGATTTCTGGCGTGCCTGGCCGTGTGAACGCAAACAGATAAAAGTAACGACACCAACGTGCCACGCGACGCGGGCAGGTCAGGCTGCCTAGCCAAATTAGGCATAGGCGGAATGTTGACCGTTCATGTTGTTCTTCATCGATTGGACGAGCTTGCGGGACGATCGCGGATCGAATAGACGACGACCGCGTGCGCCGTCTTGCGCAGCGTAGTATTCGCTGCTGCGATAACCTTCTGTTCTCTGTCCGGGTTCGTTCCAGGCGAACACCGGGAAATGTTCGCAATCGGCGATGTTCGGGAACGGCCTGAAAGACGGAACCGTCAATCGCCCCGATTGTTCGGGGCGGTACGACCGGGAGGAAGTCCCCGTGCTGCGTGTCCTAAGAGGCAAAAAGATCATCATTGTTGAGCAACGACCAATGCTGACGGAGGCATGCCGTGAGCGGATGACTGCGGCCGGGGCCACTGTCGGCCTTTCTCTTCGCTCTGCACGAGACGTTCTTGATGCGATGATGGAGGGAGATGTAGACGCCGCAATCATTGACATCGGGGTTGATGATGACACGCTGCTGTCCGTATCCATCGTTCTGGAGAGCGCAAACGTGCCATTTCTTTTTGCTTCCCGCGCAAAAGGAAATTCTGGCGGCTACGAAGTGAGCGGCGATATCGTAGAACTTCGAAAAATTGCAGACGCACTGTTCGGCCCACCGGGAACCTCATCGACTCTTCATTGATCGTCGATCCGAGTGGGCAGTTCGTCAGACGGACTTTCCGTCGCAGGCCGCAGCTGAAAATCTCGCAGCAGCACCCGCCGCATCGTCGCAAGAAGCACGACATCGATCGGCGAAGCGTCGTCCGCAGTTGGAAACTCCAGGAGGATTTCGCTGATGGTCTTCTCTACGAGATGAGCCTGAATCCGCTCATCTGAAGAGAAACGCGCAGCCCAGCGGGAGAGCACACGGCGCAGCAGGGAATCAATGTGATTTGATGTCTGGGGCACGCGGCCATCCTCCACACGAATAGGCGGGAGCACGTAGTAACCCACAGGTGCCACCGCCTATGAATTCGGTTGGTGGCAATGCGGACATAATAACACATCCGATCGAGGAGTCGACCAATACTTGTCGATTGCACACCCCTGCCCCCTTGCCAGTCTCATCTCAATACTCGCAGGCTGGTGTCTGTGGAAATCCGCCCGGCCAGGGCATGTCGGGCGGCTTGACGTTAACGATGACGGCCGAACCCCATTCACCGGTGGTGATAGGCCTTTCCGCTTTCGCCAAGTTTCACCCCCTCGTTGACTGGTGTCGTCTTGGCACATTCACTCTGGAGCTTTGCGTTACGGCCGGCTGCCGGTCAACTCGACGACGCGACAGTTGAAGAACCCTTCACCGGGGCGCAGTGAAAATGGCGGGGGCCGTCCGGCCGCTCGGTGTCCTTCGGTGCTTACAAGACCAGAACGCGTTCACAATCCCGATCCAGCCCGAGCGCGGCGACGGGGGCCTCAGACCCTCGCACCAACCTTCGGGCTCAACATTTCGAACATGTTGAACCGGGGCGCCGGAGGAGGACCGGCCCATGGCGTCGCGACCGGCGCAACAGGTCCGCCTCGTCGGAAAAAAAGGCCGCGTCTAGTCCGGCAGTTTTGCAGGTTTTAACTGTGAAACTAGTCCGGCAATGCGACAGCGAAATCCCTCCGTTCCAAACTGCAGTTCAGGCGCTGTACCGAATAATGAGCCTAAAGCCGAACGAATATAGCGCGTCCCGTATCCTTGACGACTGGGGGCAACCGCGGGCGGGCCGCCTCGTTCAGCCCAATTCATGCTGAACATGGGGTCATTTCCCTCGGTTATTTCCCAAACCACTTCCACGCTACCCTCAGGAACAGAAAGCGCGCCGTATTTAATGGCATTGGTCGTCAGTTCATGAATACAAAGCGCAATGGTCGTCCCCGCATCCCGACCGACAACAATATCTGGACCGGAAACCGCGATCCGCGTCCGGCCATCACCGTTATAGGGAGCTATTGTCGTAGCCACGATCAAAGAGAGGCCAACCTCTTCCCCGCCCGCCTCGAAGACCGCCGAATGAACACCAGAAAGGGCCTGAAGCCGCGCGCCAAAATCGCCTGCCAGTTCCTCCACGGATGCAGCGCCTCTTCGCGTCATCTGGAAAATGGAGGTGACAGTGGCAAGGATGTTCTTCACGCGATGGTTCAGTTCCAAACGCAGCTCTCTCTCCCGTTCGATTGAATCGCGGACCTGTCGCTGCCGTAATCGCACCAGGAGATTCAACTGTACAGCGTTGACCAGCTCGAGCGGCGCGATCGGACGCACATGGAACAGAAGACGGGATTTCGGCCATGCTGCCTGCAATCGATCCCGAATGCTTTGCACCGGTGCCGCCTTCTCAAGTAGGACAATAATCGGTACTTCTGACCAATCGGGTTGGGATTCCAAGTGATCGGAAACCTTCGTCAGGACAGAAGGGGTGAGCGCTTCGTGCGTGACAATAATAATGCCGGGTGACGAACAAAGAAGATCTTCAAGGCCATCATGCATTCTGGCCGAGACCGCAGCCACCTGTTGGTCGTGCAAAAGGGCCGCAATATAATCAGCGTCCTTACGAAAGGGAGCAAGAACGAGCACCCAGTCCAGCTCGTTTCCCGTTCGCAACTCGTTCATTTGGAATCGGGAAGGGGGTTGTAGGCTACGACGGTGACGCTGCCGCTTTCGATGATCAATTCCCGGACGTCGAGATCATGCGGGCCGTGGCGCTTCTTGACCACTGTAATATTGCGTCGCAGGCGCCCTTCATGCTCGATGATCCGCAACAGCAGGACCGTGTCGCCAAGAAAACTCACATCGACGTCGATCCCGACATTCTGCCCGAGGAGCCCATGCTGAGCCACAATCAGCATCGTCAACACCCCGGAACGCGCCAGGTACTTTAGCAGGGACTGGATGTCGCGCACCGCTTTGTCGCGGTGAGGCAATGAGTTGAGGTAACCCGTCAGACTGTCAATGACGACGACTTTCGACTTGTTCTGTGTCACGGCATCCTGAACGATCCGGCCGAATTCACCTGGTGAGATCTCGTTGGGATTGAAGTCGCGAAGGATCAACCTGCCGTCCTTATGAAACTGCCTGAGTTGCATGCCCAGGCCTTCTGACCGGCGAAAAAAAGTTTCCAGTCGCTCCTCAAACAGGAACAGGGCTACATTTTCTCCACGCTCAAGCGCCGCGGTTGCATAGAGGGATGACATCGTCGATTTTCCGGTCCCGGCCTGACCAATGACCAGGGTTGTGGTTCCGGCTTCCTGACCTCCGCCGAACATCTCGTCGAGTTCGGCGACGCCGGATTTGATCAGTTGTGGCTTACCGGTATCTGATGCGGTGCTTGGCATTATTCGGGGGAATATCACCACGCCCTCGCCCTCCCGGATCGCCATGTCGTGATAGCCGTCGGCGATCGGCACGCTGCGCATCTTGGATATCTCGACACGGCGGCGAACACCGCCGTACTCCTCCAGCGACTTGTCAAAGCGGATTACCCCGTGGGCCAGTCCCTCCACCTCCTCGCCGCTTCGATCAAAATCTGACGACTGGGTGTCAAGCAGCAACGCGACGACATCCTGTTTTGCCAGAAAGGCCTTGAACGCGATCAGCTCCCGGCGGAACCGGGGAGAATCTCCGGTTATCAACCGGATTTCGAGAAGGGAATCATAGACAAGACGGCGCGGTTTATGTTCCTCGATCGCTGCCTCGATCGCCTTGCGTGTCTCGTCAAGCCGCAGGTCGGACGTCATGAATATGCTTTGATCATCGGCTTCGTTTACGGAGCCGGATGTCGCCAGTTCCTCGACACGGATACCGTCGAGTGTCCAGCCGTGCGACACCGCAATAGCCTTCAGCTCGGCAGCTGTCTGCGAGAGCGTCACGTAAATGCAGCTTTCGCCGGCAGCAACTCCGGCTCGCAGGAACTGAAGGGCGGCGGTGGTTTTGCCCGATCCCGGAGCGCCCTGCAAAATGTAGAGATTGGATGCGGGAAGACCGCCGCGAAGAATTTCGTCAAGTCCCGCGATTCCGGTGCTGACGACAGGGGGCATTTTCGGTCTCGGCATTTTTACCTTCCGCTGGCCAAGCGCTTTGGCATCGAGGGAACGTCACTGAGATTACACTCATATCTATATTCGTCTTTCTGGAAACATCAAATCGTTCCTTCCCTGTGAAGATCAAGGGAGTTATGTTTCGATCAAGACCGCAAAGCCACAGAGGGTTAGGCTATCCGCAGTCGCGGAGGTCTATGACGCGCGGTGCCCGGGGCGATGACTCCGTGGAAGACGCCGCAAACGGCCTCCGAACAACAATCGACGGCAGCATATCAGTTACAATCGAGTACACTTCGTCCCTCCCCCACCGAAATGTTGGCAGCAGTTCGACCCCGTGGAGGCCAAAAGCCAGGTCGGGGTAGGTCGCCGGCCTTCATGCGGGCGCAATTGACCCCTATGAGTCATTACCGGCAGTCAATGGAATGGGCGCTGTCGTTAGGCAGTCAGTATAGCCTAGCCCCAGTCAGCAAGGCCGATGCAATGTCTTCTATGTCTACCCAGAATATTCGTGAGTTCGACCGGCTCAATGCTATGCTTGAGAGCGCGGGAATGCGTAGTTTCGACGATCAAGAACAACAAACGGCCAGGGACGTGGCTGCGAAAGTGCTGATCGATCAATTTCTCGAAAACGCCGAGCGCGAATAGACCCGCGCCTGAACAGTCCGTTCGTTCCCCCGGCCGAGGACCGTTCCAGGTCCTGGCCGGCTTAATGACGCCGAAACGGGGGTTGACGTGTGGTAGCCTGTGCGAAACGCCTCGAACCAAGGAATAAACGGCCCCAATGCGATCTGCTCGCCTACAAATTCAGAGGTGGTGCGTCGGGCCTGCACCAGGCCCCCCGAAAGGGGCAATTCGAGCCTGCGAAGGTGCACAAGAAGACCTGTCGAGACTTCATTGGTTTTGCTAATCAGCGCCTGCATCAAGAAGCTCAATCAGCGCCGCCTGCTCGGGACCATACGGCCTCAGAAGCAGAAACTCCTCGACACGTAACTCCGTCTCGTATCCGCCTGACGCTGGATTGCCTTTGTGACGTACGACAGATGTCCCATCCTCTCGCGTCCCCAGGGACCAGTTATCACCATTCGAACTTGCAGCAAATTGTTTGAAATCCGTCATGATCGTTGCCCTCTCGTCATTTTCTGAAAGTCGCGTACGCGGCCGAGTGCAGGCTATGGAGCGAGACCGCACTGGAGCAGTGTGATTATGCCCGGTCGAAGGTAAAGGAGGTCAACAAGGTCGTGACGAAATTGCTGGCCTTCTCCTTGACCACAAGCTCCGTCCACTCGTCCGTTCCCCGAAACCTCAGATCCGTGTGAATGCTGTCAACGGCGGCGGCCTCGATGCGCTTGATATGCTCTTTAAACTGCGCCTCGCCCTCCCCACGGTAAAGATCGCGGATCACCATCCGCAAAATCTCCTGGATAGCGATCTGCCATGCGGTGTTTATCGCGTTCAGCTCATTTGTTGTCGCTGACATGAAATTCGCCTTTTTGAGTTCTCAAGTCATCATTGGCAATGTGCTCGTATGGTTCGCAAGAGCACGGGCAAAGTGCGATTTTGCAACCGCTTAACCCGCCCAACGGGTGGTCGAAACCTTGGCGGCAGGCTTGGCGATCAATGTGGATGTTGCAGATTTCCGATCCGCGAGTTCTTTTGCGAGGCGAGCAGTCCTGAGCCTTGCCGTTTTTTCATTATGTGCTTCAATGGCAGCGTGCCCCTTTTCGTCGGGACGGTTCTTCGCAAGAGCGGGAGCCTGAAGCTTGCGAAACGCGATTTCTGCCTGCTGACGTAGTTTGCTTTGTTGTTGTGTCATGAAGTCCCTGCCTCTCCGGCCGTTGGCCGAACGAAAAAGGCCAGGCGAAACGCCTGGCCCCGATGAAATTGCTCCCGGCAGTGCCAGTACATCCGTGGTCAAAGGGGAGCGGATCTCACTTACGCAGACTGCAGATTGGTCGCAGACATCTTGCCAGACTTGTTGTCCCGTTCAAGTTCGAAACCAATCTTCTGGCCCTCAACGAGTTCACGCATTCCTGCGCGCTCGACAGCCGAAATGTGAACAAACGCGTCTGCGCCGCCATTGTCAGGCTGAATGAAGCCGAAGCCTTTTGTGGAGTTAAACCATTTTACTGTGCCAGTGGTCATGATGGACCCTTTCCAAGCATAGAGTGACATACCGCGCAACGAATGAGACGCGGGCATAAACCGACTATTTTTGAAAGAGAAGTTCGCTTAGGGCGCGGTGCCAATCGCACGGTAGACAAGCTTGGCAAGCAAAAGATCGATGGTGGATATATAAGGCACCTGCGAAGGCAAGTCAACGATTAGTTTTTGGCGAAGCGTCTCCTCACCTATTGGTTGTGCTTTACTGCCACGCGTGTCCAGGCCGCCCGGGATGAGGAACGTCCCCGACCAACAGCCGTGGTTGACTTGAGGAGATTTCGAATTGGTCGTGACCAATCGGAACTGATAACAGGCCAGAACCCTGGCTCGGCCAGCGGTGTAGCGGGTGAATTGCTTCAGCGTCTGAATTGACATCTGGACGGGTCGCCAGCGCCGCCTCCTGTGCGGAACGGCGCTTATGACTTCCTTGGTGTTGAAGGCCCTGCCGTATTTCCGGCCGAGCCACCTTGGCCGGCGAGAGCAGACGTTAAAAGCGGTCGGCCGGTGGACCTCACATCGCGACGCTTTTTCCCGGCTTCCCTGGAGGCTGATCGATGTCACATTAGAGAATTGGCCCTGGATACCGTGATGTCAGAGCCAAAAACGTCGCATGAAGTTACAACACCATCATGGCGGCCCCGCATGCGCATATTCCACGAAGCCGGTCTCAACATTCAAGATATCCTCTTGAGATCGGAAACTCCTGCTGGACGGCCCGCTTCAACGCTCTCCAAGAAAATCAAGCGAAAGCACACGGTCACCACCCGGCACTCGGGGTTATCCAAACCGTACAACGGGTTTCAGCGGAATTTTAGCCACCAGGACGCCATCGCTCCTGACGACTTCAAACTCTGCGCCGTCCACAACCTCATTCTTCAGGATTTTCTCTGCCAGCATTTCCCTCGCGGCCTGAACGGCCTCAACACAGGCGCCCTCGTCGCCGGACAGCACCGCGTCTTCCGAATCCAAAGAGAGACCGTCAGCGTCCCGGACGTGGAAAAAATACCGTGGCATCGTGTAATCCTGTTTCCTCCGATAACCAACTGCCTCTCATCATATTGGTTCCGTTGGCCGAATCCGCGATGGAGAATGACGCAGAACTGACGACTTGGCTGGAGCTCGCAAACCGGCGCAGACAGAGGAACAAGTCAGGCGCGCCGTCGAAATCCAGCGCGAACGTTCGGATTTCGCTACGATTGCGTCCCGCCGTCCCAATGAGAAATGCGACCAGCACGAATGCCGGCTCTTCGCTCGTTTGAAGACGCTCAACCACGGGCGCTTAGCGCCGGATCGTCGGCGGTCGCCCCACGTTCATCGGTCGGGCCGGCCAGCCAGCCTGTAGATGAGGAAGAGGATCACGGCGATGGCCTCTAATCCGGCGCAGCAAGACCGATCGCCTGGACGGAACGACTTGCAAGGATCGCAGAGCCGAGTGCACTGCCCACGCCGAAGCCAGCATACATAACCGACGTGTTGAGGAAAAGCGTAACGGACGCAACTGGCGGGCCTCCAGCACTGACGAGATGGGCCATCTGCGCAGGGTAGAAGCTCCAGACTGCGATGCCCCACAAGATAATCGCCCCCATCGCCGGGACAACCGCCTGGCCGGCGACATAAATTAGTTTTTTGTCAATCAGAACACTAACTTGCCTCTATCAAACCCGTTCCGGATTGCTCGAAGCGGCATGCAAATGCATCCACGCAAGGGCGTCGTCCGCCGGTTATCTTTATTCCGGGAAAAATCTTATGAGCTGGGTATTCTTAAGTGCATGTCGACTCGCCGCATCAAAAGAGATGCAATGCTCAATATTTGTGTGTAATTTTGCTGGCATTTCTGGTCCACCGGCTTTCAGGAGCTTGTCGCTCATCGCAAGAAGAGCCGCCACTTCGACAGCGCATCCGGCTGCGGACAGAATAGGTTCTCCCGCTGGTCCGGATAGCGTTTCTTCAAGGTTGTCGCTGGCGGTATAAATCGTCAACAGATACCAGACCAGAAAGAATGCGGACCAAAGCATCATGCTTCCAAGAACATATGCGCGCACAGCTATCTCCCCGCTATCTGCTGAAGCCGGGAAGACCCTGGATTGCATATCTAGCGAGTGGTCTGCGAGAGAGCACACGTTCCCGTTTCTGTACCCCGAACAGGAACAGCATTTCCCCTTTGAGTTTGGAAGGGTCGGTCATTCCACCCTGAAAAAGATCAATTATCTTGCAAGTGGCCTTGTTGAATGACCGGTCGCCATGCGGGTATGTGCCGATTTCAAAGCCGGCATCTGCCAACAGGGACTGCAACATATTCAGATCGTGAGACGAGATCGGGCCGTATTTTTGCGCGGAAGACATCGCGTCCTCCTTTTCGTTGGGGCCAAGGGATTTCACCTTGAAGCGGTAACGCCCTTTAAATAGCTACCGAAGAAATTAGCCTGCGCCTTTTGAGGTTCATTAGCAAGGGAATTCCAATGCGCTGGAATGCTGCCGCCGCTCAATGATGCCGAGTGACCGGGTGGTGAGCTTCGCTTGAGGTCCGAACTGTAATCGCTTGCGTCTGGAGCTATTCAGGCGCACTGTAAAGTGTCAGTAGCGGTGTCAAGGGCACTACTGGTTGAGGGTCGGTTACCCTAGCCCCAACGAGAGGAGGACAATATGTCTTCCCACCCCAGCCTTGCAGCCATCTCTCGAGAGGAGATGGAGATGATCCAGTCAGTCTTGCAGAGAGCAGGCTATAACGCCACGTTGCTGGGCAATGACCAGCCACAATTCAACACGGCCGCGTTTCTTGTGATGAGACTTTTTCTTGCGGGAGAAACATCTGCAGACGCACTCGCGGCACAATTGAAATGCCGTTTTGGAAATGCGGACTCGCCCAAACAATTGCACCAATCACGGCCTGTCCTTGAGGCCATCAGAAGTGCTCCGCGCAATACGATCTACGTCCTGAACTTTTTCAGGAAAGCGCGTCATCAATTGATTGAGATAGATGAACAGTCCGGGAAGAACGAAAGCATCGAGCTATAGGCTCCCGATGGTAATCCTTCTCAGGGGCCGAAATCCACGTAGTGGGCGACGATGACAGATAGGGATGAACGTTGCGGCTCAGTGGGGCGTAGTGTCAGGAAGAGTGAAAGACTATGAAAGAACGAACGATACACAAAGAAATCACCTTCGCGAATCCATTCGTATTGGATGGTTTAGTAGCACCTCTGGAAGCTGGAACATATCGTCTGGTCGTTGATGAACAGCTTATTGAAGGTCTCAGTTTTCCCTCGTATCAACCCGTAGCAACACACCTTGAGATACCTGCTATCTCCGCTCAATTAGTGACGCGCCAGTTCTTGCAGGTGTCCGCGGAGGAAATAGAGGAGGCGCTGCAAAGAGATACCGAACAGTAATGCGGCCGGTTCGACCAGTGATCACCGTTTCACAAGTTGGCCGGCGAGTGCGCTGGTCGATTTGGGCGCAAGCGGTAATTTAACCCCTGCTTGCACGTTGCCTGGTTTTCTGTAGCAAAAATCTATCTTCGGTGTAGCGCGGGCGGGCGCAGAATGAGTAAGAAGGATATTCCTGTGTTGCGCGCCTTCAGAGGCAAAAAGCTGATAGTAATAGAGCGGCGCCCGTCGTTGACGGCGGCGTGCCACGCGCAGCTTATTGCCGCCGGTGCCATCATTGCCGGCCCGGCAACTTCTCTAGAACAAGTCTTGAATCTGTTGGAAGCCGGCGCTGCCGACGGGGCAATTATTGACGTCGAGGTTGATGCGGAGATGATGTTACACCTAGGATTGCTTCTGGAATCAATGGCGACGCCGTTCGTTTTTGCATCTTTCACGAAAGTGAACCCGGATGGCTACGCTCTTAGCGGTGACAGGAAACATCTCCGCAAGATTGCGGACGCGCTTTTTGGGCTGCCTGGAACATCATCCACTCTTCATTGATAATCAATCGGAACGCGACTGTTCGGGCGGCCTTATGTCAGCGGCTGGATTAACACAAAACACCCGGAGCACCTGCCCCATGTTGCAAGAAGCTCGACGACCATCATTCGATTGTCGCCAGCTTCCTGAAATAACGAGCGCGAGCAATCTTTCACGGAAGTGGCCGCACGGTCGGAGCGGCCAGTGCCAATAATCAGGCCGCAACCACGGCGCGGGCATCATAGTCGGCGGTCCATTCCAGCGATGGTCGCTCGCCGCAGCGCTCAATCCAGGCCTTGACCACGTCGCTCTCCGGCGTCGCTTCAGGGTACCAGGCAAAGGGTGAATGCAACAGCAGATCGACAGCTGTGTATCGCTCTCCCATAAGGTAAGGGTTATCCTTGAGCGCGGTTTCGAGGCGTTCCGTAAGCTCCGCCGGCCTGCGGAAGGTGAAATCCACAAAAGGATGCGAAATCCCGGCTGCCTGCATGATCAGCACAGGTTCGACCACGCCAGCGGCGGCCGCCGGCGCCATGCTTTCGAAGGTCACAGCAACGCTGCCCGATCGACTACAACGCCAGACATTGCATGCCGCCTCCCAGGTTTATCGGTTCGAGCGCCGCGACCCGCCGCTCGCCAACGTCGGCCTTCTGCGCGAGGCCTGCTGGCAAGAACGCGCCGTGGTGATAAGCTATGTGGACGCGGAGCAGGAACGGACCGACCGGCAAGTGCTGCCGTTGGCGATCGTCTATCTGGAGAGGACGCTGGTGTTGCTTGCCTGGTGTTGCCTGCGTCAGGATTTCCGCAAGTTCCGCGTCGACCGCATCGCCGACATCGAGATGACGGAGGAGAGCTTCCGACCGCGCCGGGTTCAGTTGCTCAGGGACTACGTTGCCATTCTGAACGCCGGTGCGCCCGAAACATCGATGATCTTGGCCGGCCAGTAGCCAAAACGACGATACGCCCGGCCTGACCACGTACAGCGTTCGGACTGCTGTTCGAAGATGCAGCAGATCCAAACGGGGGGAGCACACCAGTGATCACGCCCCCGCCCGGATAGAGCTGGACGACCGATAGAGCCTCATAGAGAGGATAACGGTGCTTCGCACGCCTCCCTTCTGGCGGCGATTAGCGGACCAACCTTTCGCATGAGCGCTGTCATAGCGGCCGGGCTGGAAAGATCTTGTCCATACTCGAGCACATGCCGACGTCTTTGGGCTATCGTGACGCGCCCGAAAAGCCGGCGTCCATCTTGCTTACAGACAGTCAATTAAGTCGACGATTCAGCGATCGCAACCGCTCTCAGATCTTAGGGGCGATCATGGTTGCAAAAAGACATGCGACTGTCTCCCCGAGGAGATCGGCCGGTGACGGCGGCAAACATTCGGCAGCAGTCTAACCTTCATCTCCGCCGCGCGTGAAGTTGATACGACGCGACCAGCATCAACGCGCTTTTGTCTCAACATACAGCACGTTCTTGCTTTGATACGCTCTTATACCCAGTTCTCGGTATGCCTGAACAAGTTCGACTGTGGCAGCTCTTGAGCGAGAACCCGCCATTGATATCTTGCCCACATTAGAGCGGCAGCACGTGTATTGAGGAGTACGCGGCCGCTTCCTGGGGAGGATCTCATGAGATTTCTGTTGGCCGTTTCGCGCGCCATTGATGCAACCAATTCCGCGATCGGCAAAGGTATTTCGTGGCTGCTTCTGGTGGCTATTTTCATCAGCGCCATCAATGCGGTCATGCGCAAGGCGTTCTCCATGAGCTCAAATGCATGGCTTGAATCACAGTGGTACCTGTTTTCTGCCGTATTCCTGATCGCCGCCGCCTACACGCTCCTCAACAATGAGCATGTGAAGGTCGACCTTGTTTACGGGAATCTTCCGCGCAAAGGGCAGTTATGGGTCGATATTCTCGGCACCATCTTCTTTCTCATGCCTTTCTGCATCATCACGGTCTATCTCTCCTGGCCCGTGTTCCTGCAGAAATTCGCCTCCGGTGAAGTTTCGAACAACACGGGCGGCCTCATCCAGTGGCCGGTCTGGGCGCTGATCCCGATCGGTTTCAGCCTCCTTGCCCTGCAGGGTCTTTCGGAGCTTATCAAGCGCGTCGCCATCCTGCGCGGCGCTATTCCTGATCCGGTTGCAGAGGCAGACGCCGAAGCGGCGATGCTCTGATCGAAGGAAAAACAATAATGGCATTCATTGCGGAAAATCTCGCGCCGATCATGTTCGCAGCACTCATCATTGTGCTGCTGCTCGGCTACCCGGTGGCCTTTGCCCTGGCGTTCGTCGGCTTCTTCTTCGGTTTCATCGGGATCGAACTTGAGCTGCTGCCGGCAACACTGTTCCAGGCCATTCCCGATCGCATATTCGGTCAGATGTCGAACGAAACATTGCTGGCCATACCTTTCTTCACCTTCATGGGGCTGATCCTCGAAAAGAGCGGTATGGCGGAAGATCTGCTGGACACAATCGGCCAGCTGTTCGGACCCGTGCGCGGTGGCATTGCATTCGCTGTGATTTTCGTAGGAGCGATTTTGGCAGCTACCACAGGCGTTGTTGCAGCCTCCGTCATCTCGATGGGTCTTATCTCGCTGCCGATCATGCTGCGTTATGGTTATGACCGCAAAATCGCCGCCGGCACGATCGCAGCTTCCGGCACGCTGGCGCAGATCATACCGCCAAGCCTCGTCCTGATCGTACTCGCCGACCAGCTCGGACGCTCGGTTGGTGACATGTACAAGGGCGCACTTGTTCCGGGCCTGATGCTCGTAGGGGCTTATACGCTCTACATCATCATCACGTCGATCATCAGCCCGGCGAAGGTCCCTGCCCTGCCATTGGAAGCGCGGACTCTGCGTGGCGGCAAGCTGCTGCTGAAGGTCATCACCTCCCTGGTGCCACCTCTCGTGCTGATATTCCTTGTGCTGGGCACGATCTTCCTCGGCATCGCAACGCCTACGGAAGGCGGCGCGATGGGAGCGGTCGGCGCGCTTGCGCTTGCGCTCGCCAACCGCAAACTAAATTTCGGTCTCATCCAACAGTCCCTTTTCGCTACCGCGAAACTGTCTTCCTTCGTGCTGCTTATCCTGCTCGGCGCGCGCGTCTTTTCCCTGACTTTTTACGGCGTGAACGGGCATGTCTGGGTCGAGCATCTGATGACATCGGTCCCGGGCGGAGAAATCGGCTTCCTGATCGTCGCCAACCTGTTGGTCTTTTTCCTGGCCTTCTTTCTCGACTACTTCGAGTTGGCCTTCATTATCATCCCGCTGCTCGCACCTGTCGCCGATGCCCTCGGCATCGACCTGATCTGGTTCGGCGTCATGCTGGCGGTCAATATGCAGACATCGTTCATGCATCCGCCATTTGGTTTCTCGCTATTCTTCCTGCGATCCGTAGCGCCGACACGTGCTTACAGGGATCGCATTACCGGGCAGACGATCCAGCCGGTGACATCAACCCAGATTTACCTTGGTGCAATCCCCTATCTCTTTATTCAGCTTGCCATGGTCGTCATCATCATCGCCTTCCCTGGTATCGTGATGCACTACAAGTCGGGCGCCAAACAGGTCGATCCGTCTGCCGTCCATATCAACGTCCCTATGCCCGGCGCAGGCACGGACGCCGATCCTTTCGCAAATCCTTTCCTTGCACCCGGCAACAGCGCCCCGAGCTTTGGAAAGCCCTCGACACCCTGAAATCGGGCGGGCGCGTAGGCGCCCGTCACAGCCTACCGGCGCGTCAAACGTCGGAAACATCCAAAAAAGGAGGAGGTAATCCATGAAGGTCAATCGAGGTCGCCGGCAACTATTGTCGGGTGGCGTGCTGGCCGGGGCGGCTGCGGCCGTTTCCACACTGGCAACGCCGGCCATAGCCCAATCTTTGCCCAACGTTCGTTGGCGTCTGACGTCAGGCTTCCCGAATAATTTGGACACGATCTATGGCGGTGCCGTTGTCATGTCCAACGCCCTGAAGGCGATAACGGGAGGCAAATTCGAAATCCAGGTTTTCCAGGCAGGCGAGATCGTCCCCGGCGCTCAGGCGATCGACGCGGTAAAAGCCAATACCGTCGAGATCTCCCATACCTGCGGATATTATTTCACCGGCAAGGATCCGACGTTCGCCATCGGCTCGACCATTCCGTTCGGCCTGAACGCCCGCCAGCAAAATGCCTGGCTCTATCACGGCGGCGGTAACGAAGCTTACAACGAGTTCCTGTCCGACTATGGCGTCATCGGCATTCCCGGTGGTGCCACGGGTGCCCAGATGGGCGGCTGGTACCGCAAGGAAATTAAGAGCCTCGAGGATATCAAGGGCCTCAAGATGCGAATTGCCGGCGTTGCGGGACAGGTGCTGGCCAAGCTCGGCGCCGTGCCCCAGCAGCTTCCGGGCGGCGATATTTATCCCGCGCTGGAGCGGGGAACCATTGACGCCGCTGAGTGGGTTGGCCCTTACGACGACGAAAAGCTCGGCTTCTACCAGATCGCGCCCTATTATTATTACCCCGCGTTCTGGGAGGGTGGACTGACGATCCACTTCTTCGTCAACAAGGATCAATATGCGGCCTTGCCCGATGAATACAAGGCAGCGCTAGATACCGCTTGCAAGGCCGCCAATATCAACATGCAGGCACTCTACGACGTCAAGAACAAGGACGCGATCCGCTCGCTGGTGTCCAAGGGCACGCAGCTCAGACCGCTGCCCCGGGATGTCCTCGACGCCGCCTACAAGGCGACCTTTGAGCTCTACGACGAATACACCCAGAAGCACCCGGCGTGGGCCAAGATCTATCCCGGCTGGAAAAAGTTCCGCGATGAGAGCTTTGAGTGGTTCCGCGTTGCTGAATATACCTATGACAGCTACGGCTATGCGATGCAGACGGCAGGTAAATAAGACCGGATAAACGTGTATCGGATCCCGGAATGGCGACATTTTCGGGACCCGATTTTCAGCCTCGTCTTACTCTTTGATAAGTCCGTTATCTACCGCATAGCGAATGAGGCCGGCGGTCGTCGCGATATCAAGTTTCCGCTTGATGTTCTTGCGATGGGTTTCCATCGTGCGCTCGGAGATATCGAGCGTAAGAGCAGCATCGCGATTACTTTTCCCGCGTGCGATCAGAAGGAGAACTTCCTGCTCACGTGTTGTCAGCTCCTTCAGCCTTCCGGACGATCCCTCCATGAGGACATCTCGAACACCCGAGGAAAAATAGGTTCCGCCGGCGGCCACGGTTTCGATTGCAGCCACAATTTCTTCGGTCGCCACGTCCTTGAGGATGTAACCGGCGGCACCATACATGACCGACGTCGATATATATTCCCGGCTGTCATGCATGGATAACATCAGCACCCGAAAGGAAAGCTGCTTCTCCCTGAATAGCTCAAGAGCATCGATGCCATTAATCTGCGGCATGTTTATATCCATCAGCACGACATGGGGTTGCGTGGCGACAGCCGCATCAATACCCGCCGTGGCAGAGGCCGCGGTTCCAACGACCTCAATATGCTCATAGGTCTCAAGCACAGCCTTCAACCCGTCCAGAACCAGAGGGTGATTATCGACAAGAAGGACACGGATCGGATGAAGGTTCACTCTGCAGCCTCCCGCAGGCGTTGGCCGCGATCCTTCATGGCGGTTATGGGCAGGACTGCGCGCAAAACAGTGCCTTTTGCGGAGCTTTCGACTTCAAGCCTGCCTCCGAAATGGGTCATGCGTTCCTGCATGTTTCGCAACCCAAGGCCTTTGCTGACCGGCATCTCCTTCTCTGTCCGGGCGCCCGGAAATCCGCGGCCATTGTCGCTGACGACCATCTGCACCCTTTCATCTCGACTGGAGAACCTGATGGTCACCTGCGTTGCATCGGAATGGCGCTCGATATTGGTGAGCGCTTCCTGGGCAACACGATAAAGGGCGACGCGTGCTTCCGGAAGCAGCATGTGCTTGAAAGCCACGGACTCGAGCGTGGCCGCGATGCCGGTTCGTTCTGAAAAACTTGAAATCAGTGCTTCCAGCGCCGCAGACAACCCCAGATCGTCGAGAACGCGGGGTCGCAAATCATGAGAGATACGACGGACCTCCTTGATCGCCTCGGTCAATGCCGACGCACCCTTGCCAATCGCTTCGACAGCGCCCGTGTTTTCCGGCGTCACCTTGCGCCGCGCAAGATCGATTGCGAACCGGACGCCGACCAGATTTTGAGAGATGCCGTCGTGCAACTCGCGGGCGATGCGCAGGCGCTCCTCTTCCTGAGTATCTATCACCCTCTGCATCAATGCTTTGAGACGCCCGTCTGCCAGTCTTTGCTGGCGCAGATTGAGCACCATACATGTGGCAAACACCAGCAGCACCGCAGGGACCGAAAACAATGCAACAATCAGGAAATTCCATGTGATGGAGTGACGTAGTTCTTCCTTGGCCGCCGCCGTCGCCGCGAAAACATCATCCAGATAGACACCTGTGCCGATCATCCAGCGCCATTTGTCGAGGCCGGCGGCGAATGAAAGCTTGTCAGCCATCTTGCGTGTGGAGGGTTTCTCCCATTTGTACTGGACGAGGCCACCACCCTCCTTGGCTTTCTGAATCAGGTCGTAGATAACCCTGTTGCCGTCAGGATCATAGAGATCAAGCCAGTTATTGCCGGGGCGGAAATTCTGCCGCGGATGAACGACATTTATCCCATCATAGTCATAAACGAAGAAATAACCGTCCCTTCCATAATCGAGGTCCGTCAGTATACGCTTGACCTCTTCCTTGGCCGCTTCGTCATCCGGTCCGGCCCTATCGTAAACCGAACGGATCGCGGAAAGGGCAAGATTGGTGAGGTTGAGAAGTTCAGCCTCTTTTGCCGCAAGCATGTTTCGCTCGAAGGCATCGATACTGGTGCGTGCCAGCGTCATGGACTGCCAGGTGATGAGCGCCGTGATAACGATAATGGCAAGAACAAGGGGCCCTATTGCCAGTGCAAGGATCTGGTTCCTGAGTCTCATGCGGCCCCTCCGACACATTCGCTCCGACGCGTCTTCACCTAACAACAGTTCGCACTGCAAGTCGAGCTTCTCCAGGCCCGTGACCAGGATGGCGTAACAAGCCTCTTTGACCGACGCTTAGTCTTTCGCTCTACCCGGAAGATCGGTCAGGCTCTGCGCCCATGGCAAAGCCGAAGAGCACCAGCTCTGCGAACGGGGCCTCAGTTCCTGGCGCTGGTTCACCGTTCCCAATCTGATCCCAATCTGCTCTGCATCCTCATGCTCTCCGGTCGTGTAGACGGGCGATCCGCAGTCGGCACAGAAGAACTGGAGCCGCCTGCGGCCGTTGTCGGCGCTCTTTACGTAAAGTCTGGGCGTACCGGACGTGATCTGGAACCGGTTGCGGTGTGTGCTGACGGTCACTCTATACGCGGAGCCGGTCAACCTCTGGCAGTCGGTACAGTGGCAGATTGCGACGTCCTGCGGGTCGATCTCGGCTTCATACGTGATCTTTCGGCATTGGCATGCGCCATCGATGTGCATGTGAGGCTCCATTCATTGTTGCTACTTTGAAACGTCGAGGATGCCCTACCAGTTCGACATTAAATCTGCCCCGCCCGCGCCCCGTCGTGGGCGTGGCCGTCCTTGCGCTTGCGTCGTTCACGCATTTTCGCCTGCCGTCTCGCATCCCGCAATTCATCCAGTGTCGGCTGCCACCAACCGCGGTTCCTATCAAACTGGATCGGTTCGTGTTGTGCCGGCCAGGTGTGAATCAGCTCTTCCAGTGTGGGCAATCGCCACAGTACCCACACATGTTCATCGCTGACGCCAGGATGGTGCTCTGCGACCTCTGCCGGATCGACAAGTTCTCCGGTCACTTCGGTGGCGACAACTACTCCATAGGCAGGCGTAGCCACCGGTCGTCCTAGGGGCGGCATTTCGTCACTTGCAACGGGAAGCCTTTTCTTCCTGCGTTCCGTCGCGCGCCGCTTTGTCCTCGCTTCTTCCTCCGTGCCTGTTCTGGCTTGGGCTCTCTTGCGTCTTTCCTCTGGTTCGGCCCGTTTTGCAGCATCTTCAATAGCTTCCCATCGCTGCTGTAGCTCCTCATAGAATGCAAAGGGCACTTCCCAAGCTTTGGCTTCACCGTTCCAGCGGGCGAAGGAAATCTGCCGAAGTTCGTCAACGACCGCACGCGAATAGGGCGTTCGGACGCGCAAACCGCCGCCGTGGACCTCCAGGTACGGGCTCAATATAGGCTCAAACTCGAAGAGGTCGCGTCCCCTCTCCTCTTCGAAGGGAGCCTTGCGGTCGGCTTCCGACGCCAGCCATCGGTCAATCCGGCGCCGCGCCGTGCTGCCGGGAACTGTCCACGCCTGTAGGCGGTCACTCCATCGCGCCTTGGGAAAAGTCTCTCGGAACCGTGCGACGGTCATGCGGTCGAACGGAAACGACACCGTTTCCAAAACCGGGTTGTTGGGCTGATGCTCTTGTTCGTCGTCCATTTCAGAAAACGATCCGCCTCGGGCCCGGTTGCGTCCAGTGCACGAATTTTAAAAAACTAAACGCGCCGCTAACGCCGTCCGCGAGACAATCCCCGACAGAAGCTGACCGACGAGTACCAGGGAGCTCATGATGATGGTGATCGGTCTTGCGACGACGGAGTTCGAGAGCCGACTTTCCGTCAACGGCTCAGACGGTGGCGACACGAGGACATGGAGAGCATTTGTCCCCGGCACCCCGGCACCCCGGCATCAGGGCCGAGAGCCGTGCGAAAGCTGTCGTTTTTGATGCTGCCGTTTTTGATAAGTAGTAGCGTCGCCAAGGGCGTTCGCGGACGAGACGTATCTTCGGTGGTCGCTCTGCCGGTTTCGCGGGCTCTCGTCAGGAAGCGCCATCTCGGCCAGATCGTGCAATAGTCTGTCGCGCCCTGGAATCATGATCTCATGTATTGGGCGGCCGAGGCAATGCAGGCAATAGTGAAAACATAAATAGATGACCGCAACGCGTTTTTAGACAGGCCGCGGCGACTAGCAATTTACGCGACAGGTTGTAGCCGTTTCAGCGTCACGGCCTCAACGGCAGATGATCCCCTTGAGGGTCGATCAACCCTTATCTCTGGACGTAGCGCGAGAATCATGTTGTATCTTTGGCGGGATTTAGTCGGCAAACCGAACTTTGCCCGCCAAGGGGACGAT